>NZ_JAPDOG010000015.1 GCF_026013545.1 Defluviimonas salinarum | reverse complement strand
GTTCATCGCGGGGTCGAACCAGATCGTCAGCGACCCACGGCGCTTGAGCGCTTCGTTATAGGCTGGCCAGTTCGAAGTCTTGTAGATCGCGGGTGTCGGTCTGCTCATGCCACCCACCTACCACGCTGGATTCACGAGATGAATCCCTCTCGGGATTTATGCAACACAGCCGAACCTTCTCCGAAGATCGACGGTGACCGCCGGCCGCGGAGAGAACCCCAGAGCCCGGCGCGCAGGATAAAACGCTGCGAGATCAGCACTTGACCAAGGCGATTAGGGTCAGGACCTATTGATCGCGCGCTGGCGGCAAGACTCAGGCTGCGCAAGGAGACCGTACAATTGCTGATGTAGCGAACTACGAAAATCTGCCCCTTTCTGCCGAATTGACTGGACTTCGCGCTGCGAGAGAGCGGTAGTGGCACCGGCCAGGCCGAACGGTCACATCTCCGCCCGGGATTTCCCGGGTTCATGTCAGTAGCAGGGGCAGGGTACTCCTGCGATGCCTGACAGGAGATGACCATGACCATCGAAGCCATGACAACCAGGTCCGGGCGCAAGTCGAACCCAAAGTCCGGCATCAAACGGGTGAGCAAAAAGGACCAGCTGATCCGGATGCTAAGCACAACGACCGGTGCCGACGTCGCGACGATCAGTCGGAAGCTCGGCTGGCAGCCGCACACGGTGCGGGCGGCACTGACGGGTTTGCGCAAGGCAGGCTATGAGGTGGCTGCGGAGACGTCGGGGCAGGGGAAGCCGGCGCGCTACCGGATCGTGTTTGCGGCCTCTGCCATGGAGTCGACGGAAGCTGCCGCCATCAGATCCTGCGAGACGACCGATGCCGGGTAGGGCCGATCCCGATCGTGCCCGGCTGCGGCAAGCCTGGGAGGCGGTCTTCGGCGTGCCACCGCCGGCCTACGCGTCGGTGGCATTCCTGCGCCTGGCGCTCGAGCATGAGGCGCAGGTGAAGCGGCATGGCGGGCTGCCGGTCGCCACCCGACGCGCGCTGCGCAAGATTGCGGAGGGCAAGCCGGTCCGCGAGGCACGCGGGTCTCTTCGCGCCGGTGCCCACCTTGTGCGGGAGTGGAACGGACGGAGCTACCAGGTCGAGGTGCTGGAGAGGGGCTTCCGGCTCGACGCCAGGATCTACCCGTCGCTCTCGGCGATCGCCCGGCACATCACCGGCACGACCTGGTCGGGCCCGCGCTTCTTCGGACTGACCAACCGGGGCGGGGGCAAGGGATGAGGAAGATCCGCTGCGCGATCTATACCCGAAAGAGCTCGGAAGACGGTCTCGAGCAGGAGTTCAACTCGCTCCATGCCCAGCGGGAGGCCTGCGCCGCCTACATTGCCAGCCAGAAGGCCGAGGGCTGGGTACTGCTTCCAACGTGCTACGACGACGGCGGGATCTCCGGCGGCACGCTGGAGCGGCCGGCGATGCGGCAGCTCCTGGCGGATGTCGATGCCGGCCCCGTCGATCAGATCGTGGTCTACAAGATCGACCGGCTGACGCGGTCGCTCGCCGACTTCGCCAAGATCGTGGAGCGGCTGGATGCGGCCGGTGCCTCCTTCGTCTCGGTCACCCAGAGCTTCAACACCGCGACCAGCATGGGGCGGCTCACGCTCAACATGCTTCTCTCCTTCGCGCAGTTCGAGCGCGAGGTGACGGCCGAACGCATCCGCGACAAGATCGCGGCGTCGAAACGCAAGGGGCTCTGGATGGGGGGGCATGTGCCCTTGGGCTATGATGCCGATGGACGGACCCTGAAGATCAACGCGACCGAGGCCAAGACGGTCCGAACGATCTACGATCTCTATGGTTCTCTCGGGACGGTCCGCGCGGTGACGGAAGAGGCCGCACGCCAGGGCCTCAGGTCTAAATCCCGGGCCATCGCGGACGATCGCATGCAGGGCGGCATACCCTTGGGCCGCGGTCACATCCATCACATCCTCACGAACCCGCTCTATGCCGGAAAGATCCGCCACAAGGGACAGGTCCATGACGGCCAGCATCCGGCGATCATCGATGCCGATCTCTGGGCGGCGGTGCAGGCGCAGCTGACGGCGGAGGCCAGAAAGCCCCGCGCACGGAAGGCAGTGGGCACCCGGTCCCGGCTCTGCGGCAGGCTCTTCGACGAGACCGGCGACCGGCTCACGCCGTCGCATTCCAGGACAGGACGCGGCACCCGGCTGCGCTACTACATCTCCCATCGTCTCGTGGCGCGGAGCGGCGAGGCTGGCGTGACGGGATGGCGCCTGCCGGCGGAGGAACTGGAGGCCCGCGTCGAGGCGATCGTCCGGGAGCTCCTCTCCGATGTCTCCCTGGCCGGACGTCTGACCGTCGATCCCGGGGCCGATGAGATCGCGCGGCTGCGGTCGGCGCTGGATGGAGTGACGGGCGGGGCGGGCCGAGCCGGACTTCTCGACCTGGTCAAGCGCGTCGACATCGCGCCGGGAGCTCTGATCCTCAGCCTGGACGCACCTGCGCTGGCACAGGAACTCGATGTCGATCCGGTCCGCCTCGTCGACGACGGACTCACGAAATCCGTTCCGTTCCAGCTGCGCAAGCGCGGGGTCGAGACCAAACTGGTGCTGGCTGGCGCCCCCGCCAGTCGCGATGACACGCTGATCCGCAACATCGCGCGGGCCCATCACTGGTACGGGCAGATCCGGGCAGGGCGCAGCTTCGAGGAGATCGCCGCAGACGATAACGTCTCGAAGCGCCGCGTGCAGCAGATGATCGATCTCGCCTTCCTGGCCCCCGAGATCGTCCGGGATGTTCTTGATGGCAAACAGCCGCTCGGCTTCACGTCAGACTGGTGCAAGACCCATGCGCTGCCGTCCGACTGGAACGACCAGCGCCGCGTGATCAGCGCGCTCTGATCGACCCTCTCCACACCTCGCACCGCGAAAATGCCGAACGCAGACTTCCGGGCATCTGCGCCCGCTTTTTCGGTGACGTGGCGGTCTGCGCAGACAGAGCTGTCGCGCAAGTCACGGAAAACGCGCGACTATCCGAGCGAAACCTCGCACCGTCTCGAATTCTGTAACTGGTTGGCTGGGGCGGTAGGATTCGAACCTACGGTACACGGTACCAAAAACCGACGCCTTACCACTTGGCCACGCCCCAACTGCGCGGGTTCATAACCAAGGCCGATGCGCCCTGCAAGACCAAAGTTCCGCTTTCCGACATTGAGAATGAACCGAAACCAGAGTAGTCGCGGCGGCATGGAGCGGACAGACGTTTTGATCCTTGGCGCCGGGGCGGCCGGCATGATGTGTGCCATCGAGGCGGGCAGGCGCGGGCGCAGGGTCGTGCTTCTGGATCACGCAACGCGACCGGGGGAAAAGATACGGATCTCCGGCGGCGGGCGATGTAACTTCACGAATCTGGCGGTGCCGCCGGAGCGGTTCCTCTCGCGCAATCCGCGGTTCGCGGTCTCGGCGTTGCGACGGTTCACGCCGGCCGATTTCATCGCGAGGCTCGATGCGGCGGGAATCTCCTGGCACGAGAAGGTGCTCGGCCAGTTGTTCTGCGACGGGTCGGCGCGACAGATCATCGACATGCTGACCGGCCAGATGGCGGCGGTCGGGGTCGAGTTGCGGCTGGCGGAATCGGTACGGCGGGTCGAGTCAGACGGCGCCTTCGTCGTAACGACCGATCGCGGACCGGTCAGGAGCGACAGGCTCGTCGTCGCCACCGGCGGCAAGTCGATACCCAAGATGGGAGCCACCGGGCTCGCCTACCGGATCGCCGAGCAGTTCGGTCTCGCCGTGACCGAGACCCGGCCGGCGCTGGTGCCGCTCACCTTCGCGGAACAGGAACTCGTCCGGCTGAAACCGCTTGCAGGCGTGTCGGTCGAGGCGCGGGTGACTGCGGGCAGGATCGGCTTCGAGGAGGGGCTGCTTTTCACCCATCGCGGGCTCTCGGGACCGTCGATCCTGCAGATCAGCTCCTACTGGCGCGAGGGCGAGGAACTGAGCGTCGATCTGGCGCGCGGCCGGGATGTCGCGGCAGAGCTCAAGGCGGCGCGGGCGGAGGCGGGGCGGGTCGCGGTGCAGACCGCGCTGGCGCGGTTCCTGCCGGACAAGGTGGTGGCGATGGTGCTGTCCCAGTCCGGGATCTCGGGGCGTCTCGCCGACCAGTCGAACGCGGCGCTCGACCGGCTCGGGGCAGTGGTACATCGCTGGCAGGTCAAACCGGTCGGGTCGGAGGGGTACCGGACGGCGGAGGTGACGCTCGGCGGGGTGGATACCGACGGGCTCGACTCGCGGACCATGGAGGCGCGGAGCGTGCCCGGGCTCCACTTCATCGGCGAGGCTGTCGACGTGACGGGCTGGCTGGGCGGGTACAACTTCCAGTGGGCCTGGTCGTCGGGATGGGCGGCGGGGCAGGCGGTTTGAGACGGCCGTGCGCACTTCGCTTCTGGCTCTGTGCCCGGGCTGCACACCGGCTAGGATCGGGGCGACGTGCCGGACGCGCGTCCTCAACGGGCAGGAGGTGATGATGGCGTGGCTGATCGTGAGCGAGGATGCGTCGAACGGGGCGGCCATCCGGGCCGATGACCGCGTGATGGAGGCGCATTGGCAGTACGAATGCGCGCACCGCGCGGTGATTCTCCTGGCCGGGAGCCTGCGGCGGGACGACCTGGAGACAAAAACCGGCAGCGTTCTTCTCCTCGATCTGGAAACCCGCGAGGATGCGGAGCGGTTCTTTGCGGACGACCCCGCCACCAAGGCCGGCTTGCGTGGCGCAACCGAGATACGCTGGCTGAACCCCGCGATTCTGGACCGCAGGGTGCAGGACTGAACCGTCCGTCGAGGAGCGGGCCGGGCGCTCAGATCCGGAGCGGATCGGCCTTGGCGATGCGATCGAGCGCCATCAACGTGTCGAGGAGCCTCGGCATGTCCGATAGCGGGATCATGTTCGGGCCGTCCGAGGGCGCGCTGTCGGGGGATTCGTGCGTCTCGATGAAGACGCCGGCGATGCCGAGGCTGACGGCGCAGCGCGCCATCGCGGGCGCAAACTCACGCTGGCCGCCCGAGGCGCCGCCAAGCCCGCCGGGCTGCTGCACCGAATGGGTCGCGTCCATGATCACCGGGTAGCCGGTCTTGGCCATCGTCGGCAGCGACCGCATGTCGGCCACCAACGTGTTGTAGCCGAAGCTCGCGCCGCGCTCGGTCAGGAGGATCCTCGTGTTGCCGGTGCTCTCGACCTTGGCGGCGACATTGGCCATGTCCCAGGGCGCGAGGAACTGGCCCTTCTTGATGTTGACGACGCAGCCGGTCTCGCCGGCGGCGATGAGGAGGTCGGTCTGGCGGCAGAGGAAGGCAGGGATCTGGATCACGTCGACCACGGCGGCGGCAATGCGGGCCTGTTCGGCATCGTGGATGTCGGTCAGGACCGGAAGCCCCATCGACCGGCGCACGCCTTCGAGCACCGTCAGCCCCGCGTCGATGCCGAGCCCGCGCCGGCCCGAGAGCGAGGTGCGGTTGGCCTTGTCGTAGCTTGCCTTGAAGACGTACTGGGCACCGGCGGCGGCACAGGCCTCGGCCATCGTTCCGGCAATCATCTGGGCGTGGTCGGCGCTTTCGAGCTGGCAGGGTCCGGCGATCACGGTCAGTACCCGGTCGTTGCCGACGGTCAGCCCGCCGACGATTACGTCCTTCATCTCGGTCATGTCCGGCTCCTTATGAGGTCGCCTGTTCGCGCAGGATCGACGCGGTCAGCGACAGCATGAGGTAAATGCCACCGAAGATCAGGAAGGCCAAGAGCGTGTTTTCGAAGGCGCGCGGATAGGTCGCCTCGTCGGGCGCGACCGGGCTGACGCTGGTCTCGAGGTAGCGGACCTGGCGGTTGGCCTCGATCCGCGCGGTTTCGAGCTGCTGCAGCGCGTGGCCGAGCATGAGCTGGCGGTTTTCCAGATCGGCGTCGGCGATGCGGAGCTTGCCCGTGACCTGGGCCAGAGAGGCGGCGCCACCGGACCCCTCCGTCAGCCCCGCGCGCATGTTAGAGATCATCGATTCGAGGCGCGCAATATCACCCTCTGTACCGGCGACACGCGCCTGGTTCGGTTGCGCATTGTCGAGAAGCTGCTGCAGTTCGAGACGTTTCTTTTGCAGCTCCACCTCGAAGGTTGCGACCTGGCTCATCAAGGTGTGCGACTCCGTCATCGGATCGAAGACGCCAAGTTCCTCCTGCAGCGAGAGGACGCGCTCCTGCGCCTCGAGCACCTTTGCCTCGGCTTCCTGATAACTCTCCCGCGCGCCCTGCATCTGGTCCTCGCGCAGGCGGGCGGAAAGCTGGTCGACCTGCTGTTCGGCATAACCGATCAAGGCTTCGGAGAAATTCTGGCTGACCATGGGATCGGCCGCGATGACCTCCATCTTGATCAGCCCCTCTGTCGGATCGTAGGCAATCTTCACGTTGCGCTGATAGACCTTGTAGGCGGCCTCGTTCGAGGCACCCGCGTTGAGGCGTTGCAGCGGATCGATGAAATCCTGCGAGAAATGCTGCTTGAACCCGAGATCCGCGTCGAGCCGGAGCATTGCGTCGCGCGACCCCAGATACCCCTGGACCGCGATCGAATCCTGCGATGTCGCGAACTGTGTGCCGCGGAACATCGAGCCGAGCCCGGTGGACTGGCCGTCGGCCTGCTGGATGACGAATTCAGTAACAGTGGCGTAAAGCGGCGTTGCGATCCGGAAGAAGTAGAAACCCGCGAGCAGCGTCGGCAACAGGACAAATGCCGCGAGGCGTGCCATCAGCATCGCGAAGTTGCGGCGCCGGCGGCGCACGATGTCGCGCTGGATTGCCATGATCTCGCGCGTGCGGTCGGCTTCGGTCACGACCTGCGGGGCGGGCGGGGGCGGGGTGCGGACGGGCTGCGGCAGCTGCACCCTGTCCTCATCGGGCGCGGCCTTGCCTGCGCTGATCACCTTGAGCACAGCGCTCGGCTGGAAAGGGTCAATTCCCTGCTGCCGGAGTTTCAGCACCGCGTCGAAATCCGAGGTTGCGGCGATGCCATGCTTTTGCGCGAGGCGGCGCGCCGTGCGCAGCTGCCGCCCGGTGAGCCCCTCGGCCGCGATCGCGGCAGGATCATCCCCGGCGCCGGACCTGTTCGAGGCCGGCGCTTCGGGTCGCCGGATGCGGAACTTCTGGGCCTTAGGTGGCGTAGTCATACATCCGTTTCGCTTCTTCAAGGGTGTCGAACATGTGCAGCCTGCCGTTGCGAAGCACCGCCGCCGAGCGGCAGAACTTCTCCAGCGTCTCGGCCTGGTGAGAGACGACGACGACCGTCGCGGTTTTCAGCCGGTCCTTCAGGATCGAGCCGGCCTTGCGGTTGAACTCGACATCGGTGGACGCGGGCATCCCCTCGTCGATCAGGTAGATGTCGAACTCGATCGCGAGCAGGAGCGAGAAGCTGAACCGCGCCTTCATGCCCGCGCTGTATGTGCCGACGGGCATGTCGAAATACTCATCGATCCCGCAGACCCAGCGACTGAATGCCTCGACGTAATCGGGATCGAGCCCGTAGAGCCGGGCGATGAAGCGCGCATTCTCGCGCGCGGTGTGGCGGCTCACGACGCCGCCCATGAAGCCGAGCGGGAAGGAGACGCGGCAGGACTTGCGCACGACCCCCTCGTCGGGCTTCTCGAGACCGGCCATCATGTTGATGATCGTGGTCTTGCCGGTGCCGTTCGGGGCGAGGATTCCCAGCGACTGGCCGAGCTCGACCCGGAACGACGCGCGGTCGAGGATGACCTTGCGGCCCCTTCCGGTCCAGAAGGATTTGCTCACATTCTCGAATTCGAGCATCCGATTGCCCTGGCGCTGCCCTGCCTGCCTGACGTGCTTACGGCGTTTTTCTTAACATACATGCTACGCCGGAACTTGGCCGGCATTATGGCGAAGAACCCGGGCGATGCTGTCGCCCGGGCAGGAGGGCTCAGCCGGTGACCTTCTCGACCCGGCAGATCCGACCCGCAACGAGCGAGATCAGCGCAGCGCCGAAGGAGAAAAGCGCGCCCATCTTCGCGGCGTCCTGAACCGGGCCGCCTGGGAAGGCGACCGAGGCCACGAAGAGCGCCACGGTGAAGCCGATGGCGGCGACGCAGCCGATCACCACAAGATCGACGGAACGCATGCCCTGCGGCAGCCCGAGCCGCATCGGATAGGCCGCGAACCAGCCGAAGAGGAAGATCCCGACGGGTTTGCCGACGATGAGACCGAGAAGCACGAGCCAGGTCGGCGCGCCGATCGCCGAGAACTCGACCCCGGCATTCAGCAGACCGAAGAAGAACAGGACGATCTCGACGGGATACTTCAGGTGGTGTTCGATCCAGTTGAGGAGGTCCGTGAGGTATTGTTCGGCCTCGGCGAAGATGCCGAAGGCGCGGTCGGCATGCGGAATCGTCGGTACGATCGGCAAGAGGCCGAGCGCAGGGTGAATGCCGGATTCCTGGAAACCGAACCAGCTCACGCAGCCGGCGACCAGATAGGGCCAGAACGAGAGCTTCTGGCGGACCCAGGTCGAGTTCGGGCGCAGCTGGTTGCCGCGGTCCATCCGGCGCGGCAGCCAGTTGAAGAAGAAGAAGACCGCGACGGCGGCGCCGAAGGACACGATCAGCCACTCCGGCGCAAGATCGCCCGTCGGGTAGAAGATCGCGAGGATGATGAGGCCGGCCGCATCGTCGGCGATCGCCAGCAGCAGCAGGAACCGGATCGCCGGATGCCCGGCGCCGAAGACCATGCGGCCGACGAGGTAGGAGAAGGCGATATCCGTCGCGGTCGGGATCGCCCAGCCGCGGCTTACCGTCTCGTAGACGCCGAGCACGGCGGCGAGGCCGAGATAGACGGCGATCGGGCCGAACATGCCGCCGGCGGTCGCGATCAGCGGCGTCATCGCCTTGCGGCCGCGGAGCGAGCCGTTTTCGAGGATGATCGCCTCCCACACTTCCTTCGCCGCGATGGCAAAGAAGAAGGCCATGCCGACATCGTTGACTAGGTAGTGCAGCGTCAGCGTGCGGACGGCATGGCCGCCCTCCTCGTGTAGATGACCGATGAAGAAGTTGTCGACGATCACGAAATCGACGAAATGATGGTAGCTCGACGCGTCGATATTGGCCCAGACGAGCGCGATCAGGGCGCCGGCGATCAGCAGCAGAGAATAGTTGGTGACGTAGTTCCAGACGCGATACATCCGCGCTCTCCCTCCCCGCTACGGCCCTGTTTTGCCGGGCTTAGCGGAAAACCGCACAGGGGGCAACGGTCGGTGGAACGGTCAGGCGATGCTCTGCCAGAGAAGGCCGGCGATGACCGAGCCGGCAAAGGCATAGCCGAGATAGGCCGCGAAGACGCGCGGCTTCACCAGCGCCCAGACGGCGATCGCGGCGGGAATGCAGCTCACGCCGCCCGCGAGCATGAAACTCATCGCCGCGCCGTTCGACATGCCCTGGTTGAGCAGCGCGTCGACGAGCGGCACCGCGGCGTAGCCGTTGAGGTAGGCCGGAGCGCCTAAGAGAGCGCCGAGCACGATCGGTCCGAGGCCGGGTCCGCCGACGAGATCGGCGATCCACTCGGCGGGAACATAGCGGATCATCACCGCCTCGACCGCATAGGCGAGCGTCAGCCACTTCAGGAGGAAACCCGCATTCTCCAGAGCCGCGGCGCGGAAGGTGGCGCGGCGCGCGGGGTCATTCCAGAACCGCCAGACCGGTGTCCCGGAAAACGGTGTCTTCGATCCGCAGCAGCTTGTTTCGCACCGCGGGGCGTTTTGCGCCCGGAGCGGATCGCGGAAGACGGGCGTCGCGGCGAAAGCCCAGGTGCCGAAGCCGCCCATCAGCCCGAGCCCCACCGCGGCGGCAGTCTTGGCAAGCGCGAAGTCGAGCCCGAGCGTTCCCGAGGTGATCAGGAACATCGCCGGGTCCATCAGCGGCGAGGCGAGCCAGAAGGCCATCACCGCGCTCAAGGGCGCGCCGAGCGCGAGAAGCGCGGCGATGAAGGGGATCACCTCGCAAGAGCAGAACGGCGCGAGCCCGCCGACCAGGGCAGCGAGCATGATCATCCGCACCTCGCGCCCTTGGAAGGCGCGGGCGACGAGGTTCTCGGCGCCGCTGGCCTTGAGCCCGCCGATGGCGAGAACCGCGAAGGCGATGAAGGGCGCGGTATCCAGAAGCGCGCCGCCGGTGAAGCGCACGACGGGCCAGAGTGCCGCGGCATCCATGACCGCCACCGCCGCCAGGAGTGCCGCGAGCAGGAGCCAGGCACGGTCGAAGCGGGCGCCGTGGCTGTGCCCGGAATGGGAATGGGTGGTTTCAGCCATGATGGTGCCTCTTGTCGGCGCAGTCGGCGCAGCATTCGCGCAGCAGAAAGTCCGACAGCGCGCGGACCTGATCGTAGGCGATCGCCGCGCAGATGATCGATCTACCCTGCTTCGTCTGGGTCACGAGGCCGGTATGCGCGAGAATCCTCAAATGGTGCGTCAGGGTCGAGCCGGTCACGCCGCAACGCTCGCCGAGCGCGCCGATCGTCAGCCCCTCGGACCCCGCCCGCACCAGTGCGCCGAGCACCGCGAGGCGCTGTTCGGAACCGAGTGCCGAGAAGGTCGAGGCGGCGACTTCGACGGGCAGTTCTGCGATGGGGGCGGGGGCGGCTGTATGTTTCATATTTCTAATATTATAGAAATATAGTCTGGGCACAAGTGATATTTCCATGACCGTCGAAGTGAAGCGATTCCGGGTTTTCCCGCGCCGGCCGGCCGGGCAGAGTGCGGCCATGACAGTAACCGACGAGATATCCGCCTGCCGGCTTTGCGCCGGGGACTTCGCGCGGACCGCGACCGCACATGAGCCGCGCCCGGTCGTGTGGTTCCGGCCCGCGGCGCGGGTGCTGATCGCCGGCCAGGCGCCCGGCGCGCGGGTCCATGCCTCGGGCCGGCCCTTCACCGACCCGTCGGGTGACCGGCTCAGAGATTGGCTCGGCCTTGACGAGGCGGATTTCTACGACCGCGACCGGGTGGCGATCGTGCCGATGGCCTTCTGTTTTCCCGGCTACGACGCGAAGGGCGCTGACCTGCCGCCGCCGCGACGCTGCGCGGAGACCTGGCACGGCCGGGTGATGGCGGGGCTTCCGGAGGTCCGCGTGACCTTTCTCGTCGGCGGCTACGCGCATCGCTGGCACCTCGGTTCCGGGGCGGCGAAGGGTGGCGTGACGGAGACGGTCGCAGGCTGGCGTGACCACGCGCCGCGCGTCTTTCCCTTGCCTCATCCGTCCTGGCGCAATATCGGCTGGCTGAAACGCAATCCCTGGTTCGAGGCCGAGCTCTTGCCGGCCGCGCGGGCGCGGATTTCGGAGGTTCTGGACGATGGCTGAGACGATACTGGACCGCGCCCATGCAGCGATGGCGGCAGCGCCCGAGGACGACGCGGCGCGGCTGCGCTTCTACGAGCGGCTGGCCGATGCGGAGCTGTTCCTGCTCCTGCAGGCCGAGCCGGTGGACGACGCAGTCGCACCGCAGCTCTTCGCGCTGGAGGAGGGGCCGTTCGCGGTCGCGTTCGACAGCGAGGAACGGCTCGCGGCCTTCGCTGAGGCGGTGGTGCCCTATGTCGCCCTGCCCGGCCGGGTGGTGGCGCGGGAACTGGCGGGGCAGGGCGTCGGTCTCGGGCTAAATCTGGGCGTGGCGCCGTCGGAGTTCCTGATGCCGGCCGAGGCGCTCGCTTGGCTCGCAGGGACGCTCGCCCATGTGCCCGAGCATACCGAGGCGCGGCCCATCTCGGTCGCGGCCCCGGCGGGCCTGCCCGAGGCGGTGGTCGCGGCGCTCGATGCCAAGCTCGCGGGCCTCGCCGGGCTGGCGTGGGCGGCGCATCTGGTGGCCGTCGGCTACGAGGGCGGCCGGCGCGGGCATCTTCTCGCCTTCGAGGGGGCGCGGGCCGGGGCCGAGACGGCGCTCGCCAAGGCGGTGTCGGAGGCGCTGGTCTTCTCCGGCATCGAGGCGGGAGAGATCGACGTCGCCTTCCTGACGGCGGACGACGCGCTCACGTCGCGGATCCTGCGCGTGGCGCTCAGGTTCGACCTACCGGAGCCGCAGGTGGAGACGGCGCAGGTGCTGGCGCCCTCAGCGCCGGGCATGGATCCGGCGCGGCCTCCGAAGCTGCGGTAAGACTCAGTAACCGAGTTCTCGGTCGACGCGGTGGAGGAGGGGCTCGCCCGCCTCGCCGCGGCGGATGTTCTCGGCCACGACGCGCGCGGCGGTGGTGGGGCGGGTCTCGGCGGCGATGTGCGGCGTGACGGTGACCTTCGGATGCGCCCAGAACGGATGGCCGGGGGGCAGCGGTTCCTCCCGGAAGACGTCGAGCGTCGCGTGGCCGATCTGGCCGGCATCGAGGGCCGCAAGAAGGGCCGCGTCGTCGATCAGCGGGCCACGGCCGGGATTGATGATCGCGGCACCTTCGGGCATCAGCGCCAGCCTTCCGGCGGTCATCAGGTCGCGCGTATCGGCGGTGAGCGGCAGCAGAAGCACGGCGATCTCCGCGCGCGACAGGACGTAGGCGAGGCCCGTGTCGCCGGAGTGGCAGTCGATGCCGGGGATCGACTTCGGGCTGCGGCTCCAGCCCAAGACCGGGAAGTTCAGCGCCGCGAGCGCAGCCGCGCAGGCTTGACCGAGCGCGCCGAGGCCGAGCATCGCCACCGGCCGCTCGCGCGCGAGCGGCGGCAGCAGGGAGGCTTGGCGCCAGATGCCGTCCTGGCCGTGAATATGCGCGTCGATGCAGAGGTGGTGGCGCAGGACATGGCCGGTGACGTATTCGACCATGCCTTCCGTCAGGCCCTGATCGACCATCCGCGTCAGGGGCTGGGTCAGCGTCGGATTGGAGACGATGCGCTCGACCCCGGCCCAGAGGCTCAGGACCGCCTTGCAGCCGGTATAGGGGGAGAAGTCGGTGACCGGGCCGCCCGGCGCGTAGACGATGTAATCGACCGCCGCCGGGTCAGGCGCGCTGTCGGACAGGTCCGCGGCGATCCCGAGTTCGGACAGCGCGGCCCTAAGCGGTTCGCGGTAGGCTGGCCAGCGTTCGGCTCCGGCGGCGAAATAGACCTTGATCGGCATCGTCACCTCGGTCGGTGGATATGGGCGCTTTGGACGAGGCCGAAGGCGCCGAGAAGGATGATCATCGCGGTGCCGCCATAGGAGACGAGCGGCAGCGGCACACCGACGACCGGCATCAACCCTGTGACCATTGACATGTTCACCATGAAGAACAGGAAGAACGTGCCGCCCACGCCGAAGGTCAGGAGCGCCGAGAACCGGTCGCGGTTCGACAGCGCCGACTGGATGCAGAAGACCAGGATCAGCACATAGAGCGTGAGCAGCGAGACGGCGCCGATGAAGCCGAACTCCTCGGCGAGCGTCGTGAAGATGAAGTCGGTGTGCTTTTCCGGCAGGAAGTTCAGCCGCGACTGGGTGCCCTGCATGTAGCCCTTGCCGGCCCAGCCACCGGATCCCAGCGCGATCTGCGCCTGGGTGATGTTGTAGCCCGCACCCAAGGGGTCGGTGCTCGGGTCGAGGAAGGTGTCGATGCGGCGGAACTGGTAGTCCTTGATCAGCTGCCATTCGGTGCCGCGGCTCTCGAACACCGTGAACACCAGCCCGACGGCGAGCGCGATCACCGCGGCGAAGTACCACAGGCTCACCCCGGCCACGAACATCACGATGCCGCCGCCGGCAAGAAGGAGGATCGCGGTGCCGAGATCAGGCTGCTTCAGAACGAGGAAGGTCGGCACCAGCACGATCACTACCGGGATGATGACCCAGAGCGGATGCGAGACCTTCTTGACGTCGAGCCAGTCGTAATAGGCCGCGAGCAGCATCACCAGCGCGATCTTCATCAGCTCCGACGGCTGCAGCCTGAGGGGGCCGAGCTCGATCCAGCGCTGGGCGCCCATGCCGATCGTGCCGACGATCTCGACCGCGACCAGAAGGAGAAGCGAGACGAGATAGGCCACTGCCGAGAGGTTGCGCCAGAACCAGATCGGTACGAAGCCGATCGCGAGCATCGCCACGATCCCGACCGCGAACCGTTCCATCTGCGGCTCGGCCCAGACCTCGATCCGTCCCCCCGCGACCGAATAGAGCATCAGGAAGCCGACCGAGGCGACCGCGGTCAGCAGCAGTACCAGCGGCCAGTTGACGTGGAGGACCTTGCGCAGGCCCGTCGGCACCGTCTTGACGTTGTATTCCAGGTAGCTCATGCGCGCGACCGGCCCCCGCTCGGCCCTTCGGGCTCCATGAGTTGCAGCTCTTCGCGCGCGGCCTCGATCCCCTCCCGTTGGTCGGCCGGATAGGCGGTGAGCGGCGGAAAGCCTTCGTTCAGCGCCTGCAGCACGATGTCGCGCGCGATCGGCGCCGCCGCGAGAGAGCCGCCGCCGCCGTGCTCGACCACGACCGAGACCGCGATCCGCGGCGCGTCATAGGGCGCGAAGGCAACGAAGAGCGCGTGGTCGCGCCGTTCCCACGGCAGGTCCTCGTTCTTGGTGACGCCGCGAGCGCGTTCGGCGGCCGTGATGTTGCGCACCTGGCTGGTGCCGGTCTTGCCCGCCATCCACATCGTCTCGTCGACGATGCGCGAGCGGTAGGCGGTGCCGCGCTGCGAGTTCGACACGTCGAACATGCCCTTGCGCACCGCGCGCAGAGCATTCTCGTTCAGTCCGAGCGAGGGCGGCTCGGCCAAGGGAACCTCTACCCCGTTGAGCGAGCGTACCAGCCGCGGCATCACCTCACGCCCGGTAGCGATCCGCGCGCTCATCACCGCGAGCTGCAGCGGCGAGGCAAGCACATAGCCCTGGCCGATGCCGGAGTTGAGCGTGTCACCCATCATCCAGCCCTGGCCGTATTTCTCCTGCTTCCATTGTTTGTCCGGCGCGAGCCCTTCCGAGATCGCCGACATCGGCAGGTCGAAGCGCACCCCGATCCCGAGCCGCCGAGCCATCGCCGCCACCGCGTCGATGCCGACGCGCTGGGCCGCCTCGTAATAGAAGACGTCGCAGGATTTCTGGAGGCTCTCGGTCAGAGCGACATGGCCGTGTCCGCCGCGTTTCCAGCAATGGAACCTGCGGTTGCCGAGCTTCGTATAGCCCGGGCACCAGACGGTGTCGCCTGTCCCGATCACGCCTGCCTCGAGCGCCGCGAGCGCAACCACCATCTTGAAGGTCGAGCCCGGCGGATAGGCGCCCTGCACCGACTTGTCGGCGAGCGGGCGGTGGTCGTTCTCAGTCAGCGTACGGTATTCGGGGCCGGAAATACCGCGCACGAACATGTTCGGATCGAAGCTCGGCGCCGAGTTGATCGCCAGGATGTCGCCGGTCCGGACATCGATCACTACGGCAGCGGCACTTTCGCTGCCAAGCCGGGCCTGGACGTAATTCTGCAGCCGCCGGTCGATGGTGATCTGAATGCTTGCGCCCGGATCGCCCTTCTTGCGGTCAATCTCACGCATCACGCGGCCGGTGGAGTTCACCTCGATCCGGCGCGACCCCGCCTTGCCGCGCAGATCCGCCTCGAGCTTGGCCTCAAGCCCGATCTTGCCGATCTGGAAGCGCGGGATCTTCAGCAGCGGATCGGGGTCCTCGATCTTCGACAGGTCGTAGTCGCTGACCGGGCCGACATAGCCGAGCACATGGGCAAGGTCAGGGCCGAGCGGGTAGTGGCGCGACAGGCCGACCTCCGTGGTGACGCCGGGCAGGGCCGGTGCGTTGACCGCGATGCGGCTGAACTCTTCCCAGCTCAACCGGTCGGCGACGGTGATCGGCAGCGTCGGCGTGCGGCCGGCCTCCTTGAGGGTGCGCTCGCGGTCGTCGTCGGACAGCGGAATGAGCCGCGCGAGCCGGTCGAGCACGGCTTCGGTGTCGTCGGCATCTTCCTTGATGATGGTGATGCGGTAGTTCTGCTCGTTGCTGGCGACGACCGCGCCGTTGCGGTCGACGATCAGGCCGCGTGCGGGCGGCAGAAGCCGCACCTTGATGCTGTTCTCCTCGGCGAGGAGCCGGAACTCATCCGCCTGGTCGACCTGCAGGTAGCGCATCCGGTACGCGAGAGTCCCGATGAAGACCGCCTGAAGCGAGGCGAGCATCAGGCCCCGGCGGCTGATTGTGCGGAAGCTTTCCTGGCTGTCGCGGGGGGGGCGTCTCATCGCCACCCTCCGCGGGTGTCGGGCTCGCCCCGCGCCGGGCCGCGCAGCCGCAACACCGCGAGCGTTGCCGCGAGGACGAGCGGGTAGGCGAGGCCGGTGGCAAGGGCATGGAGTACCGTCGGTCCGAGACCGATCTGCGGTACCATGAAGACCGCCAGCACGAACCAGTTGGCGAGCATCATCGTGAGGATCAGCGCGCCGGCCATACTCCATTCGACGGCGAACGGAAGGTCGCGCAGGGTCGCCTCGCGGCCACGCAGGAACTCGGTGCCGAGGAGCACGATCAGCGCCCACAATCCCGGCGGACGCATCGCGAGGATGTCGTCGACGAGAAACACCATCGCGATCACCAGAGCGGGCACCTGATCCGGACGGCGCATCACCCAGACGAGCGCGAGGCAGAGAATGAGGTCGGGCCCGGGGAAACGCGGAGGCACGGTGGACAGCGGCAGCAGCCGCGCGAAGAGGATCGCCGCGGCGAGGCCGAGGAAGAGCAGGCAGTGGCGGAGGCGCCGGGCGGTGGCGGGGTCAACCATCGCCGGCCTCCGGTTGCTGTGCCGCCTCGGCGGCGGGGAGGGTATCGGCGCGCGGGGGGATGGCCGGCGCGATCAGCCTTCCGGGCGCGGTGATCTGTTCGGCGGGGTGGCTGCGCAGCACGCGCAGGAAATTGAGCCGCTCGTAATCGGCGGCGAGCCGCACCCGGAGCCGGCGGTCCTTGTCCAGTTCGACCTGCCCGACGAGGAGACCAGCCGGAAACACGCCGCCGTCGCCCGAGGAGATCACGCGGTCGCCGGGGCGCACCTGCTCGGGCGCCTCTAGGAATTCGACCGGAGGCGCGGCGGAATTGTCTCCGACGAGCATCGCCTTCTGGCCGGAAGGCTGGATCGTCACGGGGATCCGGCTCGAGGCGTCGGTCAGCAGGATCACCCGGGCAGTGGTCTGGCCGACCCCTGAGATCCGGCCCACGAGTCCGAGCCCGTCCATCGTGGCCCAGCCATCGACGATTCCGTCGCGTGCGCCGACGTTGAGGAGCACCGACTGCCGGAACGGCGAACCGGCATCGGCCAGCACGACGCCAGAGACCGAGGTGAGCTTGGGATCGAGCCTCACCTGGTTCTGCGCGAGAAGCTTGGCGTTCTGCTGTTCGAGCTGAACCGCCGCCTCCTTCCAAGCCTTCATCTGCTGCAGCTCGCGGCGCAGTTCCTGATTCTGCTCGTAAAGGCTCGCATAGGACTGGAAGCCTTCGACCATGTCGACGAACTTCGTGACCGGCAGGAGCGCCCAGTCAAGGTTGGGCACGACGCGGTCGATGACGGCCGCGCGAAACTGCTCGACCCGCGGGCTGTCGATGCGCCAGATCAGAAACGTCAACGCCAAGACGAAGACGAGCGCCCCAATCAGGATGCGGCGCATCGGCGTTCGGAAATCGATATCGGGTCGGTGGTCTCGGGCCACTTGAGCCTCGCGGTCGGGGCGCCAGGCCGGGGCCTCAGCTGTCGTAGTCTATCACATGGCGGAGCTGTTTTTCATACTCCAGCGCCTTGCCGGTGCCAAGCGCCACACAGCTCATCGACTGGTCGGCGATGGAGATCGAAAGCCCGGTCTGCTCGCGCAGCGCCAGGTCCAGCTCCCCGAGCAGCGCGCCGCCGCCGGTCAGCATCACGCCGCGGTCGACGATGTCGGCGGCGAGGTCGGGCGGGGTCGCCTCGAGCGCGGTCATCACCGCCTCGCAGATCTGCTGGACCGGCTCGGCGAGGGCCTCGGCGACCTGGGCCTGGTTGATCTCGATCTCCTTCGGCACGCCATTCAGAAGATCGCGGCCGCGGATCTGCATCGAGGCGCCGCGCCCGTCATCGGGCATCCGCGCGGTGCCGATCGAGGTCTTGATGCGCTCGGCGGTCGACTCGCCGATGAGAAGGTTCTGCTGCCTGCGCAGGTGGCTGATGATCGCCTCGTCCATGCGGTCGCCGCCCACGCGGACCGAGCGCGCATAGACGATGTCGCCGAGCGAGAGCACCGCGACCTCGGTCGTGCCGCCGCCGATGTCGACGACCATCGAGCCGGTCGGGTCGGTGATCGGCATGCCGGCGCCGATCGCCGCCGCAATGGGCTCCGCGATCAGCCCCGCACGCCGGGCGCCGGCAGACAGCACCGACTGCCGGATCGCCCGCTTCTCGACCGGGGTGGCGCCGTGGGGCACGCAGACGATGATCTTCGGCTTGGAGAAGGTGGTGCGCTTGTGGACCTTGCGGATGAAGTGCTTGATCATCTCCTCGGCGACGTCGAAATCGGCGATGACGCCTTCGCGCATCGGCCGGATCGCCTCGATCGAGCCGGGGGTGCGGCCGAGCATCAGCTTGGCATCCTCGCCCACCGCGAGCACCTGCTTCTTGCCGTCCTTGACATGGTAGGCGACGACAGAGGGCTCATTCAGAACGATCCCCTTGCCGCGCATGTAGACGAGCGTGTTCGCCGTCCCAAGGTCGATCGCCATGTCCGACGAAAACAGCCCGCCCCAACTTGCCATGTCCAAATCCTGTCCCCAACAGATCCCGGCCCGCGACTCGTGACCGCAGGCCGCGTCTCTTATAGGCCTTGGGACCCAGAGGCGAAAGAGGCGTCATTTCACGCCTTCGCGGGAATCTGCCGCTATCAAAATATCATCATTACTGGAGGATTTCTGGAAGTAACGTGGCAATTTATTTCACTATTCAAACATTTTTTACAAACCACGCGCTGATCCGGTCTCGCGCCAGACGCGATCAGGCTCGCCACGTCTAGCGCGGCGCTGGCATTCTGACGGTGGATGGCGGAGGAGTTGTGTTATAGCGACGTCGCGTCCGCTGGGGGGACTGGCGTGGATTCTCGTACTTTGACGCCATGCGTTTAGGCGCGCCGCGGGCGAGACCGTCTACTCCGGAAGACCCGAAGAGGTGTTGGGCCGTGTCGTGAGGGCCAGCATCCGGGTTGATCCGAGCGGTCGGTCAATCCCGTCCGGGTACAGTGCGGTTTCGAGCCTGTGAGGCGTCAGGCGGGGCCGCGCCGTAGCGCGGCCCCGCGGGTCGTTCAGCCGGCCGACTTCAGCTCGTCCTCGGGCTTGGTCTTGGCGCGCCGCACTACGAGGTTGTTGAGCGCGCTGACATAGGCGCGGGCCGAGGCGACGACCGTGTCGGTGTCCGAGGACTGGCCGGTGACGATCTTGCCGTCCTCCTCAAGCCGCACCGAGACGGTGGCCTGCGCATCGGTGCCCTCGGTCACCGCGTGAACCTGGTAGAGCGCGAGCCGCGCGTCGTGCGGGAAGAGCTTCTTGACCGCGTTGAAGGCCGCGTCCACCGGCCCGTCGCCCTGCGCGGTCACCTGGTGGTCCTTGCCGTCGATGGTCAGGATCAGGTCGGCCGATTGCGGCGCCTCGGTGCCGCAGATCACGCGCAGGAACTTGACCTGCATGAGATCGCCCGCGGCCTCCGACGCCTGGTCGGTCATCAGCGCCACGAGGTCGTCGTCATAGACCTCCTTCTTGCGGTCGGCGAGCGCCTTGAACCGCACGAAGACGTCGTTGAGCTGGTTGTCGGCCAGATCGTAGCCGAGGTCCTTCAGCTTCGAGCGGAGTGCCGCGCGCCCCGAATGCTTGCCCATCACGAGGTTGGTGGCGGCGAGGCCGATATCCTCGGGGCGCATGATCTCGAAGGTCTCGGCATTCTTCAGCATCCCGTCCTGGTGGATGCCGCTTTCATGCGCGAAGGCGTTCTTGCCGACGATGGCCTTGTTGAACTGCACCGGGAAGCCCGAGACGGCGGCGACGCGGCGCGAGACGTTCATGATCTTCGTGGTGTCGATGCCGGTCCGGTAGGGCATGATGTCGTTGCGGACCTTGAGCGCCATCACGACCTCTTCCAGCGCGGTGTTGCCCGCGCGCTCGCCGAGCCCGTTGATCGTGCATTCGATCTGCCGCGCGCCCGCCTCGACGGCGGCGAGCGCGTTCGCCGTCGCCATGCCGAGGTCGTTGTGACAATGGGTGGCGAAGATGATCTCGTCGGCGCCCGGAACCTTCTCGATCAGCATCCGGATCAGCGCGGCGGATTCGCGTGGCGCGGTGTAGCCCACCGTGTCGGGGATGTTGATCGTCGTGGCGCCGGCCTTGATCGCGATCTCGACCACGCGGCAGAGGTAGTCATGCTCGGTCCGGGTCGCGTCCATCGGCGACCACTGCACGTTGTCGCAGAGGTTGCGGGCATGCGTCACCGTGTCGTGGATCCGCTCCGCCATCTGGTCCATGTCGAGATTGGGGATGGCGCGGTGCAGGGGCGAGGTGCCGATGAAGGTGTGGATGCGCGGGCGGCGCGCATGCTTTACGGCTTCCCAGCAGCGGTCGATATCCTTGAAGTTCGCCCGCGCGAGGCCGCAGATCACCGATTGCTTCGCCTGTTTCGCGATGTCGCTCACCGCCGCGAAATCACCCTCCGAGGCGATCGGAAAGCCCGCCTCGATGATGTCGACGCCCATCTCGTCGAGCATCTCGGCGATCTCGAGCTTCTCGTCGTGGGTCATCGTCGCGCCGGGCGACTGTTCGCCGTCGCGCAGCGTCGTGTCGAAGATCACCACGCGGTCTTGCTTGGATTTGTCGGTCATCGTTCTGATCTCTCTTTCGTTCCTTAGCATTGCCTGGCGCTGGTCACCTCTGAGCGGTCGCGCCCAAGGGCACGCTCAGAGGCAGCTAAGGAGGAGAAGGGCACGGAGCGGCAGGGCGCGCAGGGCACCCGATGCGGCGTGGATATGCTGGCTCCGTGTCATGGGGCGCGACTATACGCACGGCGGGCGAAAGGAAAAGCGAAAAATCATCCCGCCCGGCCCTGCCTGTCCTAGTTTGCGGGCGCTTCCCCGGCCGGGGCGCCATTGGCCGGCTCGGTAGCGGGATCGGCCGGTGCCGGTTCCGTCGCGGCCTCGTCGCCCGCGGCCGGGTCGGTCGCGGGCGCCGCATCGGGCTGCGGCTCGGGCGCGGTGGAGGTCGCGTCCGGTTCGCTCAGCCTGTCGTCGCTCCAGTTGCCCGAGGCGGTCTCGCCGGTGGCGTAGCGCATGATGCCCTGGCCCTGGCGCTTGCCGGCCTTGAAGCTGCCCTCGTAGACGTCGCCATTGGGATAGGTCGCGGTGCCCTCGCCGTCGATCTCGCCGGCCCTCCAGCCGCCGGCGTAGCGGAAGCCGTCGGGCATCACGATCTCGCCCTTGCCGTCGCGCTGGCCCTTCTTGAAGGTGCCGGTATAGACCGTGCCGTCGGCATAGGTCGCCACGCCCTCGCCCTCGCGCGCGCCGTTCTGCCAGCTGCCGACATACGAATAGCCGTCGGGATAGGTCATCTTTCCCTGGCCGTGATTCTTCCCGGCCTTGAACGCGCCTTCGTAGACGAGGCCGTTGGTGTAGCGCGCGATCCCGTCGCCCTCGATCACGCCGTCCTTCCACTGGCCCTCGTAGGAGGCGCCATCGGCATAGGTAATCTTGCCGGTGCCGTGGGCGAGGTCGCCGGCGAAGTCGCCCTCGTAGACCGAGCCGTCGGGATAGGCGACGCGGCCCTTGCCCTCGATCCGGCCCTCGACCCAGTCGCCTTCGTAAACGTAGCCGTCGGTGCCGGTGAACGTGCCCTTGCCCTGGCGCTGGTCGGCGACGAAGCCGCCCTCGTAGACGTCGCCGTTGGCATAGGTGACCTTGCCCTGGCCCTGCCGCTTGCCGCCCGCGAGTTCGCCTTCGTAGATGTCTCCGTTCGGCTGGGTGAGCTTGCCCTTGCCGCTCATCTGGCCCTCCGCCCAGGCGCCTTCGTAGACGAGCCCGTCGGCGAGCGTGAGCTTGCCCTGGCCGGCGCGCTGGCCGCGCAGCATGTCGCCTTCGTAGATCGCGCCGTCGGGATAGGTGATGGTGCCCTTGCCCTCCTTGACGCCCTTCACCCAGTCGCCTTCGTAGACATAGCCGCCGGGGCTCTCCATCCGGCCCTTGCCGTGATGCAGCGCCTTCTCGAAGCTGCCGGTGTAGGTGACGCCGTTGGCATAATGCGCGCTGCCCTCGCCCTGGATCTCGCCCTCGACCCAGTCGCCCTCGTAGGTGCCGCCGTCGCCGAAGGTGATTTTGCCCTTGCCGTGCGGCTTGCCCTTGACGAAGTCGCCCTCGTAGACCGAACCGTTCGGGTAGCGCGCGGTGCCCGTGCCGAGGATCTCGCCCTCGACCCAGTCGCCGGAATACTCGTAGCCGTTTGGCAGACGGTAGGTTCCCTTGCCGTGCTGCTTGCCGTCCTTGAACGTGCCTTCGTAGATGCCGCCGTCCTCGTATTCCTTGGTCACGATTTCCTGGCCGGCCGCGGCCCCCGCCGCGGTGACCATGACCGCCAGCATAACCGACCGAAGTCCTGCACCGTCGATGCGCATCATTTCCCGCTCCGCCTTTCGATCGCTGCCGCCGCGCCACCCGGACCGGACTGCATGTCACCGCACGAGGCGCGGCTGCTCCGGACCGGAGCGCCGTTGCTGCCCCGCGCCGACCCTAATTCCGGCATGCCCCGGTGACAAGTCGTCCGGCGACGCCCGGTGCGTTCTGCCGCCTTTCGGGATCAATGCTTCCCCTCGGCGGCAGGTTTGGTAATACGGGATCCAAAATTTCCCGGGAGCCCGCATGGCCGATACGTTCCGCCTGACCCTCGCCCAGCTCAACCCGACCGTGGGTGCGCTGGCCGCCAACGCCGCGAAGGCGCGCGCCGCTTGGGAGGCCGGCCGGGCCGCTGGCGCCGACATGGTCGCGCTGACCGAGATGTTCATCACCGGTTACCAGACCCAGGACCTGGTGCTGAAGCCCGCCTTCACCGATGCAGCGATGGCCGCGATCGAGGCGCTTGCGCGCGACTGCGCCGATGGCCCTGCGCTCGGCATCGGCGGGCCGTGGCGGGAGGGTGGCAAGCTCTACAACGCCTACTGGGTGCTCAGGGGCGGCAAGGTCGTGGCGCGTGTGCTGAAGCATCACCTGCCAAACGAGGCGGTCTTCGACGAGGAGCGATTGTTCTCCTCTGCGCCGGTGAGCGGACCCTACGCGATCGGCCCGGTCCGGATCGGCACGCCGGTCTGCGAGGATGCCTGGTTCGACGACGTGACCGAGACGCTCGCCGAGACCGGGGCGGAGATCCTGCTCGTGCCGAACGGCTCGCCCTATTACCGCAACAAGTACGATACCCGCGTGGCGGTGATGGTGTCGCGCGTGATCGAGACCGGGCTGCCGCTCGTCTATCTCAACATGGTCGGCGGCCAGGACGATCAGGTGTTCGACGGCGGCTCGTTCGTGCTCAACGCCGGTGCCGAGCTCGCGATGCAGATGCCGGTTTTCGACGAATGCATCCGTCACGTCGAGTTCGGCCGCACCGACAGGGGCTGGCAGGCGGCGCGGACCGAGCTTGACCCGATGCCGGACGAATGGGAGTTGGACTATCGCGCGATGGTGGAATCCTTGCGCGACTACCTCGCGAAATCGGGCTTCGGAAAGGTCTTGCTCGGGCTTTCGGGCGGCATCGATTCCGCGCTCGTGGCAGCAGTCGCGACGGACGCGGTGGGGCCCGAGAACCTGCGCTGCGTGATGCTGCCTTCCGAATACACGTCGGCGCATTCGCTGGAGGATGCGGCGAGCGTCGCGAAGGCGCTCGGCTGCCGGCTCGACACGGTGCCGATCGCGGGGCCGCGGGCGGCGGTGACGGAGACGCTCGCGCCGCTCTTCGAGGGGACCGAACCCGGCGTCGCCGAAGAGAACATCCAGTCGCGGCTCCGCGGGCTTCTCTTGATGGCGCTTTCGAACAAGTTCGGCGAGATGCTGCTCACGACCGGCAACAAGTCCGAGGTCGCGGTGGGCTATGCCACGATCTATGGCGACATGGCGGGCGGCTACAACCCGCTGAAGGATCTCTACAAGACCCGCGTCTACGAGACCTGCCGCTGGCGCAATGCCAACCACCGGCCTTGGATGAAGGGGCCGGAGGGCGAGGTGATCGCCGACCGGGTGATCGCCAAGGCGCCCTCGGCGGAGCTCCGGCCCGACCAGAAGGACGAGGACAGCCTGCCGCCCTATCCGGTGCTCGACGCGATCCTCGAACGGCTCGTGGACCGCGACCAGTCGGTGGCCGAAGTGGTGGCCGCGGGCTTCGACCGCGACACGGTGAAGCGCGTCGAACAGCTGGTCTTCACGAGCGAATACAAACGGTTCCAGTCGGCACCGGGGGTGCGGCTGACGCGGAAGGCGTTCTGGCTGGACCGGCGCTACCCGATCGTGAATCGCTGGCGGGATGACACGTAGCATTTTTGCTGATTGAATGATCAGTCAAAAAAATTCTTGCGCGAATCTTCGACGTAATTGACCATCGGGCGTCCATAACAGGGAGACGTTCATGAAGACGCATTTGGTAACTGGGCTTGTCGCAGCGCTGCTGGGGGCGGGTTCGGCACATGCCGAAACGACGCTTCGCATCATGAGCTACAATATCTGGGGCGGCGGTGCGAACGAGGGCAAGGGCGTCGAGGAAACCGTTGCCGTGCTGAAGGCGGCCAATCCCGACATCATCGGGATGCAGGAAACCCGGCTGGAGCCGGAGGACTGCACCGCCGAGGCTTGCGCCGCGGTTGGCGAGAGCGTGGCGAAAGAGATCGCCGAGGCGCTGGGCTATTATTACTACGACCAGAGCCAGGAAAACGTCGCCCTCTGGGCGAACGCGATCCTGTCGCGCTATCCGATCGGGACGCCGACCGCGCATGATCTTGGGGTGCCGATCGACGTGAACGGGGTGACGGTCTGGGCCTTCAACATCCACCACGACGACGAGCCCTATCAGCCCTACCAGCTTCTGAGCATCGAATACGGGCCCGCCCCCTTCATCAAGACCGAGGCCGAGGCGCAGGACTGGGCGACGAAGACGCGCGGGCCCGCGATGGACCTGCTCTTCGAAGACATGACGGCGGCGGACGGTGCGGCGGCGGTCTTCGTCTTCGGCGATTTCAACGAGCCCTCGGAATACGACTGGACCGATGCCGCCGTCGCTGCCGGTCAGCAGCCGGTGAAGGTGGAATGGCCGACGACGCACCTCCTGTCGGAGGCCGGGTTCGTCGACACCTACCGCGCGGTCTGGCCCGACCCGGTCGCCAAGCCTGCCTATACCTGGACCCCACAAGGCGATGAGGCGGACCCCGAGGACCATCACGACCGCATCGACTTTGCCTTCGCCAGGGCCGAAGGGTTGACGGTCACCGGCGCCTGGATCGTCGGCGAGACGGGGCCGCGCACCGAACTGGCGGTCGACCCCTGGCCCTCGGATCACCGGGCGACGCTGGCGGAGGTGTCGTTCTGACTGGACAAAAGTGGCGGGACGGGCAGAGACTTGGCCATGGCCAACAAGACCGTCCCGACCGACTTTTCCGTGCAGGACTTTATGGCTGGGGTCGAACCGCCGTCCCGGCGGGATGAGGCGCTGCGGCTCGATGCGCTCTTTCGCGAGGTCACCGGGTTCGAGCCGGTGATGTGGGGGCCGTCGATCATCGGCTACGGGCGCTATCATTACCGCTACGCGAGCGGGCGCGAGGGCGATTTCCTAGCCACCGGATTTTCGCCGCGAAAGGCTGCGCTGACGATCTACATCATGCCCGGCTACACGGATTACAGCCACATCCTCGCGGATCTCGGCAGGCATCGCCTCGGCAAGTCTTGCCTCTATGTTAAAAGGCTCTCCGATATCGACGAGGCGGTGCTGGCTCGGTTGATCCGGGCGGGACTTGACGATCTAGAGACGCACTGGCCCGTTGAGGCCCGGTGACGGCCGCGGGTTTGGCTGGTGGCAGCCGCTTGCGTCAGGGTCGCCGCCGAACGCGCGTCATTAAGATTTCTTTGATCCGGGGGGGGCAGCGTTTTGATGATACGCTTTTTTTCGGTGGTGGTCCTGTGTCTGCTGGCGGTGCCGTCGCAAGCGACGGCCGAGGGCATCCGGACCGAACAGGTGAGGTTCGCAGCGGGCGCGTCGAGCGCGTCGATCCGGGGCGAGATCGAAGGATACGAGTCGGTTTCCTATATGGTCGGGGCCGAGGCGGGACAGCGTATGACCGTGACGCTCTCGCCCTCCAACCTCGCCACCTATTTCAACGTCTATGCGCCGGGCAACGGTCTGGGCGATGCGGCGCTCGCCAACAGCAGCATGACCGGCGCGAATGTCCCAGACCTCAACCGGTTCGACGCCACGCTTCCGTCCTCGGGGGAATACACGATCTCGGTCTACATGATGCGCTCGGCGGCGCGGCGCGGCGAGCGGTCAAGCTACACGCTGGACATCGGCATCAGCGGAACGACCGGCGCGGTGGTCGAGGGCGACTATGCGGATAGCCTGCAGGGCGGTCCCGATTTCTACGCGGTGCGCACGTCGGGTGGCGGGCTCAACCTGCGTGCGGGGCCGTCTTCCGGGGCGGGCGTCGTCACGCGGGTCGAGAACGGTACCGACCTGCGCAATCTCGGCTGCCGCATGGCGGAGGGGCGCCGGTGGTGCCGCGTCGCGATGCTTGCGGATCCCGGCTACGAGGGCTGGGCGGCCGGGGAGTTCCTGGTCGAGGGCACGGGATCGGCGGCCGCGCCCGTGGGTCAGGCGGGCGGAACCTCGACGGAGCGGGTCCAGTTCACGGCTGGCGCAGGCGGGGCGGAACTGACCGGGGCCTTGGCCCCCGGCGAGTCGCGGCGCTACGTCCTCGGTGCGCAGAGCGGCCAGTTCCTCTCCGTCCGCGTCGCGACCGGCAGTCCGGATGTGTCGTACCAGATCTTCAATCCCGACAAGTCGTTTCTGCTCGACCAGATTGCTGCACGCCAGGAGTACCGCGGCCAGCTCTGCCAATCGGGTGATCATGTGGTGGAAGTGATCAACCGCGGCGGAGGGACCGCCGACTACAACGTGATTTTTAGTATCGAGTGACGCCGGGTTCGGGCCCTTTGTTCCGGCGGCGCCACGTCAACGCTGAAGTCGATCACGGGCGAGGGCAGCCTCTGATCCGGGGGCGCTTCGGGCGCCCTTCACTCCCACCAGCGGTCGATCATGGCGATCTGCTCGTCGGTCCAGCCGAAATGGTGCGCGAGTTCGTGCACCATCACATGCGCGACGAGCTGGCCGAGCGTGACGTCGCCGCGCTCGGCCCATTCGTCGATGATCGGCCGGCGAAAGAGCCAGATCGTGTCGGGGCGGTCGACGATATCCATCACCGACTTTTCGGTGAGCGGGATTCCCATGTAGAGTCCCGTGAGCTGGAACGGATCCTCGATGTCCATGTCCTCGAGGATGTCCTCGGGCGGGAAGTCCTCGACCCGGAGCACGATGGCGCGCGCGGGCGCGGCGAAGGCGGGCGGCAGGTCTGCGACCGTCGCCCGCGCCATCTGCTCGATCGTGTCGAGATCGGGCGCGGCGCGCCCCAGCCAGTCATTCATGCGTATCTCCTTGGCCCCCATCATATGGACAAAATGCGCGCCCTGTGAAAGAGGGGGCGCGACAGGAGACATCCCATGACCGTGACCCGTTTCGCCCCGTCGCCGACCGGCTACATCCATGTCGGCAACCTGCGCACCGCGCTGATGAACTACCTCATCGCCCGAAAGACCGGCGGCACCTTCATCCTGCGCCTCGACGACACCGACCAGGAACGCTCGAAACAGGAATATGCCGACGGGATCAAAGAGGACCTCGACTGGCTCGGCCTGCACTGGGACCGGGTGGAAAAGCAGTCCGAGCGGCTCGGCCGCTACGGCGAGGTGGCCGGGGATCTGCGAAAGACGGGCGACCTTTACGAGGTGTTCGAGACGCCGACCGAGCTCGACCTCAAGCGCAAGAAACTTCTGAACATGGGCAAGCCGCCGGTCTATGACCGCGCGGGGCTGGCGCTGTCGGCGGCCGAGAAGGACAAGCTCCGGGCCGAGCGCGAGGGCTACTGGCGCTTCAAGCTCGACCAGCAGCGGACGGAATGGGCTGACGGCATCCTCGGGGACGTGTCTATCGACACGGCCTCGGTCTCAGACCCGGTGCTGATCCGTGCGGATGGTCAGGTACTTTACACCTTCGCCTCCTCGGTCGACGACATCGACATGGGGATCACCCATATCGTGCGCGGCGCCGACCATGTGACCAACACCGCGACGCAGATCCAGATCATGCGCGCGATCGGCGGCACGCCGCCGGCCTTCGCGCACCATTCGCTCCTGACCGGCCCGCAGGGCGAGGGCCTGTCGAAGCGGCTCGGAACGCTGTCCTTGCGCGATCTCAGGGCGCAGGGCGTGGCCAAGGAGGCGCTGTTGAGCCTGATGGCGCGGCTCGGCTCGTCGCAGCCGGCGGAGCTGAAGCTGTCGCTCGACGAGATCGCCGAGGGGTTCGATCTGAGCCAGTTCGGAGCGGCGCCGACCAAGTTCGATGCCGAGGACCTCTGGCCGCTGACGCGCCAGCGCAACCAGGCACTGCCCTTCGAGGCGGTGAAGGATCGGATCGCCGGGCTCGGCGTGCCGGCGGAGATGGCCGAACGATTCTGGCGCGTCGCGTCGCAGAACATCACCACGCTCGACGATCTCGGCGCCTGGTGGGTGCTCTGCCGCGACGGGGCCGAGCCGGTGATCGCGGCCGAGGACGCGGAGTTCGTGCGCGAGGCGGTGGCGCTCCTGCCGGAGCCGCCTTTCACCGAGGCGAGCTGGGGGGAATGGACGGCGGCCGTGAAGGAAAAGACCGGGCGGAAGGGCAAGGGGCTCTTCATGCCGCTGCGGCTCGCCCTGACCGGCCAGCCGCACGGGCCGGAGATGGCGGAACTCATGCCGCTTCTGCAGAAGGTGCGCGCGAAGGGCTGAGCTTCGGTTGCGGCGTGGGGGCGGCCCCCCACCCCCATCCCCTCCCCACGAGGGGGAGGGGTGGCGCCCGAAGCCGGTGGGGGCTGTCCGATCGCGTTGGTTGCTTCCCGGTCGCCGGTGCAGGGCGTTCAGGGTCGCGCGGCGCGCTCGACGAGCTTCAGGCAAAGCTGCGTCGCCACCGCCATGTCCTGGACGCTGATCCATTCCAGCGGCCCGTGGATTTCCTGCATCCCGGTGAAGAGGTTGGGGCAGGGCACGCCCAACTCGGTCAGCCGCGACCCGTCGGTGCCGCCGCGGATCGGGATGGAAACCGGCTCGATCCCGAGATCGCGGCAGGCGGCGCGGGCGAGGTCCACCGGGGTCATGTCCTTTTCCAGCCAGTAGCGCATGTTTCGGTATTGCGCGCGGATCTCGCAGGTGATCTCGGCCCTCGGCTCGGTTGCCTGAACCGTCGCGCAGACCTGCCGCAAGAGCTCGCCCTTCGCCGCGAGCCCGTCCAGTTCGAAGTCCCGCAGGATGATCTTCAACACCACCTTCGCCGCCGAGCCCTTCATCTCGTAGACGTGGAGGAAGCCCGCGCGCTCCTCCGTCGTCTCGGGCGTCATCGTCACGTGCGGCAGGGTCTGGACGATCTTCGATCCGAGATGGAGCGCGTTGACGAGCTTGCCCTTCGCCGTGCCGGGATGGATCGAGACCCCCGTGACGGTCACGGTCGCCATGTCGGCGGAGAAGCTCTCGTATTCGATCTCGCCCACCGCCGCGCCATCGAACGTAAAGGCGAAGTCGGCGGCAAGGTCCGCGGGCAGGCGTGCGTCGACGCCTCCGCCGATTTCCTCGTCCGGCGTGAAGGCGATGCGGATCGGCCCATGCGGGATGGAGGGATTGGCGAGGAGATGCCGCGCCGCGCTCATGATCACGGCGACACCGGCCTTGTCGTCGGCGCCGAGCAGGGTCGTGCCGCTCGCCGTGATGATGTCATGTCCGGACTTTTCGCCGAGATAGGGCGAGATGTCTGGCGAGAGCGTGAGCCCCGGCGCGTCGGCAAAGCTGATCGCGCCGCCATTGTAGTTGCGGTGGACGACCGGCTTCACCCCGGCCGCGTGGAACTGCGGCGCGGTATCGACATGGGCGAGCAGGCCGATCACCGGCGCGCCCTCGGCGGTGGCCGGGATCGTGGCGAGCACCGCGCCATAATCGGTGAGCCGCACCTCCGAGGCGCCGATCCCGGTCAGTTCGGCGAGGAGCAGGCGCTGGAGGTCGAGCTGGATCGCGGTGCTGGGCTTGGTGCCCGTATTCTCGTCACTCTGTGTGTCGATGGCGGCGTAGCGCACAAGGCGCTCTTCGAGTTCACGGTCGAAGTCGGTTCTCATCACACATTCTCCGGGGTCACGCCTTGCGGCGGGTCAGGCCAAGGACGTCGACATGGTCGTCGGTGAGCCGGCGCTCGGCGGCGCTGGTCTTCTGGTGACGTGTGTAATGCGGCGCGGCGCGGTCGTCGAGGATCGCGGTCCAGCTCGTGGTCGTGGCGAAGAAGTGGGCGACGCCCGCCTCGCCGAACTCGCGCAGGAAGCCCTGCACCACGGTGTCGAGATAGCTCAGGAGGATCGGCTGGTCGTTCGGCGGCAATCCATGCGCCGCGTCGACGGCGTAGATTTCCACCCGGTCGGCCCAGCCCGGCGTCGTGGTCAGGTGGTCATGCAGTAGGGGGTGGCGCAGGTAGGCAGCCTCGCGCTGGTCGAGAAGCGCCCAGTCGTCGCGCGGCACGGCGGCGACGAGGCCGTCGATCTCGGTCGCGGCCGGCTCGGCAGAGAGGTAGGGCCAGGGGCGGAGCCGCGTGTGCCGCCAGACCCGGCGCCAGCCCGCGAGCCGCGCCGGTTCGCCGGGCGCATAGTCATGCGTCGCCCGGTTCACGAGCGAGCCATAGCCGAAAAAAGCGGGGTGTCTGTCGCCGGTCACGGGGTCGCCTATGGAACAAAAATGTCGCTCGGGCAAGCATGTTGCGGCGGCTTGAGGGAGCGCGCAATAATGTATCCCATTGTATACCCTATTGCCAGACGCCCCGGGATTCGGGTACTCAAGCCGTGTCAGATCGGGAGAATCCGGTGGGGTCAGAGACCCGGGCCGGTGCCGAAGGAGCAACCGCCCCGGTAAACTCTCAGGCGCAAGGACCGTTCTGGCAGTGGAACTCTGGAGAGACCCCGGGACGGGGCGCCGAAGGGATAACGATCTCAGGCGAAAGGACAGAGGGGGCATCGGAAGGGTGGGGTTGACCGCCCGGGGCGATGCCGGACAGCATGAACCGGCGTGAGGAAGGGAGGACGGCATGACCGACCTGAAACGTACGGTTCTTTTCGATCTGCATGGTGAGCTTGGCGGCAAGATCGTGCCCTTCGCGGGCTACGAGATGCCAGTGCAGTACCCGATGGGGGTGATGAAGGAGCATCTCTTCACCCGCGCCCATGCCGGGCTCTTCGACGTGAGCCACATGGGCCAGATCCTGATGACCGCGAAATCGGGCCGGGTCGAGGATGCTGCGCTGGCGCTGGAGCGGCTGGTGCCGGTCGACATTCTCGGGCTGAAGGAAGGCCGCCAGCGCTACGCGCTCTTCACCAACGACAACGGCGGGATCCAGGACGACCTGATGGTCGCCAATCGCGGCGATCACCTCTTTCTCGTCGTCAATGCCGCCTGCAAGGACGCCGATTTCGCGCATCTGAAGGCGCATCTCGGCGCCGATTGCGATATCGGCATGGTCGAAGACCGGGCGCTCGTCGCGTTGCAGGGGCCGGAGGCCGAGACGGCGCTCGCCCGGCTGGTGCCGGATGTGGTCGAGATGGCGTTCATGGATGTTGCCATTCGCCACTGGGACAGCGCCGAACTCTGGATCTCGCGGTCGGGCTATACCGGCGAGGACGGGTTCGAGATCTCGGTGCCGAACAAATTCGCCGAAAGCTTCGTGCGCAGGCTTCTCGACATGGAGGAGGTCGCGCCGATCGGGCTCGGCGCGCGCGACTCGCTGCGTCTCGAGGCCGGCATGTGCCTTTACGGGCATGACATCGACGAGGGCACGAGCCCGGTCGAGGGCAACCTGACCTGGGCGATCCAGAAGGCGCGGCGCGACGGCGGTGCCCGCGAGGGCGGGTTCCCGGGCGCGGGGCGCATCCTGAAAGAACTGGCCGAGGGACCGTCGCGCCGCCGCGTGGGGCTGCGCCCCGAAGGCCGGGCGCCGATGCGCGAGGGGACCGAGGTCTTCGCCGGTCCCGAGGGCGGGGACCCGATCGGCAAGATCACCTCGGGCGGTTTCGGCCCCTCGATCGAGGCGCCGATGGCGATGGCCTATCTGCCCGCCGATCTCGCTGAAGGCACGACGGTTTACGGCGAGGTCAGGGGCAAGCGCCTTCCTGCCGTGATCGCGCCGATGCCGTTCCAGCCCAACCGTTACAAACGTTAACCAACAGGGGAAAAGACCCATGAAATATACCGAAGATCATGAATGGCTCCGCGTCGAGGGCGATCACGTCGTCGTCGGAATCACCGACCATGCCTCCGAACAGCTCGGCGATGTTGTCTTCGTCGAACTGCCCGAGCCGGGCACGAGCGTGTCGAAGGGCGATGAGATCGTGGTGATCGAGAGCGTCAAGGCCGCTTCCGATATCGCGGCGCCCTTGGACGGCGAGATCGTCGAGGTCAATTCCGACGTCGCCGACAATCCCGGCATGGTGAACGAGGACCCGACCGGCAAGGCCTGGTTCTTCAAGATGAAGGTGGCCGACCTCTCCGCGCTCGACGGTCTGATGGACGAGGCCGCTTACAAGGAAATGATCGGATAAGGACGCGGACAATGCCCTTCACCCCCACCGACTACCTGCCCTACGACTTCGCCAACCGCCGCCACATCGGCCCGTCTCCGGCAGAGATGGAGGAGATGTTCAAGGTGCTGGGGGTGAAGGACCTCGACGAGCTGATCGACCAGACCGTGCCGAAATCGCTCCGGCAGGAAAAGCCGCTCGACTTCGGCAAGGCCAAGTCGGAACGCGAGCTTCTGTGGTTCATGCGCCAGGTCGCGAAGAAGAACGCGGTCTTCACCTCGATGATCGGACAGGGCTTCTACGGCACCGTCTGCCCGCCGGCGATCCAGCGGAACATCCTCGAAAACCCCGCCTGGTACACGGCCTACACGCCCTACCAGCCGGAGATTTCGCAAGGTCGCCTCGAGGCGCTTCTGAACTTCCAGACGATGGTCTGCGACATGACCGGGCTCGAGATCGCCAATGCCTCGCTTCTTGACGAGGCGACTGCGGCGGCCGAGGCGATGACGATGGCGCAGCGCACGTCGAAATCGAAGGCAACGGCCTTCTTCATCGACGAGAACTGCCATCCGCAGAATATCGAGGTGATGAAGGTTCGGGCCGCGCCCATCGGCATCGAGATCATCGTCGGCGACCCCGAGACGGTCGAGGCCGACAAGGTCTTCGGCGCGATCTTCCAGTATCCCGGCACCTACGGTCACCTCACTGACTTCACGCCCCATATCGCGAAATTGCACGAGACGGGCGCGCTCGGCATCGTCATCGCCGACATCATGGCGCTGACGCTCCTGAAGGAGCCGGGCGCGATGGGCGCGGACATCGCCGTCGGCTCCACCCAGCGCTTCGGCATCCCGATGGGCTTCGGCGGGCCGTCGGCCGCCTACATGGCCTGCAAGGACGCGCACAAGCGCAACATGCCCGGCCGGATCGTTGGTGTCTCCATCGACGCGCAGGGCGGCAAGGCCTATCGCCTCTCCCTGCAGACCCGCGAGCAGCATATCCGGCGCGAGAAGGCCACGTCGAACGTTTGCACCGCGCAGGCGCTTCTCGCCAACATGGCCTCGTTCTACGCGGTCTATCACGGGCCCGAAGGCCTTAGGGCCATCGGCCAGCGTATTCACCGCAAGACGGTGCGCGTCGCGCGCGGGCTGGAGGCGGCGGGCTACAAGGTCGAGCCGAAGGAGTTCTTCGACACGATCACCGTCGACGTCGGCGCGATGCAGGGCGCGGTCCTGAAGGCGGCGCGTGACGAGCGCATCAACCTGCGCAAGATCGGCACCACGAAGGTCGGCATCTCGATCGACGAGACCACCCGGCGGCTGACGATCGAACGGCTTTGGCGCGCATTCGGGATCGACCAGAAGGACGACGACCTCAAGCACCATTTCCGGATCTCCGACGCGCTCGTCCGGACCTCGGATTACCTCACGCACCCGGTCTTCCACATGAACCGGGCCGAGACCGAGATGATGCGCTACATGCGCCGGCTGGCTGACCGCGATCTCGCGCTCGACCGGGCGATGATCCCGCTCGGGTCGTGCACGATGAAGCTCAATGCCGCGGCCGAGATGATGCCGATTACCTGGCCTGAGTTTTCGAACCTCCACCCCTTCGCGCCCTCCGACCAGACCGAGGGCTATGCCGAGCTGTTCCGTGACCTGTCGGAGAAACTCTGCGAGATAACCGGCTATGACGCGATGAGCTTGCAGCCGAATTCGGGGGCCCAAGGGGAATATGCGGGGCTCCTGACCATCGCCGCCTATCACAAGGCGCGTGGCGAAGGGCATCGAAACATCTGCATCATCCCGGTCTCGGCGCATGGCACCAACCCCGCTTCGGCGCAGATGGCGGGGATGAAGGTGGTCGTGGTGAAATCGGCCGAAAACGGCGATATCGACCTCGAGGATTTCCGCGCCAAGGCGGAAGCGGCGGGCGAAAACCTCGCGGCCTGCATGATCACCTATCCCTCGACCCACGGCGTCTTCGAGGAGACGGTGCGGGAAATTTGCAAGATCACCCATGACCACGGCGGGCAGGTTTATATCGACGGCGCCAACATGAACGCGATGGTGGGCCTCGTGCGGCCGGGCGATCTCGGCGGCGATGTCAGCCACCTCAACCTGCACAAGACCTTCTGCATCCCGCACGGCGGCGGCGGACCGGGCATGGGGCCGATCGGCGTCAAGGCGCATCTCGCGCCCCACCTGCCGGGCCATCCGATGACCGGCGGCGAGGAAGGGCCGGTGTCGGCCGCACCTTGGGGCTCGGCCTCGATTCTGCCGATCTCCTGGGCCTATGTCCTGATGATGGGCGGCAAGGGGCTGACGCAGGCGACGAAGGTTGCGATCCTCAACGCCAACTACATCGCGAAACGACTGGAGGGCGCCTACGGCATCCTCTTCACCGGCCGCAACGGGCGCGTCGCGCATGAGTGTATCCTCGACACGCGGCCCTACGCCGAGAGCGCCCACGTGACCGTGGACGATATCGCCAAGCGGCTGATCGACAACGGCTTCCACGCGCCGACGATGAGCTGGCCGGTTGCGGGCACGCTGATGGTCGAGCCGACCGAGTCCGAAACCAAGGCCGAGCTCGACCGGTTCGTCACCGCGATGCTGTCGATCCGCGACGAGATCGCGGCGATCGAGAAGGGCGAGATCGACGCGGAGAACAACCCGCTGAAGCACGCGCCGCACACGGTGAACGCGCTGATCGGGGACTGGGACCGGCCCTACAGCCGCGAACAGGGTTGCTTCCCGCCGGGCGCCTTCCGGGTCGACAAGTACTGGCCGCCGGTGGGCCGGGTCGACAACGTCTATGGCGACCGCCACCTCGTATGCATCTGTCCGCCGGTCGAGAGCTACGCCGACGCGGCGGAGTGAAAATCGGGGCCCCGCGGGGCCCCGATGCCTTCGGCGAGGATGTTTGAAGCAAGATGAAGGGGCAGGCTTGAAACAGGGCCTGCCCCTTCTGATATATTCCGAGAGGCGAATGTGAGGTGGGCGATGGCGGAGACTGTCAAGCTGACGTGTGTGACCTGCGGGCAGGCCAACCGGGTTCCGGGGGCGCGGTTTGCCGAGGGGCCGAAATGCGGCTCGTGCGGCGATCCGCTGGTCACCGGCAAGGTGGCCGAGCTCGACGTGGCGGCGCATGACCGGATGGTGCGGGGCGACGAGTTGCCGCTTGTCGTCGACTACTGGGCGCCCTGGTGCGGCCCCTGCCGGATGATGGCGCCGGAATTCGCCAAGGCGGCCCAGGCGCTGAAGGGGCGGGCGCGATTCGCCAAGATCAACACGCAGGACTTTCCGGCGGTGTCGCAGCGGCTCGGCATCCGCGGGATTCCGCTTCTGATCCTCTGGCATCGCGGCCGCGAGGTGGCGCGGCTCCCCGGTGCGCGGCCCGCCGCCGAGATCGAGGCCTTCGTCCGCTCGCAGGCCGGGGTGGCGGTCTGAAAAATCTCGCCAGGGGGCTCGCGGTCGCTTGACAATGGTCCGGCGCTGCGCCAAATACGCCGCCGGTGCGGGGCAGTAGCTCAGTTGGGAGAGCGCGTCGTTCGCAATGACGAGGTCAGGGGTTCGATCCCCCTCTGCTCCACCAAACACCCCGAGGTTGAAGATGAACCGATGGCGCCCGAGCCGGGCGCCACGCTTCCCGGCATCATGCCGCGTTGAGAACCGCGTCACGGCTAAAAGCCTCAGGGGCGATGGGCAAATCCCGCCTGCTGTCCTTGCCCGTCCGAACGCTGTCTCACGAAAGCGACGTCCGCCATCCGCGAGCCTTCCGTCTGCGATTTCCGTCGGTTGTCGTCCGCCGACCGCTCCAAGCTGCGGGGTAACCGCATGAGCGCAGCACACGGTATCGGAGAATCGATCTTCCCAGCTCGCGGTATGCGAGGGGGCAGCTGCGGCCGCCGATATTGGAAACAACGAGCCCGACTGGGAGCGGACCGTCGCGTGATCCGTTCAAAAACATGAAAAAAAACGAAACGTGAATGGAATAGGCCGCCGGAGCGCCCCATTTAGGTGTAAAATGAACCACAGAGGACAGCAACCAACGGAAAAGAACGGACGAAACCCTATCTGAGCAAAACAGGAACACGAAAATGGAGATCTTTGATCGGTTCGCAGATGAGTATGGACGCACGAAGCTCGTAGAGATGACCTTGCAGGACTACCTGCTTGGATGTCGCGAAGACGAAGGGATGCGCGCCACGGCGGCGGAGAGAATGGTGGCGGCGATCGGCGAGCCGGAGTTTGTCGACACCAGCCAGGACCAGCGCCTCAGCCGGATTTTTCTCAATCGGACGATCAAGAGATACAAGCCCTTCCGCGACCTCTACGGCATCGAAGAGACGATCGAGCGCATCGTCGGATTCTTCCGCCACGCGAGTCAGGGGCTCGAGGAGCGCAAGCAGATCCTCTACCTGCTCGGGCCCGTTGGGGGTGGCAAGTCGACCCTCGCCGAAGTTCTCAAGAACCTGATGGAGCAGGAGCCGATCTACGTCCTGAAGGCGGGCGAGGAGATCAGCCCGATCTTCGAATCCCCACTTGGTCTCTTCGACCGGGCGCGGATGGGCGACCTGCTCGAAGGAAAGTACAACATTCCCAAGCGGCTCCTCAGCGGGCTTATCTCGCCCTGGGCGATCAAGCGGCTGGAAGAGTTCGACGGTGACATCTCGAGATTCTCGGTGGTCAAGGTTCGCCCCTCGAAGCTGCGCCAGATCGGCGTGGCCAAGACCGAGCCGGGCGACGAGAACAACCAGGACGTTTCGGCGCTGGTCGGCAAGCTCGACATCCGCAAGCTCGAGGATTTCGGCCAGAACGACCCCGACGCCTACAGCTATTCCGGCGCGCTGAACCGCACGACCCAGGGGCTGATGGAATTCGTCGAGATGTTCAAGGCGCCGATCAAGGTGCTGCATCCGCTACTGACCGCGACCCAGGAAGGTTCCTATGCGGGCACCGAGAACATCGGCGCCTTCCCCTACCAGGGCATCATCGTGGCCCATTCGAACGAATCCGAGTGGCGCCAGTTCAAGAACAACAAGAACAACGAGGCCTTCCTCGACCGGATCAGCGTCGTGAAGGTGCCCTATTGCCTGCGCGCCACCGAAGAGACCGACATCTACGAGAAGCTCCTGCGCGAGAGCAGCCTCGGCGGTGCGCCCTGTGCGCCCGAGACGCTGTCGATGCTCGGCCAGTTCAGCGTGCTGACGCGGCTGAAGGAGCACGAGAACTCGCCGATCTACTCGAAGATGCGAGTCTATGACGGCGAAACGCTGAAGGACACCGATCCGAAGGCCCGCTCGGCCCAGGAATACCGCGATGCGGCCGGGGTCGACGAGGGCATGAACGGGATCTCCACCCGGTTCGCCTTCAAGGTGCTGTCGGAGACCTTCAACCACGACACCGAAGAGGTGGCGGCCGACCCGGTCCACCTGCTCTATGTGCTGGAGCAGGCAGTCAAGCGCGAGCAGTTCCCCGACGATACCGAGGGGCGCTATCTCGGCTTCATGAAGGACGTTCTCGCGCCACGCTACGCGGAGTTCATCGGCAACGAGATCCAGAAAGCCTATCTGGAATCCTACGCCGATTACGGCCAGAACCTCTTTGACCGTTACATCGCCTATGCCGATGCCTGGATCGAGGACCAGGACTACAAGGATCCCGACACCGGCCAAATCTTCAACCGCGAGATCCTCGAGCAGGAACTCGCCAAGATCGAGAAACCGGCGGGCATCACCAATCCGCGCGACTTCCGCAACGAGGTGGTGAAGTTCGTGCTCCGGGTCCGGGCCGAGCATCACGGCCAGAACCCGGACTGGCGCAAGTACGAGAAGCTGCGCCGGGTGATCGAGAAGCGGATGTTCGGCCAGATCCAGGATCTCCTGCCGGTGATCAGCTTCGGCGCCAAGCGCGACAAGGAGACCGAGGCCAAGCACAACGAGTTCATCGACCGGATGACCGACCGCGGCTACACCCGCCGTCAGGTTCGTCGGCTGGTCGAGTGGTACATGCGGGTGAACAAGGCGGGATGAGAGAAAGGAGGGCTAAGCCATGCCCCATTTCGTCGACCGCCGCCTGAACCCGAAGGACAAGAGCCACAGCAACCGGCGACGGTTCATCGGGCGTGTGCGCGCCGCAGTCAAGAAGGCGGTGGACGAGAGCGTCCGCCGCCGCTCCATCGCCGATGTCGACCGCGAGGAGAAGGTCTCGGTTCCCGCCGAGGGCATCTCCGAGCCGAGCTTCCGGCCCGCAGAACAGGGCGGGCACCGCGAGCGGGTGCTGACCGGCAACCGCAACTTCCAGACCGGCGACCGGATAGAGAAGCCGACCGGCGGCGGCGCGGGCGGGCGCGGACGCGAGGGCTCCGACGACGGCGAGGGCGACGACGATTTCCTGTTCGTGCTGTCGCGCGACGAGTTCCTCGACATGTTCTTCGAGGATCTGGAGCTTCCCGACCTCGTCAAGCGCAGCCTCAAGGAGACCGCCGCGACGAGGCCGCATCGCATGGGCTACGCGGTGACCGGCGCGCCGGCCAACCTCTCGGTCGCGCGGACAATGCGCAACGCCTTCGGGCGGCGGCTCGCGCTCAGACGGCCGAAGACCCGCAAGACCCGCGAGATGATGGAGCGGATCGAGGCGCTCGAAGCGCTCGAGAAGCCGAGCCCGGTAGAGCGAAAGGAACTTCTGGAGCTTCGCGCCGAGCTCGACCGGGTCCTGCGCCTGCGGCGGATGATCCCCTATGTTGATCCCCTCGATGTGCGCTACAAGCATTTCGAGCGGCGGCCGGAGCCAGCCTCGGCGGCAGTGATGTTCTGCCTCATGGATGTCTCGGCGTCGATGGGGGAGCGCGAGAAGGATCTGGCCAAGCGGTTCTTCGTGCTCCTGCACCTGTTCCTGCGCCAGCGCTACGACAAGATCGAACTGGTCTTCATCCGCCATACCCAAGTCGCGAGCGAGGTCGACGAGGAGACCTTCTTCCATTCCCGCCAGACCGGCGGCACCGTGGTCTCGAGCGCGCTGAAAGAGATGCAGGCTGTTATCGAGGCGCGCTACCCGCCCGGAGAGTGGAACATCTACGCCGCGCAGGCCTCGGACGGCGAGAATTTCGGCGGCGATTCCGCCACCTGCGCCGACATCCTTGGCAACGAGCTGATGCGGCTCTGCCAGTACTTCGCCTATATCGAGATCCTCGAGGAAAACGAGTCCCAGCTCATGAACAGCGAGGCGAACGGCATGGAGCTGTGGCGCGCCTATCGCGGGGTGGCCGAGGAGTGGCCGAACTTCGCGATGAAGCGGATCGCGAGCCCGCCCGACATCTACCCGGTATTCCGCGAGCTCTTCTCCAAGAAGCCGGAGGGTGTCTGACATGGCCAGGACCGTTCGCGCCGCAACGCCCCTGTTCGAGGGGGCCGAGTGGGATTTCGACACGCTCCGCCGCAGCTATGACGCGATCGCCAAGGTCGCGGCGGAGGAGTTGGAGCTCAACACCTATCCCAACCAGGTCGAGATCATCTCCTCCGAACAGATGCTGGATGCCTATTCCTCGATCGGCATGCCGCTGATGTACCACCACTGGTCCTTCGGCAAACGCTTCATGCACGACGAGCAGCTCTACCGGAAGGGCGCGCAGGGGCTCGCCTACGAGATCGTCATCAACTCCAATCCCTGCATCAGCTACTGCATGGAAGACAACACGATGGCGCTGCAGGCGCTGGTGATCGCCCATGCGGCCTTCGGCCACAACCATTTCTTCAGGAACAACCACCTCTTCCGGCAATGGACCGATGCCGACGGCATCCTCGACTATCTCGACTATGCCCGCACCTATGTCACCCAGTGCGAGGAGCGTTACGGCGCGCGCGAGGTCGAGCATCTTCTTGACGCGGCCCATGCGCTGATGCCGGCGAGCGTCTTTCGCCACCGCCGGCTGCCCTCCGCCTCGCTGCGCGAGGAGGCGGCGCGGCGCCGCGAGCGCCAGGAGGAGGAGGAGCGGTCGGCCAATTACCTGTGGGACACGCTGGACCGGGCGGTCCGGCCGAGCGAGGCCGACGAGGAGGTGCGCGAGCGCAAGCGCCGGATGGGCCTGCCGGAAGAGAACCTCCTCTACTTCCTCGAACGCCACAGCCCGATCCTGAAGCCCTGGCAGCGCGAGGTGCTGCGCATCGTTCGCAACATCGCGCAGTATTTCTATCCCCAGCGCCAGACCAAGGTGATGAACGAGGGCTGCGCCTGCTTCGTGCACTACTACATCACCAACGCGCTGCACGATGCGGGGCAGCTGACCGACGGCGCGATGCTCGAGATCCTGCACAACCACACCAACGTGGTGACCCAGCCGGGTTACGGCACGCCGGGTCATGCGACCTTCAACCCCTATGCGATCGGTTTCGCGATGATGCAGGACATCCGCCGCATCTGCGAGGCACCGACCGAGGAGGATCGCGAGTGGTTCCCCGACATTGCCGGCGCGAAGGACTGGCGCGGAGTTCTGAAAGACGCCTGGGCGAATTACCGCGACGAAAGCTTCGTGCAGCAGTTCCTCAGCCCGAAGGTTATGCGCGACTACCGCATGTTCGCGCTGACCGACGACGAGGGCGATCCGTTCTACACCGTAAACGCGATCCATGACGAACGCGGTTATCGCGAGCTGCGCGCCGCGCTTGCGCGCAGTCTCGATGTCTCGGTCAACGATCCCGATATCCATGTCTCGGACGTTGACCTGCTCGGCGACCGGCGGCTAAGGCTGCGCCACATTCAGCGGGACGGCGTACCGCTTGACCCGGCGACCCGCGATGCGACGCTCGGCTATCTGGGGCAGCTTTGGGGCTACGAAGTGGCGCTCGACGAGATCCGGAGCGAGTAAACCGGATTCCGCGGTATTGATGACGCCGCGGGAACGAATCGGCCGTGTAACCCCCAATAAGTTGCGGTTACTACTCGTATGAAGTAGTTTATGTAGTGTTAATCGGTAAAAAAAGTAACGGTGGTTAGTATGAGTGAACAAAGGGTGTATTCCCGCTGCGTCGCAAAGGATCGCAGGCGTGGCGGTGCGAACGGTATGAGGTTCGCGGCCGCGGGTCTGCGTGACATCGCCGCGGCATCCTGCCGGATCGGTTCGGCGCTTCCCGTCATGGAAACCTGTGCCTTCGCGGGACTGTTCATCCTGATCAGCCTCTCAGCGGGGTAGCGGTTCTCATTGGCCGCGTTTCACGCTCGATGAACCGGCATAAGGGTCCGCAAGGGCTTCGAGAACCATGCCGGCGCAGCGGCCGAAGCCGATCCGGTAGCCATCACCTTCGGCTCCACCCGTCAAAGCCAGTGTGTCGCCGTCCTCGATGAAGCGGCGGATCTCGCCGGTTGCGAGCGTGATCGGTTCCTTGCCGCCCCAGGTCAGTTCCAGAAGCGAGCCGCGGCTGTCGTTCGCGGGGCCGGAGATCGTGCCGGAGCCGAGAAGGTCGCCCACGTTCATCGGGCAGCCGCAGGTCGTGTGATGGGCGAGCTGCTGGGCGGCGGAATAGTACATCTCGCGGTAGTTGGTGCGCGCGATGGTGGTCGGCGTCTTCCCGGCGGGCGCGAGCGCGACTTCAAGACTGATGTCGTAGAGCATCGGACCCGGCTCCTGAAGGTAGGGCAGGAGCGGGCAGTCGCGATCAGGGGTGTCGACGCGGAAGGGGGCGAGCGCTGCCTTGGTGACGATCCACGGGCTGATCGTCGTCGCCGTGGCCTTGGCCTGGAATGGGCCCAAGGGCTGGTATTCCCAAGCCTGGATGTCGCGCGCCGACCAGTCGTTGAGGAGCACATAGCCGAAGATCATCCGGTCGGCCTCGGCCACCGTCACCGGCCCTTCGGAAGGCTGGCCGATCACCGCGCCAAGCTCCAGCTCGATGTCGAAACGGGCGGACGGCGCGAAGCGGGGCAGGTCGTCCTCCGGCCCCTTCACCTGCCCCCAGGGCCGGCGCACCGGCGTTCCGGAGACGACGACCGAGGAAGCCCGGCCATTGTAGCCGATCGGGATCGAGAGCCAGTTCGGCGGCAGCGCGTTCTCAGGGCCCCGGAACATGGTGCCGACGTTTTCGGCGTGGTGCCGGCCGGCATAGAAGTCGGTGTATTCGGAGACGAGGAAGGGCAGGTGCAGTTCGGCCGCCTCCATCGGCACCAGATGGGGCTCGATCAGGGCACGGGTCTCGGGTGGCGCCTCGGCCGAAAGCAGTTGCTGGAGCTTCGCGCGATAGCTTTCCCAGATCTCCGGGCCAAGCTCCATGAAGTCGTTCCAGAAAGGCACGTCGAGGACCGGGGCCTCGGCCGCCGTCAGGATTCCCTCCTCCTCCAGCGCGGCGAGGTCGAGGATCATCGCGCCGATCGCGGTGCCGCAGCGCGGCTCCTCGGCCCCGGTCGAGAAGACGCCGTAGGGCAGGTTGTTGAGCGGGAACGGTCCCTCGGGGGCGTTGGCGCTGTCGATCCAGGATTTCAGAAGCGGCATCGGGGTCCTCAGCTTTGCGGGGCGTCCGGCTGCGCCTCGGGCGCGGCCTTGGCGAAGGCGGGAAGGGCGCGGGCCGCGGCGTCAATGGCCGCGAGACGCGGGTAGGGGCCGAGGTCGAGGCCCCAGCGGCGGGCGTTGTAGATCTGCGCGACGAGGCAGATGTCGGCGAGCGTGGGGGCGTCGGTGAAGGCGAAGGGCGTGTCCGGCGCGACCATGCGTTCAAGCGCGTCAAAGCCGATCCGCATCCAGTGGCGCATCCAGTCGGCCTTCTCCTCCGCACCCGCGCCGAAGCGGCGTTCGAGCTCCTGCATGACGCGGAGATTGTTGACGGGGTGGATGTCCATCGCAACGAGATGCGCCGCCGCGAGGATGCGGGCGCGCAGGTTGTGATCGGCGGGCAGGAGCGGCGGCGGGGGATGCGTCGCGTCCAGCCAGTCGATGATCGCGAGCGACTGGGTGAGCGCGGTGCCATCATCCATCACCAGCGTCGGCACCAGATGGGCGGGGTTCAGCGTCACATAGTCCGGCGCGTGCTGTGCGCCGCCGCCTGCGACCAGATCGACCGGGACCGAGTCATACGGGACCCCCTTGAGGTTCAGCGCGATCCGGACGCGGTAGGCGGCGGTCGAGCGCCAATAGGAGTAGAGCCGCATCACTTGACGCCGGGCGTGCCGTCGAACTTCTTCTCCAGCGAGGTCCAGCAGTCGATGTAGTCGTCCTGCAAGGGCGCCTCCTTCGCGGCAAACTCCGTCAGGTGCTGGGGAAAGCGCGTCTCGAACATGAAGGACATGGTGTTGTCGAGCTTTTCCGGCCCGAGATCGGCGTTCGAGGCGCCCTCGAAGGCGTTCAGGTCCGGCCCATGCGGCAGCATCATGTTGTGAAGGCTCATGCCGCCCGGAACGAAGCCCTTGGGCTTGGCGTCATAGACGCCGTAGATGTTGCCCATCAGCTCGGACATGACGTTCTTGTGGTACCAGGGCGGGCGGAAGGTGTTTTCCGCCACCATCCAGCGTTCTCGGAAGAGCACAAAATCGATATTCGCGGTGCCCTCGACGCCGGAGGGCGCGGTCAGAACCGTGAAGATCGAAGGATCCGGGTGGTCGAAGAGGATCGCGCCGACCGGGCAGTAGGTGCGCAGGTCGTATTTGCAGGGCGCGTAGTTGCCGTGCCAGGCGACGACGTCGAGTGGGCTGTGGCCGATTTTCGTCTCGTGGAACTGGCCGCACCATTTCACCGTGATGGTCGAGGGCACCTCGCGGTCCTCGAAGGCCGCCACCGGGGTCTTGAAGTCGCGCCGGTTGGCCATGCAGTTGGCGCCGATCGGGCCGCGGCCGGGCAGCTCGAACTTCTGACCGTAGTTCTCGCAGACGAAGCCGCGCGCCGGGCCGTCGAGAAGCTCCACCCGGTAAAGGAGACCGCGCGGCAGGATGGCGATCTCCTGCGGGCCGAGGTCGATCACGCCAAGCTCGGTCGCGAAGCGCAGGCGGCCTTCCTGCGGCACGACGAGAAGCTCGCTGTCGGCCGAGTAGAAATAGGCATCCTCCATCGAGGCGGTGACAAGGTAGATGTGGCTCGCCATGCCGACTTGGGTGTTCACGTCGCCCGCCGTGGTCATCGTCCGCATGCCGGTGAGCCAGGTGAGCGCCTCGCCCGCATGCGGCACCGGATCCCAGCGGTACTGGCCGAGCGAGATCACGTCATCCACGACATGCGGCGCGGTCTTCCAGTACGGGAGCTCGATCTTCGCGTAGCGGCCCGAATGCTTGACCGAGGGGCGGATGCGGTAGCACCAGGTGCGCTCGTTCTGATGGCTCGGCGCGGTGAAGGCGGTGCCGGTGAGCTGCTCGCCGTAAAGCCCGTAGTTGCATTTCTGGGGGCTGTTCATACCCTGCGGCAGGGCGCCGGGCAGCGCCTCGGTTTCGAAATCGTTGCCGAAGCCCGGCATGTAGTTCGTGTCGACCACCACGTCCTTCATGCTGGTGTTGGCTTGAATCTGACCGTCCATGGCACGCCCTCCGACTCGAGATTTTGTTGCACTTGTAACGGTTGCATTGGCAACAATCAAGCGGTAGACCGGAAAGGAAGGAGACGGCGATGGCAGGAACGGAATTCGATCTGGAGGGCTTTCTGCCCTATCTCCTCAATCAGGCGGCCGAAACGACCGGGAGGGAATTCGCGGCGGCCTATCGTGGCCGCTACGCCATGACCCGGACCCAGTGGCGGGTCATGGCGCATCTCGGCCGGTTCGGCGCGATGACGGCGGCCGAGATCTGCCGGCGGGCGATGGAGGAGAAGACCGGCGTGTCGCGCTCGGTTCAGGCGCTGGAGGATCGCGGCTGGCTGATACGCGGCGCGGTGGCCGAGGATCGCCGCGCAGAGGCCCTGTCGCTGACGCCTTCGGGGCGCGAGGTCTACGACGCCCTTGCTGCCGAGGCGATCCGGTTCGACGCCCTGCTCAGGGCGCGGCTCGGCGAGGCGCGCGCGGCCGGCCTTGCCGAAGCGCTGACGGCGCTTGTCTCGGCAGCGCGCGACTGAGAGCGTCACTCGGCCGGGTTTGCCCGCGCCTTCAGCAGCCCGAACCAGCGCCGCTTCGGATTCGGCTTGTCGACACCGGGCCGCCCCATGCCGCGCGAGGTCAGCATCAGGAGCGACGGCGTGACGACGAGCGTCAGGATCGTCGCGAATGCGAGGCCGAAGACGATTGCCGAGGAGAGCGCGATCCACCATTGCGTCGAGGGTGCGCCGAAGGTCGTCTCGTGGCTCAGCAGTTCGAGGTTGAAGCCGAAGGCGATCGGGAAGACGCCGAGAATCGCGGTCACGGCGGTCAGCACCACGGGCCGGGCGCGCTCGTGGCAGGTCTCGAGGATCGCCTCGACCTTCTCCATCCCCTCGCGGCGAAGGTTGTCGTAGGTGTCGATCAGAACGATGTTGTTGTTCACCACGACGCCCGCGAGCGCGATGATCCCGATCCCGGTCATGATGATGTTGTAGGGCTGGCCCATGATCATCAGCCCAAGGAAGACGCCAATCGTCGACATGATCACGGCCGTGAAGATCAGACCGACCGAGATGAAGCGGTTGAACTGCGCGAGCAGCACCACGAAGATCAGGAACAGCGCGGCGAGGAAGGCCTTGGACAGGAAGGCCATCGCGGCGGCCTGTTCCTCGTCCTCGCCGGCAAGCTGCCAGCGGATGCCATTCTTCTCCAGATCCGAGGCCGCGAGCTTCTCCGTGATCGTCTTGCGGATCGGGTCGGCCTGCACGCCCTCGCGGATTCCGGCCTGGACGGTCACGGTTCGGCGGCCGTCGATCCGGGTCAGTGTGCCGGTCGTCGGGACCGCCTTGCGGGTGACGAAATTGGCGATCGGGACCGGGCCTTCCGCGGTCTCGACCCGGAGCTGGTCGAGCGAGGAGATGGTGCGCTGGCCGGGCGGCAGGCGCAGGACGATGTCGACCGCGTCATCCGAGCCGGCGGGACGGAAATCCGACAGCTTCAACCCGTCGGTCACGAGCTGCACGACGGCCCCCACCCCTCCGGGCGAGACGCCGTAGCGGGCCGCGGCTGCACGGTCGACGCGGATCTCCCAGTCGATGCCGGGCGGCGGCAGGCCGTTGTCGATGTCGATGATGTCGGGCGACTTCGCCAGCTCGTCGGCGATCTGCCGCGCAGCTTCGTTGAGGCCCGCCGGATTGGACGCCGACAGCCGGATCTGGATCGCCTTGCCCGTCGGCGGGCCGGCGTCGGGGACCGAGACCTCAACCTCGACGCCTGGGATACCCTGCATTTCCTCGCGCAGGTCGGCGAGGATGGCGTTCGCGTTCTTTCGCTCGCGCCAGTCGATGAACTCATACTGGATCACGCCAATCACGTCGGCGGCGACGTTGCCGCCCATGGCGCTACCGCCGCCGCTCGACTGTCCGGCGCGGGTATAGACCGTCTTGATGCCCGGCCAGCCGAGGATGCGCCGTTCCGCCTCGCGGGTCAGCACGTCCTTCTCCTCGATCGAGAGGTTGCCGCGGGCATGGACGTAGAGCAGGCCGTAATCGGGCTCCACGTCGGGGAAGAACTCCACCCCCTTGCCGAGCGTGCCATAGGCGTAGGGAACCGCGACAAGCGCCGCCACGGCGGTGACGGTCACGAGCTTCGGATGGCGGATCGCGCGGGCGACGAAGCGCATGTAGAGGCTGTTGCGGGAACGGTCCTCCTCCTTCACCGGCCGCGCGATGATCGCGCCGAGCGTCGGCGCGAAGAGAAGCGCGTAGACGAGCGAGGCCGAGAGCGTCGCGATCAGCGTGATCGGCATGTACTTCATGAACTCGCCGACGATGCCGGGCCAGAAGAGAAGCGGCGAGAAGGCCGCGACGCGGGTCGCGGTGGCCGCGATCACGGGGCCGGCCATCTTGCGCGAGGCAAGCGAGAAGGCCTCGCGCCGGTCCATGCCCTCGGCCATGCGGCGTTCGGCGTATTCGGTGACGATGATCGCGTCGTCGACGAGCATCCCCACGGCGAGGATCAGGCTGAACAGGACGACGATGTTCACCGTGAGCCCGGCAAGCTGCAGCCCGAGGATGCCGATCAGGAACGAGGCCGGGATCGCGAGGCCGATGAGCAGCGAAGCGCGGCCCGAGAGCGCGTAGAGAATGACGATGAAAACGAGGATCACCGCGGTCAGCACCGAGTTCTGAAGATCGGCGAGCATCTGCCGGATCGTCGTCGACTTGTCCTGGCTGAACGACACTTCCGTGCCCTCGGGAAGAGTCTTCTGGAACTCTTCGGTGACTTTCTTCACCGCGTCGACGGTCTCGACGAGGTTCGCGCCGATGCGCTTGGACACCTCGATCGCGATCGCGGGCTTGCCGTCGAGCCGGGTAATGGTTTCGGGATCCTTGTGGGTCGCGCGGATCGCGGCGAGGTCGCGAACGCGCACGGTCGCATTGCCATTGGTGATGACCGGCAGGTCCGCCACGTCATCCACCGTCTCGATGAGCGACGGCACCTTGATTGCGAAGCGCCCCTCCGTGCCTTCGAGCGCGCCCGCGGCGATCAGCTGGTTGTTGGCGGCGACGCCCGCGGTCAGCATGTCGGGGCGGAGCACATAGGACGAGAGCTTGGCCGGGTCGATGATGACCTCGACGAGATCGTCGCGCACGCCCTGGAGAGCGGCGTCGAGGACACCCGGAATCTCCTCGATCCGGTCGCGCAGCTCGCGCCCGGCCTTCGCCAGGATCCGTTCCGGCACGTCACCCGCGAGCGAGACGACGAGCACCGGGAATTCGGAGATGTTCACTTCTGAGACCGAGGGCTCGTCGGCGCCGTCCGGCAGGTCGCGCTTCGCTTCGGAAACCTTCGAGCGCACGTCGTCGAGCGCCTTGTTGAGATCCGCGCCGGCCTGGAACTCCATGAGCACGTTGCCGCCGCCCTGGTAGGCGGTCGCGGTCATCTCCTTGACGCCGGAAATGGTCTTGAGCGCCGTCTCCATCGGGCGCAGGAGCAGCCGCTCGCTGTCCTCGGGCGAGATGCCCTGGTGGCTGAGGCTGACATAGATGATCGGAATCTGGATGTCGGGCTCGGCTTCCTTCGGGATCGCGATATAGGCCTGGGCGCCGGCGAGCATCAAGAACAACAGAACCGAGATCGTCAGCCGCGCGTTGCGGATCGCGGTATCGACGAGGTTCATCGGATCACTCTCCGGCCGCGAGGAGCTTGGCGTCCTTGACGCGGACCTTCTCGCCGTCGCGGACGAAGTCCTGGCCCGAGACGACGATCCGGACACCATCGGGTATACCGGCCAGCACCAGCCCCTCGGGCGTGTCGTCGATCAACTCGACCGAGGCAAAGGCGGCGATATCGTCGGGGCCGACGACACGGAGGCCAAGCTCGCCCTCGGCCGACAGGGTGATCACCGAACGCGGCACGACCACCGCGCGTTCGGGCCGGGTGTAGAGGCTGACCTCGGCGGTCATGCCCGACGGCACGGCACGGTCGGGGTTGGGCAGCGCGATCTCGACCGGGAAGGTGCGGGTCTGGGCGGAGGCTTCGCGCGCTACATGGCGGACGACACCGTCGAGCCGATTGCCGCTGACGAGGCGGATGTCGGCCTTGTCGCCGACGCCGACGAACCCGATGTCGACCTCGCTGACCTCCGCCCGCACGACGATCGGATCGAGCGCGAGGACCGTCGCTATCGGGGTGCCGGTCTGCACCCACTCGCCAAGCTCGACCTCGACCTTGTCGATGACGCCGGCAAAGGGCGCGTAGAGGTTCAGCCGGTCGGCGGCGGCCTCGGCCTGGCTCAAGGCCGCTTCGGCCGCGGCCTTCTCGGCGCGGACCTTGATCAGCTGCAGTTCGGCGGTGTTGCCGGTCTTGAAGAGCTTCTCGGCCACCTCGAGCTCCTGCGCGCGCTGGGCGAGCGTCGCTTCGGCGGTCCTTACCGCTGCGGTGATGTCGGCGCCCTCGATGCTCATCACGGCCTCGTCGGCCGCAACCTCGCCGCCCTGGGCGATCCCAAGCTCCGCGATCACGCCGTCGGTCCGCGCCGCGAGCACGGCGCGCTTGTCGGCGCCGGTCACGCCGGAGATGCGGATCTCGCGGGCATGTTCAACGAAGTTCGGAGTGATCGCGGCGACGGTGCGCAGCGCCTGCTCGGTATCGGTCGGGGCGGCGCCGGCCGCAGGCGCGGGCTGGGCGGCATGCGCCTCTTCGCTACCGACAGAGGAAAACTTTCCGGTGCCGACCCAGGCGGCGGCGGCGACCAGAACAAGGATGGCCGTAATCTTGTGGCCCTTGAAATGCAAAGCCATGCTGAAGAAGTCCTGAACGTTTCTGGCACGCACACAATCTCGACCGCCGAGTGGTGGTCAAGGCAATGCACCTATCCATGGCATCCATTATCTGGCAACTGAACGGTGAAGTTCAATATGTTGTCGCGAGTTTTCGTGGTTGCTCGGAAGCTGACGTAGCGGCAGCCGTGACCAGCGCGGCGCGGAAGGCGGCGGCGGCGGGGCTGAGCTGGCGGCGTGTGTTGGCAAGCACCAGAAGCCTACGCTCGGCGACCGGATCCGCGGGGGCGAGGAACGCGATGCCGGGCGGTTCGGAATCCATGACTCGGCCGGGCAGGACCGTGGCCCCGAGGCCGCGCCGCACGAAGGCCAGAAGCGCCGTGGTATTGCGCGCCTCGAGCGTGCCGATCGCGGCGAGCTCGCTGACGACGGGATGATCGACGAGCGCGCAGAGCGGGTTTGAGATCAGTGTCTCGCGGGAAAGGCATGCCCAGCTGGGCGGCCCGTCGAGGATCGGGCTGTCACTCCGGCAAACGATGCCGAGCCGATCCGTCAGGAGCACTTCCCCGCCGACGTCTGCGCCGGGCGCGGCCGAGGCGACGCCGAGGTCGGCCTCGTCGAACTGGAGGCGGCGGTGGACCGAGGCGCTGTCGACGTCGCTGATCTCGAGCCGCACGTCGGGCCTTTCGCGGCGGAAGGCGGTGATCGCCGTGGGCAGGAGCGTGAGCGCGGCCGAGGGAACCGCGGCGATCCGCACGGTGCCCGCGGTCGAACGGGCATGACGCGCGATTGCCTCGGCAGAGCGGTCGAAAGCGTCCAATGCGCGGTCGCATTCTTCGAGCACCCGGAGGCCGAGCGGCGTCAGCCGGTTCTTGCGCTCGGTCTCGAACAGGGCCGCGCCGATATGCTCCTCGAATTGCGAAAGCATCATCGAGATCGCGGACGGCGTGCGCCCGAGCGTCTCGGCCGCGGCGGCGAGCGTGCCGTCCTGCGCGACGGTACGGAAGCAACGCATCATGTCGATCTTCACGGCCATATTCAGATTATCTGAAATAAACTTCAAGTATTCAAGATTGTTTGAAGCTTCTGTGACGCGTAGGACAGAGATGTTCGAAAAGGGGGATCGCCATGACGCAAAAGACGGGTCTTTACATTGCCGGGCGCTGGCAGGCGGGCGAAAGCGAGATCGAGAACCGCAACCCCTCCGACGTCTCCGATCTGATCGGGCGCTACGCGCAGGCGAGTGCCGCGCAGCTCGACGAGGCGCTCGAGGCCGCGCGCAAGGCGCAACCGCTCTGGTGGGCGGCCGGCATCCAGAAGCGCCACGATGTCCTCATGGCGATCGGCACCGAGCTGATCGCGCGGTCGGCCGAGATCGGCGAGATGGTGGCGCGCGAGGAAGGCAAGCCGCTCGCGGAAGGCAAGGGCGAGGTCTACCGCGCCGGCCAGTTCTTCACCTATTTCGCGGCGGAAGTGCTGCGGAACCAGGGCGATCTTGCCGAAAGCGTGCGCCCCGGCATCGAGATCGACGTGCGCCGCGAGCCGGTCGGGGTCGTCGCCATCGTCAGCCCCTGGAACTTTCCCGTCGCCACCCCGGCCTGGAAGATCGCGCCTGCGCTCGCCTTCGGCAATGCCGTCGTCTGGAAGCCCGCGAACCTGACGCCCGCCTCGGCGGTGATGCTGACCGAGGTGATCGCGAAGCAGGACATCCCGGCAGGGCTCTTCAATTTCGTCACGGGATCGGGCCGCTCGGTCGGCCAGCGGCTGGTGGAGGCGCGCGGCGTCGATGCGATCAGCTTCACCGGTTCGGTTCCGGTCGGGCGCGGCATCGCGGCTTCGGCAATGGCCAACATGACCAAGGTGCAGATGGAGATGGGGTCGAAGAACCCGATGCTCATCATGGACGACGCCGACCTCGACCTCGCCGTGGCCCATGCCTCTGGCGCGGCCTTCGGTGGAACGGGCCAGAAATGCACCGCCGCCTCGCGGCTCATCGTCCACGAGAAGATCCACGACGCTTTCGTCGAGAAGCTCGTCAAGGCCGCCGAGGCCTTCAAGGTCGGCCATGCGCTCGAAGCCGGGACCCAGATCGGGCCGGTCGTCAGCGAAGGCCAGCTGAAGCAGAACCTCGACTATGTCGCCATCGGCAAGTCCGAGGGCGCCGAGCTTCTGACCGGCGGCGACCGCCTCGACCGCGCGGCCGAGGGCTACTACATGGCGCCGACGGTCTTCGCCGGTACCCGCAACGACATGCGCGTCAACCGCGAGGAGATGTTCGCGCCGATCACCTGCGTGATGAAGGCGGGCTCCTATGCCGAGGCGCTTGCCATCGCCAACGACAGCGAGTTCGGCCTGACCGCCGGGATCATGACCCGCTCGCTGTCGCGTGCCAGCCACTTCCGCGCCAACATGCGGGCGGGCTGCGTGATGGTGAACCTGCCCACCGCCGGCACCGACTATCACGTTCCCTTCGGCGGGCGCGGCGCGTCCTCCTTCGGTCCGCGCGAACAGGGCCGCTATGCGGCGGAGTTCTACACCACCGTGAAGACCGCCTACGTGGCGGCGGGCGCACCGGAATGAGCGTGCTGATCGACGGTCTGCAATACGCCAACTGGTCGGAGAAGATATTCCGCCAGATGCGCGAGGGCGGTGTCGATGCGGTCCATGTGACCATCACCTATCACGAGAACTTCCGTGAGACGGTGCTACAGATCGAGAAGTGGAACCGCTTCTTCGAGCGGTTCCCCGATCTGATCTTCCAGGGCTTCACCGCCGCGGACGTGGCGAAGGCGCGCGAGACCGGGCGGACGGCGATCTTCTTCGGCTCGCAGAACCCCTCGATGATCGAGGACGACATCGGGCTCGTCGAGGTGCTGCATCGGCTCGGTCTGCGTTTCATGCAGCTCACCTACAACAACCAGTCGCTGCTCGCGACCGGCTGCTACGAGAAGGACGACACCGGCCTGACCCGCATGGGCCGCGAGGTCGTCGAAGAGATGAACCGGGTGGGCATGGTCGTCGACATGAGCCACTCCGCAGAACGTTCGACACTCGAAGCCATCGAGTTTTCCTCTCGGCCCATCGCCATCACTCACGCGAACCCCGCCAGCTGGCACCGGGCCCTGAGGAACAAGTCCGAGACCGTCCTGAAGGCGCTTGGGGAAAGCGGCGGGATGCTCGGATTCTCGGTCTATCCCCATCACCTGCAGGGAGGCAGCGGCTGCACGCTCGAGAGCTTCTGCTCGATGATCGCGCGCACCGCGGACGTGATGGGGATAGACCACATCGGCATCGGCACCGACCTTTGTCAGGACCAGCCGGACAGCATCGTCGAATGGATGCGGGTCGGACGCTGGACCAAGAAGATCGACTACGGCGAGGGCAGCGCTTCGGCGCCGGGCTTCCCGCCGATGCCGGGCTGGTTCCACGACAACCGCGATTTCGGCACCGTCGCCGGCGGGCTCAGGGCCGTAGGCATGTCCGAGGCCGAGGTCGCCCAGGTGATGGGCGGCAACTGGATGAGATTCTTCGGGGAAAGCTTCGGCCCGGCGACGGGCGGCTAGACACGATGGGGGAGGGCCGTCCCCAGGGGCGGCCGGGGACAGACACGCTTCAGGGAGGAAACGGATGAGCGATGTCACGGCAACCAGCGGGGCGCGGAGCGCAAGCCGCATCGACAGGCCGCTCTTTGCGGCCACGGGTGGGTTCATCCTGCTCTTCTGCGCTCTGGCGCTCTTCGATCTCGACGCGCTGTCGGCCGCCGTCGACTGGGGCTTCGCGGTTTCGGCGAAGTATTTTGGCCTCTACTGGCAACTCCTCCTGCTCGCGACCTTCGTGATCAGCCTCGTCCTCTGCGTCCTGCCGGGCGGCAAGGCGATCCTCGGCGCGCGCGCGACGCCGGAGTTCACCTATTTCCAGTGGGCCTCGATGATCATGTGCACGCTCCTTGCGGGCGGCGGCGTGTTCTGGGCCGCTGGTGAGCCGATCGCGCATTTCCTCTCGAACCCGCCGCTCTTCGGCGACCTCAGCGCCGATCCGGCGCGCCGCGCCGAGGTGGCGCTGGCGCAGTCCTTCCTGCACTGGGGCTTCCTCGCCTGGGCGATCCTCGGCTCGCTGACCACGGTGATGCTGATGCATTACCACTACGACAAGGGCCTGCCGCTCGCGCCGCGGACGCTGCTCTATCCGGTCTTCGGCGACAAGGCGATCAACGGACCGATCGGGCTCATCGCCGACGCGACCTCGGTGATCGCGGTCGTCGCCGGCACGGTCGGGCCGATCGGTTTCCTCGGACTCCAGGTCTCCTACGGGCTTGGCGCGCTCTTCGGGATGCCGGACGGGCTGGCGCTGCAGATGATCATCATCGTCGCGCTCGCCGGGATCTACACGCTCTCGGCGGTCTCGGGGCTTTCGAAGGGCATCCAGCTCCTGTCGAAGATCAACGTGGTGCTGGCCGCGGCACTCCTGATCTTCATGCTGGTCGCAGGGCCGACGGGGGCCATCTTCTCCGGCTTCTTCAACGGCATGGAGACTTATCTCTCGAACTTCGTCGGCATGTCGATGTACCGCGGCGAGGCCGGCCTCTTCGGCGAGCCGGGCTGGCTCGGCTGGTGGACGGTGTTCTTCTGGGGCTGGTTCCTCGGCTACGGGCCGCTGATGGCGATCTTCGTCGCCAAGGTCAGCCGTGGCCGCTCGATCCGCCAGGTCGTGCTGATGCTGTCGATCGTGGCGCCCCTGATCACCAACTTCTGGTTCACGATCATCGGCGGCACCGGCATCACGCTCGAACTCGCGACGCCGGGCGTCATCTCTGGCCCGTTCGAGGGCTTCAACCTGCCCGCCGGGCTTCTGGCGATCACCCAGGCGATGCCGATGGGCTTCATCCTGTCGCTCCTGTTCCTCGTGCTCACGCTGATCTTCGTGGCCACAACCGGCGACTCGATGAGCTTCGTCGTCGCGACGACGATGTCGAAGGACGAAACCCCGCCCGCCACCCTGCGCGTGTTCTGGGGCCTCGCGATGGCGGTGATGGCGGTGGTGCTGATCTCGACCGGATCGGGCGGCATCGGCAAGCTGCAAAGCTTCATCGTCGTCACCGCGGTGCCGGTGTCGCTGATCCTGCTACCCTCGCTCTGGGACGCGCTCCGGATCACGCTGGCGCTGGGGCGGAAATGATATGAACGGTCCGGGCGGCACTCGCCCGGACCCCACCCAAGGGAGGAGAGAATGACCGTCACTGCGAAGGATGCCGCCGGAAATGTCGCGAGCTTTCGCCGCGACCCCGCCGAGGTGATGCGGCTCGCGCGCATGGGCAGCGCCCATCCGACACGGCTCTCGTTCCTGCGGGTTCTCCTCCGGCGCATGCGCGACGAAGGCTGGCGCTTCGACCGCCCGGTCTGGGAGATGGACGCCAAGGGCGTCGGCCGCGCCGTCTACCGCGCCATCGGGCCGGAGCGGACCTACTCGCTCGTCGCCTTCGCCCATGACCTGCCCGCGGACATGCGCTCCGACCGGGTGATCGCCACCGCCTGGGACGCGACCTTCGCTTTGTTCGACGGCACGCCCACGACGGCCGATCTCGATCGGCTCCAGGCCAATGTGCCCCTGCAGGAGGCCGGGCGCATCGCTGAAAGCGAGCTGTCGCTCAGCCGCGCCAACCGGTCGGTCCGGCTCTTCGATCATATCGTTTCGCGGCTTGCCGAGGGCGAGCAGCCCGACGCGGCCGAGATCGACGCCGTCGGCTACCTGATGCGGACGACGGCGGTCTACGGCTCGGGCAAGTTCGGCGCGGCGGACCGCTCGGTCCTCGCCTGGCGGCCCGAGATGAAGGGACCGTTCCAGGCCGAGATGCTGTCGGTCTGGCTCACCCGTGCCTTCACCGTCGATCTCGTCGAACATCTCGCCGCCCAGAAGGGCGGCACGAAGGCGGTGCGGCTCGCGCCCGACCTGCGCCGCTGTCTCGGGGTCGGCAATTCGACCGGGCTCGGCATGGCGCCGTTCCTGATCCGTCACCCGATGCTTCTGAACAACTGGGTGGCGTCGCGCGAGGAGGCTCTGGCGCGGGTCCGCGCGCAGGAGAGCGCCGGCGCGGCCGAGGTCGCGGGCCTGCGCGCCGCGCTCGATGCGGCGCGTGCCAACCACGCTCATTGGCGCAGCGAACACCCGATCCAGATCGAGAAGCTCGCCGATCTCGGAGGCGACATCGACCGGATCGGCGAATATCTGGAAACCTGGCCGGGAGCGGGCGCCCGCCCCTGGGACGCGCTCTGGCGCTGGGGTGCGGAGACGCTCACGCTCGAGGGCCAGGAGGCGCTGCTGGCGATGATGCTGGAGCCGCATGGCGCGCTCATCGACGGCCTTGCCGATTGCATGGACGCCGAGGAAGGCGCGATCCACCGCATCGACGGGTCGATGTCCGCCTCCGCGACGCGGGCGGCGCTGGCCGGGCATTACGGCTGGGCAATCGACACCGACTATGCCGACCGGAGCCAGATCGCGCGGTTCTGGTATGTCTCGGAGGAAAAGCTCGAACCCCGTCTCGGCGAGCGGTTCGAGGAGGACGGAGCCGAGCGCGAGCTTCCGCTCTGCATCGGCTGGCTCGCCGCCGACATGGCGCGTGCGCTTGATGGCTGGAAGGGCGAGGACAGTCTGGCGGCCTTCCTCCTTGCCCATCCCGAGCACCGCTTCATGGCGCGGCGGCTGCAGATGGCGATGCGGCACCCCTATGCCGAGATCCGCGACAACCTGATCGCGTCCGACATGCTGCCGATCGACCTTCTGCGCTGCAAGCTCGCGTATTTTGGGGCCACCCATTTCGACCCGCGCTCGGACCGCTGGGTGCGGATCGCGCTCTGTCAGGGGATGCCTTATCCCGATGAGATGACGAAGGAAGGAGAGCGGGCATGAGCGAGATCGCGAACGATCCCACCCAGGCCGGTGTGGCGGTTCCCGAAAAGGGCGGTGCGCGGCTGACGCTGCCGGAGATCCAGAGCCTCTGCTTCAAGGCGGCGCGCGGCGCCGGCATGGAATGGGGGCTGGCCGAGGAGGCCGCCTTCGCCGCGCGCTGGCTCGCCGCGGCGGGGCTGCCGGGGCCGGAGCGGCTCGGCGCCCGTATACAGGCTGGGGTTGGCGCGGCACCGGAGATCGGCTCGGGCGTCTGGCGTGGCCGCGCCGGTGGCGCGCTTTGCCCGATCGCGGCAGGCGCGGCACTTTCCGACCGGGCCGGCGCCATCCCGCCGGAGCTGCGGCTTGAAGGTCTCGCCTGGCCGGTGCTGATCCTGCCGTTCCTGGCGCTGGTCGCGGAGGGCTGCGGCGCGTCCGTCGCGCTCACCTGGCCGGGCGGCCGGGTGACGGTCGGACCGGAAGGGCCGGGGGCGGGCGCCGATCTGGAGGCGCTGGCCGGGTTCGCCGAAGCGACGGTCGAGATCGCCGGTGCCGCGGGCGCGGCGCCGGTCGCGCGCCAGTCCGGGCGCTGGCTCTCGCATGACGACTGGGCGCTTCTCGACGGTTTCGCGCTCCGCACGACGGTGCCGGCCTCCGAGAAGTCGCGCGCGGGCGCCGGGGCAGGCAATCTCGACAACGACTGAGCGGCCCTTGCCGTCGGCGTCGGGTTGCGGTGAACTGAACCGGAACCAACCGATCCGGGAGCGCCGACTGCGCGATGCCTGACGCCGAAACCGCAATCCGGCCGGAAGACGCGGCCTATCCGCGGCTGGCCACGATGGGGCTGACGGGACTGCTGGTGAGCTTTGCCGGCCGTCTCGACGAGCGCGCGAACCGTGCGGCCGTCGCCTTTCGCTCGGCGGTCGAGGCCGAGGGCTGGGCCGATGTCGAGGAGACGGCGGCCTCGCTCGCCTCGGTCTTCTTGCGGTTCGACCCCTTCGAGACCGACCTTGCCGCGATCGAAACGCGGCTCCGGGCGCTGCTCGACAGCCGCGACTGGTATGCGGTGGGCCTGCCCACGGGACGGCGGCTCTGGCGGATCCCGACCGTCTTCGGTGGCGAGTACGGGCCGCAGCTTGCCGAGGCGGCGGCACTCGCCGGACGCACGTCCGAGGAGGCGGTCGCCGAACTGACCGCAGCGCCCGTCCGGGTGCTGACGATCGGCTTCGCGCCGGGCCTTCCCTACATGGGCACATTGCCGGCGCAGTGGGACATTCCGCGCCAGACCGGGGTCACGCCGCGCATCCCGGCAGGCGCCTTGGTCATCGCGGTCCGCCAGCTCATCGTCTTTCCGACCGCGACGCCGACCGGCTGGCGGCATGTTGGCCAGACCGGCTTCCGCGGCTTCCGACCCGAGGCGGCGGAGCCGTTCCCGCTCCGCTCCGGCGACGAGGTCCGTTTCGTGCCCATCGCGGCCGAGGAGCTTGCCGACCTGCGGGCGGCGAATCCGGACAATGGCGGCGCGGTGGCGGAGCCGATCCCATGAGCGCGCTCCTTGTCCTTGCCGCCGGACCCGGCGTGACGGTGCAGGACCGGGGTCGGCCGGGCTGGCTCGCCCAAGGGTTGTCGCGCGGCGGCGCGGCCGATGTGCTGGCGCTTGCCGAGGGCGCAGCCTTGCTCGGCCAGACGGAGGATTGCGCCGCGGTCGAGATGGCGATGTCGGGCGGGACGTTCGAGGCGGAAGGCGACCTCATCATCGCGCTGACGGGTGCGTCGATGGCCGCGACGCTAGACGGCGTTCCCCTTGCCTGGAACGCGACGCACAGGCTGGGGCAGGGACAGCGGCTCGTGATCGGTGGCGCGAAGGCCGGGGTCTACGGCTATCTCCATGTCGCGGGCGGCATCGCGACGGCCCCGGTGATGGGCAGCCGCTCGGCGCATCTGACGGCCGGGCTTGGCGCGGCGGTCGGGTCGGGCGACCGGCTGCCGGTTGGCGAGGCGGGACCGACGCGGCCGGGCCTCGGGATCGCGGTCGCGGATCGCTTCAGCGGCGGCACGGTAGGGGTCGTGCCCTCGGCCCAGACCGGGCTTTTCTCCGCGGCGGAGCGCGACCGCTTCGCAGCGGCGACCTTCACCCGCGATGCGCGCGGCAACCGGCAGGGAGTGCGGCTCGTCCATGACGGCGCGCCGTTCGCTGCGACCGAGGGGCAGTTGTCCATCGTCTCGGAGATCATCGTGCCGGGCGACATCCAGATGACCGGCGACGGCACGCCCTATGTGCTTCTGCCCGAATGCCAGACGATGGGGGGCTATCCACGGATCGGCACCGTGGTGCCGCAGGACCTGCCCGTCGTGGCGCAGGCGGCGCCGGGAACGCGGCTTCGCTTCCGTTTCGTCACCCGCGAGGAGGCTCTGGCCGACCTCCACCGGCAGGGGCGCGGCGCGGCGCGCTTCGGGGGGGCGATCCGGCCGCTGCTGCGCGATCCCGGCGACATTGCCGATCTTTTGGCATATCAACTGATCGGAGGCGTCACAGCGGGTGCCGATCTGGACGGGGAGGACGGGGCATGACGGCGACGGTCGATCTCAATTCCGACATGGGCGAGGGCTACGGGCGCTGGAGCCTCGGCGACGACGCCGCACTTCTCGACATTGTCACCTCGGCCAATATCGCCTGCGGCTTTCATGCCGGCGACCCGGACGTGATGGCGCAAACCATGCGCCTCGCGGTCGAAAAGGGCGTGGGAATCGGCGCGCATCCGGGCTTTCCCGATCTTCAGGGATTCGGCCGCCGGCGGATGCATCTGCCGGGCGAGAGCCTCGCCAACGCGATCCGCTACCAGGTCGGCGCGGCGAGCGCGATGGCGCGGGCCGCGGGCGGGCAGCTCCGGCATCTGAAGCTTCATGGGGCGCTGTCGAACATGGCCTCGGAAGACGCGGCCCTCGCGCGGCTCTGCTACGCGGCGGCCCTGGAGGTGGAGCCCGATCTCGTGATCATGGTGCTCGCCGCGACGGCGATGGAGGTGGTCGTGCGCGAGATGGGCTGTCCCTACGCGGCCGAGATCTTCGCCGACCGCGCCTACGAGGACGACGCGACCCTCGTCGACCGCGCGAAAGCGGGCGCGGTGATCCACGATCCCGCCCACGCGGCGGCGCGGATGGTCGAGATGGTCCGGGCCGGCGCGATCATCGCCGACAGCGGCAAGCGCATTCCGACCCGGATCGACACGATCTGCCTGCATGGCGATACGCCGGAGGCGGTGGCGATCGCGCGAGAGGTGCGAAGCGCGCTTGAGGGCGCCGGGATCACCGTCACGCGGTTCTGACGGCCGGGAGCGTCACTCGGCGGCGCGGGCGAGGTCCGGGTCGGCGGCGATGCGGGCGAGATACTTGCCGTACTGCGTCTTGAAGTAGGGCTTGGCGAGCGCGGTGAGCGTCTCGGCGTCGATCCAGCCGTTGAGGAAGGCGATCTCTTCCGGGCAGCCCACCTTCAGGTTCTGGCGGTCCTCGATCGTGCGGATGAACTCGGCCGCCTCCAGAAGGCTCTCGTGCGTGCCGGTGTCGAGCCAGGCGAAACCGCGACCCAAGGTCTCGACCTTGAGGCTGCCGTCGCGGTGGTAGCCGTTGAGAAGATCGGTGATCTCCAGCTCGCCGCGGGGCGAAGGCGCGATCGTCCTGGCGCGCGCGGGGGCTTCCGCGTCGAGGAAGTATATCCCGGTCACCGCGTAGGAACTCTTCGGGATCTCGGGCTTCTCGACGATCGAGAGGACATGGCCATCACGGTCGAACTCGACGACACCGTAGCGTTCGGGATCGGAGACGCGGTAGCCGAAGACGGTGCCGCCGGAGGTCCGCTCGTCAGCAGCGCGGAGCTTGGCCGACAGCCCCTCGCCGAAGAAAACGTTGTCGCCGAGCACCATTGCCGAGGGGCTGCCGGCGAGGAAATCCTCGGCCAGGAGATAGGCCTGGGCGAGCCCGTCGGGCGAAGGCTGGACGATGTATTCGAAGCGCATCCCCCAGGCCGAGCCGTCGCCGAGAAGCGCCTGGAACTGCGGCAGGTCGCGCGGAGTGGAGATGATCGCCACCTCGCGGATATGGGCGAGCATCAGCGCCGACAAGGGATAGTAGATCATCGGCTTGTCGTAGAGGGGCAGCATCTGCTTCGACACCGCATGGGTGATCGGGTAAAGCCGCGTGCCCGATCCGCCGGCCAGAATAATGCCCTTGCGTCCGGTTTCGCTCATGATCCCGCCTCCACTTCCTTTATCACTTGCGACAATGTCTTGCGCCAATCCGGTTGCTCTATGCCATAGGTTTCGCGGATGCGCGAGCAGTCGAGTGCAGAATTCTCGGGGCGCCGTGCCGGGGTCGGATAGGCCGCGCTGGGGATGCGGTTCACGACCGGTTTGCGGGTCAGCGACGAGGCCGCGAAGATCGCCTCGGCGAAGTCGGCCCAGCTGACGGTGGGGGCGCCGGCGAAGTGAAAGATGCCGCTTTGTCCCCTGCCATCTCGGAAGGCGCCGGCAATGGCCCAGAGCGCATCCGCGATATCGGCGGCACCGGTCGGGCCGCCGCGCTGGTCGGCGACGACCGAGAGTGCTTCACGCTCCGCGCCGAGCCGCAGCATGGTCTTGACGAAGTTCTTGCCGTGGGCCGAGAACACCCAGGCGGTGCGCAGGATGACATGCGCCCCGCCAGCCGCCGCGATCCGGCGCTCGCCGTCAAGCTTGGTGGCGCCGTAAACGCCGAGCGGCGCCGTCGCATCATCCTCGCGCCAGGGACGGCTGCCCGATCCGTCGAAGACATAGTCGGTCGAGACATGGAGGAACGGCAGGCCCCGCGTCGCGCAAGCCGCCGCCATCGCGCCCGGTGCCTCCGCATTGACCGCCTCGGCGGTGTCGCGGTCGGTCTCGGCCTGGTCGACGGCGGTGTAGGCGGCGGCGTTGATGACGATGTCGGCATCGGCTGCCGCGATGGCATCGGCGCAGGCGGCGGGGTTGGTGAGGTCGGCGGCGTCGCGGCCGAGGGCGGTCAGGGTCACGCCCCCGGGCGCGCGGCGGGCAAGTTCGATGGCAAGCTGGCCGGTGGTGCCGAAGACGAGAACCTTGAATGCGGGGGCTTTCATGTCCGACGGCCTTTCAGGAAGAGCGCGATGGCCGTGCCCCAGATGCCAAGCTCCAGAAGGAAGGTCCAGTGCAGGACGAAAGACGCGACCCAGTGGCTTCGGGTCGCGGGCACGGTGACGAGTTCGACCATGCGGTCGGAGAAGGGCGCGAGCCAGAGGATGCCGCCGCCGATCGTGTCGAGCGCGAGGTGCAGGAAGATCGCGGCGAGGAAGGCGAGGGCGGCCGGAAGGTAGCGGCTGCGGCGGAGGAGCGGCAGGACGATGGCGGCGACGGCGAGCCAGAAGGCCGGGACATGAACCCAGTAGCGGTGGTGGTGGATGGCGCGGTCGTCGACGAGGTAGAAGAAGACGAGGTCGGTATCCGGCAAGACCGATGCGACGAGCGCCGCCGGCACGATGCCTGGCGCGGCTCGGGGCCAGCGTCGCGCCAGCACATAGCCGGCCGGGAGATGCGCGGTCAGCATCGGCTCAGCCGCCCGTCCCGAGCCTTTTGCCTACGCCGTCGCGGTCCTGGAGCGCGCGCCACCAGGCCTCATTGTCGAGGAACCACTGGACAGTCTTCTCGAGCCCCTCGTCGAGCGTCACCGACGGGCGCCAGCCGAGTTCCTCGCGGATCCGGGCCGGGTCGATCGCGTAACGCTGGTCGTGGCCGGGGCGGTCGGTGACGAAGGTGATCTGGTCGGCGTAGGGCTTGTTGCCGGGGCGCTTGGCGTCGAGGATCGCGCAGATCTTCGTCACCAGTTCGAGGTTCGTCGCCTCGTTCTCGCCGCCGACATTGTAGCTGCGGCCCAGTTCACCCTTCTCGACGACGAGGAGCAGCGCCTCGGCATGGTCCTCGACGTAAAGCCAGTCGCGGATGTTGTCGCCTCGCCCGTAGATCGGGATCGGCGCGCCGGAGAGCGCTTTCAGGATCACCACCGGGATGAGCTTTTCCGGGAAGTGGTAGGGGCCGTAGTTGTTCGAGCAATTGGTCAGCACCACCGGCAGACCGTAAGTCTCGTGCCAGGCGCGGACGAGGTGGTCCGATGACGCCTTCGACGCCGAATAGGGCGAGCGCGGATCGTAGGGCGTATCCTCGGTGAACTTGCCGGTCTTGCCGAGCGAGCCGAAGACCTCGTCGGTCGAGATGTGGTGGAAGCGGAAGCTCTCCGGCTTGCCCTCGGCGATCCAGTAGGCGCGGGCGGCTTCCAGCATCGTGTAGGTGCCGGTGATGTTGGTCTCGATAAAGGCCGCCGGCCCGTCGATCGAGCGGTCAACATGGCTTTCGGCGGCGAGATGCATGATTGCATCGGGCCGGTGGCGCGCGAGGATCGCGTCGACGGCCTTGCGGTCGCAGATATCGGCCTCTTCGAAGGCGTAGGCTGGGCTATCGGCCACCTCGGCCACGTTCGACAGGCTGCCGGCATAGGTCAGCTTGTCGAGATTGACGACGGAATGACCGGCGCGGACCGCATGGCGCACGACCGCGGAGCCGATGAAGCCGGCGCCGCCGGTCACGAGCAATTTCATCGTCAGGCCTCGTAGACGAAGGGAGATTGAAAGTCGCGGAAGCTCTGCGCGGCGGCGTCCTTGTCCGACAAGATCGCCGCCCTCGTGTCGAGCCCCCAATCGATGCCGAGGTCCGGGTCGTCGAAGCGCACGGCGCCGTCGCATTCCGGAGCGTAGAAGTCGGAGCACTTGTAGAGCACTTCGCAGTCCGGCTCCAGCGTCGAGAAGCCATGCAGGAAACCTGCTGGAATCAGGAGTTGACGGCCATTCTCGGCCGAAAGCTCGACCCCCACCCACTTGCCGTAGTTCGGCGATCCGCGCCGGATGTCGACCGCGATATCGAGGATCCGGCCGCGGCCGCAACGCACCAGCTTGGCCTGGGCATGAGGCGGCGACTGGAAATGAAGACCCCGCACCGTGCCTGCGTCGCGCGAAAAGGAGTGATTGTCCTGGACGAAGGGCACGTCGACTCCCCTGTCGGTAAGGACCTTGCGATTCCACACCTCCGAGAACCAGCCGCGCGCATCTCCGAAACGGCGCGGCGTGAGGATCAGCACGCCGGGCAGCGCGGTCTCTTCGATATTCATGGAAATCCAAGCCTTGTTAGTGGTCCGCGGCATCATATCCGGCCCGCTCGACCGACGAAAGGGGGGCCGCCCAGCCGGGAATCAGTCGGAGCTTCGGCACCATTTTGGCATTGAGCGGGCGTATGTGCAGGATTGTTTCCGGAAGATGGATAATACGCGAGCCTTGGAGGCGCGACGAGCAGCGCAAAAACCCAGTCGCTCGCGGCCGCGCGGTTTTCGTGCTATGGATCGGAGATAGAGGATGGCGGCGGCCCGTAACGGGTGCGCGAGGCTTTACGCCCGGGGCCGATTGTTTGCGCGATGCGTTTTTCAGCGGCCGGAGGGGCCGCTAACAAAGATAACGGTGGTCAGGCCGAAATCGGTTTCGGTCAGGTATGGTGGGTGAAATTCATTGAGATCCAGGAATCTGCGACGAGTTGCCGGTTGCCGGGGCATGCCGTTTTTCTGGGTGCTCGTTGCGACCCCGCAGAGGCGTTAGCGCGTTGTCGGGCAAGGCTTTGGAGAATGCGCTGGCGGTCTTTTCCGGCGCCGGGGCCGGATCGGGGCCGCATCCCGCCGGTCGATACATCCGGGTCTCCGCCGCGGCCGGCCGTGACCTGCCCATCCGGGAAATTTCTCGCTCCGATGGGCGCCTTGTCCTAGTCTTCGCTGAAGAGGCCGGCGTCTGGCGGGCCGTCGCCGCGCCGTCCTGCCGGTTTACCGCCGCCAGCTGCGGGAAGGAGGGTGAAAGATGAGCGCCGTCTCCAGGCGTGTTCTCGTGACCGGCGGCGCCGGGTTCATCGGCTCGCATCTGTGCGAAAGACTTCTGGACGCAGGCCACGACGTCCTCTGCGTCGACAACTATTTCACCGGGCGGCGCACAAACGTCGAACACCTGCTCGGGAATCCGCGCTTCGAGGTGATGCGTCACGACGTGACCTTCCCGCTTTATGTCGAAGTCGACGAGATCTACAACCTCGCTTGTCCGGCGAGCCCGGTCCACTATCAGCACGATCCGGTTCAGACGACCAAGACCTCCGTCCACGGCGCGATCAACATGCTCGGTCTCGCCAAGCGGCTGCGCGCCCGGATCCTCCAGGCCTCGACCTCTGAGGTCTACGGCGATCCGAGCGTGCATCCACAGCCAGAGGGCTACTGGGGCAATGTGAACCCTATCGGCCTTCGGTCCTGCTACGACGAGGGCAAGCGCTGTGCCGAGACGCTGTTCTTCGACTACCACCGCCAGCATCGGTTGCGCATCAAGGTCGCCCGGATCTTCAACACCTACGGGCCGCGGATGCATCCCAGGGACGGGCGCGTCGTGTCGAACTTCATCATGCAGGCGCTGGCGGGCGAGCCGATCACGATCTACGGCAAGGGCAGCCAGACCCGGTCGTTCTGTTTCGTGTCGGACCTCGTCGAGGCGCTGATCCGGCTGATGGAGACGCCGGACGACGTGACCGGACCGATCAACCTCGGCAATCCGGTCGAGATGTCGATTCGCGAGCTGGCCGAGACCGTGATCGAGCTTACGGGATCTCGGTCCGAGCTTGTCCACAAGCCGCTGCCGCATGACGATCCGGTGCAGCGCCGGCCCGATATCAGCCTGGCGAGGCGCACCATCGACTGGGAGCCGCAGGTTCGGCTCCGCGACGGGCTCGGCGCGACGATCACTTACTTCGCCGAACTCCGCCGGGAACTGGGGCTTGAGAAAGGAGCGGGCCAATGACGACGGTGCAGAGCAACGGGTCGGCGGTACGCCCGACAAGCATCGGTCGCGCCGTTCTTTGGATCGCGGTCGCGCTCCTCGCGTGCCTCAGCGTGCTCATGATCAATGGCAAGCCGCTCTTCTATTTCGACACCATGGGGTATGTCTCGCAGGGCCATTCTGCGCTCTTTCACATCGGCTTTCCGGGTAAGTCGCCGATACACCGCGAAGAGGTGACCGAGGTCGCGACAGGGAAGGGGCCCGACATTACCGCCGAAATAGAAGCCGACCATACTGTCGACGGATCGCGTTCGACCGTCTATTCGCTGTTTGCGGGTACCCTCGCCAGGCTCGGCGCGCTCGAGGGGCTAATCGCGCTCAATGTCGCGGCGATTTTCCTCGCGGTGTGGCTGCCGATGCGGATTGCGGTGCGGCACTGGGGGCTGCATATCCCGCTATCCCAGGCGGTGGCGCTGCCGATCATTGTGGCGTCGTTCGGCTCCCTGCCGTTCTATGCCGCCTATCTCATGCCCGACACGTTCGCGCCCGTGCTGATCCTGGCGGTTGCGACGCTCACCGTGTTCGCCCGCGTGATGCTGGTCTGGGAGATTCTGCTGGTGCTGGCGCTCGGCTCGCTGGCGACGGTGTCGCACCTGTCGCACCTTGGGCTTGCGACGCTGATGGCGCCAGCCGCCGTTCTTGTCTCGCTGATCATGTCGCGGCGCCAGTGGTGGCTCCCGCCTGCGCTGGTGCTGGTCATCGTTGGCATGGGCTATGCCGAGCAGAGCGTGCTGCGGTCGGCCGCGCGGTCGCTGTCGGAGTCCGAAGTTGTCATCAAGCCCTACATCACCGCCCGGATCATCCAGGACGGCCCGGGTATGCGCTACCTCGACGCGAACTGCCCCGACGAAGCGATCCCGACATGCGTCCTGCACGAGGCGCTCATGCACTCGGATGATCCGATGCGGCTCACGGCCTCCCATATCGTCTTTGCGCAAAGTGAAGAGCTTGGCTCTTTGCGGCGGTTGTCGCCCGAGGATCAGGCGCTTGTTTCCGACGACCAGATCGCCTTCTTCTTCCGGGTGTTCAGAAACGATCCCTTCGGGATCATCAAGGCTCTGGCCCACAACGTTTTGGCGCAGACGATTTCGGTCAGCGTCGACATGACGCTTCCGACTAAGAGCATTGTTGAGGTGAACGCGCCGGTGTCGGGGCTCCTGAGCGGGGCGTTCGAGCATGGCCGGATCACCGCGGATCCCGGCTGGCTGCGGATCGTTGCGCCATTGCACGCGGTCTTCTACGCCCTGTCGCTCGCGGTAATCCTGATCCTCATGATCGTGCCGCGCCGGGTGCCGGGAGAGGTCAAGGCGCTCACGGTCATGGTTCTCGTCGGAATCCTTGCCAACGCGATGGTTTGCGGCGGGATATCGCAGCCGGCGACGCGCTACGGGGCGCGGGTGATCTGGCTTCTGCCGCTGATGGCGACGGTCCTGATGATCTTTGCGCGCCGGGCACGGCGGTTCGATCCGGTCGGGGAGGGGCGGCTTTGAGCGGATCGGGCAGGGTTACGATCTCGGTCGTGATGCCGGCCTACAATGCCGCGCCTCTCCTTCCGCGGGTGCTCGCACCTCTCGTCGCCATGCGCGATCGAGGTGAGGTGGCTGAGGTGATCGTCGTCGACGACCGTTCGACCGACGCTACCGCCGCGGTCGCGCGCGGGATCGGCGTGACGGTGCTGACGACCGAGGTGAACGGCGGCCCCGGCGCGGCGCGCAATCTCGCGGCCGAACACGCGGCGGGTGAAATCCTCTGGTTCGTCGACAGCGACGTCATTGCCTGGGAGGACGGTGCCGCCAAGATCGCGGCCGCCTTCGCCGATCCCGGCGTGGCGGCACTGTTCGGCTCCTACGACGCGGCGCCGGACGGATCGCACTGGTTCTCGCGCTACAAGAACCTCATGCACCGCTTCTATCACCAGAATGCGCGGCGCGAGGCGGCGACGTTCTGGGCGGGCTGCGGCGCGGTGCGCAGGGACGCGTTCCTTGCCGTGGGCGGGTTCGACATCGTGACCTACCGGGTTCCCTCGATCGAGGACATCGAACTCGGCTACCGGATCCGCCGCGCGGGCGGGCGGATCGTGCTCGACCCGACGCTGCTCGGCAAGCATCTGAAGGTGTGGACCCCGCGGAAGGCGATCCATACCGACATCTTCCGCCGTGCGCTGCCCTGGTCGCGGCTGATGATCGCGCGCGAGGGCGTCGCGGACGACCTCAACACGTCGCGCGGCGAGAAGGCGCGGGCGGCGATCGCTGGTCTCCTGCTGTTGTCGATCGTCGCGCTTGTCTTCGCGCCGTGGCTCTGGCCGGTCACGATCGCGCTCATGGTGCTCGCGGTCGCGGCGAACTGGGTCTTCGCGCGCTATCTCTATCGCAACGGCGGGCTCGCCTTCGCCGTGGCCTCGCTCGTCTATCATCAGATCTACTACGTCTATTCGGCCGCGGCCTTCGCCTGGTGCCTGTTCGAGTACCATATCCTGGGCGTGAAGGACCGGCTGCATGTGCCATGACCGCGCAGAGGGGGGGAGCGCCGGTCGAACCCGAGTGTGAAGGGGAAGAACGGAGATGGATGACACGGTGACCGGTATGGTTGGGGCCGAGGCGATCGAAAGCGATTTCGACGGCATGTCGCTGAGCGTCGTGATCCCGGCCTACAACGAGGAGGGGGCGGTGCGCGCGACGGTCGAGGATGTGCGCGACGCGATGGACCCCCTCGGCATTCCTTACGAGATCATCGTCGTCGACGACGGCTCTGAGGATCGCACGCTTGCCGAGGCGCGGGCGGCCGGCGCGATCGTCGAGGCCAACCAGGTCAACACGGGCTACGGCGCGGCCCTGAAGCGCGGCATCCGGCGGGCGCGGCACGACTATGTCGCGATCCTCGATGCCGACGGCACCTATCCCGCGCGCTACCTGCCGCCAATGCTGGCGATGTGTCGCGAACAGGACATGGTGGTGGGCGACCGCGGCGCGGCGATGAAGAACGTGCCCCTTGTGCGGCGGCCGGCGAAATGGATGCTGAACACGCTCGCCTCGTTCCTCGCCGAGCGCCGTCTCAACGACCTGAACTCGGGCCTGAGGGTATTCCGCAAGTCCGAGCTCATTCCTTTCATCCCGCTATTGCCGCAGAAGTTCTCCTTCACCACGACGATCACGCTGTGCATGTCCTGCAACGGCAAGCGGATGATCTACACGCCGATCGAATACGGGCGGCGGGTCGGCAAGTCGAAGATCCGGCCGGTGGATTTCATCAACTTCATCATTCTCGTGCTCAGGGTCATCGTGCTTTTCAACCCGTTGCGGATCTTCATCCCGCTCGGGCTCGCGCTGATGGCGCTCGGGTTCGTGAAGTTCGTCTACGACCTCTTCATCGGCAACCTCTCCGAGACCACGATCTTCGCCTTCCTCGCCGCGATCATGATCTGGTCGCTCGGGCTCATCGCGGACATGATCTCGCGGCTGCACCTGAGGCCGTGAGATGACGCGCGGCACCGGCAGAGCGTTACGGAAATGGGCGATCCGCGCCGGCGGGTCTGCCTTGGCGCTGGCGCTGATCTTCTCGCTCTTGCCGCGCGAGGCGATCTTCGAGGGCTTCGCGCGGCTCACCTGGCCGCTCTTCCTGTCGGTCTTTGCATCCTTTCTGGTCTGCCATGTCGCCGCGGCAGCGAAATGGTGGTGGCTGATGGACCGGGCGATCGGCTTTCCGGCCGCACTCCGGGCGCATTTCGGAGGGCTCGCCGCGAACCTCTGCCTGCCGGGCGCTGCGGGCGGCGATGCGGTGCGCGCGGGCCTTGCCCATGTTGCCCTGCGCGACGGGCCGCGCGTTGCGGCGGCGGCGGTGGGCGACCGGATCATCGACCTCGTGGCGCTGGTCTGCCTCATGCTCGTCGGGCTCACGCTCATCGGCGGCGCGGGGAGCGGCGGATTTGCGATCGCGGTCGCCGGGGGCATCCTTGCCGCCGCGAGCGCCGGGCTGTTCCTCCTGCCGCCCTTGGTGCGCGCCCTCTGGCGCCGCTGGCCTCGCTTGCCGGCACGCGACCTCGCGCTGCGCACGGCCGAAGCTTTCGCGGCACTGACGCGGCGCCCCGGGGTGCTTCTCGCCGCGCTCGCCCTCTCGGTGTCGATCCAGGCGGCGCTGATCGGTCTTTCGATCCAGCTCGCGTTGGTCGTCGGTGTCAATGTGCCGGTCGCGGCCTGGTTCTTCGCCTGGCCGCTCGCCAAGATCATCGCGACGCTGCCGGTCTCGCTCGGCGGGCTCGGGGTCCGCGAGAGCTCGCTCGCCGCCCTGCTCGCCCCCTTCGGGGCCGCCGCCGCCGAGGTCGTCGCCTCGGGCCTCGCCTGGCAGGGGATTCTCTACCTGGCCGGCGCGCTGGGGGCGCTGGTACTCGCGCTCTCGGGCGGCAGCTTCCGGACGCGGCCGTCCGCGATCAAGGAGATGTCGGAATGAAGGGTGACCTGACCGAGGCAAGCGTGGCCGAGCGGCCGCGGATCACGGTCCTCGGTGCCGGTCCGGCGGGGATTGCGGCGGCCTACGCGCTGAGCCGCGACGGTGCCGAGGTCGAGGTGCTGGAGCGCGCGCCGGTCGCGGGCGGCAATTCGGCCTCGTTCCAGATCGACGGGATCTGGTGCGACTACGGCTCGCATCGGTTCCACCCGGTCGCCGATCCGAAGGTGCTGGCGGATGTGAAGCGCCTTCTCGGCGACGATCTCCTCCTGCAGCCGCGTCATGGCCGGATCCGGCTCGGCGGACGCTGGATCCACTTCCCGCTGAAACCGGCCGACGCGCTCCTGCGCCTGCCGCCGGCCTTCGCGGCCTCGCTTCTCGGCGACATGCTGCTGAAGCCCTTCCGCGGCAAGCGCGGCGGCAAGCGGAGCTTTTCCTCCGTTCTTTATGACGGGCTCGGTCCGACGATCTCGGAAAACTTCTACTTTCCCTATGTGCGCAAGCTCTGGGGGCTCGATCCCGACAAGCTCGCGGTGACGCTCGCCGAGCGGCGGGTGTCGAGCGGCTCGGTCGGCAAGATCCTCGCCAAGATGGCGAAGATGGTGCCGGGGCTCCGGGGCGAGACGACGGGGCGGTTCTACTATCCCCGCGAGGGCTTCGGGCAGATCTCGCGCGCGATGGCGGCTGCCGCCGAGGCCGAGGGCGCGGCCTTCCGCTTCGGCGCCGATATCGTGCGGATCGAGCGGACGACATCCCGCGTGACCGGCGTCGTCACCCGTGCCGAGGACGGAGAGACGCGGCACGAGGCCGACCAGGTCTTCTCGACCATCCCGCTGACCATCGCGGTCCGCCTGATGGACCCGCCGCCGCCGCCCGAGGTGACGATGGCGGCCGAGGCGATCCGCTTCCGCGGCATGATCCTCGTCTACCTCATCCTCGAGACCGACCGCTTCACCGAGTATGACGCGCACTACTTCCCCGAACTCTCGATCCCGATCAGCCGGATGTCGGAGCCGAAGAACTACAGTTCCGCGACCGGGCCGAAGGGCCGCACGATCCTTTGTGCCGAACTGCCTTGCGATCCGGGCGAACGCTGGTGGGACATGTCCGATGATGAGCTCGGGCGGCACTACTGCGACTGGCTGAAGGGCGTCGGCCTGCCGGTGAAGGTGCCGGTGATCCGCAGCGAGACGCGGCGCATCGCCCATGCCTACCCGGTCTACGACCTCGACTACCAGCGCCACTTCGAGACGGTGGACGGATGGCTGTCGTCGCTCGACGGGTTCCTGAGCTTCGGGCGGCAGGGGCTTTTCGCCCATGACAACACGCACCACGCCTTCGCGATGGCCTATGCCGCGGCCGAAAGCCTGACTGCGGCGGGTGGGCTCGACCGGGATCGCTGGGCCGGGCATCGGCACGAGTTCGAGAGCCACCGGGTCGAGGACTGACCATGCCGGAGCCCGTGATCGACATCCTGATGTACCATTCGATCTCGGATCGAAGCGGTCCGACCTGCATTCCACCCGAGGTGTTCGCCGGTCAGATGCGTGTGCTCGCCGAGTCCGGCCTGCCGGTGATCTCGCTCGACGACCTCGTCGCATCGCGGGATGCGTCGGTCAGGCTGGCGCCGCATGCGGTGATCGTGACCTTCGACGACGGTTTTCAGGATTTCGCCGATGCCGCTTGGCCGGTGATGGAGCCGCTGGGCATCCGGCCGATCGTCTACCTGCCCACCGGCCACATCGGCGGTGCCGAGGGCTGGCGCGGGGGCACCGAACCGCCGCGTCCGCTGATGGGCTGGGGCACGATCCGGGCGCTCGCCCGCGAAGGCGTCGCCTTCGGCAGCCACACGGTCACTCACGCCGATCTCGACGCGCTGACCGGTGATATGCTCGAGGCCGAGCTGAGGCGCTCACAGCAGGAAATCGCCGATCAGCTCGACCGGCCGGTTCACCATTTCGCGCCGCCCTACGGGATCGCCGGTGATCCGGTGCGTCGCCGCGTCGCCGCTTATTACCAGACCTCGGTCGGCACAAGGCTGGGCCAGGCGGATGCCGGTTCGGACCTCCACGATCTGCCGCGGCTCGAGATGTTCTACTTCACCGACCTTGGCCATTGGCGCCGCCATCTAGATGGACGGGGGGCGACCTATCTGGCCCGCCGCAAGGCGATGCGCGCGGTGCGCGGCGCGGTCATGAAGCCGTGGCAGGGGGTGTGATCGTGCGGCCGGCACACCAACGGCGGCCGGGAAAGGAGTGGTTTCCGTGACCGTCGGCGCCAAGTTCATCCGCTCCGCCGCCTGGATGACGGCCGGGAACTGGACCGAGCAGGCGATCAACTTCGCCGTCTTCGTCACTCTGGCCCGGCTCCTCGGCGCAGAGGCGTTCGGGCTTCTGTCCATGGCCGCGGTGTTCATCGTGGTTTCCGAGGCGTTGGTGCGTGAGTCCGTCGCGGAGTCGCTGATCTCGACGGCCGCGCCGGAGGCGGAGGACTTCAATGCGGTATTCTGGCTGACTGGGGGCGTGGGGGTTGTACTTGCCGGCGTTCTTTACGCAGCAGCGGGGCCAATCGCGACAGTCTATGGCCACCCCGAGGTCAAGGGCTTGATCATGGCGCTCGCGCCGAGCGTCGTGCTCGTCGCCTTCAACGCGGTGCCGGTCGCGATCCTGCGGCGCGAGTTCAACTTCCGCGTCATGTCGATCCGCGCCGTCGCGGGCGTGATCGCTGGGGGCACCACCGGGGTCGCGATGGCCCTGACCGGACACGGGGTCTGGAGCTTCGTCGGCCAGTGGCTTGTGATGATCGCCACCAACGCCGCGATCGCCTGGGCGGTGGTCGATTGGCGGCCGGGCCTGCGCTTCGGCGCCGCGCACCTCCGCCGCGCCTCCGGGTTCGGTTTTCAGGTTCTCGGCCTGCGTTCGGGCGAGCTTGCAATGGTGCAGATGCCGATCCTGATCATCGGGGCGACGCTCGGGCCGCTGGCGACCGGGCTCTATTCGGTGTCATGGCGCCTGGTCGAGATCCTTTCGTTTCTGGCCTCGACGGGGTTTCGCATGGCCTCGCAGCCCGCCTTTGCCGCCGTTTCGCGGGCGCGGGGGAAGACAGGCGAGCTTCTGGTCGAGATCCTGCGGTTGACCGCACTGGTGGCGTTCCCGTTCTTCGCCGGGCTGGCCGCGCTGGCCGAGCCGATGCTGCTTCTGGTCTTCGGGCCGGAATGGCTCGGCGCGGCGCCGGTCCTGAGGGTCATGGCGGCGCTCGGCCTCTATCTCTGCGTCGCCTCGGTGCAGACCTCATTCTGCCTTGCGGCGGGCCGGGCGGGCCGGCTCACCGTCCTGACCTGGCTGGGCGTCGGCCTCAGCACGGCGCTGGTCTTCGCGGCGTCGGGCTGGGGGCTTGTCGCGATCACGGCCGGCTTCGTCCTTGCCCATTACGTCCTCTGGGTGTTCCGCTTCCGGCTCGTGGCGCGGCTTGGAAGCATCGCGGTGGCGCCGCTTCTGGGGACACTCGCCGCGCCATTCCTCGCGTCGGCGGCGATGGTCATTCCGGTCCTGCTCGTCGCCCGCTGGGCGGAGGGAGCGGGGCTCGCCGCGCTTCTTGCCGCGAGCGTCGGGGTCGGGGTGCTGACCTATGCGGTCCTCACCCTCATCTTCATGCGTGATCGGCTCCGGCTGCTGATGTCCTATGTTCGGCCGGCGGTCACGGACCCGGCGCCGGACCGGGCGGGGAGGGTGGCCGGTCAATGAAGATCGAACGCCGTGTCCGATCGCTCAAGGTCGTCATGTTCACGACCTTCTACCCGCCATTCTCCTTCGGCGGCGACGCGATCGGCGTGCAGCGCATGGCGCGGGCGCTCGCCGCGCGCGGCCATGACGTGATCGTGGTGCATGACGAGGACAGCTATCGCATCCTCGGCGGCAAGCCGCAGGCCGAGGGCGCGCCGGACGGGGTGCGGCGGATCGGACTGCGCAGCCGCAACGGCTTCCTGTCAAACCTCCTGACCCAGCAGACCGGGCGGCCGCTGGTTCATGCCGCGCGGATCCGTGCGCTTCTGGCCGAGATCCGCCCCGACCTTATCTGGTACAACAACACCTCGCTGGTCGGCGGGCCGGGGATCCTGTCCTATGGCGAGGGCCTGAAGCTCTACGAGGCGCACGAGCACTGGCTGGTCTGCCCGACCCATGTCCTTTGGCGTCATGGCCGGGAGCTTTGCGACCGCCGCGAATGCCTGCGCTGCGTGCTGTCCTACCGCCGCCCGCCGCAGCTCTGGCGCTATACGGGATACCTCGACCGCCAGCTCGGCCAGGTCGACCTGATCGTCGCCAAGAGCGAGTTCAGCCGCGCCAAGCACCGCGAGTTCGGCCTTCGCCACGAGATGGAGGTGCTGCCCTACTTCCTGCCCGACCTGACCAGCCAGGCCGCCGCCCCCGCCGGCCATCCTCGGCCCTATTTCCTGTTCGTCGGGCGGCTCGAGAAGATCAAGGGCCTGCAAGACGTCTTTCCGGCGATGGAACGCTATCCCGACGCCGATCTCCTGATCCTCGGCGACGGCGACTATGCGGTGACGCTGAAACGGCTCGCACAGGGTAATCCGCGCATCCAGTTCCTCGGCCGCAAGAGCCCTGAGGAACTTGACGCCTACTACCGGGGTGCGCTGGGCCTGATCGTTCCCTCGGTCTGCTACGAGACCTTTGGCATCATCTTGATCGAGAGCTTCCGGCTCGGCACGCCGGTGATCGCCCGGCGCCTCGGCCCGTTCCCCGAGATCGTCGAGGCGGCGGGCGGCGGGGCGCTCTTCGGGACCCAGGACGAACTGATCGCGGCGATGCACGCCCTGCAGCACGAACCCGGCCGTCGTGCGGCGCAATCCCAGGCCGCGCGCCACGCGTTCGAGTCAATCTGGCGCGAGGACCGCGTACTGGCGGCCTATGGTGCGGCGCTCGCGCGGGCGGCGCATCGCAGGGGCGACCGCGCGCTCGTGCGGCAGTTCGAGGCGGGGGCGTTCGAGACCGGCGCCGCCTAGGGCGCGAGCGCCGCGATCCGGTGCGCGTTTGCCATCACCGGGAGCGTGATCGTCGTGGCCGGGATCGCGGGCAGGACCGAGGCGTCGATGACGTGCAGCCGTGAAAGGCCGTGGGGCCGGCCGAGCAAATCGGATTGTCCGGGCGCGGGCGTCCGGGCCATCGGCACCGATCCGCCAACATGAAAACTCGATCCCGGCGCGCCGGGCCGACTGGCGAAGGTCAGCGGCAGGAGCCCGGCATGGCCCATCGCGGCGCCGATCCGGCGGGCCGCCGCGCGGACGGTGCGGTCGGTATCGGCATTGGCGATCAGTCGGGCGGTGAGGCGACCGTCGGCGGCGCGGGTGAGGCCGATGCGGTGCGAATGGTCGGAGTGCAGGAAAACCTGCGCCACGATCAGCCGTCGCGCGAGCGCGGCGAAGAACGCTCGCGCGAAAGGCAGACCGTGGCCGTAATTGGCGACGAGGTCGCGGGCATAGTAGTCGTTCCAGCTATAGATCTGGGCATGGACGAGGTAGGCGGAGATCTCGGGCGCCTCGAGTTCGAGGAAGATCTGCGGCAGGGTGTGGAACGCACCTCGATCGGGCCGGGAGCGGTTCGGGAAACGCTGCAGCATGGGCAGGAAGGCATGCTGGCTGTCCTTCAGCACCAGTTCGCCCGGCTCCGGGCGCGAGGCGAGGAGGATGCGCGCGGTTTCGAGCACCCCGGCGCCAAGGAACGCTCGAGTGCCGGTGATCGTCGTGCCGTCCTCAAGGTAGAGAGCGATGCCCGCGTCGCCCTCCTCGAAGCGGGTGACGACGGCGCCAGAGCGGTAGCTGAATCGGGGATCTGCGCCGAGATCGGCGAGCGTGTGGCGGGCCGACCAGATCAGCCCATAGGGGCAGCCGTGCAGACACATCCCGCAGCGCCGGCAGGCCGCATCCACCGCCTGCCGCGCGAGGCCCGCCCGCAGACCCTGGGCGGCGAACCGCTTGCGCTCGGCGGACAGGCGGGCGAGCAGCGCCTCCGCCTGCGTTGCTGGGGCGATCGGCCCGTGACCGGCCATCGGCAGGGCGGGCATCAGGGCCTCTATATCGTCCGTGCGCCCGGAAATCGGGACGAAACCGGCGACCGCCCGGTAATGCGGCGCGAGATCGTCAGCGCTGATCGGCCAATCCGCCATGTCGGCCTGCCGGTAGGGCAGCACCGCCGCGCCCCAGACGTTGGAGAACCCGCCCGCCGCCCGCGAGGCGCGAAGCCCCAGCCAGCCCGGCGCATCGGCGAAGGTCGTCGCGGCGGGCTCCATCGCGAAGTCCGAGCCGAACCGGCGCACCTGTCCGGGCGGGGCCTCGTGCTGCGGCGCCATCCAGGCGGCGCGGTCCGCGGCACTCCAGCCCTCGGGGACGGTCGCGGCCAGTGCCACCCGCCGCGCCTCGGCCGCAGGCTCGGGCGCCTTGCCGCCGTCGAGCATCACGACCGTCCGTCCGCGCGCGAGCAATGCCTTCGCTGCGGCGATCCCGGAGGGGCCCGAGCCGATGACGATGCAGCGGTCCCGGTCTTCCGGCATTCCCGATCCGCTGTCGCCGGCGCCGCGCATACCCGGGCCAGCCTATCTCCGCCCGGCCGCCGCGAAGACGGCTGCGGCGGTAAGCGAGGCAACGGCATAGGTGAACATGTGCTCGAAGAAATGCGGGAAGATGAGCACGCGCAAATCGGTGGATTGCGCCTCCTCCATCGCGCCGCCCGTCAGCGCGCCATGCGCGATGTATCCGGCCAGACCGAGCGCGGCGAGCATGATCACGCCGCCAGTGGCGATGCCGGGACCGTTCGGCCGGCCGAAGCTCGGCGTTTCGGCAAGGCGTGCGCAGACGAAAAAGCCCAGCGGGATGGTGACCAGCGCGTTCGTGGCCACTTCGCGCGCCTGATGCCCGAGATAGACCGGATCGAGCACCGATGTCGCGGCGAGCCCGGTCCCGGCGCCGAAGGCCAGGCTGAGACCGGCGAAGACCGCGCCGACGATCAGGATCACGGGCCAGGCGCTGCCTGCGGGACGTGCAGCACTGGCGGCGCGCAGGGTAAGACCGATCGCGAGCACCGACAGGAGCAGCGCGATCTGGCCGAGGAAATGGAAGTACCAGTGACTGCCGATCTCAAGTTCGGCGGTCGGGCGGGTGTGCGACTGCAACAGGTTGTCGAGGAGCGCCACGGGTCCGACCGTGACCAGCGTGCCGGCCAGGATCACGGCCGAGACCGCGACGAGGGCGCGCACCGCCCGCCGTGGCGTGAGACCGCGCCTCGGCGCGAGGCCGAGGGCCGCGGCGCCGCCGATCGCAGCCCCGAGCAGGAGGTCGAGCGGCCATTCACGCGTCGCGTGCTCGAAGTAGAACACGGTTTGCAGGAAGCTCCGCTCGCCGTCCTCGTGCACCGGAATGCCCCAAAGCGGGACTGTTCCCGAAATCGCGCAGAGCATGAGAAACGAGACGATGAGCACTGCCAGCGGGAACGCCCCGGCGAAGCGGACGATCCAGCGCCAGAGCGGAGGCGCGGGCGCGTTCGTGCTTGTCATCTCTGACATTGCATTCGTCTCCCGTCCATCAAGTGCCCGCCCCGCATTCGAGGATCACGATGTCGCCGCCCTCGATCGAGGAGGTGATTCGCGCCTGTTCGCGGCACCTCTGGATCGTCGCCTCCCAGAGGTCGGGGAAGGCGCTCCTGAGATACTGATCGAACGTGTAGGCGACATGGAACCGGCCAAGACGGCGTTCGGCCTCGGTGAAGGCGGTGGCGTCGGGCAGGGTCGGCAGGCCGAGCTTCAGATAGCTGTTCAGCGGCAGTTCGAGCGTGGTTCCGATGGTGAAGACCGCGCCTTTTTCGGACAGGGCGGCGATGGCCGCGGCCGCCGAGGTGTAGTCCTGCTTGGGCAGTTTGTAATTGCGCACCAGCGCCGGGCTCCCCGCGAGGGCGCCGGCCACGCAGATCAGCGAAAACAGCAGGAGATGCGCGCGGCCGAGCCCGAGAAGGCGCATGAGCGCGCCGCTCAGCAGCCACAGGCCCTGGACCGCGGCCAAGAGGAAGAAACCGGCCTGGAAGAAGAAGAACCGCGGGAAGATCGGGCGACCGAGAGCCGAGGACGCAAGCACCATGGCCGGGATCGTCAGCGCGATCGTGGCCGCGAGGAAAGGCTCGTGCCGCAGAAAATGAATCCCGCCCGCGAGGAGCACGAGGCAGGCCAGAGCGAAAGGCAGGGGGCCGCCGAAGGCTTGCGTCAGTTCCCTCACGGCCACCAGCACCGCCCAGCCGGGGGTGGCGACGTCCCCCGCCTTCGTTCCGGTCTGCTGGCGCGCGCCGTCGAGGAAGAAGCCCACCACATCGCCGAGCATGGGCGCGTAGAGAAGCACGGTGAGCGCCGCCGCGCCGGCGAAGGCCGCGGCGGCCGGGCCGAGCCGGCGCCAGACGGTCCCGCGATCCCCGGTCACGGCGAGGTAAACGAGCGCAGAAGCCCCGTGCACGAGGCCGAGGATCACCATCGTCAGGTGCGTGTAGGCCGCGAGCGCCAGGCAGAGCGCGTAGGCCGTATAGCTCGCCCGCACCGCCAGGCCACGCACCAGAGCGTTCCACAGCAGATGCGTACAGACCAGCGCGAAGAACAGCAGCATCGTGTAGCCGCGCGCGTTCTGCGAGAACCAGACCGGATGATAGGAAACCGCAAGAAAAAGCGCCGAAGCGATCGCGACCGGCCAGGGCGCTATCGCGCGCGCGAACAGGTAGAGCGCGGGCACCGAAAGGACGCCGAAGACGACCGCGGGAAGCCGCACCGACCAGTCCGACGTGCCGAAGGCGATCATGCAGAGCTTCGCGAGCAGCGAGTAGAACGGATGGTCGTTGTTGGACGGATAGCTCGTCACCACGTCGATCAGCGGTTGCTGGAGCGAATATACGACGGTCGCGATCTCGTCGTACCAGAGCGGGGAATTGAGCCCGACGGCCCGCAGTCCCGCCGCGAGAAGGGTGATCAGGGCGATCGGCCAGAGCGGATCGCGCCCGAGGGAGCGGACTTGCGCCGTCATGTCAACGCTCCCCCGGCCGAGGTTGCCGGTCCCGCCGGTCCGCAGCGGTTGCGTGATCCGCGCATCGCCGCTCACGCCGCCATTTCCGAACGCTTCTCGGCCACGATGTCGGCGATGATCTCCGACAGCGGCCGGCGTGGGCGGAAGCCCGTCGCCCGCTCGAGCTTGGAGACGTCGGGCAGGCGGCGGGCCATGTCCTCGAACCCGGCCGGGTAAACGGTCTCGTAGGGCACCAGCCGGATCTCGGAGGGCGAGCCGGTGGCCGCCACCACCTGCTCGGCCAGGGCGCGGATCGTCACCTCCTCGTCATTGCCGACGTTGAAGACCTCGCCCCGCGCCGCCGGGGTCGCCATCAGCCGCACCATCGCCTCGACCGCGTCGGCGACATGGCCGAAGCAGCGCGACTGCTCGCCGGTGCCGTGGACCAGGAGCGGCCGACCCTCCAGCGCGGCCTGGACGAAGTTCGGCAGCACCATGCCGTAGCTCCCGGTCTGGCGCGGGCCGGTCGTGTTGAAGAAGCGCAGGACCGTGGCCGGCAGATCCGCCTCGCGCACATAGGCGAGGGCCAGGAACTCGTCGAGCGTCTTGGCGCAGGCATAGGACCAGCGCAGGTTCTTCGTCGCGCCGATGGTCAGGTCGTCGTCCTCGCCGAAGGGGAATTTCGTGGCCTTGCCGTAGACCTCGGAGGTGGAGGCGACGAAGACGGGCTTCAGGTCCTTCAGCGCCGCCTTGAGCACCGTCTCGGTGCCGCCGACGTTGGTCAGGATCGAGCGCGAAGGCTCCTCCATGATTAGCTTCACCCCGACCGCGGCGGCGAGGTGGATGATCATGTCGGCCTCATCCGTCAGCGTCCCGACGAGCGCGGGGTCAAGGATCGTGCCCTCGTGAAAGCGAAAGCGGTTGTGGCCGGAAAGACCCGCGAGGTTCTCGGTCCGACCGGTCGAGAGGTCGTCGAGAACGGTGACGGAATGGCCTTCGGCGATCAGCCGTTCGGACAGATGCGATCCGATGAAGCCGGCGCCACCCGTGATCAAGACCTTCATGTGCCCCCGCCGGACGTCTGTCGAAACCTGACCGGAGCGTAGCATGGCACCCGCATTCGGGCCATGCCGCTGTCCGGGTTGTCATTTTCTCGAAACAGTCGGCGTCTGTCTGGTCCGATTGTGCCGGATCGTGAACGCCGCGAAGGGTAAAGCCGCCGCGGTGGCGCGGAGCAAGAGGGCGAAGGTTGGGTTCGTGATGCGAGCCAAACCGGGTGGAAATGCGGGATTGTCCTCGTATCCTAAACAGACGCGCTGGTCCAGCGACGCGGGATTGCTCTGGCGAACGCCTGTGTGCGACAGTCGACGGGTATTTTTTCGTGCCGGCCACCAGGTGATTGTTGCGGGGGGCTATGATGACAAGCGTGTTTTCACTTTACGCTTCTTTGAACGAACTGATTGGCCAGCGCGAGGCGCGGGTCGCGATCGTGGGACTCGGCTATGTCGGACTGCCGCTAGCCCTCACCGTGTGCGAGGCGGGCTTCCCGGCCACAGGTTTCGACCTGAACGCAGACCGGGTCGCCATGATCAATGCCGGCGCGCGGACGATCTCCTATTTGCCCGAGGATCGCGTTCAGGACGCGGTGTCGCGCGGCTTCTCCGCCAGTGCCGACATGGCGAGGCTCGCCGAGGCCGACGTGATCGTGATCTGCGTGCCGTCTCCGCTGTCGCCCGCACGCGAGCCCGACCTAGGCTATGTGATCCGTGCCACGGAGACGATCGCGGAGCGGCTGCGGCCGGGGCAGCTCGTGGTGCTCGAAAGCACGGTCTGGCCCGGTGCGACGGCAACGGTGGTCAAACCTATCCTCGAACGCCGCGGTCTGAGGGCCGGCGAGGAGTTCTTCCTCGCCTTCTCGCCCGAGCGCGAGGATCCGGGGAACGCGATCTTCACGACGCGGACAATTCCGAAGATCGTCGGCGCGGATGACCTGCGGTCGCGCGATCTCGCCGACCGGTTCTACGCGCAGATCGTCGCCCGGACCGTCCCGGTAAGCTCGCTCGCCACCGCCGAGGCCGTGAAGCTCATCGAGAACAGTTTCCGAATGGTCAACATCGCCTTCGTGAACGAGATGAAGGCCGCGCTTGAGGCGATGGGCGTCGACATCTGGGAGGTGGTACAGGCGGCCGCGACGAAACCTTTTGGCTACATGCCCTTCTATCCGGGGCCCGGGATCGGCGGCGATTGCATCCCGGTCTCTCCGGCCTATCTGGCCGCGCGGGCACGCGATGTCGGCGCGGAAACGCCGCTGGTCGATCTGGCGCGGGTCAGTACCGCCGAGGCGCCCGACCTGATCGCCGGCCGGGTCGCGGGAGAACTGGCCCGCCACGGCGGCGTCGCGGTGAAGGATGCGCGGGTGCTGATCCTTGGCATCGCCTACAAGAAGGATGTCGAGGACACGCGCGAAAGCCCGGCGCTCGCCATCCTTCTCCGTCTCGAGGAGATGGGGGCCACCTGCGACTATCACGACCCCTATTTCCCGGTCATGCCGCCGACGCGGGACCATCCCTCGCTGGCGGGACGGGCCTCGGTGGCGCTGACCGCCGCGACGTTGGCCAGCTACGATGCGGTTCTGGTGGCCACCGACCACAGCGCCGTCGACTACGCGCTCCTGGCCGCGGAGGCGCGGCTCATCCTTGACACCCGCAACGCATTCGCCGCGCGCGGCATCGGCGCGGGCAAGGCGCGCATCGTCAAGATCTGACCCGGCGCGCGGAAGTGCGCACGGGGCTGGCGGAGCAGATGCTTGACCGCTTCGCGCTTCGCAAACGTGACCGGGCGATTCGGAGATAGATCAACTGAAGAAGGTTCTATTAAAAGTAAAATCAATCAAAAGGAGAGTAAAACATGAGCTCATCAAGGGCGAACAGGGCGGCATTGTTCAAAAAACCGCGACAACGATGGCAATTGAGTGGTGATGCGGGCGGGCCGGCCCCCTTTTCGGTGCGCATCGTTTTGTCGGAGTGGGATTGCAGGGTATATTGAGCTCTGCGTGTATTTGAAACGTGTGTTCTGGGGGCGGTTAATTGAGCATCCAGCAAGGGAAGAGTTGCCCCGTGGTTGTTATTGGCGCGGGGCCCGCGGGATTGACTGCGGCTTACGAATTGCAGAAACGCAGCCTCCTTCACAAGCCCAAGGTCTACGAGGCCTCGGAGATGGTCGGCGGTATTTCCCGTACGGAAACCAATAACGGGTACCGCTTCGACATCGGCGGTCATCGCTTCTTCACCAAGGTGAAGGAGGTGGAAGAGATGTGGCACGAGGTTCTGGGCGACGATTTCATCACCGTCCCGCGGCTCAGCCGGATCTACTACCGCGAGAAATTCTTCGACTATCCGCTGAAGCTGTTCAACGCGCTTCTGAACATCGGCCCCTACGAGTCGATGCGCATTCTCCTGTCCTATTTCAAGTGGCAGGTCCGGCCCTACCGCAAGGAGGAGAGCTTCGAGCAGTGGGTGATCAACCGCTTCGGCGGCCGGCTCTACATGCACTTCTTCCGCAGCTACACGCAGAAGGTCTGGGGCATCAATCCCAGAGACATCCGCGCCGACTGGGCGGCGCAGCGGATCAAGAACCTCTCGCTATTCAAGGCGGTCTGGAATGCGATCTCGGGCGCCAATGACACGACGAGCCTCATAGAGGAGTTCCAGTATCCGCGGCTTGGTCCTGGGATGATGTGGGAAAAGACCGCGAAGCTGGTCGAGGAAAAGGGCGGGGAGGTCCATCTGCGCTCCGAGGTGATCCGGGTGAACCGCACCGGCAGGCGGGTCACCTCGATCGATGTGAAGCATTGGCACGAGGACGGGCGCGAGCCGGTCATCGAACGCGTCGAGGGCGAGCACTTCGTCAACTCCATGGCGCTGCGCGACCTCATCCACGCCTTCGACCCGCCGCCGCCGCCGGAGGTGGTGGAGGCCGCGGACAAGCTCAGGTACCGCGACTTCCTGATCGTGACGCTGGTGCTCGACCATGCCGATCCGTTCCGCGACAACTGGATCTACATCCATTCGCCCAAGGTGAAGGTCGGACGGATCCAGAACTTCCGGGCCTGGTCGAAGGAGATGCTGCCCGACCAGAACACCGCCTCGATCGGCATGGAGTATTTCTGCCAGAAGGGCGACGGGCTCTGGTCGATGTCGGATGAGGACCTGCGCGAGCTCGCCTCGCAGGAACTGGAGCAACTCGGCCTGGCCAAGGCATCCGACGTGATCGGTGCCGCGATCATCCGTCAGCCGAAGGCCTATCCGGTCTATGACGGCGAATATCGCGAGGCGCTGGACGTGCTCGAGGGCTGGATCCTGTCGCTGGAGAATTTCCAGACGGTGGGGCGCAACGGATTGCATCGCTACAACAACCAAGACCATTCGATGCTGTCGGCGATGCTGGCCGCGCGCAACATCCTCGGCGAAGAACACGACGTCTGGACGGTGAACGTGGAGCGGTCCTATCACGAGGAGTTCGAGATCAGGAAACGGGCTGCCGCGACCAAGCCACGTCTTGCCGCCGAGTGAGCGGCGGTACTCGGGCGCAGTTGCCGGCCGCCGGTCCGATACCCGTGCGCGGGGCGCGTTGCCGGGCAGGAAAGAGGCTCGAACCACGGTCCGACCATGCTCAAGGGTGTACTGATCGATCTGTCTGGCGTTCTCTATTCCGGGAGCAGGGCGCTTCCCGGCGCGACCGATGCCGTTCGGCGGTTGCGCTCGGAGGGATTGGCGGTTCGGTTCCTCACCAACTCGACCCGGCGGCCGAAGCGGACGCTCGTTGACCGGCTGCGAGCATTCGGCGTCGATCTCGCGCCTGACGAACTCTTCACGCCGGCGGCGGCCGCCTGCGATTGGCTGGCGCGGCATGGACATGCGCCGCATCTGCTCATCCATCCCGACCTCGGCGAGGATTTCGCCGATACGGACACCACCGGGCCGGAAGCGGTCGTCCTCGGCGATGCCGGGCGGTTCTTCACCTACGAGGCGCTCAACACCGCGTTCCGCAAGATCGAGGCCGGCGCGCCGTTCCTTGCGCTGGCGGCGAACCGGGTGTTCCGGGATGCCGACGGCAAACTCAGCCTCGACGCCGGGGCCTTCGTCGCCGCGCTGGAGCACGCAAGCGGCAAGACGGCGCTGCTTTTCGGCAAACCAGCGCCGGGATTCTTCGCCGCCGCCGCGGCGAGCATGGGTGCTGGGATGGCCGAGGTCGCGATGATCGGTGACGATGCCGAGGCCGACATTGCCGGTGCGCTCGATGCCGGCGCGGCCTTGGCGGTCCTGGTGCGGACCGGCAAGTATCGCGAGGGTGACGAGACCCGGTTCGCACCGAATCCGTCAATGGTCGCCGACGGGATCGGCGATGCCGTCGACGCGCTTCTCGAGTGAGATCCGGTGCGATTGGTTCGGGGCGTTGCAGGGGCTATCCGCCGCCGGTTCGGGCCTCTAACATCAATGGAGCAAAGCGCAATGGAGGGGCGATGACCGAAACCGGACCGGAGGGCGAGCTCACGCTGCGGACGCTCGCGATGCCACGAGATGTCAACGTCAACGGGGACATCTTCGGAGGCTGGGTGCTGAGTCAGATGGACATTGCGGCGGGAATCGTCGCGGGTGCCCGCGCCCGCGGCCGCGTGGCAACCGTGGCCGTGGACGCGATGAAGTTCATCCGCCCGGTAAGGGTTGGCGACGTGCTCTGCATCTATGTTCGCGTGGCCCGGATCGGCCGCACCTCGATGGGGCTGGAGATCGAGGCATGGGTCCTGCGCGACCGACACGGCGCGCGAGAGAAGGTGACCGAAGCGCTGTTCACCTTTGTCGCGATCGACGACGACGGCAAGCCGCGGGTGGTTCCCGCGGCCGGGTGACGCGACAGGGTTCCGAATCTGCGCTTTGACCGAATCCGCGCAGGATATCGGGGCGCTTCCCTCGGTTGCGGACAATGATTCCGCCGTTCCTTGTTCATTCGCGATTTGGCATCAATCCACGCGATGACGTGTGAATCGTAAATGCAACTGATGGTTGTCGTGAAAAAAACACATAAATGGCATGAAGCTGGCATACATGTGCCCTTTTGCGGACATTTCTGAGAACGACGATGAGATCATCGTAGTGATTGTGGCGGTATCTCCGGTGTTCAACCCTTCCAGCCGAGGACCAACCCAAATGACCGATCTCACCGTGAAAGCCCGTATCGGACGCGCCAACGCCCTGTCCATCCTGGCAACTGCCCGCTGTTCGGGTGCCTCTGAAACGCGGCACAGGACATGGGGGCGCCACATTTCCGTCTCCTTCGTCTCGATCCGGTCGCGGATGTCGGGTGCCATTATCCTGACATGATTGCCGCGAGAACGGCATCGACCTGCGGAAAAGGGCGCGTGGAGACTCGCGCCCCTTCTGTGTCGCACGCGGTCTTTCCGGCGATGGGACCGGAGTTGCGGTCACGCTGAATCCGCTTGACGCAGATCAAAGACACGACATTATTCATAGTGAAAAAAGTTTCATAAGCGTGACCTTTGCGGAGATTCCCATGACCAAGAACATCCTGTGTGCGACGGACGGGACCGATCATTCCGAAGCCGCCGTGATCGTTGCCGCCGAACTGGCCCAAAAGTACGGAGCCGAGCTGACCATCTGCACCGTCAACGTCGCGCATGGCGGCTCGCGCGGGCCGCTCATCACCCATTGGACCGAGGCCGAGGTCGCGAAGATCCTCGACGGGGCGGCGGCAGTCGCTGCGGCACACGGTGTCGAGGGGGTGAAGCGGGTCGACCTGATCAGCCGTGAAGCGCCGGCGGGGATCGTCTCCTACGCGGAGCAGAACGGTATCGACCACATCGTGATGGGAACCGGCGACAAGCGGGGGATCTCGCGGCTCGTGCTCGGCTCAGTCGCAGCCGAGGTCTCGGGGCGGGCGCATTGCTCGGTCACCGTGGCCCGATAGACGGGCGTCCCGTTTCGGCGCGGGCAACCGGATTGCCGGCCGGGCCACGCCTTCTATCTCACATGTAAGCGCCCGGCTCTGACGCGCCCTCGGCATCGACCGGATGAGCGGGCGGGCTCTTGCTGCGCCTCTCCATCGGGCGTGACAGCCCCGCCTTCCGCTTTCTTGGCGGCGCGCGAGCCGATACCGCCCGGTCGTCTGCCTGTCTTGTTCCGGAAAAGAAAAAGCGCCCCGAGAGGGCGCCTTGTCTGCGTCTGGACTTCCAGAACCGATTTGGAGCGGGCGATGAGATTCGAACTCACGACCCTAACCTTGGCAAGGTTATGCTCTACCCCTGAGCTACGCCCGCATCCTTTCGGTGGGAGCGATGTATTAATTCTACGGGGCGGCTGCAAGCGAAAATCGTACGCGGCTGGAAGTTTTTTTCGGGTCGCGTAAGGGGGCGTTCCTAAACCCCGGTGGGGATCCCGCGTCGCGCGGCATCGCCGAAAGTCGACGGGCCGAGCGGATGGCGGCTGGATCACATGCAATTCCGAAGAATTCTTGTCAACCTTATGAAAATATGTCGGTTTCTGATCCGTGCCACGCATGGATTTACCAGTACAAGCTGGATTCACGGGGCGATTTACCCACGCGAAGCGGCGGCGCCTGCTTGGTGTTCAGACGCCGCAATCCCGGCGGGCGCAGCGGGCTCGCTCCACGCATCACGAACCGTCCTCTCCGTGCGCCGGGGGCGGCTCAAAAGCGTGAGGCGCCTGCAATGATCCTGCCGGATGTGGTCGATCTGCTCCCGTTCGGCCTGCGCTGCCGGGTTTCGAGCCAGAGCCGGGCCGTAGGCTCGGCCGGTTCAGGATTGCGACCTTTGGCTGCGAAAGCGCGGCATCGTCAGACATGCCGCGTCGCGGTCGTGCAGCAGCGCGTCGAGGATCGCGGTTTCGAGCGTCACGCCCGGTTCCGGTGCCGCCGCACATCGGGGGAACGGGTCGTCGGTTTCGGGCGGCTGACGCCGAGTTTCCCCGGCATCTCCAGGCCCGCCTGTATACTCCGACGCCATCCGGCCGGATCGGAGCAGCCGGCAGACCGAACGGGCGCGATCCTCGACCAGGGCGAGCTGACGGTCGAGACGGTCGATGCCGATCCCGCGCGGCGACCGGGCGCCGGTCTCGTCTGCCATGAGCCAGGTCAGGGAGCCGCGCAGGTTGCCCAGCGTCAGGATCACATCCTCCACCAGCAAGGTTTCGAGCTGTTCCCGAATGTCGTCCATCAATGCCTCACCCCCGAAGTCGCGGGGATGAGACTAGAGCAGCACGTATTGACGGGTTCCTAACGGGAACCCGAGCGCGATCAGGCCTCGAACTCGACCAGCAGGTCCTTCGCCTCGATCTGGCTGCCCGGATGGACATGGACCGCCTTCACCACCGCGGCGCGGTCGGCGTGGATGCCGGTTTCCATCTTCATCGCCTCGAGCGTGAGAAGGAGGTCGCCGGCATTGACCTTCTGGCCCGCCGATACCGCGACCGAGGCGACCGAACCCGGCATCGGGGCGCCGATATGGTTCGGGTTGCCCTCCGCCGCCTTCGGTTTCGCCGCGGTCTTGGCTTTCACCGCCCGGTTCGGCACGCGGATCACGCGCGGCTGGCCGTTCAGTTCGAAGAAGACCTTGGCCTCGCCTTCCTCGTTGGTCTCGCCCACCGCCTGGAGCCGGATTTCCAGCGTCTTGCCGGGGTCGATCTCGGCCGAGATCTCCTCGCCCGGCTGCATGCCGTAGAAGAAGGTGCGGGTCGGCAGGGTTCGCACCGGCCCATAAAGCCGGTGACGGCCCATATAGTCGAGGAAGACCTTCGGATACATGAGGTAGCCGTTCAGGTCCTCGTCATCGACGGCGAAGCCCAGGAGCTCCTTCGTGACAGACGCGCGGGTCGCCTCTAGGTCGACGGGCTTGAGGTGCTTGCCCGGACGCTCGGTGTTCGGTTTCTCGTCCTTCAGCACCTTGCGGATGATGCTTTCGGGGAAGCCGCCCGGCGGCTGGCCGAGATTGCCGCGCATCATGTCGACGACCGAGTCGGGGAAGGCGACGTCGGTGGTCGCATCTTCCACCTGCTCGCGGGTGAGATTCTGCGCCACCATCATCAGCGCCATGTCGCCCACGACCTTGGAGGACGGCGTTACCTTGACGATGTCGCCGAACATCCGGTTGGCGTCGGCATAGGCCTGCGCCACCTCGTGCCAGCGCTCCTCGAGACCGAGCGAGCGGGCCTGCGCCTTGAGGTTGGTGAACTGGCCGCCCGGCATCTCGTGCAGATAGACTTCGGAGGCCGGCGCCTCGAGCCCCGACTCGAAGGCGGCATACTGGTGGCGCACGCCCTCCCAGTAGTTCGAGATCTGGCGGATCGCGCCGATATCGAGCCCGGTATCGCGTTCGGTATGGGCGAGCGCCTCCACGATCGAGCCGAGGCAGGGCTGCGAGGTGCCGCCCGAGAACGCGTCCATCGCGGCGTCGACCGCCGAGACGCCGGCATCGGCGGCGGCAAGGATCGTCGCCCCGGCGATGCCGCTCGTGTCATGGGTGTGGAAGTGGATCGGCAGGCCGACCTCGTCCTTCAGCGCCGTGAAGAGCACCCGCGCCGAGGCGGGCTTCAGGAGCCCCGCCATGTCCTTGAGGCCAAGGACATGGGCACCGGCGGCCTTCAGCTCCTTGCCCATCGCGACGTAGTACTTCAGGTCGTACTTCGCGCGGTCCGGGTTCAGGATGTCGCCGGTGTAGCAGATCGTGCCCTCGCAGATCTTGTTGTTCTCGACCACTGCGTCCATCGCGACGCGCATGTTCTCGACCCAGTTGAGGCTGTCGAAGACGCGGAAGACGTCGATCCCGGTCTTGGCGGCCTGGCGGACGAATTCCTGCACCACGTTGTCGGGGTAGTTGGTGTAGCCGACTCCGTTCGAGGCGCGCAGCAGCATCTGCGTCATCAGGTTCGGCATCGCCTTCCGGAGGTCGCGGAGCCGCTGCCACGGGCATTCCTGCAAGAAGCGGTAGGCCACGTCGAAAGTGGCGCCGCCCCAGCATTCGACAGAGAAGAGCTCGGGCAGGTTCGCGGCATAGGCGGGTGCGACCTTGATCATGTCGATCGAGCGCATCCGGGTCGCCAGAAGCGACTGGTGCCCGTCGCGCATCGTGGTGTCGGTGAGCAGGAGCTTCTTCTGCGCCGCCATCCAGTCGGCCACTGCCTGCGGGCCCTTCTCCTCCAGGAGGTTGCGGGTGCCGGCGGCCGGGGCCGCCCGGAGCGCAGGCGGCTTCGGCGCGCGCACCTCGGCCGCCGGCTTCGGCCGGCCGGCGGTCTCGGGGTGCCCGTTCACGGTGATGTCGGCGATATAGGTCAGGATCTTCGTCGCCCGGTCGCGGCGCTTCTTGAAGTTGAAGAGGCCGGGCGTCGTGTCGATGAACTTCGTCGTATAGGTGTCGTTGAGGAAGGTCGGGTGCTTCAGGAGATTCTCGACGAAGGCGATGTTCGTCGAGACGCCGCGGATCCGGAACTCGCGCAGCGCGCGGTCCATCCGGGCGATCGCCTGCTCGGGTGTCGGCGCCCAGGCGGTGACCTTCACCAGAAGCGAGTCGTAGTAGCGGGTGATGACGCCGCCCGAATAGGCGGTGCCGCCGTCAAGCCGGATGCCCATGCCGGTCGCCGAGCGATAGGCGGTGATGCGGCCGTAGTCGGGGATGAAGTTATTCTGCGGATCCTCGGTCGTGACCCGGCACTGGAGCGCGTGGCCCTTAAGCTGGATGTCCTGCTGCCGCGACACGCCGGTCGCCTCGGCCAAGGTCCTGCCCTCGGCGATCTTGATCTGGGCCTGGACGATGTCGATGCCGGTCACCTCCTCGGTGACGGTGTGCTCGACCTGGACGCGGGGGTTCACCTCGATGAAGTAGAACTGGCCGGTGTCCATATCCATCAGGAACTCGACCGTGCCCGCGCATTCGTAGTTCACATGGGCGCAGATCTTGCGGCCAAGCTCGCAGATCTCGGTGCGCTGCGCCTCGGTGAGGTAGGGCGCGGGCGCGCGCTCGACGACCTTCTGGTTGCGGCGCTGGACGGTGCAGTCGCGCTCGTAGAGGTGATAGATCGAGCCGTGCTGGTCGCCGAGGATCTGCACCTCGACGTGGCGCGCACGCAGGATCATCTTTTCAAGGTACCCCTCGCCGTTGCCGAAGGCGGCCTCGGCCTCGCGCCGGCCCTCACGGACCTTCTCGACGAGTTCCTCCGGCTTGGTAATCGGGCGCATGCCGCGTCCGCCGCCGCCCCAGGAGGCCTTGAGCATCAGGGGATAGCCGATCTCGGCCGCTTCCTTCTTGATCGCGTCGAAATCGTCGCCAAGAACCTCGGTCGCCGGGATGACCGGAACCCCGGCCGCGACAGCCACGCGCCGCGCGCTGGCCTTGTCGCCAAGCGCCCGCATCGTCTCGGCCTTCGGGCCGATGAAGGTGATGCCGTTTGCCGCACAGGCCTCGACGAATTCGGGATTCTCCGAGAGAAGCCCGTAGCCCGGATGGATCGCGTCCGCGCCGCATTCCTTGGCGACCCGGATGATCTCCGCGATCGACAGGTAGGCCTGGACCGGCCCCATGCCCTCGCCGATCCGGTAGGCCTCGTCCGCCTTGAAGCGGTGGAGGGAGAGTTTGTCTTCCTCGGCATAGACCGCGACCGTGCGCTTGCCGAGTTCGGTCGCCGCGCGCATGACGCGGATCGCGATTTCTCCACGGTTGGCAATAAGGATCTTGCGGAATTCGGTCATCGGTTCCCCTCCGGTGGCGCGCGCGAACAATAGGGGCGCTGCGGCGCGGCGCAATACCCCTCGCTGCCGGATCGTCAGATTCCGGTAACATTTCGTTCTCTCTATGGCCCGCGCCGAAACTATCTTATGTGATTGCGAAGCAAATAAGCCGAAAACGACTTTCATCGCCCTCGAAGACACCCGGCGAGATCGGCAAGCTGCCTTGCGCCGATCTGGCCCATGTTGGTGGCCATGTCTTGGGCCAGAATCTCCACCAGATGCGCCGGACCTGCCGCGCCGAGCGCGCCGAGCGCGTAATGCCAGGCGCGCCCCAGCATCACGAAATCCGCACCAAGCGCGAGCGCCCTGAGAATGTCGAGCCCGCCCTCGATGCCACTGTCGAAGATCACCGGCAGCGTGGTCGCGGCGCGGACCGCCGGCAGCGCCTCGATCGTCGCAGGCGCGGCGTCGAACTGGCGGCCGGCGTGATTCGAGACCCAGATCGCGTCGGCGCCCTCGTCCTGAAGCCGCGCCGCGTCGTCGGCGTTGAGTACCCCCTTGACGATCAGCGGCCCCTCCCAGGCGTCGCGCAGCGCCTTCAGGTAGTCCCAGTCGGGCGAGATGCGCAGGAGATATCCGATATGCGCCGTGGAGGAGCGGACCCCGCGCTCATCGGAATAGTCTTCCATCAACCGCATCCGGGGCATTCCCAGTTGAACCGTGCCGGCTGCCCAGATCGGGCAACGTGCCACCTGCGCCAGCAGCCTCGGGGTGATTTTCGGCGGTTGCGTCAGACCGGATCGAACCTGACGTTCGCGCCGGCTCGTCACAGGCACGTCGACGGTCAGGATCAGCGCCGAATATCCCGCCGCTTTCACTCGTCTCAGGATGTCGGTGCGGGTCGCCGGGTCGCGCGGCGGGTAGAGCTGGAACCATCCGTGTTGACCGAGCGCCGAGGCGACGAATTCTGGCGTCTGGCTGGCGACCGTCGAAAGCGAATAGGGCAGCCCCGCCTTGCCCGCCGCCGCCGCGAGCAGGCGTTCGGCGTCGGGCCAGATCAGCCCGGACATGCCGACCGGGGCGATGCCGAAGGGCAGGGGGAAGTCGTGACCGAAGAGCCGCGCCGTCAGGTCCGGGTTGAACTCGCCATGCAGGATCGAGGGACGAAAGAGCACCGTGTCGAGCTCTGCCCGGTTGCGCCGCAGCGTCGCCTCGGTCCCGGTGCCGCTGTCGAGATATTCCCAGACGAAATGCGGGATCCGCCGCCGCGCGCGGGCCTTGAGGTCGGAAATCGCCGGGTAACGCTGGTGCAGGTCCATGCCGAACTACGCCGCGCCACCCCTCCGCTTGTCCAGCGAAAGCTCTGGAACAGAGTGTGAACTCGTCTTTTATTCGCACCCCGTTGCCGCTAGATTGCGACCCATGAGCAGTTTCGACGACAGCGACGCCTTCGAGGGCGCTTCCCTCTCCGCCCGCGCCATGGCCGCGCGGCCCGCACCCTATCTCGACGGGCTGAACCCGGCGCAGCGCACCGCGGTCGAGACGCTCGACGGACCGGTCCTGATGCTCGCGGGTGCCGGCACCGGAAAGACCCGCGCGCTGACGGCGCGGATCGCGCATCTTCTCGCGCGGGCCAAGGCGCGCCCGAACGAGATCCTCGCCGTGACCTTCACCAACAAGGCCGCGCGCGAGATGAAGGAGCGCGTCGGCCGGCTGATGGGGCAGACCGTGGAAGGGATGCCCTGGATGGGCACCTTCCATTCGATCTCCGTCAAGATCCTCCGCCGTCATGCCGAGCTTGTCGGTCTGAAGTCGAACTTCACCATCCTCGACACCGACGACCAGATCCGCCTTCTGAAACAGGTCATCGCGGCGGCGAGTATCGACGAGAAGCGCTGGCCCGCGCGCCAGCTCGCCGGGCTCATCGACCACTGGAAGAACCGCGCCTGGGGCCCCGAACAGGTGCCCTCGTCCGAGGCCTCGGCCTTCAACCACATGGGAACCGAGCTTTACGCCGCCTACCAGGCCCGGCTCCTGACGTTGAACGCCACCGATTTCGGCGACCTTCTCCTGCATGTCGTGACGATCCTGCAGCAGCACCCCGACGTGCTGGAGCAATACCAGCGCTGGTTCCGCTACATCCTCGTCGACGAATACCAGGATACCAACGTCGCCCAGTATCTCTGGCTGCGCCTCCTCGCGGCCAAGCACAAGAACATCTGCTGCGTCGGCGACGACGACCAGTCGATCTACGGCTGGCGCGGCGCCGAGGTCGGCAACATCCTTCGCTTCGAGAAGGATTTCCCGGGCGCGCAGGTGATCCGGCTCGAACAGAACTACCGCTCGACCGAACATATCCTCGCCGCCGCCTCCGGCCTGATCACGGCCAATGCCGGCCGCCTCGGCAAGACCCTCTGGACCGAGGCGCAGGGCGGCGAGAAGGTGCGGCTCATCGGCCATTGGGACGGCGAGGAAGAGGCGCGCTGGATCGGCGAGGAGGCCGAGGCCATCCAGCGCGGCTCAAGGGGCATGGAACCGCGCAGCCTCGACGCCCAGGCGATCCTCGTCCGCGCCTCCCACCAGATGCGCGCCTTCGAGGACCGCTTCCTCACGATCGGCCTGCCCTACCGGGTGATCGGCGGCCCCCGCTTCTACGAACGGCTCGAGATCCGCGACGCGATGGCCTATTTCCGCCTCGCGGTCTCGCCCGCCGACGATCTCGCCTTCGAGCGCGTGGTGAACACGCCCAAGCGCGGCCTCGGCGACAAGGCGCAGCAGACGATCCAGCGCCAGGCGCGGGAGGACGGCGTGAGCCTGCTGGAAGGCGCGCGCTACTGCGTCGCCTCCGGCCAGATCGGCGGCAAGGGCGGCTCTCAACTCCGCGCCTTCGTCGAGAATGTCGACCGCTGGCATCGGGTCACACAGACGCCTGACTACGACCATGTGCGCCTTGCCGAGACGATCCTCGACGAATCGGGCTACACCGCGATGTGGCAGGCGGACAAGACGCCCGAAGCGCCGGGGCGGCTGGAGAACCTCAAGGAACTCGTGAAGGCGCTGGAAAGCTTCGACAATCTGCAAGGCTTCCTCGAACATGTCTCGCTGATCATGGACAACGACAGCGAGGATGCCGAGGAGAAGATCACGATCATGACCCTCCATGCCGCGAAGGGCCTCGAATTCCCCGTGGTCTTCCTGCCGGGATGGGAGGACGGGCTCTTCCCTTCGCAGCGCTCGATGGACGAGAGCGGGCTCAGGGGCCTCGAGGAGGAACGCCGCCTTGCCTATGTCGGCATCACCCGTGCCGAGGAGCTCTGCACGATCTCGTTCGCCGGCAACCGCCGGGTCTACGGCCAGTGGCAAAGCCAGCTCCCCTCGCGCTTCATCGACGAACTGCCCGCGAAGCATGTCGAGGTCCTGACCCCGCCCGGCCTCTACGGCGGCGGCTATGGCGCCGCCGGAATGACGGCTGGCATCGAGGACCGCGCCGCGCGCGCCGATGTCTACAACTCGCCGGGCTGGAAACGGCTCCAGGAGCGCAGCCAGACCCGCCCCGTCAGCCAGCCGCGCGAGGCGCGCAACGTGGTGATCGACCTCGACGCCGTCTCGGCCTTCACCGAGGGCGACCGCGTCTTCCACCAGAAATTCGGTTACGGCTTCGTCGAGGGCATAGAGGGCGACAAGCTCGAGGTCGCCTTCGACAAGGCCGGCACCAAGCATGTCGTGGCGAGCTTCATCGTCTCCGCGGATGCGGCCGACGACATCCCCTTCTGAACTTCTTCATTGCCGAAATACCCCCGCCGGAGGCGGTCCCGAGCCGGAGCGCGCCAGCGCGCAGGCGAGACGAAGAAAATGGCCCCGGCACGGGGCCGCCTCGGGATCATCTTCCGAAACGAAAAAGGCGGCGCCGGAAGGGCGCCGCCAGTCGCAACCACGGTCCCGAGGGAGAGGGAGGGACCGCTGCATTCCGGTGAAGACCGGCAGCACCCAGGGAGGAGGAGGGGTGCTGCCTATCTTCACGCCAGCGGCCCGAGGGAGGGTGGGCCGCCGATCAGGGTGAAGATGCGGCGGTGGCAGGGAGGAGGAGGCCACCGCCGCATTTCACGGCGCCGGATCCAGGGAGGAGGAGGGATCCGGCGCAACTCTTTGGGCCTGTCAGGCCCGATCGGACGCGGCGACTTCAGGGAGGAGGAAAGTCGCCGCGAAGCTCCGGGGCTCGGGGAGGAGGAGAGAGCCCGGGAAGCGAAACTTACTTGCCGTAGGCCGCCTCGAGCGCGATCGAGTCGATCGCCGAGCGGTGCAGGCCGAGATCGTGCAGCTCGCGGTCGGTGAGCGCGTGGAGCTCGTTCACGGTCTGGCGGTACATCTTGTAGCGCCGGTGGCTGTCGCGCAGGCCGGCGAAGAAGGCGGAGATGCGATCGGCAAGGCCGGTCTCGACGCCACGGATAACGGTTGCATGTGCCATTGTAGTGCCTCTTTCGGATCATTGGCGCCATCTGCGCCGCTGTTGGACCCTAGATGGACCTCATGCTGCGGATGCACAATCCCTGACGAAATCATTGCCGCCATGCAGCAATTGCATGGCACTTCACGGCGATTTTACCTGCCCTTGCGGCAACTTGTCCGAACCGGCCGCGCCGCCGGACTTTGGCACTTGTCCTTGCCGCCCCGGCCGTGAGATTGCTCCACGGATACGAAGGGGAACCTGATGAGCCTCAGCCGCGACACCGTCCTTGCCGCCCTCCGCCGCCTCACGCTGCCCGATGGCGGCGACCTCGTCTCGCGCGATCTGGTGCGTGCGCTCTCGATCGAGGGCGATGCCGTGCGGTTCGTGATCGAGGCTCCCGATCCCGAGATGGCGCGGCGGATGGAACCGCTGCGGCAGGCTGCCGAGGCCGCCGTGAAGGCGCTGCCCGGCGTCGGCGCGGTCTCTGTTGTGATGACGGCACATGGCCCGGCGCCAAAGGCGCCGCCGAGCCTCAAGATCGGCGGCCACCCGACGCCGCAGGCCGGCCCGGCGCGGATCGCCGGCGTCGACCGCATCCTCGCGGTGGGATCCGGCAAGGGCGGCGTCGGCAAGTCGACGGTGTCGTCGAACCTCGCGGTCGCGCTCGCGCGCCAGGGCCGCCGGGTCGGGCTCCTGGACGCCGATATCTACGGACCTTCGCAGCCGCGCATGATGGGGGTGTCGAAACGCCCCGCCTCGCCCGACGGCAGGACCATCGTTCCGCTCAAGGCCCACGGCGTCACCTTCATGTCGATCGGCCTGATGCTGAAGGAGGACGAGGCCGTGGTCTGGCGCGGCCCGATGCTGATGGGCGCGCTGCAGCAGATGCTCGGCCAAGTCGCCTGGGGCGAGCTCGACGTGCTGATCGTCGACCTGCCGCCTGGCACCGGCGACGTGCAGCTCACGCTCTGCCAGAAGTCCCATGTCACCGGCGCGCTCATCGTCTCCACCCCGCAGGACGTGGCACTTCTCGACGCCCGCCGGGCGATCGACATGTTCGGCAAGCTCAGGACGCCGATCCTCGGCCTGATCGAGAACATGTCGACCTATGTTTGCCCCAATTGCGGGCACGAGGCGCATATCTTCGGCCATGGCGGCGTCGCGGCCGAGGCCGCGAAGCTTGGCGTCCCCTTCCTTGGCGAGATCCCCCTCAGCCTCGACGTGCGGCTCGCGGGCGACGGCGGCACGCCGATCGCTTCGGGCGAGGGGCCGATAGCCGAAGCCTATGCCCGGCTCGCCCACCGGCTTGTTGCCGGCGGCATGGCCTGATCCGGGAGATCACGGGACCGGCCGAGTTCTGCCGGGATCTCATGGGAAATCGCGTTTCGGCTGGTGCCGAAAGCGAATCGTTCGCCGTGTAAAGCGACTGAATCCGCGAATTTCGACGGAATCTCGATGAGGCGTGCCGGCCGGGCCTGACCTAACGGAAGTTTCTTCGAAAAAAGCTGGGAATGCATGGGACGAGCTCAGGTTCCGATTCCATGTCGATATTTTGGGCGAATCTTCTCTGAGAACCCAAAATATGCCAAAAATCAATCAAGTGATCTAATGATTGGGCCTGTCTTGAGTTGCGCCCGAATGCCAATAGTCACCTTAATGCGCAAGTTTTTTCTTGCTTCCCATGAATTCCCATGCCATCCCTATACATACCGATGAAGACGGGCTGACAGAGGGGCGGCAAGACCCCGAAGGCGAAAGTCAGGTTTCATACAGGCACCCGCTTTCATCGAACAAAGATCCGGCGCGCAAGCGAGCAGACATCCCCCCAGGTGGCATGCGCAGCCGGACGAGCCCAGCAATGGGACCCGGAAACGGGACGAGGGCGGCGGATTGGGCAGTGGCAGCAGCCCAATCCGCCGTTGTCCGTTCAGGGCCCCGCGGGCGGATTGGCGGTGATTTCGGGGGGAGGGGACTGGTAAGGAGCGCGGGCCGTTGGCACGCAGGTTCAGAGGATCGGATACCTACAAGGTGGACGCGAAGGGCCGCGTCTCCATCCCTGCGCCGTTCCGCCGTGTCATCGAGGCCTCGGATCCCGACTGGAAGGAAGGCCTGCGCCCCAATATCGTGATCGTCTATGGTGACGCGGGTCAGGACTGGCTCGAAGTCTACACCATGAAGGCGATCGAAGAGATCGACGAACAGATCGAGGACATGCAGCGCGGCTCGCCGCAGCGGCTCTGGCTCGAGGAACTGATGCATGGCCAGTCGATCGAGGCGCAGATCGACGACGACGGCCGCCTCACCCTGCCGCAGAAGCTGCGCGAGAAGATCGGGCTCACCTCCGAGGCCTTCTTTATCTCGGCCGGCGACTATTTCAAGATCTGGAAGCCCGAGACCTATCAGGACAAGGCCGGCGCCCGCACCCGCAAGCTCGCCGCGCAGTACGACGATGACTTCGATCCCCGCAGCCTCCTTCCGACGCGGTCGAGGGGGTAGGGATGGCGGCCGCCAAGACACCGACACCCGCTTCCGCCCCCCATATCCCGGTTTTGCTGCGGCCGCTCCTTGAGGCGGTCGCGCCTGTCTCCGGCACCTGGGTCGACGGCACCTTCGGGGCGGGCGGCTACACGCGCGGTCTGCTTGAGGCCGGCGCCGACCTGGTGATCGGCATTGACCGCGACCCGAGCGTCTTCCGCATGGCCGCCGACTGGGCCGGCGCCTATGGCGGCCGGCTGAGGCTCGTCGAGGGTACGTTTTCCGATCTCGACGCGCTGGCGGGCGCGCCCGTGGACGGTGTCGTCCTCGATCTCGGCGTCTCCTCGATGCAGCTCGACCAGGCCGAGCGCGGCTTTTCCTTCCAGAAGGACGGCCCCCTCGACATGCGGATGGGCGACACCGGTCCGACGGCGGCGGACCTCGTGAACGAGGCGAGCGAGGCCGAGATCGCCGATATCCTCTTTCATTACGGCGAGGAGCGCGCCTCGCGCCGCATCGCCCGCGCCATCGTCGCCGCCCGGCCCTTCAGGACCACGCTGGACCTGGTGGCGGTGATCGAACGCTGCCTGCCGCGCGCCAAACCGGGTCAGAGCCATCCCGCCACCCGCAGCTTCCAGGCGATCCGGATCGCCGTGAACGACGAGTTCGGCCAGCTCGCCGAGGGGCTCGAGGCCGCCGAACGGGCGCTGAAGCCGGGTGGCCAGCTTGCCGTCGTGACCTTCCACTCGCTCGAGGACCGGATCGTCAAGCGCTTCTTCCAGCTCCGCTCCGGCGGCGAAGGGCAGGGCAGCCGCTATGCCCCCGCCCGTGAGCAGGTGCCGCCGGCCTTCACGCTCAAGACCCGCCGCGCGGTCGGTCCCGACGACGAGGAACTGGCCGCCAACCCCCGCGCCCGCTCGGCCAAGCTCCGGGTGGGCATCCGCACCGATGCCCCCGCCGGCCGCGCCGACCGCGCGGCGCTGGGCCTGCCGAAACCCGCGCTCGAAGGACGTCACTGATGCGCAGCCTGTTCCTGGTCATGACCGCTCTCGCCGTGATGGGGCTGGCCTTCTGGGCCTATCGCGAGAACTACCGCACCCAGGCGGAGCTTGCCGCCGTGCGCGACCTGCAACGCGAGATCGGCACTTTGAAGGAGTCGCTCGGGGTCCTGAATGCGGAATGGGCCTATCTCAACCGGCCCGACCGGCTGCGCGAACTGGCCGACATCAGCTTCCCGCGGCTCGGGCTCCTGCCGCTGGAGCCGCGCCAGTTCGGCGGGGTCGCGCAGATCGGCTATCCGGACTTCGACCTCAACGCGATCAGCGCCCCGGTCGACACGATCGCGCTCGGGGAGACCACCCCATGACCCGCATACCGCTCCGCCCGCTCGCCCGCATCCTCTCGGCCCGCGAGAAGGGCGAGAACCCCGACGCGATCGAGCGCGAGAACATCCGCCTGCGCCACGAGGCGATGCGCGACCGGGCGCGGCTTCGGGCGGAGGGGCGGCTCCTGATCCTCGGCGCGGCCTTTGTCGCGGCCTTCGTCACAGTGGGCGCCCAGATGGGGCTTCTTGCCGCGACCGAGCCGGTGGAGCCGCAGGCGACAGGGATGGGCGCGGCCATTGTCGCGCAGCGCGCCGACATCACCGACCGACAGGGCCGGATCCTCGCAACGAACCTCGTCACCCATTCGCTCTACGCCCAGCCGCCCCTGATGGTCGACCCGATCCGCGCCGCCGAGGAGCTCGCGCTGATTTTCCCCGATCTCGACGCCGCGCGGCTGAAGAAGGATTTTACCAGCAAGCGCAAGTTCCTCTGGGTAAAGAAGAAGATCTCGCCGGAGCAGATGCAGCTCGTGCACGAGATTGGCGATCCCGGCCTTCTCTTCGGTCCGCGCGAGATGCGGCTCTACCCGAACGGCGCGATCGCGGCCCATATCCTCGGCGGCGCAAGCTTCGGCCGCGAGGGCGTCCGCTCGGCAGAGGTCGTCGGCACCGCCGGCGTCGAGAAGACCTTCGACGGCTGGCTGCGCGACCCGGCCAATGGTGGCGCCCCCCTGCAGCTCTCGCTCGACCTGACGATCCAGTCGACCGTCGAGGACGTGCTTTACGGCGGCATGAAGCTGATGAACGCCAAGGGCGCGACCGCTATCCTGATGGACGTCAAGACCGGCGAGATCGTCGCGATGGCCTCGCTGCCCGATTTCGACCCGAATACCCGGCCGGCGCCCCTGACCAAGGGCGATCCCTCCGACAGCCCGCTTTTCAATCGCGCGGTGCAGGGGGTTTACGAGCTTGGCTCGACCTTCAAGATCTTCGCCGTGGCGCAGGCGCTCGACCTCGGGCTGGTGCGGCCCGAGACGATGGTCGAGACCAAGGGACCGATGTTCTGGGGCAAGTTCAAGATCCGCGATTTCCACAACTACGGGCCGCAACTGTCGGTCACCGACGTGATTGTGAAATCCTCCAACATCGGCACCGCCCATATCGCCCAGCTGATCGGCGGCGTGCGCCAGCAGGAGTTTCTGCAAAAACTCGGCATGTTCGACCCGACAACGGTCGAGCTGGTCGAGGCGCCGGGCGCCAAGCCGCTTCGCCCCGCGAAATGGCCCGAAATCACCACGCTCACCGTGTCCTATGGACACGGCGTCGCGGCGAGCCCCCTGCACCTCGCCGCCGCCTATGCCTCGCTCGCCAACGGCGGTACGCGGATCACGCCGACGCTCCTCAGGCGCGACAAGGCCGAAACCGGGCCGCGGCTGATCTCCGAGGCGACCTCGACCCAGATCCGCGACATGTTGCGCCAGGTCGTGGTGCGCGGCACCGCGAGCTTCGGCGAGGTTCCGGGCTATGCCGTCGCCGGCAAGACCGGCACCGCTGACAAGCCCAAGCGGACCGGCGGCGGCTACTACAAGGACAAGGTGATCGCCACCTTCGCTTCCGTCTTCCCCGCGCATGATCCCAAATATGTTCTCGTCGTCTCGCTCGACGAGCCGGTCGAAACCTCGGGCACCGAGCCGCGCCGCACCGCCGGCTGGACCGCCGTACCGGTCGCCGCCGAGATCATCCGCCGCGCCGCGCCGCTCCTCGGCCTCCGACCGGAGGTTGAACCTCTCGCCGATGCTGCTGTAACACTCGTGCGCAACTGAGGACGCGTATGTGGCGGGGGCTGGGCTCATGGCAGCGGAGACGAAATCGCTTGGCGAGCTGGGCCTGAGGGCACAGGGCGGGCGCGAGGCGCAGGTGACCGGCCTCTCGGTCGACAGCCGCCTCGTCAGGCCCGGCCATCTCTTTGCGGCCTTGCCCGGAACCAAGGTGCATGGCGCTGAATTCATTCAGTATGCGTTGCGGATGGAGGCGGCCGCGATCCTCACCGATCGCGAGGGCGCCGAGATCGCGAAGGCCGAGCTTGCGGCCTCCGATGCGGCTCTGATCATCGCCGAGGATCCGCGCCAGGCGCTGGCCTACACCGCAGCACTCTGGTTCGAACGCCAGCCCGAGGTGGTGGTCGCGGTGACGGGCACCTCCGGCAAGACCTCGGTCGCGACCTTCACCCGGCAGATCTGGCAGGCGCTTGGGCGGACTTCCGCCAATCTCGGCACGATGGGGATCCTTGGCGACTACACCGCGCCCCTGGCCCATACCACGCCCGAACCGATCACGCTGCACCGGGTCCTGCGTGACATGGCCGATGCCGGCGTGACCCATGCGGCGATGGAGGCCTCCTCGCACGGGCTCGACCAGGGGCGGCTTGACGGGGTGCGGCTGAGCGCGGCGGCGTTCACCAACTTCAGCCAGGACCACCTCGATTACCACGCAAATTTCGACGACTACTTCGCCGCCAAGGCCGGGCTCTTCGCGCGCGTCCTGCCGGAAGACGGCACCGCGGTGATCAATATCGACGAGCCGCGCGGGCGCGAGATGCTGGAGATCGCGCGGGGCCGCGGGCAGCGGCTGATCACCGTCGGCCGCAATCCGGCCGCCGACCTCTGCATCACCTCGCAGCGGTTCGACGCGACCGGGCAGGATCTGCGCTTCACCTACGACGCCAAGCCGCATCTCGTGCGGCTGGCGCTCATCGGCGGTTTCCAGGCCGACAACGTACTCGCCGCCGCCGGGCTCGTGATCGCGGCTGGCGAAGCGCCCGAAGCGGTCTTTGGCGCCCTTCACACGCTCGTCACCGTGCGTGGCCGGATGGAACTTGCCGCCAAGCGCGATAACGGCGCCACGGTCTTCGTCGACTATTCCCACAAGCCCGGCGCGCTCGCCTCGGCGCTGCAATCCTTGCGTCCGCACGTGATGGGCCGGATCGTCGTCGTTTTCGGTGCTGGTGGCGACCGCGACCGGCTGAAGCGCCCGCTGATGGGCGAGGCCGCGGCCGAGTTCGCCGACGTGGTGATCGTCACCGACGACAACCCGCGCTCCGAGGATCCAGGCTCGATCCGCGCCGAGGTGATGCGGGGCTGCCCCGAGGCGACCGAGGTCGGCGACCGCGCCGAGGCGATCCTGCGCGGCGTCGACGCGCTGCAGCCGGGCGACGCGCTCCTGATCGCCGGCAAGGGGCACGAGACCGGGCAGATCGTCGGCCAGGATGTCTATCCGTTCGACGATGCCGAACAGGCCAGCGTCGCGGTGGCGGCACTCGACGGGAAGATCTGATGGCCGCGCTCTGGACCCACGTAAACGCCGCCACCGCCACTGGCGGCCGCGCCACCTGTCCGTTCGAGGCGACCGGGCTCTCGATCGACACCCGCAGCCTCGTACCGGGCGACCTCTTCGTCGCGCTGAAGGACCAACGCGACGGTCACGATTTCGTCGCTGACGCGCTTCGGAAGGGCGCCGCTGCGGCGCTCGTCTCGCGCATTCCCGAAGGTTGCTCGGAGTCCGACCCTCTGCTGATCGTGCCCGACGTTTTGGACGCGCTCACGGCCCTTGGTGCGGCAGGACGGGCGCGCGCGAAGGCGAAGGTGATCGCGGTCACCGGCTCCGTCGGCAAGACCTCGACCAAGGAGATGCTGCGCGCGGTCCTCGCAAGGCAGGGCAAGCTCCATGCCGCCGAGGCGAGCTTCAACAACCATTGGGGCGTGCCGATCACGCTCGCCCGCCTGCCCGAGGACGCCGATTTCGCGGTTGTCGAAATCGGCATGAACCACCCCGGCGAGATCGCGCCGCTCGCGCGGCTCGCGCGGCCGCATGTGGCGATGATCACCACCGTCGCGCCGGCCCATCTCGAGGCGTTCGAGAACATCGACGGCATCGCCCGCGAGAAGGCGGCGATCTTTGAAGGCCTGGAGCCGGGCGGGATCGCCGTCATTCCTTCCGGGCTCTCCGTCACGCCGATCCTCGAGGCGGCGGCTGACAAGGCGGCGGCCCGCACGATCCGCTTCGGCGCTGAGGCCGGGGACGAGTACCGTTTGGCCGAGGCGACGCTCGCCGACGACACGACCATCGCCAGAGCGGTGCGCGGCGACGAGCCGTTCCTCTACAAGGTCCGCACCGCGGGCCGCCATTTCGCCGTCAACGCGCTCGGTGTCGTCGCGGTCGCCGAGGCCGTCGGCGCCGATCCGGCCGTGACGGTCTGCGACATCGGCCTCTGGCAGCCGCCCGCCGGGCGCGGTCAGCGAGAGCGCATCCATCTCGACATCGTCGATGCCGAGAAGGCGTTCGACCTGATCGACGATGCCTTCAACGCCAACCCGGCGTCGATGGCGGCCGCGCTCGACGTTCTCGCCGCCACGAACCCGCGCGACGGGGTGGGGCGTATCCACGCGGGCCGCCGCATCGCCATCCTCGGCGACATGCTGGAACTTGGCCCGACCGAGGCCGAACTGCACGCCGCGATCGCCTCGCATCCGGCGATGGCGCAGCTCCACCTCGTCCATTGCGTCGGGCCACGGATGCGGGCGCTCTGGGAAAGCCTTCCGGCGGCAAAGCGCGGCGAATGGCGCGAGACGGCGCCGGAGCTGGCGGGGCGGAGCCATGTCATTGCCGATGCCGGCGACGTGATCCTCGTCAAGGGATCGAAGGGATCAAAGGTCAGCCTGGTGGTTGACGCACTCAGGAAACTCGGGCAACCGGGCGCGGGCGAAGCGCGAGGGACAGACTAGATGTTTTACTGGCTATCCAGCCTTTCGGAGGGAGGGGACATGTTCAACCTCTTCCGCTACATCACATTCCGGGCGGGTGCCGCGTTCTTCACCGCGCTCGTCTTCGGCTTCCTCTTCGGCCGACCGCTGATCAACCTCCTGCGCCGCAAGCAGAAAAAGGGTCAGCCGATCCGCGACGACGGCCCGCAAAGCCATTTCTCCAAGGCCGGCACACCGACGATGGGCGGGCTCCTGATCCTCTCGGCGATCCTCGTCTCGACGCTGCTATGGGCGCGGCTCGACAATCCCTATATCTGGATCGTGCTGTTCGTGACCTACGGCTTCGGGCTGATCGGTTTCGCCGACGACTATGCAAAGGTCACCAAGCAGAGCGTCAAGGGCGTCTCGTCGCGGTCGCGATTCCTTCTCGGCCTTGCCATCGCCGCGGTCGCGGGTCTTGCGGCCTCGCTCTTCCACCCGCCGGCGCTGACCAATCAGCTCGCCTTTCCGGTCTTCAAGAACGCGCTGCTGTATCTTGGCTATTTCTTCATTCCCTTCGCAATGATCGTCATCGTCGGCGCGGCGAACGCGGTTAACCTGACCGACGGACTCGACGGGCTCGCCGTCATGCCGGTGATGATCGCGGCCGGGACGCTCGGCGTGATCGCCTATATCGTCGGCAACTACAATTTCACCGAATATCTCGGCGTTCATTTCGTTCCCGGCACCGGCGAGATCCTGATCTTCTGCGCTGCGCTGATCGGCGGGGGCCTGGGCTTTCTGTGGTACAACGCGCCGCCGGCGGCGGTCTTCATGGGCGACACCGGATCGCTCGCGCTCGGCGGCGCGCTCGGCGCCATCGCGGTCGCCACCAAGCACGAGATCGTGCTCGCGATCGTCGGCGGCCTCTTCGTGGTCGAGGCGCTGTCGGTGATCATCCAGGTCGCCTATTTCAAGCGCACCGGGCGGCGGGTCTTCCTGATGGCGCCGATCCACCACCATTTCGAGAAGAAGGGCTGGGCCGAACCGCAGATCGTGATCCGGTTCTGGATCATCTCGCTCATTCTCGCGCTGATCGGACTGGCGACGCTGAAGGTGCGCTGAAGCCGGGGCCTCAGGCCACGGCGACCGGTGCCTGCGTGATCCGCTTTCCGCCCAAGAGCTTGCGGACAAGGACCGCACCGCCGATGACGACGGCCGCGCCAAAAAGCGGCGACTGGTGCAACGCGACGCCGAAATCCGGAGCGCCGAAGGCCGCGACGGCGACGCCGAAGCGCGAGATAGCAACCGCCTCGATCATCGCCCGCAGCGCAGGCAGAAGGACACTGGTGACCGTCGCGGCCGTGCCCACAAAGAGCGCGTAAAGCGCACCGGTGATGATCGGCAGCGGCAGGCCGTGGATTGCGACGTCGTAGCGCAGGAAACTCACCACGCCCGCCGCGAAGGCCATTACCGTTGCAAAGAGGATCAGCCGCCGCGCCTCGCGAAACCGTTGCGCGAGCTTTGCCTTGAGAGAGGACAGATCCGACTTTCTCATGTGACTCGGATGACATGGAAATGAAGCCGCTTTGCGGCGGGGCGGCGCCCGAATTGTGACGCGGGCGGGGCGTCGTGGCGCGGCCGGGGAGCTTGCGGGCGGCGGGGGCAAAGGGCATTGTCCGGCCCGGACGAGCCAGGGGGGACGCATGATTCCGGTCAGGGGATATGAGGGCAGGAAGGTCGCCGTGCTCGGCCTCGGCCGGTCGGGGCTTACCGCCGCGCGGGCGCTTCTTGCCGGTGGCGCGGCACCCTGCCTCTGGGACGACAGCCCCGAGGCGCGCGCCAATGCCGAGGCGGCAGGCTTCGCGCTCACCGATCTCACCCGCGCCGATGCCTGGGACGATGTGGCGACGCTTGTCGTCTCGCCGGGCATCCCGCATCTTTACCCCGAGCCCAACAAGCTCATCGCCCGCGCGATGGCGGCCGGTGTGCCCGTCGACAACGATATCGGGCTCTTCTTCCGCTCCTGGTCGACGCCCGAGTGGGACGAGATGGAGCAGACGCCGAAGGTGGTCGCGGTGACCGGCTCGAACGGCAAGTCGACGACGACGGCACTCATCCACCACATCCTCAAGGTCGCCGGGCGGCCAACCCAGATGGCCGGCAATATCGGCCGCGGTGTCCTCGATATCGACCCCGCGACGGATGGCGAGGTCGTGGTGCTGGAACTCAGCTCCTACCAGACCGAGTTGGCCCGCGCGCTGACCCCGGATGTCGCGGTCTTCACCAACCTCTCGCCCGACCATCTCGACCGCCACGGCGGCCACGGCGGCTACTTCGCCGCCAAGCGCCGGCTCTTTGCCGAGGGCGGGCCGGACCGGGCGGTGATCGGGGTGGACGAGGTCGAGGGACGTTTCCTCGCCAACCAGCTCGCGCAGGGGCCGGGCGATGACCGGGTGATCCGGATCTCGTCGGGGACGAAGCTCGAGGGGCCGGGCTGGTCGGTCTTCGCCCGCAAGGGCTTCCTCGCCGAATGGCGCAAGGGCCGCCAGGTGGCGGCGATCGACCTGCGCGAGGTCAAGGGCCTGCCGGGCGCTCACAACCACCAGAACGCCTGCGCCGCCTATGCCGCCACCCGCACGCTCGGCCTCGCCCCGAAGTTCATCGAACAGGCGCTCCGTTCCTTCGAGGGGCTGCCGCACCGAAGCCAGCTTGTCGGCGAGCGGGGCGGGGTGCGATTCGTCAACGACAGCAAGGCGACGAACGTCGACAGCGCCGCGAAGGCGCTGCAGGCCTTCCCGAAGATCCGCTGGATTGCCGGGGGCCTCGGCAAGGACGGCGGCATTTCCGCGCTGAAACCGCATCTGGGCTCGGTCGTGAAGGCCTATCTCATCGGCCATTCGGCGCGCGACTTCGCGCTCGAGCTTGGCGAAACGCCGCACGAGATCTGTGAGACGATGGACCGCGCGGTGGCCCGCGCCGCTGAGGAAGCGGAGGTGGGCGAGACCGTGCTTCTCGCGCCTGCTGCCGCCTCCTTCGACCAGTATCCGAACTTCGAGAAGCGCGGCGAGGATTTCGCGGCGCGTGTCAAGGCGCTGATCGGCGCCTGAGGGGGAGCCATGCATGGCCGCTGCACCTGTGGAAAGGTCCGATATCGGCTGACCGACCGGCCGCTCTTCATCCATGCTTGCCACTGCACCTGGTGCCAGCGTGAAACCGGTGGGCCGCATGCCGTCAACGCGATGATCGAGAGCGACCGGGTCGTGCTCCTGGAAGGGGCTCCGGTCGAGGTGATCACGCCGTCGAATTCCGGAAAGGGCCAGACCGTCCTGCGCTGCCCCGACTGCCATGTCGCGCTCTGGTCGCATTACGGAGGCGAGCGCCGGGTTTCCTTCGTGCGGGTCGGGACGCTGGAGGATCCCGCCGCCTGCCCGCCCGACATCCACATCTTCACCTCGACGAAGATGCCCTGGTACGCCCTTCCCGAGGGGGTACCGGCGGTGCCCGAATATTATGACTGGAAAGAGCGCTGGCCAGAAACGGCGCAGGCGCGCCGGCGCGCGTTGCTGGCCCGATAGCCGGCAAGGCGGCGGCGCGCATATCGTGCCGAGACAGCCAATCTTTCCTAGCGTCCCCGCGCCATCCGCGCTAGAATCCCCGCCAGACCCGGCGAACGGGCGAGTACGAGGCAGTTAAGGCGGTATCCCATGACTGAGATGGTCTATGGCTCCATGCCCGCGCGGGCTGGGGAGCCGGTTCTTCCGCGCTGGTGGCGCACCATCGACAAATGGTCGCTCTCGGGCGTGATGATCCTGTTCGGGATCGGCCTTCTCCTCGGTCTTGCCGCCTCGGTGCCGCTCGCGGAAAAGAACGGGCTCGACCCGTTCTACTACGTCTCCCGGCAGGCGTTCTTCGGCTTCATGGCGCTCGCCGCGATGATGTTCACCTCGATGCTGTCGCCGGACGTGGTGCGGCGGCTCGGCGTGATCGGCTTCCTCGGCGCCTTGGTGGCGCTCATGCTGCTGCCGGTGTTCGGCACCGACTTCGGCAAGGGCGCGGTGCGCTGGTATTCGCTCGGCTTTGCGAGCTTCCAGCCGTCCGAGTTTCTCAAGCCCGGCTTCGTGATCATGGCCGCCTGGCTGATGGCGGCGGCGCAGGAGATCAACGGCCCGCCGGGGCGGTTCTATTCGTTCGTCCTGACGCTGATCATCGTGACGTTCCTCGCACTGCAGCCGGATTTCGGTCAGGCTTGCCTCGTGCTCTTCGCTTGGGGCGTGATGTATTTCGTCGCCGGCGCGTCCTTCATGCTGCTGACCGTGATCGGTGGGCTCGTCGTCGCGGGCGGCGTCGTCGCCTATGACGCGTCCGAGCATTTCGCCCGCCGCATCGACGGGTTCCTCTCGGCCGAGATCGACCCCCGGACCCAGATCGGCTATGCCACGAACGCGATCCAGGAGGGCGGCTTCTTCGGCGTCGGCGTCGGAGAGGGCACTGTGAAGTGGTCGCTGCCCGACGCCCATACCGATTTCATCATCGCAGTTGCAGCCGAGGAATACGGGCTCGTCCTCGTCCTCGTCGTTATCGCGCTTTACGCCGCGATCACGGCGCGTTCGCTCTTCCGGCTGATGCGGGAACGCGATCCCTTCATCCGGCTTGCCGGGACCGGGCTCGCCTGCGCCTTCGGAGTGCAGGCGCTGATCAACATGGGCGTTGCGGTGCGGCTCCTGCCAGCAAAGGGCATGACGCTGCCGTTCGTGAGCTACGGCGGATCGTCGGTGATCGCGAGCGGGATCGCGCTCGGCATGCTCCTCGCCTTCACCCGGTCGCGGCCGCAGGGCCGGATCGAGGACTACCTGATCAAGCGGGGCCGCTGATGCCGCCGCCCCTTCTCCTGATCGCCGCCGGTGGGACCGGCGGCCACATGTTTCCTGCCCAGGCTCTCGCCGAGGAGATGGTCGCGCGCGGCTGGCGGGTGAAGCTTTCGACCGATGCGCGCGGCGCGCGCTATGCCGGCGGTTTCCCGAAGGCGGTGACGGTCGAGGAGGTCGCCTCGGCCACCTTCGCGCGGGGCGGGGCGCTGGCGAAGCTCGCGGTGCCGTTCCGGATTGGCGCGGGCATCCTCGGGGCCTACCTCGCGCTGCGGCGTGACCGGCCGGCCGTTGTCGTCGGCTTCGGCGGCTATCCGTCGATCCCGGCGCTCGCGGCGGCGGTGCTTCTCCGGCTGCCGCGCATGGTGCACGAGCAGAACGGCGTGCTCGGCCGGGTCAACCGGATCTTCGCGGCGCGCCGCTGGGTGCGGACGGTAGCCTGCGGCACCTGGCCGACCGACGTGCCGGACGGGGTTGCGGCGGTCCACACCGGCAATCCGGCCCGCGCCGCCGTGCTGGAACGCGCCGGGGCGCCCTATATCCCGCCGGGCGACTACCCGATGAGCCTTCTCGTGATCGGCGGCAGTCAGGGCGCGCGGATCCTGTCGGATGTTGTACCGGCCGCGCTGGCGGCACTTCCCGAAGGATTGCGGGCGCACCTCCGGGTGGCGCATCAGGCCCGGCCCGAGGATGTCGAGCGGGTCGAGGCCGCCTATGCCGGGGCCGGGATCGGGGCCGAGGTCGCACCCTTCTTCGCCGACGTGCCGCGCCGGCTGTCCGAGGCGCAACTGGTGATCTCGCGCTCCGGCGCCTCGTCGGTCGCCGATATCGCGGTGATCGGCCGCCCGGCGATCCTCGTGCCCTTCGCGGCGGCGGCGGGCGACCACCAGACCGCGAACGCGCATGGCATGGTCGAGGCCGAGGCGGCGATCCTCATCCCGGAATCACGGCTTGACGCGGCCACGCTGGCAGGGCATGTCGCCGCGATCCTGGAAAACCCCGATGCCGCGAGGCGCATGGCTCACGCCGCGCTCGATTACGGCATCCCCGACGCCACCGGCCGTCTCGTCGAGATGGTCGAGGCCCTGACAGCGAAAGAGACGACATGAACGCCGCCACCAAACTGCCCGGCGAACTCGGGCCCATCCACTTCGTCGGCATCGGCGGCATCGGCATGTCGGGGATCGCCGAGGTGCTGATCACCTTGGGCTATCCGGTGCAGGGTTCCGACGCGAAGGCCTCGAAGATCACCGAGCGGCTGGAGCGGCTGGGGGCCACCTTCTTCGAGGGCCAGCGGGCCGAGAACATTGGCGAGGCGGCGGTCGTGGTGATCTCCTCGGCGATCAAGAAGGGCAACCCCGAGCTTGAGGAGGCGCGCAAGCGGGGCCTGCCGGTCGTGCGGCGGGCCGAGATGCTGGCGGAGCTGATGCGGCTCCGCTCCAACGTCGCGATCGCCGGGACACATGGCAAGACCACGACGACGACGATGGTGGCGACGCTGCTCGACAAGGGCGGCTTCGACCCCACGGTGATCAACGGTGGCATCATCCACGCCTATGGCTCGAACGCCCGCGCCGGAGCCGGCGAGTGGATGGTGGTTGAGGCCGACGAGAGCGACGGCTCCTTCAACCGCCTGCCGGCGACGATCGCCATCGTCACCAACATCGACCCCGAGCATATGGAGCACTGGGGCGACTTCGACCGGCTGCGCCAGGGCTTTTACGATTTCGTCTCGAACATCCCGTTCTACGGCGTCGCGGTCTGCTGCACCGACCATCCCGAAGTGCAGGCGCTGGTGGGCCGGGTAACCGATCGGCGCATCGTCACCTTCGGCTTCAACGCCCAGGCCGATGTGCGGGCAGTCAACCTGACCTACGAGGCAGGCGTCGCGCATTTCGACGTCGCACTTCAGGGCGAGGGTTCCGACGAGGACGGCAACCCCTCGGTCATCGAGGGCTGCACGCTGCCGATGCCGGGCGACCACAACGTCTCGAACGCGCTGGCCGCGGTCGCGGTGGCGCGCCATCTCGGCATGAAGAAGGACGAGATCCGCGACGCGCTCGCGGCCTTCGGCGGCGTCAACCGCCGCTTCACCAAGGTCGGCGAGGTGCTGGGCGGGGTGACGATCATCGACGATTACGGCCACCACCCGGTGGAGATCGCCGCGGTTCTCAAGGCCGCGCGGCAGGCCACGAAGGGCCGCGTCATCGCCGTCCATCAGCCGCACCGCTACTCGCGCCTGTCCTCGCTCTTCGACGATTTCTGCACCTGTTTCAACGAGGCTGACGTCGTCGCCATCGCCGAGGTCTATGCCGCCGGCGAGGATCCGATCCCCGGCGCGAGCCGCGACGACCTCGTGGCCGGGCTCATCGCCCACGGCCACCGCCATGCCCGCGCGATCCTCAGCGAAGAAGACCTGGAGCGGCTGGTGCGCGAACAGGCGCGCCCCGGCGACATGGTGGTCTGCCTTGGCGCGGGAACGATCTCGGCCTGGGCGAACGCGCTTCCGGCGCGGCTCAAGGGCTAAGGCGGTGTGCGTGCGCCGGAACGTTTCCCGGTCCGAGGAGAGGCCATGAGCCTCGCGGTTCCACTCGCCTGCCTGTGGGTTCTGGTCGCGACCGGCGTGGCCTTCCTGCCGATGCGGTACCAGATCCTTCCGGGGCTCCTGCTGCTCGTCGCGGCGGCGACTCTGGTCGTCTGGCTGGCGGCCGACACTTCTCCCTGGATCGCGGTCGCGGCACTGGTCGCAGTCGTCTCTATGTTCCGCAAACCCTTGCGTTATCTTCTCAAAAGGATCATGGAGAGGGTGGCACCTGACGGGGAAGGGAGGGAGCCGTGAATACATCTTTGCTTCTCGCCGCCCTCTGGGCGATCGTCGCGACTGTGGTCGCGCTCATTCCGTCGCGAGACCGCCACTGGCGCGCAGCCTATGTGCTGATCACAGTCGGGATCCCAATCGTCGGCTGGGTGACCTACCAGAACGGACCCTGGGTCGGGCTGATCGTGCTCGGGGCAGGGACGTCGATCCTGCGCTGGCCGCTGATCCACCTCTGGCGCTGGCTGAGGCGCAAGACCGCGAATTGAGGCACGCCGAAAGGCCGGGGCTTGCGGCGCGCGGCCGCTCGCTCTAGCACGGCTGCCATGACACATGACCTGCCCCCCGTGCGCGGCTCGCTCACGCCGAACCGGCCCCTGGCCGACCTCACCTGGCTTCGCGTCGGCGGGCCGGCGGACTGGCTTTTCCAGCCCGCCGATGCCAAGGATCTCTCCGCCTTCCTCGCCGCACTCGATCCCGAGGTTCCGGTCTTTCCGATGGGGGTCGGCTCCAACCTCATCGTGCGCGACGGCGGTATCCGCGGCGTGGTGATCCGGCTCGGCCGTGGATTTTCCGAGATTTCGGTCGAGGACTGGCTGGTGCGGGCGGGGGCGGCCGCACTCGACGCCCATGTCGCGCGGAAGGCGGCGGAGGCGGGCATCGACCTGACCTTCCTCAGGACCATCCCCGGCGCCATCGGCGGCGCGGTCCGGATGAACGCCGGCTGCTATGGCTCCTACGTCGCCGACCATTTCGTGGAGGCGACCGCGATCCTGCGCGACGGCAGTACCACCCGGCTTTCCGCCGAGGCGATGGGTTTCGGTTACCGCCATTCGGACCTGCCCGAGGGCGCGGTGATCACCGGGGCGGTGTTCCGGGGCGCGCGCGCCGAACCCGAGGCACTCGCCGCGAAGATGGAGGAGCAGCTCGCACGTCGCGACGCGACCCAGCCGGTCAAGGACCGCTCAGCAGGCTCGACCTTCCGCAACCCGGCCGGGTTTTCCTCGACCGGGCGCGCCGATGACGTGCACGACCTCAAGGCCTGGAAGCTGATCGACGAGGCCGGGCTCCGGGGCGCGCGGCGCGGCGGCGCGCAGATGAGCGAGAAGCACCCGAACTTCCTCATCAACGCAGGCGGCGCGACGGCAGCCGATCTCGAGGGGCTGGGCGAGGAAGTCAGAAAAAGGGTTTTCCAAATCAGCGGTTTGACGTTACAGTGGGAAATCATGCGTATAGGTGACGTCCGGCCTGATACGGACGCGTGACCAACGAAGAAAGCGGAGTCCGAAAACGGACCCGGATGAGGCAGAAGTGGCGGGCAGGTCGAGCAGGGCAGCCCCCAAAGTGGCGGTACTGATGGGTGGACTTTCCGCGGAGCGGGAAGTGTCGCTCGTGAGCGGGCGCGAATGCGCCAACGCCCTGAGGGAGGCGGGATATGAGGTCGTCGAGGTCGACGCTGGCCGCGACCTTGCCGCGCGCCTTGCAGCACTCTCCCCCGATGTCTGTTTCAACGCGCTCCACGGCCGCTGGGGCGAGGATGGCCGCGTCCAGGGCATGCTCGAATGGCTCGGGCTGCGCTATACCCATTCCGGCGTGCTCGCCTCGGCGCTGGCGATGGACAAGACCCGCGCGAAGACCGTCTTCCGCGCCGCCGGGCTGCCGGTCGTCGAAAGCCTGCTCGCCCCGAAAGCCGAGGTGATGGCGCGCCACGTCATGGCGCCCCCTTACGTCGTGAAGCCGAATGCCGAAGGCTCCTCGGTCGGGGTCTACATCGTCTCGAAGGACGCCAACACGCCGCCGCAGCTGGGCGAAGAGATGCCCGAGACCGCGATGGTCGAGACCTATGTGCCGGGGCGGGAGCTCACCGTCTCGGTTCTCGGCGACCGCGCAATGTGCGTGACCGAGATCCATACCTCGGGTTGGTACGACTACCATGCGAAATACGCGCCCGGCGGATCGAGCCACACCTGCCCGGCCGAGATCCCGGCCGAGATAGCGGACGCCGCGCGCGACTACGCCCTGCGCGCACACAGCGCGCTCGGCTGCCGCGGGCTGAGCCGCAGCGACTTTCGCTGGGACGACAGCCGCGGGATCGACGGGCTCTACATTCTCGAGACGAATACCCAGCCCGGCATGACGCCGACCTCGCTTTCGCCCGAACAGGCGGCGGCCGAGGGAATGTCGTTTTCCCAACTCTGCGCCTGGATCGTGGAGGATGCCTCATGCGACCGCTGAGGGCTCCCGAAGTGCGCCACGGCGAGCACGGTCTGCGGCGGGATCCGGCACCTTCACGGCTTGCCTTCCGGATCGAACGGCTCTGGCTGACGCCGATGTTCCGGGTCGCGATGCGCGTCGGCGTGCCGGTGGCGCTCTGCGTGGTCGTCGTCGGCGGATATCTGGCCAACGAAGGCCGCCGCGCGGCGATCGGGGAGAGTTTCGCCGAGCTAAGACGCAGCATCGAGGAGCGGCCGGAATTCATGGTCACCCTGATGGCGATCGACGGCGCCTCCGAACCGGTCGCGAAGGCGATCCGGGCGATGCTGCCGGTGACGCTTCCGGTCTCGTCCTTCCGGCTCGATCTTGCGGCGTTGCGGGCGACGATCGAGCAGATCGACGCGGTCGCCTCGGCCGAACTGCATGTCCGCAAGGGCGGCGTCCTGCAGATCACCGTCGTCGAGCGCCAGCCGGCGGTGCTCTGGCGCAATGCCACCGGGCTCGAGATGCTTGACGCGACCGGGCACCGGGTGGCGACGCTTCTCGACCGTACCGCGCGGCCTGACCTGCCGGTGATCGCCGGGATGGGTGCCGACGACCGTGTCGGCGAGGCGCTGGAGATCCTGCGCGCGGCACGGCCGATCGGCGACCGGATCCGCGGCCTCGTCTGGATGGGCGAGCGGCGCTGGGACATCGTTCTGGACCGCGACCAGCGCATCCTCCTGCCGGAAGAAGCGCCGGTACCGGCCGTGCAGCGGGTGATTGCGCTCGACGAGGCCGAGGACATGTTCGGCCGTGCGCTCGTCGCCGTCGACATGCGCAACAGAAACCGCCCGACGGTCCGCCTGGCCGCGATGGGCACGGAAACCGAAAACCTCACAGGGCTCGAGACGAAGGTGACAGGGCAATGACCGATCTTTACCAGTCCCAGCGCGCGATGCGGCACATGCGCCGCGCCGCGATGCAGCGTGGTGTTGTCGCGATCCTCGACGTCGGTACGTCGAAGATCGCCTGCTTGGTCCTGCGCTTCGAGAACACCGAGGAGGCGCGCGAGGACGGGCTCGGCTCGCTCGCCGGGCAGTCGCAGTTCCGGGTGATCGGCGCGGCGACGACCCGCTCGCGCGGGGTGCGCTTCGGCGAGGTCGACGCGATGGCCGAGACCGAGCGCGCGATCCGCACCGCGGTGCAGGCGGCGCAGAAGATGGCGCAGACGCGCGTCGACCATGTCATCGCCTGTTTCTCGGGTGCCCGGCCGCGCAGCTACGGGCTCGCGGGCGAGATCGAGCTTGCCGACGGCCAGGTCAGCGAGCAGGACGTCGCGCGGGTGCTCGCCGCCTGCGACGTGCCGGATTTCGGCCAGGGCCGCGAGGTGCTGCACGCCCATCCGGTGAACTTCGCGATCGATCATCGCTCCGGCCTTCGCGATCCGCGTGGCCATGTCGGCAACCGTCTCGCCGCCGACATGCATCTTCTGACGATCGACACGAACGCCGTCCAGAACCTGCTATACTGCATCAAGCGCTGCGATCTGGAGATCGCGGGGCTGGCGTCGTCGGCCTATGTTTCGGGCCTCGCGAGTCTCGTCGAGGACGAGCAGGAACTGGGCGCGGCCTGCATCGACATGGGCGGCGGCGCGACCGGGCTCTCGATCTTCATCAAGAAGCACATGATCTTCGCCGAGAGCGTGCGGCTCGGCGGTGACCATGTTACCTCGGATATCTCCAAGGGCCTGCAGGTGCCGCTCGCGACCGCGGAACGGATCAAGACGATCCACGGCGGGGTCCATGCCACCGGCATGGACGACCGCGAGATGATCGAGATCGGTGCCGATTGCGGCGATTGGGAAAAGGACCGCCGGCAGGTGAGCCGCACCGAGCTGATCGGCATCATGCGGCCCCGCGTCGAAGAGATCCTCGAAGAGGTGCGCGCGGTGCTCGACGCCGCCGGGTTCGACCAGCTGCCGAGCCAGCAGATTGTGCTGACCGGGGGCGCGAGCCAGATTCCGGGGCTCGACATGCTGGCCGCGAAGATCCTCGGACAGAACGTGCGACTCGGCCGGCCGCTGCGGGTTCAGGGGCTGCCGCAGGCGGCGACAGGGGCGGCGTTCGCCTCGACCGTGGGGCTCTGCCTCTTCGCTGCGCATCCCCAGGACGAGTGGTGGGACTTCGAGATTCCCGCGGAGCGCTACCCGGCGCGGTCGCTGCGGCGGGCGATGAAATGGTTTAAAGACAACTGGTAACCGCAAGATCCTGAGAGGTCGGCAAAATGCCGCTCAAACCAAAATCGGATACCCCCAGATTTTGTGGTTACTGGGCGTTTTTTTGGTGACCTCGGGGGATTCTGTGACTAAAATCGCACTAATGCGGAAAAAGCGGCCGTTCGGGCCGGGGACATGACAGGCGGATAAACAAATGGCATTGAACTTGACGATGAGCGATCGCGAAGAGCTTAAGCCGCGGATCACGGTGTTTGGCGTTGGCGGGGCCGGTGGCAACGCGGTCAACAACATGATCGTGAAGGAACTCGACGGCGTGGAGTTCGTCGTCGCGAACACCGACGCTCAGGCGCTGGCTCAGAGCCATTCCAATGCCCGTATCCAGATGGGTATCAAGGTGACCGAGGGCCTCGGTGCCGGAGCCCGTCCCTCGGTCGGCGCCGCCGCCGCCGAGGAGACGATCGAGGAGATCGTCGACCATCTCGCGGGCGCGCACATGTGCTTCATCACCGCCGGCATGGGCGGCGGAACCGGTACCGGCGCTGCGCCGATCATCGCCCAGGCCGCGCGCGAGCTTGGCGTGCTGACCGTCGGCGTCGTGACCAAGCCGTTCCAGTTCGAGGGCGCGAAGCGGATGCGCCAGGCCGACGAGGGCATCGAGGCCCTCCAGAAGGTCGTCGACACGCTGATCATCATCCCGAACCAGAACCTCTTTCGCCTCGCCAACGAGAAGACCACCTTCACCGAGGCCTTCGCGATGGCGGACGACGTGCTCTACCAGGGCGTCAAGGGAGTCACCGACCTCATGGTGCGGCCGGGCCTGATCAACCTCGACTTCGCCGACGTCCGCTCGGTGATGGACGAGATGGGCAAGGCGATGATGGGCACGGGCGAGGCCTCGGGCGAGGACCGCGCGATCCAGGCCGCCGAAAAGGCGATCGCCAACCCGCTTCTGGACGAAATCAGCCTCAAGGGCGCGAAAGGCGTCCTGATCAACATCACCGGCGGCTCGGACCTCACGCTCTTCGAACTCGACGAGGCCGCGAACCGGATCCGCGAGGAAGTCGATCCGGACGCCAACATCATCGTCGGTTCCACGCTCGACGATACGATGGAGGGCGTGATGCGGGTGTCGGTCGTCGCCACCGGCATCGACGCCTCGATGTCGCAAGTCGAAATGCCGGCGCCGCGCCGCCGCCTTGCCGAGCCGCTGCCGCAGGCGGTCGAGCCCGAGGCCGCGCCCGCGCCGCAGCCGCAGATGCAGCGTGAACCGGCCCCGGTTCGCGCTGCCCAGCCCGCGCCGGCCCCGGCCCG
>NZ_JAPDOG010000014.1 GCF_026013545.1 Defluviimonas salinarum | reverse complement strand
TATTCGCATAGTGTCAACGCGACGGATACGGCATCGCCGCGGGGCGGCGATCGGTATGTTTCCTGGCCCTATCCCTCCCCGACCTGAAGGACGGGGTCTCCCGGGCGTTTTGATGACGCCACGAGGTCAGGTTAGCCGAAACGATAAAATATAGAAAGACAATTTCGCATTTCTGAGATAAGCTTCCGACTGCGTGCCTGGATCAGCCGAGGAGCGAGGACAAGAGTATGCTTCACAAGTCAGAGGGCGTGCGCCCCGTCCTGATCATCACCTCCGAGGTGCCAGCCGGGCGCCAGATCGCGGAGGTGCTCGGCCTTGTGCAAGGATCGGCGGTGCGCGGACGTCACATCGGCTGGGACATCGTCGCCTCGCTGCGCCAGATTCTCGGCGGAGAGATGGTGGAGTATTCGCGCCTTCTGCAGGATACGCGCCGCGCCGCGATCAGCCGGATGGTCCAGGAGGCCAGGATCCTCGGGGCCGACGCCATCGTCGCGATGCGCTTTCAGAGTTCGACCATCGCGGCCGCCACGGCCGAGATGGTGGCTTATGGCACGGCGGTGCGCCTGCGGTAGCCGGATCAGGCAAGAAAGCCGTTCATTTTTTGGTCTCAGCAGGAAGGCACCGCAAACATGCCAAGACATACCTACAAGCCCATTTCGGAAGCCCCCGTCGATGGAACGCCGATCGTTGGCGTCTGCGGCGGTGTAGAGGCCTGTGTCGCCTACGACGATGGCGCGGTTTCTCCCGGATGGTTCTACTGGGACGAGGATGAGGGCGGCACGACATATCAGCGGGCCAGGCCGCAGCCAGAAGAATGGCGCCGCCTGTTCTGAGGCCGCGCCACGATGGCTGCCATGGAGCGCCCCTTCGAAAAAGGAAAGATGCGATGACGAACTACACCGACGAGGAGCGCCGCCGAGGCCGTCGGCTGATGAAGGAGCTTGCGCCACGCATCAAGGCGGAGGTGATGAAGCAGCGACGCGAGACACCGGCGGATGCGTCGAGGATGGCTCCCCGTTCAGGGGTTGGCCAGGGCCTCATGGCGGAGCTCACGGAGCGCAATCTCGACGCGCTCATCGTCTATCGGCGCGGGGAGCGGCAATGGTATGCCGACGTGACCCTGAAGGGGTTGCCGCCGGGCGTCGCGAACGTTCTCGGCACCCCGGTCCGCGCGCCGTTGCCGACCGAGGCCGAGGCGCAGGCGGCGGGCCGTTCGATGCTCATCGGCATCTGGGCCACGATCCTCGACAACCAGTCGGTCGCCCGGGACACCAGGGCGCGCGATCGGATCTTCGAACTTCACGGCTACGAGATCCCGATCCCCGCCGAGATCGTCGAGGCGATCTCGGCCGCGCAGCGCCCGTTTGGGCAGGCCATCGGCCTTACGCCGGCGGACAGCCGTGCGCAGCTGCGGCTGCGGCTCACCGAGATCATGGGCGCAGACCGGTTCGATCCGGACATCTGGGAGAAGGCGAGCGACCACCAGAGGATGCTCATCCAGGCAAATATCGTGTCGCTGCTCGCCATGGGAGATGTCCGCTATCCTCCGCACATCACCCTGGCGCCGACGGAGGAGGATGCTGGCGCGAGCTGCGACAGCGAGGCGCCGCAGCCCTGAAGATGCGCCGGCGAGGACCCGGCCTTTCGGTTTTCGCCGTCAAATGCAATGATGCCCGGGCACTATCATCCCAGGAGTTCCTGATGGCCGTCACCCTTACATTTGCCGCCGAGGCGGAAACCGTACGGCGCTTGGCGCGAGAGCGGGACGCCCTCGCGGTCACGAGCGGCCAGCAGATCCCCGATCTTCTCGACGCGCTCGAACAGGGTCGGGCCGTCGTCGCGCTGATGGCCGTCGCCACAGGCTATGTCGTTCCGAAAGGCGTCGAGGTCGCCTTCGATCCTGAATGCCCGACGGAGGGCGCGCTTCGCGCCCAGTGCGAGGCCCGCGATCCTGCGCGCCGCGCCGGGCCGAAGCTCTACCCGCACCAGCAGGCGATGATCGACGCCATGGGCGACCTGCCGGATCCCTTCACGATTTTCTTCCGCATGGGCCGAACTCGCCCGGAAGTCAGGATTTCGGAGACCGCCCGGAACAAGGCCGCTCCGGACACCGACACGCCCGAACCCTGACCCCACTCAGGGCGCGGGATCCTCCGCGCCCGCCTGCTCCGCAAGCCAGGACGCGTATTCCCGCTCGACCCCGCGCCGTGACAGGGCATCGAAGAGCCCGGCCATGCCGCCTTGCCCTGCCGCCTCGAAGATCGCGTCGGGTCCGCCCGCCTCCGCGATGTGGCGGCAGATCACGTCCCGGCAGGACCGGCCGTAAGGGCTTTCCTCGAAGGCGTCGGTGTTTTCGGGCTCGGCCGGGATCTCCGAAAGCCGGATGCCGTGGAGCCGGAAGCGCAGCCAGATCTTGCGGTTGTTCTGCCTGTCCCCTGGCGTGTTGAACCGCGCCAGCGGGGAGGGGGCAAGGCCGCCATCCATCGCCGTCTCGATCTCCCAGGCCTCCAGCGGCCGGCGGGTATGGCCGAGTTTCACGACGGGCTTCATCGTCGTCCGGAAGGCGCCGCAGGTCCGGCAGATCGTGCCGCCATTGGTGTAGTCCTTGCGCGACCAGGCATGGGCGCAGGCGCTTTCGCGGCGGAATGTCGCGAAGGCCTTCTCCTCGGCCGCGGCGATCGTCTCACCCTCGCCGCGGATGAAGCCGCCCGCTTTCGGGAAGGCCTCGAAGAATGCGGTGCGGTAGCCGCCGCCCTCCCGGCGCAGGACCGCGCCGCGGCTGCCCCATTGCACGTAGCAGTCCTCGGGCCAGGCGTTGCTCGGAACATGATCCTTGTCCTTCCACCTGTGATGATCGGCGACCTTGGGCATCCGGTGGGTCTTTCTAAAGCTCGGGGATCGGCGAGTGGGTATCGGGGGCGTCGAGGCCGTAGCCGAGATGGATCCGCCGCGCCGAGGCCTCCAACGGCACGCCGGTCACCGGATGCGGCACCGGCCTGCCGTTGATGGCATCCACGAGGTGGTCCGCGGGGATGCGGATCCGCCGACCTTCCTCCTCGATATAACCCACCGGAACCAGGAGCGCGCCAGGGCAGGCGCTCAGGAAGGTGAGCGCGGCGACCGCGCGCTCGATCGGGATCTCGGTCCCGAGGCCGACAAACAGCTCTCCGATGCCGAAGAACGTCCCCTTCGGAACGTCGCGTGATCGGAGCCGACTGATCACGTGCAGGCAGGCATGCCGGATCTGGGCGAGGCCTTCGGCGTATTCAGGCAAGGCCGGGCCGGCATAGGTCGCCTCGACGGCCGCGGCCGCCAGGTCGAAACGATCGCTCATGGCTGGGGTGTCTCCGCGTGTTCCGCCGCGGTCAGCTCGGCCTCCAGCTGGTCCGCCTCCGCCCTGAGCGCCTCGATCAGGAGGCGTTTCTCGATGCGGTCCGCGGTCGCCCAGTCAGGGGTGTTCGCGAGTGCGCCGTGGCTCTCGAGCTCGCGGACCGCCCGGTCGCCGATATGGCAGATGCGCTCCCGGCCGGTGTCGCTCACCCCCTCTAGGATCCAGTTCACCTTCTCCGCGCCCGGGTCGGTGCGAAGGACGGCTTCGAGCCGCATCGGCCTGATCTCGGTGTTCGAGAGCGGCGGCCGGAAGAGCCAGCGGACCGACGGTACTCCGGCGGCGACCGAAAGTCCCTGCTCGATCGTCATCCGGACGATCGGCTGATAGTCGGCTCCCGAGAGGTCGTGGGTCCGCAGGGCCATCTGGCACTGGCCGGTCTTGCACATGGCGCCATGCCTGAGAACAAGGCTTTGTCCCATCGTTCAGATCTCCATCGTTGGTGTCTGATTGTCGTCGGCTTCGGCGGCCGCCCGGTCGCGCTGCCAGGCCTTGTAGGCGCTCTGGAGGGAGAGGCGCGAAAGCGCTCCGAAGAGCATGCTCATCGCGCCCGCGCCTTCCGGGGGCAGGGCCGCATCAAACCCGCCCGCCTGGTGGATCTTCTCGCAGATGATGTCCCGGCAGGCGCGTCCATGGGGGCTTTCCTTCAGGACGCAGTCGCGGTCCGCCTCTGCCGGGATCTCCGGGAGTAGGAACCCGTGCATGCGGAGGCGCAGCCAGGCCCGGCGGCTTCTCCGCGCACGGCCGGGGGTGTTGAGATCGTCGGCCGGGGAGGGCGCGAGATCTCCGGAGATCGCGCGGTCCAATTCATGAGAATTGAGCGGCTCGCGCCAGGAGCCCAGCGACACGATTGGTTTCATCGTCATCTTGAAGCCGCCGCAGTCGCGGCAGATCGTCCCGCCGTTGGTGTAGTCCTTGCGCGACCAGCGGTGCTGGCAGCCGCTCTCGCGGCGAAACTGCGCGAGCGCGGCCGCCTCGGCGGCGGCGATGGTCTCGCCCTCGCCGCGGATGAAACCGCCGGCTTTCGGGAAGGCCTCGAAGAAGGCGGTGTCGTAACCCCCTCCCTCCCGCTCCAGCACCACGCCGTTGCCGCCCCATTGCACATAGCAATCCTCGGGCCAGGCCGCGCTCGGCACGTGATCCCTGTCCTTCCAGGCGTGTTGCTGCGCAATGATCGGCATGGCGGACCTCAGGAGGGAATTGGGCAGGGCTCGGCCTCGATGACCGGCTCGCCGAAGACAGGACGGAGATTGAGATCGGGCCCCGCCGTCCAGAGCGCGTGGACCTCGTCGGGCATGATCGCCTCGCGCTTCGTCCCGAGCTTCTCGATGACTCGGTCTGGCACCGGCTCGGACCGCTGCGCATTGCGAGACTTCGCGAGCGTGAGCGGCACGTCGAGCGAGACCGCCTCGATCCGCGCGTCGTAGTCGCGCGCGAGCCCGGTGATCTTCTGGCGTGCGAAGCGCGACAGGCAGGTGGCGTTCCAGACGAAGTCCTGCTTCGCCCTGAGATGCACCCGCGCCTGCTCGAAGGCGGCCTGCAGCACCCGGCCCTGGTTGCCGGTCGGCGCGATGTCGAGATCGGCGCGGATATCGTCGAGCGAGACGACGGGAAGACCGGGGAAATGCCGCGCGATGGCGGTGTCCTTGCCAGCCCCCGGCAGACCCGACATCAGGATCATCCGCGATCCGGCCGGGTCCTTCGGCGCGACGAAGGGCGACATGGTGTTCGAGCCACGGAGGAAGGAATGGCGCGCCGCGGCCGAGGGGAACCGCCAGGGCTCGCCGAGAAGGTCCATGCCGGCATTTCTCGCCTCCTCCTCGATCCACATCCGGAGGATCTCGAGGTTGAGGTCGGCGCCGTCATTGGCAAGGCTGATACGCCCGGCCTGGTCGGCCGCGCAGAGCCGCAGGAGGTCGTCCCAGCAGGCGATGTTCACCTCCTGGCCGAACCGGATCACCCGGCTCAGCGTGTTGTTCTGATCCATCATGTGCGTGGGCCGCTGATGCCAGAAGACGAGCGAATGGATCTCGCGGGCGCGGAGCGGGTCGTAGCCCGCGTCGACGAGCGCCTGCCAGGCGATCTTCGCGCCGAGCGGCGCGTGGCCGGGCTGGCGGACGCGCTCGCGCTTCAGCTCCTCGTCCCAGACGATCTCGGTCGTCATCGGCTTGGCCACGTCGTGGAACCAGGCGGCGAGGCGCAGGATCTCGCGGCGCTCCTCGGGAAGGCCGGCGAAGCCATCGCCGGCCTCGAGTTCTGCCGCGACCATCGCCGTGTGGGTCCAGGGATCGCCTTCCGAATGGTAGACCGGGTCATGCGGGCAGCCGATCATCGCCGCCGCCCAGGGAAAGTCCCGGGCGAGGCGGTCCGGATCGGCCGGGCCGGTGAGGATATGGTCGAGCCAGGTCATCGGATCCTCCGGGGATCGCCCGCGAGGATCGCGGTAATGCGAAAAAAGGATAATCCAGTTCACCGAAGACCGAAAGAGGCTCCTTGAAAAAAATGGGTCTTGCCGGAGTTGCTGCGCCAACCCGATCGCGCAAGGGGGGGATGGCAACGTTTCCGCATCAGGTAGCGACCTTGATCCTGGCGGTGTCGAGATGTCTCGGCCTATTACCGTTCGGCGTTTGAAATGACCCGGCCTTGGTCGAAGGCGCCCCACTCCGGAAGTCCGAAACAGGCCTTACCAGCGGGGCCCCAAAGGTAATGCTTGGAAAAGTATTTTCCTCCTCCAGGGCAACTGGCAATGCCGCTGGAAGATATGTCTACGGGATTCTGGTATGTCCCCCACCCGCCATCCTGCAGCAAGCATGGCGCTCCGACGGGGCCCCAGAACGTCAAACCCTCGACGCTGCCGCCCGGGCCAGTACAGCTCCCAAGCTGGGTGACAACCCTTGGGTCGGCGTCATATCTGCCCCACTTGGGGTCGCGTAGACCATTGCACCACTCTCCCCGCGGCCCCCAGAACCGGAAACCGCCAAAATCGCCATGACCAGTACATGCGGCCATCTCGAGAACCGGTCGGGTTGCTGGCGGATCGGGCATCCGGGAAATGAATATCGAGTCGGTCCCCGGCCCTATATCGGCCCGGATGCGGATATCTCGCCCAGGCTCCCGCCTGACAAAGCGGGTTCGGCTATCTCCGGTTTCCCAAGTCGTCGGGAAGGCATTATCGACAGTTCCGCCTTCCACAACGATTGAAGCGCCCGTTTCTCGGGTGGGCGCACCTCCGCCAGAGATCCAGCGAATCTCGACCGTCACTCCCTCGCGCGTTGCCCGATACGCAAGTATCCGCGGGCCTGTTCTGTGCTCACCGTCCTTGCAGATCCGGTAGGCTTCAACCGCGTTATCCGAGAGCGTCTGCGTCGCAACACTTTCAACCCTCTCGAACGACCAGTCCAGGCTGGATTGACGGAAAAAGCTTTCCCGCGTGCTTTCGGCGCTTTCGGCGCTTCCCGAGAGGGGGACACCCTCAATCGGCACGGTAACGCCGGCAGCCCAGTTCTTGTCGTTGCTTATGGATTGTCGGTACAACTCTGCAAGGGCAAGCGAACTTGTTTGCCGCAAGTCCAGCTTTCCGTGATCCTGGATCAACGCGGCGGCGCACCGATCCGTCTGTGCCGCCGCTACGCCTGCAATCGAACAAAAAACCTGAAAGCAAGCGAAACCTAACCGCTTGAGCATGACACGAGCCTCCATGACGGCGTCCGTGTAGATATCTTCAAGCATACACGTGATTGAGATCGCGAGCCAGAAAACGGGTCGCGTCGCCTTGCTGAAAGCCCGGCCGCCAGGATTGGCGGCCGGGCTCATCGATCAGGACAGGACCAGCTTGAACTGCGACTTCGGTCCGAGATCCGTCGTGCCGTAGACCATCCCGACGCCGGATCCGTTCGGGCTCGTCGCCCCCTCGGTGTCGAGCGCGAGATAGAGCGTCGGGAAGGCGACGGACTGGATGGCGAAGTATTCGCCGCCGACCGGCTTCAGGCGGAACACCTCCCAGGGGCCGACGCCGAACTGGCAGTTGACGGTCTTCTGGTCGCCCGCGACCGAGCCGTCGAGGCGGATTGACACGTTCCCCCACTCCGCGGACTGGATGGCGAAGGTCCCGTCGCCCTGCGGCACGAGGTGAAACTCCTCCCAAGGTCCGGCATCGATCTGGGCATTGACGGTGCCGGCGCCGGCGCCCACCGGCGCGGTCACGCCCTGGCCGTCCATGCGGATATAGGCGGCAGGGAAGGCCGCGCTCTGGAAGGCGTAGGCGGCCGTCGCGGACAGGAGCTCGTTCACGTAGAGCGCCATCATGGTCTGGAGCGAGTCCTGGATGTCATCCACGTAGACGATGTTCGGGAAGGCCTGCGCGGTCAGGGCCGGGACGAGGTCGGGGGCGAGCGCCTGGTTGGCCTCGCTGGCAAGATCGAGGATGCTGTCGGTGCTCCCGGTCGGATCGAGGAAGCAGAGCGCCTCCGCATTGCTCTGCGTCAGCGTCCAGGACAGGAGGAAATAGGCCCCCGCGCCTTTCTGCGCCTTCATCTTGGAAAGCTGGTCCGAGACCATCGTGCCAAGATCGTTGGTGCCGGAATACTCGTTGTAGGTGGCGAGACACGAGCCGGGGTAGAAGGTGTTGCCAAGGTCGATCCCGGCGAGATCGCTGCGCACGATGACGATGACCTGGGAGGCGATCGGAATGAGACCCGAAATGGTCATCTTCGTGAAGTCCGGAAGGCCCTGCGCGGAATTCGTGTAGAGGTTCTGGATCCCCTTGAACTCGGCCAGGAGCCCGTTCCACTGATCGGCCGTGAAATCCGTGTAGCCGCCGTTTCCGGCGTCGGTGTCGTAGGCGTGCGAAAGGTCGACGATGATCAGCTCGTTCGAGTTCAGCGCGAACTCGTTGATCTGGCTGACGACGTCGGAGATCTTCTGCCCGCGAGCGCCCTGCCAGCCGTCATAGACCTTGATGTCGATCTGGGAATAGTGGCCCGTATAGTATTCCCCGCCGCCGATCACCGGGCGGATGTCGAAATAGCGCACGCCCTGCTGCAGCTGATCCGCGATATCCAGGGTCTGGGTCTGGGTGTTGCACGAATGGGAGAAGGCAGTCGGCGAGCCGAGCGTGCTCATCCCGGCGTCATGGGCGCCCGGGATGGCGATTTCGGCGAGCGTCTTCTGGCCGATCCGGTCGATACTGCGCAACATCCAGGCGCCGACGTTGTCTCCGGTCATGAACGGGAAGCCGCCGGCGTCACCAGCCAGGACGAGCGTGAGGTTTCCGTTGTGAGACCAGCCGAGATTGACCACGGCGTTCGGCTGCATGGTCTGGGTCGCGAAGTTCGCCGCAGCGCTGATGTTGAAGGACGGATTGGCGGAGGCGTCGATCGACAGGGTCCGCGGAGCGGCGAGGCCGGGCGCCTTCATCTCGTAGACGACCTGGCCGTTGTCGTCCTTCTGGGTGTGAAAGATGTTCTGGTTCCATTCGACGTAGATCCGCGCCGAGGAGTAGGGCAGGATCAGTTCGGGGAAATCCCAGTTGTTCATCTGGTAGGAGTTCTGGCTGCTCCGCAGCCAGGGGGCATTCGTGCCGTTGACGAGCGTGATGAAGCCGCCTTGTCCCATGGATTGTCCTTTCGCGCAGGGGATGGTGCGCATGGAAATGGACCGCGAAAAATGCAAAACAATCTTTTTTTCAGGAATCCACTCCGATCGATCAGAATTTCGGTTTTCCTTCGGAGGATATAGGATGCCTTGATAAGAGGCCGGCCGGACCCGCACGCAAGAAGGATGCCCGAAGATGAGCTACAAGCTCCACTACGCCATGCATGTACCCGTCGAAGGCCTGATCGATGCGGCCGGCGTCGACCTGACGCCGGAAAGGGCCGCGGCCGCGCTGCGTGCGCTCGCGGACCGGATCGAGGCCGATCCGCAAAAGGCCAGGTCGATCTTCAGATCCGAAAGGATCGTCAACACCGAGGTCGAGGACCGCTGGGTCCTGCGCTCCGCGACCAAGCCGAAGGTCGTCGGGAAGGCGCAGGGCGGCTGGGTTCATGCCGATCCCGAGGATATCGACCCCGCGGACACCGCGAGCTCGGATTACATCGCGAAACACGACCTCAACCCCGGTCCCGACGCGCTCTGGGTGCGCCCCGAGAACATCGGCGGCCTGCCGGTGCTCGCGCGGATGCGGGGCAGCTCGGGCAAGCCGGTCGGCCAGCTCGACCTGCGCGACTGGATGGCCTGGGTTGGCGAGGACGAGATCGAGGCCGGGATCCGGGCGGGCTGGGATTTCAGCGAGGCGGTCGAGAACTCGACCCCCGGGGATCCGGGCCTGGACCCCGAGAACCCGCTGGTCGACGACGCCAATCTCCGCAGGCTCGACGCCTTCAACTTTCCCTACCGCACCGCGATCGACGCGGAGGACATCCCGCGGGCCATCGCCTATCTCGACGAGCTCCGCCCGGGCTTTATCGACCGGATCGGGCTGCGGGAAGATGTAGCGCAGGACCCGGAGCCCTGATCGGGCTGCCGGCTGGCGGCAAGACCGGGCGCAGCGGTATGCTTGCTCCGCGTGGACGGCACGTCGGAGCTTCGATACTCTGGCACAAAAGGAGCACCAATGATCGACCGGGAGAAACTCCATGAGGTCCTGGCCGCGATCGGGCGGGCGCTCGAGCATCCGGCGCGGATCACGATCGTCGGCAGCGGAGCCGGAATGCTCTCGGGCCAGGATGACCGGCAAACGCCCGATATCGACGTCTGGTACCCGACCTCCGATTTCGACATCTCCGATCTCAGGAACGCATGCCTTGAGGCTGGGCTGCTCTTCGACCCCAAGGGCCATGTCGAAGCGGATCAGATGTATCTTCAGATCATGCGGCCTGGCATCACGATGCTTCCGAAACAATTCGAGACCGAGGTGTATGGCAGGTTCGGGAACCTGACAGTGACCTTGCCGCCGCCGGAGCTGATCATCGCGACGAAGCTCGCGCGGGCGTCAGTATCCGATCTCGAAGATACCAGCTGGTGGGTGGCCAATAGTGACGTGACGCTCGAGAGGATCGCCGCGGCGATCGGAAAGATCCCTCAGGCGGAGAACCGGGAAACCGCCACGGAGAACCTGGTGCTCGTCGAGATCGCGATGGCATCCCGCGGCAACGAGAAGGATGACGATGATGACTGCGAGCCGTAGCGAACGCACGCTTCGCATCGAGGCGGAAGAGGCACTCATCGGAAGCAGGGTTTTCGAGGCAATGCGGCGGAAAGATTGGCCCCTGATCATCCGGATTGCTGAGATTGCCCGGAAAGATGCCGATCCGGACCTCGCACGCACCGATCCTTCGCGGTTCCGCCAACTCCGGGAGGCGATTACCCGCTATCACCTCCAGGGCCTCACGCACATGACCCCGGAGCGTGTCCGCGAGGTGCTCGCGCGACACGGAATCGAACTACAGCCGTCAGCCGGCCCCGCGGCCGCGGACGAGCGGCCGGGCGCCCGGTAGCGGATCGCGCCGGGCAAGATCAAGTCGTTCCGGTTTTCGCATCCCTGGAATAGTCTTCACGGGCTGGGTTCCGAACCCGGCCCCGATCAGACCTGACAAGGATGCCGCCATGCGCCGAACGATCCCCTTTCCGCCGCGCCTCGTGGAGATCTCCGCGAAAAACGCGAAGGAAAGCCTAGATTCCCGCAAGGGCAAGCGCGCCGGCGATCACGTGACGAAGCGGATCGCGGCCTACCGGCTGCCCGACGGCCGGGTCCAGGCGGCCTACGATCCCTACGAGCCCTTCCACCCCGAGGGGGCGATGCCGGGCCTCGCCGACCTCCATTCCCGGCTCAAGTATTACCCGAACGACACCTCGGGCTACGCGGGCACATGCTCGAACTTCATCCCGGCCCACGAGATCCTCCGCGACGCGCCCCTGACGGATGCCGAGGCGCGCTACAATCGGTGGGATGAGCTCTCGATCGCTCATATCCGCGAGGTCTTTGAGCCGCACCGCGAGGCCTTCATCTGCGCGCTCGGCGAAGACCAGATGGCGGGCTGGCTCGACAGGCTGAAGGCCTCTGTCGTCCTGACCCATGTAACGCCGGTGCGCCATGGCATGGACGATGGCGAGCCGCCTGCCGCCATCTTCATGGCGAGGACCTCTTTCCGCTCCGAGATCCATGTCGGATCGAGCCTCGAAGCGCTCGCAGACGGCCTCAAGTGCCGGTTCAACTTCATCCCTGGTAAGGATCTCGATCCGGCGGCCTTCATCGCCGCGGTCATCGACCATGGCGCGCGCGCGGGCTGGACCACCTCCTTCGAGCAGATCGAGACGCCGGATCGCCGCTACGTCCATCCGGTCGGCGTGAACCGCGCGGCGGCTGAGATCCTCGGTGAAACCCCGGTCAAGGCTCTCCTGCGCGCGCCCGAGCCGATCGCCATCGCGCTCGTCGAGCATGGCGACCGCCAGGTCATCGTTCATGCCCGCGATCGCGAGAGCCTGACCGGCCATATCGCCCGGGCAGCGCTGACGCTCACGGGCCGGACGGCGGGCGAGTTTGCCGGGATGAAGGACCAGGCCATCATCGACCGGATCTGGCAGGAGGCGGATGGGTTCTTCATCTGGGAGGGCGAGGGTGCGGCACACCTCGGCTACGGCACCCGGCCCGCGCATTTCGCGGTTGCCAGGATCACATTCGAAGGCGACGCAACCCCGCAGATCCGCGTCACGGCCGCCTCGTCCCGGGACAGCCTGGAGAACCCGCTGTCCGAGCTCCTTGGAGACCTCATGCCGGAGGTCGCCGCCAATGCCGATCTCGGTGACATCATCGATGCCGCTTTCGCGCACGACGATGTCGAACTCACGGTCATGAGCCGCGAGGAGATCCGCCGGGTCCTGGCGGCATCCCCTGAAACTCCCGAAATGGAGATCTGAAATGACGGCGCCAGCCGAACTTGCCTTGAAATTTGCCGCCGAGATCGCCCTGGCGGCAAGGAGCTTCGAAGACCCCGGGGAGTTCCTGCAGGCCGTGCATGCGGAGTTCCAGAAGATTCCGCACGCTCCTGTCGCCTTCCTGCCCGCGACGCTCGACAGCATGAACTGGCTGATTTTCGATGCGCCGGGAAACTTGGGCCCGGAAGAAAAACAGCGCCTTCTCTGCGAGGCCGCGCAGTCCGCACTCATGTATGCGGATGAGTTGGGCGAGGCCCAGAACGACGCGGTTGTGCAGGCATTCGGGATCGATCTCGAGTGTGACGACGAGGACCTGGAGCCCTGACATGACCCGCACGCGCGAAGAGAACGCCCTCGATGAAATGCACCGGGAGCGGCTGCGGGAGGCGGCCGATCGCGCCGTTGCTGCCGAACCCGGCCTCATCCCGGACGAGTGGATGGACTACGTGGACTGGCTCGACCGGACCGGACGCGACGACAGTTTCGTCGGCGACGGTCAGAGCATCCCCGGAACCGAGGATCTCTACGATGCGGCGATGCGCCTCGTCGATTTGCGCAACGACGCGCCCGCCGCAAGCGTTTGACCAGGAAGGACGCCCAGCATGAAAGCCCCCATCATTAACCGCGACCCCTTGTTCGACCCGGACATCATCCGCCGGCGCATCACGCCGGACTGGATCGCCGGCCAGATCGCGGCGACCCTGGAGGGGTTCGCGCGCGGCGAGAAGAAGCACTTCCATCGGCCGCTCCCCTCCCCGGAGGAGATGGGAACGGATGCGGCGCTGCGTGTCGCGATCCCGCACCCGGTGAAGGACCTTGGCCTTCAGGCGAAGATCCTCGACATCCTGGTCGAGCTGCGCGGCCTCGGGCTGCTCAAGCCCGTGCCGCACGGCGTGGATCGCGGCATCCACGAGGCGGAGGAATGGAACGCCTTCGTCGCCGATGGCGCCGAGGCGGAGCCGAAATGGGGATGGCAATGGATCTTCTCGCTGCCGCTCCCCCGCGCAATTGGCGAAGGGCTGTTCCGGGCGGGCCTGGACGCGATTATGGAGGCGCGCGAGGCCGCGGGCCTCGACGCGTTCGCGGGGCGATCCCAAGCGGAGCGTGTGGGTCCGAAAGCCCTCATGCCGGTCGATGCGGCGCTCATCGGCGAGATCGCCCGGGCCGCGGCGGAGACCGCCGCCATGTATGGCTCCGGGCAATGGAAGTTCTTCTCGACGAGCGAGGGTCCGACCTGTCCGAAAACCGACCAACGCCTGCGCTGGTCCGATGAGCACCTCCTCGATCCGATGCTCGGCTCCTACATCTACCCAGAAGGCGGAAAGATGCGGGATGTCCGCTTCGAGCTGATCGGCGCATTCGATGCGCCCATGCCCTGCCGCCACGTCGAGATCACGCTGCCGTCCGGCATCCTCTACATGGCGGACTGGTTCCGTATCCCGGGCTTCAACGAAGGCGTCGGGAAGGACGACCCGGACGAGGCCAGCATCAATTCCGACCTCGGCGTCGATCTCCGCACCCGCGATCACGTCGAGCGCCTCGGCCTGATGCGGATCCACACCACGAACTGCTACCCGGCGGTGATGCGCGAGGGCGACATCCTGCGTGTCGGCCACTTCAACGAGGAGCACGACGACCTCTGGCAGGAGAACCCCGAAGAGCCGGGAGACGTTGTGCGGACCGACATCCCCGAACCCGACATGGTCGGCCGGGTATGCTGCGATCTCTGGGACGTCACCTTCGCCGACCAGGAGATCCTGAAGGATATCCTGATGGCGGGCGCGGCCGCGATCGAGGCCAACGGCGGGATCGGCGACCGGGGCCGCGAGGTGAAGGGCGCGCCCGCGACGCGGCAAGAGGCGCAGCGGCTCCTCGAGGACTATGCCCGGGAAAACGACATTGTCCGGCTCGAATTCGCGCCTGGCACGACGCTCCACGTCTACATGGCCACGGGCGGAAAGGTGGAGCTCTTCGCGGAACGCTTCGAGAGCCCGGATCTGCCGAAGAAGGCCTGGATCGAGGACTTGTTCCTGATCTCGACGCGGCCCCTCGAGGTCGACCCCTATCTCGTCGACGAGCCGGGCTGGGCCTGGCCGGAGCGCTATGCCGCGCCGGCCGAAAACGGACCGGAACTGGAGGCCTGAGATGGTGTGGATCAAGGACGAATTCGGCCTGGCCGAGAACTACCAGGGCAGCCTGGCGGAGGTCGAGAAGATGATCGCGGCGAAGGTCCCGGTCTACGCCTCGCTCGCGGGGCTCATCCTCCACGAGGGGGTCCAGGCGACCGCCTTTTCCTCCTTCGGCGCGACGAAGCTCTATGACGGTGTCCTCGCGCTCGAACGGGGAACCGTCATCGGTCTCGAGCCGGTCTCGGTGACCGCGGACTACCGGGTGGAGTGCTTCGAGGGCGAGCTCCTGCATCCGCCGCTCCACCGCGAGGAGCTGCGCGAGATGTTCTGGGCGCGCCAGCTCGAGGAGACCGGAGAGCGGCCCTGGTTCGTGGCGATGCTCGACACGGCCGAGCTCACGGTGTTCTTCACCGGCGCGTCGGAGGGCGAGGTCGAGCGGAAGGTGGCCGACGCGGTCCGCAAGCTCCATCCCGAGGAGAAGAGCCTCCATACCGCCCTCGCCAACCAGGCGGATCTCTCGGTGACCCGGGGCGTGGCCTCGGCGCCGGCCGGCTGCTCCCATGCCGCGGCGATCCGCAGGAAGGACGGGGGCGCGACCTTCTTCCTGGCCGAGGATACGCCTGGGATCGAGGATCTTGTCTGGGCGCATTTCATCCGGACGAGAAGCAAACCGGATGGCGCGGTGCCGGCGTCATTCGACAACGCCCTCGAGATCGCCGAGCGCAAAGGGGACCGGATCGACATTGGTCACCTCTGGCTCTCCGACGCGCTTGTCGAGGAGGCGATCGAGGATCGCCGGCGCCTGGCCGACGACGGGCCGACCCCCTGATGCGGGTGCATACCCGGCCATGCCGACCCGTTCGCGCGGCACCTGGCAATGCGAAAAGAGGACTGGCACTCCAATCGTTCCTGCACCGGGGCTGGAGCCATGATGACACCCTCGGTTCATGACGACCTTTTGCCGGTCACGGCGGAGGACATGCTCGCCGCGACCGGCGTGACCCTGCCCCCGCATCTCGCGATCCGCATCCTCGATCCCCGCCTCGACGCGCTCTCGATCGCCGCGCCCGGCCGGATGCGGGTCGCGAAGGGAGATCCGATCTCGCCCGCCGCCCTTGCGCTCGATGAGGCGGATGAGCGCAACATCACGATCGGCATCGGACCGGCCGGCGATCCCGGCCGGCTTCACACGATGATGACCGTCGAGATCAACGTCTTCGGGCGCCAGGAGCGGGAGATGGAGATCTTCGTCGATGCGGTCTTCACCGACGCGCGCGAACGGGGCAGGGGGTATGCGACCCTTCTCGCGGCCGCGCTCGCGACGCTCGTGGCGCGGCGCTGGGACGCGGATCCGGTCGGCGAGGCCACGGCTGTCGCCGATCCGCGCTCCGAGGGCGGGCGGCGGGCGGTGGCGCGCCTCGGCGCGATCCTCGCGGAGACCCTGGCGCGGCATCGCGAACCCGCCGGCGCCGGCATGGAGCCGGCGTTCTGATTTTATTCAGTTTTCATTCAGGCTCCGCCCGGCGACTGAAAGGCCCTGCGTTATAAGGGGTTTGCCATAGGCATTCATTCACGGCGGCATTGAAATATCACGCGCTGCTTGATATCTGATTAACATCTTCCCCGCCCTGAAGAGACGGGGATTTCCGGTCGCTCCGCGGCGGCATCGAGCCGCTCCGGAGCGAGTCGAGTTGACGCTTCGCAGGGGGCTTGAGCCCAATCCTCCACGTCCAGCAACGGGGTGTTCCCCCGCCGTCCTGCCGCCACGGCGCCCTCGAGCGCCCGCTTCAGGATCACCTTCGCCGCATTGATGTCGGCGTGTTCGACGACGCCGCAGGCGGTGCAGCGGAAGATCGCTTGGCTCTCGCGACTCCTTCTGTCCACAAGGAAGGTATGTCCGCCCGAAAGAAAGACAGACAGGGCGAACCCTGTCTGTCTGTTTTTTTCGGGCGGATGGACGTCGATCCTGCTGCGCTTCTCAGGAGTGTGTTCCGGGTAGCATCACGGACCCTTTTCGCGCCTCGACCTTATGACAGAGGTGGCGAGTGCCAGCCAAAACAGGAGCGCAAGTGCGATGCCCCATGTATCTTGCAGGAAGTTCTCACCGTCGTATTGTTTCACGCGGGTATTTGCCCATACGCCGAGCAGCCACCAGGCAAGCACTGCGGATGCGGAGACTGCGAAAAACCATGCAGTTCGGGCCATCGCTTTCGTGGCGCTGCTGCGGCGCCTCAGAACGAACGCAACAGCTGCTATGGAAATCAGCACCAAGGTTGAACCGAAAACGAGATCAAATTCGGTTGGCTTGATTTTCACCGAATACAGATGGAGATTGATGAAGTGCGATACTGCAAACACCAGGACCCCCCCGCCAAGGGCGGCGATCACGAAGGCAGCAGACTCGACTATTCCCTTGCCAGTCATGATTCCTCATTTGTTCCCTGATGCCGGCCTGGAGCGACTGAAAGGCAGTTTTGGCGTTCCATTCGGCCTCAGGCATGGACAGTGCCAACCGATCGACGTCGCCGCAAGCGCAAATGGGCGGTCGTGTGCGGATCCGGTCAGTGGAGCGGCTATTTGTCCGCGATCTCGGCGCGGGTTACTTCGAGGCGGGTCAGGATCTCGGGAGGCTGGAATTCAGGTCTATCTCGACGAACGCGATGGCGGGCTTTCCGGCGGGCCATCCTGAGCCAATGCCGTTTGGACTTGCATTTCCCTTCCCGCACTGGGATCTCCCGGACGCGTTCAAGACGACACCGGGAAGGGAGAACGGGATGGGCCGGCCGGAAACGAAGATAGAGATGCCGCGGGTGTATGTAATCGCGCTGGATCTCTCCCTCGAACACGACGATGCCGCCCTGAGCCCGGAATTCCTGGCGGAACTCCGCGCGGTCGGCTTCACCATGACCGGCGGCCTCTATGTCGGGCTCTCCATGGAGCAGGGCGAGGATCCTGTCGGCTTCGACTACGTCCAGGTCGCGCGGCGCATCGACCCGGTCGAAGGCGCGCCGAACTCCATGGCGGAGAGCTTCGAGCCCCGGTTCATGCGGTACCGCGCCATGCGCAATCCGCACAAGGGATCGGGCAACTGGGGCGCGGACTTCATCAACGCGATCATCGCGGCCAATGGCGGGACGGTGCCCGCCGCCTGGCTCGACGAGGCCATGAGGGGTACGGAGGCGAGCGCAACGAGTCACTGAGCCCGATCAGTCATGCGGGCCGGGATTGCCTTGCGGGCTATTTCGACGCATCGAGCGCCGCCACCCAGGCCTTTGCCATGCGCGCGGAATCCGGGCCGGCGCGATGCGGCACCCGCAACCGTTCGAGCCGCTCGTAGAGCCGATCGAGCGCGCCTCCGGAAAAGAGGCTGAAGGACATCGCGTCGAAATCCCGGATCCGCACCGCGCCCTCCCTGCCGATGGGCGCGACGAGCCGGTCGAGCCAGCGTTGGTCGAATTCCGGCGCGTCGGAGAGCGGAACGCGGCCACCGAGGCGCTGAAGGAAGTCGCGCGCGGCGCATCCGCGAGGCTGCCGAGCGACAGCCCGTGGACGCCTTCGGCGGCCTTCGACCAGTCGTCGAGGGACCAGTCCGGTTCGGGACGGACCAGGCTCGACCAGGTCGTGATCCCGGTGCCATCTCCGAACCGGGAGAGGCCGACCTCGATCGGCCAGCTTCCAGCCGAGAGCCCGGAGGCCTCGAAGTCGATAAAGGCGATCTGCCCGAGCGGCAGCTTGTCCATGCGGATCTCCGGGATCAGTCGGTTTCCTTCGCCGGCCAGCCGCCCTCGTCCGGCGGCGTCCAACCCTGGGCATCTCCGATCGCATCGGAGGTCGCGACCGGGATCGGCGTGCAGTTGTGCAGCACGATCACGGAATCCTGGCCGGTCGCGCGCAGCGCTCCGGTGAAATCTGCCGCGATCTCCTCGCACTGGGCCTCCGTTTGGGTCGCGCCCATCGGCAGGTATTTCAGGAGGTCTCCCGGCTTTTCGGAACCCCCATCCGTCACGGGTTTTGCCAGGATCACGAAGATGGTCAGGAACCAGTGCATGTGCGTCTACGCCTTGAGGTATGCGAAAAAAGAAAAGACAATCTCACATTACGCGTTCTGAAGGGCGGCGGCAAGCGGATCCGCCGGTCCCTTTCCGGCTTCAGGGTGCCGGATCCTGCCCGGCCGGCTCCGGTTCGACGGCACTCTGCCGCCATTCGTCCACGATCTCGTTCGTCTTCTTGTCGAGCTTCCCGAAATTCAGGCTTACGGATGTGGCGGCCAGGCGCGCCTCGGCCCAGGTCCAGTATTCCGGGCTGTCCTCCGCGATATCCTCATCCTCGAAGCCGAGGATCTCGCTGATCTCGTCGAGTGCCGCCGCGCGGCTCGCGTGGGCCGACATGAACTCGCCGCAGCGGTTGTTCCCAGCAAGGATCCAGGTGTAACGCCCGTCCGGCGCGGGCGCTTCCCCGGCCGGGGCGAGACCGACCCGCCGCGCCTGCTCGAGCGAGATGCGGATCTCGTGGATGTCGCTCCAGTCGAGATGGGTCCCGATGGAGGGTCCGTCGTCGCGGGCGTCCGTGAACTTGGTCCTGACCGCGAAGGGAAGGCCGAGGCGCGCCGGATCGACCGTCTCCCCTCCCGGCCCGTAGATCACGCCCTCGAGCAGGTCGTATTCCTCGAGCGTCGCGAGGCGCTCCCGCGGGCGGCAGGCATATCCCGCGCTGTCACCCTGAAGCGAGAGCGACCATCCGCCCCCGATCTCGATCGCAGGAAAGATGCGGCCGTCGAGGCTGCGCGGCGTCGCGGCGAGGCGCGCTTTGGCGGGCAGCATCGCCGCGTCGATCTCGTCGATGCGGTTGGCGAACTCGAGATCCTTCCAGTAGTCGCCGAAGGGGCGGGAGATCTCGCGGAGCGCCACCGTCGACGGAACCTCGGCGAAGCAGACAAATTCCGCGCCGTAGCCGCCATCCGCCTTGGCACGCAAAACCATCGCATCGAAAAGGAGATGCGCGTCGCGATTGCCTCGGTCGAAGAGGGTCTTGCGAAGTGAGCGGATGAATCTCTTGGCGGACAGGGAGGGCGGCATGGATCAGGGCTCCGGCGAGAGGGCGGGTTCGGTTTCGGGATGCTCGTAGTGGCAGGAGCGCGCGATCCGGCGCCAGTCCTGGGTGGTGCCCTCGAAGCCGGCCAGGAGCCCGAGCGCCAGCTGGCGGCTGTCGACACCGAGCCCGTCGTCGGTCCGTGCATTCAGAAGCGACCGCAGGCCCTGCTGCAGCTTCAGCTCGTAGAGCGCGCGGGCGGCGAAGGCGCGGTGGAGCGGGAAGGCCCAGTCCTCCGGATCGAGATCCCCCTCGCGGACGACGACGATCTCGAGCGCCTCGCCGTCGAGCGGCGCCGCGGTGGGCTCCGCCTCTCCCTCGTGGAAGGCGAAGACGACGTTGTTGCCGTATTCGTCGGTGACGAGGTGGCGCACCGTGAGCTGGCCGGGATCGACCGCGTAGCCGGTCTCCTCCATCACCTCGCGCGCGCCGCCCATCTGCCAGCTCTCGCCGCGCATGTGATAACCGCCCGGCAGGCCGAGCTTGCCGGCGCCTGGTTCATGGGCGCGGCGGACGGCAAGAATGCCACCCTCGACGGGGACCGCGGCGCAGACGACGGTCGGTGTGTTGTCGAAGAGGGGGCGGCCCTCCCTGGTCCAGGCGATCGGTTGGTCGGTCACGGGAAGTCCTCTTCGTCAGGTTTCCCGGACTATGCGGCGGGATTGCGAAATATGGAAGTAAATCTAAAAGGGATGGTCGGCGGCGCGGCGTTCAACGCGCCCGGCCGGCGGTCTCCGCGACCCGGCTCCAGGCCGAGATGACCTCGGGGTGAGCGTCCCACCAGCGGCAAAGCGCCTCGGTGGTCTGGATGGCTGTGACGCAATTTTGGCGCTGCACCTCGAAATCGCCGGAAGGATCGATGCCCGGTGTCGCCGCGACGACCCCCAGAGTTCCGGCGCTGCCGCGGATCTGCTCGAGGCGGTAGCCGGTGCCGTGATGGAGGCCTGTCGCGCGGAGCGCGTCGACTTGGCGGCCCCATTCCTGGATCAGGAGCTTCACGTTTGCTTGCCGGAACTGCAGGAAGATCGAGGGGGTCGGAAGGCCGGGATGCAGGACGAGCGATTTCCTGGCGATGAAATGCGCCGTGTAGGAGCCGTCGTTGCGGATGTAGTGCCTGTGGATGTGCAGGCCGGGCGCGACTTCGGGGACCAGCGCCTCGAAACGCTTGAAGAAGCGGGTGACGATCTCGTTGGGGTTCATCGTCGGGATCAACGCCTGGCGCACCGCCTCCTCGACGAAATACCTGTCCTGTCCCGCGAGGGCGGGGGCCAGCTCCTCGTAATCGAGGCAATGGTCGAACTCGATCGCCTCCTCGACCTGGCCGATATAGGCGGACGGCGCCACGAGGACCGAGCGGGCGCCACAACGGCGCGCAGAGCGCTCGTAGCGTTCGGGCTGGGCGACACCCTCCGAGGTCTCCGACCACGGTGCCTGGATCTTGTTCTCGATCAGGAGCCGGGTCTCGCCGAGGACGACATCGAGATCTATCGTTCCGGTGTCGGGGTGGTGCGGCTGCTGCGTGAGGGCGCTCCGAGCGGGGCCGGTGCCCTCGATGCGAAGCCGCGCGCGGAAGAGGTCGCAGAAGGCCGGGTTGGTCAGGAAGGCCTGCCGGAAGATCTCGTCTATCTCGGGTTCGTAGATGCGGTTTCCGCTCCTGATCCCGGTCTTTTCCCGCCGTCCCATGCCGCCCCGCGCGATGATTGCCCGGCCAGCATGGCTGGCGAGCGCCCATGCGGCAACTGGCGATTTCCTGCGCGCAGCCCCAGGCCTACCAGGCCAGCTCCGGCTCGGCTTCGGGCTCGGACCATCCCTCGCAGTAGCGCCGGCCGAACTCCTCCCGGTCCATCGCGGGCTCGACACGGTGGAGGACGACATCGTCAGCCGAGAGCGTCACGCCTTCGCGCTTTCGCCAGACATAGCCCGCGCCGGTCTCGTAGGCCTGGGGTGGGATGTCGACCCGGAAGGCGCCCTCGGCGAGCCGCGCCATCAGGAAGACATGGCCGCCGTCGAACTCGGTATAGACCTCCGCCACGTCCTCGACGCCGGCCTCGCAGAGAACCGTGGCCATCGCCGAGGCGATCTCCTGGCAGGCGCCGCCCGCGCCCAGGACCTCATCGAGGCCGTCTTTGTCCTGCTGCCAGTCGTCGAGGCAGGCCTGGGCGGCGACCGCGAGCGCGGGGCGCAGTGCGTCGATGTCGGCACGGGTCGGGCAATCGGGCATGCAGGCCTCCCTGTTCGGGCCAGCCTCTTTCGAATAAGCGAAAAACAGAAATGGGAAATGCTTATCCTGAAACCGATCGCGCCCGCATGGCGCGGCGCCAATCAGCCTCGCTCGGGTAGGGCGAGGCGTAGTCCCGGCCCTCCCAGCGCATGCGCCAGCCCTTCCAGGGTGTGCGGGGCGGCATTGGTGCTACGGCGAGGCCGTGGCGAATGCCGAGCGCGCGGCAAAGCTTGTCGGCCACGACCGGCACCTTGCCGCGGGTCTCCGAGAGAACCGAGACCCCATGCGAGAGGATCGTTATCGCGGTCTCGCGGCTCATCTGCCGCGTCGCGATCCGCACCTCCATCAGCCCGCCATGGACGAAGGAATGGCAGGCATGGCAGAGCGGCTCGATGCCGATGAGGTGCATCTGGAGCGCCCGGTAATCCACCGAGAAACGCTCATGGGCCTCGAGGCGCGGAAAGAAGAGCGCCTGGCGCGAGGCGACACCGCAGGCGGCGCAGCGGTAGCCGTGGCGGGCACAGACCGCGCGCCGCATCCGGTCCCAGTCCGCGCGGCCCATGATGGTGCGCGGGTTGACGCCGTGGAGCGGCGGCGGGATCACCGGCTGCTCGAGGATCTCGGGAAGGGGACCGGGCATGGCGCGTTTCCTTGGTGCTCCCGGTCAGGCCGCCGGTGTATCCGGGGCGAGATCGGCAAGCCTCGCCTGGATCGGATCCAGCAGTTTCGCCCTGATGCTGGCGTTGTATTCCAGGATCTCGGCCTCGACCTTCGCGAGGGGCTCCTTCATCGCCTCCCGCCGTTCGGCGGGAAGCCCGGCATATTCTTCGAGCCTCGCTTCGCCGTTGCCGATCTCGGCGCGGAGTCCCGCCTCGACGCATTTCAGCGTCGCCTCGTTCGAAACCGTGCCGAGCCCGCCCTCGGCGGCGACCGCCGCGAGCCACCGGGCCACGCCCGAAACGGAGAGATGGAGGCCTTCCCGGCGGCCGAGGTCACCCCAGGTTCCGTATGGCTCCTGGCCCGCCGGGGCGACCGGCATGTTCAGGGTCGCTTCGTCAAGGACCGAGGCCGCAAGGTCCGGGGCGGGACGATGCCTCTCCCAGGCGGTGACGAAGAGGTCGCGGGCCTCGGCGCTGATGAAGCGCATCTCCTTGTCGGCCTTGCGCGCGGACTGCCAGGTCACGGCCACGGGCTCGCCGTTCAGCAGCAAAAGCTCCAGACCGACCCGCGTGTCGGTGCAGATCCATTTGTCGATGTCGATGGAGGTCATCTTCTCGTTCTCGAAGAACAGGCTCGCATGTTCGCTCCCGCTCCACGACCCATACGTGCCGTAGAGGGCGCTCTCGATCTCGTCGCCATCCATGAACCAGCCCGCGTCCCAGGCCTTGCGGCCCACGAAATCGCGCGAGGCGATGAGGGAGGCAAGCGTCAGCGCGCCGGCGGGGGTAGTAATGGGGTCGGTCATCGGGGGTGTCCTTCGTGGTGCGGGTTCAGTTGCCGGGACGGAGATCGTCACCGCCATCCTTCGCGGCCGGCTGCGGCTCGGGGCGCATCGCCGCATGGATCGCCTCGATCAGGGCGATCTCACCCGTCAGCGCATGCTTGATGTTCTCGTAGACCGGCTCCTGGGCCGGGAAGCGCCGCCGCGCCTCCTTCAGCATCGGCAGGAAGTAGACCTTGGTCTCGGCGAGGTATTCCTTCTGCTTCCCGATCGAGAAGACGCCGACCATGCTCCTGTGGTTATGGCCGCGGTCCGCGCCCTTGGCCACCGAGGCCACCGGATCGTTCGCGATCGCGGAGAAGACCGCGCCGGGATGGCGCTTCTCACCCCGGAAGGTCTTCGTCATCGCCGCGACCGCATTGGCGGTCCGGTCGCCGAAGCGCACCCGGATCTCGCCGTCGGCCACGTCGAAATCCTCGCGCACGTCATGCAGGAAGACGGTGGCGAAGGTCTCCTGCGGATAGGAGAGGGAGGCCTCGAGCGTGCGCAGGTAATGCGCGATCGAGACCTGGTGGTCGAACTCCGGCGTCACCCCGTCCTTGCGGGTGCCGGTGTGAAAGCCCTTGGCGAAATCCATCGCCTCGAGCGCCAGGTGAAAGCCGCGGCCCTGCAGCCAGTAGCGCATCGAGATCCCGCGCTTCGAGAATTCGCTCATGTCGGTCATCATGGTGCTCCGCCTCAGGCGCCGGGTCCGGAGGACGCATCCTCCGGGGCGTGGCTTTCGCCAAGGTCGTAATCCGACGTGTCGACGGTGATCTCGCCGTCCGCCGGCAAGGTGATGTTGACCGGTTCGTCCTTGCGTGCGTCGTAGACATGGAGCCGGACCGCGCCGTTCTCGAGTTCGATCCAGATCTTCCGGCCATCGGCGGTGCTGATGTCGATGCGGTCGGCGCCCCTCTCGATCTCAAGGGAGATGCTCCGCGGCGCCTCGGGCGCGCGGTCATGGTCGTCCTGCCAGTCCTCGATCTCGTGAGTGATCTTCTCGCCCATGGGCGCCCCTTTCCTGCCGATGATGCCACGCCAGCCCGGCCGGTCCTCCGGGACCAGGACCTCATGGCCATCCGCATCCTCAACGAACCGCCATTGCGGGTTGTCGTAGACGAAATGCGTGATGCTGCTGCCCTCGAGAACCAGCTGCCCGCCCGCCTTGCCCCAGGCGAGATAGGCGGCCCAGTCGGCCTGCGGATCGCCGCTCGACCAGCGTTCCTCCTCGCGCCCGCCGCGGGTCACGACGACGCCGCGATAAGATCCCGGCTTGCCCTCGTCGTAGTCGATGTTCACATGGAAATGGCTCATTTCTCTTCGCCCTCTTGCCAGCCGATTCTCGCGGCATCCCGGGAAAACCGGAATGCCCTTGTCGCTTCGGGCGTCAGGTCGCGAGAACCTCGAGCAGCATTGCCACCGCGACCTTGGAATCGCCCTCCATCGAGGCCTCGAGCGCCAGGCCGAGCTTCGGGCCGACATGGATGAGATCGAGATCCGTCCAGGAGTCGGGGTCGACCCGCAGCAGGCGGCCGTCCACCTCGCGGATGCTCTTGCGCAGCTTCGTGAGGTCGACGAGATGGGCGGGCAGGTCCGCGGCCGGCGCCTCGGCGGCCGCGAAGGGGGCTTGCGGGGCCGCAGGCGCGTCCGCAGCGACGCCGAAGGCGGCGGCGACCTCGTCCACCTTTTCCCGGAGCGCCGCGATCACGTCCCGCGCCTCCGCCTCGGTATAGTCGTAGTTCTTCTTCGAGGAGAGATTGCCGAGGATGCCGATCGCTTCGAGGATCTTCGGCAGCCGGCTGTCGCGGAGCCGCACGAACTTCTCGGCCTTGGTCTCTTCCGTCATCTGGCCCTCATTCCGCATTTGCGAAAAACATAGATCAGCATCCGAATGGCGTCAATAATTTTCGCAACTATGGCGCCGGCATGGCGGAGGGTGCGGCAAACAGATCGACGCCGTCGGCGAGCCGGTTGCGGACGATCGGCCGCGCCGCCCAGTGGGTGCCGCTCTCGAGGATCGTCTGCAGGAAGCCGGGACGGACCCACTTGTAGCGTCCGACCACCCGGCCCTCGTTCTCGACCTTGATATAGAGGCCCTCGGCGAGATCGGCGTCGGGCCGCATGGCCCCGCTTTCCGCGATCGCCCGCTCGGGGTCGACGCCGGCCTGGGCCGCCGCCTCGCGAAGCGCGTCGCGCCAGCCCGGCGTGCGGTAGAGCGACGGGCCAACCATGTCCCGGAGCGCCTTGCGGTCCTTCGGCCAGTCCTCGCCGACGACGGGGACCGAGACGACCGGCGACCCCTCGAGGAGCGCGTGCCGGCGGTCGGTCGAGAGAAAGACGCCCTCCTGCCGGTCCCAGATGTCGAACTCGTGGAAGTAGTGGGGCAGGGCGTCGTAGAACTGGGTGTGGCGCGCGAAGCACCACTCGCCGTACATGGTGTAGCGATCCTCGAGCCGCTCCATGATCTCGGCCTCGTGGAAGACGGCCCATTCCTTCAGGAGGTTGAACTGTCCCTCGCGGGCGCCGCCCGCGAGGTAATGCCCGCGCGACTGCAGGCGCATCTCGAGCCCGGCGCCAAAGGAGATCCCGGTGTTGGCGCCGTCGAGCTTCTCCTCGGAGATGAAGCGGCAGCCGGGATGGCGGCCGCGCAGCTCGTCGAGCGTCACCTGGTCGCCGGCGTCGTCGCCAGGCTGGAGCTTCGACCCCTCGAGATGCGGTGTTCGGGGGTATTTCAGGATCGCTTCATCCATGGTTTTGTCTCGCGGGCGATTTCGGAGGGATTGGTCGCATATTCGCAAAGCGTCTTCCAGCGGAAAGGCCGGCATCCCGCATCAGGGCTCCGGCCCGTCCTCCTCCGGCGCGGACGCCGGCGCCGCGAAGACCTCGTTCATCCGCTCCTCCGAGGGTGCGGGCATCGGCGCGCCGCCCGCGAGGACGACATCGTGGAAGGTGAGCGGGAAACGCAGGAAGGCCTTGCCGTGGACCGACCAGGACATGACCACCGAGCTTCGCGCCTCGAAGGAGGCGCCGTCGGCGAAGCTGACGCGAAGCCGCCCCTCCATGCCCGCGGGATCGAGCCTGCGCCCGATCACCTCGATCGCTTCGAAATCGCCCTTGCGTTCGATGATGCTGTCGAGCTTGGCGAGGTTCTTGTCGATGTAGCTCCGGCAGAGCTCGTCGGCGTCGGCATCGGCGCGCCTGCCGATCCGCTCGCGGAAATCGGGCCTGCGCTGATGAAGCGTCTGGCGGCTGTCATGGTCGAAGCGCGACTCTGTCAACGCCTCGAGCGCTCCCCGCAGCACCGGGTCCGACCGGCCGTTTCCGATCCGGCGCGTGTGTTCGTAAGGCGAGTAGTCCCGCAGCCGCTTTCCCTGCGGCGCGGTCCGGTTTTCCTCCTGCGCGGCGAGATAGGCGTCGAGCCGGCGCGTGTGGCGCTCCGCGATCAGGTCGCGCAGCGCGTCGCGGGATGCCCGCGTGATCTCCTCAAGCACGCCGAGGACCCGCGCCATCGCGGTGCCGGAGGCCGCGGGGGCGGAGTACCGCTCGGTTGGCGTCGCCTCCGGCACCTTCGGCTGGCGTTTGACGGCGAGATCCTTGCAGCGGGTGACGAGCCCGGCGAGCGGTGCGATCTCCGCCAGGAAGGCACGGATTGCCCGGCCCGCTGGCGTGTCCGGCACCGCCTCGGCGCGGCGCTGAAAGGTGGCCATGGTGTGAGCCTGCGGATATCCGTTCAGGGCCTGGAGCGCAGCCCGTTCCGTTTCCGCCGCGGCATAGTCGCGGCTCCAGGTGTAGGGGTCCTGCACGGCGCGCCGCCAGCCCTCCTCGATGGCCCGGCCAACCAGGGATTTCGCCTCGGTGAAGACGGGGTTCGGGATCGAACCGGCGGCGGCGCCGGCCTCAAGATCCGAGACGGCCTTCGCGAAGCGCGCGCGCCCGCGCTCGGAAAGGGCGGCGGTCAGGGTCGGGTAATCGGCTGCGGGCATGGCGGGATCCTTGTCTGGCTCCCGCGATCATCCCGGAAAGATGCGAAAATCAGAAACCCGCAATGCGGGGCGGCCTAGTCCCGGCCGAGACCCCAGTTGCGGGTGGGGTCGCTCCTGCGGTTGGGGATGGAGAGAGGCGCGGGATCGCCGTGGCGTTGGCCCTCTTCGTCGATCCACCAGCAGACGGCGGTCGTGCTCCGGGTCTTGCCGCTGTTCGACAGGTATCGGTCGAGCATCTTGTGGCACTCCATGCCGGCGAGCCGGATCGTTCCGCCGGCGCCGTATCCCCGCAAATGGATGAAGACCCGGTCGATCAGCGCGGCCGAGATCTCCTCGGCGCGGGCGATGCCCGGATCGGCGGCAATCGCCTGCGCGCGCTCGTCCATGGCGCGCCAGGCCGCGTCGCGGGCCTCCTTCGCGGCGGTCCGGCTGGTGCGGAGCGCCCGGCTCCGCTCCACGAGATCGGGCTCGCTCGCGATATAGGCCTCGAGCGCGGAGAGGTCCTTCGGGGAGGCCTTGCGCCGCTGCGGGATCATCCCGGCCTCGAAGAGCCGTTTCAGGAGCCGCGCGCCCGCCGGCGTGATGACCTCCGGCTCGAAGGCGGCATTGTCGCCGCGGTGAGCATCGCGCACCTCCTCGAGCGAGACCGGGATCGGGTCCTGGTGCTCCCCGCAGAGAACATCGAGGATCACCTCCCGGAAGGTCTGCAAGGCAACATTTGGCCTGACCTCGGGGATCAGGCGGACCACCTCGCCCTGGCGCAGGCAGAGTTCGCTCTCGATCCGGTCGTCGTTCCTGTCCATCTGGGCCTCCCGGAAACCTGGCGCATCCTTAGCGCGGCCACGCGGGCGGCCGCAAGGATCAGAGCAGACGCCGCTGGCGTGGCGCCTCGATCGGCGGCAGGTCGCGGCCGAGCGCGAGATCGCGCAGGATATGGCCATGGCAGGCGCGCGGCGCGCACCAGCAGATGAGATCGCGGCCCTTCAGCTCGCGCCGGGCCCGGGCGACGAAATCCGGGTTCTGGTGCAGCCAGGCCACGTATTTCGCGATCACCTCCTCGCGGGTGCCGTCCTTGCCGATCGAGAACGGGTTACCGAAGGGCGAAGGCCGGCCGACATAGACCGCGTTCGGCGCGGACTTTCCGACGACATGGGCGTTCAGGACTTGCGGGATGTCGATATCGCTTCCCACGGCACCTCCTTCAGGCCGCGGCGCGGCGATGGATGGCAGGATCGGCGATTCCGCCCCGCTTCCAGAGACCCGCCTTCGCCTTGCGCGCCCTTTTCTCGTCGCGATCATAGGCCCGGTTGCGCGAGATCGCGTAGCCCGAGGCCACCATGGCCTGGCCGATGTCGCCGCGGCCGCAGAACAGCTGCGCCACGATCCGGCCATAGACGTCGGTATCGCGCGGCACCGCATGGACCTGGCGCCGGCTCAGAAGGCTCTCGAGCCGGCCCTTGGCCGCGGCCCCGCCCGCCTCTCCCATTTCCGGGGCATCGATCCCCCAGATCCGGATCTTGCGGCCGTCGTGATGGAGCGTATCTCCGTCGATCACGAGCGGATGGCGCATATCGAAAGGACGGCCGTGCGGGAAGCGCCGCGGCGCGGTCGCTCGCCACAGGAGCCGGACGGGGAAGAACAGGATCTTGAACAGGATCTTCATGGCGCGTCCTCGGTTTCCGGGCAAGGATAATGGATTTCGAAGATGCGAAAAAGTGATTTCAAACAGGGTTGGGAAAATTATTTGCCTTTGCCCATGTATCAATTTTCGCACATATTCGCCATGCTGACCATAATGCGTTCAACGGGAAGAATCCGGATGTCCGACTACCGCCGCTTCACTACCAGACATGACCTCACCTGTCACTGGACGCACCTGTTGACGCCCGAAAGGCGGCACGAGATGAAGGAGGCCGTCGAGACGATCGGCAAGACCTGCCTGCCGGAGAATTTCGATCGCGCCTTCGACGGGCTCGACGCCCGGCTCGCGGACGCGTCGGGGGCCGACACCTTCCTCACGCTCCTTGTCGACATGTCCGGCTCGATGCACGGGCAGGGCATCAGGTCCGGCATCATCGAAAGCCTGCGCCAGGTCGGCGACCGGCTCGACGCGGCCGGGATCGACTTCGAGATCCTCGGCTTCACAACCCGGAACTGGAAGGGTGGACGCTCGCGCGAGGACTGGATCATGGCCGGCCGGCCGAAAGAGCCGGGGCGCCTGAACGACCTTCTCCATATCGTCCTGAAGGGGGCGGACGAGCCCTGGGCGGAGAACCGCGACGCGCCGATGATCCTCGCCGAATTCAATCTTCCAAAGGAGAATATCGACGGCGAGGCGCTCGAATGGGCGCTCGAGCGGATCCTGCAGCAGCCCCATGCCAGGCGCGCGATCCTCGTCGTGTCCGATGGGTACCCGCTCGATGACTCGACCCTGCAAGCGAACGCGCCGGACTGCCTGCGCCGGCATCTTCGCAAGATCGTCGACGAGGTGACGCGCGAGGAGGGCGTGACCCTCGGGGCGGTCAATCTCTTCTTTAGCGCGGCGGAGGCTGAACGGCAGCGGATGGACGCCGACTATCCGCGCGGGGTCTCAGTGGCCCATGACGATCCGGCCGCCTTCGCGCTGGCGCTGTCGGAACGGATCGCCACCCTCGCGCTTCCCGCGCCCGCGCTGGCCGAGGCGCCCGCACCCTGAACCCGTTACGAAAATCGCAAGAAACAGCACCAGGAGAGACCGATGTCCAAGAAGATCACCCTGTTCGTCGAGGTGGAGATCGAGGAGCATGTGACGCCGATCGAGGCGATCGCGGCGAGCCTCGGAGCGGCGATCGATACGCGCCTGCGCGAGGGCGTGCTTGGCGCCGAGGACGAGATGATCTGGCAACCGGCGGTCGTCCATGTCGGGGAGAACCCGATCCGCGCGATCGCCGGGCTCGAGACCTGGAACGAGCGCTGCGTTAGAGAGATCGCCGATGAGATGGAGCCGGACTCGGTCGAGGATATCGTCGAAGGGGTCCATGCCGCGCAGACCGACCTCGACTACCTGACCGATCAGAGCGATGAGCTCGAGCGCCGGATCGTCTCCTGCCGGGAAGTTCTCGGCCTGCCCTGCAAGAGCGTCGAAGAGCTTGCCGAGGATGCGATGGCCGATCTTGAGACCCCCGAGCCATGACGGCCGCGGCTGGGCGATGCGCGGGCTTTCAGAACCCTGAGGCAGACAGCCATCGGCACGAGCGCGGCGACCGTGACCCAGGGCGCGATCGCTTCGGGTGAGAGGCGGCCGGCGAGAAGGGGCAGGCCGCCGGCGGCGATCATCAGAAGCGGGAGCAGGATGGTCTCGATTCTCATTCTCGGGCTTCCTCCGGGGTCTGCCGGCCGGATCCCGGCCTGGCAGCAAGATAACCGGCCCGGGCCAATCCAACAATCCGTTATTCGCAAATGCGTGCGGAAGACTGTGGATGGGCGGACCACGTCTTCAGAAGCCGGGCCCGTCCTCGCCAGGAGCATCGGTCCGCGCCACGGCCTCCGGCGCCGCGATCCTTCGCTCCTGGCCGATCACGGGGCCCGCGCCGCGGATATGGGGCATCCGCCAGCTCACGCCGCCCGCGCGGTTGCGCATGAAATGGCCCCGCACCCAATGCGCGCGCCGGCGCGTCTGGTCCTTGCCGTCCGCCTCGCGCATCGCCAGGTGCTGGCCGCGGCCGAACTCCCCGAGCGAGATGCGCGAAATCCGGGTGGCCGGGAGATCTTCGCCCTCGCGCATCGCCCGGCGGCGCTCGGCGCGGCTCTGGCCGCTCTCCTCGTCCACCTCGAGCATGCCGCGGTGGGAGAGCATCTCCGACATCGCGACCGCCAGGCCGAAGTGGAGGATGTTCATCTCTTCGTGCTCGGCTTTCGCCGCATGAAAATCCGCGCGGGCGCCAGGCTCGCAGGCGGCGATCGCCTGCTCGAAATGCGGCGTGTCATGCTTCCAGCCGCCTCCCTCTGGCGCGAAGGTCATGACCGAAAGGGCGGGCGCGAAGTGCCGGTCGTCCCGGTTCATGAATCGGACCGTGATACCATCCTCGCGCTGATGGATGAGGGCGGCCTGCTGCTGCGTGGATCCGGGGATGTCGCGCTCGATCCAGAGCAAGGGGAACGGCAACCGCGCACCCTTGAACATCGGGAAGATCCCGTCACCCATCTCCTGGAGGAGGTTCGAGAGCATCTCGGCCGCCTCGAACTCGAGACGGAACTTCTGCGCCATGCCGATCGCTTCGACGACGTCCGCCGAGTCCCGCCGGATCCGCCGGATGCGGTCCGCGAGAGGATCGCTGGCGAAGGCTGGCGGTTCCTTCAATGAGGTCACGAGGTTCTGGTAGTAGGCTCTCGCCGTGTCGATCATTCGCGGCATGTCATCCTCCGCCGTTCAGATTTGTCGGTGTCCCGCGGCCCCCGGCCGGCGGGCGCCGCGAAATCCGCGTCAGGGCTCGACCCCGACATCGTGCTCGCATCTCAGCTTCACGCCGGGCTCGGGGAGCCAGTCGGGCTCACCGGCGGGCGCGATGCGCACCTCGGCGCCCCAGCTGAGGGTGAAGAAGGGCCCCGCCGCCATGGCGTCGCGCAGATCCGCCTCGTTGGCGCGCAGGCGGTCCAGGAGATCGGGCGCGGGCGACGAGACCTGGTAGATCGCCTCGACGTCGGTCTCGTCGCTGCTGTTGGCCAGGCGCGGGGCGCCGTCGTGCTCGAACACGAAAATGCGCGGGCAGTCGTAGTAGTGGAGGGTTTCGATCTCGCCGAGGCTGATCGGGACGCCTCCGTCCTTGCAGGGCGCTTGCGTCCCGCCGGTGCCGGTGTCGGGTTGCTCGGTCATCATCCAGTCCTTTTCCGTTTCCCGGCGGGAGGGTCAGGCGCCCGGTCCGGGTGCTGCGTCGTTTTCCTCGGCGGCCCGGTCATCGAGCCAGTCCGCGAATTCCTGCTTCAGGCCGACCTCATCGAGGAAGCGGGACTGCAGCATGGCCATGGTCTCCGAGGACCAGCCCTGGGCGACCTGCGCCCTGAGGATCTGGCCCTCCGGCTCGGGCTTGCGGTCCGGCGCCTCGAAGCGCGCATCCTCGTCGCAGTTGAAGAATTCGCCATCGTTGTGCATCGCCACGAGCTCCGGGACGACGCGGTCCTCGGGGAGCGCCTGAAGGGCGATGACCTGGCTTTCGCCGATCCAGAGGCCCACGTCGATTTCCCGGCCGATATCCTCGAGGCTCATCGAAGACAGCGCGTCGCCGAAGGCGACCGGATCGGTTTCCTGGGCGAGCACGGTCACCCGGATCGTGGCTTTCAGAACCGGCTCCTGGCCTTTCGAGTATTCAGGAATCTTCATGTCAGGTTCTCACTTCAAAACTGAGGGTTGGTCATGTCGGCGGAAGGCAAGTCCTCGCAATTCCGACGAAGAACGGGGTCGTCGATGCAGATCGGCTCGAGGCCGAGTGCCGGCTGGTCCATGTCGAGGATCCGGTAGGGCTCGAAATTCGTGCCCTGGCCCTCATAACCCATCATGTTGGCGGTGAAGGCGATCGGACCGAAGGCGCCCTGCAGCGTGCCGCGGCGCGCCCAGTGCGTGTGGCCGGTAACCCAGGCGTCGATCTTGAGGCCGAGGAAGTCACGGCGCATGTCCGAGACATAGCCAGGTGCGTAACCGCCCTTCTTGGCCTCGTGCGCGAGCAGTTCCGGAGCCGGCAGGTGGTGGGTCATGACGAGGGTCCGGCCAACATGGGGGGTGGCCAGGGCGCCGAGGAGCCAGGCCCGGTCGCTCGCATGCATGGCGACGGTGTCGGACGCGCGCAGGTTGCGAAGCCCGCCATCCTGCTCGCGCCACTCGACGCGGCTGTAGTCCCTCATGATATACTCGGCGCCAAACATCATCTTTTCCTGCTGGCCGAGAATGTCGAAGTCGGTCCAGAGCGTCGCGCCAAGGATCCTCGTGTCGCCGATGAAGGTCTCGCCCTGGTGCAGGACGCGGATGTCGTACCCTTGGCCTCGGAGGGCCTCGAGACGGTCGAGCTCGGCCGCGCGCTGGTCCTGGTAGACCGACCGGTAGGTCTCATGGTTGCCCCAGATCATGATCACGGGCGCCTCCCAGGCCTCCTGGATGCGCATGGCGTCGTCGAGATGGGCGCCGCGGGCGTTGAGATCGCCAGCGATCAGGACCGCATCGACGGATCCGGCCGGGCAGTCGGCCGAGGGCGTCGGGAAGGCCGCCTCCGACATCTCGCGATGAAGGTCGGACCAGTGAAGGAAACGCGTCATGATCAGGGCTCCAGGCCAGATTGTTCGTCTGAAAGATCAGGTTCGGGCAGGTCGAGATCCGGAAACGCCGCCGCGAGCGCGGCGCGGTCCTCCGGATCCGCGAGCGCGGCGACGCCGGCATAGGCGAGGTCGCCCGCCCGCAGCCCGTCTCCGAAGACATGGCGGCCGAAATCGAGGCTCTGGCGCGTCACGTAGCCAGGGAGCGCGTCCGATCCGCCGGGCAGCGTCGCGACGACGAGCTTGATCTCGTCGTCGACGGTATCGAAGACCCGGTCGATGCGGCGGCGATGGAGGCCCGCCTCGAAATCCGACATCTTCCGGATCGGCAGGTCCGGGAACTCCTCGAGAATCCAGCCGTCGCCGGGCTCGACGAGGGCGGTGGTCTCGCCATCCGGGAAGGGATGTTCCTGGAAGAAGCCGAGGCCCACATCGGCGCCGCCGAAGAGCGCCATCGCATGATCGTATTCCCGGCGGTTCAGGAGATGCGCCCGGGGATGCTCGCCGTCGATCATGCTGATCGCGAAGATCATGCGGTTGTCGCAGGAGGGTCGGGTGATCGCGATGCGCCGGCTGTCGGCGTCGGCGACCTCGATCGTGCGCTCAGCCTCGCGGTTGAGGGTCGCGGCCTCTTTCCGGAAAGCCGAGATCGGCCGCTCGCCGATATCCATCCTGCCGCCCTGGACGGTCGGCAGGTGGCCGACATAGCCGGTCATGTTGAAGTAGAGCTCGCCCCAGCGCGCGCCGTTCAGCATCACGTCGTAGCGCGGCGTGCGCTCCATCAGGTGCCGGCCCGGCTTTTCGACCAGGGTGATCTTGTGGACCGGTTTCCGTCCGCCTGCCGCTCTCGTCATCGTCCGCCTCGTTGTCAGTATGCTGCCCGGGGCAGCATAGGGCAGGGGTGCGAAAATTCTTCGCGGATAATGAACAGCCGAGGGCCGCCGCATCGCCGTCGATCCGATCGGGACACTTCGCGAGACCTGGCCCGAGAGCCGGCCTGGAGGCCGTCGCGATCAAGTGAGGTGGCAGGGCTCCGGGGCGGGTTCCGGCACCGCGCCGATCATCTCGATCTCGCCGCGCTCGCCGGTCTGGGCCACGAGATCAGCGATCATCGCGCCGAACTCGAGGCCGGGATCGGGCTCGGCGTCGCCGAAGCCCTCCCAATCCTGCGGCGCGGCGGATCCGTCCTCCGCAGCCCATACATGCAGCGCCACGCCATGCCCGATCCCGGCGTGTGTGAGGGCACGCCGGAGCGTCAGGCGATCGCCGGCCGGGATGCCGCGGAAGCTCTCGTCGTCGAGAATGACGATTCCGCCATCATGCGCGATGATCCGTCCGATCGCCTCGTCGAAGGCGTCCCCCTCGAAGTCCGGATCCTGCGGGTCCTGACCGATGAGGCGGCCCGGGTGGATGAGCGCCAGGATCGCCAGCGGCTTCGGCTCGCAGAGCCGGTCCGTCTCCGCCGCCTCGAGCGCATCGATCTCGTCCTTTCGCGCGAAGACATGCTCGATCGCCGAATGGACGAAGAACGGGATGCCGGTCACCGGTTCGCGGAAATAGCGGACATGGTAGTCCGCTTCCATCTTCAGGTGGATGTCGTAGCCGAGGTGCGTCTCGAGCGCGCGCATCTGGCGCGGGTCGACGAGTCCGAGAAAGGCCGCGCGGGTGATCTCCTCACCGTTCTCGTCGAGGAACGCCTTGGCAAGCATCCGCTCCTTCGGCCAGTCGACGCAGGTCGAGTAGAACTTGCGGCGAGTCATGGCTGCGGATCCTCCTCGCGCCGGAAGGGCGGGAGATTTCCGTATTCGTCGCGGATATCGAACTCGTCGAGCCGGGCCGGCAGGACGCCGCCGCGCGGGCAGGAGAGCGAAAGCGGATCGTGGATCTCGTTCCACCAGATCCCGACGAGATCGGGGTGGTCCGGCTCGAGCACCTCCATCGCGTAGAGGATGAGGGCGCCGGCCTCGCCGTCGAGCGGGTCGTGCCACCGCTCTAGCCTTGCCATGGCGGCTTGCGTCAGCCGGAGTGCCGCGACCGGCTCGACAAGCTCGCCGTTATCCGAAGGCACGCCGTCGGGATCCATGTCCTGGCATTCGGCCTCCGCCGCCTCGCGGGTCGGCAGCGTCATGTAGCGCCAGTCATCGGCCTCGTCGTCGTATTGCCAGGCCCGCCAGGCGGTCGTCTCCTCGGCAAGGCCCGCGGTCTTCGCCCAGTCGCGGATCCGCGCCTTTTCGGCGTCGCCGAGGCCGCAGGCGTCGAGCCAGAGCGCGCCCGGACGGACGAGCGTCCAGGTCGGGCCAGAGACGCGCGCGATATGGCCCCAGTCCTCGGGATCGACCGAGACCGAAAGGCAGGGCCCCTCGAGCGAGGCGCGCGCCGTGCGGCTCGCGGGATCGAGCGATCCGACATGGAGGACCTCGCCAAGCCTCAGGTACATGGAAGAGCTCCTCGCTTTCGTTCAACGCAACATCCGCGAGCCGCGCGAAAATACGAAGGTCGAACAGCCGATGCGGCAGTTTTTCCGCTTCGAGTCTTGTGTCTGGCGGTTCGGCGGCTAAAATGCGAAAATCAATCACATAGTCGGTTTGTCCCGGACCATGGCCCGATCGGCGCAACTTCATGAAGGAACCCATATGCCCCGCGTACCCTCGACCCTGCTTGCTTCGATTGTCCTCCTGGCCGCGACAGGGACCATGGCTTCAGCGGACATCGCCACGGCCAACTACGGCAAGCTCCGTGGCGCCGTGATGTCCGCCGGCGGCGATGCGCGCGATGCCGCCGAGGCCGAACTCATCGCGATCGCGAACGCCGGTGACGTCAAGGCGGCGGTCATCCTCGGCAACGCCTATATCGAGCGTGACGACCTTGCCGCCGCAATCGGGATCCTCCAGCCAGCCGCCGATGCTGGCCACCTTCCCGCAATCCAGGCGCTGTCCAGGATCCGCCGCGCCGAGGACGGCCCGTTCCGGGATGAGGCCGTGGCCCTCGCCCTCGACGAGGCGGCCTATGCGGCAGGTGACGTCTTTGCTGGCAGCCGCATCGCGCAATCGCTGCTGCGCGAGGAGGTGGCGAACCATGACCCTGTCCGGGCGCGCACGATTCTCGAAGACGCTTCGGTGGCGGAGAATTTCCCGGGCTGGATGGCGCTCGGCGACCTGCGTGCCGCTGGCATCGGCGGCGCGGTCGATGGCGATGGCGCCGTGGAGGCTTACCGGATGGCGATTGCTTCCGGCAAGCCCTGGGCCAATATCCGCCTCGCGCGGCTTCTTCGCGACGGCGCAATCGTCGAGGCCGATGCCGCGGCCGCGCTATCCCACTTCGAGGCCGCGCTCTCCGGGCGTGAGGACGAGGCCGAGGCGGCCGCGGCCGATCTCGTGCGCGGCCACCTGACCGGCGCCTTCGGGGAACTCTCGAGCCCCGCCGAGGGGGTTGCGCTGGCGCGCGCCGGGATCGAGGCGGGCTCCGGCGGCGCGGCGCTCGCCGTGCTCGGCCTTCCTGCCCGCCTCGACGAGGCCAATCCCGACCTCGCTTCGCTGCGGCCCGGCGCGGTCGATCTTGTCGAGAAGGCCGCCGCCGTCGGGGACACCATCGCGGCCCGGCGGCTCTTCGGCTACTGGCATGAGCTTTCGGGCCGCAGCGACGGTGCGCAGGAGGAGGCAGCCTCCGTCGTCTCGCGTCATGGCGACATGCTCGATCCCGCCCAGATCGCCCGGCACGGGATTCTCGGCCAGGCCGCGAGCGCGCGGAGCCGCGCCGATCTGGACGCGATCGCGGCCGATGTGGCGGATCTTCAGGGCCGCGACTTCGCGGATGCGCTGATGGACCTGCGCCGCGTCAACCCGAACGCCTATGTCCGCGTATTGCAGGGCGAGATGGCCAGGCTCGGTCATTACTGAGGCGCGGCGAGCGGCCGGCTGACCGGAGAGACGATCGCCGCCCTCAATGCCTTCTGCGCCTCCGCCGGGATCGGCGAGGCCTGCGTCACCGGGCCGCTCTCCCCCGGGGCCGCCAAGGCGCTCGGCATGGCGCTCCGGGCCTGATCCCGAAAGCCGGCCTTCCCGGGCGTTCCGGTCATAATCGAAAGGGGCCCCGAGGGCCCCTTTCGCCTTGATCAGGGGCCCGTGGGCTCGTCCTCGAAATCGAGGTCGGCGATCGCCCTGGAGACCTCGCTGGAGACCGCGCCGGGATCGGCGAAAAGGTGCGGAAACCGGGCCATGGCCGGCCGGCCCGCGGTTTCCTCTTCCGGCACCGGGAACGGATCCTCTTCCGCGCGCCGCCGCTCGACCTCGCGGAGGAGATCGTCCGGCAGGAGGGCCTGGCTCGCTTCGGCGATTGCCCGGGGATCGCAGGCGTAGAGCCCGAACATGCCGGGCTGGCAGGGGTTGAACTCGATCGTCTCGATCCGCTTGTCGCAAAGCTCGGCCACGTCGACGATGGCATGCGGCCGGCTCATCCCGGCAGCGACGCGCTCGACATGCGCGATCATCCTCCTCGTGAGATGCGGGTCGAACCGCGCGGTCGTCACGCGCGGGCTGTCGTAATGCAGATCGTCGATCGGCAGCCCTGCGCCCTCGATCGCATGGGCGCGCGACAAGGGCGTGAGATGCCAGGCGACCGGGGAATGGGTGACGATCTTGCGGTCGATGACGACGAAGCGGCGCTCGTTCCGCATCGCCACGTATTCCTGAACCAGGAGCGAGTCCGGCTTGTCGATGAAGGACCAGACCATGTCGCCGATCGCCGCGCCGAAACTCTCGCCCACCGGGATCCGCAGCGTCATGAGCTTCTGCTCGCAGGCCTTCACGAAGGCGTCCCGGCCGCTCTCATGCAAGAGACGCACCCGCTCCTCCGCTTCCTCGAGGTCGCAAAGGTGAAACTCGCGGGAGATGCCGGCCAGGAAGCCGGGATCCCTCCAATAGTCGAGGTTGGGCCCGGCCGCGAGCGCGGCGAAGGGCTCGAAATGCCGGGTGCGGCCGAACATCATGCCCTCCCTGGGCGCGCGCGCCCCGTCGGGCAGGAGCGTGATCCCGTCGCCGTACTGGTCGTGCATCGCCTTCCACAGGCAGGCATCCTCGAGGCGTTCCTCGGGGTCGGTGGTGTTCGTCAGGCGGTAGTAGAGCGCGGCCATTTCAGATCTCCATCCCCACGGGTTCTGCGGGTTGGGGTTCACTTTCGGGAATGCGTGAGGCCTCGATGAAGGAGGTGTTCTCGCGGAAGGTCACGATGAAGGTGACGTCGGCTGCTGGCCGGGTGTGGAGACCGGACGACAGGAAGACCGACCTGACCATGCTGTCGTCAAGCGCGACCCAGCCACCGTACCCCTCGACCTCGCAGCCGAAGTCATGGGCCTCGAAGGCGAGGTCAGCGGCCTGGCGGCGCCGGTCGGCGAGGGTGAGGCGCAAGGATTGCAGATCGGCCGCCATCTCCGCGCAGAGCCGGGAGGCGTTCTCGAGCCGCTCGAGAATGCACTCCGCCTGCCGCTTGAGCGGGCCTGAGACATAGTCGGCGGTCTTGGGGTAGGCCGCGAAATAGTAGGCCTCGGCCGGCCAGCCGCGCGCGTCCTCTCGGGGCTTGAGATTCCGGTTCTCGACGAGGAGATTCCTGACGAGCGCCTTCAGGCTCTCGAATTCCTGTTCGACGATCTGCTTGGGCGTCAGGGGTTGGCGCGGCATGGCTGTGCTCTTTCGCATCCGGGTCATGATATGGCGAGACGCCCGCCGGGGGCGGGCGTCCTTCACGCGAGTATCGTGCGATAATCCGAAAACCTGAAAAGGAAAAGGGCGCCCGAAGGCGCCCCTGGATCCATCGGATCAGGCCTTGAAGCGGAAAGTGATCTTCCGGCGCTGCCCCCAGGGCTCTTCCGCCATCTCGAGCTGCCCGTCCGCGACGAGTTCGTCAAGCGTGATCCGGATGGTCTTCTCGATGCCGCGGCCATCGGTCTTGACGTCATGACCGGCAAGGCCGGTGATCGTGGATACGCCCATCCACTCGCCGGGGAACTCCTTCATCGTCGCAAGAATCTTGCCGACCATTTCCGGCTTGGCACGACGCTTCTCGCTGCCGGTATCCCCGGCCGCTGCGGCGGCAGGCTCGGCGCCAGATGCGACGACGGGCGCCGGCGCGGGTACGGCCCGGAGATCGGGCAACGCGCCGTCGAGGATGAAGGCCGCGCCGTCGAGCACGAGCGTGCGGCCGACCATGTCAGGGGTGACGGTCACGGCGCGGAGCTCGCCGCGCACGAGGCGCAGCGCGATGCCGAGGATGTCGGCGGGGATCTGCGTCAGGCCGCCGGTCGTCTCAATCGGCGCCAGGGCCGGGGCCGGCCTGGCAGCCTTGCGCGGCGTTTCGGCCGGCGTCACGGCGACCGGCGCCTCGATCGGGTCGGCCTTGGCGGGTTTCGCGGCGACCGGCGCCGCGGCGGCCACAGGGGCGGACACAGGGGCGGACACAGGGGCGGCCGCTTCGTTGCGGCAGGGGGTCTCGACGAGCGACATGGCAATCTCCTTGGGTGCGTTCGTGATGCTGTTCGGTTTTTCGGATGTCGTGATCGGCGTCGTTGCACCTCGCAGGATGTCCCGGCCGGTCACGATGCCGGTGCCTGCCGGCGCCGCGGTGCGCAGGCCGCGCTTCACGGGATCCCAGCGCGGCTTCTTGCGCACCACCTGGAATGTCGCCGGTTCCGGCATGGGGACGAGGGCTGGTGTCACGATCTGTGCCGCCGTATTCCTTCCGTCACGCAGCGCGCGACGGCACTCGGATTGCAGGTTTCGGCCGGATCGGACGTCGGAGGTGGTGCCGGAGGCGAAGATGGGGCGCGCAGCTTCCGGATGTGTTAGCCGGATATGGTTGCCACCGGTTTTTTCGGCGGACCATCCCTCATTCTCCATCAACCCCTCGATCACCTCACGGTAATCTTTCGGGGTGACGCATTTCAGGATCGATCGTTCGTGCTTCATGAGTGTGTCCGGAAAATGATTGTCATGAATTGAAAGATACCGATTTTCGCAAACATGAGCAAGGCGAGACAACGCAATTTTTTTCGCAAATCTTGCCGCCATTGTAAGCCACCCGGTCAGCCGGTCCGGCCAGAACAAAAGGGGCGGGGAGTTTCCTCCCCGCCCCGCGCTCGTCACAACGGCCACCTCTTACAATGAGGCCGTCAGAGCATGGATGGCTGATCGTCTTCCTCAGCCATTGCGATCTGTTTCCTCTTCCAGACCTTGAAGGCGTTCCAGTGGTCGATGAGCATGTCGAGCGTGTCCTTGCGGCTCAGTTCGCCGCGCCGGTTGATCGCCATGTTGCGCAGGGACAAGATCGGGCTGCCCCTCGGAACATCCGCGCCGGTCTCGATGCCGTCGAGGAACTCTTCCGCCCACTCGGCCTGTTCGCTCATGACCCGGTAGATGAAATAGGTCATCACGCCGGCCGATCCGAGCTTGGTCATCTCCTTGCGGCGGGAGCGGGAGAACCCGGAGGCGAGCCCGGGATGCTCGTCGAGAGTCTGCAGGATCTCGGTCGCCGAGGGGCTTCCGCGCCCCGTGAGCGGCAGACCGTTGTCCTGCTTCCACTGGAATTTCGCGGCCGCGGCCAGGACCCGGTCGTCGACCCGGTCGCCCATACGGCGCATGGTGCGCTTGGCATGGGTGTCGAAGGTGGCGAAGGCCTCCTCGGGGATGTTGATCGCGATCGGAACCTCGATCGGGATCCCGGACATGATGCAGGCGCGCAGCCGGTGCTGGCCGTTCAGCAGCCGGACCGGCTCCTCGCCCGAGGGATTTTCCGGATCGGCGGTGAAACAGATCGGCTGGGCGTTGACCATCCAGTGGCCCTTCTCGATGTCGCGCGCGATCGTCTCGACATGGGTGGGCTGGATCTTTCGGTTGCCGGTGTTGAACTGCAGCCATTCCCGCGCCCTCTCGGGCGTGAGGACGACCATGCGCACCTGCTCCTTGCCGGCATCGGTGCGTGCGGCCTCGGCGATCTCTTCGCTGGTCCGGCCGCCGAACTCGTCGACGGGCGCGGAGATGTCGAAACGACCCTCGCGCAGGCCGGGAAAGCCGTTCATCACCGGCAGGCCGAGGTTCGCCGGCGCATGCTCGCGGATCGCCTTGCGGCTCAGCGGGCTGCCGTCGTCGTTGAGCGGGGTGTCGCCGAGATCGGGCTTCCAGTAATAGAAGCTCGTGGCCTTCTTGCCCGCGGCGAAGTCGTTGAAGGCCAGGATCGAGACCGCCAGGGCACCGTCGACCCCGTAAGGGTTGTCCTGCTGACGGCCAAGGATCAGCTGCTGCGCCAGAACGCGCGGCGGGCTGTCAAGGCCGAGCGTATGCTCGATCGAAAGCTCGCGCAGGAATGCCATCAGCTCGTCACGCTTGCCGGCACGGATCGCCATGAAGGCCAGGACCGGCCGCGCGGTGGAGTGCAGCGCGCTTCCGCGGCTCTCATCTGCGATTTCGATCGCGTCGAGCAGTTCGGGGTTGGCAGCGAGCACGCGGTCGTAGCGCGACCAGCTGATCGGCAGGTTCTCGCGGCCGAGCGTTCCGTTCTCGATGCGGATGAGCTTGGACATGGTGCGGACGATCGCGCCGGCTACCTTGATGCCGCGGCTTTCGAGGACGCCCTGGTAGGACCGGCGCCGGTGCTGGTCGATCGTGTGGAGCGTGTCGGAGCGGACATTGCGCGCGATGATGGTCTGGAAGGGCGTGTCCGCCTTGATGCAGGCGTTGAGCCGCTGGACGCCGTCGATCACCCGGCCGTCCTGATCGAGGATGATCGGCTGACCATTGAGAATCCAGGCGCCGTTTTTCATCGCCTGGGCGTAGGTCTCGACCGCCTTCTTGTCCGCGACCGCGTTGCGCGCCCTCTCGAGCAACTCGGAAGCACGTTCGGGAGTGATATCTTCCACCGCGAACGTAACCTCCGCCGAGGTCTCGCTTATGGATTTTCCAGTTCCGGACCGCTTGCTTTTCGTGCGGCCCTTCTGGGCGATGTCACCTTGAGAGGACATTCCTCTGTTCCTTTCCTGCATCCTGTCCGCGCCCTGTTGGCGGACCGTCAAGCTGTTCATGGGTTCCGCGCCGACAGTTCGGCCGGTAATGCCCATGCAATCTCCTGATCTCCCGCTTGGTGCGGGTTGGCGGCCGGATTGACTTCCCGCTCGCAATTCCTGTTCACCACGGATTGCGAAGATTGTCCACAGTATTTTCGCTTCATGGCCATAATTATCCGGAAAATTCGACTTTTGCGGCGATTCCCGGTGAGATCTCGCCCATCCGCCTGATGCGATTTGTGCCTTTTTCGTGTTCAATACAGCCCCCCGGTCGTGTCAATTTGTCCTTTCGGACAGGGTGCGGTGCGCTTTCGGACAGGTGGCGTGATGTGTCCCGGCCGGCAAGGGATGACGGGCAACATGGCAATCGGGGGTTTCGGCATTCGCATCCTGGCGTGTCTTGGCGTTTTCAAGGTCCGCGCATATAAAATGGGAAAATACCTCGGAGAAGCCGATGCCCATCACCGTCAACCTGAAGAAGAAAGACAAGAAATTCGAAGGGGATCTTCCGAGCTGGAACATCGTGGTCAGCGGACCGGTCGAGCTTTTCAACCCCGCACTCGAGAAGTTCCTGTTCCTGCAGGGGCTCAATGCGATGAACGAGGAGGGCGACTTCTCGGTCTGGTCGTCGCGCCCCGCCATCGGCGCGCCGCCGCTCTATCTCGCGGCCGTTCTGCGCGAGAAATACGGCTGCGCCCTCAAGACCGACCTCGAGAAGATGCTGAAGGCTGCGAGATCCGAACGTGTCGCAGAGGACGGGCTCGAGCATTTCCTCGGCGCCCCGAAGACCCGCCCGGCCGGTGACCTGGCACTCGCGATCAGCGCCGGCTCGAAGGATTTCATCGCCAATTGCAGCGAGGATGACTATGACCGCCGCCAGCTCCTCGAGGGCGCGGGCTGGCTGGCGATCGACAAGGTGAGCCCGGCGCTCGAAGCCAGGTTCGGCAGCCGCCCCTACCGGACCCGAGACCCCTTCATCGCCGCCAACCTCGAGACGTTCATGCCCCCGCCGGTCAAGGTGAAGATGCGCGAGCATCTCGGCGCGGCCCAGAAGAACATCGCGAAAAGCAAAACGCAGGAAGCGCCGTCCGGATTCTCGATTCCGGCACCCGAAGGACTCGACTATCTCGACTTCCAGAAGAGCGGCATCCAGCAGGTCATCGACACGGGTCAATCGGCGATCATCGCCGATGATATGGGGTTGGGAAAAACCATACAGGGTATCGGCATCCTCAACGGGCGGCCGGATGTGAGGCGGGCGATCTTCTTCTGCCAGGCCAACATGCGGCTGAAATGGGTCCGTGAAATCGAGAAATGGAAGATCGACACATCCCTGAGCGTGGGGCATGCCGAGGGCAGCACGTTCCCGGATACCGATGTCGTGGTGATCAACTATGACATCGCCAAGCGCCATATCGAGACGATCCGCGGCATCGCCTGGGACCTGGTGGTCACCGACGAGGCCCACAACCTGAAGAACCTCGAGGCGCAGCGCACCCAGGCCATCCTTGGCGATCTCGACAGCATCGAGGGGCTCGGCCCGGTCCCGATGACGAAGGGCGGCCAGATCGTCCATCTCACCGGCACGCCGAAGCCGAACCGGGTCTCCGAGCTCTGGCCGCTCCTGACCTCGAGCCGTCCAGACATCTGGGGCAGGGGCCCCGAGGCGCGCCAGGCCTTTCTCAACCGCTACGAGCCGCCGGTCCTGATCAAGAAGAAGATGCCGTCGAAATACGGGCGCGGCGAGCGCGAGATCATCATCCCGATGCCCGGCAAGCCGCAGCGCGAGCTCGAACTTCAGCTCCGGCTGCGCGGCTCGGGCTCCTTCATCCGCCGGCTGAAGCGTGACACCGATCTGCCGCCGAAGTTCCGCACCCCGATCGAGATGCCGTTCCGGCTCTCGAAGGAGGATCTCGAGATCCTCAAGCAGGCGGAGGCCGATCTCGAGGAGATCCACACCCGGATCAGCGGCGGAACGATACGCCGCGGGGAAAGCCGCGAGGCGCGCGAGATCATCGATGTGATCGCGGGCCTGTCGTTCGACAGCCCGCATTTCTCCGAAATTGCCCGCGTGCGCCGCAACCTCGGCGTGCTGAAGGCGCCGCATGCCGCACGGTTCATCGTCGACGAGCTTCTCGAGGATCGCGAACTTTCGGAGGATCAGCGCCGCAAGACCGTGGTCTTCGCCCATCACAAGGAGGTCATCGCGACGATCGCGGCACTCGCCGGGCAGGAGCTTCCCGGCGCGGTGCGGGTCTACGATGGCTCGGTCTCCAACAGCAAGCGCCAGAGCCGCATCGACGAGTTCCAGGAGGATCCGAATGCCCGGCTCTTCATCATGTCGCTCGCGGGCGCGACAGGCATCACGCTGACCGCCTCCGCGCGCATGCGGGTGGTCGAGCCCGACTGGTCGCCGTCCAACATGGTCCAGATCGAGGACCGGATCTGGCGCATCGGCCAGGAGCAGGCCTGCGATATCGGCTATCTCTTCGTGCCGAACTCGCTTGACGTGAAGATGGGGCTTTCGCTCATCCAGAAGATGGAGACCGACGAGCGTGCAATCAACACGATCGGCTTTCGCGGCATGAAGGTGACAAAACCGCAGGAACGCGAAAAACAGGCTGGCGCGAAGCCAGAATCTGCACTAGTGGCTCAGGTAAATCCGCAAGTCGGTTGCAGGACACCGGTGACCCAGCCAGAATTGCCATTTTGAGGATCACGATGGAAAGCAATCCTGAAGCCTCCGCTCAGATGATGGATGGACTCATCACCATCGGTCCCGTCAAGGGAATCAACGGTACGGACTTCCTCCGGCGCATGCTCAAGTACAACCTCCATGTGGCCCGGGACGAGGGGGCCGCGTATTCCGCGCGCGGCACGCGCGACGGCTTCGTGATCACCGCGCAGGGGCCGGGCGTTCTTGGCTATCTCGTCGACAGGGATGGCCTCGAGGCCTCCAGATCGGATCTGGAGGACTTCGCGCGCCGGCTGATTGCGCCAGGCCAGGATATTCTCATCGAAGGTTGGCATATGACCGGTGACGACGAGAAGCTGCTGTGCCGCACCGTCATCTGCCACGGGGGCGATATGGTCACGGTCACCCCCATCCGCAAGCTGATCGGCGCGGGGGCCCTCCGGCGCTCCGCCGCCGAGCCTCCCCGCGCCGGCCGTTTCGAGTTTGAGCCATGAGCGCGGAAACCCGCGAAGACGTGGCCGAGCGGGTCGCCGCGTCCTTCAATGCGATGCGCTTCGAAGACATGATCGCTGCGATCACGGATACCGCGGTTCGCGCCAGGCTGCACGCGGCCGCGGCTGCGAAATTCGGATTGAAGGATGCGCCCGGCACCGATGACGCGGCACTGCGCAACCTGCTGACCGGCTGCCGCTTGCGCCTCGACATGCTTCCCGACTACCGCGACAAGAGGGACTTCATCACCGGCCTCCTGACCGATGCGGTTATGGCCTCGTCCAGGAACGCGGCACCCGCCGCGACCCCGGCAGATCCGATGATCGCACCGGGAAGCGCGAAAAGCGCAAATACGGAGGCGCGATCCGCGCCGGAAACCACCCGCGCCGCGCCCCCCGCGGCGGCCGCGCCCGACCTCACGCTCTACCCGCGCGATGACGCGGTCGTCATGGCCGACCTCCCGTCGGACTACCTCGGTCTCCTCGTTCCCGGGCCGGGGCCGGAGGGCGACGAGCGCAGCCTCGGTTCCTGGCTCTCCGGGACCCCGCTTTCGCCCGGCGCCTTCGCGATCGGTGTCGGCGATCTCTCCGAGCGCGGCTTGGAGCATCTCGTCGATCTCGAGGCCGAGCTCCTGGCCTCGCCGAAAACCGTCCTCGAGCGGGCCGGAGCCGGGCCCGTCGCGCAGCCACCCGGCGCCGGCGCGAGCCGGCTGCCGGAACTGGCGGGGCGGTTCCCGGCGCCCGGCATCTCCGATCTCGATCTCGTCCGGGCCTTTCGCGACGCCGTTGCCGCAACGATCCGCGAGATATGGCCTGAGCGGGCGGAGCGGCTCGCCGCCTGCGGCGCGACGGTCCGGACCGGGCGCGATCTTCTCGCGCATCTGCGCATGGCCTGGGCCGCCGAGGCGGCCTTTCTCGACGAGTTCGGAGGCAGCCTTCCCGGCCGCCGGCAGAACCTGCTCGGTTCGATCCATCCCGATGGCGCGATGAGCCCAGGCCTCGCCTTCCGCCGCGCCGCCACCCTGCATCTCCTCCTTGGAACCGACATGCGGGACGCGCTGATCGAGGGGCTCATGGATCTGCGCTACGCCCAGGCGATCCGCGGCCAGGACGCGGAGTCCACAGCGGAGATATCCGCCGGTTTCGATGCCGGGTTCATCGACGATTGCACCCGGCCGGTTTCCTCGTATAAAAATGCGAAAACAGAAATGGAACCCTCCTTCTGATCCGGGGGGGGGCAATCGGAGGAACCATGGGTTCATCTCTCGTCATCTGCGAAAAGCCATCCCAGGCGAAGGCGATCCGCGCGGCGATCGGGTCGCGCTACGGCGAGGTGCTGCCCGCCGTGGGTCACATCCTCACCCTCAAGGAGCCCGACGATGTCCGCGAGGACTGGAAGGAATGGTCGGCCGAACTTCTCTGGCCGGGGAAGTTCTACGAAAAGAAGCCGGTCACGAACACGAAGAAGTATCTCGATGCGATCCGCGCAGCCGCCCGCGGCGCCGAGCGGATCATCATCGCCACGGACTGCGACCGCGAGGGCCAGCTGATCGGCGACGAGATCGTCGAGTTCATCGGCTTCCGCGGCCAGGTCCAGCGCTGCATCTTCAATGCCGAGGATCCGAAGTCGCTGCAGGACGCCTTCGCGAAGCTCAGGCCGAATTCCGAGTTTCGCGGCCTCTACATGTCGGGCCAGGCCCGCGAGCAGGCCGACCAGACCTCGAACCTGTCGCTGACCCGCACCGCGACGGTGACGCTGAAACAGCCCGGCACAAAGGGCGCGATCGGCATCGGACGCGTCAAGACCCCGGTTCTCGGCATTGTCTGCAAGCGCGAACTGGAGATCGAGACCTTCAAGCCCCAGGACATGTACGAGATCGACGCGCTGACGCGCGTCGCGGCTGGCCAGTTGACACTGACCTGCGGGCGGCTGCCGAAATCGCTGGTGAAGGAGGAACAGACGGCCGAGGAGGAGGCCGAGGAACTCATGGCCGACGAGGCAGCGCTCCAGGAGGCCGAATCCATGGTCGGCCGGATCCTGAAGCGCGAGATCGCCGATGGGCTCCGCTCCGCGGTCGAGGGATATTCGGGCCTCTTGCGCTCTAAGGCCGAGAAGAAGCGTCAGGGCCCGCCGAAGCTCTTCGATCTCACCGCGCTGCAGTCGGCCGCCTCCGCGCGCTTCGGCTGGGGCGGCGAGAAGACGCTCTCGGTCGCCCAGAAGCTCTATTCGGAGCGCACGCTGATCACCTATCCCCGCGGCGAGGCCAAGTATCTGCCGGAGAACAACATCGCCGACATCCCGACGCTCGTGCCCGCCCTTCTCCGGCTCGGCGGCTATGGCCAGCATGCCGGCCTTCTCGCCAAGCCCGAGGCCCGGCGCGGCAAGTCCGGGCATTTCTCCGACAAGGCGCTCGAGGGCATGTCGCACTACGCGATCATCCCGAACGTCAACACGGCGTCCGAATTCGCCCGCGCGGTCCCCTCGCTCTCCGATGACGAGGCGAAGCTCTTCGACATGATCGCGCGCCAGTATCTCGCGGCGCTCGCCCCGGACTACGAATACCGCCAGACCACGATCGACATGACCTTCCCCTGGAAGGGGCATGACTGGGATTTCCGCGCCTCGGGCCGGGTGCCCCTGGTGCCGGGCTGGAAGGCGATCCTCGGGGGGCTCGGACTGAAGGATGCCGACGAGGAGCCGGACCTTCCCGAGGTGAAGAACGGCGAGACCGGCAAGGTGGTCTCGGCCGCGCTCCGGACCGTGACCACCAAGCCGCCCGCCCGTTACACCGAAGGCTCGCTCATCAAGGTCATGCAGGAGGCCTGGCGCCTGGTCGAGGATCCGGCGATGCGGACGCGGCTCAAGGAGGCCAAGGGCATCGGCACGCCGGCGACGCGCGGCGATGTCGTCAAGGGCCTCCTCACCCAGGGCCAGATCGTCATGAAGGGCAAGTCGCTGATGCCCTCGGAAGGCGGCATGAAGCTCTACCAGACGCTTGTCGCGGTCTGTCCGAACGTCGTCGACCCGGCCCGGACCGCGATGTGGGAGACGATCTTCGACATGGTCGAGAAGGGCAAGCTCTCGGCCGAGCAGGCGGTCCTGAAGATCCTTGGCGAGACCCAGAAGGAGATCGACCGGATCAAGGCCAATGCCGGCGCGGTGTCGATCGCGATCGGCAAGAGCCCGAAGCCGACCGAGAAGATGGCCGCGGCCGCGAAGACGATCTGCGAGCGCAAGGGGATCAAGCTGCCGCCGAAATGCCTCACGGACGCCTCGGTCTGCCGGTCCTTCCTCGAGGAGCATCTGCCGAAGCGCGACCCGAACGCGCCGCAGGGGCAGGGCGGCACCTGTCCGCCTTCCGAAAAGCAGATCGCCTTCGCCGAGCGCATCGCCCGGGAGACCGGGAAGGAGATCCCCGCCGAGGCGCGCGCCTCGGGCCGCGCTCTCTCGGCCTGGATCGACGGCGTGAAACCCTCATCCGGTCCACGCCCGCCGTCCGAGAAGCAGCTCGCCTTCGCGCGCAAGCTTGCCGAGGAAAACGGTGCCAGGCTGCCGGTGGCCGCGGAGACGGATGGCCGGCAGTGTTCGGCCTTCATCGATTCCATGATGGCGAAGGGTGGGGCGCGGAGGAAGGCAACGGCGTGAAAAATATAACGAAGTACTATTTTTCGCATTGCGATTTTCTGGACAGCGCCCGAAATATGGGTGCGTCGACCGGGGAATGATTTTCCGGTCAGGACATCTACTGATGTGAAAAGGAAAACACATGTCGAAACTGCTCAAGGCCCTGACCCAGTCGATGCAGAAGAACACGCCGCGCACGCTGTTCGGCACGGCGAACCTGGTGGGCGAGGTGATCTCCTATGGTGACAAGACCATCAAGGTGAAATTCCTGAACGGTCCGATCGCAGGGCAGGAAGGTGACATCAACCCCGGCAACAAGAAGGTCGAGGACTTCTCGAAGCCGGCCAAGGCCCAGACCAGCTCCTACACCCCGGTGGGCGGCATCCTGCGCTTCGACGGCGTTTCCGCCGAAAGGGACGGCAGCTACAAGGCGAAGTGGACCAATGCCTGGATCAAGCACCCGGGTGACGATCACCATGTGCTGATCGACCAGATGGTCTCCTACATCGACAAAGGACAGACCAACAAGGACGGCAAGCCGATCATCAGCCTGCACGTGATCGACATCCATGCCGAGAAGAAGGTCGCGAGCCTCGACGAGATGCGCGACACCTTGGCCGAGGCCTTTGGCTCCACCGGCGCGGCGCTGGTCATCGAAACCTCCGAGGGCTTCTTCTCGAAGGAATACTTCATGCCGCGCACGAAGACCGAAGCGGGCTATGTCAGCCAGGATCCGGCCGAGTTCGCCCAGAAGCTCATCGACGAAATGAACGATGAGACCAAGGCACTCTTCTCCACGCTCCTGGCCGACAAGGGCATGACCATCGTGCCGCTGCGGAGTGTCTATCTCGGCGCAACCTCGGCCGACGAGACCAAGAAGCTGGTCGAGAAGGCGAATGCCGACGGCAAGGGCAAGCAGGCCCGGATCATGACGGTCAACCCCTACGCCTACGAGGCCCCCTCGATCGGCGTGCGGCTGGCCGGCGCCCTGGCCCGCAAGGACCGCGATGGCAATCTCGACATCCCGAAGGAATATGCCGAGCGGCTGAAGGACGCCTTCCTCGCGACCGCCGCCGAGGATGCCAAGGCCGCCTATCACAAGGATGGCTGGCGCGCCGTCTCCGACATCGACCTGAAGGACTTCTTCAAGGCGAACGGCGTCGATCTGAAGACGCACGAGACCAAGACCTGGAACCTGGCCGCCGTTCACATGCAGCGCTACGAGGGCGGCGACAGCTTCTTCGCGGCCAAGACGCATGAGGCCTACCGCTTCGGTTCGCCCTATCCGGCGCTCGAGTGCTGCAAGGAGGTTCGCCAGGCCTACAACGTCGAGCTGACCGAGGCGGTCCGCGCCGTCGTCGGCTCGCCCGCGGTCGCGAACGAGGCGAAGGAAACCGCCGCCGCCGCACCGAAGGCCGAGGAAAAGGCCGCTGACGCCGCCGCGGAGACCCCGGCTGCCGCCGCCATGTCGGCGGAGGATGAGGCCGGGATCGACGATCTGCTCGCTGGCATCGCCGACGAGCCGCTCAACTGATCCGCGCGAAAACCTGAAACCGGAAAGGCCGCCTTCGGGCGGCCTTTTCGCTTTTCAGAGGATCGCCAACCCTGGGCCGCCCGCCCCCTGCGGATCGGGCGCCGGCTCATGATCGTATCGTGATGTATTAATTATTCGCAAAATCGGATCCGGACCGCTTTCATCTCGTCGGGTCTTGCTTGTCGTTTTCATGTCGGAGTGCGAAAAAATGACGAGTAGAACAATTGAACAGTCCAACGAAGGATCACGTCATGGCCACTGAGAATGACCGCGGCACGAAACCCCAGGACATGGTCGCCTGGGTCGGGTTTGCCGAGAACTCGGCCATCCTGCGGCGGGTCCTGGTGCCGGGCGGCGCCAAGGGGCTCCTGCTTCGGACCGGGCCGGGCGAGGCTGGAGAAACGGTCCGGGAAAAGGCGCTCGGGTTCGGTTTCACGGAGCTCAAGACCCGCGGCACGCTGCGCATGCTGTTTCCTGACGGCAACATCCCCTTCTCCGCGCGGGTCCTGTCCGAGGGCCTCGGCGGCTCCATGATTGCGCTGAAACGCGACGATCTTCTGTCCGACAAGTGGACCATCAACCTTTCCGACCGCGCCCCGGCCGCGGTGGCTGCCGCCAAGCCGCAGCGCATCCAGCCAGATCCGGAGAGCATCCGCACGATCGGCCTCAACCTGCGCGGCGAGGAGGTGGTGCGGGACAATTCCGGCCGCTTCTTCCGAAAGGTCAATCACGACGACGGGCGCGCGGACTTCGTCCATGAGCAGGAAGGCGAGAAGCCAACGCTCTTCCTGCGCGCCGGGCGCCGCGAGGATCTCGAGGCGATCGCCTCGAGCCTCGTCGTGATGGCGGGCCGCGGCACGCTCCACACGGCCGATTTCGAGCGGGTGGCCGACGCGGCGCTCGAGGAGGGGCCGCACGGTCGGCTCGACATCGACCGCGAGACGGCGATGGGCCTGATCCGCGAGCACATGCTGCGCGAGATCTCCGCGATCGCCGTCGAGAACGATGCCTCGCGCGACAAGTTCATCGCCGCCATGCGCGTTGCCTCGGCGACCGGCTTCGTGCTGTCGCGCCGTTCCGGCGACGGCGAGGCGCTCTCGCCGTCTCCGGCGATGGTCGCCTTCATGCGCCGCGCGACCCGCGGCCAGAACGCCGTCGATTTCCGCGGCTCCGACGATATGAAGATCGCCATGCCGCGGATCTTCCGCGAAGGCGCGGCGCTGCAGGTTCATGATCTCGGCGGCATCGCCGCGGACGGGATCGGCGCCTACGCCGCAAACGTGCTCGCGCGCCGCGCCGCCGACGGGCGGACGATCCTGCGCGTTCCTGGCTCTGTCACCGCCGACACCTTCGAGCGCCTGCGCTCCGATATCGGGCGGAACTACGCGCTCGAGGCGGTGGCCGAGATCGGCTCGGCGGTTGCCGACGGGGTGCAGGACGGCGATCCCAGCCTGTTCGTCTTCATCGGCGAGCGCCGCCCCGAGCCGCTCGACGCGCTGCCGCAGGCGGCGCTGCGGACCTTCAAGGTCGTGACCACCGACGACCTGATGAACCTCGAGCGCGAGATCGCGCGCTCGCGCTCGCGGATCCGCGACTTCCATGACGGGGTCGAGGAAGCCGGGCCGGAGGCGGAGGATGGGCGGGAAGAGAATATCCGCCAGAAGCCGTACCAGCCGCTGTCGCAGGTCAAGGAACCCTTCACGATGATCCCGGTGGCGCTCGAGGGCGCGACCACAAAGGCGCTCGACCGGGTGCGTCGCGACATGGATGACCGCGGCGGCGTCGATGCCGTCGTGGCCTCGGCACTCGGCCAGAGCCTCGACGGCCTCGGCGATATCCTGACCGCCGAGCAGGTCGATACCGTGGCGATGCGGCTGAACGCGCGCGATCGCGGCCGCGGCTTTCTGCTCGGCGACCAGACCGGCGTCGGCAAGGGCCGAAGCCTCGCGGCCATGACGCGCGAGCATATCCGCGCCGATGCCGGGAACCGGGTGCTCTACTTCACGGAATCCGCGCAGATCAACATTCCCGACGTCTGCCGCGACCTCAAGGACGTGGGAGCCTGGCCAGAGATCCGGGTACTCTTCCTCACCTCCGGCAGCCACATGACCGATGTCACGATCGATCCGGTCACAGGCCTCGAGATCTCCCGCGAGATCGTCTCGCCGCCAGCCTCGGTTCGCAAGGCGATCTTCAACGGCGAAGCCTGGCCCGAGGATTACAACGTCGTCATCACCACCTATTCCCAGTTCCGCTCGAAGGAGGATGACCCCTCCTCGATCTGGCTGGCGAACGCGCTCGACGCGCGCACGCTCCTCGTCCTCGACGAGGCGCATAACGCGCTGAACCCGAACTCGCAGCAGGGCCGCAACATCCGTGCCGCGATTGCCCAGGTGGGGCCGGAAAACGTGATCTACGGCACCGCGACCCCGTCGCGCGATCCGTCTGGCATGAACCTCTACAAGCCGCTCCTGCCGCAGGCCGGGGACGGCCGCCTCGACGAGCTCCTCGACAACATGGCCTCGGGAGGCGAGGTCGCCCAGGAGGCCTTCGCGACGATGCTCGCCGAAGACGGCGTACTGCTGCGCCGCGACCACGACCTGTCGAACATCGAGTTCCGGGTCTCGCTTCCCGATGACGAGCGCATGCTGCGCTACCAGGAGATCATGAACCGCTTCTCACCTGCGGTCGAGCTGATGATCGAGTGCTCCTCGCAGATCGGCGAGCATCTCGGCCGCCGCCAGACCGCGCAATACAACGCCCTCATCGCCCGCGGCCTCTCCGCCCAGGCGGCGCGGGCGCGCACCAACGAGATGAACCAGTATTCGATCGCGCTCGGCTCGCCGCTCGCGAACCTCGCGCGGATCACCATGAACGCGATCAAGATCGACCAGGTGGTCGACGTGGCGCTGCAGGAAATCCAGGAGGGCCGCAAGCCGCTGATCACCTTCCACTCGACGAATGTCGGCCTCCTGCAGGAGATGTCTCGCGGCGCCGACGGCAAGGTCTCCGAAGAAGCGATGCGCAATGCGCAAGGCCTCACGCTGAAGGACCAGATCCGCCGGATTCACGAGGGCATGTACCGCATCAAGGTGGACGGCGAGACCAGGGATGCGCGTGAGGTCTATCCGGATGTCGCGCGGACCTTCGAGATGATCGACCGCCAGATCGGCGAGATCCCGGACAACCTGCCGGTCTCCCCGGTCGACGCGCTCGTCGAGCGCCTCGAGCAGAACGGGGTGACGGTGGGCGAGATCTCGGGCCGGACGCTGTGCTACCGCGACAACCAGATCCAGCGCCGGCAGGGCCGGAACCGCCGCGACACGATCGACGCGTTCAACGCGGGCGGCCTCGATGTCCTGATCTACAACTCGGCCGGCGCCACGGGCGGCTCCTACCACGCCTCGCCCAAGTTCGCCGACCAGCGGCCGCGCACCATGATCGAGCTCGAGGCCCCGATCGACGTGATCAAGTATGTCCAGAGCCAGGGCCGCGGCAACCGCTACGGTCAGGTCGCGAACCCGCGCGTGGTATCGGTGATGACCGGCCTCACGCCGGAAATGCGGATCCTGCAGCAGCGCAACCGAAAGCTCCGCTCTCTCGGCGCCTCGGTCGACGGCAACCGCGCGCATCCCCTCCTGCTCGACGATGTGCCGGATCTCCTCAATCGGGTCGGCGACGAGGCGACGCGCAACGTGCTTCTCGCGATGCCGTCGCTGGCGCGCCGGCTCGGCTTCCCCGAGTTCGCCGAGGACCCGAGCAACCAGAACCAGGGCCAGGGCAACGACGCGGTCGACACCGGATCGGGCACCGCGACCTCCGGCATCGACTCGCTCTCGAACAAGGTCCTCGCCCGCTCGATCGTGCTCACCGCGCTCGAGCAGGACGACCTCGTGAGCCGGATCCGCATGGAGTTCGACGCGATCATCGAAGAGCTCGAGAGCCGCAACGCGAACCCCTTGCGCCCGAAACAGCTCGACGGCCAGGTCGAGATCAGGGCGACGACGCTCTATTCGGGCATGGAAAGCGAAGAGAACGATCTCGACACCTCGGCCTTCCTCTCTCCGCTCTACATCTCGACCGGCATCCATCACTTCAACGAGGAGGCCTGGAACGGCGACAAGCTTGTCACCGCTGTCGAGGCTTGCCGCCGGCTCTATGGCGCGGACGGCTTTGCCCCCTGGGCCGAACGGATCCACCAGAACCTGCCGCTGCTGATGCGTCCCTACCTTCCGGAGGGGATCTCCATGGAGGCCGCGCTCGAAAACCCGCAGGCGATGGGGTCGCGCTTCAAGGTGCGCCATGAACGCTTCACCGACCTTGCCTGGCTCCTCGAGAACATGAAACCCGGCGTTTCGATCCGCTACCCGTCCGAGTTCGACCCGAACGCGCTCATCACCCGCACGATCGTGGGCCTTGTGCCGCCGACGAACCCCGCGTTCTACGACATCCCGTCGGCCTACAAGATCAAGACGATCTCGCCTGGCATGGCGAACCCCGAGACCACCTCGATCTCGCGTATCTCCTCGATGGACCATGAGCGGATCTTCTTCCGCCCGGGTCTCTCGGAGAGCTTCGAGGAATCCTATCTCGAGGAGTTCGACCGCGAGGGCCTCTTGACCCGCAGGCTGCCGGTCCAGGTGCTCTCGGGCAATATCCTCCAGGCGATCAACGAGGCGACGCGCCACGATCTCGGCACCGTCTCGCTCTACCGCGACATGGAAAACCATGTCCATCGCGGCATCGTCGTTGCCCGCGCCAAGGTCGACCTGGAGAAGCTGCCGGTGCCGGTCAGCGGCGGCCGGATCGCAGCCGAGATCGCCTACCGCCACATGGAGGCGCCCGAGACCTCCGACGAGCCTCGCATGATGAAGATCTGGGGCGGCGTGATGAACGACCGCGTCCCGGGGGAACGCCTGTACGCGGACATGGTCATCTCGATCACGCAGCGGACATTCAAGCTCGACATGATGCCGCTGCGCAAGAGCACCCGGCATTTCTTCGCCGCCAGGCCCGGTCTTTATGATCTGATGTACGGGCGGCCGCTGCCGAGTTTCGAGGATACGCCAGACCGGGCCTATCGCCGCCAGGGCGCCAAGAGCGTGCATCTCGTCGAGTTCCGGCTTGACGGCCGCCAGGGCAAGGAGCGTGCGATCGCGATCCTGGAGCGTCTCGGCGAGTCGATGATGCTGACCGACGGCAAGTATCGCGGCCTCGTCAACCAGGCTGTGATCGACCTCGACGCGGCAAGCGGCCATCCCGTGCGCCAGTTTAGCGGCGAGGAGCCGGAGGAGGCGGAACCCGAAGTCATTGCCGATCCCGAGAACGCCGAGACGGAGGCGCCTGGTGCTGATGCGCCGGTCCTGACGGCAGATCCCGCCGAAGCCGAGGCGGACGCGGAACCGGACTATGAAAACATCGAGTGGAGGTAGGACATGAGGGTTCTGAACGAATTCAGGCCCCGGGACGGGGGGGCGGACATCTTCCTCGCCGGCGACGGCAAGGACCCGTCATGGATGATGCTGCGCTGGAGCGAGGCGGATCAGCGCCTGTCGGGCTATCTCGGCGGACCGTCCGGCGACGGCCTGCCGACGGTGCGGCCGGTGATCATGGGAGGTGCCCTGGTCCGGCCCGACACCGTGGGGTCGGTCGGTCTCTGGTCGTTTCTTGCCGCCTCCAACCTGCGCGCCGCGATCGAGGGGGCAAAGGTCCGGGCCGGGCTCTCGAGCCAGGTCAACGCGTGGGAGGCCTTTCTCTCCGGCGGTCCGGGAGATGCCAGTGCGGGCCGGGCCGATGACGATCCCGAGGTGATCCTTCTCGGCAGGGACCAGGCGGGCTGGATGATCGCCAATCGCCTGGTGAAGGATCGCGGCGGGGACCTGACACCAATCCGCAATCCGGCCCTGCGCGTAGGCATGCCGGTCTCGGGCTTCGAGTCGGCCCGGATTCGCGCCGCGGTTTCCTCCGTCTTCAAGGCGATTCCGAAAACGGCGCCTGGAGATATCGAGGCGGCCCGTACGGCGCTCGCCGCGGTCGAGCGTCCGAGCGCGCGCGCCGTCCACTGGTATGCCTCGGCAACGGGAGAGGCGGCCCGCGACCGGATGCAGGCGGCGGCCTCTTTCCCGGTCCTCGCCGGAATGATCGCCGACAACCCGATCCTCGCGCGCGCCGTCGACAGCCGCGAGCCGCTGCAGCCGCTCATCATCGAACGCACCGGGCTCGGCAAGGGCGCGCTGAAGCGGCTTTCCCAGCTCAAGGTCGGCCTGCCGGTCGGGCGGCTGTTCAATGAGGGCGAGGAGGCGCGCGGCGAGGACGCGCTCGGCGTGAACCGGCTTCGCCGCTTCACCGTCTCGGGCGAGGTCTCGCTCGATCTCGCGCTGAAGCACCTTTCCGACCTGCCGCCCGACCGGGTGCCACAGGACGACCGCTCCTGGCGGATCTTCCACGACATCCTCGCGGGCTGCGCGATCCCGCTCGAGAACGGCCTCGGTGTGCCGGTGGCCAAGACGCTCTCGGCCTGCAAGGGCGACTGGGTGGCCTTTCATGCCGCGCTCGCAAAGGCCGCCGACTTCGAGCCGGCGGCCTACGACCGCCGGGCCATCGCGCTGACGACGATCGACGCGATGGAGGCGGTGGAGGATTTCTCGCGCACCGCGGTCATCCCGCTCGCGCTGAGCTCGATCGAAAGCACCGCGGAGGAGATCCCGGAGGTCTCGAACGAGTTCTTCGCGGCCGCCACGGGCGTCGCGTCACGGGTGTTTCTTGGCGAGGCGAAGAATGTCGCGGCCGGCGTGATGGAGCTTGCGCGCCGCTACGCCTCGCGGATCCCGGCGCTCAACGCGGCCACCGGATATGCGGTCGACGACGGCGCGGCGCTGACCGGACGCTTCGAAAGGTATGGCGTTGAGTCCTTCCCGCGGCTCGCCGACAACTTCCATGCCTCGAACGGCTGCGTCGTGAGGCCGCTGATGAATTTCGGGCTGATGCGGCTCGAATCCGAGCGGCTCAACCACTGCGTTGGCCGGCTCTATCTCTCCAAGGCCTTCCAGGCGAATTGCCACATCTTCTCGGTGCAGTCACCCGATGGCAAGGAGAGCTATTCCACGATCGAGCTTTCCGCCATCCGCGGCGAGACCGAGACCGAGGCGCGGCAGAACTTCACGGTCGTTCAGCACCGCTCCAAAGGCAACGGAGATCCCTCGGCTGATGCCGCGGCAGCCTGTGCCGAATGGCTCGGCACCATCAGGAATGGTGCTGCCTGGATCAACTTCGAGGAACTGACCGCCTGGCGCGAGCATGTCCGCGCCCAGGGCCTCGGCAAGGAAAAGAACCATGCCCATGTCGTGACCTGGAAAGGCGTGATCGGGATGGAATGGAGAGAGCCCGAGCGCCGCCAGGCCGCCTGGGAGGAATGGCGCTACATCATCGGCGGCTCTTTCGGGAAATCTCCCTCCGTGGAGGTACTTTTCCGCGACAAGGGCGCGCGTGACCTCGTCGCGGCGATGAGCCCGAAGGCCGCGGCGATCCTGATGGAGCGCGCACGGCAGCCCCGTCCGGCCCTTGAAGAGGCGGCCGAGCCGGAACCGGCGGCTCCGGCGCCATGAATATGCGAAAAGTGTTTCTCAATTTTCTTCGATCTGCCCTAGATTTCGAACTGGAACATCAACAGCCCATCCACGGAGGACATCATGGCTGAGAAACCCGAAGGCAAGAAGGACGACCGCGACTGGAGCACCCGCGTCGGTGTGATCAAGGCGGGCTCGCTCGAGACCTTCAAGACCAAGGACGACAAGGACGCTCTGCGCGCCCTCGTGGTCAACGCGGAAGGCAAGGAAAGCATCGTCGAGGCGTTCAGCGAGGCCGCCCAGACGAAGCTGAAGGAGGTCGCCGGCTCCGACAAGCCGCATGTCTTCCGTGGCCCGGCGTACTTCACCCAGGGCAACGTGGCCCATGTCATGGTCGCGACCGTCCGCGAGCAGGGCGAGCCCACGGCCAAGAAATCCCCCGAAGAGCTCGAGGCCGCCAAGGCCGGCCGCGCTGAGGCCGGCCGTGCCCGCGCCGCCGATCGCGACGCCTCCCGCGTCCTCGTCGAGGCCGGCAGCGTCGACCTGGGCGGCAAGGTCGAGAAGGATGGCGCGTCCCACGAGGTGAACTTCATCGGCGCGACCTTCGACAAGGACGGCAAGTCGTTCGCCTATGCCTATTTCGGCCAGATGGGCGCGGAAATGGCCGAGCGCGCCGCCGAGAAGGCGAAGGAAGAGGAGCCGGCCGGCCCGGGCATGTAATTCCCTCGGGAATCGCATGATACGCCGCCCTTCGGGGCGGCGTTTTCGTTTCCGGCCTCCGCCGCGATTTTTCGCTTGACGTCACCGAAATGCGTTGCGAAAAAGTTTGTCATCAAAAGGAGTTTTCGCATGCCGTATCCCGTCTTCGTCCGCCTGTCCGCCATCCTGGCCGCCGCTGCGGTCATGTCCGTTCCGCTCGCGTCCTCCGTCCTGGCGGATGCGGACTGCTCGGGCGTCGCGGGCCATGTTCCGGCGGATGGCGACCTGACCGCCTTTGCGGTGCCCGCAGCCGGCCTCGACGCCTTCATGAACGCCTCGCCGATGGCGAACGGCATGAAGTTCCGCAGCGAGCTTCGGGACCGCGACCTCTGGCTCGATGTCGTCGAATTCCCCTCCGATACGAGCGGGCTGGCCGGCGCCGTCTCGCTGATGGCGATCGGCCGCGTCGCGGCCGACGAGTTCGACCGGCTCATCCTGGCGGATGGCGAGGAGGGCGTCTTCGAGATCGCGAATGGCGATCTGCGCGCGGTCGGCTGCCGGTTCCTCTGGGGACAGGAGACCGAGGAGGCGCCCTTCGCCCAGATCGTGGAGCTCTTCCAGGGTCTGCGCTCTTACGAGGGCCACGCGCGCGTAACGCCCGAGCTGAGCGGAAATCTCATGCACGACATGACCGTCACGCTAGAGACCCATAACGGGCCCTTCGTCGATGGCTGGCTCCGCTCGGCGGTCAAGTAGGTCGCGCAGGCGGTAGCGGCGGCGGGATCGCCGCCGCTCTCCCCCGTTTGGATTTTCGGTGCCAGGCCCTACTCTTGCGAAAATCGCCATGAGAGGTCCGTTATGTCATCTGAAAAGCATATCCTGATTCCGCTTTTCCTTCGCCGCTCGGACCTGGACGGGGAGGGGCCGGCCAACCTGGCCATGTCGGTCCAGGAGGGCGAGATGGCCGAACTGATCACTGCGGACAACTTCGACGAGCTCCTCGATGACCTGGGCGAGCTCGGCGTTCCGCGCTTCCATGTCTTCGACCTCGTCGCCGAGGCCCGCGCCGCGGAGCTGATGCGCAGGATCGAATCCGGGCGCGCGCGCGGTCATGCCGATGACAGCGAGATCGCGATCCTGCCGGATGGCGAGGGTGTCCTGATGGCCATCAACACGGATGATGCGATCACCAACAACGGCTTCAAGGTCAGTGACTGGCGGACCGAAGGCCCCGGACGCCCCGAGGTCTTCGGCTCCTGGGAGCTGCCGCTTGCGGACTGCGAGGCGCTGCTTTCGGCGCCGCATGACGAGCACCGGATCGCACATGCGCGGGCGGTCGCGGCCAAGGTCGCCGAAATCCCGAACCCGCATGTCATCCAGCACGCCCAGATCGTCCTCGAACAGGCGACGGGCGCCTATGTCGGTTTCCTGAGCATCTCGGTGGCGGATGTCCGCGACACCTTTGGCCAGACCGAGCCCGGGCTGGAGGATGTGCCGGATGCCGGCATCCAGTCCGCGATCTACGCGGAATCGCAGAAATTCGATCCCGAGGAGGCCTTCGGGGTCGCAATGGATGCTGTCTGGGACCGCCTCGTGGCGGATTTCCCCACCCTCGCGGAGGACGGCGAGCCCGAAGATGACGACGGAATGGAACCCTGATGGGCAACCTCGTCTCCAACCGGGTCACGATCTCCTCGGGCTCCGGCGGCCTCGCGGAGGCACGCCTCGAGGAGATCCTCGCTCTTCTCACCGGTCTCGAGCCGGGAGAGGCGCGCAGGCGTCTAGAAGAAGGGGAGCCTGGCTACGGCGCCTGGCTCCCCTTTGCTTTCGGCGGTGTCACGCCGGAACCCCAGAGCCTGGCGGCGACGGGAGAGACGGAAGGCCAAGAACTTGGCCTCGCGATCCTTTCGGGTCCGGATAGCGACTACATCCGGCTCCTGGCCGGCATGGATCCCTTCGAGGACCTCATGCCGCCGGAGATGGCCAGGACCCGCGCCGCGATCCTGAAGCGCCACGGGCTCGACGGCCTCCAGGATGCCGATCTTCTTGCCGAAGGCGAAGCGCGGTTTCCCGAGGCCATCGAGGCGGGGCGCATCGCCATCCGGGCCTACGAGGAGACAGGCCACTTCAACTGGCTGCCCTGGCGCGAGAAGCACTGGGGGACGCGCTGTGACGCGGAGGAGGGGCTCTTCAGGCTCGATGCGGAGGGCGCGCTCTCGGTCCGCTTCGACACCGTGAACGATGTGCCTATCCCCTTCCTGAAGGCCCTGGCCGCGCGGTTTCCCGCGTTGATGCTCGACGGCGCGGGGTTCGACGAGGACACCGAGACCTCGGTCTTCTTCGCGACCGAGGAGCCAGGCCTTCTCGTCGTGGCCGAGGAAGACGATCGCGACGGGGTCGAACGGGCCCACGAGATCGTCTACGGCCATCGGCCGGAGAACGATAACGAGCCGGACGAGGATGAGCCGGACGAGGGAGATGAATTCGAACTATGAGGAGAGCGACATGAGCGACTTCAGGAAGAACTTCGACGACGCGTTGGATAACGCCACCCATGCGGCCCTCTCGGCCTACGGCATGGAAGCCGACAAGATCAATCGGTTCCATCCCGCCACGCTGGAGCAGCTTAATGATGGCATCGAGGAGGTGATGCGAGATCTGATTGACGAGGATCACGTATTCCCAGCCAAGACCCCAGGTTTCGACATGGCCGCGACGCCGCAGGACGCCAAAGGCGTGGATGATGCTGCCGACGAGGCGACGCATCGGGCGTTGGCCTGTTTCGGCCTGACCGCGGAAGAGGTTGACGCTGACGCGCTGAACGACGCCATCACTGAAGTGATGGCCGGGATCGTCGATTTCCGTGACGACACGCCTGGACTCTGATGATGCCGCGCCGCTTCGTCTCGACCGCGCCGGAGCATGTCCGGCGCCGCTACCTGCGCGGCCGGTGCTGGGTGCTCGCGGACGAACTTGTCCGGGCGACCGGGCTCGAGCTCTGGGGTTTGCGCGACGAAAACGGCGACCTGCACCACGCCTTCGCCGCCGATCCGGCTGCGGGTCTCGCCCACGACATCCGTGGCACGATGCCGATCGACAGGGTTGCGGAGGGCTCGGCCGCCAGGGGCGGGCGATGCGTCCCGATCGCGCGCGCGGACATGATCGCCATCTCCGGCGCCTTCGATGCCGCCGAGATCCGCGAGGCGCGGCGCGTCCTGCGCGCCCATCTGCGCAAGTCCGCCGCGGGACCGGCGCCTGAAAAACCGAACTACGACACCGGAGACGCACCCATCGAGCCCGGCTGAAGATCATCGCGCTGCCGCTTGATCTTCCGGCGGGATAATGCAGCATGGCGTTTCGCCCCCGGAGGATCCCCATGCTCCTGCCGCAATACCCGCACGAGATCCTGAACCGCCTCGATGTCTATCTGCCGAGCCTGATCCTGGACAAGCGCATGCCAGGCGCGGGCGGCAATGCCGCGCAGCACCAGGTTCTCCTGCGCGGACTGACCGATGTGCGGCCGGTGTCGCGCGCCCGCGCGTTTCGCGATCTCCTGCCCAGGATCGAGGGTAGCGTTCCGGGCCTTGGCAGGGTCCTGTCCGAGCCGGTTCCGGAGTTCTTCCGGGATGACGATGGCTGGGGCGGCCTCGCATGGGCATTGAATGGCAGCGGGGAGTCCCCGGCCTTGTCATCCCTGATGATCCGGCTGGACCGCGCCTCCGTGGCGCTCCGGACCATGCAGGCGGCCGGAGAAACCAAAAGGATCATCGAAAGCCTGGAATTGCTCGGCTGGGGCGAGCTGGAGACCATGCGCTGGTTTCTCGGCGAACTCCGCCGCGGGACGAACGATCCGGCCCCATCCCGGCTCCTTCCGCTCCATGCCCTCAGCCTTCTCGCCCTCCTCTCGGCCCATGTCGTGGACAAGGACGACGAGGGGTTCTCCCTGTTCATGGATGAATTCATCCGTTCCCGTGACGAGGAGAGCGGCGAGATCCGGGCGGTGCGGTACTGGATGGACGACATGAGGGTCCAGGCCGGCTTCGAGACCCTCGACGGGTTCTTCGATGCCGCACTCGCCGATTTCGGCACCGACCCCGATACGCGGCGCCCGGAGGGCAGGGCCTTCCGGGCCGCAAGGACGATTCCATCCTTCGAGCGGTGCGCGGCGATGACGCGCAATCTCGTGGCGTCGAAGAAGATCGGTGCGGAGATTGAGGAGGACTATACGGTCCTCGGGTACTTCGCGCGATCGCTGCAGAAGCTCCATCGCCTCTGCGCGGAGGCCGCGCCGGATCTCCCCGGCTTCGATCCGATGATGCCGTTCGATGACTGGGAGGTCCTGCGCAGCCCGGAATTCCGGGCGAGACTGGCGCCCGTCTGGAAACAGGCGCCTGCATAGTCCCGGGATCCCGGTCAGCGCCGGCCCTTGTCCGGAAATCCCGCGTAACCCCGGCTTTGCCAGTAGTCGGGCTGCGTGCGGTCGAGCTGGCGGGAATGGGTGTCGTTCTCGTGCTTGCTGTGGGCCTTGCCGCTGTATTTCGCCATGTTAACTCCTTTGGCTGGTTGGCTCTCCGGATGTAGCGCCGCCGCCCGGGTCGGGGGAGTGTGGATCCGGCGACAAATCGCCGGGCCGGCCGAAAGAAGAAAGAATATCCATGATATCGTTACGGCTTTCGAATTTTCGCACAGGCGACTATCCTGGACGGAACGGCAGATCGATGGGCAGCGACCATGGCGAACGAAGTTTCCGGAAAGACGATGGATCCTCACGATCCGCACAATACGGGGATCGAGTACCTCTACTGCGACGGCGACAACTACAAGGTCCGCCGGCGCGTCGTCTTTGCGGGCGCGATCACACTTGAGGGTCATGACCGGATCGCCATGGCGGCGATCGGAGGGGATGCCGACGATCGCCTCGAGTTCATTCCGGGCCAGGTCGGCCTTCCAGACCTCCAGAAGAGCTTCTACGTCCGGGAGATCGAGGTCATCGACGCCATTCTCGCCTCGGATGAGGCGGCCCCGGTGGTGAACCGCATCGATACGGCAGAGCGTCAGCGCTATGCGGATCTGCGCGCCGGGATGGCCGCCACCAGGCCGAGATGGGATCCGGACAAGGATCACCCGGTTCACCTCATCGACGACATCGGGCTCACCGAGGAGGTACCGACCGATCCGCGCGACATCGCCACCTTCATCCGCGAGATGGAGGCCGTGAGCTGGGACCTCGGCTACCTGCCGCCCTTCCATGCCGAGATGGAGGCCAATCACGAGGAGTGGCTCGCGGCCCAGGCCGAGAGCGACGAACCCTCGGCCTGAGCTAAACCGGAAACAAGACGGGAAACAAAATGGGCTACACGCATGTCTTCACACTTCCCCTGAAGGTCGGGGTGTCTGTCGACAAGGAGGGGGGCGATGTCACCGGCGCGCACCTCCTCGAGATCCTGCGCGCGAGGGTCGCGGAATTCGAGAGGGATCCCGAGCTCCTGAAGGCGGCGATCTCGCTGCCGCTGGAGAGCCGCGAGATCGACCTTTGGTGCATGGTGAAGATCGACGCGCCCCGCACCGTCCGCCAGGCCGATGGCGGCTGGGCGGAAATTCCCGAAGATGGGCGGATCCGCACCGAGGACCTGGTCGAGACCAGCCACGCCGCGAACATGAGGCTGCCGCAGGACGCGGTCTGGGTGCGCGCCGAGGATGCGCTGAGCCCGCCGGTCCTGGGCCGGCTCAACTCCGAAGACCGCGCCATCTCCGCCAATGTCGACATCCGCCCCTGGCTCGCCAATGCCGAGACCCACGACATCGAGGGGCTCGAAGCCGAGGGTTGGTCCTTCAGCGAAGCCTCGGAGTGGGTCGCCCGCGGGCTCAAGCATTTCGGCGATCCGACCGCGTCGCGGCTCTTCGCCTATCTCTCGCTCAATCCGACGATGGGCTTCATGCGGGAGCCTGTGGGCTTCTCGGTCGAAACCGATGAGGTCCCGATCATGACCTGGCTGGCCGCAAACCGCCCCGCGATCCACGAGCGCATCGCGGGGACCCTCGGGGTGGAGCCCTGAGGCGGCCGTGGCGGAGCGGCGGCGATCTTGTGATATGCCTCAGGGACATGGATGATGCCGGGAGCGATCCCGGCATCCCGGCCAAACACGATGAAAGATGGATGAATGGTGGCGGACAAGACCAGCAGGATCAGGCGCAGCGATCTGACCAATGACGAGCGCATCGCTATCGCGGAAAGCCTGCAGCTCCGCGTCCTCGAGCAGATCGGCCGGCTCCAGGGCGAGGCCCCGGGCCTCGTCTTTCATGGCGGGACCGCGATCTCGCTCCTGCACGGCTCTCCGCGCTGGTCGGAGGATCTCGATTTCATGGCGACCCCGGAGGCGGTGTCACGGCTCTTCGGCCGGGCCCGGGAAATCGGCGCGGCCCTGCAGATGCAGTCCTCGCTGACCACGCCGGGCGCGACGGTGGGGCTGAGCGTGAAGGGTAGCGGGGATCCGGACCGGACCGGGACGGTCGAGCGCCTCAACGTCCGCTGGGAACACCCCGAAAAGCTCGGGGCGATCCGCATCAAGGTCGAGTTCTACACCTGCCCGGAGGAGCGGCTGGCGGCCTATCTCGCGGCGCCCCGGGTTCCGGCGGTCCGCGGGTTCACCTCCCGGTCGCCGATCGCCGGCGCCGCGCCGGTCTCGATCTGGGCCGACAAGATCGTCGCGCTGGCGCAGCGGCCGGTCCTGAAGCAGCGCGACATCCACGATCTCGGTTTCATCGCGCCCATGGTCCCGGCCGATGCGGACCGCGCCGCGGCGCTCGCGGCCAGCATGGGGATCTATGGGCGGCGCCCCGACGAGATCCGAGACGGCCTCGAGCGGGACTTCGTACACGATGCGGGGACCGACCGCGCCGCCTTCGATGCGGATATGGCGCGCTGGTTCTCGACGGAGGATCATGCGCGGATGCGGGCTGACGGCCACCTCGATGCGCTCTTCGGCGCGTTCCGGCCCGCTTTCGAGCTTGGACGGGATCTCGTCTCGGACATGTCGAGGGATGCCGAATGCGGCCTTTGAGCCTGACCGAAGACGGGCTCCTCGCGGGAGGATCCGCGCTCTGGCTTCAGGGCTGGACGACGCAGATCCACCGGTTGACGGAGATCATCCTGCCGGAGGGGGAGATCGCGGAGACCGCCGGACTGGGACAGGTGAGGATCCTGCGCCGCGACGACCGGCACTTCGCGGTGTTGCGCGACTGGAGCATCGAAGCGGATGGCCGGCGCATGCTGCGGCCCGAGATGGCGATCGCGGATGCCCTGGTCCATCGCGGCGATCCGGAGGCGGCCTGGCTTGCAGCGCCCGACGATATCGATCCGGACGCGTTCGAGACGGACCGGATGCCGGAACTCCTGCGGGCGCTGGACGCGCTCGGCGCGGGACCGGAGGTCGTGGCGGCCGCCGCGGGCTATGCCGACGCGCTCGATCCGGCCCGGGATGCGCCCGCCTACCGGCGTTGAGGTAATCGCCGGCGCCACCGGGGGATGGCGGTGCCACATTCTCGCCGCATAGAGTGAATATTCCGGAAAATCGATCTTCTATTTCTCCCTTGCCTGGGCTATGCATATGGAAATGCGACAGGAAGGGAGAAGTCATGGACATGTCGTCGTCCTGCGCCTTCGACGGGCTCGATCCTCGGTTTCCAGACCTGGCCGAATATCCGGAGCATATACGCTTTTTCGCACGCGCCCACCAGCTGGCCGCGCGCTTCCGCTTCCGCGTCATGGGGGTCGAGCACCTGATCCATGAGCTTTTGGCCGAGCCCGGCTTCCGGTCCATGATCCGATCCGGCGGCGGCGATCCTGACGCCTGCCGCGGCGCCCTTGCCCGCGCCTTTCGCGAGCATGCCGAGTTCTCTTCCGCCCACCCGGCCCCGCCCGACCTCTGCGAGGGGGTCATGAAGGTCATCGGGCGCATGCGGGAGTTCCGCAGCAGCCATCCGGACTGCGGGGCGAGCGACGCCTTGGCGGATCTCTTCGTCAGCGCCATCGAGGCGGTCGACGGCAGCATGCTGGCCGAGACCGCGATCGCGGAATGCGGCGCGGCCTCGCTGCTCATGGGGGTGGAGGATACCTCGTTCATCGAGGATATCACCTTCGGAGAGGATGAGTTCTACGGTATCGAGACCCCGGGCCGGACAGCCGCGGCGGAAGATCCGGACGAAGCCTTCCTGCCGCCGCCAGACAGCTTCAGCGATCCCGACATCTTCGGCCCGCCCGAAGGCAGCGGCAAGCTTTCGGACATGATCGCCAGGCACACCGCCGCGCGGGCCGAGCAGCAGGGCGGTGATGCGGGGCGCCAGACGGTCGGCCGCGAGCAGAAGACCGCCAAGCAGAGCAAATCCGACGCCGAGATCGAGGAGGCCGTCGCGGCGACGCTGCGCGACCTTGGCGGCATGGCCGCGCGCGGCGAGATCGATCCTGTGCTCGGCCGCGACGCCGAGATCGACACGGTCATCTCGGTACTGCGCCGGCGCCGCAAGAGCAGCATCATCCTTTACGGTGATGCCGGTGTCGGAAAGACCGCGATCGCCGAAGGTGTCGCGCTGCGGCTGCGCGACGCGCTCATCGAGCGTCAGCTCGCCGACCGGCCCTTCTACGAGCTTTCGATGCCCGATCTCGTGGCCGGGACCAAGTTCCGCGGCGACTTCGAGGCACGGATGAAGCACCTCCTGGAGCGGATGCGGGCGGAAAGAGCGATCCTCTTCATCGACGAGATCCACATGCTTGTCGGCTCCGGGTCGACCTATGGCCGCGGCATGGACGGGGCCAACATGTTCAAGCCGGCGCTGGCGCGCGGCGACATCACCGTGATCGGGGCGACGACCTCCGCGGAGATGCGCCAGATCCGCCAGGACGCCGCCCTGATGCGGCGCTTCGATACGCTCAGGATCCGCGAACCGGACCGTGCCGAGACCGCGGCGATCCTCAACGGCGCCGGCTGGACCTATCTCGACCACCACGGTCTCTCGGCCGCGCCGGAGGTGATCGGCGAGATCTGCCGGGTCACCGATCTCTACCAGCCCGACCGGCGGTTCCCGGACAAGGCCTTCGACCTGCTCGACACCGCCTGCGTGGTGGCGGTCGAGGAACGCGCCGGACACCGGGTCGGCGGCATGACCCTCACGGTTCCGCATGTCCATGCCGCGGCCGACCGCCTCGGCCTCCGGCGCCCGAAGATGCCGGATCCGCAGGAAATGGCGCGTCTCGCCGGACTCGAGGCGGCGCTGAGGTCCATGATCGGCGACCATCACGAGGCGCTCGGCAGACTCGCCGCAGAGACGCGGGCCGCGGCGCTCAACCTCGCCTCGTCCGGCACCCGCGCCTCGATCCTGCTGGCCGGGCCGCATGGCGCGGGCAAGGCCCGCATCGTCTCCGCCTTCGCCGAGGCGATGCGGCTTCCGCTCGTCCGGATCGACATGACGCAACTCGGCGACCGCGGCGCGCTCTCGCACCTCGTCGGCCTGCAGGGCGGCCCGGGCAGCGAACGTGGCGGCAGCCTCGTCGAGGCGGCGGACGCGCATCGCGACATGGTGCTCTTCCTCGAGGATCTCGACCGCTCCGATCCCTCGGTGCAGGAACTCCTGAGCCAGGCCATCGCCACCGGGACCTTCCGCGGCGCGGACGGGCGGCTCCTGTCGTTGCGCGGCGCCTGGGTCTTCGTGACCTTCTCGACCGGCCAGGAGTTGGCACAGTCTCGGATCGGATTCGGCCGCGACGGCGATCTCGAGGCGCGGATGCGCGAGATGCTCGAGAAGGCGTTCCGCAAGGATCTCCTTGCGGCGATCGGCTGCGTGATCGGCCTCGGCAAGCCAGGCCGGGACGGCGCGGTCAAGGTCGTGCTGCGCGAGATCGAGGCGCTGGCCGCGAGCTTCCGCGAGATGGGTGTCTCGCTGGTCTTCGACCAGGCGGCGATCGAGCACGCCGCGCGGCTCGGCCAGCCCGAGGCGATCCGCCGCGAGATCGCCGGCGTCGCCCGCGACCTGGCGGCCGGCGCCCTGTTCTCCGGGCCCTGCCGGGACGGCATCCGGATCGGGCTTGCGGACACCGGTAACGGCTACCGGCTGCGCTAACCTTCGGGACCGAACCTGTGGACGGGCCGGGCGCATCGCGCCCGGCCCGTTGCGGCTTTCCCGCTCCATGCATAGAATTGCGAAAAATGGAGTAGAGATTGCCGAAGAATCCGTTGGAAGATCTCGAAACCGCGCCATGGTTCCTCTCTGCCCTGGAGTTCGCCTCCCGCGGCCACAAGGGTCAGGTCCGCCGCGGATCGAACCGGCCCTATAAGGCCGCCCAGGCGGCACGCATGAAGGATGCCTCGCCGAGCGCCCGGCTGATCAAGCTTGCCGACCAGATCTCCAATATCCGGGACATGGCATCGACCCTTGATGCCTGGGATGCGGATGCCGTGGCAAACTACGCCGCCGGCGCCGAGCGCGTCGTCAGCGCTTGCTGGACCGAAAGGTATCAGGAGCTCCACCTGGAGTTCCGCCGCGAGATCGACAGGCTCCGGCGCGCGCTTCGGGAGCACGGCACTCCGTCGATCCTGCCGGAGCCGCGGCCGTGAAGAGATACGCGAAAAACATTACCTGCAGTTGTGATACACTGCGCCCCCTGATCGACATCGCCGGCAACCTGGTGCGGATCTATGTCTGGATGATCATCCTTGCAGCGATCATCACCCTCGTCCGCGCCGGACGGCCGGAGGCCTGGATCTTCGTCAAGCTCGGCCTCGCCCTGATTGCGGCCCAGCTCGCCGTCACCTGGGCGCAAGGGCGCCGCGACATGGGCGATGCCGATCCCTACCGGATCCGGCGCCTGGCCCGGGCGAACCGCTTCGCCGCCCGCCGCGCTCATTGAGGCGCCGGCTGGGCCGGACGCTACTTGATGCACCGGTTTTCGGTCGGACCGCTTAACTTGCGAAGGGATATTTCATGGCAGGAGAAGCGCAGGATGTCGTTGGATTTCAGGAAACTTGTCTCGCCGCGTTCGCGAAAGGACTACAGCGCCGCGCTGTCCCGGGCCGAGGAGATGGTGGCAATGAGCGACCGGGATCTCGCGGCCCGGATCGTCGGGATCGCGCGCGACATGCGGGCGAGCGGCGCGTACAGCACCGATCCGCGGTATAGCTACGACGAGTGGGCGCTCTTCCGGGTGATCCCGGAGCTTGCCCGCAGGCTCGATCCGGAGACCCGGCTTGAGCCCGAGGAGATCGCGCAGCCCGATGAGCGCAGCGACCGGATCACCTTCGCGCCGGATGCGGACACCGCGCGTCTCGGCGAGATGGTGAAATCCATTCTCGCCAACGGATGGTTCGCCCGGTCGCGCATGGCCGGCCTGGCGGACGGCGCCCGCGCGGCGACGGATCTTCTCACGCGGTTCCGCGACGCGCTGAACCCGATGGCCATCGCCTTCAACCGCCTCGATCCTGGCAGCTACGAGTACCGGCCGACGCCCGATCCTCCAGCCCTTGCCGGTGTTTACGTGATCTTCGAGGGTGAACATCACGATGAGGTCGCATGCTATCGCGACGACCGGGAAGAGGCGCTGCGCCTCGCGGAGATCTGCCGGTGCCGCATCGCGGGCGAGGAGGTCGGCGATGAGGATCTCGGCCGCTTGCCGCACCAGTTCGGGTTCAGGTCGATCGACGAGATCCGGGAGAAGACGCTTGCCATCTCGGTCCAGGATTTCGAGGGGGAGATCCTGCATCGCTGGGTGCCCGAGACCATGGCTGATGCGGTCCCATCTCTCTGAGCGGCGCTTCGCGCCCTGATCTCAGAAACGGCAACGCCCGGCCGAAGCCGGGCGTTGAAGGTGGAAGCGCTATCAGCGACCTTCCTGGGCTGCGTCGGTTCGGTCATTCCGTCGCGCCGCCGACTTCTCGAGGAGTTTCTTAGCCTGGGCCACCCATTTACCTCGCGATGCGCGACCCGTGAATCCATCCAGATTATGGTCGACCCAAGCGACTTCTGCCTCGGTCCATGCGGCGATCTGCTCGAAGTGGTAAAACCCCATACCATTCAGCATGGAACTGAGTTTCGGACCAATACCCTTGATCAATGTCAGGTCATCGGCTTTATCGCCCATAGGTGACAATCGAACCGGCGGGTTCTTTAAAGTAACCTCCCTCTCGTCACCGAAAGGCACTTTAACCAGACTCCGACGAGTCAGTTCTTTCATAATCACCTTCTTAATCCGATCCCGATCATCTTCAGCAGTCTCAGGCATCGAAGTGCCCTCACGTACAGGCGGCGCCCAAAACACCTTGCTGTCGCGATGGGTGAAGGCTGCAAGGACAAATGGTGAGACGCGATTGCTCTCCCGCAACCACGACATCTCGCGCCGAACCGCCATCAGGATCACGGCGAAAGCCATGGCGATAAAAGCCGTGATCGCGATAACCCCGATTGTTGGTTCGTGTATCATGATCGCTCCTCTCTTCTGCCCGGCATGTCAAATATTGTCGCGCTAACGCCTCGCGCGAAGCATCGTACGCAGCTCGGTGGCGTCACGCGCATACTTCGAGTGCTGCCGTTTCGTCTGCCCGGCGGATCTGTGGCAGTACCAGGACGTGCCGCAGAGCACCGCCCCCACTACCGCCGTGACCAGGAGAACCGGCCCGAACAACGTAGCAGATGACGCTCCGATAACATATACCGTGACGGCTCCGGCACCAGACCCAACGGTCGAGGCTATCGTGCCGCTCAGGAGACGCCCCATGCGGTCTGACGATTGGGATGCACCTTCTTCGGTCTCCAGGGATGTGCTGATCGCGGTGGCAAGGTCCGCATCGATCAGATCGAGGATGTCGGTCAACCGGTTGCTGTGCGGTTGTCCCGGAGCGAACAGAAAACGCTCAAGCTGTAGCCGTCGCTGCCCGTTTTTCGTCGCGGCTTCAAGCTCATTGCCATACTGTGCCAGCAGGTCGTCGTGTATCTCTATTCTGGCCATCTTGGCATCCAGTATCTGAACGGCGAGCTCGACCAAAACCTGGGGGTCAAAGTCTGGCACCGGATACCTCTGGGAAACCTCTATCGATTGAACGCCAGGTCCACGCTTCAATCAACCGGAAAATCGGTCCACGCTGGGCACCCGCCGGATTCAAGGTGGATCCTGCGGCGCTTCGCGCCCTGATCTCTGAAACGGCAACGCCCGGCTTCAGCCGGGCGTTGAAGGTGCAAGTGCTGCGGCGCCGGTCACATGCGCGGCTTGCCGCGCCAGGTGCCGAGCCAGCCCGAGAAGAGCGACCAACGCCGGCGCGCGACGCCGGCCACCGCATCGCCCTGCGCCTCGATCGCCTCGACCTGCGCCCGCGCCTGGCCGAAGACCGGCAGGATCGTGCGCTCGAGGAACTGCCGCCACAGGGCGCGCAGGAAGAGGGCCGCGAGCGCGATCATGACGATGACGACGATATTGACCCACGGGAAGAGCTTCACGTCGGGCCCGGAGATCGCGGTCACCGCGACCGCGTTCGGGTAGATCGAGAAGAACGGGATCCGCCAGCCGTAATGGGTGATCGCGACCCAGGTCGGATCCTTCGGTGTCGAACGCAGCTGAGAGGCCTCGGCCTGCAGGTTCGAGCTGTCGTACTTGAAGTAGGGCGGCCAGACCCAGCCGGTGTCCTCGTTGCGGTAGACGATCACGCTGCCGTCCGGATAGGCCGCCTCGACGAAGCGGATGTCGCGGGTCTCGTGGTCGTTTGAGCCGACATCGGGCGTGGCGTAGAACATCGCATTGTCGCCGATCGTCGTCATCCGGTTGTAGGTGTCCGTGACCAGCACGATGTCGCGGCTCGGCAGGGTGTACTGGAGCACCACGGCGACGGACAGGAAGGCCACGATCCGCAAGGACCATTTCAGGAGCTTCAGGAACTTCAGGATTGTCATGGAAAATGATCCTCAGGTGTGATTGACGAGATAGGCGATGGCCGCGACCGCAACGGCCGGGAGAAGGGCCGCGAAGGGAACGATCCGGCGGCGCAGGCTCTTGCGGTAGGCGGCCATGCCCTCGGCGAGGAAATTGTCGCGCTCGACCCCGACGACGCCCGGATGGGACGCCTCCCACTTGCGCTCCAGCGCCTCGAGCGCCAGCGAGCGCGAGAAGATCGCGATGACCGGGTAGAGCAGCGACATGATCGCGACGATCAGGACGGCAAAGCGGATGATCTGCATCATGACATGGTCTCCAGTCCTGGTGTCGTGGAAGGCTCTGCCCCGTCACCGAAGAGATCGGCCCGGACGCCGGCCTTGTTCATCTGGTAGGAGCGCTCGAGAAAGGCGGAGACGAACTCCTTCTTCTCTTCGCTCCAGCCCGCATAGGTCCGGTAGAACATCGCCTTGTGGAAGATGAACATCTTCTGGACGTCGCGTGGGCAAAGCTCGCTCAGGAGCATGTTGACGAGGTCGCGGTTCGGTCCCGGCGCGGCGCGCATCAGGTAGAACCAGGCCGGATGCGTGGAGTCGATCGCCGGCCAGCGGCCGTCAGCCTCGGCCCAGGCCATGACCTCGGCAAGCCCGTGCCAGGCATCCGGGATCGCGGATCCGAGGAGGCGCGGCAAGGCGCCGATTTCACGCCGCGAGATGCCGCCCGCGAAGACGCCGGCCTCGGCGGCGGCGCCGATCAGGATGAAGTCCATCTTCTGGCGCAGGATCCTGATAGCCTTGTCGCGGCGGACCGAGAACAGGTTCTCGACAAGGCTGTTCGCGGTGAGGAACCCGGCCACCTCGTTGCGTCGCGTGAGATCGGTCACCGCGGCGGCGGCCAGGCCGGCGAGCGCGCCCGGCCGGCTCGCGATGACCGTCGGCACGGATGCGCTGGCGAAGACATAGGCGCCGCCGAAATGCGAGGTCCAGAAGTCCGGCGTCGGGAAATTCGTCGCCGTGAAGGCCACCGGATGGCGGGTGATGTCGCCGGTCTTGCGCGCGATGCGCACCATCTCGGCGATCAGCACGTCGTCACGCCAGCTCCCGGGCTCGGTCTCGAACCGCCCGATGAGGCGCGATAGCTCCGCCGCCTCGGCGACATGGTTCGAGGTCGTGTCCGCGACGATCTCGATGCGCCGAAGGTCGAGAAGCCGGTCCGGCATGTCGAGCCTGTAGACGGAGTTCTCGAGCTCTCCCGCCACCGCGTCACGGGCGGTGAGGCTCGCGAGCTGCGCCTCGTTCGCCTCGATGAAGCGGCGCAGGATCTCGCGCGAGACCGAGAACTCGGCGTTGAGCAGCGGCGCCGTCTTCTGCGCGGTCGAGAGCAGGATGAACTGCCGGTTGCAGCCGAGGTGGTTGAGATAGAGCTCGTCGCCGAACTCATGGCCGATCTCGGGGCTGTAGCCCGAGATGTCGACATGGAAGTCCTCGAGCGCGGTCTCGCGCCCGGTCAGCTCCTTCAGTGCCCGGTTGTAGCGGGCGACCAGGGTCGGGCTGTCGACCGCGAAGAGATTGCCGAACATCAGCCCCTTCTCGATGAGCCGCTTCATGCCGCCGTCCCCGCGAAGCGGCGCCGCGCCTCGGTCGCGCGGGTCATGTCGCGCACCGCCGCATCGATCGCCGCCTCGTCCGACTTGTCGGCGTAGCGGAACTCCGAATCCGCGTAGCGGTTGATCTCTTGCACCACCATCTCGACGGTCACCGGCTTGCGAAGCTCGGTGATCATCGCGAGCTTGGTGGCGTAGTCCTTCACCAGGAAGAGATCGGGGGTCTCCATCCATTCGTCCGGCAATTCGAAATCCATCGCCCGGACCTTCACCGCGTCGGTGATGTTCTTGATCGCCCGGCCGGTGAAGCGCTCGTCCGCCTCCTGGATCGCCTTCAGGTAGGATCCGAGCTTGGCAATCGTGTCGAGCGGCCCCATGCGGGCCTCGATCTCTGCCCAGACCTTCCGGAGGCCGGGCTCCTGGGGCCGCGAATGCGCCTCGTAGGAAGCCGAGACCGCCTTCTGGATCTCCTGGGCGGCAAAGAGGTCGTGCTCGCCGAGCGGGATGTCATGGTTCTTGCCGAGAAGGAGCGACAGGATGTCGATGTAATCCTCACGGCTCTTCGGCCCGTCGACGAGGAAGCGCGCGCCGGCCCGCTGGCGCAGCGCGTCGTCGACATTCTCGGGATAGTTCGAGAACATGCCGAAGGTGCAGTTGCCGCGCACCACGGTATTGGCCCCCGCGAAGCTCTCCATCAGCACCGCGGTGATCTCCTGCTGGCCCGCCGAGGACTGCCGGTCGCCACGCTTTCCGGCGATCTGGTCGATGTCGTCGATCGTGCCGAAGCCGATCACCGCGGGATCCATCACCGAGTTGATGAAGGCCTTGGCGTTCTGCCCCGACTTGCCCTGGTAGCTGTCGACCCCGTCCATCGAGAGGTTCTGGTAGCGGAACGGGTAGCCTGCCACCTGGCAATAGTCGTTGAGAAGCCCGGCCATCATCTGGATCAGCGTGGTCTTGCCGGTCCCCGGCTTGCCGTCCCCCATGAAGGTGAAGATGAAGCCGCCGAGCTCGGCGAAGGGATTGAGCCTCCTTTCGAAGTCATAGGCCATCAGCATCTTCGCGAGCCGCATCGACTGCGACTTGGCGATATGGTTGCCGATCACCTCGTGGGGCTTCTTGAAGCTCATCGCGAGGACGGTGCCGCGCGCCTTGCGCGCCGGCTCGAAGCCCGCGATCGGGAGATCGTCGGCCGCGACGCGCCAGGCGGCGGCGGTGAAGGCCTCGGTCCGGGGCGCGGTCGCGGCGCGGTCGCGCACCCGTGCCATCAGGCCCTCGCAATAGGCGAGGATCACCGGCACGAGGCGGGTCTCGTCGGAGGCGAAGGCGGCGATGTCCTGGTCGAGCTCCCAGATCGCGCCCTGGATCGCCAGCGGCGCGTTGTCGGTCAGGATCTCCTCGACCGGCCCGATCTCGACCTGAGCCTCTCCGGCATGCGGCGCGAGCAGGAAGGCGGTGGCGTTGGCGAAGACCGACAGCACCGCGAGCGCCTCCGCCGAGACAAGCTCGCCGAATTCCGCGGCGCGCGCGGGCGGCACCCGGCCTTCCTTGTTCATGCGCTTCAGCTCGGCGAGCCCCGAGCGCTGCGAGAAGGCGTCGCCGACGGCATAGGCGACGGCGATGGCGCGGCGCAGGGCCCGGACCGCGCTGGCCTGGAGCGGTCCTGCGAGGTCGTCGCCGCCGATCCCGTTGATGCGCTCGATGAGGCGCACGCCGTCAGGGCGCGCGGTCGAGCGCGCGGCAAGGCCCGGCGTCGTCGAGCGCAGCATCGGGCGGGCACCGATCCCCGGCGAGCGGGCCTGAAGCGGCTCGCTCACGGCCGGCTTCGCGATGCGCGGCGTGTGACTGAGGCCGGAGAGGACGGCCGAGGCCGCGGTGTAATGCGGGCGGATCTCGGTCTCGGGAAGGTCCATCTCGTCGTGGGTCATGGGTATGTTCTTTCTATCCTGTGAAAGTCTTTTCGCAGATCGTCAGACCCTGGTCGTGACGCGGCCATCGGAGCCGACGACATGCTTGGCGATGCCGGTGAAGTCCGGCCCGTCGCTGTCGCAGATCATCTGGAAGGGCAGGGGCGTCATCAGGTAGGACTGGCGGCTGACCGGGGCGGCGTAGACCTGCCGGGAGGTCGAACTGAAGACCCCGGCTTGCACGGTTTCGCGGGCCGCCCTGATCGTCTCGCAGCGGATCCCGAGCGCCCATTCCCTTGCTGCCGAGGGTCCCGTGGCGTGCAGGACCTCGAGGATCGGTGACTTCGAGGCGGTGAAAACGGGCGTATGGAAGGGGCCAAGAACGAAGCGGCGCAGCTGCTTGGGGTGAAGATCCGCATAAGCCTCGTCGAGGCTCTCCGCGATCAGGGCCAGATCGGTATCAGGATCCGACATGCCGAAAAGCAGCGCCCTGATTTTCAAAAGCCGCGGGTCCTCCTGCGCGAGGGGGCGCCCGGCGGGATGGTGGAGGTCCATCAGGTAGATGACGGGCAGGTTTGACTGGACGTCGACGATCGCCCAGCTCAGGAGGCACCGTTCCCGGCGAGCGGCCACCTGGCCAAGGGGCTGGATCGCAAGCCGCGTCTTCGGCGGCAGGACCGGATTCTCGGCGAGGGCTTCGCGGTAGAGGCGCTGGCTCATCGCATGCTGCAGGCGGGCCGGTGAGACCTGGTCGCGCAGGATCTGGCGCAGCATCGCGGCGCGGATCTCCCCGGCCGACGGCATTTCCGCGAGCGATGCTTCCGCCGCCTCGGCTTCCTGCGCCATGGTCACGACCTCCTGCCAGATCGGCAGGCCGCTGCCGGTCCGGTCGATCGTGAGGCAAGCGCCTTCGGCGCCCGACCGCGCCGCCATCGCGTATTTGAGCGAGATGGCCTTGAGGCCATTCACCCAGAGCCATGTCAGGGCACGGAGCTCCCCGGATTCCTCGGGCATGAGATCCTCGCGGTGCGCGCATTCCTCCATCGCGCCCGGAACCGCGTCGGCGAGCGAGGCGATGAGGGCGAGATAGGCGCGCAGATCGGCATCCTCGCCGATCTGCGCGAAGCCGCGGGTGAGGTCAATCCGCTCCATCACGCGCCGTAGGCGTTCTTGTCGTGCTGTTCGACGATGGCGGCAAAGCGGCGGGCGAAGCGCTCGTCGGCCTTGGCCTTCTCCTCGAGCACCTTCCTCGCGAAGACCATGTGCCCCTCATGGGCCTCCATCATCTCGGCCATGCGGCGGTTGGTGGCCGAGCCGATCCCTGCCATGGCGGCCTGGGCCTCCTGGTCTGTCTTCACGCCGATCTCGTTGATCCGGTGCGCCACGTCCTGCTGCTGCGCGGTCTTGAGGGATTTCGTGAGCGCGTCGTAGAGCACGACCCGCTGCTTGGTGTCGGTCTGCAGCTTGTTGATCAGCACCATCTGCGTCGCTGCCTGGTTCTGCAGGCTGTCGACCCAGGTCTTGCCCTTCTCGATGTAGCGCTCGAGCGTCTGGGATTTCGCGAGCTTCACCTGCTCGTCCTGCACCATCGCGTTGTAGCGCTTGTTGAGATCGGCAAGCTCACTCTCGAGCCGGGTGCGCGCCGCCGCGTCCTGCTCGACACTGATGCGGTTCTCGATCTCGATGACCTTCGGATCCAGGTCCTGGATGTCGGCACGCAGGGTTTCGAGCTCGGCCACGACCGTTTCGCGCTCGGCAAGCGTTTCGGTAAGGTTCGTCTCGACCCGGCCCTTGTGGTCGATCAGGACCGCAAGCTGGCCATCGAGGAGCTTCACGATCACGTCGGACTTGCCGATCAGGTCCTGCAGCTTGTCGTCGATCGAGGCGGTCTTCAGCCGCTCCTGGCGCATGACCTCGGACTTGCCCTTGGCGAAGAAGCCGATGAGCTTCTCGGTGGTCGTCTTCGAACGCATCTCGTCGAAGTCCCGCGAGAATTTCGAGGTCACGTCGTCGAGCCCCATGATCAGCTCGGCGATGTTGGCGTTCATCGTCGCCGAATGGGCGTGGACTTCCTCGAGCGTGGCGTTCTCGATATCGAGCGTCGCGGCCGCCTGGCTGCGATCCATCGCCGCGGACACGTCCCGGACGCGGGCTTGGAACTCGGCCACCTGCCGCTGGCTCTCCTGGATCTGGGTCTCGAAGGACATGCGTGTTTCTCCTGCTTGAATACGGATTTTCGCAGATCGTACACATGGAAACCGGTCGCTTCAATATGATATGCGAAAAAAGTTGCCAAGCTCATCGAAAGTCTCGCATTGCAACTGTCACCTACGCGGCGTAAAAATGCGAAAAATAGAGCATTGCGAGCATGGTGAACTCATCCCGATCCTTGGCGTCCTCGGACGCGGACGTGGTCCGCCTCGAGCGCCTTCTCGACGCGGCGGCGTCCGGCACCTGCCAGGAGCAGGTCTTCCTCGCCGCGCTGAGGAAGACCAAGCCGGGATCCGGCCTTTCGGCCGCTTCGGCGGCGCGTCTCGACAGCCTTAGGGGAACATTTCTATGACCGGCACCAGCGAAGCCACGATGGCCGATCTTCCGGCCTCCGGCCTGACCCGCCCGGCGCTCGCGGCCGAACGCGCCTTGGCGCGCCTCGACGAGATCGCGGCGCTCCGGCCGGGTTGGTTCCACGGCGCCGGCGAGAGGATCGCGCCCGTGGCGCTCGACGCGGTGCGGGAGATCGTCGGCAGACATCCCGAGCTTATCCGTCACGCGGGGATCTTCCCGACCATGATCGGCGGCATCTCGATCGAGAACGGGCCCTATCCGCTCGGCTACCGGATCGAGGCCGGCAGTAACGGCGCCATGTCGATCGAGATCGACGGGATGGCGGCCGCGCCTGCCGATTGCGCCGGGCTCGCCGGGCTCTGGGCCGCGGCGGCACCCCTCGAGGCGCGGATGGGCCGGACGCTGGCCTGGTATGACGGGCCGGTCGCGATCGAGATGGAGACCCGGGCGGGCCTGGCGATCGGCATGGCGATGCCGGAGCCGGGGAGCGGCGCGCCCTTCATCGGCATCCTGCCGCAGCCCCTGACCGGCCACGCCTACCGGGACGGGAAGATCTGCCTGCGCGCGGTCATGCTCGAACCCGGAACCGCGCTCTTCCTCTTCGATCTCGGGGATTGCCGCGAGGACCAGCCTTTCTCCCTGGCGCCGTTCCACGGCGTCCTCGTCGAGGACATGCTGCCCGAGCCGGGATTGTTCTGCGCCGATCTCGAAAGCCTCGCCGGAACCGCTCCGGGAACCTGATCATCGGTCGCTGCGATCAGCCGTCCGACCATTCCTCTTCCGGGAAGATATCGATGAAGTCCTTGAAGACAAGGCTCGGCTCTTTCGGAAGCGGCTTGCCGGTCACGGCGTCCGTCATGTGCGACCGCCGCATGTCGTCTCCCGAAATGGGTACAATGCCCTCCGGTGCGGCGAAGACGCCGCAGACGGTCTTCAGGGGGAGGCCGCTGCCAGGATCGCGCAGTTTCTCGAACCTGCGCAGGACGAGAGAAACGGCCTCGCCGCGAAGCGCCTCCCTGAGCGCCCAGAAACGGAACCAGATCCAGTTGTCTCCGGCAAAGGTCGATCCGTCGGATGTCGTGACGTAGAGGTTCCGGCCGAGCTGCTGGCGGCGGTCGACCGCCCGGGCCAGGCGCAGGAGGGGTGACGCGAAATCGATGCGTTTCACATCGGCGCGGCGGAACCGGTCGAATACGTCGCGGAGCTCTTCCAGAGCCTCCCGGCGGATGTCGATCGGACAGGCGCCGACCGCATTGATCAGGTCGACCGACCGGTAGAGGTCCAGCGTCGCGTTCAGGCCGTCCCGCGTGAGCATCCAGGCGCTCAGCGAGGTCACGATCTCCGCGGCGGCCGCATGATCGTCCGGCCGGATCTCGCGGCCCTTCCAGGCCTCCCTGACTTCGGCAAGGATCCTGTCGCGCAGGGCGGTCCGGCGCGGCGCCGTCGATGCTCCGGTGCCAGGGTGGCTCATTCGTTTTTTCCTTCATCTCGCGCATAGGCGCGCAACTGCTCGCGCATGGGTTTCGGCTGATCTGCCACCCAGGCGACCGCTCGGTCAAGCAGCGCCCGAAGTTCCGCCGTTACAACGATTTTCAAGGCCAAGCTCGTCACTCCCGGTTCCTGAGCCGCGGACAGCGGACGCCGCCGCAAAATCCACCACAACACCTCGCGTACTTGGCAGACCATAGGCGCCGCCAACATAATGGCCGCCTCCAGTGCAGGGCCATCAAACGCCTCCTCCGGCGGACGCACGCGCCAGCCTGACGAACTCGTCGCGCCAGAAACCGATGTTCTGCCATGCCGCGGCCGCTTCGGGGCCGAACTGGCGCTCGACATCCGCCTTCGCGACCTCGAGCGAAAGCCCGAGCTGCGCGGCTTGCGTCCTCGCCCGGTGCGGATCGAGGGCGAAGTCCAGGGCAACCGTGATCGAGGCCTCCCGCCTGACGGATGACGCCAGCTCGATATCCGTCGGCTTCCTCCACCCGCAAGGGCAGGAGGTGAGGGACGTGCCGAGCGCTTTCGCGCATGCCGGGCAAAGTTTCATTGCTGGATATTCCTCTTCAGATAGCACCGCGCGCCAGCCCATCGAGCAGCCACCGCAGCCGGATGCCACAGCACCACCGATCGGAGATATACGACAGCTGGTCCTCGACATGCGCGTAGCCGTAGGTCTCGTCGCCGGTCCTGGGGTCGCCCTCCCTTCGCACGCGCCGCCGCCACTCGCGCTCCATGCGCCGGACCAGGGCGGCGGTGAAGAGCGAATTGTCGCCCATCGAGAGGCGGCGCCTGATCGCGGCATCGACCGCGCGATGGAACTTGGCCGGTTGCATCACGAACCTCCCATCAGTGCTGAGGCGCGCCGGCGAGCGTTTCCGTCCCGATCCAAGGGCGGTAGTTGCTCGCCATCCTGTCGTCTCCCCAATGCGCATACGAGATCGCCGAAACGAGACCGAGATGGGTGACGTCGAAATGGACGGCCTGCAGCCGCAGCCAGGCGCGGGTGGCGTAGACCTGGAAGTCGTTTTGCGCGAAAGCCCCGGCCATGGCGGGGACATGGGCCGCCTCCTGCCGGTCGAGAATCTCGTTCGTTGCCCGGAAGAGCCAGAAATCGGAAAAGCCCTCCGCCTGTCCCGGGTCGATCTTCGCCTCCGGATCGGCCGGAACGAACCAGCCGTAGCTTGCAAGGATATCGTGGTGGCGCAGCCGGCTGTAGTCAGCAAGCCTGTCCGGATCGAAGACGAAGTGCGTGATCAGGCGCGCCGCGATCAGCCGGAGCGCATCGCTTTCGACCGGCATGAGGAGCGCGATCAGCCGCAGTTGCTTCTCTTCGATCTCGCACTTCGGCTTGTCGCCCGCGCCGATCAGGACCGACGAGAACTGGTTCATGTGCTCCATCATGCGCGCGGCGGCTACCCCCGAAAGGGCGATGGCGGGGGGCTGGACTTCCTTGACTGACACTTTGGCTCTCTTTCGATAAATCTCTCGGTGCGGGGCCGAACCGTTGCGGCGACCGGCCCGCGGGATGGACGTCAGGCGGGGCAGGGGCTCTCCGCCTCGACCACCCCGACAATGCGGCCGAAGACCTCCTCCGGCCCGCCCTCGGCCGGGATGACGCGGAACCGGTCCGGAAATTCCGCGGCGAGGCCGAGAAATCCCTCCCGGAGGCTCTCCTGGAAGGGGAGCCCGCGCTTCTCGAAGCGCGACTCGTCGATCGCGGCGCCTGCCAGCCGGTGCATGCCGCGCGCCAGGCCCTCGGCGGGGTCGATGTCGAGAATGAAGGTCAGATCCGGCTCGCGGCCGATCATCAGATCATGCAGGTTGTCGACAAGGACGCGCAGCTCCGGCTGCGCGACCCCCTGGTAGACGCGAGTCGAATCCGCGAAGCGGTCGGAGATGACGATTGCGCCGCGTTCGAGCGCCGGCAGCACGGTCCGCTCCAGGTGGTCGCGCCGTGCCGCGGTAAAGAGCAGGATCTCGGTCTCGGCCGACCAGCGCTCGGGCTCGCCCTCGACCAGAAGCCGGCGGATCTCCTCGGCGCCGGGCGAGCCGCCGGGTTCGCGGGTCAGCACGACCTCGCGCCCCTCGGCGCGGAAGTATTCGGCCAGGCGCCGCGCCTGGGTCGACTTGCCGGAGCCGTCGATGCCTTCGAAGGTGATGAACATCTTTCTCTCTTTCAGGTTTCACGCATATCCGGCACGATATGCGAATAATGGTGTTTGATAAACAATTACCAGCACGATACTCTGGCGTAAAGTGCGAAAAACGGACGCGAGGCGAGGCGATGCGGTTCAGCGAAGATCAGGAAGAGGCGCTCAGCCGGATGGATGCTGGAGAGTCGCTGTTCCTCACCGGCGGCGCTGGCACCGGCAAGTCCGCGACCATCGAGGAGTTCGTCCGCCGCCATCCGCGCCGCCCGATCGCGCGGCTGGCGAGCACCGGCGCGGCGGCGCAGCTCATCGGCGGCCAGACGGTGCATTCCTTCTTCCAGGTCGGCGCCAACATCCACAGGCCGCACGAGCTCAGGATGCCGGATCGCCTGCGCCAGAAGATCAAGTGCTTCCAGACCCTCATCATCGACGAGATCTCGATGCTCAGGATCGACACCTTCCAGGCGGTCCGGGACAGGCTCTACGGCGCCGCGCGCGGCTTCGGGGATTTCGCCGGCTACCAGCTGATCGTCGTCGGCGATTTTGCGCAGCTTCCGCCGGTGATCACCGAGACCGAACTGCCGGCGATCTCGCACCTCTACGGCGAGAGTAACCAGTTCGCCTTCCAGTCCCGCTACTGGCCGGGGCTGAAGACGCAAGTGCTCAACACCAACCACCGCCAGTCCGAGGACCGGGATTTCGCGCGCTGGCTCGAGGAGATGCGCAAGGGCCGGATCCCCGATCTCGACTGGATCAACACCCGCGTCTGCCCGCCGCTCGAGGGGGCGACCCATCTCGTCTCGACCAACCGTGCCGCCCAGGAGATCAATGCCCGCGCCATGGCGGCGCTGCCGGGCGGCCATTACCGGATCGAGGGGCGGCTGACCGGCTCGTTTGCCGAGCGCGACGCTCGGGTGCCGCAGGAGCTGATCCTCAAGCCCGGCGCGCGGGTCATCATCTGCGCCAACGACCTGCAGGCGGGCTATGCCAATGGCTCGACCGGGACGCTCCTGTCCTGCTCGCGCGACGGCAGCCGCAAGCCCATCGCCCACGTCCGCCTCGACAACGGCACCGAGGTCCAGGTCAAGCAGCATTTCTGGGAGTCCGTCGAGTTCCTCCCGGGCAGCAACGGCCAGGCCTTCGAGCGCCATGTCCGGGGCGGCTATCATCAGTTGCCGCTCCTGCCGGGCTGGGCGATCACCATTCACCGCTCGCAGGGCATGTCGATCGACCGGCTCCATGTCGATCCCCGCGGTATCTTCGAGGCCGGTCAGGCCTACGTCGCGCTCAGCCGCGCGACCCGGGTCTCGGGCCTCAGTCTCGCCGCGCCGCTCCTCGACAAGCACGTGCTCATTGACGAGCGCGTGAGCACTTTCCTCGCGGGGCGCGACCAGGTGGCCGACGCGCTGCCGGTGCCGGGATGAGGGCGGAAAAAAAAGCCGGAGGGACCGGCAGGTCATGAAGGATCATCGCGATGAGATCCGGCCCTTCAGGATCCTCTGCCTCTCGGGCGGCGGCTACAAGGGTCTCTTCACCGCGATCATCCTCGAACGGCTGGAGCGGCGAGCCGGCGGGCCGCTGCGCGACCGTTTCGACATCGTCTCAGGCACCTCGATCGGCGGCGTCATAGCCCTCGCCGTCGCGGCCGGCGTACCGATGCGCGACCTGGTCCACGCCTTCCGGACGGAGGGCCGCCGTATCTTTCCGCACGGCGGAAGTCCTGGCCTGGGACTCGCCTCGGCCCGCAGCCTCCTGCGCCACCTGTCCCGTCCGAAATACGATGCGGCCCCTCTGCGGGAGGCGATCGCGCGGATGACGGGGGAGGGGATGCGCCTCGCGGACCTGCCGGTCCGGGTGGCGTTGCCCGCGGTGCGGATTCTCGACGGCGCGCCGGTGATCTTCACGCGGGATTCCCATCCCGGCGCCCTTGTCACCGATGTCGCGATGGCAACATCGGCCGCGCCGATGATGTTCCCGACAGCCCGGGTCGGTGGCGAGGCCCATGCCGACGGCGCGGTCTTTGCCACAGCCCCCGATCTCGTGGCCCTGCACGAGGCCGAGTTCGCCCATGGCGCCACGCCTTCCTGGATCCGCATGCTGAGCATCGGTGCGCTGAGCGGTGCGGTTCGCCTCAAGGCGCCGGCGCATGACAACCTCGGCATCCTCGGCTGGATGGCCGGGCACCGGATTCTCGGAACGGTCCTCGCCGCGCAGGAGCAGATCACGATGCGGATGGCCGAGCAAAGGCTTGGGAGCGCCTACCTGCGCATCGACGGACATGTCGCCGAGGCAGATGCCGTGCGGCTTGGCCTCGATCTCGCCACGCACGAGGCGGGACGGATCATAGCCGCTGCCGCGGCGGCGGTTCCGGAAGAGCGCCTTGATGCGGCGCTCGCCCTCATCGGTGGCAAAGTCGCAGCCGGCTGAACATCAGGCGGCCATGATCGGCGAGGCGCTGTCCTCCGCGGACGGATCGTGACGGATGACCTGGAATTCCTCGGGCGCCGCGCCATTGAGGGTAAACACGGCACTCAGGCCCTCGTAGACCTCGTCGGGAACGTGCCCTTTGAGAGGGTCGATATGGCCAACCGCGGAGAGCCACAGGGGCTCGGAGCCGCTCTTGAGCCGGACGACATAGTAGAGGTCATCCCGATCCTCGGCGACGCCGATCAGGCGGGCGAGTTCCGAACGATAGAGGAGACAGACCTGGCCAGCCATCGGGCGGACCTCGTCGGCGAGTTTGTCGATCGTGAGGGGTTCGGTCATTCTGCTGCGATGCTCATGCCGGTGACGCCGGCGAGGAAGGGGGCGAAGTCTGGGGCGAGGTCGGGGCGCGACAGGCCGAAGGCCACGGTCGCCTGGAGGAAGCCGATCTTCGAGCCGCAGTCGAAACGGATGCCGTCAAAACGGAAGCCGCGGACATTGCCGGCCTCGACCGCCTCCTTCGCGATCGCGTCGGTCAGCTGGATCTCACCGCCCGCGCCGCGCTCGGCACGGTCGAGATTAGAAAGGATCGCAGGGGTGAGAATGTAGCGGCCGATGACCGCAAGCGTCGAGGGCGCGGCCTCCGTTGTGGGCTTTTCGACAAGGCCGCGGGCGAGGATGATGTCGCCATCCTCGCTTGCCGGGTCGATGACGCCGTAAGACGAGATGCGGCTCTTCGGCACATCCATGACCGCCATCATGTTGCCGCCGGTCTTCGCGTGAGCGTCGACCATCTGCTTGAGGCAGGGGGTCTGCGCGGCGATCACATCGTCAGGCAGGATCACGGCGAAGGGCTCATCGCCGATCAGGTGGCGGGCGCAGGAGATCGCATGGCCGAGCCCGAGCGGCTGGTTCTGGCGCACATAGGCGATGGCGCCGCTCGGCATGTTGGTCGCGCGGAGTTGATGAAGCAGATCCTGCTTGCCCGCCTTCATCAGCTTGCGCTCGATCTCGGGGGCCAAGTCGAAGTAGTCCTCGAGCGCCGACTTGCCGCGCGAGGTCACGAAAATGAACTCGGTGATCCCCGCCTCGCGCGCCTCGTCGATCGCATATTGGATGAGCGGCCGGTCGACGAGCGTCAGGATCTCCTTGGGGACAGACTTGGTGGCGGGCAGAAAACGGGTGCCCAGTCCAGCCACCGGAAAGACGGCCTTCCTGACAGGGGGCGGCGGCATACGGTATCTCCGAGTGCGAAAAATGGTTTGGTCGGACATTACCCGTAATGCCTACCCGAGTGCAAACAGGTTTTTCGCAAATCTGGATCAGGACGGGCAGGGTGAGGTCTCCGGGTCCGGTGCCGGCAGCACCTCGCCGATGCGCTCGGCTATGCCCTCGCCCCAAACCGGGACGCCGTCATCCGGCATGGCGGCCGGACGGCCATCGCGATAGATCTCCGCCGCCGGATCCCCGGGCGCGATGACGCGCAAAGGCGCGCCGCCCAGACGGTCCGCGGCGAAATCGAGGATCGTCCCGTCCGGCACGCCCATGTCCGCACGGCCCCGCCAGGGTCCCTTGACGACATTGCCGGATGCGCCCATCCCGGTCCTCCTTCGATATCGGGAGGATCTCCGGCCGCATATGCGAAAAAACGAATGGAAATGCGCGTCACACCCCGGGGGTGTCCGGGCCCTGCCGGGAGGGAAATGCGTCACAGGAGGAAAGCAGGTGGTCGATACGGTCGCGCAGGCGCTGCAGGCGAAGGCCGACCGTATCGATGGTCTCGCCATCCTCCGGGCCGGCGATCTCGGCCCGCCAGATCCGCACCATCGGCGAATCCGCGCCGCTGTGCAGCAAGCCCGTCTCGATGTAATGCTGCATCGGCTCGCTCTCGGCATGGCCAAAAGCCAGCCCGGACGGATCGCCGGTCGCCGCGAGATCGAGGATATGGCCATCGTCGGATCTGAGCCAAGCGCCGCCGCGCCTGGTGCGGGCACCGTCCGGCGACCAGATCCGCCCCTTCACCGCCGTCCAGCGGCCGGGATCCCGGCTTGCGGCAAGGCCCTGTTCGAAGAGCAGGGTTGCCGCGAAAGCGGTGAGATCATGGCCGGGAAACGGCGCTGCGCCTGCCGGGAAGGCCCGGCCGAGATGCGCGACAAGCGGCATCGCGTGATCGCGGATCATCGATCCGATCAGGAGCATCGTGTCGGCGACAGGTTCGGGCCGATCGTGGTCCAGACAGACCTCCGGGCCGGATCCCCGCTTGTCGGAGACGCGCCAGCTATGATCGAGCCCGTTCTCCGCCTTGAAACGGAGCGCATCGGGGATGCTCTGAAAACCGGTCCAGACGCTGTTGCTGCCAGCCCTGACGATCGAGATCGCAGCCCTGTCGATCACGTTCTCGCCGTGGGCGCCGGTGAGGGAGGCCCGCCGCGGCTGGCTGGGCCGCCGGAGATGCTCAGTCATGCGTTTCTGCCCTCGTTCCGTCGGCTGTGCCGTGTGACCAATTTTTCTATCATAACATTTTCGCATCACTGGCCGAAAGGTGCAATCTTGCCGTGCGAATCCCGTCATAGGCGAATTGACGCTGGTTTGCCATACCACTGTGCAAGACCGTCGGAGCCGTCCGGATCGGTGGGCGCTGGCCGGCGCGGAGGGACTCGAACCCCAAAACCTGCCGCTTAGAAGGCGGCTGCTCTATCCGGTTGAGCTACGCGCCGGCTCGTGCCGGCGGCCGGGGAGACTTTCCATCTCCGGCGGCCGGCGTCGGATTGAATTAATTCCGTTTTCGCACTTCCGGTCAAGCCGGATCCTCCATGAGCACGCGCAGGATCGCCCGGAAGATCCGGTCGCGGATCGGGGCGTCTCCGGGGCCAACCCCGGCCGCCGCAACCACACCGGCATCTGCAGGGATTGCCGCCGGCGCGGGGGGCGCGGACAACAGGGCGACGACCTCGGCGAGGCCCTTTTCGAGCGTCTCGACCCGTGTCAGCAGAGCCTCTATCCGCGCCTCGGCCGGCGCCGGCAGGACCGGGGCATGGCTGGCGGCGGGGGATTCCGCCTCGGGAGTCCTGGCGGGAACCGGTGTGGCTCCCGGAGCGGGTGCCGGAGCGGGTGCCGGAACGGGTGCCGGAACGGGTGCCGGAACGGCGGCCACGGGGCGCGCCGCCCGGAGCTTCACCTCGCTGACGACCGCCTTCGGGCGCTGCGGTTTCACCGCCGCGGGTGCCCGCGCCGGTCTCGGGGCTCGCCCGGGCTCCACCGCTGGCATCGGCAGCGGGGCTCCGGCGGCGTGGGCCGCGACGACCTCGTCGAGAAAGGCCGGAACCTGCCCGCAGGCCACCGCGAGCTCGGCCTTGCGCTCGAGCGGGACCTTCGAGCGTCCCGATACGTAATGGCTGATCATCGCCGAGCTGACGCCGAGCCCCTCGCCGACCTTCGGCTGGCTGCGGCCGCAATTGCGGATGACATGCGCCGCGACCTCGACGGGAAGATAGCCCGCTGGCGCGGTCTTCGCGCCAGGGGCCTTCGTAACGGGGGCTTTTGCGATGGGCGCTTTGGCGGCCGGCGCGGACACCCCCTCCGTGGCCTCCTTCGCAGCCTCATCCTCCGGCGCGGCCGGCGCAGCCAGGAAGGCCGCGACATCGCCGATCGGCGCGAATACGAGGCGCGAGATGCCCTTCACCAGGCGGCCCTTCTCCTTGAAGCGGATGTCGGCGCGGTCCGTGGTGAGCGCTTCGATCCGGCCCGGGCCGCGGATGGGGTGGTTGACCTCGCTCCCCTCCCGGAGTTCGACCCTGATCGGCCGCCGCGCGATTTCCTCGACCTTGCGGCGCAGGTCGTCGAGGCTGATCGAGCAGGTCTCGGCCAGGCGGCCCGCCTTGAACGGCGAGAAATCGAGGACGCCATCGCGCATGTCGCGCATCATCTGGGCGGAGATGCCGAGATCGCGCTGCAACTCGCCGAGGTCGCGCTCGGCGAGCTTCAGGATATGCGGCATCAGGCCGGCCGGGATCGGGGTGTCGAACTTGCTCATGGGTGTCGCCTTGTCTTTGTCGACCGGATGATACTTGTTCGAATTTCGCATTCCCAGCCGGGAGACCCGCCTGTCCACAGGTTCCTGCCGGCCCGTCCGGTGCTGCCGGATCAGGGACCTGCCGGTTCGAGCTCATCACGAGCAGCCGCCGGCATCTCCGGCCGGATCTCCGCGATCCGGCGGACGAGATCGCTTCCGCAGCGGTCGAGCCAGTCCGCGCGGCGCAGGGCCAGCACGTCGAAAACCGCCGCGCAGGCGTCATCGTAGCGTATACGGTGCGGACTGCCGGGCTCGACGACCATGATCGGCTGCATGCCGAACTGCTCGCCCGCAAGATCGAGGATGACGCCGCTCTCGTGGCGAAGCCAGGCATGCCCCGTCTCGCGCCCGTCATGCCGGAATTGGCCGTAGCGCGCCTGCCAGCCGGCATGGCCGGCATAATCGAGCAGGTCGAGCACCACGAGAGCGGTTTCGCGTGCAAGGCCCTCGCAATCGGCTTTCGGCATGCCGGCCGTCTCGCGATTGAGAAGCCGGTCATACTGGGTTGCGCGCCAGATCGGCCGCAATCCGTCCTGGATCAGGATGCCGATCTCGAGGAGCGGGTCATGGAGCGGATCGCGGAAGGCGACCGGACGCTCGTCGGAGATCGTCCATCCCGCGTCGAGCTGGCGGTCCTTCTTGAAGCGGATGGCGGCCTGGAGAGTGGGGAACGCCTCCCAGGGGCTCTGACCTGCCGCGCCGACGATCCTGACCAGCATGACGCATCTCCTTCCGTTCCCCTGGAGGATCGGAGGAGAATGCGAAAAACCGAAAGGATAAATTCAGGTCCGTTTCCGCGCCTCAGTCGAAATCGAATGATGCATGCACGTCCCAGTTCTGCACCATCTCGGGTCCGACCTCGACCTTCCCGACGATGGCGTTCTCCTGCTGACCCAGCATTCGCGCCAGATCCGGATCCGCCGCCGGATCGATATCGAGGTCCCGAAGAACGCGCTGCCCCATGGGGCTACCCACGCCAATCCAGCAGTTCGTGGTGTCGTTCCTGTTGAGGAGGCGCACAAAAGGACTGCCATCCCGTGTCCTCATATCGTTTGCCATCGATCTCGCATATTCTCTTCGCCATCGGCCTCTCCAATGTACTGGCTTGTCTTTGTCGGTTGCCCGCGCGGGGAGGGGACTTCGCCTCCACCATAATGCGTCACCGCCTCCCGTGGCGCCATCAGAACCAGGACATGTCTTCGGATTCCGGCCTGATCCCTGGCGTACGAGCACATTCCGGAGCGCTGGCGGCCAGCGGCCGGGCGAGTTGCAACTCGGCCGCGGTCACGAGGACCTCCGCGAAGACCATGCGTTCGAACCGCTGCTCCCGGCGCCCGCTGCGGCCGAGGCGGTCATCGAAGGCCATGGTCCCGTAGCCGTCGACGATCGAGATGTATGGCTGGCCCGCCCTTCGCACATGGAGCCATTCGGCATAGGGCTCGGTTGCGCGCTCGAGGGTGATGCCCAGCCCCACCCGGGTCGCGAGCGCCTCGAGGTCGAGCGACTTGTCGAGAAGCACGCGACTCGGGTCCCGGATCATCTGGTCGAAAGTCAATTCCTTGCGCTCCCTGCTTCGGTGCCGCTCTTCGCAGTATGGCTGTGGATTGCGAAAAAAACAGTTTTGATTTTCCTCTGTCATGCCGGATGATGGGGGTGCGACAAAGAAGGAGTAGGCCGATGCGTCACGTCTTCCCGTCCACCTCCCGCACGAAGGAGATCGCGCAGGCGCATCTCTTCGCAGGGCCGAAGCAGGGCGCCGAGCTCGATGGGCTCACGCGCGGCGAGCTGCCGCTCCATGATCCTGGCTAAGAATGATCTCGGTCCGGTCGGCCGGCCAGAGGCCGGAAGCGATCGGACCTGACGCATCCACGCGGCAAGCGTCGCGGATCCCGGGCCGTGTCCATCGGACACGGTCTTTCCTTGTGGCGCACGATCTGCCGAGGTCCGAAAGCGGTTTAGGGGCATCAGCTCTGCGGCGACAGCCTGCAGGTGACGGAGCGTCCCGACTTCCTTGTCGAGATGAGTCCGCGCCTTTGCAGGGAGGCGACGCCGCGCGATAGTGTCGAATAGTACGTCCGTCAAGGATTCGCATCGCGAATCCATGTGGTTAGGCGAGCCTGATTGCCGAGACCGCATCCGCCCACCACCGCTCGATCCCGAATTGACACTGGATGAGACTTTGGGGATAAGCAGCGTATCGAAGATCTATCGATAATACTACCCAAGGGCCTGCCGAGTTGGCGCTCGCAGGCCCTTTCCCGTCTGCCTGGCTCAGAGGCCGGGTTCCTCGGTTTCGGGTTCCGGGTCCGCCCCGGGCGTGGCGGGCGCCCAGCCGAGAGAGGTCTCGAGCCCCTCGAGCCAGAGCTCTTCCAGCGCCTCCCCCAGGACGTCCTGACCGCGCGCCGCGAGGTCGCGCCGCATCTCAGGGATATAACCGGCGACCGCCGCGGCGACCTCGCCGATGATCTCCTGGGCGCGCGCCGGCGCAAGCTTGGCCCGGGCGCCGAGCTGCTTCAGCGTCTTGGCGTCAGGCCAGCGCTTCGTGCCACCGAGCGTGAGCGCCATGAGGTCGTTCGCAAGCCAGACGCGAGTCGTGACGATGTCATAGGCCGGCGCCAGGCGGAACGGGCCGTTCTGCGCATCCCCGTAGAGGATCGCGAAGTTCTTCAGGTGAGCGTCGCCGTTCCGGAGCGCGATATTCGTCACCACGAGCCGGTAGAGTTCCTCGAGGTTCTGGCGCGCCTCGCTTCCCGAAAAATCGGAAACGGTCTTGAACAGGCTCTTCTCGATGCTGCCCTCGTATTTCCGCTCCGAGGTCTTGGCGTTGAGCGAGGCAAGATCCTCAAACCCCATCCTGCCGTCGCCATCCTCATCGAAGCGGCGCACCGAGAGCATCCGCCCGTCCGCGTTGAGCCGCGCGTCCGAGACCCTGTTGCCGGCCCGGCCTGCGGCCTGCAGGCAGTGGTACTCGTTGAGCGACAGGCCGGGGTAGTCCTCGTCATCGAACTTCAGGATGTACTCGCGGGTCTGAAGTGTCGTCCGGCGGCCCTCAGCCGCATCAGGTCCGGTCTCCGGCACCAGAACCTTCGGCATGGCGCCGGAGACGCCTGACCGCAGCGCGTAGCGGTCGGTGATCTCGGCGATGAGGGCGGCACTCGCCTTCTGGTCGAGGATCTCGTCGATGCTGCCGATCCGGACGCGCCGTTCGGGCCGCTCATGATTGGGCAGGATGCGAATCCGGCCGATCTGGTTGCCCCCCGTGACCGAAAGGACGTCGAGCGCGTCGACGCGGCCCGTCTCGGTCTTGGCAATCGCCTTGCGGACCCGCTCGAGCAGCGCGCCCTCCGGGAGGTTGGTGTCGAAGACCGGCAGCATGCCGTAGTCGGTGTCGTAGGAGGCGACCCGGACCGGCATGGTCAGGGAGACCGCATCGGCCGGGTCGACGCCCTCGTCATAGGCGAAGCTGGAGCCGCGGCCATGCCGCGCGAGCCGGCCGACCGGCTTGTCATTGACCCAGACGCGCAAGGTATCCATGTCCGTCGCTCCCAGATGATGTTATCCAGTTTTTACATAGAGCCCCGAAAACCCAAAGAATGTTAAACGGGCTTAACGAACCGATCAGAGGCCCGGGGCCGAGTCCTCCTCCTGCTCACGTTGGAGGTCGTCAAGCGTCGGCCGGCCGGCATTGGCCGTGCCGATCCGGAGCGTCAGGTCGAGCGCCTCGAGCACGGACATGACCGAGCCGAACTTCATGTCGAAGACCGCACCGTTCTCGAGCTGGTTGAGCCGGACCCGGCTGAGCCCGGCGCGTTCGGCGAGCTCTTCCTGGGTCAGCCCGCGCGCCTTGCGCGCCTCTCGGATGCGGTCACTGATGTCGAAGAGGTCCATTGCGCCACCATATGTTTCATATAGTTTACATAAATGGGCAAAGAGAAGCATAATGTAAAGTATGTTTATCATATTCGAGCGATGGTGAACCGACACCACGCGGACCATGCCTTCGAGCGGGCGGCGAGGATCACATGATCAGCCGGATCTCGCGAGGCGGAGGCGGGAGCGGGGTGGGGGTGGCGCCTTCGACGCTCCGATCCCGGCTCGCGATCGTCGTGGTGACCCAGCGAAACAGGCTGGCGAACCCGGAGGTGTCCATCGTGTCCAGGGCGACCACGTGATCGCAGAAGGGGGCGATGTCCTCCACGCGCGCGCTCTGTCCGGTCAGGCAGCCGATGACGCTGGCGGAGCCCAGTTCCCGGAACCGGGCGATCTCCTCGCGAAAGGCTGGCTCGTCCGACACCACACCCTTCGTCATCAGGAACAGATAGGGCGACCAGTCCCCCCGCCTCTCCGATGTTCCGCGCCGGACCTCCTCCGGCAATCGTGCCGCAAGGGTCCGCAGGGCGAGGCCGAGATCCGCGGACCCGGAGCCGGACGCGCTGATCTGCGGGGCCGTGATTTCATCGACCGGGGTCAGCGGCGCGACCACCGTCACCTCCGTACCGACGGTCAGAATGCTCATGTGAACCGTCTCGAGCGCGTGCGGATCCTGCCGCAGCGCCCCGATCAGCACCCGGATCCCGTTGTTCACCGCCTCGATCGGCTCCCCCAGCATCGAGGCGGAGGTGTCGATCACGAGATACACCGGGAGCCTGCGCTCGACGGCGGGACGGACCGCCTTGGGGACGGGGCCATCAGGAGGGTGGCCCCGCTCCCAAGGTGAGGCGGGCAGGGGCGGCGGGGTCGGATCTCGCGCCGGTGCGGGGGGCTTTGATCCCCAAGGGCCGGGCGCGCCCCCTTTCCGCGGCGGGCGACGGACTGCCTGCGGTTTGGCCGGCGCGGGGGGCGGGCTCGGCGCGGGCACCGGCGGCTTCGGGACGGAGGCGTTCGATCGGCCCCAGGGGAGCGGACGGCGCTCCTTGTCCCGGATCCGCCCGCTCAGGAGCAGAACCAGGTCGAGAACCCACAGGACCCCGAAACCGCCCAGCGTCAGGATATGCAGCAGCCCATACCAGATCTGACCGGTGTAGAACCTGTGCGCGCCCAGAAAGCCGAACAGGCCGAGCAGGAGCGCCACCTTCCGGCTCCGCTCCGGGATCTGGGTGCCGGACCGGACAATCCAGTCCAGGCGCCGTTCCTCCGCGTCCGTGAGGTTGCCAAACACGATCCGGATCAGGTCCACCGTCAGCCAGATGATGGCCGAGAGAAAAAAGAGCGAGACCATCGCAGTTTGATCGGACCGCGCTCCGGTTTGCGGTACGAACACCCCGAGCAGGACCGCCAGGAGCATGGCCAATCCGGACCGGTACCGCCCCAGGTAGAAGCGATGGGCTCCGAAGAGGCCGACCGGGCACAACAGGAGCGCAATCGCCCGGCTCCGCCCGGACGAGACCGCCGAGGCGCTCACGACTGCATTCCGGAGGAAAGTAGGCACCGCAAGCGCATGCCCTCACCCGTTCACGAGCTGAACATGGATGAGGCGGCCTCCCTCTTCGCGGGACAGGAGGAACTGCGCGCCGTCGGTCAGCTTCACGTTGCCGCCGATCGGGACGTCCTGCTTCTTCGTGACGTCGTGCATCTGCGGCATGCCCTCGTTGACGAGGAACCACTCGCCCTGATGCCTCTGAAAGTAGCCGACCCGCTTGCGCTGGTCGGATGTCAGGTGCTCGTTCGGGAACACGCGGCGGTTCACATGCCAGGGAAACAGCGACTGCCCGTCCCAGACCATCACCCGGTGATTGTCCGCCTGATAGGCGCCCGCGTGCCGGCTGGAGTAGAGGTTCAGGACCGGAAGCTGCCCGTGATAGGGGGTTCCGCAGCAGGGGCACCGGGGCGCGGTCGTGTTGTCGAAAACGTACCACCCCATCTCGCACTTCGCCGAGCAGGGCTGGATCAGGTCCATCGTCCGGACGAGCGCGTTCTCCCACTCGGATGGGGTCGGTCGGTCCTGCGGGTGGTGCAGCCCGTCGACGAACGCCTTCCTGAAAAGCTCGGTCAGCAAGGGCCCCGAGATGGTATGCGGGATCCGGGCCGGATCCCCCCAGGGGAGCTGGAACTTGCCCAGATGATCCGCCCGGACACGGTTGCTGGCGTCGGTCGGATGCTCGATGAAGAGCGCCTTTGCCCCCATCGTAAGTTCCTCGTCCCGGGTCGCATCCGGATCATGGACCTTCCCACCCCGGAGCGGATGCCGGTAAAACAGGTACATGTAGATCAGGACCGCGAGCGCGTGCCGGTCGGTGAGCGCGGACGGGAGCTTTCGGTTCGGGTCGGACTTGTCCAGGTGTTGGGTCGCGATCACCTCCGGGGCGATGAAGTCCGGGGTGCCCACGACGTCCGGCGGGTACTTGCCCGGGACCACGAGCCCGTCGATATCGATGATGCACGCCTTCCCGGTGGACGGGTCCACGAGGACGTTCTTGTAGGAGAGATCGGAATGCGCGAGCCCCGCCGCATGCAGGCGCCGCACCGCCCGGCTGATCATCAGGCAGATCTGTAGATGGGAAAGCCAGCTCCCCTTTTCTTCCGTTGCGAGGAACTTGGCCCGGTTCGACGCGCTGGCGAACCACTTCCCCTCCTTCTCCTTGCCCTTGATCCCGAGCATGTCGTCATTGACGGACCCGTGTGAGAAGAAGAAGTGCGGCTGATACACCGGCGCGACGACCCCGAAGCGGCCGTCCTTTTCGACGATCCCGGTTGGCCAGCAGAAGAGGTTCTGCCAGTAATCCCCGCCATTTTGATTGTAGATCCCGTCGCGATAGGTCCCCACGATCGACTTGAGCCGTTCCTTGCCGTGGTAGTCGAGCTGGTCCCGAAAGAAGGCCACCACATAGGACCGGTCCGGGCTGAAGTAGACGTCCTTCATCCCCCCCTGGCCGATGATCTCATCCCGATACTCGACGGGTTTCCCGTCGATCGTGGTAAGCCTGACGATCGTCAACGGACCCTCCTCAAGGCAACATGATCGCGAGCGTGCGGTCGTCGTGATTTCCGGGAGACCAGAAGTCCATCCAGGCCAGTAATTCCCGTTCCATGTCTGAATTGTCCCGGCTGAGGAGGACCCCCTGCGCGAGATCCCTCTCCCAGAACGCCCCCCAGGCTTCCGCGTCCGCGAAGGCGGCATCGGTCGGGAACTTGGGATCGGTGATCCCGTCGGTCATCGCGAAGATCGCGGTGAACTCGTCCCGGACGTCGAAGAAGATCCGTTTCGACACCTCCTCGTAGCCGGCCGCGAACTCCGACTTTTGCAGGAACCGGGTCTGACCGGCGAATTCCCCGCTGTCCGCGAGCGTCAGCGGCACGACGGTGCGCGACGGGAGGTCGAAGACCGCCGCGCCGCCGTCGCCGATCGAGAAGCCGGCGATGAACCAGCCATGGGGGCCCTTGCGCGCCACGCTCACGACAAGTGTCGTCGAAAAGGCCGACGCGCGCTCGCTGACCAGGGCCGCCTCGTCGCTGATCGCCGTCGCCGCGCGAAATGCCGCGGTCGCAAGGGACAGGTACAGCTGGGTCCGGATCCGGCCCTCCGCCCCGTCGACGCCGCTCTTCCACTCCGTCACGAGCCCGTCGATCTGCCCGGTCAGATGCTCATCGAGAAGACGGGGCAACTCCTTCACGATCGCGCTCACCGCGAGTTGCGATCCGCGCCGCGAGTAGTGCGCCGAACCGGCCCCGTCCGCGACGACGGCTATGCTCCAGCCGCCAGGGCCGCCGGTCCAGAGCCGGAAGTCGTCGTCGCGGAAAAGCCCCTCCTGCGCGTGCGACCGGCCCCGCTTGCTGGCCGCGACGCAGAGGAGATCCCCCCGGCTCATCCCGCTGTCCTCGTCCGGCTTCCAGAACGGGGCCGTCCGGTCGCTGTCCCTTGAAACCCAGAGCGATTTCGGGTCCGGGATGACCGCGAGGTTGGCGATGATGTCGCAGCGGCGCCCGTCCAGAAGTCCGTGAAGCCGCAGCACGAAATCCCCGCTGGCGGCGATCGCCCCGTCGAGGTTCCCGGTCGCCTCATCGAGGCGCAACCCGGTCCCCCCGTCATCCAGAAGCCGAAGGCCGCGGATGCCCGCCATCCCGACCCCTTCGCAATAGGGCTCGTTGACCTTGGCGTTGCGAAGATGAATGGTCTTTTTCATGATCTCGAGCGGGGTCACCGCGGCATCCCCTTGCTGTTTTCCGCCCTGGCCCGGGATCGCGGGGACCCCGCCCGGCTGCGGGGCCTCGGCCAGATCCTCCGCGACGGCATCGTCTGAGCGGTCCTGGGCCGCTCCGGCCGGCGGCGCCTCCGGATCCGGTGCGGGCCCGCGCGCATCGTCTGCCACCCGCGCCGTCGCGGCCTCCGGCTCTTCCGCGGTCGGCTCGGCCGGCGTCTCGCGTTTCGAAGCGGGGTCCCCTTCGTCAGGCCCCGCCGCCGTCTCGGGAAGCGACGGCTCAACCGCGCCGGCATTCAACTCTTGCGCGTCGGCCGCCTCCTGGCCGGCGGCCCGCTTCGGTTCGGCCTGGTCCGGTCCCGCCCGCCGATCCTCCATGTTCTCCGCGGCCGGTGTTGACGCGGCTTCCTCCGGGATCATCTCCGGCCCAGGTTCAGGCACCACAGCTTTCGCGGCGTCGCCGCCCGAAAGCGGATCGCCTTGCGCGATCTGCGCCTCCCTGTCCAGTAGCGCGAGAAGGAGGCGCAGATCCTCGGAGAGACCATGAAAGCCGCGGAACCCGTCTTCGGGAACCTTCAGCCCATCGGCACGCGCCGCTTCGCAAAGCGCCCTCAACGCGTCCCCGATCCCGGACCCGCTCCCGTCGCGCCCCATCATCCACGCCCCCGGCCGATATCGAACCCCGACCCGGCCTCGGCCGCGGCATATTGTCCGGTCTTGCCGCACCAGGGACAGGTCTGGGCCCCTTCACCGCTGACGCAGTGGATCCCTCCACACCCGCAGACCGCCATACCGAACCGGGCTCCGCAATGCGGGCAGGGCGGCTGCCCGACGAGCTGGTCCGAGCTCACCGCATGCCCGCTGCGGCCCTCCTCCGAGAGGTCGAAGTAGCTGTTTTTCACCGGGACGGCGGTATTGAGCAGATAGCTGCGGGTCTCGAGCAGGCTGGCCAGTTTCGGGTCCTGCGTCTCGAAACGGCCGAGGTGGCGTTCGAACTTGACCACGTAGGGAAGGCGATTTCGCGCGCAGCGCCCGACGAATACCGCGAAACGGTCGTCGACGCCATCGAAGGGACCGGCCCCGCCGCCCGGACTGACCGGCACGATCAGGTCCGCCTCCGGCTTGGCGAGGCTCACCCTGTCGCCATGTCCCGCGCTTACGCTGCGGCTCTGGCTCACGATCGACATGGAGATCCAGCGGATGAACCGGGCGAAGGCGTCCGGGGCCGCGTCGTTGAACACCATCACCTCGTCGGTCAGCCTCTTGAGCAGGGCGTGGTCCGCACCGCCCCCGATGGAGACCGCAACCAGGTTGACGCGGGTCCGATACGACCGGTTCCAGCGATCCGCGGCGCCGGAGACGTCGTCGGTCGGGGCCCCGTCCGTGAGCAGGAAGACGATGGGCTTCCAGTCCCCCTTGCGATCGGGCGTGGTCGTGACGACCGTCCGGTCGATCTCGCTCATCAGATGATCGAGCGCGGCGCCGAGGGCGGTCCCCCCGCCCACCGGGAGCTCGGGCGGGTGGAAGGCGAACAGCTCCGTGAGCGGGATGATGGTCCGCGGCCGGCCGGCGAACACGATGACGGACAGGTATGCGGTCTCGAGCGCGTAAGGGTCCTTGCGGAGCGTGGACACGACGGCCCCGATGCCCTCCTCGAGCTTGTAAAGGGGCTCTCCGACCATGGATTCGGACACGTCGACGAGAAGAAAGATCGGAAGGCGCCGCATGATCGTCCCCTCAAACCACGATCTGGATTTCTGGCGGTGGCGGGGGCAAGCTCACCGTGGCGGTCGCTCCCATCGAGCGGTTCCCCCCGGAGATCGCCGCCGTCACCCATTTGAAAAGGCTGGAGAACCCCGCGCTGTCCATCGTGTCGAGCGCGACCACATGGTCGCATAGGGGCGCGAGATCCTCCTTGCGCGCCTTCGGCCCGGCCACGCAGCCGATGATGCTCGCGAAACCGATGGAGCGGATCTTGGGACACTGCTCCTCGAAAACCATGAGGTCCGAGGGCTTCCCGTCCGTCATCACGAAAAGGTATGGGGCCCAGTCCCCCTTCTGGTCCGAGGTGGACCGCCGGATCTCCTGGCGAATCCGCGTGCCGAGCGTCTCGAGCGCGCGGCCCAGATGGGTGGGGCCGGACTGCGGCGTGGAGATCTGCGGGACCTGCAGCTCATCCAGCGCGGTCAGCGGGACCACCACGTTCGCGTCCGCGTCGAAGGTGATGATGCTCACGCATACCGTTTCAAGGGCATGGGGGTCCTGGCGCAGCGCGCTGACCATCACCCTTATCCCGGTATTGACGGCCTCGATCGGCTCGCCGCGCATGGACCCTGACGTATCGAGCAGAAGGTAAACCGGAAGACGTCTCACGCAAACTCCATCGTTCACAAGATAATCAGACCAGGGTGATCTGGGGCGGCGGCGGCGGCAGCTCGCTGAGCTGGGTCGATTCAGACTTCGACAGATCAATCTTCTTCGAACTGGTCGAAATTGAGGCGGATACCCACTTGAAGAACGCGCTGATGGTGGAGCTGTCCGCCGTATCGAGGGAAACGACCACCTCCGTGATCTGCTTCAGGACCGAGGTGTCCGCCTGAGGCCCCGCGGCGCAGGCGATCACCATGCCGGGCCTGATGGTGCGGAATTCGGCCAGACCCTTCTGCCAGTCGTCGGTCGGCTGGCCGTCCGTCATCAGGAAGACGAGAGGCTTCCAGTCCCCCTTGCTGTCGGCCGTCGTCTTCCGGACCTCGCGGGCGATACACTCCTTGGTGACCCTGAGGGCGTCCCCAAGCGACGTGGTCGACCCGGCCTCCACGCTTGGGGGCTGGAAGGATATCAGTTCCGTCAGAGGGACCACCTGCCGCGCCTTGTCGTCGAACACGATGACCGAGATATGGGCCGTCTCGAGCGCGTAGGGGTCCGTCCGCAGCGTGCTCACAAGCATCTGCATGCCGTTCTGGACCGCCTCGATGGGCTCCCCGTGCATTGAACCTGAAACATCGAGGACGAGATAGACGGGAAGGCGGCGCATGGCGGTCACTCCTTGAAGCCGCACCGCGATCACGGGGCGGAAATGATGCCTGGCTCCATCCCGGCCCGGCTTGACGGGAAACAGCACCCCGTCCTTCTGCCCTGGCGTGTCGAACGACAGGATATGCAAATCTATTGTTTCACCCGAATGCGTTGTCAATCGGCATTGCGCGCAACCGCCGCGGGCGGGAGCCCCTCGCTCATCGACAGGCCGGCAGCCGCCGATCCTCGCAATCGCGCGGAGGCCGCCCCGGGGAAGCACGTACTCCGGCCCGCCGTCATGCCCGCATGGATCACTTGACGGAAAAACCCCCGATCAGGCCTACTTCAACCAGCCGATGCCCGAAGCGATGGTGGCTTAACTGAGTCGGAGAACCACTCAGAAAGCGCCCGGAACATGTTTAGATCAATCGAGCAATCTCTAAGTACATCGATTAGTTGGGGTCATAAGGAGTAATCTAAAGTGGCAATGTTGTTGGAACCGGACTGCTCTGTACGGATTTGGCGAAAGCTGATCACCGTAAGATCCTTGGCACTCGTCGGGATGGGAGCGCATTTTTCTGCGACAGCCGTGGTAGTATGTTTTTTGCTACTGATAACTCGGTCAGCCGACGCGCAATCAGTCGATGACGCCACGGCGCAGATCATTTCCATCATGGAAGAAACCAACGCCAACCTTGAGGCTCAGGCGGCGCAGATGGAGGCTGAGCGGCAACAGTTGACTAACACGCTGTCGCAAATAGGCTGCGATTGCAGCGCAGAACTTGGTGGTTGCGAAGCTGACGTTACTGTTGAGAGCGGAAATGCGCAATCACTCCTCAGAATCACGACAGATAAGAGTTGTGCTCGGGTCTCTTTTTACCTCACGACGACTTGGGATAGAGAGCACGGAACCCCAGTTAATGAGCAGATTTCAATTATCCAGGGCGGTGTGGAAGAAGAATGGATTGACCATGACATGTGGAATGGCCGGAAGCCTATTCTGGAGAGACCGGCGACCTGCAAGACCTGCTCGGATGGTGCTACTGCATATTGCGAACTCAGTAACAGACTCCTCTCCAGATATTCCGGGGTCACGGAAGTGAACCGGAAGGCGGCTGCCGACATGGACGAGCCGATCAAGGCAATGAAATCGGGCGGCCTGCCCGAACGTATGGTAAGTGCCACTATTCGCCAGAAGGAAATCCTTGAGCGTATTGCAGTCACAACCGAAGCAATTGTCGATGAGGCGCAGAAAGGCCAGATTGAGCGCTGCAATTAACCTGCGACTCTCCGATAAAGGTAGATTTGCCTGTTCCAGTCGACATGGCACGCTTGGATGGCACGCCTGGCGCACCCGCCCGTAAAGGACCACAACATACATCTGTCTGATTGTACGATTCAGCGTGATCGGCAGCGGCGTCTGCGCGCCACCAGGGTTCACCTTGACGGCTTGAAGTTCCACGGTAGGAGATCGTCGATCCGACTTTGCGGATGGCCGGCGGCGATGGCTTCGAGGGTGGCAGTCTCGATAAGCGATGCAATTCGGCCCCAAGCCCGCCGGAGGTCGCCAGGAAGGACACGCACCTTCGGCGCAATTGGCGCGCCTGGAAGGGGTATTATCCGGCCGCGCTTGGCATTATCCTCGGACCAATGTCGGGCAATGCCTCGCCCCGCAACGAGATTCTACGCGCCACACGCCATCTGGGCCGGGCGCTCTGAAAGCAATAGGCTGGCTATCATGTCCGAAGCCGGGTCGAGGCCCGGATGAGCTGCTTGAAGAATTTCGGCGAGAGGATGCAGCAGGATGCACGGCTGGCACTGGAGGGGAACTCCAGGCGAAGGTGTTGCTGGCAGAAATCTAGAAAGATATCGGCAAGCATGACTTGAAAGAAAAAAACGGGTATCGTTGTGGAACAACCCTGGCTTTGGGGGCGGTTTATGCATCACTACTTTGCAATAGTGACGGAGAAGCGGTTAAAGGGACTGGCTATTCTCCTTGTTTTATTGGCGTTCTCTGTGGCAGCGTTTGCCACGACCGCGAATGCGAGGCCATATTGCTATACTAAGAGCGGACCGATGATTGAAATTTATGCAGGACATTTTGTTCCTGGAACCGAGAGATACTCATATTTTGACGTTTTCAACAAAACTTCGCGGCCGGTTAAAGTTGAAGTCGAAATGGTTGCTGGAACTGCTCGGGATACGATCCAACCCCACAGTGTCGCCAAGTGGCGAGGAATTATTCGCATGATCAGGGTAACATGCCAATTTACTGACTAGAAGGGTGCTGAAATAGTCGGGCCTCGACTCAGCATTCGGAATGTGACTCACCCTGAAAAGGTCAGAGGCGGGGGCTATGATGCGGAGGCGGGCGAGGTGAGTCGGTCGCTGTTCAGCTATGTCGACCTGGCAGGCTGTACAGCCAAAATGAATTAGACATGACAAAAATCTGCGAAAACTATCGGCAGACGAAGGCCCAGTAGGTGGTTGGGCGCCCATCCCAGTTAAAGGACGTATCTCCAGGACCGAGTCCAGTAAACTGGGTAGGCTTATTTCCACTCGAAAGACAGGAGTAGTCACCGCGGCGATCATAACAGTATTGGAGATGTACGAAGTGATGGCAGTTATTTGTCCAGTAAGGTGTTCCCTGATTATTTACTCCAGTTGAGATACAGTATAATGCGTTTTGATACTGCCCGCTTCCTCTGCAGTCTTGACTATGTGCGGCGTGAGATGTCGTGAGTATGGCTGCCAGAATACCACCAAAGAGCAGCTTCCTCATCACACTATCCCTCCCACTTAATGTGAATAGGACCTAATAAGCAACAATGATGTGGCATTCGCAATGCCAAGTCAAGAAAATTGGCGATACTCAGAGTGAGATGGGTGCCGGGTCTTCTATGCCAGGTTTGGAGGTTGGGAGAGAGGCCCCGAATGGCCTGTCACGGAGATATCCCGATGGCTTTGACAAACGCAATCGCCTAGATCCTCAGTAAGCACCCCGCACGATCCGCGACCCACAAAAACAAAAATGGTAGGCCCGGAGGGAATCGAACCCCCAACCTAAGCGTTATGAGCGCCCAGCTCTGACCGTTGAGCTACAGGCCCCTACCTGGAATCCATATATGCGAAAAAGAATCGCAACTCAAGATCCTTCGACGTCGCTGGCGGATATCGTGATGGTGGTGCGGGGCGGGATCGAACCGCCGACTTTCGGATTATGAGACCGACGCTCTACCGCTGAGCTACCGCACCGAAACGGGGTGCCCCCCGTGATTGTCGGGCTCACGGGGGAGAGGCCGGGCGGAGCGCCGGCCGCCGCGGCGGCGGCGCTTGCCGATCCAGGCGGGGACCTCCGGGATCAGGGGGTGGGATCGTCCATGTCCGGCCTCGCATCGTAGCCGGCGATCCAGTCCTCATCCCGCCCGGCCATCTTGGGGGATGGCTGGTCGAAAGGATCACTGGGGATGGTGCGGTTGGCCGCCATCATATCGTTTCGCAGCGTTTGGGCCGAAGGGATGACGCCGGCGCGCTCCAGCGCGATCAGGAAGCTCCAGGTTGACAACTTCCGGATGTGCGGTCCGAAGTCCATCTTCTTGACAGCGGCATCCTCGAACAGAACCAGAGCCTCGTCGTCGGCCGCCATGGTGTCCCGGATCGTATTGGAGAACTGCCAGATCGAGGTCTCGCCCGCATCCCGAACCCTTTTCAGGGTCGCGCGAATATCCTCGGGTATCGCCTTCCACATCATCCCGATGCTGGTTTCGATCGTCTGGATCCGGTTCCCGCGTTTGGCAAACCAAGCCTCGAATACGCTGGCATCCGGAGCACCGGGCTTGCCACGCAAGATCTCGTCGGCGACCATGTCCGTGATCAGGATCGGGCAATTGAAGCGATCGAGGAGATCCAGGCGATCGATCCGGCCGAGCGACATGAGCGGGCCGGAATCCGGGATCACGATTTCAAGCGCCATCGGCGACCTCCTGCAATCGCTTCCTGATCAGCGGCAATGCGGCCTCGACCTCCGCCTCGACCTCCGCCTTCGGTGGTAGCGGCGGCGCCTCGCCGATATCCGCGAGCGCGTTGATCAGGTCGGCATAGGTTTCCATGTGGAGCGCATCCATCGCCTCGTGATCGGTCACGCTTCCTGCGAGGAAGCCGTCGAGAATCTGCCGCACGGTCACCATGCCGTGGATCGGACGGATCGAGGATCCCTTTTCGGAGCGGCCCATCTTCGTTCTCCTTGTCCTTCCATGAAGATATGGCCGGGCCGACATGGTTCGGCAAGGTCTCATCCGGCGTGATCGGGCGGCCGACCTGGATCAGCGGCGGGCGCGGATCCTGCTCCAGGTCATCACGCCGAGCACCCCGCAGCCGGGGCAGGTGAGGGCACCGACGATCCAGCGGACGAACTCGTGCCGCCCGTGCCGGTCGTTCAGCCAGCGGGGCGTGAGCCGCCAGGGTCCGGAACCGCACATGCAGCGAACCTCGATCGCATCGGCGGCATCGATGTCGCCGACGCGGAGCTGGTATTTCGGGATCGTGGGGTTGGACATGAACTCCGCTCCAGGTGAGAACGGATAGCGAACATGCGTGCGGATGCCAAGAGCCGAAGCTGGCGCCGGCCCGTGTTGCATCAGGCGGCGGCCGGAACCCGGCTGCGGCAGCAGCCGGGATCCGGCGCCGTCAGCGCGGCTGAAAATGGTGCCCGCACCAGGACTCGAACCTGGGGCCTTCGCCTTCGGAGGGCGACGCTCTCATCCGCTGAGCTATGCGGGCATTGGCCCGGCTTTCGATGCCGGGCAGGACGGCCGAAAGGCCGTCGGAAACGGGGGATGGCGCGCTGCCGGTCAGATCGGAGAAAAGCGCCCATCGAAGAACTCCGCGGCATCGCGGAGCCAGAGCGTGCCGTCGGCCTCGGCCCGGTAGAGGGCCGTCATGATCCGGCCGGCGGGCCGGTCGAGCGCCAGCGAGCCCAGAAGCCGGTATTCCCCGCCCTTGCGGTGGCGGTAGCGCGGACCGTTCTCCCAGGCCGGGAGCGTCTCGCCCGCGCGGCCGCAGCGCGGCGCGGTCTCGAGCTCGTGACGATGGGACAGGGCGCCGAGACGCCCCCCGGCATCGCCATGCAGGAGATAGACGGAAAGGTCGTCGGCATGGAGCGCGAAAACGACCACGTTGACGATTCCGCCTTCCGGCAGTTCGAGCGCGATCGGGCGGTGCAGCTCGAGCGCGGCGACGCCGCGCTCCAGGGCCGCGAGAAAGGCGTCGTCGGATTTCATCAGGTTCTCCTGGTTCGGAAATTGGTGCCCCCGGCCGGACTCGAACCGGCACGCCGTTCCAGGCACCGGGGTTTGAGGCCGGCGCGTCTGCCAGTTTCGCCACGGAGGCAGGTGAAGGCGGCGCGGCCGTCAGGGCGCCGGGCAGGCGGTCTCGGCGGCCGCCACAAGATGACGGCGCTCCTCGAGATGCTCGGCGTATCGCTCGCGCGACTGCTCCATGTGCCGGTTCGAGAACCAGATCGTCGACAGCCGCTCCCCGTAATACTCGCCGAGAAACTCGGAAAGCTTCTCGCGGGCCCAGTCCCGGTCCTTGCCGTAGCGCTCGCAGCAGCGGTGGATCGCGCCGACGCGCCAACAGGTTTCGCGAGCATCGGGATCCGTGGGATCCGTGGATACATGGAGGCGTTTCTTCATATCCCGCCTTGCATCAAAAGGCCGGGTCACAGGTCTCGTCCTCGAGATCGGGCTCCGCCTGTTCCTTCTTCAGGAGCCACCCGGCGAAATGCTTGTCGAGGCCAGCCTCGCGGATGAATGCGATTGCGTGCTCCTCGAGTCTGACCTCTTCCGGGCGGTATTCCTCCGGGAGATGCCCGATAACCTGGTCGAGTTCTACCGTTTCGGTGTCGATCAGCGCCGACACGCCGCGCACGCCGGCGAGATAGGTCAGATGCGCCTCCTCCGCGGTCAACGAGAGGATCTCGAAAAAGCCGCTATTGCGGATCGGCCCTCCGCTTTCCACGGCGAGCGACCCGTTCGGACCGACGGTGACGTCGTAATCCCCGTTATGGACATGGTAGTCGAACCCGTCCGGCCGGACCTTCGTCACTGTGCCGTAATTGCCGTTGGTTGACCCTTCTTCGAATGGCGCATGGATGATCATGCCTCTGCGGGGCTGGGTGAGGGGGCGCGTCTGCATGGCCAAAGGTCCTTTTCAGCTTTCCCTGGCATGATCGGTCGGGGATGCGAAAAAACGAAACTGTATATCGCCTGGGACCATGCCCCGCGCCAGCCGGAGAGGCATCGAAGGAAAATAGTGCCGATCACGGGAATCGAACCCGTCCCACCCGCTGAATCCGGAAGGCCTTCCCAGAGTGGAGGAGTTGAACCTCCGGCGCACCGCGCATCGACATCGTGGCCCGTCCGGTCGTCCGGGCCGAGAGAAAGACTGGTCGCAATGCCGGCCGCGCCGATGGCCGGAGCCGGGATTCATGGATCCGCGGCGCCAGGAGCTTGCGCATTGCGCGGGCTTGTTCGCGCTCCGGAAGCGCGTCATCCCGAGGGGGCTGGCCGGAAGGGCCGCAGCACTTGCCGCGACCTTCCAGCCGAAAGCCTGGTGGATCCTGCCGGGCTCGAACCGGCGACCTCCTGGATGTCGACCAGGCGCTCTCCCGGCTGAGCCAAGGATCCGGGCAAACTGGTGCTGGCGATCGGGATCGAACCGATGACCTCGCCCTTACGAGGGGCGCGCTCTCCCATCTGAGCTACGCCAGCAAGGCCTGGTGGCGCCCGCGCGGGCGCTACCGGCTGAACGGATCCGGAGGGGTCTCATCTCCCGCCGCCGGGGGCGGGGGCGGGGGAGGCGCCAGGTGCTCGTCGAGCTTCCGGACGGCCTCGAGGACCTCGGGGAAGGCGCGCCGCAGGCGGACGACATTGTCCATCACCGGCCCCTCCCGGAGATCGTAGGCATAGTTGTGGTTGACCCGATGCCGGAACTGCTTCAGCTCCGAAAGATCCGCATGAAGCGCGTCTCCGATCACCTCGGGCCGCACATCCTCGATCGCGGATCGCATCGCATCGAGGAGATCCTGGTGCGAGGTCGGCCCTTCCGGCACGAACCGGTCGACGTTCCTCGCGATGACCTTCAAGGCATCCTCGATGCCGTTATAGACGTTGTGGACGGCTGTGGCGGCCGTCGTCAGCGCGGACCAGCGCATGACATCGTCATCACCCTTGAACGGATCGCGGGACAGAAACCGCTCGAGGTTTCCCATCTCGGTATTCGCGTCCTCGAGCTTCTTGGGGATGCTGGAAAGGGCCGGAAGCCTAAGCTGCAGCATGCAGCATCTCCTCCGCGATCGCATCTGGAAGATCCGAACGGTAATGAAGATCGCAAGCGATCCCGGTTCCGCGCATCGCGCTTGCCGCGATGGATTCCATGATCGCACGTCTTGGGGATCCGGCCCGGTCCATCACCATGACGTCGAGATCCGAGTGGAGCATGAAATCCCCCTTGGCGAGGGAGCCGAACAGCCGCAGATCGAAGCCCGCGGCAGCGGCCATGGCACGCATGTGCTCCCAGGCCGCCAGGGCGAGCCGGCGGCGCTCTTCCGTCAATCGTGCCTGGCGGGTCTGGAAATCCATCCGGTCCGGCTCCTGTCGTGTCACGCCGTGGCCGAAGCCATGCGATGCGCAAATCTAGCATGCCGGGCCGGAAAAGTGCAATTTTCCTTGCCTGGCAGATCGTTGGCGCCCGCGGCAGGACTCGAACCTGCCGCCTCCGGTTTAGGAAACCGGCGCTCTATCCGGATGAGCTACGCGGGCATTGGCGGGCGGCGCCGCCGCCCGCCGTCGTTCAGTCGCTCTGGAGCGCGCCGCTCCAGTAGAGATAGTCGGTCCAGCTCTTGTGGAGATGGCCGAGATCACCGCCGCGCCGGCGCATCAGCGCATGGGCGGACGGCCGCTTCGGCGGCGCGATAGGCCTCATGTCCTGCCGGTGCCCCTTGCGCGTGTTGCAGGGAACGCAGGCCGCGACGATGTTCTCCCAGTTCGTGCCGCCGCCCTTCGAGCGCGGGATCACGTGGTCGAAGGTGAGATCCTTCGGCGCGTGCTCCTCGCCGCAATACTGGCAGCGAAACCCGTCCCGGAGGAAGAGGTTCATCCGGGTGAAGGGGACCCTGTCCGGGCGTTTCACGTAGTCCTTCAGCGCCACGACCGAGGGCGGGCGGTAGGTGAGCCGCGGCGCCCGGATCTCGTGGTCGTATTCCTCCAGGACGATGACGCGGTCCTTCAGGACGTTGCGGAAAGTCCTCCCGAAGTCCCAGGTCGAGAGCGGGAAGGTCGAGATGGGCGCGAAGTCCGCATTCAGGACCAGTGCCGGGTATGCCAAGGTCATGATATGCTCCTTTCGTGCCGCCTTGGTGGCTTGAGCCGCCGCCGGAGACATCCCGGGCAGCGGGTGCCCAGCCCGAAAGGAGCGGATACCCCTTCAGGCGCGGGCGAGATCCTCGCGGTAGCGCGCAAGCGCCTCGTAGGCGGTGAGGCGCATCTCCGCGATCGTGGTGATGGAACGGTCCGCGATCCGGCGCGACCAGCTGTTGATGCGGGCGATCAGGTTCGTGCCCTCACGCTCGAGCGCGAAGGGCAGGACGCCGTCGAGGACACCCTCGACCCGGTTTGTATCGATATGCATGATTTCCAGAGCCATGTTCTTTTCCTTATGATGTCTGGTTTCCTGAAGGTCCGCCGGCGGCCCTCCGGGCACGCGGGGTGGACCCGGTTCGGGAGCGGCCGCGCAGCCTGCGCGCTCCGGCTCCCCGGGGGGATCTGGGGGGGATTGATCCAGCCGCCGCAACGAATGCCTGGCGCTCCCGGAAGGACTCGAACCTTCGACCCGCTGCTTAGAAGGCAGCTGCTCTATCCGGCTGAGCTACGGGCGCGCGTTCGGGGCCGCCCCGAAGGACGGCCCCTCTGCGCCATCCACACCTGGTGGTGGCGTCATGCCTCGCGCTACCGGGAGCGCCTTCCGAGGCGGTCCTGCCCATCGCCGAAGCGGTGTCGGGGCAGGGCATCGCGATCCGAGCCGCAGGCCCATTCGCGAAGTCGTCATGATCCGGCGCCGGAGCGGACGCTGGGCCGGATGGGTTGGCGCCGCAAGAGCCGCGACAGCGCGCCCTCAGAATGAGGGGCTCACGGAGCCGGCGCATTTCCGGCGTTCGCCTCGATCGTCTCGAGGAGATCCGCGAACTCGTCCGAAAGGCCCTTCGCCGAGATGAGGCGCAACGCGAGCTTCGAGAGATTGCGCTCGAACTCGTCCGAGAGACCCTTCTCGGCAAGGAAGCTCGACGCGAGCTTCGAGATATTGCCCGAGACCTCGGGACAGTTGGCCGCGAGATCCTCGATCCGGTGCTCGCCGGGCCCGTGTTTCATGAATTTTCCAAACAGGTTTTCTGTCGTCATAAGTCGTCTCCCTCGACTGGGCTGCCTCGTGTCAGCGTACAGGCTCCAGGTGAAAACCAGGGTCGGCAAAAACCTCCCGAGCAGGCGTAGCGCATCGCGAGGTCCGTGGAAGATGGTAGCCCATAGGGGAATCGAACCCCTCTTTTCAGGTTGAAAACCTGACGTCCTGACCGATAGACGAATGGGCCATGATCCGGGCAGTCATGGGAGAGCCCGGAGGTGTTGGCTGGGGCGGCAGGATTCGAACCTGCGTATCGCGGTACCAAAAACCGCTGCCTTACCGCTTGGCCACGCCCCAAGAGGACCGGCCGCGGGAGCGGCCGGCGCTGTCTGTTGCCCTGTGGGAGAAGGGCCGGTTGATGGTAGGGGCTGACGGGATCGAACCGCCGACATCCTGTGTGTAAAACAGGCGCTCTCCCAGCTGAGCTAAGCCCCCGAAGGAATGCCGGTGACCGCCTTGCGGCGCCGGCGTCATGTCTGGCCGGCCGAAGCGTTGCCGCGAGCTGATCGCGCGGCTGGGCTGCGGCCCTGGAAACTGGAGCGGGCGACGAGAGTCGAACTCGCGACATCCACCTTGGCAAGGTGGCGCTCTACCACTGAGCTACGCCCGCAGCGATCCGTGAGGATCGTGCCCCCTGATCGGCTCAGGGAGCCAAGCCCTTCCTTGCCGGCGCGCGGCCGGTAGGGGAAACTGGCGGAGGGAGTGGGGTTCGAACCCACGGGACGCTTTCACGTCCTCCGGTTTTCGAAACCGGCGCAATCGACCGCTCTGCCATCCCTCCATGAGATGCGGTCCGATATCCGTGTTTGGCGAAGACCCGGGCTCAGGGCTCCGGGCTCGCTTCCGGCCCGGCGTCCTCGAGCTCCTTCAGCGCCTGCTTGATACGGGCGATATTCTCATGGCCGAGATGCTCTGCGGCATACTTGTCTCTTTCAAGAAAGGTCGCATCCTTGAAGATATGGGTATGGTCGCTGAGACTATTGGCCTGACCGACATTCTCGATGAAGTAATCGATGACCGCCTGCTTCCCGCCCCGTTCCACGGCCTGGGAGAGCGGATTCCTGTGATCGCCATTCAGCACGAAGAACAAGGCATGATTGCCAAGCACGATAGCCGTGGTCTGGCATCCGTAGTCGCGGACCATCGGGTTGTAGCTCAGGTGAAAACCGTCATGATTGGAGACCATGTTCAGGACGGTCTCGTTTGTGACGGGTATGCGGCCTTGACTTTTGAACATGTTGATCCTCTCTTCCGAGCCACCACTTCCTGAAGGATGCCTACCACCGCCTGGTGAAAAGGATCGCCTTCATCGCAGGCTTTCCTTCGAATTGGTGCTGCAGGCGGGGATCGAACCCGCGACCCCGTCCTTACCAAGGACGTGCTCTACCACTGAGCCACTGCAGCATTTTCCGGGGTCCTCGATGTGCTGTCACGCCAAAGACCTGTCTTCCGCTCCCGGATCCGCCTGGCCATCAGGCGGGAGATTTCATGCCGCCGCGGCCAGGAGGCCGCGAACGATGCCGGAGGCGAGCTTGCCGTCATAGAGGCCTGAATGCTCCGCCTTCAGGGCCGCCATGACCGCGCCGAGATCGGCGCCGGCGGCAATCCTCGCCCTGGCGAAGGCCTCGATGTCCGGCGCCGTCATCTGGGCCGGAAGAAGGCCCTCGAGGACCCGTTTTTCCGCGATGACCTTCGCGAGAGCGTCGGGGTTGCGGCCGCCCTCGAGCGCCACGATCGTCTCCTCGATGCCCTTGAGGAACTTCTTCACGACCGCGACGACCTCGTCATCGGTCATCTCGCGGGCCGGGTTGAAGAGCTTCGTCTTCGTGTCGATCTCGCCCTTCAGCGTGACCAGGACCCCTGCCTCGGGCGCCTTCGCCTTGCGTGCGGCAAGGGCGTCGGCGCGGATCTTCTCGAGCAGGCTCATCTGGATCTCCTTCATGGCTGAATGCTGCTGATCGAAACTGGCGGAGGGAGCGGGATTTGAACCCGCGGGACCCGTGAAGGTCCGCCGCCTTTCCAAGACGGTGCAATCGACCGCTCTGCCATCCCTCCATGAGATGCGGTCCGAAATGGGTTGCGCCGCGATTTGCCGGCTCGCCGCGCCCGGAGCCATGGCGCAGCCATGGCTGCGCGGAGCGCGCGCCCCGTTCGAAGGGATCGCGCGCAGATACCTGGTGCCCGGGGCGGGACTTGAACCCGCACGGCGCGAAGCCGCCACCCCCTCAAGATGGTGTGTCTGCCAGTTTCACCACCCGGGCATCTGACGGCATGTCGCTGCCGCCGTGCGTAGCATGGTCGTCCCGGGAAGAATCGAACTTCCGGCCTGACGGTTATCAGCCGTCCGCTCTACCGCTGAGCTACGAGACGAGATCGCGCTTTCTGGTGGGTCGGGCTGGATTCGAACCAGCGCGTCCTTTCGGAGCCGGATTTACAGTCCGGTGCCATCAACCACTCATGCCACCGGCCCACGGGAAAACGCGATAGGGGCAATCCGGTCCGGGTTTCCCCGGGCCGGAGTTTTCCGTCCGGCCCTCAGGCCGTTTCGGGATAGGGAAGGGCGATCCCCTTGCGGCGGCGCTCGGCCTCCATCCAGGCGATGTCCTTGTCGAGATCGACGTCCGGAACCATGTCGGCCAGGAAGAAGATCTTGTCGAGCCGCTCGTCGGGGCTCAACTCGGCATTGCCGGTCATGACCCGGATCTTGCGAAGCTCGTCGCGCAGCCGCGCGACCTCGGCTTCCGCTTTCTCGGCGTCGGTATAGGCCGCGTAGCGCGAACCGATTACCCGGGTCTTCGCGAGCACGTCGCGCAGACCCTCCGGCGTCGCCTCGTCGCCGAGGCTCACGTGAACCTTGTCGGCGCCGACGGCCTTGCGATGCTCTTCGATCACATCCTCGAAAGTCAGCATGATGATACTCCTTTCCCGACTTCGATTAGCCTGGTCCGGCTGGCGGCCGGGACAGGAGGATGACCGCCCCGCGAGGCGGCCGGTGAATTGGCAGGGGCGACAGGATTCGAACCCGCGACATCCGGTTTTGGAGACCGGCGCTCTACCAGCTGAGCTACACCCCTACAGGACCGATGGTCCGAAAACTGGCGGAGCGACCGGGAATCGAACCCGGTGAGCCCTTGCGGGCCCTACGGATTAGCAATCCGCTGCATTACCATCCTGCCCCCGCTCCGCGTAAGGTGGATGGCCGCTGATCCGGCTCAGCGGCCGAAGCCCGGGCGGTCCGGCTGCCGTGATGGCATCCGTCCGTCTTCACGCGCTCGTAGCGCGGGTGAATGGGATATCCGTTTTCGACATTGAAGGTTGTCACTCCTGCTCTGGATCTGAAACTGGCGCCCCCGGACGGGATCGAACCGCCGACCTTCGGTTTACAAAACCGCTGCTCTACCGGCTGAGCTACAAGGGCAGTCCGCGCCCGGAGCCGGTCCGGATGGCGGAAATCAAACCCCCGAACAGGCTCGAGACGGCGGCATGGTCGCCGGTGCGCGTTGCGCATCCGGCTCCCCGCCGTGTCCCGCCCGCCCGGGGAAAGACTGAAACGATCCTGGGGATCGTTTCATTGTTGGCTCCCCAGGCAGGGCTCGAACCTGCGACACTCCGGTTAACAGCCGGATGCTCTACCAACTGAGCTACTGGGAAACATCCCGAACACCCTGGGGGCGGCGGGAGGGAGATCGTGTCGGATGCCGAAGATGGGTTCGGCATCGGAAAGGTGCCCCGCCCGGCATCGGTGCGATGCCGGGCTTGTCCGGGGCTTCCGCCGCTTACCGGGTATTCCCTTCAGACAGCGGCACCGGGATCCGCCCCGAAGGGCCATTCCCGTGATTGGTGGAGCCGGGGGGATCGAACCCTTCCTGCGTCGGCATGGCCGGCGCGCCTTCTTCCTTGAACGCTCCACCGGAGCCTTCATTTGCCGATGGCAAACCGTCGAAAGCCCTCCTGCATGCCATGCAGGCGCTCTCCCGGCTGAGCTATGGCCCCATGAAGCCGGCAATCCCCGTCTTTTCAGCGCGGGGAAGATGTTGAATTGGCGACCCGTTAGCCTGGCCCGGGTTGGAACCCGGCCGGTGACCCCCTCCGGTCCGGAGGGACTTGCTATACCGCCACGGGCCAACGGACGGTTTCGCCGCAACCCGGCACATCTGGCGGGTTGCAGCAGAACTGGTGCCGGCAGGGCGGTGATACCCCGCTGCCCTCGCGGGCGCCGGCTGATCCCCTGGCCATGACCTTGGACGCTCGCGGATCCGGTCTGCCGGACTCAGGCAAGCACCCCGTCACCAACATGACTCAGAGCCTCGATAGTGGTTGCGCAGGCGGGACTCGAACCCGCGACCTGATGGTTATGAGCCATCCGAGCTGACCAACTGCTCCACCGCGCATCGAAGACGCCCCCTCGGGGCGGCTCGGATGTGAGGTGAAATGGTCCCGCCCCCAGGAGTTGAACCTGGATCCTCGCGGCCACAACGCGATGCTCTCCCATTGAGCTAAAGCGGTACTGGACCCCGTCGGCGGGGGTGAAAGGTGGTGAACGCTCTGGGACTCGAACCCAGGACCCCCTGATTAAAAGTCAGGTGCTCTAACCAGCTGAGCTAAGCGTCCATCGTCCGGGGCGGCCGGGAAATGGCGGGCAGGGTGGGGTTCGAACCCACGGAGCCCTCTCGGGCCCGGCGGTTTTCAAGACCGCTGCAATCGACCGCTCTGCCACCTGCCCGGAGAAGCGCCCGATGTCGTCTGGAATTGCCTGAGCGGCGGGGCTCGAACCCGCGACCCTCCTTAAGGATGCTCTACCATCTGAGCTACGCTCTCTCGCCGCTATCCATCTCTCCCGGGCTGCAGTCCCGGGCTGGACCCTCGGCCGGGCCCGGCCGAAGCGACGAACGTCTCCTGCGGCCTCGGCCGCGAATTGGTGGACCCTGTCGGACTTGAACCGACCGCCTCCTGCTTGCAAGGCAGGCGCTCTCCCGGATGAGCTAAGGGCCCGTAAACTGGAGCCGGCAGCCGGAGCGACCCGGAACATGCGCGATGTCGGAGCTTCGGTTCCAGCCGCCCCCATGGTGGCGGCCGGGCTCACTGCCGGCGTAATCTTTGATCCGCTCCCGGGGCATCCTTCTCGGAGCCGCGCCGGGTAGGTTGGAGGTGGCGCCCGGAGTCGAACCGGGTCCCTTCTCGGGGCTACGGAGTTGCAGTCCGTCACGTTACCGTCCCGTCCCGCCACCATGACCTGCCCATTACCCCGGGCAGGAGGGGATTGGCGCTCGCGGAAGGATTCGAACCTCCGGCCTTCGCGTTCGTAGCGCGACGCTCTCATCCACTGAGCTACGCGAGCAACCTGGTGCGGGTGGAGGGACTTGAACCCCCACGCCTTGCGGCACCGGAACCTAAATCCGGGGTGTCTACCGATTTCACCACACCCGCACTGTGTTTCGTCGACCTTTTGAACGGGGGCCGGACCCGGCGCGCCTTGGCGCGGCATCTGGTGCGACGGGCAGGAATTGAACCTGCGACACCCGGATCTTCAATCCGGTGCTCTACCGGCTGAGCTACCGACGCGTGTGTTTCTGGAGCGGGCAGCGGGAATCGAACCCGCGTCATCAGCTTGGAAGGCTGAGGCACGAACCACTATACCATGCCCGCATGCGCCGTGACCGCGGCGCGTGTTGTCTGGACCGTTCCGCTTCCCTCGCCTGGTCGGAGCAGCGGGATTTGAACCCACGGCCTCCTGTCCCCCAGACAGGCGCGCTACCAGGCTGCGCCATGCTCCGTCGCCAGGGCGGGAAAGCAGCGCCGGGAACGCCCGAAGCGCTCGACCAGCAGGATTGGCGAAGTTGACGGGACTTGAACCCGCGGCCTCCGGCGTGACAGGCCGGCGCTCTAACCATCTGAGCTACAACTCCATTCGATGGGCAGGAGGACTTGACCCTCCGGCCCCGCCATCTGCCGATGGCTTTCGGGGTCTTTCGACCGTCCACCGGAAGGTCGAATTTTCTTTCCTTACGCCTTGGTCGGGATGAGAGGATTTGAACCTCCGGCCCCCTGGTCCCGAACCAGGTGCGCTACCAGGCTGCGCCACACCCCGAAGAAGCAAGGCGTAAGGAAAGAAAACCGGTCCCGAAGCCGTTACGAAAAATGAATGTGAAATACATTATTCACATGACCGCAAACGGTATCGAGGCGATGTCTGGCCAAGAAGGACCGGTCCCGCCGGCGCGTTCCAGCGCGCCGGCTTCGCCCGCTGGAACGAACCGGCCCTCCGCGGGCCGCCGATCCTTCCAAGGCAGACATCTCGCTCGGGATCCCGAGCGCTCGCCGGAAGGGCGCCGCGGCGCCGTTCGGATGAACGCTCGAGACCTGTTTCAGGAAGGTTACCCGCGCCTCGCGGCGGAGCGCCTTCACCGTCTTGCCATGCGCGCCCTTCTTGCGAAGGATCATCGTGGCGACATGGCCGTTTCGTGGGGCCAGCGACCCCTTAGCGTCTCGTTTACCCATGATCGATTTTCCTTGCGATCCAAAAGGTTGACTGGTCGGGGCGAGAGGATTCGAACCTCCGACATCCAGTACCCAAAACTGGCGCGCTACCTGGCTGCGCTACACCCCGGGAAGTGTCGAATGCGGCGGCGGGCCCTTTATGCTTTTGGTGTCTCACCGTTCGCCAGTCCGCGACCGCCTTTTGATCTCACCGCATTCGGGAGAAGCGCCGCGGCGCCTCGCCGGAAGGCGATACGGGAATTCCGCGAGGTGCCCCGGGACCGGCCGGTTTGCCGGTCCTGGGGCCTCACACGATTGTCCGAAGGGATCCGCGATGCGGGCCCTCGAACCTTGAGACCCTGAATTTGGCAACCGGATCATCGAGTTAAGCCGTGAAGCTCATACTCTACCGGAAACAGGGTCATCCGCCAGCGATGTCAAAGAGCGCAGCCTGAATGGGGATCTTCCCCGGGCTGACCGGCTCTCCGCATGCTCTTCTCTTGGGAAGGTGCTGATCGCCGGATTTTGGTGGATCTCCCCGTCAGGGGCGGTCCGTTCCGGCGTTCTGCTGATCGTCAGGCCATCAGGGCCCCAGCTGCCGGATGTTGGGTCGCGGTCCCCTCAAAGGACCCGCGCGGATCATATCCCTGCGAATTGACGCAAGGCGACGCAATGCCATGCCACGGATTGGCCCGGAGGCTGCGCATCGTCATGATGTTCGCTGTCAGGCGTTTCACTTGGCATCCTCCTTTCCATCCTGCGGCCCGACACCCGTCGAGACCTGGTTTCCAACAAGCGGCCCGGATCATCTCCGGTCGATCTGTGAGGATGAACTTAAACGAGCTTTGCGAATCTGAAAAGGGGGAAAATGCGATCCGGATGAAAAAATGCGAAAAATGAACATATGCGCTGGCGTCAGCCCGGGTCTGCAACTCCAATGGCCCTTATTTCATTCAGTTTTCCGCATTCTCATGGTAGATATCCCTCTCTTCCAGACAGGAGCACAAGATGACCACGATCGCCATCGGGCGCGCCCGCCGCCGCCCGAATCTCTTCGACCGGATCTGCGCCGCGTTTATCCGCCGCCGGGTCTTTACGGCCACGTTCTGCGATCTCGCCCGGCTGGGCGACCGCGAACTGAACGACATCGGCCTGAGCCGCGGGATGATCCACGATCTCGCCGCCAAGAGTGCGGACTCCGAAGCGGCGGCCTGGCTTGCGCGCCGCTGATGCCGGCAGCGCCGGATGAGACCCGCCCGGCAACGGGCGGGTTTCGCATTTTCGCGGGCGCCGATTAGGCTCCCCCGAGGAGGTGCCCGATGCCCGAGACCACCGCGAGACCCGAAGAACTGCCCGAGCGCATCGAGATCGCGCCGGATGTCCTGGCCGTGAAGGTCGGGCGGCACTACGTCCTCAGGTTCCCGTTCAATCGGGAGGCGGTCGACCGCCTGCGCCAGTACCGGAGCGCCCACTACGACGGGCCGTCCGGCGGCTGGCTCATGGATGCTTGGCGGACCGACGCGGTCCGGAGGGCGCTGGAAGAGGTCGATCGGATCCTCGGTCCAGACCGGCATCTGCGCCAGGCCGCGGCATCCGCGGTGCCCACGCCACGCCTCCTGGTCGCCGCCGACAGTGTCGCCGTAGGGCATCTGCTCGAGACGGAGACGGGTCTCGTGACCGTCGTGCAGCTCGGAGCGGTCTTTGCCGGGGCGGCGAAGCTCGTAAAATCGGGCAGGGCGGAACTCGTGGGGCGGCCGGTGCGCTACGCCTATCACCGGCCGGCGACGGAGGCCGAGATCGCCGCCGAGGCCGCAAGGCGCGAGGCCGCAGCACACGACGCCGGCGAGCCGGATCCGGAGTTCGCCGCCTGATTTCGCGGATGAGCGATCGTCCGCGGCGGTCTACCGCTTGACGTGCGCGAGAAACTCGGACAAATCGCGGGCCCGACCGAGGTTGACCCAAGGTCAACGGTCGACGGCAACTCCACAAGGACAATAACAATGAAGCGGGCTTTTGGCGCGGTGAGCGCCCTTTTAGCGGGTACCCTGTCCGCGCATGCGGGCGGTATCGAGCGCTCGACACAATCGGTGGCAATCCTGTTCGAGAAGGGCAGCCATGTCGAGTTTTCCATGGGGGCTTTCAATCCCGACGTGAGCGGAACGGTCGCCGGCGGCGCCGTCACGAGCGGCGACATGGCCAAGGGATACGGCACCTTCGCGTTCGGCTACAAGGAGGCCCTGAGCACCCGGCTCGACATGGCCGTGATCCTCGACGAGCCGGTCGGGGTGAACGTGGCCTACCCGGCCGGCGCCGCGCCCTATCCGCTTGCCGGATCGACCGCCGATCTCGATGCGCTCGCGCTGACGGCGCTCCTGCGTTTCAAGATCGCGGAGGGCTATTCGGTTCATGGCGGTCTCAGGGCGCAGCCGGTCCAGGGGGAGGTATCGATCCCGCTCTTTGGATACGGGATGACGACCAGGACAGATCGCGAGATCGGCTACGTGCTCGGCGTCGGCTGGGAAAAGCCGGAGATCGCGGCGCGGGTCGCGCTGACCTACAATTCCGCGATCAGGCACCAGCTGCGCGCCCAGGAGACCTTCTCGCCGACACCCACGGCCTTCGAAACCGAGATCCCGCAATCGGTCAATCTCGAGTTCCAGACCGGCATTGCGCGTGACACGCTTCTCTTTGGCTCGGTTCGATGGGTCGACTGGTCGGTTTTCGACATCACGCCGCCGGCGTTCCTCGCGGCGACGGGATACGCCATCTCCGACATCGAGAAGGATACCGTCACCTACAACCTCGGGATCGGCCGCCGCTTCAGCGAAAACTGGGCTGGCGCGGTGACGTTCGGCTATGAGCCGGCATCGGGCGCTCTCATGGGCAACCTGGCGCCCACCGACGGCTACCGAAGCATCGGGGTCGCCGCGAGCTACATGCGCGGCGGCATGACGATCACCGGCGGGATGACTTATGTCGATGTCGGCGATGCGACGACCATGGTTGTCGGCGGAGACTTCCGCGGCAACAGCGGCCTCGGTGCCGGCCTCAAGGTCAGCTACGGCTTCTGAGGCCGGGCCTGCGCGCCGAAGGTGTCCCGCGTCACCATTCGCCCGGCCTTCGGGCCGGGCGGAACGCGCCGGACGACCGGTGCGCTACGCCTGCCACCGTCCCGCAACGGAGGCCGAGATTGCCGCGGCGCGATGCGCGCGGACGGGATCCCGAATTCGCGCCATAGATCGGCAGATGCCGAAGGTTTGCGGAAACCGCGAGGTGGCTTTCAGAGGTCGAGCCCTGGCGCGGGTTCCGGAAGATCTTCGCCGGCGATCTCCAGGCCCTCGAAATCCAGGTCCTCGAAATCGTCCCGGTCAACGGCGGTCGCGGCGAGCCGCGCCGCATTGATCTCGTGGAGCAGCGCCACATCGACCAGGTAGGCGGTCGACAGCATGGTCCTCAAAGCCGTCGTGACCGTCGTGTCATGACAGTCCTCCCCGCCGGAGATGCACTTGGCGGCCACCTCGTCAGAGCCCACGTAGCCCGACAGGCCGGCGATCACCTCGTCCCGGCCGGTCTGGGCTGACTGCACGCCCACCGCGATCGACCGGTCGGTGACCTGGATGGCGGTCGCGGGGTCGAGGCCGGCGGAGACGAGCGTGATCGAGGTCTCGGCCCGGATCTCGAGGAGGTCCTCCTTGAGCGAGTTGACGGAGAGGATCATGTCCTGGATATCGGCATCCGAGTAGCCGAACTCCACCGCGTCCCTGGCGCCGCCGGCGCGCGCCTGCTCGATCCGCGGCCGCGAGACCGCGATGGCTTCGGTCCGCTCCACGATCTGGCGCGCGAGCGCCGCCTGCATGTGAAGGGTCGCGTCGCTGAGGGTCGGAAGCGCGCTGACGGCCCCTTCGATCCGCGCCCCGGCCAGGATCATCGCAGGGCCGGAGACGGTGGCGTGAAACTCGGCGATGCTGTCCGCGTTCATCCGCTCGACCGCACCGACCGCGGCCGCATAGGCCGCGAGGGCGCCGGTTGCAAGCACGCCGGTCGCCCAGGCCGCCATTCTGGACTTCGCACGCACCGAGCGCATGAATCCCTGCATTTCGCTTTACCTCGATCATGAACCGGCGGATTGCCGGATCCCGCGAGCATAGGATGGGTCTGCGAAAACGCGAAACGTCACGATTCGGCGACGACCGCGGCAGGATCGGCTCGATCTTTGCAATAAGTCTGTTACATAACTGTAAATGCCGGGTAATTTCTTTATCCGTGGTGGCGCCCCGGTGGCTGGCGCCATGCAGGGAGGCGCGGATTCGAGCGCAGATCAATTGCGCGAAAAATGAAAATATAAGAAAATCAGCGCCGTAACGGCGTTACATGCTGTTACGGATGAAGTAACGCTCGCAAGTCATTGAAAATGATCCTCTAAAGACAAGTGTCTTTATATGTAACACGTGAATATAGGTATAGTATGATAGAGGGACTGTTCCCGAGAGAGAGGAAGAGGGAGAGAGCTATATATTCTCCTCCGGCGTTACACCCGTTACAGCGTTACGCTCCGCTCAAATCATTGATAAATAACGATATGGGTGTTACAGGGTTGTTCGATAAACATGAAAATCCGGAAAATGGCGTTACGCTCTTGGCCGCGGCGTCCGCATGGCCCGGGATCGGTCTGGCCGGGTCGGACGTCGCGTTGACACAATGCGAATAATTTTCGCAACATTCCTTGCTTGGCGCTCCGCCGCCTCCTATTCTCGCCACATGCCGCATAACGGAGCGCCGGAGACCAACGCAATGATTTACCGTTTTCCGGAGGAAGGATGATCCGCGCGGTCCTCCTTGCAGCGGCATTCCTGGCCGCTTCCCCCGCCGGCGTGGCCGCCGGGGATGGCCGCTTCGCCGCCAATGATGTCGATTTCCTCAACCTCATCGGCAACCGCGAAGGCTACCGCGGCTACGGCACAGTCTCGGACTACGCTCCGGCGATTCCGGACGAGGTCCTGACCGGGATGACCATCTCCGAGGTCCTCGACTTCCAGCAGGGTCTCCTCGACCAGGGGACGCGCTCGACCGCCGTCGGCCGCTACCAGTTCATCCGCGAGACGCTCCTTCGACTCGTCGAGGAGCATGGGATCGGCCGCGATCTCCTCTTCGACGAGGAGATCCAGACCTACCTCGCTCGGATCCTGATGCGGGATTGCGGCTTTTACGACCCGGAGGCCGGGATCGTCCCGCTCGGGAACTGCCTCGCCGGCACCTGGGCCGCGCTTCCGATGCTGTCGGGGCCGAAGGCCGGGCTCTCGGCCTACCACGGCGACGGGCTCAATCATCACGCGGTCGCCGTCGAGACCTTCGCCACGGTGCTCGACACACGCTTCCTCTGGTAGGTATGCGAAAAAACGTATTGCTGAACGCCTCGTCCCATGCGAGATTGCCAGAAATGCTTTTTCGCAAATCGAGGGCGCCATGATCGCGAACCAGAAGGAGGTCGACGAGGCCGCGCTTGCGCGCTTCACCGAGGCGATGCGCGAGAAGCTCGCGCGCTCGCGCGAGAAGGGCCGCGACGGCTGGCATATGCCGGAGCTCTGTCCTCCCGAGCGCCTCGCGACCATGCTGGTCGGGCACCTGCCGAAGGGCAACGAGGGTAATTTCCTCGACATCGCGATCCTCGCCATGATGCTCCATGAGCGCGGCGCCGCCCCGGCGCTCCTGACCCGGGCGCTGGCGGAATGCAACGTGGAGCTTGGCGGCGCGGCGGCGGAGGTCATGCCGTGAGGATCAAGGGCTCTTCCGTCACGCTCCAAGGCGCCGCGCGCCCCGTCGTCATCCATGTCTGCTGGGCCTGCTCGGGGAGTGGCCACCGGCTGGCCTCGGTCTCACCCATCCGCTTCAAGCCCTGCCCCATCTGCAACGGACGGTGCGGGCGGACGGTGGCGCGCCCCGAGATCGCCGCGGCGCTGGCGGGCGCTCCGGGGAGCGCCTGATCGTGGTTGCTTATTGCTCGGAGGAGATGCTCGAGGCGGAGCGCGCCGAGGCAGCGGCCGCGCGGGATCGCCTCGCCTGCTGGGCGGCAGGGATCGATCTTCGGAACATCAGCAGGATCAGGCCGGAAACCGTGGCGGCTCATGGCGGAGAGGCGGCGCTGCGCGACAGGCTCGAGGCCGCCTGGAGACGCCATCTCGGATCGGACTGAGGTCCTGTCCTTCAAGGCGGGAAGAAATCAGCCGTGCGACATCACATAGTCTCGCCACGGTTGCCGATTTCTGCCACCTTCCGAGAACAGGCATTGCTCCGTTTCCTCTGCGGTCTTGCCGGTCAGTTTCCCGGACAGGTCTTCGACAATCTGGCAGTATGTTTCGAATACCAGATCATCGTTGCGCGGATCGACGTGGGTCTTCGTTCTCATCCGAACGACCGGATCGCCGGACACGAGAAGGTTCACCGAACGCGAGGTCCATTGATCCATGATGTACCCATCGTGGCGCGGGTTGGCGAAGAAGATCAGCTTGGTATAGTACGCGGGCCCGATGCCACCCGCCGGCATGCGCGCGACGGCGTCAGAACAGAGCCTGTAGCTTTCCGCCCGCGTCAATCCGCCGTTCCTGAGGCGGTTCACCACCTCGGTCCACGCCGCCTCGTTCTTCGCAAGCCTTCTTGCCGCGTCGCGACGCATCTTTCCCCATGCCAAGACCCCCCAAAGAAGGTCGCGATCACTCACGCTTTCGTCCGTGGAGGCGGATTTCAGAACGGCCCTCGTCATGGTTTTGCTGGAAAAGGACGGGGACAATGCCGGAATGCCGACACTGGTCGCCCAGGCCTCAGGTGCCTGCGCCGTCCACGCGCCAATCGCAGCCCTGGCCCGAAAGGCTTTCAAGTGGGCAAGGACGAAGCGATCTGTCATTCCGGGTCTCCTGCTCGAAACAACCGCGGCCCGAAATGGCGCGCGATCGCCAGGTCGAGCCCCACCCCCCCCGAAGAAGGGGTGGGCTTGCACCGGCGGGATTGACCAGATCATATCTCTGCCAGGTAGAGCAAGCGCCTGATAGAGCGCGATATTCAAGACCTGATCGAAGTCGCCGGCGTCCCTCGGAACGCCGGCGACTTATCAGGGCTGCGGCAGATCCCGGCCGGGTTCCGCGCCCTCCATCATCCCGACAAGGCGCAGCGCCGCCGCCTCGACGCGCGGATCGATCCGCAGATCGACCGTCGCGTAGCGGGCGAGACTCTGCTCGAGATCGGCCTCGGTCGGCCGGTAGCGGTAGGACGCCAGGCTCTGGAGCAGAGCCTGCGAGATACCCGCCGCGAGGCCAGGCCCGGGCGAGGGGATCACCCGCACGCTATCGCCGCGCAACGTCACCTCGACATCGTCGAAGCGGATCCACCGCTGTTCGGACATATGCCCCTTCAGGGCGGCGTCATGGAGCATCTTGAGGCCGCCGCTCCCGCTGTCCAGCGAGAACCAGACCGTCGCCGACCTGTGGCCGGCGGTGCGCCGCTCCTCGAGACGCCCGCGCGCCGTTGCGGGGTGCTTGTAGAGCTTGTTCAGGAAGTCATCGACGGCGGCGTGATGGCCTGTCAGCCAGGCATGGTAGACCGGGTCCACGGTCGCGCATACGACCTGCAGGCTGTCGGTGCCGAGACGGTCGTCGTTCGGGATGACGGCGACGCCGATCACCGTGCGCAGGAGCGGAATCTCGACGCTTCTGGTGTACCGGTTATGGTGGATGACGCTCCTCAGCCAGGCCGCGACCACCGCCTCTGTCGGCCGTTCGGCCTGGCTGAGGAACTCGAGGCTGGAGGCGATCCTTTCGGGGCTTTGCAGATCTTCGACGAGAGCCCGGTCGGCGAGGCCCGGCAGCCCGTGCCCGCCACGCTTCCAGTACCCGGCCATCATGGCGCTGTCGGCGCGGCTGGCAACCAGGATGTCGCCCGCATCCGGGGTGGCGGCGGCGGTGATGATGCGGCTAGACTTCGAGACCAGTCCGCCGCCCGCCCGCATCGTGAAGCCCTCCTGGATCCAGAACGGCTCGATGACGCGCCCGCCGAAGAGGACCGGCGCGGGACGCAGGCGCAGGATCTCGCCATTCGCCCTCAGCCGGACCTGGATATCTTCGCCGGTCTCGGTCCCGTCCAGCCGTGCCAGGATCTGCGCCTGCATCACGAGCTTCGCGTCCCGTGCCGCATCCGGCATCTCCCACCCCGCGGCCAGGATGGCCTCGTGGGCGACGGCGGGAAGGCACGCCAGGGTCGCGGCGTCGAGCCCGGTGATCCGTGACCGGATGCGGTTGACGAGGGCCTCCTCGAGGCGCTCCCTGGCGCGGACCTCGGGAATGGCGAGCTTGATCTGGCCAAGCCAGGATGCGTAGCTCTCCCGGTGGCGGCGGCCGTTGGCATAGGCCTCCATCTCGCGGCTCGTCATGTGGTCGATGCAGATGAGGCCGTCGCCCTGCAGGGCGCGCGGATCTCCGACCCGGTCGCAGAGGCGGACGTTGACGTTGAAGGTCTTGCCCTCGTGCTCCCAGTTGTAACGCGCCTCTGTCTGGCAGACCGAGGTGAGCTCGTCGCCCTTGCGCTGGACCGTCACGATCTCGACATTCGCGAGCGGCGCCCGGTTCCGCTCCCTCTGATGAAGGACGTGGTTCGAATAGGCGCCCGGAGCCGTCTCCTCGCTGATCAGCTCGCTCCAGGTCGCAACGACACGGCTCCCCGCGCGGATCCGGGCGTTGTGGCCGGCGATCCAGTCGCGGACAGGCAGGGAACCGTCGCCGATCCCGTATTCCTCGTCATGGATGAAGTCGAACCGGGCCCGGTGGGTCTCCTCGGTCAGCCAGTTCATGCCATCCGGCAGGCTTCCAAACACGCCTTCACGCTCATGAGCGCCCCAGAGGATCAGCAGGAAGCGCTTGTAGAAGAGGGCGCGCTGGTCATGCTTCTCGCGGCTGTCGGTGTAGCGAATGTCGCGCATGTCGATCGTGCGGCCGCGATCGTTCCAGTCGTTCGAGGTGAAGATCCCGTCGATCTCGGCTGTCGAGGGGAAGAGGCGCCGGGCACCGGAGGTCTCGTCGTCCGCGGTGATCATCGTCACCCGCTCGCCGTCGCGCACGAAGATCTGGATGAGCTTGTCGGCCTTGCTTTTCGCAAAGATCTCTAAGACACCGGCCATGTTGGTCGGCATCTCGAATTGCCGCTCCTTGCGCCGCACCCTGGTGATCGCCACGCAGCGCTCGTAGGGCAGCATGCGGCTCACCATTTCCGGGTTGGCGGTCAGCAGGCGGGGCAGGTCGGCGAGATCACCGGCATCGAAGCCCCGGCCGAGCATATCCTCGACGAAGATCTCCTCGTCGAGATAGAGGAGCTGCTGCATGAAGCGGATCTTCTCGTCCCTGGCCGCGCCGGCGCCATCGGTCATCTTCGAGATGCCGACACCCTCTCCCAGCCAGAGCTTCATCGTATGGACGCTGCCGAGCATCGTCTCGGCGAACTTGCGCTGCTTCGAGATCCCCGCGAGCGCGGTGGCGACCTTCTCCTCCTGGAAACGGGTCACGACATCCATGCCGCGCCTCACCTTCTCGACCTTGGCCTGCATCAGCTCGGAATGCGCCTCCGCGATCCGCATCTGGGTCTTTACCACACGCTCGGCCATCTGCAGGTCGCGCGAGGGCAGGAGGGCTGCCGGCACAAGGGAGGCGCGGTCCGCGTCGATTCCGGCCGCGGTTCCCATCTCCGGCTTCGCGTCATCAGGGTCGGGGCCGGTCTTGCCGATCATGCGCTGGCGCTCGCGGGCGGCCTTCTCTTCCTCCTCGGCCTCCTTGCGCGCGACGATGGCCTGCACCTCCGCCTCTGCGGGCGGTCGGGCCATGTCATGGGTGAGAAGCTCGATCCGGCCCATGAGGCGGTCCTCCTCGGATTTCCGCATCTCCGCCCCATCGGGCTCATGGATCATGCAGAGCGCGAAGTCCTGCCGCAGCATCCGGATGTTGCCCGCATGCCGCCAGCCGGGATGACCCTCGAAAACCAGCGTATGGATTTCGCCATCGACCTCGCGGACCTCCTTCAGGAGCAGGACGAGCCCGTGATCCGGCTCGGACTGGCCTTCCGCCCATTGCTTGGAGCGGATCGATTCAGTAACGGTTTTCGCACTACTCCAGGCCCCCAGGAGCGCCTCGCCGGCATCTGACGCGGGCTTTGCGGGCTCGGCAACCCGCCACCAGGTGCCGGGGTCGATGATCTCCTCGGGACGCTCGATGCGGTTCATTCGTTGGCCGCTGGAGACCACCAGGTTCCTGTCGTTGCTCATCGTGGGGACCTATGCGAAAAAAGATTTCCATATACTAGACAGGATACCCCATCATGCAATAGGATTTTCGCAAATTGGCGGGACAATCTCAACATCAAACCCCGCTGCGGCCCGAACCGCGACGAGAGCTCTGGCCGAGTGGGCCGGATGCCGCTAACGATATCGGGAAGCCGATTGTTTTTCGCGGGCGGACTTTCAGCCCTGCAGGTTGAACGGGGGATATCATGCGCATCCTGCACACGGCCGACTGGCATCTCGGCCATTCGCTGAACGGCTGGCCGCGCGACGCCGAGCACCGGGCCTGGCTTGGCCGTCTCGCGGAGCTGATCGGCGAGGAGGAGATCGACGTCCTCATCGTCGCCGGCGACATCTTCGACGGGATCAACCCCTCGGGCGAGGCGCAAAGGCTTCTCTACGAGGCCCTGCGCGCGTTTCGCGAGCGCCGGCCCTCGCTCGTCACGGTCATCACCGCCGGCAATCATGACCCCGCTGGCCGGCTCGAGGCGCCGAGCGCCATTCTCCGGAGCCTCGACGTCCATGTCGTTGGCACCGTCCGGCGCATCGATGGCGAGATCGACATCGGTCATCACCTGGTTCCCATCCGCGATGCCAAAGGCGATGTCCGCGCCCATGTCCTCGCGATCCCGTTTCTCAGGGCGGCCGACCTTCCGGGCCTGTCCTTCGCCGGTGAGGAGACCGGCGTCTCGCCGGTCGTCGCCGCGGCACGCGCCTTTCATGCCGGGATCGCGGCGGCCGCTGACGCCGTCGCGGACGGCCTGCCGGTCATCGCGACCGGCCATCTCCATTGCGCCGGCGGGACCGAGAGCGAGGGGGCGGAACGCCGTATCCTCATCGGCGGCGAGCATGCGCTTCCGGCTGATGTCTTTCCCGCCAGCTTCGCTTATGTCGCACTTGGCCACCTGCACGGCCCCCAGTCTCTCGACGGCGGGCGCATCCGCTATTCCGGCTCCTGCTTTCCGCTCTCTTCGTCCGAGATCGGCTACGATCACGGCGTGACGATCCTCGATCTCGACGCGGACGGGATCGCGGCGCGCCACGTGGCGATCCCGCGCCCGGCCGCGTTCCATCGCCTGCCCGCGAGCGGCGCCATCGGGCTCGGGGCCTTCGAGGAGGCGCTGGCCGGTCTCGATCTCGATCCCGGCCTGCCGAAGGATCTCCAGCCCTTCGTCTACGCCACGCTGCAGGCGGAGGGCCCGGCGAGCGTGCTCCTGTCAGAGGCCGAGCGGCTCCTCGCCGAATACCCGGTGCGCCAGGGCGGCATCCGGATCCAGCGGGCGCTCGAGGAGGGCGCGGCCGCGCAGTCGCTTCTGACGCTCGACGAGACGAACCCCGAGGACCTCTTCGTCGCCGCCTTCCGCAAGGTAAACGGCAGCGATCCCGAGGCCCGCCACCTTTCCGCCTTCCGCGACACGATCAACGGAGCCTGACATACATGCAGATCCTCGCCATCCGCGGCCAGAACCTCGCGAGCCTCGCCGACAGCTTCGAGATCGACCTCACCTGCGAGCCGCTGCGCTCGGCAGGGCTCTTTGCGATCACCGGCGAGACCGGATCGGGAAAGTCGACGATCCTCGACGCGATGTGTCTGGCGCTCTACGGTGACTGTCCGCGGCTCTCGATCGGCGGCGTCAATGACGACGTTCCCGATTCCGGCGGGGAGGCGATCAAGTCGCGCGACGCCCGCGCCATCCTGCGCCGCGGCGCGACGGCGGGCTCCGCCGAGGTCGACTTCCTGGCCCCCGACGGGATCTCCTACCGGGCAAGCTGGGGCGCGCGGCGCGCACGGGGCAGGGCGGACGGCAGGTTGCAGAATGTCGACCGGTCCCTGATGCGGATCGAGGACGGCCAGGTTCTCGAGACCCAGATCAACACGGTGAACGCCCGGATCGCCGGCCTGACCGGTCTCACCTATGACGAGTTCCGCCGCACCGTGCTGCTCGCGCAGGGCGATTTCGACGCCTTCCTGCGTGCCAATACCGCCGACCGCGCCGCGCTCCTCGAGAAGGTGACCGGCACCGGGATCTACCGAGAGATCTCGAAGCGGATCTTCGAGCGCCACGAGGCGGCCAGGGCCGTTCTCGCCACGCTCGAAGCCCGCCGCGGCGAGCACCGGATCATGTCGGATGCCGAGCGCGCCGAACTCGGCCGTGAAAGCGCCGACCTCGAGCGCCAAGCCGCCGAGGCCGCCTCCCTGCTCAGGGCGCTCGGCGCCGATCTTCAGCGCCACCGGGAAATCGCGGAGGCTGAGCGCCGCAAGGCCGGCGCCGCGGAAGCGGACCGAAAGGCGCGGGACGCGCAAGGGGCGGCCGAGCCGGACCGCCGGCTTCTCGCCCGCCTCGAGACCGCCCTGCCGCTCGGGTCCGACCATGAGCGGGTGCAGGCCGCGGTCCGCGCGCTCAAGGAGGCCGATGCGGCCGTCACCCGGGCGGCTGATGCCGAGGTCAAGGCCGCGAGTTGCGTGACCGATACGGAGAAGGCCTGGAACGCTGCCATGACCGCGCACCGGGAGGCCGAGGAGGCCTTCAAGGCGTTCGGACCGGTCTGGTCGAAAGCCACCGCGCTCGACGGACGGATCCGGGATGCCGGGGCGGAGGCGCTGACGGCGGCGCAATCCCTCGAGGCCGCCGAGAAACGCCGGAAAGCGACCGAGCTGGCGCTCACCGGTCTCGACGCCGATCTCAACCAGGCCGAGGCGGCGCGGAGGAGCGTCCTGGAGAAGCTTGAGGAGGCGCCAGGCGCGGGTGATCTGGCCGCGTCCTGGGAAACCGTCCGCACCCGCATCGGCGAGCGCGTTGACCTCAGGGCGGCGGAGAAGGCGGCGCGCGGCAAGGCCGCGTCCGATCTCGCCGAGGCAGGCGTGAAGAAGGCCGGCATCGAAGGGCTTGACGCGCTCGACGCGAAGGACCGCGCCACCATCGCCGGGCTTGAGGAGGAGGCCGGAAAGGAGGGGGCGAGGCTCGTGGACATCGAGCGTGACGATCCCCAGGACCGCATGTCCCGCCTGGTCGAGGCGGTGGCTGGCGTGAAGGAGATGTCGCGCGCCGCGGACGAACTCGAAAGCGCCACCGGCGATCTCGGCAGGGCCGAGGCCGCGCGCGGCAAGGCCGCCGGCGAGTTCGAGGCGGCCACCGGGGTCGAGGAGACGGCCAGCCGGGAGATCGACCGTGCGACGGCGGCCGTGACCGCGCTCGCCGAGCCGGTCGACCGGGCCGAGGCCGCGGTGTCCGAGGCGGCGCAGAGGCTTCGCCGCCAGCTCGCCGATGGCGAGCCCTGCCCGGTCTGCGGATCGCTCGACCACCCGGTCCACTCCGACGACGCGCTTGCGGGGATGGCGCGCGACCTGCGCGCCCGCCTCGACCTCGAGCGCCGCGCCCTCGAGACCGCCCGCCAGGCACAGACGGAGGCCAGGGGAGCGGCGGCGGCGGCCCGGGCCGGGGTAGTCCGTGCGAAAGAGACGATCGAGGCGGCGCGCCTGCGCCAGGACGCGGCAAGGGTGGCCTGGTCGGAAGCTGCAGGCGGGATCGCGAAGACGAGGCTCGCAGACCTCCTCCCGGCGGGCCCGGAAGGGGCCCGGGAGGCGCTCGGTTCGCTGCTCGCGCGGCTCGAGATCCGGCGCGGAGAGATCCAGGCGCTGATCGGCGAGGCCGCGGGGCTCCGCCGGTCGATCGAGGCCAGGCGGTCCGGGGCCGGGGGGCTGTCCAGGACTATCGAGGAGAGGGCCAGGCAAAGGGAGGGAGAGGCTGGCGCGATCGCCGGGCTCGAGCGATCGGCCGCGCTCGCGGCGCAAGAGGCGGAAAATGCTGTCCGGCGCATCGCGGCGATCGACCTCGAGATCGCGCCGGCGCTCGGCGCCGGCGGGCATGCCCCGTCCGATCTCGATGCCGATGCCGTGGCGCTCGGAGCGAAGCTGCAGGCCATTGTCGACCGGTGGCGGCGGCTCAGCGCCGACCTGAAGGACCTGGATGGGAAGATCGCCGACCTCAAGCCGCGGATCGGCGTCCTGAAGGCGACCCTGTCGGGGCAGGCGGACGCGGTTGAGGAGATGGCGCGCGCGAACAAGACGCGGCAGGACGCGCTCGAAGCCCTGAAGCTCGAACGCGCGGGCCTGCTCGGCGGCGAGGCGACCGATGCGCACCGCAGCCGCTGGAACGAGACGCGGCTTGCCGCCCAGACGGCCAAGGACGATAGCGCTGGCGCGCTTTCCGAGGCGAAAAGCCGGGCGTCTGCCGCGGTCGAACGCGTCACCTCCGCCAGGGAGCAGCAGGAAAAGGCCGCCTTGGCCAGGGATGAGGCGGAAAGGGTGCTCCACGGCAAGCTCTCGGAGGCCGGTCTCGATGCGGACGAGCTTGCCGGGCTTCTCGCCAGGGGATCCGGGGAGGCCGCGCGCCTTCGGGCCGGGCTCAAGGCGCTCGACGATGCGGTGACCACCGCGGCCGCGGCTCTTGCCCAGAGGGCGGAGGATCTCGTGGCGGCGCGGGAAGCGGGGGTGCCGGAAAAGGATGCCGCCACGCTCGAGGCCGAGGCCGCCACCGCCGAGACCGCGCAATCGGCGCGCCGCGAGCGGATCGGCGCCATCGCCGGTCAGGTTGCCGGCGACGACGCGACTCGCGCGCGGCTGGCCGGGCTCGAGGCGGAGATCCTCACGGCCCGGGGCGAATGCGACACCTGGGCGGCGGTAAACGAGGCGGTCGGGTCGCGGAGCGGCGGCAAGTTCGCCCAGATCGCCCAGGGCGTGACTTTGGCGATGCTCGTCGAACGTGCCAATCAGCACCTCGCCGATCTGAAGCCGCGCTACCGGTTGGTCCAGGGCGGCGAGGACCTGGCGCTGCATGTGATCGACCGGGACATGGGTGACGAGATCCGTTCGACGCGGAGCCTTTCGGGTGGTGAGCGATTCCTCGTTTCGCTCGCGCTGGCGCTCGCGCTGTCGCGCATGGGCAGCCACGGCGGCCTCGCGGCGACGCTTTTCATCGACGAGGGATTCGGCTCTCTCGATGCTGAGAGCCTCGACATCGCGATCGACGCGCTCGAAACCCTGCAAAGCCAGGGCCGGACGATCGGCGTGATCAGCCATGTCGAGGCGATGAAGGACCGGATCCCGGTCCAGGTGCGGGTCCAGCGGCAGGGCGGGGGAAGCAGCGGGGTGTCGGTGCGGCTGGCGGCCTGATGTGGCCGCCAGGCCTGCGGATCGCTCAGTCGATGAGCCCGTAATCCGCGGCGCGCTGGACGGCTTCCGGGGCTGTTCTCGCGAGGAGGGCCGACTTCACGCCGGAGAGGCGGGAATTGAAGCTCCTTTCCGAGATCCGCAGGCGGCTTGCGCCCTCTTGCGGCGAGATACCCAGCGCCAGGAGATGAAGAACATCCTTCTGCGGCGGCGTCAGCGCCTCGGGCGGGACGCATTCGAGATGCAGCTCCTGGACGATCACCTCGGCGTTCCGGATCTCCTCGCAGGTCAGTTCGCGGTCGCTTCGCGCGACGCTGACGATGCTCCGCGACCTGACCGGGCCGCAGGAGATCGTGGCGCCGAAGTTCAGCCCGTAGCTTGCGGCCTCTCTCATGATGCCGAACGGATCAGGCAGGCGAATCTCGCTCCAGCGCGTGGCACCCTGAGTGGCAACTCCCCACAGGGTTGTCGGATCGCGCAGCGCATAGACCCGTTCAGTATAGAGGTCGACCCATCTCTTCGGGTAGGACCACCGGGTCAGGAGCGGAGAGGCATAGCTGATGTGAAAGCCAGCGCCGTAGCCGGCGGGCGCAAGTTCGGCCAGGCGCTCGAATCCGCTTTCGATTTTCGAGGATGATTTCATGGAATTCCTGGTTGTCCGTTCGGTCCTCAGGAGTGATCTGCCACCCCCGGAAGCGATTTGTCGGTAAGAGCGGATCCGGCTCGCGGTTATCAGTGAAGGATTGCGGGCCGCGTCTCGACGTCCGGTCCCGCTGCAGGGCGCATGATGGTTTCCGCTGGCGTGGGTGTCACGTCCGGCCAGAGTTTCGCCCCACCCTCGACCGCCCAGGCGATCTCCCGGCCGAGATCGTCCCAGCTTCCAGAGCGGCCGCGGCCGACGAAGTCGTCCCTGCCACGATAGATCCAGAACGCGTCAGTCGCGAAGGCGCCGAGCGGCGCGACATAGAGTGTATGGCCATCGAGAGACAGCACCGGCCAGGCGTCCAGACGGCCATGCTTGGGATGGGTGGCGCACAGAATGGCCGGGCGGCCTGAGAGGGCCGAGATGAGTTCGTCGCGTGTCATGTGCGGAAGGGAACCTTTTGATTCGTGACGCTTCCTACATGACGCTACGAAAGCTTGCGAGAGGTTTTTCGCCACCGGTCAATATACCCGGGCGACCATAGACTTCAGATGGCCCGAGCCGCTTCCTTGATGCCTGACGCGACACGGAGGAGGTTCCCGGTGGAGCCTGGCGGGCCGCGCGCCTCCGGAGGGCGACGGTAAATCAACAATGCGAAAAACATATTACATGACTGAATTATCCATGATAGAAGGGTCCGCGAAAGGCGCCAGGACTGGCCGCAGGCGCTGCGGATGTGTGCGGGAAGCCCACGTAGGAGTTAGACCTCAATGAAACCGAAGATCCTTTTCGTGAAGGACCATCCCGCCGCGCAAATCCCGGCCTACGAGACGCCGGGTGCTGCGGGCGCAGATATCCGGGCGGTGATGCCGGACGGGTATGTTTCGCAGGTGATCGTGCCGGGAGCGCGCTGCCTCGTGGCGACCGGCCTGCGTCTCGCGATCCCGGAAGGCTGGGAGGTGCAGATCCGTCCGCGCTCCGGCCTCGCGCTGAAGCATGGCGTCACGGTGCTCAACGGACCGGGAACGATCGACAGCGACTACCGGGGTCCCCTCGGGGTCATCCTCGTCAACCTCGGCTCCGAGCCTTTCGAGATCCGCACCGGAGACCGGATCGCGCAGATGATCGTTGCACCCGCCGTTCAGGGCGTGTTCGAGGTGGCAGAGAGCCTCGACGAGACAATGCGCGGCACCGGCGGCTTCGGCTCGACCGGGGTCGCGTAGGACGCGCCATGTTCCAGAAAGGTCCCGGCGAAGGATACATGGAAGCGAAGGATCAGGTGCTCGCTCTTGTTCCGAACGCCTCGTGCCGGCTGTCGAGTAACGGTGGTGTCCGGCACTACCGGATCTTCGTCGGAGAGGAAGATGTTTCCTGCGCCGCCGCCTCGTCCCGCGACGCCTGGAACAGGTATCTCGACCGGGTCACGGCGCGAGCGGAGGTGGATGAGGCGGCGGCGCAGCCGGGTCTCCCTTGATTCCGGATGCGCCGATGCTGCGCGAGGTCACGCGCGACCTCTTCCGCCGCTATGGCGGCGTGATCGCGGCGACGGATCGGACAGGGGATCCATTCGCGGCCGATCCGCGCCTCTCGCTCGACAACCTTGCCTGGCTTTGCCGGCAGGGCGAGGTGGAGGCCTTGGCACTCCCTCTCGACAAGCTCTCGCGCTGGCTCGGCTTCGTCCAGGGCTGTCTCGCGATGCGCCGGCTGATCGACGTCGATGGCGAGCGCGAGGCGACCCGGCCGGCCTTCCATCGCGCCTATGCCGCGCAGGGCCTCGAGCGTCCGGCGACAATCGCGCGGCGGATCGCCTGTCCTGCCGCGGGGCCGGCGCCGGCGGCGCTGCCGAGGCTGGACTGACGGGCAATCATCAGGTATGTTTTTCGCATACTCCCGGCACCCTTGTCTCAACCCCGGCCTTCAGAAAAAACTCGTGATGAACATGCAGGAACCCGAAGCCCCCCGCCCGCGTGCCGGTGAAGCCCGCGGACCCGTCGCGGCATCGGCATCGTGGTTGCGGCGCGCCCTCCTTGCCATCCAGGTCTCCCTGGCGCTCATCCTGGCCTTCCCCGCGGTGGCGCAGACCGTCTCGGTGCCGTTCATGGACGGCTTCGTTGGGGCTGTCGGCCAGAACACCAGCAAGGCCGACAATATCGTGCTCTTCTCGACCCTCGGCTTTGCCCGGGCGACATTCGAGCAGCAGTCGACCACCGGTCAGTTCGGTGGCGTACAGGGCAACGACCTGTCGGGCATCCTTCGCCTCTACCGGCCGGACGGCACCTCCCTGAATATCCCCGGCGCGCTCAACTGGCGGATCACCGACAAGGGCACCATCCAGTATTTCGGCTACATTCCCACCTCGACCAACCCGGTCGTCACCATCACCTATCCGGGCGGGACCTACCAGATTGGTCCGTCGAGCAACTTCGGCGCCCAGGTCATCGGTTCCACGCTTTTCTACACGGACGGGTCCAACGTCTCCGGCAACGCCTCGGCCTCCGGGCTGGTCAGCGGCCTCAACTCCTATCTCGCGCAGTTCCAGTCGACCGCGCCGGTCCTCACCGGGCCGGGCGGGGTCGCCGGGGCGACGGCCGCGGCGATCACGGTCAACGAGAACCAGACCGCGGTCACGACCTATACGGCCAACAAGCCGGTGACCTGGTCGATCACCGGCGGCACCGACGCCGGCAAGTTCACGATCAACCCGGCGACGGGCGTGCTCACGTTCATTGCCGCACCGGATTACGAGAACCCCACCGACAGCAACCTCGACCAGGTCTATGTGGTGACCATCAGGGCGACAGAGCCGGGCGGCTTCTATTCATACCAGACCCTGAGCGTGACGGTTGCAGATGTCCTCGAGCCGGTGATCACCGGGCCGGGCGGGGTCGCCGGGGCGACGGCCGCGGCGATCACGGTCAACGAGAACCAGACCGCGGTGACGACCTATACCGCCAACAAGCCGGTGACCTGGTCGATCAGCGGCGGCACCGACGCCGGCAAGTTCACGATCAACCCGGCGACGGGCGTGCTCACGTTCATCGCCGCGCCGGATTACGAGAACCCCACCGACAGCAACCTCGACCGGGTCTACGTGGTCACGGTACGGGCCACCGATGCCGGTGGCCTCGTGGTGAACCAGACCCTGAGCGTGACGGTTGCAGATATCTACGATCCGGTCATGCCGGTGATCACGAGCAGCAAGACCGGTGTCGCGGTCAGTGACCATCACTTTCCGTTCGATTGCGCTTCCGGCGCGGCGCTGCCCGGCACCCACGCGGCGCTTCCGGGAACATGCATCGAGTACCGGATCACGGTCTCCAGCGCGAACAACGGCGCGGTCGATGCGGTGGGCTTCACCGTCGTCGACATGCTGCCCGCGGATATCGATTTCGTGGCGGTTCTGAGCTCGGCCGGGTTCGACAGCGTCTCGGTGGCCGGCGACAGGATCACCGGCATCGTCAATGCGCTCCAGGCAGGCGGGTCCGCGCAGATCGTTTTCCGCGCGACCATCAAATAAGCGTTCTATTCTGCCGCCGGCGCCTTAGGGTCTGATGGTTTTTTTTCGCGCCAACCGGATAAATGGATGAAAGACAATCCATGCCACCAGAAAGGATCTATCGTGCAGAAAATGACCTTTGTTTCCGGTCGCAGCCAGGGCGGCGTGTTTAGGGTGATCCAGGATCTCCTCGGCGCCGGGCCGAAGGATCCCTTTGTCGATGAGGAGAATCCGCGCATCGTGGCGCGGCGGATCCTCGATGCCGCCAGCACGGTCGCGTTCAAGGTTCTGAGGCACGGCGATAACGCCAATGGCGGTTTTGGCTATGGCGACAAGCTGACGGTCACCTCCGACCGCGACCTGGACGAGGCGCAGATGCTCGACTGCGCGCGCCTTTTCGGCGCAATGAATGGCTCGCAGCACCTGCCGGCCGGCGCCGACGCCCTCGGATCGGCGAGGTTCGAGATCGACGAGGCGGGCGTCACGGTGACCGAGATCACGCCGCGCGTACCGACCCTCGCCTACATGTATCAGCTCGACGATGTGAAGATCCGCTTCGAGGCTTCCGTCGACGACGAGCCGGCGCTGGCCTGATCAGTCCTCGGCATCCGCCGTCCTGGCGGCCGGACGGCCGGTCCTGCCGGAGCGCGCGGCGGCCTTGGCGCCGGACCGCTTGCGCTCCATCGCCGGGCAGTCGAGCAGGGCGCCCGGGATGACCCCGGACGCCTTGCCGAACCGCCGCCGCAGGTGGTTGATCCATTTTCGGTATTCGCGGGAGGCTCGCATCGGCCGCTTTCAGTTTCCGGCCGGTTCCGGGGCCGGATCTGCGTCCTCGGCCTCGATGGCTTCGATAGCCGCGATGATCTGCGACAGGGGGACCGCCTCGAGCGCCGCCAGATCGATCGTGCATCTGTCGCGCGCCACGCCCTTCGGAAACCCGAAGAGGGTCTCGCTCCCGACCTCGGTGTAAAGCGGGCCGCGAACGTAGCGGCCACCAGTGGGGCCGGTCTCGTTCTCCACGACATGCCGCCCGCCGAACATCTCGGCGAACTGTTCCCAGCCGATCATCCTGAGGGTTTGCATCTCGACGTGGATCGCCTTCCCGGCCTTTGTTCGGCGGTTGGGAATGATCGCGGGCGCCCGTTTACCTTATCGTCGGAGAGCTTGAAACTCTCCGGCGCGGCGTCACCCGGAAAGAAGAACCCGACGAGCCAGTCGCCGCGGAAGAGCGGTGTCTCCGCGCCGAGCCTTTCCTTAACATCTTCCCCGCCCTGAAGAGACGGGGATTTCCGGTCGCTCCGCGGCGGCATCGAGCCGCTCCGGAGCGATTCGAGTTGACGCTTCGCAGGGGGCTTGAGCCCAATCCTCCACGTCCAGCAACGGGGTGTTCCCCCGCCGTCCTGCCGCCGCGGCGCCCTCGAGCGCCCGCTTCAGGATGACCTTCG
>NZ_JAPDOG010000013.1 GCF_026013545.1 Defluviimonas salinarum | reverse complement strand
ACCTCAACCTGCCGCAGCTTCGTGACAATCTCTTCCGGCTTGTGCCGCTTCGTAGCCATTCTGATCCTCCGTTTTCCTAAACATAACGGCGGACCACTTCATTGGGGGAGGATCACACCAGCGTAGCACCGGGCGGTACGGGAACGCGTGAAGCGCCCCTTGGGGCGCTGTCAAGCTATTGTATTTGTGTTGATTTTTTTGGTTGCAGGGGCACGCAACCGCCGTTGTCGACCAATAATCATGTGCCCGTTGCCGTAGAAATACTTCTCATGGCTCCGCTGTGCGAGATTTCTGACGACTTCGCGGCGACAGGCGGGCTTCACCTCTTTTCTGAGCGCGTCCTGAAGCATGGTCTTGTCCTTTGTCAGGTCTGCAATCACGCGCTTAAGCTTCGTGTTTTCATGTTCGAGTTGCCTCAGGTGCCGGTTCGCCGACACGCCCATCCCGGCATGGGCCTTTTCCAGCCAATAGAACGTGGCCTTCGCCACGCACATTTTGCGGCAGACCTCGCCGACGCTCGTCCCGACCTCCGCCTAGCGCAGCGCAACCGCGATCTGCTCATCCGCAAGTCGTTTCTTCGGCATCTGGACACACCTCTCCTTCCGGAAATGTGCCCGAAAATCCGCACTCGGATCGGATCAGTCTTAGGGGTCAAGACCCCTTGGTTCGAAAGCCATTCGTCAGGGAGGGCCGCTTTTCAGGGGGTAGACCACAACTGCCGCCAAGCCCCTACTCGCGAAACACGCCAATTAGGCGCATGATAAGATGGGGCAATTTAATCCAACAGGAGCTGTTGCACCGATGAGCGGCCAAGACGTGATCGTGCTTGGTGGGAGCGGGTTTCTCGGACGTCAGGTTGTCCGGAAGCTCAAAGAGCATGGGCGCCCAGTATGTATCGCGACACGGTTCCCAGACCGAGGCACAGGATTGCGGGATGGTCGGGCCTATGACGTCCGACAGATTCAGATCGATCTTCGGGACCGCCGCACACTGACGCGCGCCTTCGATCGCGCGGATGCCGTCGTCAATTGCATAGGGCACTATGTCGAGACAGGCACGGACTCGTTCCATGGGGTTCATGTGAAGGGCGCGCATGCGGTTGCCGAGATTGCCCGGACAAGCGGCGTCCGGCGACTGGTCCATATCTCAGGGATCGGCGTCGATCCGAATTCCGAGTCCGCCTATATTCGCGCCCGTGCCGATGGTGAGGATGCGGTTCGCTCAGCATTTCCCGAAGCCGTGATACTGCGCCCCAGCATCATGTTCAGTCGGGATGGGGCATTCTTCGGCGCCCTGGATGCGATCATCCGCCGCATGCCGGTCATTCCCGTTTTCGGCGATGGCGGGAAGCGCCTCCAGCCGGTGCATGTCGGGGACGTGGCCGAAGCAGTCTGCCGTGTCATCGGCACCCGCACCACCGGCACGGTGTTCGAGTTGGGCGGCCCGGATGTTTTCACGTATCGCGAAATCCTCGAGCGGTTGGCTGAGCGTGCGGGTAGGCGCCGATTGCTGCTGCCGGTACCATTCGCACTGTGGCGGGCGCTGGCGCGGGTCGCAAGCTTGCTGCCCCGCCCGCCGCTCACGCTGGCTCAAGTCATCTTGATGCAGCGGGACAACGTGGTTGGCAATGGCGTCGCGACCTTTGCCGAGGTCTCGATCGTGCCGCGATCCGCTTCCAAAATGGGTTTGGTCTGAGCGGTATCCCAGCGTTAAGCTTCGACGACCAGTCCCAGCGTTCGTGTGCTGCCTGGCTTCAGAACACCCGATGAATGGGAGGCAATCATGGACCACGTCTATCCTGTCACCGAAATCTACGGTTCGTCGCCGAACAGCATCGATGACGCGATCCGCAACGCGGTCTCGACCGCCCAACGCAGCCTTCGCAACCTTGAATGGTTCGAGGTCACGGAGATCCGCGGCCACATCGGGAGCGACGGCGCGGTCGCGCATTTCCAGGTCGGCGTCAAACTCGGTTTCCGACTCGAACGGCCTTCTCTCGATGCGATCAAGTAAACCTGCTTGAAACTGGCGCAGCCGCCGACGATGGGCGCATCGAACCGGATCCCCGGCTTCGATGCGAACTGCGGCGAGAGAGTCGACCACGGCGGGCGTGAAGAGGATCACGTCTTTCGGGAAGTGAGCGCCTTTGAAAGAGATCGCGACCGCCCCCCAATATGGAATGCTTCATCACGGGACGGTTAACCCCCGTGATAATTTCCGTCAACTAGAGTGTAGTCATCAAGATTGGTCGACAGGAAGTCCCGGGCTTTCAGGAACTCCTTCGAACAGCTGTAATAGAGGCTCGTCGCGATCCCCTCGCGCCGGCAGAGTTCGGCAATGCTGTCGTCGCCGCGCAGCCCTTCCAGAATGATGCGGATCTTCTCCTCGGCCGAATGGTGCTTCCGAGTGCGCCGGCGGATGTCCTTCACAAGGGCTTCGGCCGTCGGCTTCGCTGTTCCGGGTTTCTTTCTCATCTCCACTCCCTGGCGGTTACGATGAGCCTGAAACCCTCCATCACAAAATCAACCCAGATGTCCCAGGGGTGCTGACGGGAGACATTCGAGGCTGTGCCGTCCGGGCTGAACGGAGCGACCCCGCGCTGCGCGAGTTACTGTCTCAGGGCTTGCCAGCTTTGCGCGAGCTCCACGGCCAGGGCGCCCGATGTCAGCTTTTGGGAAGTTGCACTGCGGCACCGCTCACCGCGACTAATGTCGGCTCTGCGGCCGGTCGCGCCCGGTGGGGTGTCTTCGGTTCGCAAGTTTGCTCGGGGTGCTTCCTGTGCATCGCTGGCATTAGCGCTACGTTCTACGAATGACCGCTCTCGAAAATTGCCATTCGCCTGCCGCCCGAACGAGGAGGCACACCCTCATGTGGCGCTACCGTGTCGCAGCCTGTCGAGGATCTCGTCAACGATCGCCGCGCCGATCTCGCTCCGGAGGGCGACATCGAAAGGAGAGCGCCCCTCAAGCATGGGATGCGGCCGGTGCAGGAAGGCACGTGCGTCTTCCTTGTCGTCCCAGACTTCGAGCGCGAGCGAAAAAACTGCCGCGAGCCGGATCACGACCGTCCCCAGAGCGGGGTCGAATGTACCATCATTCTTGCGCAGCGCCCGCGTGGCCTTGGGACCGGCGCTAGCCACGATTGCCGCAGGCGTGCAGCCGATGACCTCCGCAAGCTTTGACAGCGCACTTTCCGGCAAACCTCTTTCGACAAGGTCCAAGAGTTGCATCGGCGTCAGGGCCCCGCCTTGCGTCTTCAAGTCAAGAACCCCCGGGGCTGAATCATAAGCGGTCATTGTGGCCTACGGTTTGCAGCGTTCAACGCCCCCAACCATATCATGGCTTCTGCGTGCGGCCTGATCGTTCGCGTCGCTTGGCGGGGTTCCTGCAGGGAGGCGATCCGCGAGGTGACACTGAGCAGCGATGGGGCTCGATGCCCTTCCATCGCCGCCGCAGTCAGCGCCATCCGGCAGTTCGGCATGTCCCGACGATCTTCTCTGCCGGTTCCCATCAATCGATCCCTGCAAGATCACAATAGGCGAACCACTCGAGCGCCGACGCGATACTGGCCTGTCCCTCGCTCATCGGCGACGCGCGCCCGAGCCGGAAGGCGTCGAACTCCCGGCGGAGCGCGGCGGGCAGATCCTGGAGGCGCAGACGGCGCTGGCCATCGGCAGCGGTCCGGAGGCAGGCGTCCCTCAGCCCCATCGGCGCCAGCAGGTCCTTTCGTTCGGTATCGATCAGGCCCAGAAGCAGGAGCCTTGCCTCGAGGCCCGTCGGCACCTCCGAGGGATAGCCCAGCGAGCAGTTACGCAGATGCGTCCGGCCGATCCGGGCCTGGAGCGATCGATGCGTATGGCCGAAGAGCCAAAGGTCGGGCTGCGCCGTTTCGATGATCGTATCGAGGTCCGAGACGAAGGCCGGCGTGATGGCATCGATCCGCCCCGCCACCGCCCTGCTCGGCGCGTGGTGGCTGATCACGACGGTTCGACCGGGCCACTTCTCCCGCAGCGCGCGCTCAAACCAGGCGCGGTGAACTGCTTCTGCTCGCCGGAGTCGTGGACAAAGGCAATGATGTTGCTGAGTTCTTCGCCCGTGAATTCAATCTGGCCGCCCAACTCATCTTCCTGTGCCTCCACCATGGCGGGGGCACCGCGCCACATCCGTGCCGCGAACTCGAAGGGGTTCATCGGCAGCTCCATGAGATCCGCATCGAGCATCGGCGCATCCTGTCCGCCGACGCCGTTGACCGAGTGACAGACGACGCAGCCCTTGGAGGCGAAGAGCTCCCGGCCTCTGGCGGCATCCATTTTCGGGAGGACAAGACCGGCACTCATCATCCGGCGCATGGAATCGTCGCTCATCCTGTGCGAAGGTTCCTGGGCATTGGCTTGCGCGGCCCAGGCGGCCAGCAGGCATGCGATCACGATCTTGCTGTGGTTGGTCATTTTCTTCTCCTTCCTTCCGCTTGCGAATACGACCCTCGCGCTCCGATCGGCGCGTCATGTATCCGTCGCTGCCTTCCGGCTCACGGCGTCCTGGCAGGTTTCTGGCGCCATGCGGGCCAGAATGCGGGCACGCGCGCGGCATAGCGCCGGTATGCGTCGCCGAACCGCCGCTCGCTCTCGCGTTCCTCGATGCGGGCCAACCGGACGTACATCCAGACCAGAAGCGGATACATTGCGAGCGTCAGAAGCGTTGGCCATTGGACCAGGAATCCGGTCAGGATCAGGACAAAGCCCGCATATTGTGGATGCCGGAGGCGGGCATAGGGGCCGATGACGGCGATCCTGCCTTGCCGCTGCGCGGTCCAAAGGACGTGCCAGGAGACCGCGATCAGCCAGAACCCGCCGCCGATCAGCGCGAAGCTGAGAAGATGGAACGGCCCAAAATGCGGATTGGACTTCCAGCCGAACAGCATCTCGAGCAGGTGGCCGGACTCATGAGCGAACCAGTTCACCTGCGGATAGGCCGACTGCAACCATCCGGACAGGACATAGAGCGTCAGGGGGAAGCCGTACATCTCGGTGAAGAGTGCGACCACGAAGGCGCCGAACGCCCCGAGGCTGCGCCAGTCGCGTTGTGTCTGCGGCCGGAAGAAGCTGAGCGCGAACAGGATGAAGACCGCCGAATTGACGATCACGAGCAGCCAGAGGCCATAGGATTGCGGCTCTGCCGTCATCTCTGTCCGCTCCCGCCCTTCCTGCCACCGTGACCTCCGCGGTCGCCATGCATGAAGAAGTGCATGCCCACGCAGATGAGAAGCGGCAGATAAATCAACCAGCCGCTGCCGAGGATGTGGACGCGATGCTCATATCCCAGCAGCAGTCCGCCGAGCGCAAGGGCGACGATCAGACTCAGCCCCGAGCGCGAGCGCCAGAACCCTCCCTTTGGCGCGTTGCCGGATCCGTCATCGGGGACCGGTGTGTAAGGTTGTTCCGTCATGAACATCTCCTTCATATCCTGGCGCCGCGCAGGCGGAGCGAGTTGAGTACGACCGAGATCGACGAGGCGCTCATGGCGAAGGCGGCGAACATCGGGCTGATGAGGATGCCGAAGACCGGGAACAGCACGCCCGCGGCGACCGGCACGCCGGCGGCGTTGTAGATCAGCGCGAAGAACAGGTTCTGGCGGATGTTGCGCATCGTCGCGCGCGCCAGCCTGCGGGCGCGTACGATGCCGTCGAGATTGCCCTTCACGAGCGTGAAGCCCGCGCTCTCGATGGCGACGTCGGCGCCTGTGCCCATGGCGATGCCGACATCCGCCTGGGCGAGCGCCGGGGCGTCGTTCACGCCGTCGCCGGCCATCGCCACCTTGCGGCCTCGCTTCTGCAATTCCCTGATGATCTTCGCCTTGTCCTCGGGCAGCACGTCGGCGCGGATCTCGTCGATGCCTAGCCGCCCGGCCACGGCCCTCGCCGTGCGTTCGTTGTCGCCGGTGGCCATGATGATGCGGAAGCCAAGCTCGTGCAGCGCCCTTAGCGCGGCGGGCGTGGATTCCTTCACAGGATCTGCGACGCTGACGAGACCCGCGACCTTGCCCTCCACGACGACGAACATCACCGTCTCGCCCTCGTCGCGGCGGAAGTCCGCCTTTTCGGTCAGGGCAGCCGCTTCGAGACCCAGGTCATGGACAAGTTTCAGATTGCCGAGCGCCACCGGGCGGCCATCGACCTTGCCGGTCACGCCCTTGCCGGTCACGGCCTCAAACTCCTCCGCCTCGGCCATCCCGACGCCGCGCTCCTCGGCGCCCTGCACGATCGCCTCGGCCAGCGGATGCTCCGAGCCGCGTTCTAGCGAGGCGGCGAGGCGCAGTACCTCGGCCGCGTCATGGCCCGGTTCGGGGAAGACGCCGACGAGCTTCGGCTTGCCTTCGGTCAAGGTGCCGGTCTTGTCGACGATCAGCGTGTCGACCTTCTCGAACCGCTCCAGCGCCTCGGCGTTCTTGATCAGCACCCCGGCCTGCGCGCCACGGCCCGTCGCCGTCATGATCGACATCGGCGTGGCGAGCCCGAGGGCGCAGGGGCAGGCAATGATTAGCACCGCGACGGCGGCGACGAGTCCGTAAGAGAGCGCCGGCGCCGGCCCCCAGAGCGCCCAACCGATGAAGGCGAGCACCGCGATGCCGATCACGGCGGGCACGAAATAGCCCGAAACCTTGTCGGCATATTTCTGGATCGGCGCGCGCGAGCGCTGTGCGGCGGCCACCATCTCGACGATCTGCGCGAGCATCGTGTCGGCGCCGACGCGGGTCGCCTCCATGATCAAGCTGCCGGTGCCGTTGATCGTGGCGCCCGTGAGCCTGTCGCCCGCGACCTTCTCGACCGGGACCGGCTCGCCGGTGATCATCGACTCGTCGACCGAGGAGCGGCCCTCGGTGACGACGCCGTCGACCGGCACCTTGTCGCCCGGCCGCACCCTGAGCCGGTTGCCGACCGCGACATGTTCGAGCGGGACCTCCTCCTCGCGGCCATCGTCACGGATCACCCGGGCGGTCTTGGCCGCCATGTCCAGAAGCGCCCGGATCGCCTTGCCGGTGCCTTCGCGGGCGCGGAGTTCCATCACTTGGCCGAGTAAGACCAGCGTTACGATCACCGCCGCCGCTTCGAAATAGACGCCGACATGGCCTTCGGTGTCGCGGAAGCCCTCTGGGAAGATCCCCGGCGCCAGAACCGCGACCACGCTGAAGATCCATGCCGCCATGACGCCCATGCCGATCAGGCTGAACATGTTGAGGTTCCAGGTGCGGAACGAGGTCCAGCCGCGCACCAGGAACGGCCAGCCGCACCAGAGCACCACCGGTGTTCCGAGCGCGAGTTCGATCCAGAGCGTCACGCGTTCGCCGAAGATATCGCGCACACCGCCAAAGCCGAGATAGGGGCCCATCGTCAGCACCAGAAGCGGCAGCGTCAGAACCACGCCGCCCCAGAAGCGGCGAGTGAAATCGATGAGTTCGAGGTTCGGGCCTTCGTCGGCCATGGCGGCAGATTCAAGCTCCAGCCCCATTCCGCAGATCGGGCAGGAGCCAGGATGGGTCTGGCGCACCTCCGGGTGCATCGGGCAGGTATAGACCGCGCCGGAATGGCCGGCGGGAACGGTGTCATAGGTGCCGGCAGCGGCAGTCGCGGCACCCACATGATGCCGGTGCCCGTGATGATGGCCCTGCGCGGCATCGGATCCCTCCGGCACCAGATGCATGCCGCATTCCGGGCAGTCGCCCGGCTCCGCGCGCCGGATCTCGGGATGCATTGGGCAGGTATGGACGGTTCCTTCGGAGCCTTCGGAAACCGTGTCGTCCGAACCCGTCGTGGCGACGACCTGAAGGGCGCGGCGGTCAGTCATTTCGGTGTCCTTTCGAGCTGTTCCCGTCCAATGTGGTGCTTCCAGTAACTGGACCGTCAAGGGCTCTGCTGAGGTCGGCGACGGCCCCGGCCAGCAGCGCGGCGATACCGATCGCGTTGGTCGGGTGCGGGATCGAGTCCGTCGTCACGATGCGCGCGGCGCCAGCCCGACCGATGTCGGCTTCGGCTGCGCCCGAGAACACCGCGTGTATAACGACGCAAGTCGCCGACCGCGCGCCGACCTCCTTCAGCCGCTCCAGCGTCCGGACCAGAGTTCGCCCGGAAGACGTGATGTCATCAAGGATGACCGGCGTACCGGACCTTAGCGCGGGGCTGTCGGGAATGCCGATCTCGACCTGCCGATCGCCGGTCCGGATCTTGCGGAGGACCGCGTAGGGCCGGGCGGCGTGCCGCGCGACCTCGGCCACCCATTGCTGGCTTTCGCTGTCGGGGCCCAGGATCACTGCATCGGGGACATTGGCGGCGATCCAACTCGCCAAAAGCGGTGCGGTCGCGACGGTTTGGGCGGGAATCGGAAACAGCGTGTCCAGCGTTGGGTTGCGATGCAGATGCGGATCGGCGGTGACGATCCAGTCGAAACTCTCGGCCAGAAAGCGCGCGAAGATCGGGGCGCTGACGGCTTCGCACTCATGGAACCGCGCGTCCTGGCGCATATAAGCGAGATACGGCGCGATCAGCCCGACGCGGCGTGCGCCAATCTCGCGCGCAGTGGCGGCGGTGAAGCGCAAGGGCAGCGCCAGCCGGTCGGGGTCGCGCAAAGTGGCCAGAACCGCGACGTCGTGCCCGCCGGGGTCGCCGCCGAGGGTTACGCGCGTCTCGGCATCGGGGAAGCGGTGCAGCGCCACGGGTTGTACCTCGGCGCCAAGGATCGCCGCTATTTCGCGGGCCATCGGCATCATCTCGGGGAAGGGGATCAGGATCATCGGCAGGTCACTCCCGCAGTTCGAAGACATCGGCCTGGGCTTCCGCATAGCTCCGCGCGTAGTCGAGTTCCCCCGGCGTCTCGGCATGGATCTCGAAAAGCGGCGCGCCGCGTCTCAGCAGGTCGCCGGGTCGGGCCAGCAGCCGCACGCCCGCCAGCTTGCGCCCCGGCGCCCCGGCAAGCTTCGCGATCCGCGCGATGCGGCGGTTGTCGATCGCCTCCAGCCGCCCGGCCGCCGTGGCGGTCACGACCGCCCGGTGGCGCGCCGCTGACGGTTCGCGAAAGCCGCCCTGCGCGGCGCAGATCGCCATGAACTTCGCCTCGGCCGCGCCGCTGTCCAGAAGTGCCGCGGCGCGGGCCCTGCCAATGCCCGCGGCGGCGTCCGGCCGTAGATCGAGAAGCGCGCCAGCGAGATCGAGCACGCGGCCGCGCAGGTCGGCGGGCGCGTCCGTGTCGCGCCGCAACACCGCCAGCACGTCGCGGGCCTCGAGCGCCGGGCCGATGCCGCGGCCGACTGGAGCCGTGCCGTCGCTGACGTGGACCGCGATCGAAAGCCCGACCGCCTCGCCCACCGCCGCGAGCCGCTGCGCAAGTGATGCCGCCGCCGCGGGAGAGCGGACCTTGGCGGTCGGCCCGACCGGCACGTCGATCAGCACGCGGCGCGCTCCGACTGCCGCCTTCTTCGAAAGCACGCTCGCCACCAATTGGCCGTCGCTGTCGAAATCGAGCGGCCGCTCGATCCGGATCAGCAGATCGTCGGCCGGGCTGAGCGCCAGATTGCCGCCCCAGACCACGCAGCCGCCCTCGGTCTCGACCACGCGCCTCAGTGCGGCGATGTCGAGCGCAACCGGCGCCATGACCTCCATCGTGTCGGCGGTGCCCGCCGGCGAGGTGATCGCGCGCGAGGAGGTCTTGGGGATCATGAGCCCGGCCGCCGCGACGATTGCCACGACGATCGGCGTCGTGCGGTTTCCGGGCAGGCCGCCAACGCAGTGCTTGTCGTAGACCTCCGCGCCGCCCCAGTCGAGCGTCTCACCCGCGCGCTGCATCGCGCGCGTGAGGCGGATCGTCTCGGCAATGTTCAGCCTTTCGCCGGCACAGGCGGTGACGAAGGCGGCCATCTGCAATTCAGACAAGCGGCGGCCGGTGATGTCGCCGATGATCGCGGTGAAGTCGGCCTCGGTCAGTTCCTGCCCGTACACCTTCGCGCGGATCGCCGAGTCCGATGCCGGCGGTTCGGGATGCACGAATGTGGCCCGATCGCCGGGACGTGGCTGCAAGAGCGCCCAGGCGGCTTCCGACAGCGCCGCCGCATCCGCGGGCAACCAGCCGGCCTCGGTGACGACATTGAGCGTCGCGATGATCGATTTCGGGCCGAGCGTGACCCCGATCCGGGTCAGCGCGGCGAAGCCCTCGGCGCGGCAGACATGGCAATCCTCGCGCATGTAGACGACAGGCTGACTATAGGTGTCGATCCCAGCGCGGACGAGGTGCAGGCTGGTGTCGGCTGCGGTCATTTTGGATGGTCCAGTCGGATGGTTTCGAGATGTTCAGGCGCCCGAGCCGGCCAGCCCAGCTCGTGCTCGACCCTCCAGCGCAGCCGGTCCGAGGCATCCGGCTCGCCATGGGTGAGATAGGTCATGCGCGGCGCATTAGGCGCGGCCTGCATCCAGGCGAGAAGCTCCTCGGCATCGGCATGGCCGGAGAACGCTTCGAGTTGGATCACCTCGGCATTGATCGGGAAATCGCGGCCGAACATGCGCAAGCGGTCGGCGCCGGCCGCCAGCGCCGCGCCGCGGGTGCCGCCGGCCTGGAAGCCCGAGAGCAGGATTGCGTTCCGGGCGTCGCCACCGAAGCTGGCGAGGTGGTGCAGGATGCGGCCGCCGGTCAGCATGCCGCTTGCCGAGACGATGATCATCGGTCCCCGGCGGGTATTCAGTTCTTTGGACTGCGCGACTGTGTTGATTCGCTTGGCGATCTTGAACATTGCCAAGCAGTCCTCCCAGGTCACATGGTGCTCCTCGTGATGGCCGTGGTAGATGTCGGTCGCGTCCACCGCCATCGGGCTGTTGAGGTAGAGCGGAACGTAAGGGATCTCGCCGCGCTTCTGCAGCCTTGCGATGTGATACATGAGCCCCTGTGCGCGGCCGACCGCGAAGGCGGGAATGAGGATCGTGCCGCCGCGCCCGAGCACGCGTTTCAGGATCGGCGCAAGCTCGGTTTCGGCATCGACATCGGCGTGCCGGCGATTGCCGTAGGTGGATTCGCAAATCAGCACGTCTGCGCCCGCAAATGGCCGCGGCGGCCGCATCAGCGCATCGGCCTGCCGCCCGAGATCGCCGCTGAACAGGACCGTCGTTCCGGGCAGGCTGACGCGGATCTGCGCCGCACCGAGAAGGTGGCCGGCCGGGATGAACTCGACGCCGATCCCGTCACCGAGGTCGATCCGAGCATCAAAGCTGACCGTCCGAAAATTCTCGAGCGCCGCCTCGGCATCGGCTTGGGTGTAGAGCGGCTTGGGGTCCTTGTGCTTCGAATAGCCGTGCCGGCGGGCGAAGCGCGCCTCCTCTTCCTGGATGTGGCCGCTATCGGGCAGGATCAGGCCACAAAGCTCCGCCGTCGCCCCGGTGCATAGAACTTCGCCCGTGAAGCCGGCGCGGATCAGCGCCGGCAGGTAGCCGGAATGGTCGAGATGGGCATGAGTCAGGAGCACCGTGTCGATCGAGGCAGGGCGCACCGGAAACGGCTTGCGGTTGCGCTGCCGCAGGTTCTTGAATCCTTGGAACAGCCCGCAATCGATCAGGATGCGGCGGCCGCCCGCCTCGGTGAGGTAGCGCGAGCCTGTGACTGTTCCCGCGGCGCCGAGAAAGCGGAGTGTCGGTCCGAGTCGTTTTGCCATGACTTGCCTCCTTTCCTATCCCCAGTTCAGGGGAGCGCTATCATCTGGTGTCCCTCACCCTCGACCGGAATGACGCCACGCTCCTCAAGCGTCGCGGCGTCGATCATCCACACTTTTGGCTCGGCGCGGCTCGAGACGAAGAGCGTTCCGGTGCCGGGGATCACGGTCAGGTGGTAGGGTTCCGGTGCCAGCGCCGCCTCGCGCGTCTCGCCCAAGGCGAGATCGACCGCGGTGAGCTTGCCTGCGCCACGCCCGGCGACGAAAAGCGTCGCGCCATCATCCGACAGGCCGATCCCGTGGATCTCGCCGCCGATATCGAAGGTTCTCAGCGTTGTGCCATCGGCCAGAGCCAGTTCCACAACCCTGCCGGCATCCGCATCGGCGATGTAGAGCCGACCGGCACCGACGTCGATCGCTAGATGTTCGGGGGCTCCTTCCACGATCATGTTACGCCGGACGATGCCGCGGGTCAGGTCGACCTCGCTGATCGTGCCGTTGCCGGTGTTCGAGATATAGACGAGCGCCGGATCGGCTCCGAAAACGGCATAGTTGGGCATCGCGCCGGTCACCACATAACCCGTCACGCTGATGGTGGAGAGGTCGATCACCGAGATCCCATCGCCCGCCGGATGGGTCGCGACGGCGAAACGGCCGCCGGGCGACACCGCCGTGTGATGGACCGCGCCCGGCGCCTCGATCCGGCGCAGGATGTCACCGTTCGAGGCGTCGAGGATCGTGACGATGCTGAGCCCGGCATCCTTGGGACCGAGCGGCTTCGCCGCGGGTTTGTGGTGGGCAGCATGATCGTCGGCAGAGACGCCTTCGGGCTGCGCCATCGCGGCAATGCCGTCACGCGGCGTCTCGGCATAGCTGCCGGCCACGAGGTAGGGCACGCCGGGCGCTCCCGACAGTCCGTGGACCGCTTCGATGCCTTCGATCCGCCGCACGGTTTCCCCGGTTTCGGCGCCGACCAAGAGAATGGAATCGGCGCTGCCCTCGGGAATGAAGACCATCCGAGGCTCTGCCACCGCGGGCAGAGCGATGACCAAAAGGCCGAGCGCTTTCATGGCAAGATTTCGGTGTCGCATTGAGTTTCCCTTTGGGATAGGCCCCCGCCAACGCAAAAGAAAAGGCTAGGGGCGCCATGCCACTGCGACGCAGGAACGAGCTCGGATCCGGGGTCGACAAGGTGCGCGAACATCCATGAACCGCTGGTTGCCCAGAACGATCCCGGCCCATGAAATGCCGATGATCACGGCACGGCTCAACATGCGTCGTGCGATGAGGACGGTTAGGAGAAGATCGGTGGGTGGTAGGGCTCACCTTCGGCCACTGAAGGCCGCTCCCGCCGCGTCATCGGCTCTCTAACGCCGATGAGAACAACGTCCGCCATCGTCGATATGTCGGGGATCAGCGCCGCTGAACAGCCTGGATGAATGCCGCAGTCAGGTGCGCCGATCGCCTGGCCGGAACCGTCGTCGGCGCCCGCCCGCTCCATGTGCAGCTGGGTGGCGGAAGCGTGGACCTCGTGCAGGTGGAACGCGTCGGCGACCGTTGCGAACAAAAGGGCGGCCACAAGCGCCAGCAGGAGCGCGGCGCGAAGCCGCGGCCCCTCCGAACCGCTATCTTGCAGCCTTATCCGCATGTTTCCCACCACTTTCAAAGCGTCTTATGCCATGACAAGCGCCTCGCCGCCTTGATCTGCGTCACAAGCCACGAACGCCCGGCGGGTGCCGCCCGTATCCGCCTGTCTACGTCGTTGAAGTCGGTGTCGGGAATCGGCCGGTCGACCGTTCAAGCCACCCCATCGGCCCCTTCATTTGCTGATGTATTTCACGAGCGCCACGATCGCCAGAATGATCAGCACGGCAAAGAGCAGCATCCAGAGGCCGCCAAATCCAGATCCCATCATCGCATCTCTCCCGCTGCGTTTAGTTGCCGTCCATCATCATGCCGCCGCTGCCCTGACCCTCGGGGGTCTGGCCGCCGGAGCCGCCCTGGACTCGGCTTCGCAGTATTTCCATTCGCTGCATCCGGTCGGCCGGCGCGGTCATCTCCGTCCTGGTAATCGCCCCGTCGCCGTCCTCGTCGAGCGCCTGGAAATGATCGACCATGAGGTTGCGGATCATCGCCGCATGCAGCGTCTCGAACTCGGTGAGCGACAGAGAACCGTCGCCATCGGCATCATATTGGGTGAGGCGCGCCTCGAGCCCGCCGCGCAGCTCCGCGGAGCTGACAGTGCCGTTGCCGTCGGCGTCGAAGCCCTCGGCGAACTGACCGCCGATCATGCCGAAGCCCATCGGCCCCATCATGTCGCTAGGCATTCCCATGCCGCCCATCATGCCGCCGCCCATCATCGGGCCGTGCATGCGCATCATCTGCATCATGTCGCCCATCTGACCCATGCCGGCCATGCCGCCCGCCGCGCCTTGCCCGCCCATCATGCCGAACCCGCCCGGCTGCATCATCATGCCCTGACCGGGAAAATGGCCGCTGTCGTCGCCCGCCCCCTGGGCGTTGGCGAAACCGGCGGCAATTGTCGAAGCGATCAGTACGATCGCGAGAAGAGATCTGCGTTTCAAGACATCACCTCATGTCCAAGATTGCTTCGCTATCAATATGTCGGCCAATCTCCACGTTACCATGTCCACGGGCCGGGAGATTTGTAACGGTTTGTCGCAAAGACCCCCGCCGAGACGCGTCGCGACAATTTTCCGTGAAAGACCACGATCCGATGGCATAGGAATGGGACATGAATGCAACGCCCCATATCCTCGTCGTCGACGACCACCGCGAGATCCGCGATGCCGTGAGCCGGTACCTGGAGAAGAACGGTCTGCGCGCCAGCTCCGCGCGCGACGCCGCCGAGATGGATGCGAAACTCGCGGCCGGCCATTTCGACCTGATCGTGCTCGACGTGATGATGCCCGGCGAGGACGGGCTTTCGGTCTGCCGCCGGCTCTCGGCCGAGGGCAAGGTGCCGATCCTGATGCTGACCGCGCTTGGTGAGGAGACCGACCGTATCGTCGGGCTCGAACTCGGCGCCGATGACTATTTGCCCAAGCCCTTCAACCCGCGCGAGCTCCTGGCCCGGATCAAGGCGATCCTGCGCCGCTCCGAACGGGGCGAGCTCCATGCCGGCGGGCTCTCCGGCCGCCGGGTCGGCTTCGCCGACTGGGAGCTCGACACCGACCGGCGTGTGCTGATCTCGCGTGACGGGGCGGAGACCAGCCTCACGACGGCGGAGTTCCGACTTCTCACCGTCCTGCTGGAACGGCCGCGCATGGTTCTCAGTCGTGATCAGCTTCTCGATCTGACGTCGGGGCGTGCGGCGCAGAGCTTCGACCGGGCGATCGACAACCAGGTGAGCCGGCTCAGGCGCAAGATCGAGAAAGATCCGGCCCGGCCGGAGATCATCACCACAGTGCGGGGCGGCGGCTACTGCCTGGCTACGGGCGTGACGGAGCGGCCGTGATGCGGCGCTTCGTGGACAGCCTTCGTGGCCAACTCGTGCTCCTGATCATCGTCGCGCTCGCCATCGCGCAGGCCTTCAGCCTCTGGCTCTTCGTTGACGAGCGCAGTCTCGCCCTTCGGACCGCGCAGGGGCTGGAAGCGGCGGGGCGCGCCGCCAATGTCGCGCGGCTGATCGAAGAGGCGCCTGAGGAACTGCACGCATCGATTCTGCGTGCTGCGGATTCGCCGCTGGTTCGGTTCAGCCTGTCCAATCAACCCGAGGTCGATCATGGCGACCATGGAGACGGCGGCGCCGTCGCGAGCCGGATCCGCACCCTGATGCGGGCTGGCAACCCGCGCGAGATCCGGGTGGAACTGCACGAGTTCCAAGTGGCGATGCCGACCATGCCGCATGTGCCGCCGGAGATGGCCGCAATGCATAAGGTGATGATGCAGGGCGGGCTCCCCGGCGTCGAGATGCGTCTGTCGATCGCGCTGGCTGACGGCCGCTGGCTGAACGTCGGCACCAGGTTCCAGCGTCCGCCGCTGCAATGGCCCTGGGCTCAGGCGGTCAGCTTCGCGCTGACGGCGGCCCTGCTCCTGATCGCGGCCTTCTGGTTCATCCTCTCCCGGATCACCCGCCCGCTCACGCACCTTTCGGAGGCGGCCGAGGGACTGGGACGCGGCGAGCGGGTCGCGCCGATCGAGCCGCGGGGACCGTCAGAGGTCCGCCATTTGACTGAGGCGTTCAACCGGATGCAGTCCCGCCTCACCCGGTTCATCGCCGATCGGACCCAGCTTCTCGCGGCGTTGAGCCACGACTTGAAATCGCCGCTGACTGCGATGCGGGTGCGCGCAGAAATGGTCGAGGACGAAGAGAACCGGGATCGTCTGATAGCCTCGATCGATGAAATGCACGGAATGGTCGACGTAACGCTGTCCTTCGCTCGGGGCATGGCGACGGCCGAGCCCTCCGTGGAGGTGGAGATTGGTGACTATCTCGGTCAACTTCGCGCCGACATGGCAAGAGAGTTCGCGCTGGACGCGCCGGCGGGGCTCATGGCGCGGATCCGGCCGCGGGCCATGCGCCGAGCGCTGCGCAACGTGATAGACAACGCCCTGCGCTATGGCGGCAACGTGGAGGTGACCGCCCGGCGCGTCGACGAGGTGATCCGGATCTGCGTCTCCGACCGTGGCATGGGGATTCCCGAGGACGAACAGGAACGAGTGTTCGAACCGTTCTACCGGCTGGAAAAGTCGCGCTCGCGCGAGACAGGCGGCAGTGGGCTTGGCCTTGCGATCGCGCGCACCATCGTCCAGGCCCATGGCGGCACGATCACGCTCAAGAATCGCGACGGCGGCGGGCTGGAGGCCAGGCTCGACATTCCCGCCGCCTGACGCGTCGTGCCGTGCCGCTTGACTCGATTGTGAACCGCCCAGCCGGAGATCCGGTTTTCAATCGAGGAAGGAACGCCGTGGCCCCTGCGGCTCGATCAAGCAGCCTCGGGTGCGACGGAGCGCGCGGTGGTCGACAATATGGATGATGCAACTGTGCCAGGTATGAACGACATGAGATTTTTGGAAGGCCCCGATTTGAACAGACGCACTTTCATCATGACGATGGCCGCCGCCACCGCGATGCCGGGAGGAGCCGCAAGGGCGCACCCGCCCGGCCCCGGTTACACGCTTCCGGACGAATTCCGGCCACGCGTAGTCCCGATCCGCGCCGGTTTCGCGCCCTACGAGATCCATGTGCTGCCGAGCCGCTTCGCGCTTTATTTCACGCAGGAGGGCAACAGGGCGATCCACTACACGGTGGGAATCGGGCGCCCCGGTCTCTATCACGCCGGCGCCTTCTATGTCGGCGCCAAGAAGGAATGGCCGAACTGGAAACCGACCGCGGAGATGATCGAGCGCGAACCCAACCGTTATGCACAATTCGCCGACGGGATGCCGGGCGGGATCGACAATCCCCTTGGCGCGCGGGCGCTCTACCTTTTCGAGCCCGGGCGCGGCGACACGATGCTGCGGATTCACGGGACAAACGATCCCACCGCCATCGGTCGCGCGGTTTCCAATGGCTGCGCGCGTCTCGTCAACGAGCAGATCGTGGAACTCTATGACCGCGTGCCGATCGGCGCGCGCGTGTTACTCTATCCGCAAGAGTAAGGCTGCGGGGATGGTTCGCCTTCGCGTCCACGCCGCATCCGCGGCTGCGGCGGGCCTGCGATGGCCGTCTGCCGAGAGGTCGCTGCGACACTTTTCCACGCATTGGAGTGCCGAAAGCGATTGACCCTCCAGCGCTGGAAGGCCGCTAAAATTTCAACAAACGGTCCCGAGACAACGGAACGAAGAGGCAGTAAATGGCAAGATCCAGCGATCAACACTGGAACCGACGGTGGTTTCTCGCAATGTCCGCGTCGGCGATCACGCTGGCCGCTCCGGGCGTCTCGCGCGCCCAGGAGTTCGACTCCGACGAGTCGTTCAGCCGCCGCAACGTCTCGTCCTTCAAGCTGCACGACTGGCGCGACCATTTCGATGCGCTCGGCAAGGGGATTCTGCTCGCGGACACCAATGCGCGTTTCCTTCAGCACTGGGCAGCCGAAGGCGGGATGCGGGTTTATCCGACCTCGGCTCCGCTTACCGACGAGCTTACCCGGCGCGGCTATACCGAGGTGGTGCGAAAGGTGGACGGGCCGAGTTGGGCGCCGACGCCGTCGATGAAGGAGCGTAACCCCGAATGGCCCGACTACGTGGGGCCGGGGCCGGACAACCCGCTCGGGACCCATGCGCTCTACCTGTCGTGGCAGTACTACCGGATCCACGGCACCAACGATACCCGCAAGATCGGCCGACGCTCGTCGAACGGCTGCATCGGCCTTTACAACGAGCAGATCGCGGAGGTCTTCGCACGAACACCGGTGGGCACCCAGGTCAAGTTGATCTGAGTGCGACCGACCCATGCCGGCGGGTTCACGCGAGGACAAACAGGAAAGGAACGGACGGAAAAGGATATGAACAAATCTGCCTGGGCGATCCTCGCCTTCTTTATCATCGGCGCCGTCGCCTTCGTCTGGAATTCGATGGGCCCGCCGCAACCGCAACCCCAGACGCATTCGATGACGCCCCCGAATACCAGCGGCATCGCCAAGGGGGCGGCGATCGTTCAGGTCGCGCTGCCAAGCGCGCTTTCGGCGGAAGCTGAGATCGGCAAGCGGGGCTACGAGGCGAAATGCGCCAGCTGCCACGGGTCCAACGCCGCCGGCCAAAATGGCGTCGCGCCGCCGCTCGTTCACAAGATCTACGAACCCGGCCACCATTCGGATATCGCGTTCGTGTTGGCCGCGAAGAACGGGGTGCGCTCGCATCACTGGAACTTCGGCAGCATGCCCCCGGTCGAGGGATTGACGGACGCCGACGTCAGATACATCGCCCGCTATGTGCGCGAACTTCAGCAGGCCAATGGCATTCGCTGACACGTCCCGGCGGAACGCGCCGCGGGGGAGGATCGTACCTTGGGCCTTTTCCAGCAAGGCTTCCTGAGGGTGGAGAGGACAGTATGAAAGCCGGTCTCGCGACCGTCCTGGCCTTAAGTCTTGCGGTGATCGCCGCGGCTGCGTGGTATCTTCCGCGCGGCCCGGTCGCGGAGGATGTCGCGGCCGGAGAACGGCTCTATGCCGAGAACTGCGCTTCCTGTCACGGTGCCGATCTCGAGGGGCAGCCCGACTGGCGTACGCCGGGGCCGGACGGGCGCCTTCCGGCACCGCCGCATGACGAGTCTGGCCACACCTGGCATCACGGAGACGGCATGCTGTTCAGCTATACCAAGCTGGGCGGCAAGGCGGCGCTTGCCGCGCGGGGCGTGAAATTCGACAGCGGCATGCCGGGCTTTGCCGATGCGCTGAGCGACCGGCAGATCCGGGACATCCTGGCCTATATCAGATCGACATGGCCGGACCGGCAGCGCGAGGTTCAAGCGGCCCGAACCGCTGCCGAGCGCCTTGAGGGAGACACGGGCGAATGACCGAGATAATGCGCAGACTATTCCTTGTCGCGGCATTGGCCATGCCGATCGCCGCGCAGGCCGGCGAACTCGACGAGGCGCGCGTGAAGCAACTGGTCTACGAGGCGATCCGGGAAAACCCAGACATCGTCATGGAGGCTCTCGCGGCCCTTCAGCAGAGGCAGGCCGAGGCCGAGACCGCCGCGAAGGCCGATGTTCTGGCGAATGAACGCGAGTTGATCGAACGCGACCCGAACGCGCCGGTCGCCGGCAATCCCGACGGCGACGTCACGGTGGTGGAGTTCTTCGACTACAACTGCCCCTATTGCCGCCGCGCCGCTCCCGAGGTCGAGGCGTTGATCGCCGCCGACACAGGAATCCGGCTCGTCTATCGGGAATGGCCGATCCTCGGCGACGGCTCGGTCTTCGCCGCGCGGGCCGCGCTGGCAGCGCGCGCGCAGGGTAAGTACGAGGAGTTCCACAAGGCGATGATGCGGCTGAACGGTCGCGCCGAGGAAACTTCGGTGCTGCGTGTGGCCGCGGAAATCGGACTTGATATCGATCGGCTAAGGCAGGACATGACGGCACCCGAAGTTGACGCGCATATCGCGACCTCAATGCGACTGACTCAGGCGCTCGGCTTTCAGGGAACGCCGTCCTTCGTGATCGGCGAGACGCTCCTGGCCGGGTTCGCCGCGCGCGAGGAACTGACGAAACTCGTTGCGGATAGCCGCGCCTCCGACTGACGTCCGGCATGTCGCCGGCCCCGTCAGTCGCCGGTGAGTGCGGTCGCGTCGTAACCTGCCTCTTTGATAGCGATGATGAGAGTTTCCGCTTCGAGCGCGCTGTCGACCGAAACCAGGCGCGCGGCGAGGTCGCAATCCACGCTCGCCATCGGATCCGCAATGCGGATCGCTTTCTGGATCGCTGCCGTGCAGTGTCCGCAGGTCATCTCGGGAACGTCGAATCTGATCATGGTCTTCTCCTGTCTTCCTGGCTGCTTCGCCTATTCCAGCGTGGGAAGGTCAAGGTGCGGTTCCGACGGCGAATCGTTATTTTCGACTTGCGCCATTGACCTTACAGTTGGTGGAAGGATTAGGTGAGTCAGCGACATTGACACGGCGTCGCCGATTGCATGGGCCGGGGCGGTCGCTGCACTTGATCGACGTCTGTTCCTGTGCCGCATAGGCGGAACCCGCCGATCAGGCGCGGGTCGACCTACGAATTCGCGGACTTGGGACGACGCCGCAGACTGAGGAGGAACGCGTGAACATCGGAGATGTCTCCCGGCTTTCGGGACTGCCGGCAAAGACCATTCGCTATTATGAGGACATAGGCCTTGTGCAGCCCCTGCGCAGCGGCAACGGCTATCGCGCCTTCCGCCAGTCGGATCTGCACAAGCTCGCCTTTCTTGGCCGCGCGCGGTCCATGGGCTTTTCCATCGAGGACTGCCGGAGCCTCCTGCAACTCTATGAAGACGGAAACCGGGCGAGCGCGGATGTCAAAGGGATTGCGTCGGAACATCTCGACCGGATCGATCGCAAGCTCGCGGAGTTGGCCGAGATGCGCAGGACGCTCGCGCATCTGATCGAGGCCTGCGCCGGCGATCACCGCCCAGATTGTCCGATCCTGGCCGACCTTGCCGCCGAGGACACGGACCTTTGCGAACCAAGCCGCCTTGCCGGCAATTAGGGCCCTGTCACGACGGTGTTTGCCACCCGGAAACAGGCGGCTGTGTCGCCGCGGCAGAAGGCGTCGCTTGCCCGCGTCCCGCCCGACGCTCGGGGAGCGCGACCGGATTGACAGCGGGCGGTCGAGATTATCGGCTCTCATCCAGCCCCATGCAGGCCGTGAAACCCGCCGGAGACGGCGATCGGCAAAAGCTGGACCGACGCCACAAAAAGGATCAACCCCCGTTCCCAAAAGAGTTTCTGGCGTCATACGAGCAACACCGTTAACGCCAGGACCAGCGCAGCCTCGAGCGGTGCGACGATGGCTCCGTAGCGCGCCGGATCCCAGTAGCTCACCGGGCTCTGGAACGCGAACTCCGACACTGGCCAGAACTGGCGGCGCGCGTCACCGTTATGAAGCAGGAAATCGACCGCGGCATGGACGAGGCCCGCGCCGGCAAAGGCCGTCGCCGCTGCCATGCGGGACCGGATCGCGAGGGCCGCGAGTGCGCCCCAGACCAGGAAGCTGTGGTCGATGGCGAAAGCCCGCTGCCAGGCTTCCGTGAAACACAGGCGGGAAAACACCTCCCGCGCCGGGATGGCTTCGATCCAGACCGACCAGCCGACCAGCACGAGCATCGAGATATCGGGCACAAGCCCGCCGGCAAGGCCCATCACGATCGTGCGCGGCCGGTCGCGGCGCCCGAAAAGCGCGGCACCGACGAGCATGTGCGCCGGAGTGTTCATGATTGCGCTCTGGGATCGTCGGGCATGGCATCGTGGTCCCGGTCTGCCGAACGGCGGCTGTCGCCGGAGCCGTCACTGCAGCGCGATCGGGCTGCCGCATTTTCGGGACCCATCGGACCGGGTCCGGGCTCCGGCGTCAAGGTAGCCCGATCCCTGACCTTCAGCCGCCCGAAAGCGGCGCTTGCCCGGGGTCGGGCCCTCTCACCGGTGCGCCGGCAAGATCAGGCCGCCATTCGCTCCGGCGCCCCCTCGCGAAGCGGGCCGCGCCCCATGCGCCATCCCTTGACGCTCCCGTAGACGGCCGGAATGACGATCAGCGTCAGGAGCGTCGAGGAGACCATGCCGCCGATCATCGGCACCGCGATGCGCTGCATGACCTCCGAGCCCGTGCCGTCGGCCCAGAGGATCGGCATCAGACCGGCCGTGATCGCCACCACCGTCATCATCTTCGGCCGCACCCGCTCCACCGCCCCGACCATGATCGCCGAATGGAGGTCTGCACGGGTCAGGGACCGCCCGCTTTCCCGCGCCGCGGTGCGTGCCTCCTCCAGGGCATGATCGAGGTAGATCAGCATGATCACCCCGGTCTCGGCGGCGACCCCGGCGAGCGCGATGAACCCGACCGCGACCGCCACCGACAAGTTGAAGCCCATGAACCACATCAGCCAGATGCCCCCCACCATGGCGAACGGGAGCGAGAGCATCACGATCAGCGTCTCGGTGAGCCGGCGGAAGTTGAGATAGAGCAGCAGGAAGATCAGCGCGAGCGTCAGCGGCACGACCAGAGCGAGCCGCTGCTTGGCGCGCTCCAGGTACTCGAACTGGCCGCTCCAGCCGAGCCAGTAGCACTTGGGCATGCGCCATGACAGGAGGAGGTCGCCTCCATCGGGAGGCGACGCCCGGGGCCAGCCGCGACCGGTTTCACTGCAGGAAAGGCCACAGTGGACGAGCTTTCCGCCTACGCGCTGATCGCCCTCTCGGCCTTTCTGTCGGCAACGCTCCTGCCGGGATCGTCCGAAGCGGTCCTGATCGGCCTTCTGGCGGCTGGAAACGGCGAGCCAGCCACGCTTGTGCTGATCGCCTCGGTCGGCAACGTGACGGGGGCGGCGGTGAATTGGACCATCGGCCGGTTCCTGGCACAGTACGAGGGCCGTCGCTGGTTCCCGGTCGATCCCGACCGCGCACGCAAGGCCCGCCAATGGTTCGACCGCTATGGCGTCTGGTCGCTTCTCGTATCCTGGCTCCCCGTCGTCGGCGATCCCCTGACCGTGATCGCCGGACTGGCGCGGGTGGGGTTCTGGCGCTTCCTCCTGCTCGTATCGGCCGGAAAGGCGGGACGCTACGCCATGATCGCCTCGGCATGGCTGCATTGGCCCTTCCCCTGAGCGGCGCGTGGCAGAAAAGCGAGGCCACAGCCCACGCCTCGGCCGAGCGTGAGAATGCCCTCGTCGGCCAGGTTCAGCTTCGGAACATAGAGGTTCTCCGGCGCCGGTCCCTTGCGGATGCGCCCGGCCGTGTCGTAGTGAGATCCGTGGCACGGGCAGAACCACCCGCCGAAATCGCCGGCGCGATCCCCGAGTGGCACGCATCCGAGATGCGTGCAGACGCCGATCATGACCAGCAGTTCAGGATGACCCGGCACGGCGCGGTTCTCGTCCATCGCGGGCGCGTCGTCTTCGACGGTTCTGGTTCCGGGCGACCTGATCGACAAGGACGCCGAGATCCTCGGCGCTGGCGGCGAGGATCTCGGCCTCGGTCCTGAACCGGACGAAGACCTGCTTGCCGCGCCACTTCACCGTCAGCTGCTTGCCGGGCGCGACGGAAGAGATGTCGACCCGGATGCTGGCCAATGCCTGCACGTCGGCCGAAGGGTTCATCTGGTCGATCAGCGGATAAACGGCGGCGCCGGTTGCGACTGCAGCAACGCCGCCAGTGGCGTAGTAGAGGAAATCCCTTCGCGAAGAATCCATTTCCCGGTCCATGATCGGAAACGGTAGCCGCTTCCAGCGCTGGAAGGTCAAGGACAATGTCCTGTTGGGCTGCAGGCACCGGCAGTCGGGACTTGCCCACCCGCCATCGCGAGGCTGTTACCCAATCGGCAGGCAAGGCCGGGACCGCAGATGCGACCCCGGCGGCCGTTTGTTTACTGCAGCCTGGTGACGGTCAGCTTGCCGTTCACGCGCGCGGCGACGAAGCGGATCTCGCCGCCTTCCGTGACGTGTTGCAGCATCTCCGGCTCGGCCATGTGGAACACCATCGTCATCCCCGGCATGCCGAGGTCGACGAGGTCCTCGTGATCGATCGTGACCTTGCCGGTCTTGGCATCGATCTTCTTCACCACGCCCTTGGTGAACGTCCCCGAGAGCACCTCTTCGCCCGGCGCGTCGGCCGGCGCGACCGCGAGCGCCCCGTGCATCCCGGATTCGTAGTGTCCCGGGATCAGGCAGGCGAATTCGAAGGTGCCGGCATTGGCGAAGGTCCAGACGATCTCGCCGCTCTCGCCCGGCTGCAGCCGCACGGCATTGGCCTCGTCGTGCTCCATCTCCGGGAACTTTTCCATCAGCGCCTTGTGCTCGGCGACCGATTCAGACGTGTCCATGACAAATTCGTGCTCAAGCTCGCCCGCGTTAAGGAACTCGAAGCGGACCGTCTCGCCCGCCGCGAACTCGAGTACGCCCGGTTCGAACAGCATCTCGCCGTCCTCGCTTTCCGTCATCGTGATCGAGATCGTCCGGGTCGCGGCCTCGGCGCTGCCCGGCATGCCGATCGCCATCATGTCGCCGTGACCGCCGGTGTGGCCGCCGCCGGCATGTGCTGTGCTTGCCGCCAGGATCAGGGCGGTGGTCATGAAGAATGCGCGTTTCATCTGCTCTTCCTTGCTGTAATCCGGCTTCGGCCGGGGTGGGTTGAACTGTTTGGAGTCACGATTTCCGCACCGGGACCTGCGTCTCGGCGCTGCCGCTGCGGGCCGGTTCCGACAATTCGCCGGTCCATTCATAGGCCTCGGTGCCGGGCGGGTTCTCGTACCAGCCGGGATCGGCGTAGTCGTCCGCACCGATGCCTTCACGCACCTTCACCACCGAGAACATGCCGCCCATCTCCAGGGGGCCGTAGGGGCCCCAGCCGGTCATCATCGGCAGCGTGTTGTCCGGAAGCGGCATCTCCATCATGCCCATGTCCGCCATGCCGGCGGTGCCCATCGCCATGTAGCCCGGCCGATGCCGTCCGATCATTTCGGAAAGACGGGTCATGTCGGCGCCGATGAAGGTCGGCACGTCATGGCCCATCGCGTTCATCGTGTGGTGCGACTTGTGGCAGTGGATCGCCCAGTCGCCCTCATGCACGGCATCGAATTCATAGGCCCGCATCGCGCCAACCGGGATGTCGATCGAAACCTCGGGCCAGCGCGCCGACTTCGGCACCCAGCCGCCATCCGTACCGGTGACCTCGAAGTCGTAGCCGTGCATGTGGATCGGGTGGTTGGTCATCGTGAGGTTGCCCACCCGAACCCGCACGCGGTCGCCCTTGCGCACGACGAGCGGATCAATCCCCGGAAAGACCCGGCTGTTCCAGCACCAGAGGTTGAAGTCGGTCATCGTCATCACCCGCGGCACCGAGGCGCCGGGATTGATGTCGAAGGCATTCAGAAGGAAGGCGAAGTCACGGTCGACCGGCATGAAGGCCGGATCCTTCGGATGGACGATGAACAGGCCGTGCATCCCCATCGCCATTTGCACCATCTCGTCTGCATGGGGGTGGTACATGAAGGTGCCGGACTTGATCAGGTCGAACTCGTAGACATAGGTCTTGCCGGGCGGGATGGCGGGGTGGCTGAGCCCTCCGACCCCGTCCATGCCCGAGGGCAGGATCATGCCGTGCCAGTGGACGGTGGTGTGCTCGGGCAGCCTGTTGGTGACGAAGATCCGCACCCGCTCGCCTTCGACCGCCTCGATGGTTGGGCCGATCGACTGGCCGTTATAGCCCCAGAGCCGGGCGGTCATGCCTTCGGCCAGTTCGCGTTCCACCGGTTCGGCGACGAGGTGGAATTCCTTGACGTTGCCGTTCATGCGGAACGGCAGCGACCAGCCGTTGAGTGTCACGACCGGGTTGTAGTCCGGCCCGGTCGATGGCCTCGGCGGCACCTGGGTCGCGGCGCTGTCGGCAAGTGCTGCCTCCGGCAGGCCCGTGTTCGAGGTCTGGCCCCAGGCGGCGGTCGAGACGAGCGCCGCGCCGGCGCCGAGGAGTTGACGTCTGTTCATCCTTTCCTCCCTTGGATCAGTGACCGGCGCTGGCAACGCCAGCCACGGAGATTGCGCCCTGGCCCGGCGCCGCCGAGCCGCCGCCGCCGTAGAGCGCGGCCATCAGGTCGGCATCGGCCAGCCAAAAATCGCGCCGCGCCGCGGCTTCCGCCAGGCTGCTGTTGAGCCGCGCCCGGATGTCGGCCAGAAGCTCGAACGTGCTGGTGATCATCCCACTGTAGCTAAGGAGCGATTCCTCCTCGATCGCCTGCCTGAGCGGCACGACCGCATCGCGGTAGTGCTGCGCGATCCGGTGCGAGGCGGTATAGGCATGGTAGGCCGCCCGCGCCTCGGAGCGGACATTGACCGCCTGCTCGGCAAGCTCGTTGGCCGCGCGCATATAGGCGAGTTCCGCCTTGCGCAGCCGCGCCTTTCCGCTGTCGAAAACGGGGATCTCGAACTCCACCTCGACCTGCGGCGTGGTTTCGCCCTCGACCGCGCCTTCATGAAGCTCGCGTTCGCGCTCGGCGCCGGCGATGACCTCAAGATCGGTGAGATAGCGCGTCGCCTCGGTCAGGCCCTGCGCCTGAGCAATCGCCTCCAGCTCCAGCCGGGCCATCGCCAGATCGACGCGCCGCTTGAGCGCCGCTTCTTCGATCCGTGGCCGCGACTGTACCTTGGCGGGCGGTTGCGGCAGGGCGTCCGGCACGAAATAGTCGACCTCGCTTCCCCACAGGCCCAGTTGCCGCGTCAGCGCCTCCTTGGCGAGTTCGGCCGCGAGCCGCGCCTGCGCCTGCTGGCCGGTCATCTCCGCATAGACCGCATGTTCGCGCGACTGGTCGGCCTTGTTGAGAAAGCCCGTATCGCCCAGCCGTGCCGCCAGTTCCGAGGCCGCGTCCGCGGTGTCCCTGGAGTCCCGCACGAGTGCTGCCGCCTCGAAGGCCGCCACCGCCTCGATCCAGGCGCGGCGGGTCTCGGCGGCGACACGCAACGTCTCGCTTGCGGCAAGAAGCTGGGCCTGGCGGAAGCGGATGTCCGCGGTCTTCAAGCGGCGGTCGCGGGTCGCAATCGCGACGATATTGCTGGCGATCGTGGCTTCGATGCTGCGATACCCGCCCAAGCCATCCGCTCCGATGCCGCGAATGCCGAGCGAGACGGTCGGATTGACCAGCATTGTCTGCTGCCAGACATCCGCAGCGGAAAGCCCGAGATCGGCATAGGCCGCCTGCAAGCCCCTGTTGTTGAGAAGCGCTACCTGAACGGCGGTTTCGACGCCGATTGTCTTGCCGTGGGTCAGCGCCTTGACGCGCCTGGCGTTCGCCTCGGTTTCCGCGGCGCTCTGCAGCCAGACGCTTTCCTTGCCGGTGGCAGTGCGGGTCGTCGCGGCGACGGTGTCGAAACCTGCCCGGGGGGCGGAGATGCCGCTCAGTCCCTGGGGTGTCGCGCAGGCCGACAGCAGCAGCGCGCCGCCGGCCCCCATAGTTGTCACAATACGAAGGCGCATCAGTTCGAACCTCCATGCATAGGCGCCGGGGCGCTGTTCATGTCCTGCCAGGGGCCGGGTTCCGACGGCAGGCGCGCTTCGAAGTCGGGAAAACCGGCCGGGCTCTGTGGCCGGATGCCGGCCGCTGGATCGGCGACGGCGATAACCGCATCAGCGGATGTGGAGCGCGCAGCATCGTCGGTCGACATGCATGCGCCAAGCGCCAGCGGCACGGATGCCGCAACAAGGGTCATTCTCATGGAGGGTCCTGAAATTGCTGGAAGTCGGGCCACCCCTCGCGCTCCGCTCATGCGCGGAGGCGAAAGGCCTGGCACTCAAGATCGGGCTGGTTCAGGCGTCTGGCGGCCGGTGAAGGGCACCGTACCGATCGGTCGCCACCAATTGCGGATGGTCGTCGATGCCGAGCGAAGCAGCGAGGCGTGCCGATTTCGGGGTCACCAGTTCATGATCCACGACCGCGGCGCAGACATGGACGCCGCAATGCAGCGCATCGTGAACGCTGTCTAGGAACCCGGCTCCATCGGTCGCCCCCGTCGCCGTAGGGGCCGCCTCGTGGGCGTGATGCTCGGGCGCATGTGCGGTTTCGACAGTGGAGCAATCCTCAGCCGATGGCCTGGAGGCCGCCGAAGCGCTGCCATAGGCAGTCGCGACAACGACCAGGGCGATCAGAATCCGCCGCAGGATATGGGCGATGACAGTCATCAACTCATCGTCTACCGCGACCCGCATGTACCGCGCAAGAAGATTATCCCGCCACACTGCCCGCAGCAGAACCGCATGATTGAACGCGTGTTGCGCACCCCAAAAAGAGCAATGAGTTCACCGGGCGACATACCGGAACCGTCCAATCGACACGAAGGGCTTACAAAGAGTACGCCTGCCGCCTCACTGCAGGACCGGCCGGTCGAGCACCGCCTCCGCCCGCTCGATCATCCGCGTGCTTCCTGTTCGAATTGCTTTCCGCGCCTCGATGCTGCCGGCTCGAATAGATGTCTAGCGGCGAGTTCGCACGCGTCCTTTCCGGGCTGTCGGGTCCCACACGGAACCCGCCCGCCTGTCTTCTAACCAACAAGTCCCGGCCATCGGTGATCAAGCACGGGCGCGCGCTCATGAGCATCGGGATATCCGACCGAGACGTTGCGCAGCTGCGTCGTGCCACAGCGGAACGATGTGCCGTGGTGGGTATGGCCGAAGAGCCAGAGGTCGGGCGCGTACTGCACGATGAGGCCAGTCAGATCGGAGGCGTAGGCCTGACCGACCTCGGCGTTGTCGGCGAGGCCGAGTGCATGGGGCGCGTGATGGGTGACGACGATGGTCCGCCCGTCGAAAGGAGCGCTCAGGCGGCTCTCGAGCCAGGCGCGATGGTCGAGGTGAACGGCGACGGTGTGCCTCGGCCTGGCGCGGCGGTATCTTTCGGCCTCGATACGGATGTAGCGGTAGTCGTTCATCCGCGCCTCGGCTTCTCGCGCGTTCTGTTCGGCATCGCCACCACCGAGAAGCATGTCCGTCCACAGGGTGCAGCAGAGGAAACGGGTGCCGCCGCGGACGATCTCCTGTTTCTGTGCGAAATGCGCCCCGGCCTCCTTGGCGATCACCGCAAGCTTGTCGTCCCGGTCCAGGCGCCCGTCGTAGTAGTCGTGGTTGCCGGGAAAGATGTGGACGCGGTCGAGCGGGATGTGCCGCCCGATCGCCTCAAGCGCCAGCTTCCAGCGCACGCGGGACTTGTTCGCGAGATCTCCGGCGATGATCAGCAGGTCCAGCCCCGAGAAATCGGCACGCTCCAGGGGATCGCGCCCGGCCTGGCGCCAGAAGTCGTGATGAAGGTCGGCAAGGATCAAGGTCTTCGTCATCTGAGTCTCATCGGAAATCGGCCGGATCCTAGTGGATGGGCGGACGGTTCTGCAGTTCGGAAATGCGGTCGAGCAGCCGGTTCAGGCTGCGCAGATCCGGTTGAGTATCCGCACGCGACAAAGCCCCGGCGATCGCCTCCACGCAGTCCCCATCGATGCCGCGGCGCTCGGCTTCCCTCTCGACGAAACCGAGCAGGTCCCTGCTCGTGAGGGGCCCGAGGCGGACCAGCTGACAGCGGCTGAGAAAGGGGGCCGAGAGCCGTCGCCAGTCGTTGGAAGTCATGACCCAGCCGATCCAGCCCATGTCGAAGCTCACGCGGAAATAGGGGCAGGTCCAGCCCCGCGCCGTCATGGGCTCCAAGAGGCCCAGCAGCGCATCGGTCAGGTCATGGGCGCGTCCCTTGTCCGACGTGACCCTGCCGGGCTTTTCGATCTCGTCCACCACGATGATCGGATTGCCGACGAGCTGGCGCAGGATCAGTTCCAGTGGACGACCCGGCCCAGCGCTGGACCAGCCGCGCTGGCAGCCCGCGACGGCGAAACCGGCGGCCTCGGCTGCAGCGTCGATCTGCGTCGTCGCGGTGCCGATCAGCGATGCCAGGCGCTGCGCCCAGGTGCTCTTGCCGATGCCGGGAGGGCCATCGAGCAGGAGCGGCCGCAGCCGGAACCCGGGCGCGCCCGAGCGCACCGAGGCGCGCATCGCATGCCAGACCGCTTCGGTCGCCGGGGCCATCCAGGGCATCTCGGCATGAAGCGCGGCCGCGAGTTCGTCGGCCCGCTGCTCACTGGGGATGGTGACGAGGCGGACCCCGTCGCGCAGGACGGACAGCTGCTCGCGCTCCTCCTTCCTGAGATGGCCCAGCCCGGAGGCCGCCTCGCGCCGGGCGACGAGCGCAGTGGCCCGGCGCCGGATGCGGCGGCGGTCGTCGTCGCCGAGATCCGTCGGCTGCCGCCAGCCATAGCTTCGGTCCTCTTCCGGCGTGTCGCTGATCGCATCGTCAGCCTGGTCTTCCGCCTTGCGCTTGCGGAGGGCCCGGAGATGGCGGCTCAGGCGGATCTCGATGTCATCCTTCGACTCCGTCTTGTCGGGGAAGCGGGCCGCGATGAAGGCGATGCGGGGCATGGGGATGGTCCTTTCCGATACGAGGGGCGGCACGCGCCGCCACGGCGCCCGCCAGACCGCATCGGTCAGGGCTAAGGCGCAGAGAGAAGAACCCGGGTGTGGCGGGATAGAGGCCATGGCGGCATGATCCGGTCAAGCCGGGGGTTTGCGGATCCCCGGCGCGGCGCCATCAAAGAGCTGCAAAGCTCTGAACCCACAGCAACACATTGATATAAAACAAAAACCACCGATCGCCCTGCGACCGGTGGTCATTTGATCTGTGCCGGAGTGGTCAAAAAACCCCGGAAATGGTCATTTATTCGTGGGTCCTACAACAGTTCTCTCCCGGCGCGACCGGTCATCCGCACTTGGAATGGCCGCAATTCGGGCAGGTCAGGCAGCCCTCGATCATCTGCATGCCGAACTGGCCGCAGGAGGGGCAGGTCGGGCCGCGGGGTGCTTCGCCGACCGCGACGACCTGCGATTTGGGGTCGGACTTGAGGCCGAGGCCCTCGCCCTCGAGAAAGCCGATCGCAATCATGTGGCGTTCGATGACGCCGCCGATCGCGGCGAGGATCGAGGGGATGTAGCGGCCCTGCATCCAGGCGCCGCCGCGCGGGTCGAAGACGGCTTTCAGTTCCTCGACGACGAAGGAGACGTCGCCGCCGCGGCGGAAGACGGCGGAGATCATCCGCGTCAGCGCCACCGTCCAGGCGTAGTGCTCCATGTTCTTGGAGTTGATGAAGACCTCGAAGGGGCGCCGGTGGCCGCCCTGCACGATGTCGTTGATGGTGATGTAGATCGCGTGCTCGCTGTCGGGCCATTTCAGCTTGTAGGTCGCGCCTTCAAGCGCCTGCGGCCGGTCCAAGGGTTCGGAGAGATAGACGACGTCGCCATGCGGCGTGAGGGGTTCGGCGCCGTCTTTTGAGAGGACTTCGGGAGCATCGCCCCCTTCACCGAAGAGGAGCCAACCCTTGGGCAACGAGTACAGCTGCCCAAACTTTTCCGCCCCGGAAGGGGTAAGTTTCTTGATGCCGGACTCTAGCTGAGACAAGTGCGGCACAGAGTAGCCAACCTTTTCCGCTATATTTGCAAGCGTTAGGTTCTTCTTTGAACGTGCCCATTTCAAACGTTCGAATGGCTCCGAGAAAACTGGCAACTCCGGCTTTTTCTCCTCGGAAGTGCTCAAGACGCTGCCGGTAACTTCATTGGGCCGGTAGGTGGTGCAGCCCTTGCAGCCCTGGTCCCAGGCCGCCATGTAGACGTCCTTGAAGGCCTCGAAGCTGATCTCCTCGGGGCAGTTGATGGTCTTCGAGATCGACGAATCCACCCATTTCTGCGCCGCCGCCTGCATCCGGACGTGGTCGAGCGGCGGCAGGGTCTGGGCGTTGACGAAATGCTCCGGCAGCGGCCTGTCGCCGAAGCGTTCGCGCCAGAGCTGGACGGCGTAGTCGACGACCTCCTCCTCGGTGCGGCTGCCGTCCTTCTGCAGGACCTTGCGCTTGTAGGCATAGGCGAAGACCGGCTCGATCCCGGACGAGACATTGCCGGCATAGAGGCTGATCGTGCCGGTGGGGGCGATCGAGGTCAGGAGCGCATTGCGGATGCCGTGTTCCGCGACCGCGGCGCGCACGTCGGCGTCCATCTGCATCATGTTGCCCGAGGCGAGGTACTTTTCCGCGTCGAAGAGCGGGAAGGCGCCCTTCTGCTTCGCGAGTTCGACCGAGGCGAGGTAGGCGGCGCGGGCGATGCGGTGCATCCATTCCTCGGTCTGCACGGCGGCTTTTTCCGAGCCGTAGCGGAGGCCGACCATGAGCAGCGCGTCGGCGAGCCCGGTGACGCCGAGGCCGATGCGGCGCTTGGCCTCGGCCTCGGCCTTCTGCTGGGGCAGCGGGAAGCGCGAGGCGTCGACGGTGTTGTCCATCATCCGCACCGCGGTCGTGACGAGATCATCCAGCGCGCCCTCGTCGAGCGCCGCGCCCTTGCCGAACGGGTCTGTCACGAGGCGGGCGAGGTTGATCGAGCCGAGGAGGCAGGCGCCGTAGGGCGGCAGGGGCTGCTCGCCGCAGGGATTGGTGGCGGCGATGGTCTCGGCGTAGCCGAGGTTGTTGGCGGCGTTGATGCGGTCGATGAAGATCACGCCCGGCTCGGCGTAGTCGTAGGTCGCGCGCATGATCCGGTTCCAGAGGTCGAGCGCCTCGACGGTCTTGTAGACCTTGCCGTCGAAGGTGAGGTCCCAGGGCTTGCCGTCCTTGACCGCCGCCATGAACGGATCGGTGACGAGGACGGAAAGGTTGAACATCCGGAGCCGCGCGGCGTCCTGCTTGGCGGCGATGAAGGCCTCGATATCGGGGTGGTCGCAGCGCATCGTCGCCATCATCGCGCCGCGCCGCGAGCCGGCCGACATGATCGTGCGGCACATCGCGTCCCAGACATCCATGAACGAGAGGGGCCCCGAGGCATCGGCCGCGACGCCCTTCACCTCGGCCCCCCTTGGCCGGATGGTAGAGAAATCGTAACCGATGCCGCCACCCTGCTGCATGGTCAGCGCGGCTTCCTTCAGCGCGTCGAAGATGCCACCCATGTCGTCGGGGATCGTGCCCATGACGAAGCAGTTGAAGAGCGTGACCGTGCGCCCGGTGCCGGCGCCCGCCGTGATGCGGCCGGCGGGGAGGTACTTGAAATCCTCGAGCGCGGTGTAGAAGCGGTCCTCCCACCGGGCGGGATCCTTTTCTACGGCGGCAAGGGCGCGGGCGATGCGGCGCCAGCTGTCCTCGACCGTGCCGTCGACGGGGGTGCCGTCCGCCTCCTTGAAGCGGTACTTCATGTCCCAGATCTGTTCGGCGATGGGGGCAGCGAAACGGGTCATCGGGCCTCGGTCCTCGGGTATCGGAAGGGGCGATCACGATACGCTTGGGCGCCGGGCCGGTCAACTTGATCTCGGGGGTGGCGCGGGTAGAATGGCAAGGTCTTGGGGGTGTCATGGCCGAGTCTCTTCATCTTCTGAAGCTCTGTGTCGGTGCGGAGAGTGTCGAGGATCTCCTCGACTGGCAGCGCACGCATCCCGCGCCCTACCCGACCGGCGAGCGGCGCCATGTCACGCGGATGTGGCCGAAGCGCGAGGCCGAGGTGCTGGCGGGCGGTTCGCTCTACTGGGTGGTGAAGGGGGTGATCCTCTGCCGCCAGCGGATCCTCAGGCTCGACGAGATCGAGGGGGCGGACGGGATCCGGCGCTGCGGCATCGTCATGGACCCGGAGGTGGTGCGCACCGAGGCGGCACCGCGGCGGCCGTTCCAGGGCTGGCGCTATCTCGAGCCAAAGGACGCACCGCGCGACCTGCCGAAGGCGCGGGAGGCCGATACGGCGCTGCCGGAGGAAATGGCGCTGGCGCTGGCCGAGATCGGGTTGCGCTGACGGCGGGCGCCGGGGGCGCTGCCCCCGGACCCCCGGGATATTTGGGAAAAGAAGAAGATCAGAGAGCTTTTGGGTCGAAGCCGAGGCGCGGGGCGAGGCCGGCGAGGGTTTCGGCGGCGCCGTTTTCCCAGTCGGCGGCGCGGGCGGCGTAGAGCGTGGCCTGGCTCTGGTGGACGAGGCCGTCGGCGAGGATCTTCAGGTGGTTGGCGCGGAGCGTCTCGCCGGTCGAGGTGATGTCGGCGATGGCCTCGGCGGTGAGGTTCTTGACGGTGCCCTCGGTCGCGCCCTGGCTGTCGACGAGCTGGTAATCGGCGACGCCGTTCCGGGTGAGAAACTCGCGCACGAGGCGGTGGTACTTGGTGGCGATCCTGAGCCGGTGGCCATGGCTGCGGCGGAAGGCGGCGGCGGCGGCGTCGAGATCGTCGAGCGTGTCGACATCGGGCCAAGAGGCGGGCACCGCGATGATGAGATCGGCATGGCCGAAGCCCATCGGCGCAAGCTCGGCGACCTGGCGGTCCCAGTCGGCGAGCTTGTCGCGCACGAGGTCGGAGCCGGTGACGCCGAGATGGATGCGGCCCGCCGCGAGCTCGCGCGGGATCTCGCCCGCCGAGAGGAGGACGAGGGCGAGGCCGTCGGCGCCCTCGACGGCGCCGGCATATTCGCGGTCAGACCCGGTGCGGCGCAGCGTGATGCCGCGGCTCGCGAACCAGTCGAAGCACTGTTCCATGAGCCGGCCCTTGGAGGGGATGCCGAGTTTCAGCATGACGCGCCCTCCGTCAGGTCGGCGACGAGGCCGGGGCGGATCACGCCGCCGACGGCGGGGATCGAGCGCCCCTGACCGAGGACCTGGGTCAGCGCGTCGTAGCGCCCGCCCGAGGCGATCGGCGGCAGGTCGGGCCCCCTGCCGTGGAAGGAAAAGACGAAGCCGTCGTAATATTCGAGCGTGGTGCGGCCGTGCGAGGCTTCGAAATCGAGGGTGTCGACATCGACGCCCTTCGCGCCGAGCGCGTCGAGCCGCGCCTCCATCCGGTCGGTGGCGGATGCGATGGCGGGCATCTCGCGGGCCAGGTCGCGCAGATGCGCGAGCGCGGCCGGGCTTTTCGCAGAGAGGTTCAGGAGGTCCTCGAGGCGGGCGACCTCCTCGGCGGCGATGGGGGCCGCCTGAGCGTCGGCCTCGAGCGCCGCGAGGCGGGCGGCGATCTCGGCGTCCGAGCGCAGGCCGATCCGCGGGGCGGTCGTCAGCGTCTCGCCGGCGGCGAGGGCGGCGAGGAGGCGGGCGCGGGTCTCGGGGACCGGGGCGCGGCCGCCGAAGCGGTCGAGGAGCTGGGTGAACCGGCGCGGCCGCCAGATGTGGCGCAGGAGTGCGGATTTGCGGGACTCGAGCGTCCTGAGGCCCTGCACCGCCGCCATCAGGATCGCGATGTCGCCGGTGACGGCGCGCAGGCGGAGGGGCGCGAGAAGGTCCGCGAAAAGCGCGAAGACCTCGGCATCGGCGAGCGCCGGGTTCGCGCGGTCGAAGACCTCGTAACCTACTTGGAAATACTCGGATTTCCGCTCGGTCAGGTGTTCCTGCTTGCGAAAGACCTCGCCCATGTAGCAGTAGCGCGCGGGCTCGGCGCCGCCCGACATGTGCATCTGCACCACCGGCACGGTGAAGTCCGGGCGCAGCATCATCTCGCCGCGCAAGGGGTCGGCGGTGACATAGGCGCGCGCCCTGATGTCCTCGCCGTAAAGGTCGAGAAGCACCTCGGCGGGCTGCAGGATGTCGGCCTCGACCGGCACCGCGCCCGCCGCGCGGAAAGCGGCCATGAGGCGGTCGGCCTCGGCCCTGGCTGCCCCTTTCAGCGCCATTCAGGCGATCCCCAGAAGGCGGCGGACCTCGGTGACGAGGGTGTCGCGCGGAACTTCGGTCTGGGCGGGCTGGCTCTTCCATTCCTCGTGGCTGACCTCGGCGGCGATCTTTGCGCCGAGGAAGAGGTCCTTGAGCTGGACGACGCCTTTTGCGGCCTCGTCCCCGCCCTGGATCACGGCGACCGGGGAGTTCCTTTTGTCGGCGTATTTCAACTGGTTGCCGAAGTTCTTCGGGTTGCCGAGATAGACCTCGGCGCGGATCCCGGCCTGGCGGAGCTCGGTCGCCATCTTCTGGTACTCGGCCATGCGGTCGCGGTCCATGACGGTGACGACGACGGGGCCGCGCGTGTCGGCCTCGACCCGGCCCTTGGCGCGGAGCGCGGCGAGGAGGCGGTCGACGCCGATCGAGACGCCGGTCGCGGGCACCGACTGGCCGGTGAAGCGCTTGACGAGATCGTCGTAGCGGCCGCCGCCGGCGACCGAGCCGAACTGGCGCGGGCGGCCCTTCTCGTCGAGGATCTCGAAGGTGAGCTCCGCCTCGAAGACCGGGCCGGTGTAGTAACCCAAGCCGCGGACGACTGCGGGGTCGATCACGATGCGGTCGGGGCCGTAGCCCTGGGCATCGAGAAGTTCGGCAATCTTTTCAAGCTCGTCGACGCCTTCGGTGCCGATGGCGGAGCCGCCGGCGAGCTCGCGGAGACGCGCCACGGTCTCGGCCCCGGTGTCGCGGCGGGCGGACATGAAGCCGAGGACGACATCGGCCTGCGCCTCCGAGAGCCCGGCCCCCTTGGTGAAGTCGCCGCTGTCGTCCATCCGGCCCGCGCCGATCAGGGCGCGCACGCCCGCCTCGCCCAGCCGGTCGATCTTGTCGATGGCGCGCATGACGATGCCGCGCTCGTGTTCGAATTTCGACGGGTCGGCAGGATCGAGGACGCCCGCGACCTCCATTACACCATTCAAAACTTTACGATTGTTTACCCGAACGACGTAGTCGCCGCGGGGGATGCCGACCTCTTCGAGGGCGTCGGAGAGCATGGCACAGATCTCGGCGTCTGCGGCGACGGAGCCCGACCCGACCGTATCCGCATCGCATTGATAGAACTGGCGGAATCGCCCCGGTCCCGGCTTCTCGTTGCGCCAGACCGGGCCCATCGCGTAGCGCCGGTAGGGCGTCGGCAGGTCGTTGCGGTACTGCGCGGCGACCCGCGCCAAGGGTGCCGTCAGATCGTAGCGGAGTGCCAGCCAGTCGCTGTCCTCCTCCTGCCAGGCGAAGACGCCGTCGTTCGGGCGGTCGACGTCGGGCAGGAATTTCCCAAGCGCCTCAACGGTTTCCACGGCCGAGGTCTCCAGGGGATCGAAGCCGTAGCGGTGATAGACGGCGGCGATCCGGTCGAGCATCACCTTGCGCTCCGTCACCTCGGCGCCGAAATAATCGCGGAAACCCTTGGGCGTCTCGGCCCTCGGTCTGCGCGGTCCCTTGTCCTTGGCCATGATCCGACCCTTCACATCTCGATGCGCGCGGGTGTAACGGATGGGGGGGACGGGAACAAGCGGCTGCGGGGGACGGAGTCCGGCATCCGCGCCACGACGGCAAAACGTATGGCAGGCGTCGGGCCAGCGGCGGCGGCACGGGAGGAGCGATGAACGAACGGCTGGAAAGGGCGGAGGAGGAGATCGCGCATCTCAGACGCGCGGTCGACGACCTCTCGGACGTGATCGCGGCCCAGGCGCGCGAGATCGAGGTGCTGACCCGGCGCGTGCGGCTCCTGATGGAGCGGGCGGCGGAGGCGGAGGCCGAAGCCTCGGGCGCGATCCCGCTCGCCGACCAGAAGCCACCGCACTGGTGAGCATGGCCGCCATCGCCGCGCCGGTTCCGGAGTTCGATACGCCACGGCTGTCGCTCCGGAGGTGGCGCTCGCTCGCCCCGGATGCCGGCCGACGCGCCGCGCTCGAGGCGGAACTGGGCGCAGTCCTGACGCCGCGCGTGCTGGCGCATCTGCCGGTCTCTCTGCAGCTTGGGCCGGGGCCGGACCCGATCGCCGGATGGATCGACGACCGAGTTGCGGAAAGCGATCTCTTCGTTGCGCTCACGCGGCCGGAGGGCCGCATCGCGGGGGTTCTTATCCTTGCGGCGTTCCGGGCGGACGGCGGGGTGCCAGAGATCCATATCGGCTACCTTCTGGCCGAAGCGCACTGGGGCAAGGGGCTCGCGACCGAATTGCTCACCGGGCTGATCGGCGCGGCGGGTGCGGCCGGGCCGCTGCTTCTTCTCGGCGGCGTCGACCGGGCGAACTCCGCCTCGGCACGGGTGCTCGAAAAGGCCGGGTTCCGGCGCGATCCCGATCTGTCGGACGGCGCGGCCGACCTCTTTGTCCGCGACCTGCGGTGAGGCCCGCGCCGGGACCGCCTTCTCTGATGACAACACGCGATCCGGGTGGCAGGCTGGGTCCACACGGACCATATCGAATGGGGAACGACCATGTTGCGCCCTGCCGTTCTGATCCTCCTTCTCGGCCCCCTGCCCGCCCATGCCGACATCTGGACCTTCGAGACCCCGTCGGAGAACATCCAGTGCACGGTGGGGATGGAGGTCGGCATGTCCGACATCCAGTGCACGATCATCGAGCGGCACGGCGCGCCCGCCCTGCCGCGTCCGGCGGATTGCGCCTCGGACTGGGGGCACAGCTTCCTGATGCTCGACCGGGGACCGGTGCAGATGCTGTGCGAACCGCTCTATCGCGGTCGCGACGGCTTCCACAGGGCGGACTATGGCGTGACCGGGACGTTCGGCGGCTTCGTCTGCCATTCGTCGCAAAAGGGGCTCGAGTGCCGCAACCGGGACGGGCACGGCTTTTTCCTGTCGCGCGCTGTGCAGACGGTCTTCTAGCGCCGGGCGCGGGGCTTGCCCTCGGGCGCCGGCGCTGACACGTTGACGGGAGGGGTCGCGGCCGCGATCCGCGATGCCGGGATATCCATGCGCCACCTGATCGACCGCCTCCTCGGCGCTCCGCACTGGCCGACGGTCGGACTGACCTATGCGCTCGGGCTTGCCGGCGGCTTCGGCGCGCAGGCCTTGCACCTACCCTTGCCGATGCTCCTCGGCTCGCTCCTCGCGGTCGGCGCGGCGGCGGTCGGCGGCCTGAAGCCCTTCGGCCACCTGCCGCAGGCGCCGCAGAAGATCAGGATGGTCTTCGTCCCGGTCATCGGCATCGCCATCGGCGGCGCGGCGCGGCCCGAGATCCTTGCCGAGGCGCCGCGGTGGGTCCCGTCTCTGCTGGCGCTCTGCCTCTTCATCCCGCTGGTGCATTTCCTCGGCTTCCGGCTACTGACCGCGACCAGGCGGGTCGACCGGCGGACCGCCTTCTACGGCACCGCGCCGGGCGGGCTCGTCGAGACGGTGCAGATGGGCGAGGAGGCGGGGGCCGACGTGCAGATGCTGGCGATGCTGCAGTTCCTGCGGCTGATCCTGACCATCGTGCTGGTGCCGGTCGCGTTTTCCTGGATGGAGGGCCATGCGGTCGGCTCGGCGGCCGGTGCGGCGGTGGCGGGATCGGCGCTCGGGGTCCGGGACGTGGCGGTGCTGGCGGTGGCGGCGGTGGCGGGTGCTCTCATCGGGCTCAAGCTCCGGCTGCCGGCGGGCCATGTGCTGGGGCCGATCCTCCTGTCGGCGGCCGCCCACATGGCGGGCTGGACCGAGGGCGTGCCGCCCGGCTGGCTCCTGGCCGCGGCGCAGGTCGTGGTCGGCACCTCGCTCGGGGTGCGCTTCGCGGGGATGCCGAAGGGGCGGATCCTCGTGGCGCTCAGGCTCGCGCTGATGAACGCGGTCATCACCATCGGGACCGCGGTCGGCTTCGCCCTCGCGCTGGCGCCCTTGACGGGCGAGCCGGTGCGCGCGGTGTTCCTCGCCTTCGCGCCGGGCGGGCTGATCGAGATGGGGCTGATCGCGCTCAGCCTGAAGATGTCGATCCTCTACGTCACCGCGCATCACCTCGTGCGGATCATCCTCGCGGTGAGCTTTGTCCGGGCCTTCGGGGGCCGCATGGAGTAACGCCTAGACCGGCGAGGCCGAGGCGCGGCGGCGGGCCTCACATCGTCGCGAAGCGGTAGGCGGCGATGCCGATCGCCAGGAGCCCGACTGCAACGGTCAGCGGCCGGTGCGGCACCCGCGCGGCGAGCCTTCCGCCGAAGATCGCCGCCGGAACGCCGCCCGCGACGAGGCCGGCGACCGAGCCGATGAGCGAGCGCCACTCCATGTCCGCGCCCCAGTGGCCGGCATGAAAGCCCAGCGTCAGGACCGCGAAGACCACGAAACTCACCACGAATTCCGAGAGGTTCGACGATCCCACGGCATGCCGGGGCGGCACGCCGGAACCGAGCAGGCCGGTCGTGACGACCGGGCCCCAGCTGCCGCCGATCCCCTCGATGGCGCCGCCCGCGAAGCCGATCAGGCGGAACCGGCCGGCGGCGACGAGCGCGGGCGCCCGGCCGCGCCAGGCGCGGACCAGGACGAGCGCGCCGATCGCGAGAAGGTAGAGGTTGGTGAGCCAGAGCAGCAGCGCCCCCTTGAGCGATGTCAGGAGAAGCGCGCCGAGGCAGCCGCCGAGCGCGCCCATCACCACGACCGGGCGGACCACCCGCCAGTCGATATTGCCGTGCAGCCAGTGCGAGGTGGCCGAGGTGCCCGAGGTCGGCAGCTTGGCGGCATTGACGCTGGCCGAGACCAGCGGCGGCGGCACGCCCTGGGCGAGAAGGACGGCCGAGGAGATGACGCCGAAGCCCATGCCGAGCGCCCCGTCGACGAGCTGCGCGAGGAAGCCGACGACGGCGAATGCGATGAAATTGTCCAATTGGAGAGATTCCGGAACACCCGAAGGCGGCATGGGCGCGAAGCTATCCGGGCCAATGGCGCGCGCAAGCCCCATTCGGAGCGGCGCTTCGGAACGCTTTTCCGAAAATCGCCACAATGATCGCGGCATCGTTCCGAAAAACAGCCCCGGTCAGGAACTGCTCAAAACGCTGTCCCGCTCCCGGCGCAGGACCGGGAGCGGAGCCGACGACGGATCACAGCATCCATTCGATCGGCAGCCAGGCGACGGCGGCGACGAGGGCGCGGATCGTCCAGGAGGTGTTCGGCTCGCGCCGGTAGTCCGTCCCCTTCCCGTCCGCGAGCGCCTCGTGCCAGGTGAGCTTGCCGCCAGCGTCGCGGGTGACGCGGTAGGCTGCGAGGGGAACCGTCGTGTCGAAGCTGTCCTGCATCGAACCGGCGAGGCGCGGGCTGTCGATGAGGAAGCCCATTTCGGTGTTCAGCCGGGCCGAGCGCGGGTCGAAGTTGAACGAGCCGATGAAGATGTGGCGGCGGTCGTAGGCGAAGCTCTTGGCATGCAGGGACGAGGTCGACTGGCCGAGCATGCCGAGTTTGTCGATGGTGCGGCGCTCCTCGATCCCGGAGCGGAGCTCGTAGGTCTCGACGCCGCCGTCAATGAGCTGGTCGCGGTATTCGACATAGCCGGAATGCACCACCGGCACGTCGGTCGCCTCGAGCGAATTGGTGAGCGTCCGGACCTTGATGCCCTTGTCCGCGAACCGGGTCAGCGCCTCGGTTCCCTCGCGTCCCGGGATGAAATAGGCCGAGACGAGATCGAAGGAGGTTTGCGGCGGCGGCATGTCGCGCCAGAGCCGGGAGATCAGGAGGTCGTCGCCGTTCATCGGGCCGAGCCCCTTGGCCGGATCGTCGGAAAAGAGCCGCACGGGCACCCATTCGAGCGCCAGTGTGCCTGCGGCGAGATCGCGCGCGAGGGTCGTTTCGGTCAGCGCCCGCAGGTAGCCCGCGAACTGCTCGGAGGCCGCCGCCTCGGCGGCGCGCGCGGCGAGCCGGCCCTCGCTGCCCGGTGCCGGGGCGATCAGCGACAGTGCGGGGTAGGACGAGCGGCTGTTCCAGTAGCGATCGAAATCGGCGGCGACCTCGGCGGCCGCGGGGCCGACGGCGAGCACGTCGAGATCGAAGTAGATGCCCGCCGTGCCGGTCTCGAAATAGACATCGCCGATGTTGCGGCCGCCGATGATGGTCGCAGCGCCGTCGACGGTGAAGGACTTGTTGTGCATCCGCCGGTTCAGGCGGGGAAAGTCGAAGAGGTAGGAGGCGAGCCGGGGGGCGCGCAGGGTGAAGGGGTTGAAGATCCGCACCTCGGCGTTCGGATGGGCGTCGAGGGCGGCAAGCTCGGGGTCGAGCGCGGGCGTGCCGTTGTCGTCGACGAGGAGACGGACCCGGACGCCGCGGTCGGCGGCATCCTGCAACTCCTTCAGGAGCGTGAGGCCGGTCATGTCGTCGGCCCAGATGTAGTACTGCGCGTCGATCGTCTCCGCCGCCGCCCGCGCCATGAGCGCGCGCGCGGTATAGGCGTCGAGCCCCGATGACAGCGGATAGACCCCGCTCAGACCCGCATGGCGTGCGGCGGCAGACAGGACGGCCGCGCCGAACGCGGTTGCGGGCGACGCGGGGCGGGCCGTGGACTCCGTGCGGCCATCGAGCGGCGCAAGCGGAAACGCGAGCCGCGCCAGAATGATCGCGACGGCGCCGACAAGAACCAGGAACACGGTCCAGCGGAGCAGTTTCATCATCGCTTGCCCTCTCGATGGGACCGCCCGCTGCGGTCAGACCTCCTCGACCAGGACGACGCCGCCCATCGCCTTGATCGCGCCCTTGATCTGGGGATTGACCGGGAAGTCGCGGCCGGCCGAGACCTCGACCTCCTCGCCGGTCTCGCGGTCGGCGATGCAGAAGCTGATCGGACCGCGGGAGCGGATCTTCGCCTCCTCGACCATGCGGGCGAGCAGGGCCGCGACCGAGGCGACGGCGGCCTCGCTCTCGATATGGATCTTCAGCCCGGCGCCGCCGGCATCGGCGACCGCCCCCTCCATCGGCGCGACGGAGCGGGCGACGGGGTCGAACTGGCCCTCGTTGAAGCGGGCCTCGAGCGACATCACGACGTGGTTGGTCTGGTCGAAAACCTTGCGGCAGGCGTCGAAATCCTCGGGAAACAGCGCCATGCCCGCGACCTGCCCGGTCGGGTCGGAGATGTTCATGCGGAAGAAGCGGGTGCCACGCGCGGACTTGCGGTCCTGAAGGCCGGAAACGAGGACGCCGACGCGCGACACCGCCGCGCCGTCGCGTTCGGCCTTCTGCTGCAATTCGGCGAGCGTCAGCATCCCCTTGCGCTTCAGCGCCGGGGCGTAGTCGTCCAAGGGATGGCCGGAGAGATAGAAGCCGATCGCCTGGTGCTCCTGCGCCAGCCGGTCGGCCGGGAGCCAGTCGTCGCCGGAGGGCAGGCGCGGCTCGGGCAGGTCCTCGCCCGCCTCGCCGAAGAGCGAGACCTGAGCCGAGGCGCGGCCCTCGTGGATCGCCGCCGAATAGGCCGACAGCGCGTCGAGCGCGGCGAAGACGCGGGCGCGGTTGGGATCGAGCTGGTCGAAGGCCCCTGCCCGCGCCAGCATCTCCAGCGAGCGCTTGCCGATGCGCTTGAGATCGGCGCGGCGGGCGAAGTCGTAGAGCGTGGCGAAGGGTTTCCCGCCCCGCGCCTCGACGATGAGCCGCATCGCCTCGACGCCGACGTTCTTGAGCGCGCCCAGCGCGTAGACGATCTGGCCGTTCGTGACCGAGAAGGTCGCCTCGGAGCGGTTCACGCAAGGCGGTACGATGGTGATCTCGAGCCCGCGCCGCACCTCCTCGGCGTAGATCGAGAGCTTGTCGGTGAGGTGGATATCGCAGTTCATGACGCCTGCCATGAACTCGACCGGGTGGTTGGCCTTGAGCCACGCCGTCTGGTAGCTGACGACGGCATAGGCGGCGGCGTGGGACTTGTTGAAGCCGTAGTTCGCGAACTTCTCCAGAAGGTCGAAGACCTCGCCCGCCTTCTTCTTGTCCACCCCGTTGGCGGTGGAGCCCTCGATGAACTTCGGCCGCTCCTTGGCCATCTCCTCGGCGATCTTCTTGCCCATCGCGCGGCGGAGAAGGTCGGCGCCGCCGAGCGTGTAGCCGGCCATGACCTGGGCGATCTCCATCACCTGTTCCTGATAGACGATGATGCCTTGCGTCTCTTTCAGGATGTGGTCGATGGTGGGGTGGATCGATTCCAGATCCTTCACCCCGTTCTTGACCTCGCAATAGGTCGGGATATTCTCCATCGGGCCGGGCCGGTAGAGTGCCACGAGGGCGACGATGTCCTCGATGCAGGTCGGCTTCATGCGCCGCAGCGCGTCCATCATGCCTGAGCTTTCCACCTGGAACACGGCGACGGTCTTGGCGGCGGCGTAGAGCTTGTAGGTGGGCTCGTCGTCGAGCGGGATCGCGTTGATCTGGTCCTCGGCCCCCTCGGGCGGGGTGTAGAGCGTGCGGCCGTCGGCGGCCTGATGCAGGTGGCGGCCGCCCGCGCGGATGAGGTCAACGGCGTTCTGGATGACGGTCAGCGTCTTCAGCCCGAGGAAGTCGAACTTCACGAGGCCGGCCTGCTCCACCCATTTCATGTTGAACTGGGTCGCGGGCATGTCCGAGCGCGGGTCGCGGTAGAGCGGCACCAGCTCGTCGAGCGGCCGGTCGCCGATGACGACGCCGGCGGCGTGTGTGGAGGCGTTCCTGAGGAGCCCCTCGATCTGCTGGCCGTAGTCGAGCAGCCGCTGCACCACCTCCTCGGCGCGGGCGGCCTCGCGCAGGCGCGGCTCGTCGGCGAGCGCCTTCTCGATCGAGACGGGTTTCACGCCCTCGACGGGGATCAGTTTCGAGAGCCGGTCGACCTGGCCATAGGGCATCTGCAACACGCGGCCGACGTCACGGACGGCGGCTTTCGACAGGAGCGCGCCGAAGGTGATGATCTGGCCGACCTTGTCGCGGCCGTAGCGTTCCTGGACGTAGCGGATCACCTCCTCGCGGCGGTCCATGCAGAAGTCGATGTCGAAGTCCGGCATCGAGACCCGCTCGGGGTTGAGGAAGCGTTCGAAGAGGAGCGAGTAGCGCAGGGGATCGAGGTCGGTGATCGTCAGCGCATAAGCCACGAGCGAACCGGCACCGGAGCCCCGGCCGGGACCGACGGGGATGTCGTGGTCCTTGGCCCATTTGATGAAGTCGGCGACGATGAGGAAGTAGCCGGGGAAGCCCATCTGCTCGATGATGCCGAGCTCGAAATCGAGGCGCTTCTGGTAATCCTCAAGGCTGACCGCGTGGGGGATGACGGCGAGCCGCGCCTTGAGCCCCTCGTTCGCCTGGCGCCGCAGTTCCTGCACCTCGTCATCGGCGAAGCGCGGCAGGATCGGCTTGCGCTTGAAGGCGGCGAAGGCGCAGCGGCGCGCGATCTCGACGGTGTTCTCCAAGGCCTCGGGCAGGTCGGCGAAGAGCGCCGCCATCTCCTCGGGCGATTTCAGGTAGTGCTGCGGCGTCAGCCGCCGGCGCTGCTCCTGCTGGTCGACATAGGCGCCCTCGGCGATGCAGATCAGCGCGTCATGCGCCTCGTACATGGCCGGTTTCGGGAAGTAGACGTCGTTTGTGGCGACCAAGGGCAGGCCCATCGCATAGGCCATCTCGACATGGCCGCGCTCGGTCAGCCGCTCGGCCTCGGTATACTGGCCGCCCTCGCCGGGATGGCGCTGCAGTTCGACATAGAGCCGGTCCGGGAAGGCCGCGGCGAGGCGCTTCATCAGCGCCTCGGCCTTCGGCCCCTGCCCTGCTTGCAGGAACCGGCCAACGGGGCCGTCGGGGCCGCCGGTGAGGCAGATGAGCCCCTCCGAATGGGTCTCCAGTTCCTCCGCCGTGACATGCGGCAGGGCGCCGTCCTCGCGGAGGTAAAGGCAGGAGTTGAGCTTCATCAGGTTCATGTAGCCCGCCTCGTTCTGGGCGAGCAGAACGAGCGCCGCGGGCGGGCGGGGCTTTTCGCCCGGCTGGGCGGGATCGTGGTCGAGGGAGAGCTGGCAGCCGACGATGGGCTGCACCCCGGCCCCCTTGGCGATCACGGAAAATTCCAGCGCCGCGAACATGTTGTTCGTGTCGGTCACGGCGATGGCGGGCATGCCCATCTTGTCGCAATGCCCGACGAGCTTCTTCACCGGCACCGCGCCTTCGAGGAGCGAGTATTCGGTATGGGTGCGGAGGTGAATGAATCGCGGCGCCTTGGTCATGGCCGGACCCTAGCCGAAGGGCGCGGGCCCCGGAAGGGCGTACCGGCGCGAATGGATCACGGCGCGAGGCGGTAGTCGCTGATCCGGCCGCGGAAATAGGCCTCGTAGCCGGAGGGGTAGACATAGCCGACCTCGCCGAAGCCGGGCAGGCGGCGCCCGCCGATCTCCCGGTAGTCGGAGAAGCGTCCGCGCCAGTCGTAGCGGCGGGTCGTGCCGTCGGGATCGCGGGCCGGGCGGTCCCTCGCCTCCATCGCGACGATGTCGCCCTGCGCGTCGAAGCCGAAGGTGACCCGCGCGATGCCGTCGCGGGTCGTCATCCGGACCTCGGCCGTGTCGGGGCCGGTCACCCGCCAGGTGAGGTCGGGATTGCCGAGGATCGCGTCCGGCATCCAGGGCAGTTCGGCGAGGTAGCGGTAGGCCTCGCCGAGGTCGATCTCGGCGCCGGAGGCGCGGGCGACGGGGATGGTGCCGAGGAGCCGCGCCTCGAGGAGACCCTCGCCGCCGACGAAGGCGTCGAGGACGCGGAGCCTCGTCAGGGGGCCGAGCGGCTGGCGCGCGTCCCAGACGAAGCCGGCGCGGCCGAGCGAGACGACCTGCCAGGCCTCGATCCGGTGGAAGCGGCCGCCCGGCTTCAGCCGGAGCTCGGCGGTCTGGTTGAAGCTCGCCGCGCGCATCGGCCGGCCCGGATCGGCGCCGGCGCGGCGGGCGAAATCGGCGACGAGCGGCGGCAGGGCGATGTCGATGTCGCGGGTGGGCGGCGTGTCGCGAAGCCGGGCGGCGAGCTGGAGAACGCGGCCGCGACACCGCTTGGCGGCCGCGACCTGCAGCGCGAGAAGCCCGATAACCGCGAGCAATACCAGATAGAAAGCCGTCTGCATCCCACCCGCCCCGACATGGCGACGTCACCCGGGCGGCACTATGGCCCAGCGGTCCCGACAAGGCCAGCGTGACGCGGGGAGGGGCCGCGAGTTTCGCTGATTATGCGGGATTCCGAGAAACTGCTTAACGGTTTTCCCGTTAAGTATTGCTTGCCTTGTGGCCGGGTTCGGCGCTTCATGGAAAGCGGGAGACGGGGCGCGCATATCCGCTTTACGCCGCATCGGGCGGAGGCGCAACTAGCCCGGGAGAGGAGAAGGCGGCGGGTTCATTCGATGACCGACATCGCGTTTCTGTTGAACGGAACGCCTGTCACCGTAGCCGGCGAGCGTCCGACCCGGACGCTTCTGGACTGGTTGCGCGACAGGCAGGGACTCACCGGCACCAAGGAAGGCTGCAACGAGGGCGACTGCGGCGCCTGCACCGTGATGGTCACCGACGACCAAGGGTGCCGGGCGCTCAATGCCTGCATCCTCTTCCTGCCGCAGCTTCACGGGAAAGCCGTCCGCACGGTCGAAGGTCTGACCGGGCCGAAGGGCGAGATGCATCCCGTGCAGGAGGCGATGGTCGAGCATCACGGCAGCCAGTGCGGCTTCTGCACGCCGGGCTTCGTGGTCTCGATGGCGGTGGCACAGAAGAACGGGGCCACCGACCATGACGACCAGCTTGCGGGCAATCTCTGCCGCTGCACCGGCTACGCGCCGATCATCCGCGCCGCCGAGGCCGCCGCGACGGCGCCGGTGCCGAAATGGGTCGACGACAAGCCCGCCCGGTCCGACGGCGCAGCGCCCTATGCGCCGGGATCGGCGGATGAGCTGGCCGAATGGTACGCGGCCCATCCCGACGCGATGCTCGTCGCCGGGGCGACCGATGTCGGGCTCTGGGTGACGAAGCAGCTGCGCGAACTGCCGGAGGTGGCCTTCCTCCATGCCTGCGCCGACCTGCAGCGGATCGAGACGGTCGCGGGCGGCTGGCGCGTCGGCGCGGGGGTCACGATCGCGGGCCTGCGGCTCGCGATGGAGGCGCCGCACCCGGCCTTCGCCGAGCTGCTGCGCCGCTTCGCCTCCGAACAGGTGCGCGGCGCCGCGACGATCGGCGGCAATATCGCCAACGGCTCGCCCATCGGCGACGCGCCGCCGGCGCTGATCGCGATGGGGGCGACGCTGCATCTGAGGAAGGGCGCGGCGCGGCGCGAGATCGCGCTGGAGGATTTCTTCCTCGACTATGGCAAGCAGGACCGTGCCAAGGGCGAGTTCGTCGAGGCGGTGACGATCCCCGAGACGGTGCCGGACCTCGCCTGCTACAAGCTGTCGAAACGGTTCGACCAGGATATCTCCGCGGTCTGCGGCTGCTTCAACGTCACCGTGGCGGAAGGCCGTGTCACGGCCGCGCGGATCGCTTTCGGCGGCATGGCGGGGATCCCGAAGCGTGCCGCGGCGGTCGAGGCAGCACTGGTGGGCAAGGACTGGACCCTTGCCACGGTCGAGGCGGCGCTGCCCGCCTTCGCGCAGGATTTCACACCGCTCACCGACATGCGCGCCTCGGCCGGTTACCGGCTGGAGGCGGCGCAGAACATGGCCCTGCGCTATTTCCACGAGCGCGCCGGCGCGCCCGTTTCGGTTCTGGAGGTGACCCCATGAGCGTTGCGAAGCCCGTCACCCACGATTCCGGCCGGCTGCATGTCAGCGGCACGGCCCGCTACATCGACGACGTGCCGCTGCCCGCGAACGCGGCGCATCTGGCCTTCGGGATCTCGACCGTCGCGCATGGCGAGATCGTTTCGATGGATCTCTCGGAGGCCCGCGCGGCGCCCGGCGTGATCGCGGTCTGGACCGCCGACGACCTGCCCTTTGCCAACGACGTCTCGCCCTCGATCCATGACGAGCCGCTTCTTGCCACCGGGACGGTGCATTATGTCGGCCAGCCCATCTTCCTCGTCATCGCGGAAAGCCATCTGGCGGCCCGCAAGGCGGCGCGGAAGGGGAAGATCGAGTACAAGGAATTGCCCGCGCTCCTGACGGTCGATGACGCGATGGCAGCGGGGAGCCGCTTCGAGGGCGGGCCGGTGATCTGGACCAAGGGCGATGCCGCGAAGGCCATCACCGGGGCGCCGCGGGTGATCGAGGGCCGCTTCGAGATGGGCGGGCAGGAGCATTTCTACCTCGAAGGCCAGGCGGCGCTGGCGCTGCCGGCAGAGGGCGGCGTGATCGTCCAGTCCTCGACCCAGCACCCGACCGAGATCCAGCACAAGGTCGCCGAGGCGATCGGCCTGCCGATGAACGCTGTCCGGGTCGAGATCCGCCGCATGGGCGGCGGCTTCGGCGGCAAGGAGAGTCAGGGCAACGCGCTCGCGGTCTCCTGCGCGCTCGTCGCGCATCTCCTCGGGCGGCCGGCGAAGATGCGCTATGACCGCGACGACGACATGGTGATCACCGGCAAGCGCCACGACTTCCGCATCGCCTACCGCGCGGGCGTCGACGAGGAGGGCCGGATCCTCGGGATCGAGTTCCTGCAGCTCGCGCGCTGCGGCTGGGCGCAGGACCTGAGCCTGCCGGTCGCGGACCGGGCGATGCTGCATTCGGACAATGCCTACAACCTCGACCACGTGCGGATCGAGAGCCACCGGCTGAAGACCAACACCCAGTCGGCGACCGCCTATCGCGGCTTCGGGGGCCCGCAGGGCATGCTCGGGATCGAGCGGGTGATGGATCACATCGCCCATGCGCTCGGGCGCGACCCGCTCGCGGTCCGCAAGGCGAACTTCTACGCCGAGGCGACCGACCGCGTCGCCCCCGCGCCGGAGACGGGCCATGAGAGCTTCCCGGATGATCCGGATGTCGATCTGGTTTCGCGCGGCTCCGAAACGATGATCCGTACCGACGCGAAGATACCGGCGGCGGAGGGGTTCCAGACCACGCCCTACCACATGCCGGTCGAGGACTTCATCCTCAACGGGCTGGTGGCGAAACTTGAGGAGACGAGCGGGTTTGCCAGCCGCAAGGCCGCGGTCGATGCGTGGAACGCGGCGAACCCGATCCTGAAGAAGGGCATCGCGCTGACACCGGTGAAGTTCGGGATCTCGTTCACGCTCACCCATCTCAACCAGGCGGGCGCGCTGGTGCACGTCTATTCGGACGGGTCGATCCATCTCAACCACGGCGGGACCGAGATGGGCCAGGGGCTCTTCCGCAAGGTGAGCCAGGTGGCGGCATCTGCCTTCGGGGTCGATGTGGCGACGATCGCGATCACCGCGACCGATACCGCGAAGGTGCCGAACACCTCGGCCACGGCGGCTTCCTCGGGGTCGGACCTCAACGGCATGGCGGTGAAGGCGGCCTGCGACACGATCCGGGAGCGGATGGCGGACTACCTTGCCCGCGAGCATCAGACGGTGCCCGCCAAGGTGCGGTTCGCGGACGGCAAGGTCATCGTCGGCGGCGACGAGATGAGCTTCGCGGAGGCCGCTGCGCGCTGCTACATGGGGCGGGTGAGCCTCTCATCCACGGGCTTCTACGCCACCCCGAAGATCACCTGGGACCGGAAGGCGGGGCGCGGCCGGCCGTTCTACTACTTCGCCTATGGCGCCGCCGTCTCGGAGGTGGTGATCGACACGCTCACCGGCGAGAACCGGATCCTCAGGGCCGATATCCTCCATGACTGCGGCACGAGCCTCAATCCGGCGATCGACAAGGGCCAGATCGAGGGCGGCTATGTGCAGGGCGCGGGCTGGCTGACGACCGAGGAGCTGGTCTGGAACGACAAGGGGCGGCTGATGACGCATGCGCCCTCGACCTACAAGATCCCGGCCTGTTCCGACCGGCCCCGGGTCTTCAACGTCGATCTCTGGGACGGGCAGAACCGCGAGGACACGATCTACCGCTCGAAGGCGGTGGGCGAGCCGCCCTTCATGCACGGGATCTCGGTCTTCTCGGCCCTCGCCGATGCCTGCGCCGCCTGCGGGCCGAACTGGCCCGACCTGCAGGCGCCGGCGACGGCGGAGGCGGTGCTCGCGGCGGTGAAGCGGGCGCGGGGGACCGGGGCATGAGCGTCGATCTCCAGGCGCTGGCGCGCAGGGTCGCGGCGCATGGCGCGGTGATCCGGGTCGTCGTGGCCGAGATTGCGGGCTCGGCCCCGCGCGAGGCGGGCGCGGCGATGCTGGTCTGGGCCGGCGGTCAGGAGGGCACGATCGGCGGCGGCGCGCTCGAATACGAGGCGGCGGCGCGGGCGCGGGCGATGCTCGCGGCCGGAACCGGCGACCGGGTCGACCGGATGCCGCTCGGGCCTCGGCTGAACCAGTGCTGCGGCGGGGCGGTCACGCTCCTGTCGGAGCTCTGGGACGCCGCGCGGCTGGAGGCTGTCGGCGACGTGACCGTGGTCGCGCGGCCGCTGCCCGGCACGGGCGGCGACGCTCCGCTCGCGGTGCGGCGCATCCTCAACCGGGCGCGCGGCGAGGGGTTCCGGCCGGTGGCGCGGATCGTCCACGGCTGGATGGTGGAGCCGGTGGCAATGGCGGAGCGCGAGATCTGGATCTGGGGCGCGGGCCATGTCGGGCGGGCGCTGGTGGCGGTGCTCGGGCCCCTGCCCGGCCTCCGGCTCACCTGGGTCGATACCGATGCGGCGCGGTTTCCGGAAGTACCGGAGGGCGTGGTGCAGCGGGTGGCTGCGAACCCCGCCGATCTGGTGGCGGAGGCGCCGGCAGTGGCGGAGCACCTGGTGCTGACCTTTTCGCACGCCATCGATCTCGAGCTCTGCCACCGGCTGCTCGGCCACGGCTTCCGGCGGCTCGGGCTGATCGGATCGGCGACTAAATGGGCAAGGTTCCGAAGCCGGCTGAAGGCGCTCGGTCACGGCGAGGAGCAGATCGGGCGGATCCGATGTCCGATCGGCGATCCGGCACTCGGCAAGCATCCGCAGGCGATCGCCGTCGGGGTTGCGGCCGAGCTGATCCGGGACCGGGCCGAGGGCCGAACGAGGGAGGAGCGGACGGGATGACCGGAAAGACTCTTCAGGAACAGGAAACCGGGCGCACGGCGCCCCGGGAGGGAAGACGCGAGATGACAAGGGACGTGCTTTTGACGATCGAGGGACTGTCGAAGTCCTATCCGGGCGTGAAGGCCAATGATGACGTCTCGTTCCAGATCGGCGAGGGCGAGGTCCACGCGCTTCTGGGCGAGAACGGCGCGGGCAAGTCGACGCTGGTGAAGATGATCTACGGGCTGGTGAAGCCCGACGAGGGGAGGATGACCTTCCGGCGCGAGGAATACACGCCCTCCGAACCGCGCGAGGCGCGGGGCCTCGGCGTCGCGATGGTGTTCCAGCATTTCAGCCTCTTCGACGCGCTGAACGTCGCCGAGAACGTGGCCTTGGGCATGGACAACCCGCCGCCGATGGGCGAGCTCGCCGGGCGGATCCGCGAGGTCTCGGAAGGCTACGGCCTGCCCTTGGACCCCGAGCGGCTGGTGGGCGACCTGTCGGCCGGGGAGCGCCAGCGGGTGGAGATCATCCGCTGTCTCCTTCAGGATCCGAAGCTCCTGATCATGGACGAGCCGACTTCGGTGCTCACCCCGCAGGAGGTCAATATCCTCTTCGGAACGCTCAGGCAGCTCGCGGCGGAGGGGACCTCGATCCTCTACATCAGCCACAAGCTGGAAGAGATCAAAGCCCTCTGCGACGAGGCGACGATCCTGCGGCGCGGCAAGGTCGTGGGCACCTGCACGCCGAGGGACAGCACCGCGCGCGAGATGGCCGAGATGATGGTCGGCGCGGAGTTGAACGCGCCCCAGCGGGCGCCGATCAACCCCGGCCCGGTGGCGCTGCAGGTGCGCAACCTCTCGGTCCCGGCGCCGAGCGCCTTCGGCACCAGCCTGCGCGAGATCGGCTTCGAGGTCCGGCAGGGCGAGGTCCTGGGCATCGGCGGCGTCGCCGGGAACGGCCAGGACGAGCTTCTGCTGGCCCTGTCGGGCGAGGTGAAGACGCCGCGCGACTGCGTGCAGATCAACGGGCTCGACGTCGGCGACCTCGGGCCGAACGAGCGCCGCAAGGCGGGGCTCTGCACCGCGCCCGAGGAACGCTTGGGCCATGCCGCAGTGCCGGACCTGAGCCTGATGGAGAACGCGCTTCTTTCGGGCGCGGTCCGCAAACAGCTGACGAAGAACGGCTTCATCGACTGGGCCGGCACCCGGCGCTTCGCCGAGGAAGTGGTCAAGACCTTCGACGTCCGGACCCCCGGCATCGGCACGGCGGCGCGCGCGCTCTCGGGCGGTAACCTGCAGAAGTTCGTGCTCGGGCGCGAGATCATGCAGGAGCCGGAGGTGATCATCGTCAACCAGCCGACCTGGGGCGTCGATGCCGCGGCCGCGGCCTTCATCCGGCAGGCGCTCCTGAACCGTGCGGCCAAGGGCGCGGCGGTCGTGGTGATCAGCCAGGACATCGACGAGATCATGGAGATCGCCGACCGCTTCGCGGCGCTGAACGAGGGCCGGCTGTCGGCCCCGGTCCCGACGCAGGGACTGACCATCGACGAGATTGGCCTGATGCTCGGCGGGGCGCATGGCATGCATGAAGCGGAGGTGCACCATGTTCAGGCTTGAGAAACGCCCGACCCCCTCGACCTTCTGGTCCTGGGGCACGCCGGTCCTCGCCGTCATCCTGACGATGATCGCGGGCGGCATGCTCTTCGCCATGCTCGGCAAGGACCCGGTGCTCGCCATCAAGGCGATCTTCTGGGAGCCGCTGTTCGGCGCCAATGCGAGCTATTTCCGGCCGCAGCTTCTGGTGAAGGCCGGCCCGCTCATCCTCATCGCGATCGGCCTGAGCCTCGGCTTCCGGGCGGCGGTCTGGAACATCGGCGCGGAAGGCCAGTACATCATGGGCGCGCTCTGTGGCGGGTCCGTGGCGCTCGCGGCCTATCCGGCGGAGAGCTTCCTGCTGTTCCCGGCGATGATCATCGCCGGAGCGATCGGCGGCTTCATCTGGGCGATGATCCCGGCGCTTCTGAAGATCCGCTTCGGCACGAACGAGATCCTTGTCTCGCTGATGCTGGTCTATGTGGCCGAGAACATTCTCTCGACCCTGGCCTTCGGACCCTTGAAGAACCCCGAGGGCTTCGGCTTCCCGGGGAGCCGCAACCTGCAGCAGTACCCCTCGGCCCATAATGCCGACCTGATCGCCAATACCGGGCTGCACTGGGGCGTGGTGACGGCATTCCTCGCGGTGATCGGCGCCTATATCCTTCTCAACCGCCACATTCTCGGCTTCCAGATCTCCGTCGCGGGGCAGGCGCCACGGGCGGCGCGGTTCGCCGGCGTCAACCCCAACACGCTCGTCGCGATCTGTCTCGGCATCTCGGGCGCGCTCGCGGGGCTCGCGGGGATCTTCGAGGTCGCCGGTCCGGGCGGGCAGATCACCGACAGCTTCAACGTCGGCTACGGCTTCACCGCGATCATCGTGGCCTTCCTCGGGCGGCTGCATCCGGTCGGCATCCTGCTCGCGGGGCTTCTGATGGCGCTGACCTATATCGGTGGCGAAATGGCGCAGCTTTCGCTCAGCCTGCCGCTCGCAGCGATCCAGGCCTTCCAGGGGATGCTTCTCTTCTTCCTGCTGGCCCTGGACCTTCTCACAAATTTCCGCATCCGCATCGGGGGGCTGATCTGATGGTTATCGGCGGTATCGACATCGTTCTTCTCATCGCCTCGATGATGGTCGCGGCAACACCGATCCTTCTTGCGGCGACGGGCGAGATGGTCGCCGAGAAATCCGGCGTCCTCAATCTCGGGGTCGAGGGGATGATGATCATCGGCGCGATCTCCGGCTTCGCCGCGGCGGTGGCGACGGAGAGCCCGTTCGTCGGCTTCATGGCGGCGGCCGTGGGCGGCGCGGTGATGGCGCTCCTCTTCGCGCTCCTGACCCAGTACCTCCTGTCCAACCAGGTGGCGACGGGTCTGGCGCTGACGCTCTTCGGCCTCGGGCTCTCGGCGCTGATGGGCCAGGGCTACCAGGGGATCAAGCCGCCGCCGACGGCGAAGATCGACATGGGGCCGCTTTCGGACATTCCCGGGCTCGGGCCGATCCTCTTCAACCACGACTGGGTGGTCTATCTCTCGCTCCTGCTCGTCGGCGGCACCTGGGCGTTCCTGAAGTACACCCGTGCCGGGCTGATCCTGCGCGCGGTGGGCGAAAGCCATGACGCCGCCCATGCGCTCGGCTACCGGGTGATCCGGGTGCGGATCGCGGCCCTGATGTTCGGCGGCGCGCTCGCCGGGCTCGGCGGCGCCTATCTGAGCCTCGTGCGGGTCCCGCAATGGACCGAGGGCATGACCGCCGGCGCCGGCTGGATCGCGCTCGCCATCGTCGTCTTCGCCTCGTGGAAGGCCGAGCGGGTGCTGCTTGGCGCCTATCTCTTCGGCGGGGTCACGGTGCTGCAGCTCCGTCTTCAGGCGGCCGGCATCGCGATCCCGGTGCAGGTCTTGTCGATGGCGCCCTATCTGATAACGATCATCGTGCTTGTCATCATGTCGGCCCCGCGCGGGAGGGCGACGCTTGCCGCCCCCGCCGCACTCGGCCGGGTGTTCCATGCCTCGCATTGAGGCGAAGCCAAACCGGGCCATGAAGCCCATTCACAGGGAGTAACGATATGAAACGCAGACAGTTCCTTGCCACGTCGGCGATTGCGGGAACGGCGCTCGGCCTCGGCCTCGCCGGTGCCGCCCTCGCGCAGGATCCGCTCAAGGTCGGCTTCATCTATGTCGGCGTGCCGGGCGACGGCGGCTGGACCTACCAGCACGACCAGGGCCGGCTCGCGGTCGAGGAGCATTTCGGCGACGCGGTGGAGACGACCTTCATCGAGAACGTGCCGGAAGGCGCCGATGCCGAGCGCGCGATCACCCAGCTCGCGCTTTCCGGCCACAAGCTGATCTTCACCACGTCCTTCGGCTTCATGGACGCGACGCTGAACGTCGCGCAGAAATTCCCCGACATCAAGTTCGAGCACGCGACCGGCTACAAGCAGGCGCCGAACGTCGCGACCTATGACGCCCGCTTCTACGAGGGCCGCGCGGTGATCGGCACGATCGCGGGGCGGATGAGCAAGACGGGCAAGATCGGCTACATCGCCTCGTTCCCGATCCCGGAAGTGATCCAGGGCATCAACTCGGCCTATATCCACGCCAAGAAGGTCAACCCCGACGCGCAGATGAAGGTGGTCTGGGTCTATACCTGGTTCGACCCGGCGAAGGAGGCCGACGCGGCCTCGGCGCTCATCGCCGAGGGCGTCGACGTGCTGATGCAGCACACCGACTCCACGGCCGTGATGGCCAAGGCGCAGGAAGCCGGCGTCTATGCCTTCGGCCAGGCCTCCGACATGACCGCCTATGCGCCGAAGCCGCGGATCTCGTCGATCATCGACAACTGGGCGCCCTATTACATCGAGCGCACCCAGGCGGTGATCGACGGCACCTGGGAGCCGCTGGCGAGCTGGAAGGGCATCGGCGACGGCGAGGTGGTGATCGGCGAGATCTCCGACGAGGTGCCGGCCGAGGTCAGGGACGAGGCGATGGCGCTGCGCGACAAGATCGGTTCGGGCGAATACCACCCGTTCAGCGGGCCCCTGAACAAGCAGGACGGCTCGGCATGGCTCGCCGAGGGCGAGGCCGCCGACGACGCGACGCTGTCGGGGATGAACTTCTACGTCGAGGGGATCGAGGGCGAGATCCCGCAGTAACCGCGCCACGGACTCACGGAAGGCGCGAAGGCCCCGCCACGGCGGGGCCTTCTTTCATTCCGGCAGGCCCCGCGGCTCACTCGGCGGCGTCGCGCTTCGGCAGGACCCAGTCGGGGCGCGGGAAGTGGCAGGTATAGCCGCTCGGGAACCGCTGCAGGTAGTCCTGATGCTCCGCCTCTGCCTCCCAGAACGGGCCGGCGGGCCTGACCTCGGTGACCACCGGCCCCGGCCAGAGGCCGGAGGCATCGACGTCCGCGATCGTGTCCTCGGCGACCTGGCGCTGCGCCTCGGAGAGGTAGTAAATGCCCGAGCGATAGCTCGCGCCGCGGTCGTTGCCCTGCCGGTCCTTCGTCGTCGGGTCGTGGATCTGGAAGAAGAACTCGAGAATCCGCCGGTAGCTGATCCGGTCGGGGTCGAAGAGGATCTCGATCCCCTCGGCATGGCTGCCGTGGTCGCGGTAGGTCGCGTTCGGCACGTCGCCGCCGGTATAGCCCACACGGGTCGCGACGACGCCGGGCAGCCTGCGGACCAGGTCCTGCATCCCCCAGAAGCAGCCGCCGGCGAGAATGGCGCGTTCGGTCATGTCACGTCCTCCACCTGGTCGAGATAGTCACCGTAGCCCGCCGCCTCCATCTCGGCGCGCGGAATGAACCGCAGGCTCGCGGAATTGATGCAGTAGCGCAAGCCGCCGCGGTCGCGCGGCCCGTCGGGAAAGACATGGCCGAGATGGCTGTCGCCGTGGGCCGAGCGCACCTCGGTGCGGATCATGCCGTGGCTCATGTCGCGCAGCTCGGTCACGTTCGCGGGCACGATCGGCTTGGTGAAGCTCGGCCAGCCGCAGCCGGATTCGAACTTGTCGGACGAGGCGAAGAGCGGTTCGCCCGAGACGATGTCGACATAGATGCCCGGTTCCTTCGTGCTGTTGTATTCGCCGGTGAAGGGGCGCTCGGTGCCATTCTCCTGGGTGACGCGGTACTGTTCCGGCGTGAGGCGGGCGATCGCCTCGGGGGACTTGCGGTAGGCCATTGCGGTCCTTTCCTGTCGCTGCGGTCCTGCCGAATGTGGGATCCGGCGGGGGGTATTGCCAATGCCTTGACGAAATCGTGTGTGCGCCCGGCCTTGTCTCAGCGTAGGGCCACGCCGCGGGCGATCTCGAAGAAGGCCCGGACGAGCTTGCCGCCGCTGCGCTCGCGCAGGCAGATCAGCGCCTCGTCCATGCCGATCGCCTCCGCTCCTATCAGCGGGATCCGCACCAGCCGCGCGTCCTCGCCGAACTCCGCCGCCGAGACGAAGCCGACGCCCGCGCCCGAGGCGACGATCTCGCGCACCGCCTCGCGGCCCTCGGCCTCGATCGCCGGCACCAGCGCGACACCGGCCGCCGTCGCGGCTTCCTCGAGCTTCTTGCGGGTGCGCGAGCCCTGCTCGCGGAACACCAGCGGATGGCGCGCGAGCTCGTCGAAGCTGAACGACGGAACCCGCGCAAGCGGGTGGTGGGTGGCGACGAAGGCCACGATCGGCGTGGAGATCAGCTGCAGATGCTGAAAGTCGCGGCTGCGCGGGATCTCTCCGATGACGCCGATGTCGGACTCGTAATTGTAAAGGCTCTGGATGACGGTCTCGGTGTTGCCGGCGCGGACGTTGATCCTGACGCCCGGATAGCGTTCGCGGAACGGGCCTAGTATGTGCAAGAGATGGTGCGCGCTGTCGGCGACGATCTGCAGGGTCCCCGAGCGCAGGGCGCGGCTCTCGGACAAAAGCTCGAGCGCCTGCTGCTCCTGGTCAAAGAGCCGCCGGGTGATCTCGAGCAGGCGCTCGCCGGCCGAGGTCATAACGACCTGCTTCTTGTGCCGGTTGAAGAGCAGGACGTCGTATTCCTCCTCGAGCTTGCGCACCTGGTCGGAGATTGCGGGCTGCGTGAGGTACAGTTCCTCGGCCGCGCGCGAGAAGCCGCCGCAGATTGCCACATAGTGGAAGGCCCGAAGCTGGACATAGCGCATGGGAACCGCGGCCTTATCGGGAAGGATTATGTTTGCGGGGATGCTAACGACCCGGTTTATGGGTTGCAACGCTTACGCGTCTCGCGGTCGCAGGGGCCGACTGAGCAAAGAATAAGTTAGCCTTATACATCAATCTAAAATAGCGATTTTACATATGGACGAGCGCGTGGAAAAAGCATCACTACAGCCCAAGTGTTGCCGAAGGAGCCTGCCATGCCGCATTCGCCCGAGCCGCTGCCCGCCCCGAGGCTGGGCGAGCCCTATCTTCTGACGCCAGGGCCGTTGACGACGGCGTTCTCGACGAAGGAGGCGATGCTAAGGGACTGGGGGTCGTGGGACGCCGATTTCCGCGCCATGACGAAATCGGTCTGTGACCAGCTCGTGGCACTCGCCGGGGATACGACGGGCGCTTTCGTCTGCGTGCCGATGCAGGGCTCGGGCTCGTTCTCGGTCGAGGCGATGCTCGGGACTTTCGTTCCGAGGGACGGCAAGGCGCTGGTCTTGGCGAACGGCGCCTACGGGCTCCGCGCGGCGGAGACGATGCGCTATCTCGGCCGCGAATACACGCTGATCGACAAGGGCGACTACATGCCGCCGCGGGGCGACGAAGTGGCGGCCGCGCTCGACGACGATCCGGCGATCACCCATGTCGTGGCGATCCATTGCGAGACATCGTCCGGCATCCTCAACCCGGTCGCGGAGATTTCCGAGGCGGTCTATTCGCGCGGCCGCAAGCTCTTGATCGACTCGATGTCGGCCTTCGGCGCGCTGCCCCTTGATGTCAACGAGATCCGCTACGAGGCGATGGTCTCCTCGGCCAACAAGTGCATCGAGGGCGTGCCGGGCTTCGGCTTCGTGATCGCGCGGCGGTCGGAGCTGGAGGCGGCCAAGGGCAACAGCCACTCGCTCAGCCTCGATGTCCATGCGCAATGGGCCTACATGGAGAAGACCGGCCAGTGGCGCTTCACGCCGCCCACGCATGTCGTCGCGGCCTTTCTCGAGGCCTTGCGGCTCCATGCGGCGGAGGGCGGCGTCGCGGGGCGCGGGGCGCGCTATACGCGGAACCGCGACGTGATGGTCGAGGGGATGCGGGGCTTGGGCTTCGAGACGCTTCTGAAGGACCGCTGGCTCTCGCCGATCATCGTCACCTTCTTCTGCCCGGCCGATCCGGCCTTCGTCTTTTCCGACTTCTACGAAAAGATGAAACAGAAAGGCTTCATCATCTATCCCGGCAAGCTGACGGTGGTGGAGAGTTTCCGCATCGGCTGCATTGGAAGGATGGACGAACACGTGATGCGACGCGTGGTTCAGGCCGCGATGGAGGCGCTCGCCGAGATGGGCGTCGCTTCCGCCGCACCGCCCGAGGCGGCGATCGCCGAACGCGCCAAGCTCGCCGCCTGAGGCGGCACCGAAATATGACGGAAGGACTGGAAATGAACATGATCACCCGCAAGCCCGTGACGGCCAATGACCGCGTCTACCCCTGGCCGAAGGTGCCGGCGGTGGCGATCTGCCTCGACGGCTGCGAGCCGGAATACCTCGACGTCGCCATCGCCGAGGGGCTGATGCCGACCCTGAAGCGGATGCGCGCGGAGGGCACCGATCGGCTCGCGCATTCGGTCATTCCGTCTTTCACCAACCCCAACAACCTCTCCATCGCGACGGGCCGGCCGCCGGCGGTGCACGGGATCTGCGGAAACTACCTCTACGACCCGGAGACCGGCGAGGAGGTGATGATGAACGACGTGCGGTTCCTGCGCGCGCCGACGGTGTTCTCGCGCTTCTACGAGGCCGGTGCGCGTGTCGCTGTCGTCACGGCGAAGGACAAGCTCAGGGCGCTGCTGGGGGCGGGGCTCAAGTTCGACGAGGACCGGGCGATCGCGTTTTCCTCGGAGAAGTCCGACACCACGACGAAGGCCGAGCACGGGATCGACAAGGCGAACGAATGGCTCGGGCGTCCGGTGCCCGAAGTCTATTCGGCGGATCTCTCGGAGTTCGTCTTCGCCGCCGGGGTGAAGCTCCTGAAGGAGTGGAAGCCGGACGTGATGTATCTCTCGACGACCGACTACATCCAGCACAAGTTCGCCCCCGACGAGCAGGGGGCCAAGGAATTCTACGCGATGTTCGACCGCTACCTCGCCGAACTCGATGCGCTCGGGGCGGCGGTGGTCGTCACCGCCGATCACGGCATGAAGCCCAAGCACAAGGCAGACGGCTCGCCGGCGGTGATCTATGTGCAGGACCTGATGGACGAGTGGCTGGGCAAGGACGCGGCGCGGGTGATCCTGCCGATCACCGATCCCTACGTCGTCCATCACGGCGCGCTGGGGTCGTTCGCAACCGCCTACCTGCCGGCGGGGGCCGACCGGGAGGCGATCATGGCCAAGCTCGCCGCGCGGGACGAGATCATTCTCGTTGTGACCCGCGAGGAGGCGGTGAAGCGGTTCGAGTTGCCCGCCGACCGGATCGGCGACATCGTGATGATCTCGGGCGAGAACATGACTATCGGCACCTCGGCGCATCGCCACGACCTCGCGGCGCTGAAGGAGCCCTTGCGCTCCCACGGCGGCTTGACCGAGCAGGAGGTGCCCTTCATCGTCAACCGCACGGTCGACTCGCCGGACGCGCCGGAGCTCAGGAACTTCGACGCCTTCTTCTATGCCACCACCGCGGCGGCGCTCTGACCATGAAGGACCAGCACATGGAGATTGAACTCCGCCACGAGGGCATGCGGATCGGTGGCGAGACCGTCTTCACCGACAAGGTGATCGAGGTCCGCTACCCCTATACCGACGAGGTGGTGGGCACGGTGCCGGCGGGAACGGCCGAGCATGCCCGCAAGGCCTTCGAGATCGCGGCGAATTACCGTTCGAAGCTCACCCGCTACGAGCGCAGCCAGATCCTCAAGCGCACCGGCGAGATCATCGGCGAGCGGCGCGATTACCTCGCCAAGTGGCTGGTGCTGGAGCTCGGCATCTGCTGGCAGCACGCGGTCTACGAGACCAAGCGCGCGCAGGACGTCTATACCTTCGCCGCGGCGCAGGCCTTGCAGGATGACGGGCAAATCTTCTCCTGCGACCTCACCCACAACGGCAAGGACCGCAAGATCTACACCAAGCGCGAGCCGGTCCGGGCGATCTCGGCGATCACGCCCTTCAACCATCCGCTGAACATGGTCAGCCACAAGATCGCGCCCTCGATCGCCACCAACAACTGCATGGTGCTGAAGCCGACGGAACTGACGCCGCTGACCGCGATCACGCTCGCGGACATTCTCTACGAGGCCGGGCTGCCGCCGGAGATGTTCCAGGTGGTGACCGGCCTGCCGGCCGACATCGGCGACGAGATGATCACCAACCCCAACATCGACATCATCACCTTCACCGGCGGGGTGCCGGTCGGCAAGATGATCGCGTCGAAGGCGGTCTACAAGCGGCAGGCGCTGGAGCTTGGCGGCAACGACCCGCTGATCGTGCTCAATGACCTCGACGATGCCGATCTGGAGAAGGCCGCGACGATCGCGGTGGCAGGCGCCACCGGCAATTCCGGCCAGCGCTGCACGGCGATCAAACGCATCCTCGTGCAGGAGTCGGTGGCGGACCGCTTCGTGCCGATGGTGCTGGAGAAGGCCAAGAAGATCCGTTTCGGCGACCCGATGGACCCGGCGACCGAACTCGGCTGCGTGATCCATGCGCAGGCGGCGGAACTGTTCGAGAAGCGCGTCTACATGGCCGCCGATCAGGGCGCGAAGGTGCTCTACGATCCCGGCCGAAAGGGTGCGCTGCTGCCGCCGATCGTGGTCGATCATGTGCCGCATGACAGCGAGCTTGTGATGGAGGAGACCTTCGGCCCGGTGATCCCGATCGTCCGGGTGCCGGACAATGACGTCGAGGTCATGCGGATCTCGAACGGCACCGAGTTCGGCCTTTCCTCCGGCGTCTGCACCAACGATTTCCGCCGCATGCAGGCCTATATCGAGGGGCTGAATGTCGGCACGGTGAACATCTGGGAACAGCCCGGCTACCGGATCGAGACCTCGCCCTTCGGCGGCATCAAGGATTCTGGCAACGGGGTGAAGGAGGGCGTGACGGAGGCGATGAAGTTCTTCACCAATGTGAAGACCTATTCGCTGCCCTGGCCACGGTGATCCCGGCGGCGGCTGCGGGAGCCTCCGGCGGGGATATTTGGAAAAAGAAGAAAGGGATGGCGTGATTACCCATACCGAGGGCGAGTCCAACACGTCGGAGGCGCGCCGCGCATGGGCGGCGCGGCATCCCGATGCGGCAACGCGGGCGCTTCTGGCGCGCGATGCGAACGCCTTCCTGCACCAGTCGCTGTCCTCGCCGTGCCTTTCGACCATCGCCAAGGCGGAAGGGATCTGGATCGAGGACACCGCCGGGCGGCGTTACATGGATTTCCATGGCAACTCGGTCCATCACATCGGCTATGGCCATCCCCGGGTGGTGGCGGCGATCAAGGACCAACTCGATGCCTTGAGCTTCTCGCCGCGCCGTTTCACCAATGACGTGTCGGTGGAACTGGCCGAGACCCTGGGCGCGCTGGCGCCGGGGGATCTGGGAAAGGTGCTCTTCACCACCGGCGGATCGGATGCGAACGAGGTGGCGCTCCGGATCGCGCGGGCGGCGACCGGGCGGTTCAAGACCGTGAGCTTCTGGGACGCCTTCCACGGCGCGGGCTTCGGCGCCGCGAGCGTCGGCGGCGAGGCGACATTCCGCTCGCATATCGCCGGGCCCTTGCTGCCGGGGGCCGAGCATGTGGCGCCCTTCAACTGCTACCGCTGCGCCTATGGCCATGCCGGGCCGGAGGTTTGCGGGCTGGCCTGCGCGAGGATGGTCGAGTTCGTGCTCGAGCGCGAGGGCGATGTCGCGGCCGTGATCGCGGAGCCGATGCGGGCGGTGCCGGTGGTGCCGCCGCCGGGTTTCTGGAAGGCGGTGCGCGCGGCCTGTAACCGCGCGGGCGCGCTTCTGATCATGGACGAGATCCCGACCGGGCTCGGCAAGACGGGCCGGATGTTCGCCTTCGAGCATGACGAGGTGGTCCCGGATATCGTGACGCTGGGCAAGGCCCTGGGCGGCGGCATCCTGCCCATCGCCGCCGTGGTGGCGCGGGCCGATCTCGACGTCTGCGGGGACTTCGCCATCGGCCATTACACCCACGAGAAGAACCCGGTGACGGCGCGGGCGGCGCTCGAGACGCTCGCGGTGATCCGCGACGAGGGGCTGGTGGCGCGCGCTGCCGAGCTTGGGGCGCATGCGCTCGCGCGCCTGCGCGAGGCGGTGGACGACGATCCCCGCGTCGGCGAGATTCGCGGCCGCGGCTTGATGTTCGGCGTCGAGATCGTCGCCGACCGCGAGAGCCGGGCGCCCGCGAAAGAGGCGGCGGAGCGGATCTATTACCGCTGTCTGGAGGCGGGGCTCAGCTTCAAGATTTCCGCAGGGTCCGTGCTGACGCTGTCGCCGCCGCTGACCATCGCGCAGGCCGACCTCGACCGCGCCCTCGACATCGTCGCGGACGCCATTCGCGCGGAAGCGCGGTAACTGCCTCAAGCCGTCGGTTCGCGACCGGGCGCGCGCCTTTCGCGCGCCTTTCGCGCCCTATCGCACGGACGCCCGCATCATCGGCCCTGGTGATCAAGTCATAAGATAAATAGATTTTTCCTATCGACCGCCAGATCCCATACTCCCTGTGGATGATGGCTCGAAGGAGGATGCGTGTTATCCTGCTGTTACCGAACAGCAATTCTGCCGTTACCCGGCAGCCTTACTGAACGCAACTGCGGCACGGGCGGGACGACCGCAGCGTGACCGGCAGACCTGCAGACCGCGTCTGCGATAAAACTGGGGAGTATCATGATCAAAGCGAAAACACTGGTTCCGGCCCTTGCCGCCGCGGCGATGCTGTCGGGCGCCGCCTATGCCGAGACCGAACTGACGGTCTACACCGCCGTCGAGGCCGAGGATCTCGCGCGCTACGCCGAGACCTTCAACCAGGACCATCCCGACATCAAGATCAACTGGGTGCGCGATTCCACCGGCGTCATCACCGCCAAGCTCCTGGCGGAAAAGAACAATCCGCAGGCCGACGTGGTCTGGGGCCTCGCCGCGACCTCGCTTCTGGTGCTGAAGACCGAAGGCATGCTGGAGCCCTATGCCCCGTCCGGGCTCGACGCGCTCGACCCGCGGTTCCGGGACGCCGACAATCCGCCCTCCTGGGTCGGCATGGATGCCTGGGTGGCCGCGATCTGCTTCAACACGGTCGAGGGCGAGAAGCTCGGCCTGACCGCGCCGACGAGCTGGGCCGATCTCACCAAGCCCGAATATGCCGGCCATGTCGTGATGCCGAATCCCGCCTCGTCGGGCACCGGCTTCCTCGACGTGTCGAGCTGGCTGCAGATGTTCGGCGAGGAGAAGGGCTGGGAATACATGGACGCGCTGCACGCGAATATCGGCGCCTACACCCATTCCGGCTCCAAGCCCTGCAAGATGGCCGCCGCGGGTGAGACCGTAATCGGCGTCTCCTTCGCGTTCCGGGGCGCGAAGTCCAAGGCCGAGGGCGCGCCGATCGACATCATCGTGCCGAGCGAGGGCATCGGCTGGGACATGGAATCGACCGCCATCGTTGCCGGCACCGCGAATGCCGAAGCGGCGCAGACGCTGGTCGACTGGTCGATCACGCCGAAGGCGATGGAGATGTACAATGTCGGCTACGCGGTCGTCGCCATTCCCGGCATCGCCAAGCCGGTCGAGTTCTTCCCAGAGGGCATCACCGAGGCGATGATCGACAACGACTTCGAATGGGCGGCCAACAACCGCAGCGCCATCCTCGAGGAATGGACCAAGCGCTACGACACCAAGTCCGAACCGAAGGGCTGAGCCCCGGCTTCGACTCTCTCCGGGCGCCGCGTCTGATCGCGGCGCCCTCCCCGAAAGTTCCGTCCGGATGGAAAAGATGGTTGCAATGACGAGACGCGGCGCCCTTCAGGCGTCCGCCGGGGATCATGTCGCCGAAGGATCGGCGCAGCCCTACCTGGAGATCGCCGATCTCTGGAAAAGCTTCGGCGACTTCGTGGCGCTGCGGGAGGTCACGCTCGACATCGCGAAGGGCGAGTTCGTGTGTTTCCTCGGCCCGTCCGGCTGCGGCAAGACCACGCTGCTGCGCGCAATCGCGGGGCTCGACCCGCAGACCCGCGGTACGATCCGGCAGGGCGGATCGGACATCTCCAGCCTGCCGCCGTCGCAGCGCGACTTCGGCATCGTGTTCCAGTCCTACGCGCTCTTCCCGAACCTCACGGTGCGCCGCAACATCGCCTTCGGGCTTGAGAATACCGGCCGCAGCAAGCGCGAGATCGACGCCCGCGTCACTGAACTTCTGGATCTCGTCGGCCTGCCCGAGCAGGCGTCGAAATACCCAGCGCAGCTCTCCGGCGGCCAGCAGCAGCGCGTCGCGCTTGCCCGCGCCATCGCCATCGATCCGGGGCTTCTGCTGCTCGACGAGCCGCTCTCGGCGCTCGACGCCAAGGTGCGGGTGCATCTGCGCCACCAGATCAAGGAATTGCAGCGCAAGCTCGGCGTCACCACGATCATGGTGACGCATGACCAGGAAGAGGCGCTGTCGATGGCCGACCGCATCGTGGTCATCAACCGCGGCCGGATCGAGCAGGTCGGCACCCCGACCGAGATCTACCGGGAGCCGGCCTCGCTCTTCGTCGCTGACTTCATCGGCGAGACCAACAAGGTCGCCTCGACCTATCAGGGCGGCTCGGTGACGCTTGGCGACGTGGTGCTCGCCACCAGCGAGACCCGCATTGCCGACGGCGCCGCCGTCACCGTGGCGGTGCGGCCGGAGGACATCCTGCCCCACCGGGCCGAGGATGCCGGGAACGGCGCGGCCAACATGCTGCCGGTGACGATCACGGACATGGAGTTCCTCGGCTCCTACTGGCGCACCCATCTGCGGAGCGACGCGCTCGGCGAGACGCCGCTCGTGGCCAACTTCTCGATGAACGCGGTGCGGCGTCTGGAACTGGAGCCGGGTACCGCGATGGCGGTCGAACTGCCCGCCGAGCGGGTGCTCGTGTTCGCGCGGGGGGCCTGAGCATGACCGAAATGACCGCCGAACTGCCGCCCGGTCGCCGGGTTCGTTTGAGCCTCGACCGCGATGGAATCATCAAGCGGATCTTCATGGGGGTGATCGCGCTTTACCTCGTCGCGGCGCTGGCTCTTCCGCTCTACGCGATGCTGTCGAAGAGCTTCGTCACCTACGGCTTCGACCTCGCCCGCTACGAGTTCCAAGTCAGCGACGAGACGGGCACAGTCTGGAGCGAGCCGGTCACCGCCGAGGCGCTGAACGCGGAGCTGGGCTCGGTCCCGGCCGATGACCTGCGCTCCAGCTCCGATGGCCGGCTGACGGCGACAACGTTCTTTCCCGATTTCAGCTTCCGCAGTCCGGTCAAGTACCGGATGCGCGGCACCACGGATGACGCGCCCTGGCTCGTCGGCCTCGACCTGAAGAACACCACCGACTGGCAGGAATACGACAGCAACACCTTCCGCCGGATCAACCTCAGGCCGGTCAAGTCGGTCGGGGCGCAGAACTATGTCGAGTATTTCTCGAATCCGACGCTGTTCTCCTCGATCCAGAACTCGCTCTACATCGCGGTCGTGAGCACGGTGCTGACCGTCGTCTTCGCCTTCGGGTTCGCCTATGCGATCAACCGCAGTTGCATGCCCTTCAAGGGCGCATTCCGGATGATCGCGATGATGCCGATCCTCGTGCCGTCGCTGTTGCCGGGGATCGCGCTCATCTATCTCTTCGGCAACCAGGGGATGATGAAATCGCTCCTGATGGGGCAGTCGATCTACGGGCCCCTGGGCATTGTCATCGGTTCGGTCTTCTTCACCTTCCCGCATGCGCTGATCATCATTTCGACCGCGCTCTCGATCGCCGACCAGCGCCAGTACGAAGCGGCCGAATCCTTACGCGCGAGCAAGTGGCGCACCTTCTGGACGGTGACGATCCCCGGCGCGCGCTACGGCCTGATCTCGGCGGCCTTCGTGACCTTCACGCTGGTGATCACCGACTTCGGCCTGCCGAAGGTCATCGGCGGGCAGTACAACGTGCTCGCCATCGACATCTACAAGCAGGTCATCGGCCAGCAGAACTTCGAGATGGGCGCGGTGGTCTCGGTGATCCTTCTGATTCCGGCGGTGGTGGCCTTCCTCGTCGACCGGCAGGTGCAGAAGAAGCAGGTTTCGCTCCTCTCGGCGCGCTCGGTCCCCTACCAGCCGCGGCCCGACCGCCGCTTGGAGGCGCTGTGCCTTGCCTGGTGCGGCACGATGGCGGTGTTCATCGTCGGGATCATCGCGATCTGCCAGTATGCGGCACTGATCCGGTTCTGGCCCTACGACCTCAGCCTCAGCCTCAAGAACTACGCCTTCGACCGGATGGATGGCGGCGGCTGGGCGGCCTACTGGAACTCGATCAAGCTGGCGCTGATGACGGCGGGGATCGGTACGGTCGTGATCTTCACCGGCGCCTACATGGTCGAGAAGATCGACGGCTTCAAAACCGGGCGCGGCCTGTTCCAGTTCCTCGCGATGCTGCCGATGGCGGTACCGGGGATGGTGCTCGGGCTGGCCTATATCTTCTTCTTCAACAATCCGGCCAATCCGCTGCACTTCATCTACGGAACGATGATAATCCTCGTCATCTCGACCGTGACCCACTTCTACACCGTCGGCCACCTGACCGCGCTGACCGCGCTGAAGCAGATCGACGCGGAGTTCGAGCCGGTCGCCTCGTCGCTGCGCCAGCCCTTCTACAAGCTCTTCGCGCGGGTCACGGTGCCGGTCTGCCTGCCGGCAATCCTCGATATCTCGATCTACCTCTTCGTCAACGCGATGACGACGGTCTCGGCGGTGGTGTTCATCTATTCGACCCATACCGCGCTCGCCTCGATCGCGGTCCTGAACATGGACGACGCGGGCGACATCGCGCCCGCGGCGGCGATGGGGATGATGATCTTCTACACCAATGCCGGGGCGCGGATCCTGCATGCGCTGGCCTCGCGCCGGATCCTCAACCGCACCCAGGCCTGGCGGCTGCGCTGAGGCGGGACCACTGGCGTCGCGCCGCTTCCCCAGGCGGCGCGGCTCGCCTATAAGGGCGCGGACAGGGAACCAATAAACGGGCAACGGGCATGTCGGGCAACGCGGCGGGAGAGCGCGGCTTCAACGTCTTTTGCATCGGCCAGGCCGGGCGGCTCGGCTACGAGGCGGTGGTCTTCGCCGCCACCTTCCGCGCCGCCAATCCGGACTTCCCCGGCCGGCTCTTCGTCGGCGAGCCGCAGCCGGGCCCGCTCTGGACCGGGGATCCCCGCATCGACGCGCCGCTTCGCGCATTGCTCGAAGGCTTCGGCGCCGAAATCGTCCCGTTCGAGAGCCGCCATTTCGGCGAGCGCTATCCCTACGGCAACAAGATCGAGGGCCTCGCCGCCCTGCCCGAGGGCGAGCCCTTCGTCTTCTTCGACACCGACACGCTCTTCACCGGACCGCTTTCCGGCGTCGGCTTCGACTTCGACCGCCCCGCCGCCTCGATGCGGCGCGAGGGCACCTGGCCGGTGCTGGAGCTTTACGGGCCGGGCTACGGCGCGACCTGGAAATCGCTCTACGACAAGTTCGGGCTCGACTACGAAAGCTCGCTCGACCGCTCGAAGCCCGACGAATACTGGGAGCGCTACCTCTACTTCAACGCCGGCTGGTTCTTTTACCGCTGCCCGCGCGCGTTCGGGGAGCGGTTCCTTGAGTACGCGCTGGCGATCCGCGACGACGCGCCGGCGGAACTGGTCTGCCAGTCGCTCGACCCTTGGCTCGACCAGGTGGCGCTGCCGCTGGTGATCCATTCCTTCGGCGGCGGCAGGCCGGGGCCGAAGCTTGCCGGGCTCGACGGCGCGGTGACCTGCCACTACCGGCTCTTCCCGCTGCTTTACGCGCGCGAGAGCGACCGCGCGGTGGAGATACTCGAGACCGCGATCGCGCCCAATCCGATCAAGAAGGTTCTGAAGGAATACCTGCCCCTGAAGAAGATCGTCTACCAGAGGAAGGGCCACGCAATCCGGGAGATGTTCGACCGGACCGACCTGCCCAAGCGCGAACAGGCGATCCGCAACACGATCAAGCGCGCCGGCCTCTGGATGCGCTGAAGCCGGGGGTCGCGGCGACCTACGGCGTGATCGAGGGCTCCGACGCCGGCGCGCTTGGCACGCGCGAGATGCCGATCTGGGGCAGCCGCTACCGGTTGCGGGTCAACGCGGCGCAGGATCCGAACTTCTCACCCTGGGAGACCGAGGCCTATGTGCGCACCCGGATCTTGTCGCTGATCGAGTATCTCTCGACGCTGCAGGTAGAACAGGGCAGGCGGAAAACGGCACGGGCGGCGCTTGAACTGACCGCGGCGGCGCCCGATCTTTGCGGAAGCACGCAACGACCCGGACCGTAACCCGAATGCGCATCGCCGCCTTCTGCCTCATCGTGGCCGCCGCCCTGCCCCTGCCGCTTCTTGCCCAGGCAAAGGTGCCCGCCGACCGGGCCGAGATCGGGCTCAGCTTCGCGCCGGTGGTGAAGGCCGCCGCGCCGACGGTGGTCAATATCTATGCCAGCCGCATCGTTGCCCAGCGCCTCAGCCCCTTCGCGGACGATCCGCTGTTCTCACAGTTCTTCGATTTCGGCCCGAGCGTGCCAAGGGTGCAGAACTCGCTCGGCTCGGGGGTGATCCTCCGGGCGGACGGGATCGTGGTGTCGAACTTCCACGTCGTCGGCGGCGCCGAGGATATCCGCGTCGTGCTCGCCGACCGGCGCGAATACGCGGGCCGCGTGATCCTCGCTGACGAGGCCGCCGACCTGGCAGTGATCCGGCTCGACGGGGCGGAAGACCTGCCGGCGCTGGACCTCGCCGATTCCGACCTGGCCGAGGTCGGCGACCTCGTGCTCGCGATCGGCAACCCGTTCGGCGTCGGCCAGACGGTCACGAGCGGGATCGTCTCCGGGCTGGCGCGGGCGGGCGGCGATATGGGGCGCGGGAGGGGCTACTTCATCCAGACCGACGCGGCGATCAACCCCGGCAATTCCGGCGGTGCGCTGGTGGACACGGCGGGCCGGCTTCTCGGCATCAACACCTCGATCCTGACCCGTTCTGGCGGCTCACACGGGATCGGATTCGCGATCCCGTCGAACCTCGTCGCGCAATATGTCGCGCAGGCCGAGGCGGGTGCGGCCGATTTCGCGCGGCCCTGGTCGGGGATCGAGGTCCAGCCCGTTGATGCCGGCATGGCCGAGGCGCTGGGGCTCGCGGCGCCCGGCGGCGTGGTGATCCGGCAGATCCACCCCGAGAGCCCCTTCGCGAAGGCCGGGCTCGACGCCGGCGACGTGGTGACGGGGATCGCCGGGCATCCGGTGGACGGGCCGCAGGAACTCGACTACCGGCTCGCGATACTCGGCCCCGGCGGCACGGCGGACCTGCGCTACTGGAGCGACGGGGACGAAGCGGAGACCGAGATCGTGCTGTCGCCGGCGCCCGACCCTGACGCGGAGCAGAGCCTGCGGCTTGGTTCGGGCTCGCCGCTGAACGGGCTCGCGGTCGCAGCGCTCGGCCCGGCACTGATCGAGCGGCTGGGCCTGCCGCTCTCTGCCGAGGGCGTGGTGGTGACCGAAGTCGCAGGGCCGTCGCGGCGTACCCGGCTCCGGCCCGGCGACATCCTGATCGCGGTCAACGGGCTGCCGATCCGGGTGCCGGAGGATCTTGCCGCCGCGACCGCCCAACCGGCGCGGCTCTGGCAGATCGAGTTCCTGCGCGGCGGCCGCCGCGCAATGGTCCGCCTGTCGGGCGGCTGAGGCGCGATCACGCGGCCCTGTCCGGTATGTGATTTCCCGGTGATCGGGGCGGCGACGTATCATCAGGGCGAGGGACGACCCCCCGAGACCGGGAGCAGCCGATGCGCATCCTCGCCAGCCTTGCCATTGCCACACTCACGGCCAGCCTGCTGGCGGCGTGCGTGCCGCATCAGCCCTTCGGCGCCGGCAACGCGGCAGTCGAGGGCCGCTCCGATCGCCATCGGGACGACCGCCCCCGCTAGGTCGGCGGCCGGGCGCGCTCGCGTCCGGCTGCCCGGCTCCCGAGTTTCCGGCAATCGAGTTCACTCCCCGTCGGCCCTGCCGGAAACGCCGCCACTACCACCGGAGGTACACTATGAACCCCATGTCATTGCTGACGACCACCGCGATCCTGGCCCTACTCCTTGCCGGCTGCACGCCGAACGCCGTCACCAGCGGGACGGCCGGCTACGCCGCTCCTCACGTCGGCATCGCCAAGGCGCATGGCGCCGGATCGGACCGCTAACGCCGCCCGCCCGGCGCGGCGCCGGCCGACAACGGGCCGGTTGTGCGCCGCGCGGCCTTGCCCTAACGTCGCCGCCGAACCCAAGTCACGGAGACGATGATGGCCAAGTCCTACGGTTTCGACACGCTGCAGATCCATGCCGGCGCCCGCCCCGACCCCGCCACCGGCGCGCGTCAGGTGCCGATCTACCAGACCACCGCCTATGTCTTTCGCGACAGCGACCACGCCGCCGCGCTCTTCAACCTGCAGGAAGTGGGCTACATCTATTCGCGGCTGACCAACCCGACCGTCGCCGCGCTGGCCGAACGCATCGCCACGCTCGAGGGCGGCCAGGGCGCGGTCTGCTGCTCGTCGGGCCACGCGGCGCAGATCATGGCGCTCTTCCCGCTGATGGGGCCGGGCTGCAACATCGTCGTCTCGACGCGGCTCTACGGCGGCACCGTCACCCAGTTCTCCCAGACCATCAAGCGGTTCGGCTGGTCGGCAACTTTCGTCGACACCGACGACCTTGCCGCGGTCGAGGCCGCCGTCGACGACAAGACCCGCGCGATCTTCTGTGAATCGATCGCCAATCCCGGCGGCTATGTCACCGACATCCCTGCCCTCGCCGCAGTCGCCGACAAGGTCGGGGTGCCCTTGATCGTCGACAACACCTCGGCCACGCCCTGGCTTTGCCGGCCGATCGAAATGGGCGCGACGCTCGTCGTCCACTCGACCACCAAGTACCTCACCGGCAACGGCACCGTCACCGGCGGCGCGATCGTCGATTCAGGCAAGTTCGACTGGTCGAAATCGGGCAAGTTCCCCTCGCTCTCCGAACCCGAGCCCGCCTATCACGGGCTGAAGTTCCACGAGACCTTCGGGCCCCTCGCTTACACCTTCCACTCGATCGCCATCGGCCTGCGCGACCTCGGCATGACGATGAACCCGCAAGGCGCGCATTACACGCTTCTCGGCATCGAAACGCTCAGCTTGCGGATGGAGCGCCACGTGGCCAACGCGAAGAAGGTCGCCGAGTGGCTCGAGAACGACCCGCGCGTCGACTACGTCACCTATGCCGGCCTGCCCTCCTCGCCCTATTACGAGCGCGCCCAGACGCTTTATCCGAGGGGCGCGGGGGCACTCTTCACCTTCGCGGTGAAGGGCGGCTACGAGGCCTGCGTGAAGCTCGTCAATTCGCTCGATCTCTTCTCCCATGTCGCCAACCTCGGCGACACGCGCTCGCTGATCATCCACTCGGCCTCGACCACCCACCGCCAGCTCTCGCCCGAGCAGCAGAAGGCGGCGGGCGCGGCGCCGAACGTGGTCCGGGTGTCGATCGGGATCGAGGATGCCGACGACATCATCGCCGATCTCGACCAGGCGCTGGCAAAGGCCACGGCCTGATCAGGACTTCGCGGCCGGCGCCCTCACCCGGGCGCCGGCCGTTATTTTCAGTCGTCGATCTCGTAGACGACGAGAACCGAGCTCGACAGGTTCAATTCGCCCGGCGCGACCGGCACGTCGGCGGATTTCGCGAAGGCCTCGGCCCCCATCGCCATCGGCATCGGCGGCATCTGGCCGCCCTGTTCGCCGATCCGCACCACCCGGCCGAGCTTCACGCCGGCCGCCTCGGCATAAAGCGCCGCCTTGCGGGCCGCGTCCGCCACCGCAAGCCGCCGCGCCTCGTCGAGCGCCGCCTGATCGTCCTGCAACCCGAAGCTCAGCCCGTTGAGCGTGTTGGCGCCTTCCGACACCACCGCGTCGAGCACGCCGCCGAGCGTGTCGAGCGCCCGGACCCGCACCGTCACCATGTTCGAGGCGACATAGCCCGCGAGCTTCGGCGCCCCGCCGGAACCGTCGTAATCGTAGCGCGGCCCGAGCGAGAGGCCGGTGGTCTGCAGGTCGCGGTCTTCGGTTCCCGCCCCCCGCAGCTTGCCGATCACCGCCGCGACGGCTTCGGAATTGGCCGCCATCGCCTCGGCCGCCGTCGCCGCCTCGCTGGTGACGCCGAGCGAGACCGTCGCCATGTCCGGCGCCGCCTCGACCCGACCCTCGCCGGTCACCGAGATCGTGGCCGGCGTGACCTCGTCCGCCGCCGCCGGCAGTGCCAGCGCGAGAACGGTGACGAAAACACTGAGAAAACGCATAAAACCCTCCATGTGGTGCGTTCGATCATCGGAGCTTTGACGCCGCTCGCAAGTCGATCCTTGGCGGTTCGCCTTTCCATGCGCGAAAATCTGCTTTAGGAGGGGGACCAACCCACTGGCGGCTTTGGTGAAGACCGCGAACATGCTACCTGCCCCGTAATGACTCCACGTTTCGCGCTCAACCTCGGTCACGACAGCGTCAGCCTTCTCGGCCGTGTGCCGGACGGCTGGTCCGAACTCGGCCGTGCCGGGTTCGACGATCCCGATCTTGAGCGGACGCTCGCGGACCTGCGCGCGCAGGCCGAGGCGATGGCGCCGGAGGGGTTCACGACCAAGCTCATCCTGCCGGCTTCCCAGATCCTCTACACCGAGGTGGAGACCCAGGGCTCCGATACGGCGAACTGCCGGGAGCGGATCGCCGCCGCGCTAGAGGGCCAAACGCCCTACCCGGTCGCGGAACTCGTGTTCGACTGGTCCGGCGACGGCCCCGAAGTTCAGGTCGCCGTGGTGGCGCGGCTGACGCTCGACGAAGCCGAGGATTTTGCCGCGACGCACGGGTTCAACCCGGTCTCCTTCGTGACGGTCCCCGAACCTGGCCAGTTCGCGGGCGAGCCGTTCTTCGGCACGACCCGCGCCGCCGCCGAGCTGCTGCCCGATGGCGACCGGCCCGCGCGCGACGGCAAGCCGGTGCGGATCATCCCGCTTCCCGAGATCACAGCGGAACCCGCTCAAGAAGCCGAAGCCGGAAAGTCCGACGCGCCGGCGCCCGAGGGCGACGAGGTCCTCGATGACGCGGAGGCCGGAGAGCCGCCCGCCGAAGCGGACGCGGAGAAAGGCGCGGCCGATGCCGCTGGTGACGCGGATCGCGCCGAGACGGAAGAGGAGGCGCCCGCCGACGACGCGTCGGACGCGGTGGAGGCGGATGACGTCCTTGCCGCCGACGCCGACCACGACGGGACCGAACCTGACGCGCCCGCCGACGATGCGCCGGACGAGGTTGAGGTCGAAGACGTCCTCGCGGCCGAGGACGCGAACCGCGACGAGACCGAGGCGGAGACGCCCGCCGACGACACGTCGGACGGGGTGGAGGACGAAGACGTCCTTGCCGCCGATGAGACGGACGACGACGAGACCGAGGCGGAGGCGCCCGCCGCCGACGCACAGGACGAGGTGGAGGACGCGGGCGTTCTCGCCGCCGAAATCATCGACGACGCGGGTGGCGAGGAGGAGGAAGTGGCCCTCGCCGTGGCCGCCCCGAACATCACCGCCGGCGCCCTTCCCGACGACGGCGATCTGCCGGAGGCCGCCGCGGACCGTGCCGCGAAACCCGAGGAGGATCTGCCGGGCGACTTCGCCGCGTCGCTCGGCCCTGAGCCCGATGCCGCCGAGGCGCCCTTCATCGCCGTCGAGGACCTGCCCGACCTCGAGGGTGCCGACGCCGCTCCGGCCGGCCCCGCTGCGCAGCTGTCGCGTATCCGGTTCCATCTCGCCGAGGCCTCCGATCCCGATCCTCGCCTTATCGCGCGGCGCTCCGAAGCGGCGGCCGACGGGCATGGCGTGACCGCGCCGGGGCTCGCGGTTCCGCAAAACCATGCAGCGCGGAGCGGCAGCGCCCCCGCCGCAACGGCCGCGCCCGCCGCTCGCCGCGCCCGGAAGGCGCTGGGTCCGGCGAAACCCGCGCCCGGCGCCGCAGCGGACGAAGAGCGCGCCTTCGGTGTCTGGAGCGGGGATCGTGCACCGTCGACAGCCCGGCTTCGGATCGGCATTATCCTCGCCGCCGCCGCGCTGATCCTGATCACCGCGATCGCGCTCTGGTCGCTGTGGTTCGGCTCCGGCGGTGAGACCCTGGGCGCCGCGCCCGCCCCCGCCACCACGACGGAGACCGCGGGCCTTGCGGAAGTGCCCCCGCCGCAGGTTCCGGCCGAGGCGGACGCGCCGACGCCTTCGATCGACGCTGGAACCGCCGAAGCGGACCTGGCGCCGGAACTTGCCGCGACCGCCCCGACCGAAGACCCGGCGGAAACCACCGAGCCGGCCGGGATCGCGGCCCCCTCTCCCGTAGCCGACGGCACGGCGGAACCGAAAGCGGTTCCGGAACCTGCCGCCGACGCGCCAGGCGCACCGGCGATCGCCGAGGCAGCACCCGGCCCGGACGTCGCGCCGGCGACCCCGCTGGCCGCGCCCGACACCACCACCGCCGACACCGCCCCGGCATTGCAGCCGCTGCCGCCGCCCTTCGGGACCGAGTACGACCTCATGCCCGACGGCTCGATCCGGCCCACCGAGGACGGTGTGGTGACGCCCGGCGGCTTCACGCTCGTCGCCGGCAAGCCGCCGCAAACCCCGGCGTCCCGGCCCGAAGCGGTCGCCGCCGCCTTCGCCGCGCGCGACGCCGACGCCGCGGCCGCCGCTCCGGAAGCGGAGGCGGCAACGGGCGCGATCGACGCGCCGCTGCCCGCGCCCGTCGACCCGGCCCATGCCGCGCGCAAGCCGCGCGCCGTTCCCGAGGCGGTGATCGCTCGCGCGGCGGAGACCGAGGCTGCGGCCCAGGCGGAAGCCAAGGCTCTGGCGAGCGCGAGCCGCCTCGCGGTCGCCTCGTCGCAACGCCCGGCCGAAAAGCCCTCGGGCTTCGCCAAGGCGGTCGATGCCGCGATCGCCAGCGCCGTCGCCGAGAGCGTCGCCACCGCCCCGCCGCCCGCGCCCGAGCCGGTTGCGGCCCCCGAACCCGTAGCCGCGCCTGCGCCGGCCGCGCCCGAACCCGCCGCCACCGCGAGCACCGAGGAAATCGACGAGCCCGAGCCGGTCGAGGCGGTGCCGAACATGCCGACATCGGTGACGGTCGCCCGTCAGGCCACGGTGAAGAACGCCATCAACCTGAAAGACATGAACCTGATCGGGGTCTACGGCTCCTCGGCCAGTCGCCGCGCGCTGGTCCGGATGCCGAACGGGCGCTACATCAAGGTCAAGGTCGGTGACCGGCTCGACGGCGGCCAGGTCGCGGCGATCGGCGACAGCGAGCTGGCCTATGTCAAGAAGGGCAAGACCCACGTCCTGAAGATCCTCAAGGGCGGCTGACGGAAAAGGGCGCGAACCTCGCGGCCGCGCCCCCCCTCCCCCCTGCGGGACTGCCGGTTTACCCGGCCTTCAACACCCCGCGCGCGATCTGGTCGGCCTCGATCGATTCGAAGAGCGCCTTGAAGTTGCCCTCGCCGAAGCCGTCATCGCCCTTGCGCTGGATGAATTCGAAGAAGATCGGCCCGATCACCGTCTTCGAGAAGATCTGCAACAAGATCCGCGTCTCGCCGCCATCGACCACGCCCTCGCCGTCGATCAGGATGCCGTGCTTCTCCATCCGGTCGAGCGGCTCCTCGTGGTCGGTCACGCGATCGCGGCTCATCTCGTAGTAGGACATCGGCGGCTTCGGCATGAAGCGCAGGCCGCGCGCGTGGATCGCGTCGGTCGCGTCGTAGATGTCCTCGGTGCCGACCGCGATGTGCTGGATGCCCTCGCCCTTGTAGCGGCGCAGGTATTCGACGATCTGGCCCTTGTCGCTCCGGTCCTCGTTGATCGGGATGCGGATGCGGCCGCAGGGCGAGGTCAGCGCCCGCGAGTAGAGCCCGGTGAACTTGCCCTGGATGTCGAAGAAGCGGATCTCGCGGAAGTTGAAGAGATCGCCGTAGAACTTGAACCACTTGTCCATGTTGCCGCGGTGGACGTTGTGGGTGAGGTGGTCGAGATAGTAAAAGCCGACGCCTTCGGGCTTCGACTTCTGCAGCCAGTCGAACTCCTCGTTGTAGGGCGAGGTCTCGTAGTACTTGTCGATGAAGTAGATGAGCGAGCCGCCGATGCCCTTGATCGCCGGCACGTCCATCGTCTTGTCGTCGCCTTCGTAGGGCTCGGCGCCTTTCGCCACGGCGTGGTCGAAGGCGTTCTGCGCATCGACGACGCGCCAGCCCATCGCGGGCGCGCAGGGTCCGTGTTCCTCGACGAAGCGCGCGGCGAAGCTGCCCGGCTCGGCGTTCAGGATGTAGGTGATGTCGCCCTGCTGCCAGAGCTCGATATCCTTCGCCCGGTGCCGGGCCACCAGCTCATAGCCCATGCGGGCGAAAAGCTGCCGCAGCTCCTCCGGTTCGGGGTGGGCGAACTCGACGAATTCAAACCCGTCGGTGCCGGCGGGGTTCTGGTCCGAAATCACCGATTTCGGGGCGGAATGGGGAAAGGGACCCATGAGACATGCCTCCTGTGCGCGTTACCCTGAGAATACCGCACAGGAAACGCGCAATTTGCGCGAGTTTTGCCGCATTATCGCGTGTAAATGCGCGAACTTCGTGCGATAGTCCAAAATCATGCACGAATCCCGCATCATTCTCGACGAGGTCGATTCCCGGCTCCTTGCCGCGCTGCAACGCGACGCGCACCTGACCTCGCAGGAACTGGGCGAGGCCTTGAACCTGTCGCCGAGTCAGGCCGGACGCCGCCGCCAGCGGCTCGAGGCCGAGGGGCTGATCCAGGGCTACGCGGCGCGTCTCGATCCGTTGAAGGTCGGCCTTTCGGTGCAGGCCTTCGTCCAGGTCCAGATGGTGCGGCACGGCGCGGAGACCACGGCGGCCTTCTCGCGGCTCGTCGCGACACAGCCCGAGATCACAAGTGCGTGGACCTTGACCGGGGAAGCGGATTATCTTCTCAGGGTCTATTGCGAAGACCTCGCGAGCCTGAACAGACTGATCCACCAGGTTCTGCTCGCCCACCCCGTGGTCGCACGCGTGCAAAGCCAGATCGTGATGGACCAGTTCAAACCCGACGCCCCTTTGCCGACCTGAAAGATTAGATGGAAGCCTTTCTGTTTCACGCCTCGATCTACCTGATCGCCGTTGTGCTCGCGGTGCCGATCGCCTCGCGGCTGGGCCTCGGGTCGGTGCTTGGCTATCTCGTCGCGGGGATCATCATCGGGCCGGTTCTGAACATGACCGGAACCGACACCAAGGATCTCCAGCATTTCGCCGAGTTCGGCGTGGTGATGATGCTGTTCCTGATCGGGCTCGAACTGGAGCCGCGGGCGCTCTGGGCGATGCGCGACCGACTCGTCGGGCTTGGCGGGCTGCAGATCGTGGTCACCGCGCTTGTCGTCACGCTCGGGGTGCTGGCGCTCGGCTATTCGTGGCGGATCGCGTTGACGCTCGGGGTGATCCTGTCGCTTTCCTCGACCGCGATAGTGCTTCAGACGCTGTCGGAAAAGCAGCTGATGCCGACGGCGGGGGGGCGCAGCGCCTTTTCGGTCCTGCTGATGCAGGACATCGCGGTGATCCCGATCCTCGCCTTCCTGCCGCTCCTGGCGCTGCCCGGCGCCCGCGCGCTCGCCAAGGCGCAGGCGGCCGAGACCCACGTCACCCTGCACTTCCTGCAGCAGCTGCCGCCCTGGGGCGTGACGCTCGTCACGCTCGGCGCGGTCGCAGCCACCGTGCTTGCGGGGCATTACCTCGTCCGCCCGCTCTACGCCTATGTCCACCGCGCCCGGCTGAGAGAGGTCAATACCGCGCTCGCGCTGATGATCGTCGTCTCGATCGCGACGCTGATGCTGCTGGTCGGCCTTTCGCCGGCGCTCGGCGCCTTCCTTGCGGGCGTGGTCCTCGCCAACTCCGAGTTCAAGCACGAGCTCGAATCCGACATCGCGCCGTTCAAGGGCCTGCTGCTCGGCCTCTTCTTCATCACCGTCGGAGCCGGGATGGACTTCGACCTGTTCTTCAGCCAGCCCGTCACGCTGCTCGGGCTCGCGCTCGCGCTGATGGTCGCCAAGGGGGCGGTGCTCTATGTCCTCGGCCGGCTCTTCAAGCTCAAGAGCCGCAACCAGTGGCTCTTCACGCTCGGCCTCGCCCAGGCCGGCGAATTCGGCTTCGTGCTCACCGCCTTCTCGGTCAAGCAGCGCATCCTGCCTGACTCGCTGGCGCAGTCGCTGCTTCTGGTGATCGCGCTCTCGATGTTCCTTACACCGCTGTTCTTCATCCTCCACGACGTCATCGCGAAGCGGATGAAGGACGAGGGCGCGGCGCATGAGGCCGACGAGATCGACGAACAGCAACCCATCATCATCGCCGGCGTCGGCCGCTTCGGCCAGGTGGTGAACCGGATGGTGACGATGTCGGGCTTCCGCACCACGGTGCTCGACCATGACCTCAAGGTGATCCAGCTTCTGCGCCAGTTTGGCTTCAAGGGCTATGTCGGCGACCCGACCCGGCCCGAGCTTCTGCGCGCGGCCGGGATCGGACAGGCACGGGTCCTGGTCGTCTGCCTCGACGACCGGGCCGCCGCGACGCGGCTCGTCGCCTATGTCCGCCGCCTGCGCGAGGATATCCACATCATCGCCCGCGCCCGCGACCGCGAGCATGTGTTCGAGCTCTACCGCGCCGGCGCCGACGACATCGTGCGCGAGTATTTCGACGGCGCGCTCCGCGTCGGACGCTATGTGCTGGAGAACGCCGGCCTGTCGGATTACGAGGCGCGCGAGCTCGAGAAGACCTTCTTCAAGCTCGACCGCGCCGCGGTGCGCGATCTCGCCGACCTCTGGAAGCCGGACCTGCCGACCGAGAAGAACGCGGCCTATATCGCCCGCGCCAAGCAGCTCAACCGCGAACTGGAGGCGGCGCTGCTCGCCCGCTATTCGCAGACCCGCAGCGAAAAGACCGAGACCCGCACCGACACCGCCGCCGAATAGGCGCAGGCAGGGCGCGCGCCGGCTTTCGACGGCATCGCGCCTTGCTGGCACCGGGTCACCCGTGCGTGGCTTCGCCCGCGAAGGCCGGGACGAACAGATACTTCACCTCGCGCTCCTCCATCAGCAGACGCGCGCGGCCCGCGTTCATGTCCGGTGTCGCCGCCGGGCGGGTGCAGAGGTGATACTCGCTCCCCACCGCCCGCACGATCCTGAGATCGCCGTGGTCGAGCTGCACGCCAAGGCTCTCGACATAGAAGCCGGCGGGATTCTCGCGGACATCGCCTGCACCTGCGATCTCGTTCTCGTGGTTCGGTCCGCACAGCTCATCGATGCGCGACTCCGCGGCTGCGGCGACGGCGGACGTGACGATCAGGATGGTCGTTGCTGCTGTCAGTCTCATCTTTCCCTCCGCTTTCATCGTCTTGCGCGCGTCGCCTCCCGCTACCGCTTCATTGGCCCGCGGCGGCCGATGCGCTAAGCTAGAAAGGCAGGGAGAGCGACGAAATGTCCCGAACGCGCGATGAAATTCCGGCGAAATCGCACGAAACCGTTCGCATCGGAAGCTTCAGATTTGGTCTGAAGTTAAAGGAATTACAGGATGTTGACGGCGCGCCGGTGCCTCTGCGCAGCCAGAGCGCCGAGGTGCTGGCGTTTCTGGCCGGCCAGCCCGGCGAGGTCATCTCGAAGGAGGCGCTGATCGCGGCCGTCTGGCCCGACACCTTCGTCACCGATGACAGCCTCGTGCAATGCATCGCCGACATCCGCCGCGCGCTAGATGATTCCGACCACCGGCTGGTGCAGACGCTGCCGAAGAAAGGCTACCGGCTGATCGCCGAACCGGCCGCAGCGGCGGCCGCCGACCTGCGCATCCCGCGCGTCTTGCCGGCGCCGCCGTGGCGCGCGGTCGCAGTCATGACCCTGGTCCTTCTCGCGGTGATCGCGTGGCAGGTCACCGGGCGGGCGAGCACGAAAGTCGCCGTCGCCGGGGACGCGCCGACCATCGCGGTGCTGGCCTTCGACGATTTCAGCGCGGGCGCGGACAGGGGCTTCCTGAGCGACGCCATCGCCGAGGGCATCATCACCGAACTCGCCCGCAGCCACACCTACGGCGTGATCGCGCGCAACTCGAGCTTCCGGTACCGCGAAGCCCCCGCCGACATCCGCCGGATCGCCAACGAACTCGGCGTCGACTATGTGCTGGAGGGGAGCCAGCAGAAGGACGGCGACCGGCTGAAGGTCACCGCGCAGCTGATCGACGCGGCGAACGGCCGTCACATCTGGTCGAACAGCTACAACCGCGAGATCGGCGACCTCTTCACCGTGCAGGACGAGATCATCCGAACCCTCGCCGACCGCGTCGGGCAACGGATCGAACGCCCGGTTCCGGGCCGCGACCCGGCCGGGGTCAGCGCGTTGCACTACCTGCTCCAGGGCATCCAGACGGTGCGCAGCGACTTCTCGGCGGAGTCGAACGCGACCCTTCGGCGGCTGGCGACGCGAGCCGTCGAGGTCGATCCCGATGCGCCCTACGGCCATATCGGCCTCGCCTGGGCGGAGCGGCACGACGCCGTCTTCGGCTGGAACGGCGCGGACCGGCACGCGGCGCTGGAGCGCGGCCTGCGCCACGCGGAACGGGCCATCGACCTTGCCCCCGACAACGCCGAGACCCACTACGCCCGCGCCCGGATCCTGAGCGAGCTCATGCGGCACGACGAGGCGATGGCCAGCTTCGACAAGGCCATCGAGCTCAATCCCAGCGACTCGGATGTCCTCGTCGGCAGCACCGATGCGCTGCTCTATGTGGGTCGGACCGACGAGGCCATCGCGCGGATCGAGCGGGCGAAGGGCATCGACCCGTTCCACAAGGACTGGTTCCACTGGCAGATGGGCTGGGCGCTTTGGGAAAAGGGCGATTGCGACGGCGCGCTCGCGGCCATGCGGAAGATGCGGAAGATCTTCAAGGGCGCGCACCGGATGCTCGCGGGCATCCATGCCTGCCTCGGCGAGGACGAGAAGGCGCAGGCCGCCTACCGGGTGTTCTATGCCGATTCCGCCGAACCGACGATCGCCGAGCAGCGCGCCGAATGGCAGGATGTCTGGACCGCGCCGGGTAGTCTCGACCGCTGGCTCGAGCACATGCGCATTGCAGGCATGCGCGACTAGGCGCCGGGGCGGTCCCGCTTACTCCGCGGGCTGTTCCTTCGGCTCGAGGCGGCCGAACCAGTCGAGATCGCGCAGCGTCACCATCCCCGACAGGATCACCGAGGCGATCACTGACCAGAGCACGGCGGCGACCAGCGTCGTCACGAGGGCCTTGCGCTTGAGGTTCACCTCAACCGGTGCGCCCGGCGGCGTGCCGGGCACGACCCTGCCGGCATCGGCCTGGCTGTTCGGCCGGATCTGGAGCGCGATGAAGAACACCATGAACCAGATGACGGCGAACAGCACGATGCCGCCGGTGAGGTTCATCAGACCTGCTCCAGCTCGACGAGGCAGCCGTTGAAATCCTTCGGATGCAGGAACAGCACCGGCTTGCCATGGGCGCCGATCTTCGGCTCGCCCGTGCCGAGCACCCGCGCGCCCTGCGCCTTGAGCCGGTCGCGGGCGGCGAGGATGTCCTCGACCTCGTAGCAGATGTGATGGATGCCGCCCGAGGGGTTCTTCTCGAGGAAACCGGCGATCGGGGAGTTCTCGCCCAAGGGATAGAGCAGCTCGATCTTGGTGTTCGGCAGCTCGATGAAGACCACAGTCACGCCGTGATCGGGCTCGTCCTGCGGTGCGCCGACCCTGGCGCCGAGCGTGTCTCGGTACTGCGCCGATGCCGCCTCGAGGTCGGGCACGGCGATGGCGACATGGTTCAGGCGTCCGATCATGGGCTGTCCTCCAGGGATGAGCGTCCCGTGCTTTATGCGGCGCTGCGGCGCGGCACGCAAGCACCAGCTTCGGTGCGGGCTTTACCGTCCGTTAGGCAATCGCTGCCTTACTCGGAGGGGATTCGCGCCCGCGCGGAAAGGAAAGTGCAGATGGCCGACGACCTGTCCGATTTCATCGCCGCGAGCGGAGCCCCGGCCGGGCGCCCGCTTCAGGGGCTGACCGTGCTTCTGGTTGAAGACAGCCGCTTTGCCTGCGAGGCGATGCGGCTCATGTGCCAGCGGTCCGGCGCCCGGCTCCGGCGCGCAGACTGCCTGCGCTCGGCCCGGCGCCACCTGCAGGCCTACCGGCCGACGGTGGCGATCGTCGATCTCGGGCTGCCGGACGGCTCGGGACTGGAACTCATCCGCGACATTGCGGCGATGTGCCCGCGGGTTCCGGCGCTGCTCGGCACCAGCGGCGAATGCGGCGCCGAGGGCGCGGCCCGCGCTGCCGGGGCGGACGGGTTCCTCGCCAAGCCGGTCGAGAGCCTCGCGGCCTTCCAGCGGACGGTCCTCGCAGCGTTGCCTGCCAGTGCCGGCATCGCCCGGGCGTCGCGGGAGCCGGAGGACCGCATCGCCCCCGATCCGCTCGCCTTGCGCGACGACCTCGCGCGGGCCGCCGAGCTTCTGGGCCGGGCCAGCGACGCCGCCACGCTCGACTATGTCGCACAGTTCCTTTCCGGCCTCGCGCGCTCGGCCCGTGACGCGCCCCTGCAGGCCGCGGCCGAGGCGCTGGCGCGCGACGGGCTCACCGGATTGCGGAGCCGTGCCCCGGTGAACCGCGTCAGCACCCTCGTCCGCGACCGGCTCACGGCAAGCGCCCGGTTCTGAGCCCCGCGCCGGCGGTGGCCGCGCTCAACCCACCGCGCCCGCGCGATCGGGATCGTCCGCGACCAGAAGCGGCCGGGTCAGCGCCGAGAGGCTTTCGCGCTGGCGGCCGTCGGCGTCGAAATTCTCCGGCCGGAGCCAGTGCTCGAAGGCCGCCCTCAGCGCCGGCCAGTCCTTGTCGATCGCCGCGAACCACGCGGTGTCGCGGTTGCGGCCCTTGACCACGGTGGCCTGCCGGAACACGCCCTCGAAGCTCAGCCCCAGCCGCTCCGCCGCCCGCCGCGACGGCCGGTTCAGCGCGTCGCATTTCCATTCGTAGCGGCGATAGCCGGCGTCGAAGGCCCAGCCCATCATCAGGTACATCGCCTCGGTCGCCGCCCGGCTGCCCTGCAAAACGGGGGCGAGGTTGATGTGCCCGACCTCGATCGATCCCGCCGCCGGGTCGATCCTGAGATAGCTCGCGACGCCGCCCGCGCGTCCCGTCTCACGGTCGAGAAGCGTGTAGAAGCAGGGATCCTCGCGCCCCGCCATCCCGGCGGCCCAGTCGCGATAGGCCGCCTCCTCGGCGAAGGGACCGTAGGGCAGAAAGTCCCAGATCCGGTCGTCCGCTCGATTCGCGGCGAAAAGCGCCGCCGCGTGGCGATCCGGGTCGAGCCGCTCGAGCCGCACCCAGCGCCCCTCCAGAACCTCGCGATCCGGCCGTCGCGGCGGCGTCCAGTCCGGCACCGGCTCTCTCAGGTTCCGCTGTTCCGCCATCCGCTCCTCCGCCGTTGCGCTCCGCAGTCTAGGTCCTGAAACGCGGGGCGCAACGGGCGTCGCCGCCTCCCGCAGGACATCCGACGGCCACAACCCGGCCCCACAGATTCCCCATTCCTGCCGCATTTGCCGCCAAGATGGGTGGGAGAGCCTGCTGCCCAGGGGAATGCACCGCCATGAAGGATCGGTTCTTGCGGATCGCAAACAAAGAAAAACTCACGCGCGCCGCTCATGCGACGGTGTTCGGCACCGGGCTCCTTTCGTTGACAATTTCGATTTCCGCCAGCGCCGCATCGGCGTTCTGACACGTTCCTTTCGTATCCACCCTCACGGGAAAGCCGCGCCCTATAAGGCGCGGCTTTCTCGTCATCGGGCAGCCGAAGGTCAACCGGCGCTCTTCAACACAGCGCGCGCTCCATCGCCGCCCAGTCGCCCATCCGCCAGTCGGGTCCGACCACGGCAGCGAAAAGCCCGTCGAAGGCCTCCTGCGGCATCGCCTGCCGCATCCCGCTGACCATGCCGACCCGTTCGGAGGGCGAGGCGGCGCCGAGCATGACCTTGAGGAACGCCGCCATCTTCTCCGGCGCGATGGCTGACACGATGGAATGCTCGATCCCCTTGATCTCGGCGCCCGAGAAATTCGCGGCGATGAGCGGCATCAACTCGGTCTCCTCCTCGTGCATATGCGTGAGGTCATCGGCCACGAAGAGCGCGAAGCGCTGATAGAGCCGGCGCAGCCGCGCCGCCCGGTCCGAACCGGCCTGAGCCACCTCCTCGGCCATCCGCCGCAGGTCCGCGAAGGCCTCCAGATGGTGGTCGTGGTCCTCGCCGGCATGGTCCGAGCCGCCGGGAAGCCGCGCCTCGACGGCGGCGTGGATCTTCTGGTTCTCGTGCGTCAGGTGCGCAAGGCTCAGGTCGAGATGCGCCGACAACCGCCCGAGCGTCTCCAGCAGCGCCGGCTCGTCCGCCGCGTCGGCCTGACCGAGCGCAATCAGCATGCGCGCATTGGCAAGCCTTATGCCCTTGTGGACCGCATAGTAGAGATCGGTCTTCGTTTCCGTCTCAAATCCCGTATCGGCGTTCATGTCTTTCTCTCCATTGGCAGTTTCCGGACGCGCCGGAGGTCAATGGCAAGCCGGATACGCCGCTTTCCTTTTCCGATAAACGGGGGCAATCTGGTTTCAGTCTCCGCTTTTTCCGGACAATTCATGGATCACCTGCGCGCGATGCGGCTGTTCCTGAGGGTGGCCGAGCTCGGCAGCCTGTCAGCGGCCTCCACCGATCTCGGCTATGCGCGTGGCGCCGCCTCGACGATCGTGGCGGAGCTCGAGCGCCATCTCGGCGTCCAGCTTCTCGAACGCACCACGCGGCGGATGCGGCTGACCGAGGATGGCGCCCGCTATCTCGACCGCGCCCGCCGGATCCTCGCCGAGGTTGAGGAGCTTGAGGACGACATCGGCGCCGCCGAACGGTCTCCGAGGGGACGCCTCTGCGTCCAGATGCCGCCGGGCATTGCGCGGATCATCGTCGCGCCCGCCCTGCCGGGCTTTCTCGCCGCCCATCCCGAGATGGAGCTCGAGATCCTGGTGCGGAGCGACATGCCGGATTTCGTCGGCATGCGGCTGGACGCCGCCGTGATCCTCGGGCCGCCGCCCGAGCGCGACGTCGTGGCGCGGCCAGTGACCCGTCTGCCAATGATCACAGTCGCCGCGCCGGCCTATCTCGAACGTGCCGGGGTTCCGAAGCATCCCGACGATCTCGCGCGCCACGCCTGCCTGCCCCGGCTGCCGCGCGACGCTACGCCGCCGCCGCCCTGGCATTTCCGCATCGGCGGGCGCGACGTCACGATACCGGTCCGCGGCCCGCTGCTCTTCGATTCGGTCGAACCGGCGATCGCGGCAGCGCGCCACGGCGCGGGACTGCTGCAACTGGCGAGCTACCTCGTCTACAGCGACATCCGCGCTGGTCGGCTGGTCACCGTTCTCGACGCCTTCCGCCCGGCGGGCCTGCCAGTCCACATCGTGCACCCGCGCCACCGGCTGAAGCCGCGTAAGCTGCGTGTCTTCGAGGATTTCCTGATCGGGCTCGACCGCGGTTTCCGGCGCCAGTGGAACATCCGCGACACCGGCGCGGCGCCGGTCACTCCTTCGGAGTGACCCGCAGCCGCAGCTCGCGCATCTGCTGGTTGGTGGGCTCGGAGGGCGCGCCCATCATCAGGTCCTCGGCCCGCTGGTTCATCGGGAACATGATGACCTCGCGGATGTTCTGCTCGTCGGCGAGCAGCATCACGATCCGGTCGATCCCGGCCGCACAGCCGCCATGCGGCGGGGCGCCGAACTTGAACGCCTTGACCATGCCGCCGAAGCGGTTCTCGACCTCTTCCTTCGGATAGCCCGCAAGCGCGAATGCGCGGAACATGATCTCCGGCCGGTGGTTCCGGATCGCGCCCGAGACGATCTCGTAGCCGTTGCAGGCGAGGTCGTACTGGTAGCCCAGAACCTTCAGGGGATCGCCGTCGAGCGCCTCCATGCCACCCTGCGGCATCGAGAACGGGTTGTGGCTGAAGTCGATCTTCCCGGTCTCGGGATCCTTTTCGTACATCGGGAAATCGACGATCCATGCGAAACGGAAGGCGTTTTGCTCGGTCAGGCCCAGCTCGCGGCCGATCTCGGTGCGCGCCCGGCCCGCAACCGCCTCGAACTGCGCCGGATGGCCGCCGAGGAAGAAGACCGCGTCGCCCTCGCCGAGACCGAGCTGGCGGCGGATCGCCTCGGTCCGTTCGGGGCCGATGTTCTTGGCGACGGGTCCGGCCGCGTCCAAGTGACCAAAATGGGCATCCTGAATAAACTTAGCCTTCTCAAAATCGCCTTCGCTGACTGCGGCGACTATGCGGTTCTTAACCTCGTCAAGCTCATCGGAAGATGGTGCAGAATGCCTTTCAGCAATGCCGTCTGTAGGCTGCCCTTTAAGAGCAGTCGACAGAAACTCAGTCAGGAAATCGCGCGTGTTCTCGAGGGAGGAGTCAATGCCGCGCTTACGCCAGAAGATGTAGCCCATGCCCGGCAGGCCTTCCTTCTGGGCGAAGGCATTCATCCGGTCGCAGAACTTGCGGCTGCCGCCACCCGGCGCCGGGATCGCGCGGATCTCGGTGCCTTCCTGCTCCAGAAGCTTGGCGAAGATCGCGAAGCCGGAACCGGCGAAATGCTCGGAAACGCGGGCCATCTTGATCGGGTTGCGGAGGTCCGGCTTGTCGGTGCCGTACCAGAGCGCCGAGTCGGCGTAGGAGATGCGCGGCCAGACCGCGTCGACCTTGTGGCCGCCGCCGAACTCCTCGAAGACGCCCTGGATCACCGGCTGGATCGCGGCGAAGACATCCTCCTGCTCGACGAAGGACATCTCGAGGTCGAGCTGGTAGAAATCGGTGGGCGAACGGTCGGCGCGCGGGTCCTCGTCGCGGAAGCAGGGCGCGATCTGGAAGTAGCGGTCGAAGCCCGCCACCATGATCAACTGCTTGAACTGCTGCGGCGCCTGCGGCAGCGCGTAGAACTTGCCCGGATGCAGGCGGCTCGGCACGAGGAAGTCGCGCGCCCCCTCGGGCGAGGAGGCGGTGATGATCGGGGTCTGGAACTCGGTGAAGCCCGAACCCCACATCCGGTCGCGCATCGACTTCACCACGCGGCTGCGCAGCATCATGTTGCGGTGCAGCTTTTCCCGGCGCAGGTCGAGGAAGCGGTAGGTGAGCCGCGTCTCCTCGGGATACTCCTGATCGCCGAAGACGAGAAGCGGCAGCTCCTCGGCCGGCCCCAGCACCTCGAGGTCGGTGACATAGACCTCGATCTCGCCGGTCGGGATCTTGGAGTTCACGAGGCTCGCGTCCCGCGCCTTGACGCGGCCGTCGACGCGGACGACGGTCTCGGCCTTGAGCTTCTCGATCGCCTTGAACGCCGGGCTGTCACTGTCGGCCAGCACCTGGGTCATGCCGTAATGGTCGCGCAGGTCGATGAAGAGGACGCCGCCGTGATCTCGCACCCGGTGCACCCAGCCCGACAGCCGCACGGTTTCCCCGGCATGGGCCTTGTTGAGTTCGGCGCAGGTATGGCTGCGATACGCGTGCATTTGATCTGCCCTTTGGGTGTTGCGGATATTCGACGCCGATACACCCGCCCGGAGCAGTGAAGTCAAGGGCGCGCGGCCGAGGAAGCACCTGCTGCGCCCTTGAGAGCACGGCGGCAGGACCCTGCCGGTGCGGGCGCGGCGTGGCGGGGAGGTTCGCAAGACCAACCTCTCATGCTATAGGATTCCGGCTTCCGAGGCTGCGCGGGCGCGCGCCGCTGCCGTGGCGCTGGCCGCCCGATCGGCCCTTGCGCCGCGAGCCGTCTTGACTATAACCCCGTCCAATTTGCGCGAAGGGGACCGCCATGCCGAAAAGAACCGATATCAAGTCCATCATGATCATCGGAGCCGGCCCCATCGTCATTGGCCAGGCCTGCGAGTTCGACTATTCCGGCGCCCAGGCCTGCAAGGCCCTGCGCGAGGAAGGCTACCGGGTCATCCTGGTGAACTCCAACCCCGCGACGATCATGACCGATCCCGGCATGGCCGACGCCACCTATATCGAGCCGATCACCCCCGAGATCGTCGCCAAGATCATCGAGAAGGAACGCCCCGACGCGCTCCTGCCGACGATGGGTGGACAGACCGGCCTCAACACCTCGCTGGCGCTCGCCGACATGGGCGTGCTCGACAAGTTCAATGTCGAGCTGATCGGCGCCAACCGGCAAGCGATTGAAATGGCGGAGGATCGCAAGCTCTTCCGCGAGGCGATGGACCGGATCGGGCTGGAGAATCCGAAGGCGACCATCATCGCGGCGCCGAAGAAAGAGAACGGCAAGTACGACGTCAACGCCGGCGTCGCCGAGGCGATGGACGCGCTCGAAGACATCGGCCTGCCGGCGATCATCCGCCCCGCCTTCACATTGGGCGGCACCGGCGGCGGCGTCGCCTACAACCGCGACGACTACGAACGCATCTGCCGCTCGGGCCTCGATGCCTCGCCGGTGGCGCAGATCCTCGTCGACGAGAGTCTTCTGGGCTGGAAGGAATACGAGATGGAGGTTGTCCGCGACAAGGCGGACAACGCCATCATCGTCTGCTCGATCGAGAACGTCGACCCGATGGGCGTGCACACCGGCGATTCGATCACCGTCGCCCCGGCGCTGACGCTGACCGACAAGGAATACCAGATCATGCGCAACGGCTCGATCGCCGTGCTGCGCGAGATCGGGGTCGAGACCGGCGGCTCGAACGTCCAGTGGGCGATCAATCCCAAGGACGGCCGCATGGTCGTGATCGAGATGAACCCGCGCGTCTCGCGCTCCTCGGCGCTGGCGTCGAAGGCCACCGGCTTCCCGATCGCCAAGATCGCGGCGAAACTTGCCGTCGGCTACACGCTCGACGAACTCGACAACGACATCACCAAGGTGACCCCGGCCTCGTTCGAGCCGACCATCGACTATGTCGTGACCAAGATCCCGCGCTTCGCCTTCGAGAAGTTCCCCGGCTCCAAGCCCGAGCTCACCACCGCGATGAAATCGGTGGGCGAGGCGATGGCGATCGGCCGAACGATCCATGAATCGCTGCAAAAGGCGCTGGCGAGCATGGAAACCGGCCTGACCGGCTTCGACGAGATCAAGATCGAGGGCGTCACGTGGACGGAGAAACGTGGTTACAAATACACCGAATACGATCAATTTCTCGCCGACCAGGAGCAACGAAGGCGATTTGAGAAAGACAACAAGACCGCCATCGCGGCCGCGCTTTCTGCTCAAACACCCGACCGCATGAGGATCATCGCCCAGGCCATGCGCTACGGCTTCAGTGATGACGATATTCAAGCACACACCGCCTTCGATCCGTGGTTTCTCGCCCGCATCCGCGAGATCGTCGAGGAAGAGGCGCAGATCCGCAAAGATGGCCTGCCCGTCACCGCCGATGGCCTGCGCCGCCTCAAGATGATGGGCTTCACCGATGCCCGGCTGGCGAAACTCACCGGCCGCGACGAGGGCCAGGTCCGCCGCGCCCGCCTGCGGCTCGGCGTCAAGGCGGTGTTCAAGCGCATCGACACCTGCGGCGCCGAGTTCGAGGCGCAGACGCCCTACATGTACTCGACCTACGAGGCCCCCGCGATGGGCGACGTGGAATGCGAGGCGCGGCCGAGCGATGCGAAAAAGGTCGTCATCCTCGGCGGCGGCCCGAACCGGATCGGCCAGGGCATCGAGTTCGACTACTGCTGCTGCCACGCCTGCTTCGCGCTGACCGAGGCGGGCTACGAGACGATCATGATCAACTGCAACCCGGAGACCGTGTCGACCGACTACGACACCTCCGACCGGCTCTATTTCGAACCGCTGACCCTCGAACACGTCCTCGAAATCCTCCGCGTCGAGCAGGAAAACGGCACGCTGCACGGCGTCATCGTCCAGTTCGGCGGCCAGACGCCCTTGAAGCTCGCCAACGCGCTCGAGGCCGAGGGCATCCCGATCCTCGGCACCACGCCGGATGCGATCGACCTCGCCGAGGACCGCGAGCGGTTCCAGAAGCTGCTGAACGACCTCGACCTCAAGCAGCCGGTGAACGGCATCGCCTCGTCCGACGAGCAGGCCGTCGCCATCGCCGAGCGCGTCGGCTTCCCGCTGGTGATCCGCCCCTCCTATGTCCTCGGCGGCCGCGCGATGGAGATCGTGCGCGACATGGACCACCTCAAGCGCTACATCACCCACGCCGTCGACGTCTCGGGCAAGAACCCGGTGCTGCTCGACAGCTACCTCACCGGCGCCATCGAGGTCGATGTCGACGCGCTCTCGGATGGCGAGACCGTCCATGTCGCGGGCATCATGGAGCATATCGAGGAGGCCGGCGTCCATTCGGGCGACAGCGCCTGCTGCCTGCCGCCCCATAACCTCACCGCCGAAACGGTCGAGGAACTGAAGCGCCAGACCGTCGCGATGGCGCTCGCCCTGAAGGTCAAGGGCCTGATGAACGTCCAGTTCGCGATCAAGGACGGCACGATCTACGTCCTCGAAGTGAACCCTCGCGCGAGCCGCACCGTGCCCTTCGTCGCCAAGGCCACCGACAGCGCCATTGCCTCCATCGCCGCCCGCCTCATGGCCGGCGAGCCGATGGCGAACTTCCCGATGCGCGACCCCTACCCCGAGGGCGTCGGCCCCGACACCGACCTGCCCTATGCCGATCCGCTGACGCTCGCGAACCCGATCACGCCCTGGTACTCGGTGAAGGAGGCGGTGATGCCCTTCGCCCGCTTCCCCGGCGTCGACACCATCCTCGGGCCCGAGATGCGCTCCACTGGCGAGGTCATGGGCTGGGACCGCAGCTTCGCGCTCGCCTTCCTCAAGGCCCAGCTCGGCGCCGGCACGAACCTGCCGGAAGCCGGCCGCGTCTTCATCTCGATCAAGGACATGGACAAGACCCCCGAGATGGCCGCCGCCGCCCGTGACCTCGCGGGGCTCGGCTTCGAGATCATCGCCACCCGCGGCACCGCCGCCTTCCTGGCCGAGAACGGGATCGCCTCGGAGACCGTGAACAAGGTCTACGAGGGCCGGCAGGAGGGCAAGCTCCACATCGTCGACCGGCTGAAGAACGGCGAGATCGCGCTCCTCTTCAACACGACCGAGGGGCAACAGGCCATCGAGGACAGCCGCTCGATCCGCGCGGTCGCGCTCTACGACAAGATCCCCTATTACACGACCGCCGCCGGCTCGATCTCGGCCGTGCAGGCGATCAAGGCCCGCGGCGAAGGGATCGGGGTCCGGACGCTGCAAGGGTGAGACGCGCCTGGACGACCTTCCAGTGGAAGGTCGTCAGCGTCGAACGCCCGATCCGCAAGGATCGGGCCGGAACTGCCGGACACGACGGCCTTCCCCCGCGGCTCACCGCGGCGGGAGCCACATGGTCCACCGCGTGACTTCGCGGAACCCCATGCGCTCGTAGACCGGCCGTCCCATCGACGACGCCTGCAAGACCGCGACCACGCATTCGTGCTCGCGCCGGCCCGCGTCCATCGCATGGGCGGTCATCGCGCGGCCGAGCCCCCGTCCCCGGTGCGACGCGAGGGTGCAGACGTTGTAGATGCCCGCACAGGCCACGCCCGCGCCGGTCGAAACCGCGTAGAGCGCGGTCGCGACCGGGACGCCGTCGCACCGGCCGACGAAGAAGCCGAACCGCGCGTCGAGGATCGCCGGGTGGCAGACCGGTTCGAAACAGCCGAACGGCGTCTCGAAGGCCTGCGCGACGATCTCGAAATGGCATCTGAGGCCATCGATCCCGGTGACCCGTTCGACCACCAGCCCGTCGAGTCTCTCGGGGCCGGGAATCTCGTCGAGCACCATGAACGGCACATCGAAGCCATAGCGAAACCCCTGCCCCTTGAGCGCCGGCTCCGCGATCGGAGCATCCGGCACGCGGGTCGCGATCGTCCAGGCAGGAGAGCCGTGCTGGCCGTGAAACGCCGACGCCTGCCGCAGGAAGCGCTCGACGGGCACGGAGGGTTCACGCAGGATCGAGGGGTTGAAGGTCGCGATGTCTGCGCCGCAGTGGATGTGCAGCGCCCCCTCCAGATCGAGGCCCACCCCGGTCGGCAGAGTCTCCGTCATCCCGGAAAAGGTCGAGAAGTAGTTGTCCTCGGCGATCTTGATGCGCGGGCGCATGGCGGCACGAAACCTGATCCGGATCGTATCGAGGCTACACGACGTGGTGGTCGCCGCGCAACGGGCGAACGCATGCCGCGGCGCCGCTGCCCGGCCTTACCCTCCGACCGCGATCTTGCCCCGCGCGACCTCCAGTCGGCGCTTCTCGGCATGGACCTCGCCCTGCGGGCGCCACTTGTAGCGCGGGTCCGCCAGCGTCGGCGACCAGAAGAGCTTGCCGCCGTTCCGCCAGGGATCCAGCACCATGCCGTCGTAGATCGTCCCGCCCGGCAGGCTCACCAGCGCCGTCGAATGGTCGATGCCGAGGAAGTCCGGCGTCGCGATGGCGCGCTGGACCTCCAGCGTGCGGAAGTTTTCCTGCTTCAGCCGCTTTTCCATGTCCTCGGCCCAGTGCCAGCAGAGCCCGCGCGGACGCAGCCCCATGTTGACCTTGGTGTTGTGGACGAGCGGCGGGTCGGTGATCTCGTATTCGACCGCGAGGTGCTGCGACCAGGAATAGGCGATCTCGGCGGCTCGCGCCGCCTCCTCGGGATCGACCTCGGGACCGAGTGCCCGGATCCCCGCAGCCAGCTTCGCGACCTCCGCGCCGCCGCCCGCACCCGGCGCCGCGGCGCAGCCCGCAACGAAAAGAAGCGCCACCAGCGATACCAGAACCGCAAACGTCTTCATCCGCCTCACCGCCCCCCGAATGGTCCGTTTTCCCGCCCGCCACGGGAGGGACGGGCCGCGCGCCTTATGTCTCGCGAAGGCCCGCCATGCAAGCGCCGGAGCCATCCCCGGCGGAGTTTCGCGAGGCCCGGTGTTTCCCTGCCCGACTCGCCCGGCCGATGCTACCATCGCCCGGCAGTCCCTCGGAGTGATGGCCATGCGTGCGCTTCTCTATGCCCTCCCCCTGCTCCTCGCCACCGCCGCGACCGCCGACGAGACCACCGGCACGATCCTCGCCTTCGACCGCGTCGACCGGGTCATCGTGCTCGAAGACAAGACGGTGTGGCAGTTCGACGAGAAGACCGAACTCGCGCCCGACCTCGTTGCCGGCGACACGGTCAGGATCATCTATACCGGCGCGGCCGACAGCGGCATCGGTCCGATCGCCTCGATCCTGCGCGCGGACGGATAGCCGGCCGACCCGGATCCCTCGGGACAATCGGAACTTGTGCGCCCGGTTGCCGCAACCTCTTGAAATCCGGGGAACCCTTACCAGATTCAGCAACGTGCCGGCACGTCAACGATGCGCCGGCCTTACGGTCCTGCCGCGGCGGGACACCGTCGCGGCTGACCGCTCAGAGGAGGGGTAAGCAATGACAAACTTCATGAAGAAATCCACTGGCACCTGGCAGGACTGGATCTGCCTCCTGCTCGGCGCCTGGCTGCTTCTGTCGCCGTGGATCCTCGGATTCACCGCGTTGGCACCGGCATTCTGGAACGCGCTCCTGTTCGGCGCGATCATCGTCGGCATCGCCATCGCCGCAATCGTCGAGTTCCACGATTGGGAGGAATGGGTGGACATGGCGATCGGGCTCTGGCTCATCGTCTCGCCCTGGGTGCTCGGCTTCGCCGCGATGACGGCCGCAGACGGCCTGGTGACGGGCAACTTCGTCGCAACCGGCCTCGCGACGCTGCTTCTCGCGGCCTGGTCGCTGCGCGATCACCACGGCGGCACCTGGTTCGCCTGACCGCCGGGCGCGTGCGCATTCGCCGCCCGGACGCGAGGCGCGCGCGCCACAGAGGAGGATTTTCCACAACTCCGCGGTTTGCGGGAGCGGATTGCGGTGGCAGGGTTCCCATCATGGATAACTTTTCCGGCAAAAACACCGTTATGGCCCGTTTCACGACATCGCTTCTCATCGCGGCACTCGTCGCCGCAGCCGGCACCGCTTCGGCCGAAAGCCGGGGAAGCTGGCTGATCTCCGGCGGCATGCTCAACGACACGACCGCTCTCGTCGGCTCCCGCAACCATTGGTCGGTCGACTACCTGCCTGACGGAGAGCTGTTTTGGGGGCTGCAGCCGCTCTACGGCCTCGGCGCCTTCGGCGACGGCGGCGCCTATCTCACCGCCGGTCTGCGCAAGGACTTCCATTGGGGAAGAATCACGCTGACCCCGCACACCGGCACCGCCCTGTTCGAGAGCGGCCAGAGCGGCACCTTCATCGATGACGAGACCATCCAGTTCCGCACCGGGCTCGACATCAGCCTGCCGTTGAACGAGCGGCTCGCCGTCTCGCTCGGCTATTTCCACATGTCGAATGCCGGGCTGAACAAGGCCTCGGCCGATGCGGACACGTTCCGGCTCGGCCTGAGGATCCACTACTGACGGCGGGCCTCAGCCGAGTGCCTCGACGACCTCGTACATCACCGGTTCGAACCGCGAGCAAAGCGCCGAGATCCGGCGGTTGCGCTCGCGCATCTCGGGGCTGCGCAGCATCGCCTGGAAGTCCTTGCGGTCGCGCCATTGCGAGTAGTTGGCGATCCGGGTCTGGGCGTCGTTCATGTGCAGCCCGGCGCCGATGAAGCCGGGCTGGTGACGTATGAACTCCTGATAGGCGTTGGTGAGCTCGTCCATCAGATCCTGCGCCGTCCCGGGCGTCATCTCGAATGTCGTGATCACGGTCTGCCCCGTGAATTCCTTGTCAATCGTCGGCATTGCCTCACTCCGTTCCGGGCGCGTTCGGATCAACTATCGCGCCCGGCCGGGCGGCTGTAAACCGCGATCAGAAATCGAAAAGCTCCGACAGGAAGCTCTCGCGCTTCTTCTTGTGGTAGCGCCGGTCGCCATCGTCGTCGCGGTAGCGCCGGTCCTCGTCGCGCGCAACCTGGCGTTGGGGTTCGCTAAGCGCCACCGCGGGCGCGGCGGCGGCGACGGTACGGTCGATGATCTTGTCGAGCTCGCCCCGGTCCAGCCAGACCCCCCGGCAGTTCGGGCAATAGTCAATCTCGACCCCTGAGCGCTCGGTCATGGTCAGGGTCGTGGTGCAGGCGGGACATTTCATCGGGCGGTGCCTTTCCTCGCGTGTTGGATCCCGACCGATATGGGGCCGCGCGCCGCCGATGCAAGTCAGGCCTCCAGAAGCCCCATCACCTCGTCGGCGAAAGCCTCGACCTCTTCCCGCGCCGCCTTCTGCCCGGACTCGACCGCGCCGAGGCCGAGGCCCAGCGTCTCGGCATAGACGACCCGGTTGGCGATCCGAGACGCCGCGACGCCCGCGGTCAGCTCCTCGGCCGCCCGCGCCACGTCCTCGCAGAGCCGGGTGCCGGCGCGGGTGCGGTTGAGCACCAGCCAGGCGCGCTTGTGCTCGCGCGCGGCGAGGTCGAGGACACCGTCCGTGGCCCAGAGATCGACATGCGAGGAGGCGACCGGCACCAGCACCAGATCGGCCTCGCGCAAGGCGGGCCTGAGGTCGGCATCGACCTTCGGCGGCGTGTCGACGATGACGAGATCGACGTCACGCTTCAGCTTCTCGCATTCGTAGGACACGCCCCAGGCCGAGGAGGTGGAGAACTCCAGCCCTGCCTCGCCCAGCCTTTCGCGCCGGGTCATGAACCAGCGCCCGAGCGAGCCCTGCGGATCGGTGTCGAGAAGCGCCACCGTCATCCCCCGCCGGATCGCGGCGGTGGCGAGGTTGACCGCGAGCGTGGTCTTGCCCGACCCGCCCTTCTGCTGCACGACCGCGATGACCTTGCCTGTCATTCCGTCCCCCGAACGTGTCGTTCTTGCTGCGCCGCAGCGTAACGCCCTTCTCGGGGGATTGCACGTGCGGAATCGTCGCGGTCAGGCGGCGTTCACTTCACCTTCAACACGATCTTGCCGATATGGCCGGAGCTTTCGATCCGCCGGTGCGCCTCGGCAGCCTCGGCGAGCGGGTATTCCGAATCCATCACCACGCGCACCCGCCCGGCCTCGATCAGCGGCCAGACATGAGCGCGCAGGTCCTCAGCGATCCGCGCCTTCGCGAGGTCGCTCTGCGGGCGCAGGGTCGAGCCGGTGATCGTCAGCCGCCGGGTCATCAACTGGGCGAAGTTCAGTTCCACCTTCGGCCCGGAGAGGAAGGCGATCTGCACCAGCCGCCCGTCATCGGCCAGGGCCTTGACATTGCGCGGGATGTAGTCGCCGCCGACCATATCGAGGATCAGGTCGGCCCCGCCCGCCGCGCGCACCGCTTCGACGAAATCCGCCTCGCGGTAGTTGACCGCGCGCTCGGCGCCCAATTCCTCGCAGACCGTGCACTTCTCCGCCGATCCGGCCGTGGTGAAGACCCGCGCGCCGAGCGCGGAGGCGATCTGGATCGCCGTCGTGCCGATGCCGGAGGAGCCGCCGTGGACGAGGAACACCTCGCCCGCCTTCAGCCCGCCACGCTGGAAGACGTTCGACCAGACCGTGTAGCAGGTCTCGGGCAGGCAGGCCGCCTCGCGCAGTTCCATGCCGGCCGGCACCGGCAGCGCGTGGGCGGCAGGCGTCACGACGTACTCGGCATAGCCGCCGCCCGGCAGGAGCGCGCAGACCGCGTCGCCGACCTTCCAGCCCGCGACGTCCGGCCCGAGGGCCGCCACGCGTCCCGAAGCCTCCAGCCCCGGCAGCGGCGAGGCCGAGGGTGGCGGCGCATAGGCGCCCGCGCGCTGCAGGGCGTCGGGCCGGTTCACGCCGGCCCAGGCGACCTCGATCAGGATCTGCCCCGGCCCCGGCACCGGCACCGGCGCCTCGATCAGCTGCAGCACCTCCGGCCCGCCCGGCTTCGAAATCTCGACCGCCCGCATCGTCTTCGGCAGCGTCATGTCCTCTCCCCTTCCCCGACCCGTCCCGGCAGGTCGCGCGGTGCGCCGTCCGGCCGCTTGATCCGCCCCAGCGCCTTCAGCGGCCCCGCGAGTGCGGCGCCGAGCACCGGCATCTCGCGTACCCGCGCCTTGAACTTCTCGAACCGCATCACGTCCTCGACCCGGCGGTCGAGGAACTCCCAGCTCGCCCCGTGGCCCTCGCTCTCGTCGCCGAGCCAGTAGAGCACCACCGCCGAATAGACCGCGCCAAGCGTCGCGCGCTTCGAATACCAGTTGATGTCGTCCGACGTGTCGCCGAGCGCATGCCAGATTGCGTCCGCCGTGCCCCAGATGAGCGCCGCCCCCTCCGCCGCGTGCTGCGGCAGCGCGAAGAGCGCGGCCCCACGCCGCACCGCCTCGCGGTCGGCGGCCTCGAGCCTCAGCCGCACCGCCAGCGCCACCCGCTCGCGGATCTTGAGCCCGGTCAGATCGGTCGCCATGTAAGCCGCCGCCATGAGCCGGTCGCCGCGCCGGTGATAGGCGGCGGCGAGGTCCAGCGCCCCGCGCGGGCAGACCACCCGCGCCAGGTCCACGCCGATCCCCGAATCCTCCGCTGCGGCACGGAAGGTCATCTCCGACCAGCCGTCGAAGGCGACATGGCAAAGTGCCGCGTCCAGAAGCCGGTCTGGCGCCGATCCAATATCCAAGCCGTTGTTTTCCATGCGCTCCGCCCCCGATCGCCTTCCCATAGACAAAACCGGAGGGCTTTGCTATAGGGGCGCTTCCTGCAACCGATTGCAACTCTAACTTAGGAAGGTGGTGACAACCACATGCAGGTCAGCGTTCGCGACAACAACGTCGAACAGGCGCTTCGTGCTCTGAAGAAGAAACTTCAGCGCGAGGGGGTGTTCCGCGAGATGAAGCTCAAGCAGCATTTCGAGAAACCCTCCGTCAAGAAAGCGCGCGAGAAGGCTGAGGCCGTTCGCCGTGCCCGTAAACTGGCGCGCAAGAAGGCCCAGCGCGAAGGCGCTCTCTGAGGCGACTGGAATTGCTGGCGGGGGCAACCCCGCAAAGACGAGGACCCCCGAGGCAGCGCCCGGGGGTTTTTCGTTGCCCGCCTCAGACCGCGAGCGTGGCCGCGGCCCAGACCAGAAGCAACGCACCGCCCGCGCGCGCCACAGCCACGCCCGGCCCCGCGAGCTTTTCGACGAGCACCAGAAGCGCCAGCGCCGCGATCCAGAGCAGGTTCATCACCCCGCCGACAAACAAGAGAAGCATCAGCGGCCAGCAGCAGCCGAGGCAGAAGGCGCCGTGGCGGTGCCCCATGCCGAAGGCGCCCCAGGCGCCGTCCCGCCAGTGCCGCGCGAGGAACTCCATCGGCGAGCGGCACTCGACGAGGCAGCGGTATTTCAGCCCCGAGACCTGATAGGCGGCGGCCAGCACCAGCAGCCCGGCCGAGAGCCAGCGGCTCTCCGACCAGAGCATCATCCCCGAGATCAGCCCCGTCTCGACCAGCGCAAGCTGCATGACCGCCGCGACGACCGAAAAGCCGAGCCAGACCGCGAGGTAGCCCGCCGCGAACCAGCCCGGTGACGCGCGCATCGCGTGCCCGCGCGCCCGGCCGCGTGCGACCACGCGGGCATGGATCAGGATCATCGGCAGCGCGGAAGGCAGCATCATCGCGATCATCATCGCCCACCACATCAGCGCCATCAGCGCGACGTAGCGCAGCCTCCACCCCGCCGGCCCGACGAGATTGCGGCCCATCTCCATCCCGGCCTCGGCCTCGAACCCGAGAAGATGCGGAAAGAGCGCCGCCCGGGTCATGGCCCAGGCGGTCATGCCCATCCCCGCGCCCCAGAGCATCCAGAGCGCCGCGGCCGCGAAGATGAGCCCGAGCGCGGTCACCAGAACCGGCCGCCCGTCCCGCGCCAGCCTCTCGAAGGCGGCGAGCATCGCCGTGTCAGGCCGCGCCGCGGATGATCCCCTGCGGCCCGTAAGCCGCATGGAACAAGGCGCCATAGCACTTGTCGTGACCGAAATCGGCCAGCCCCTCGACATTCACCTTGAGGTCCGCGCTGCCCATCTCGGCCTCCGAAAACTCGAACCCCTCCGGCAGCACGATCCGCGCTCGGTGCGGCTTGCCCGTCACCGGGTTGCGGATCGGCTCGATGTCGAGCCGCAGCATGTCGCCCACCCGGAACGAGCCCGTCCGCGCCGCCATGTCGCAGGCGAACTGGATCTCCTCGAAGACTGGATCGAACTCCTTCTCCATCGTCGAACCGTAGATGTTGAACATCGTGGTCGGTTCCTGCTCCTCGCCGCCGAGGATCTTGAACAGCGCCTCGACCTGTTCCGGGCTCGCGCGCTTGTCGATGATGCCCTGCACCTCGCCGCCGCCCTCGTGCACCGCGCCGGGCCAGCGATACCAGGCCGCTACCACCAGACCGTCAAGCGGCACCTCGCCGAAATGCCCCTTCTCGATCAGATGCGCCTCGACCCCCCGGCAATAGCCCCGGCTCGGCCTCCCGTTGAACTCGCACGGGCAGCCGTAGTCGCAGCTGCACCCGGCGATCTTCGGCCCCCGGATCTCCCAGTCCACATAAGCCATGTCTTGCCCCCCCATTTGCAGGCGGCACCGCGGCGCGTCCGCGCCGGCGCCGCGCGAGAAACATACACCAAATCGCCCGCCGCGCCCATCCGGGGCCCCGCCCCCTTTTCCCCGCCGCGCCACTCGGCTACCAAATCGCCACGGAAGGAGACCCCGATGACAGACCTGCCCCGCCGCGCCGCCCTGGCGCTCCTCCTCGCCGGCCTCGCCGGCTGCGGCTCCCGGCGCCACCGCCACCGTGGCGACGGCCCGCAGGGCTCCGCCGAGGTCAACCGCCTGATCTCGAAATACGCCCGCATCTACGACATGCCCGAGGATCTGATCCACCGCGTCGTGCGGCGCGAGAGCGGCTACAACCCCGAAGCCCGCAACGGCCCCTACTACGGGCTGATGCAGATCCATCCCCAGACCGCCCGCACGATGGGCTATCGCGGCCGCCCCGCGGGGCTCCTCGATGCCGAAACCAACCTGCGCTACGCCGGCAAGTACCTGCGCGGCGCCTGGCTTGTCGCGCGCGGCAACCGCGACCGGGCGGTGATGTGGTACTCCAAGGGCTATTACTACGAGGCCAAGCGCATGGGCCTCCTCGAAGAAACCGGCCTGCGCGGTTGATGGGTGCATTCGTGGAATTAGTGCCCTGGATCGTCGGCGTTCTCGGGGTCACGAACGCATTTTCCTACCTCTTGTTCGCCATCGACAAGAAAAGGGCGCGAACCGGCGACTGGCGTATCTCCGAGCAAACTCTGTTGCTCGCCGCGTTTTTCGGTGGCGGCGGCGCGAAACTCGCGCAACACCGATTGCGGCATAAGACCAAAAAAGAACCGTTCCGCACCTGGCTCAACATCGTCGTCGTGCTTCAGATTCTCGTCGGCACAGTGCTTTTCTTCCCGCCCGCCCGAATCGCCACCAGCGAAACGCTCTCAAACCTTCTGATCCGAATTACCGCCAGCGAAACTTTCTCAAGCCTGCTGATCCGAGACGGTCAGGCCCATGAAAGTGGCCGGGTCATGCCACGGCGTTTCGGGCCGGGGAGCGACTGAACGACGACCTCAGACCGGGATCGCCGTCGTCTGCCGCACCGTCCTGAGCGCGAAGGACGAATGCATCTGCGCCACCCCCGGCAGCCGGGCGAGAAACTGGCGGTGGATGCGGGCGAAATCCTCGGTATCCTCGGCCACGACCTTGAGGAGATAATCCGCCGACCCCGCCATCAGGTGGCATTCGAGGATGTCCGGCACCAGCTTCACCGCCCGCTCGAACTCCTCCAGGACCTCGTCGGCCTGACCCGAGAGCGTGATCTCGACGAAGACCGTGGTCGGCCGCCTGAGCTTGCGCGCGTTCAGGAGCGCCACGAAGCCATCGATATAGCCCTCCTCCTCGAGCCGCTGCACCCTCCGGTGGCAGGCCGAGGGCGAGAGGTTCACCTGCTCTGAAAGCTCGGCATTGGTGATCCGCCCCTGCTTCTGCAGAACCGTCAGGATTCGCCTGTCCGTCGCGTCGAGTTGCATAATCACGCAAGATCCTTCGAACAAATCCCATGTTCTTCGAAGTTATCACGAAAGCTACCCCAAATGACCAGAAAAATCTCAAAGCAATTTCATGCCGCCTGCGCCATCCTGCCCTGCATGAATATTTCGGGAGGACCCCATGAAGATCGGATGCCCCAAGGAAATCAAGCCGCAGGAATTTCGCGTCGGCATGACGCCGAACGCCGCGGGCGAGGCCATCGCGAATGGCCACCAGGTGGTGATCGAGACCGGCGCCGGCCTCGGCGCGGGCTTCGCTGACGCGGACTACACCGCGGTCGGCGCGACGATCCTGCCGACGGCTGCCGATGTCTTCGCCGAAGCCGACATGATCGTGAAGGTGAAGGAGCCGCAGGCGGGTGAGCGCAAGATGCTGCGTGAGGGCCAGATCCTCTTCACCTACCTCCACCTCGCGCCCGATCCGGAGCAGACCAAGGACCTCCTCGCCTCCGGCGCGACCTGCATCGCCTACGAAACCGTGACTGACCGCAACGGCGGCCTGCCGCTCCTCGCGCCGATGTCCGAGGTCGCGGGCCGTCTCGCGCCGCAGGTCGGCGCCTGGACGCTGCAGAAGGCCAACGGCGGCCGCGGCGTGCTGATGGGCGGCGTGCCCGGCGTCGGCCCGGCCAAGGTCATCGTCATCGGCGGCGGCGTCGTCGGCACCCATGCGGCGAAGATCGCGGCCGGCATGGGCGCGGATGTCACCGTGCTCGACCGCTCGATCCCGCGCCTGCGCTATCTCGACGACGTCTTCGGCGGCACCTTCAAGACCTCCTATGCCTCGGCCGGCAACATCATCGAGCTGGCACGCCAGGCCGACATGATCATCGGCGCCGTGCTGATCCCCGGCGCCGCCGCGCCGAAGCTGATCACCAGGGCGCAGCTGAAAGAGCTGAAGCCCGGCGCCGCGCTCGTCGACGTCGCCATCGACCAGGGCGGCTGCTTCGAGACCTCGCGCGCCACGACGCACCAGGACCCGGTCTACGAGGTCGACGGCATCATGCACTACTGCGTGGCCAACATGCCGGGCGCCGTCGCCCGCACCTCGACGATCGCGCTCGGCAACGCGACGATGCCGTTCATGCTCGCCCTCGCCAACAAGGGCTGGCGCCAGGCCTGCGCCGACGACGTGCATCTCCTGAACGGCCTCAACGTCCATGCCGGCAAGCTCACCTATGCCGCCGTGGGCGAGGCACTCGGGCTCGAGACGATCACCGCCGAAGCCGCGCTGAAGATCTGACATCGCCCCTCACGCGACGCCAAAGGCCCGCCCCCCGGCGGGCCTTTTCGTTTCCGGGTCGGACGGCGACTGCTCCTGCTTGAAGTCGGCGGGGAAGAAACCGCCGCCGCGGCCCAAATCGCGAGCCGCTATTTCGGGGTAATGCGCGCGGCCATCGTGTGGCTCACGATCTTTCCATACTGCACAACGAAAGTATCCGCACCGAATTCATAGACATTGTTCGGCGACTCGGCATTCCACGTCGTGAGAGCGGTGTTTCCCTCGAATACGAGCGCTTCGGTTTCCATGGAGACGTCGGCCTGCGAGAACTCGGCAAAGAAGGTCTTGAAGAAGCCACGGATTTCGTCGGACCCGTGGTAGACCTTGTCGGCCAAGATGAGCGTGGCGTCGTCAGCATACGGCGCGACCGCCGCGCCCACGTCGAGCTGACCCACACCCTGAAGGTGGCTCATCACGACGTCTTTGGTGATTTCGGTATCGGCGAAGACGGGCCCGGCGGCCAGAGCCGCGAGGAAGGCGAGGGTAAGCCACTGCTTTCTGTCGCTCATGTCGAAGTCCTTCGGTGAAATACCTGACGACAGGACATCCAGATGACATCCGCTTGGGAAAAGTGGTGCCCGAAGGGTAAGTGGCAGCACGGAGCCGCACAAGTTTGGCGCCCTGACAATGAAGTGATCTGCGCCCGGCGGCGGCGGCAGGTTTCGCGGGCCGGGTTCCAGACACATGGATCTTCAGAAGGCATCCGCCGTATCAGGTTGCGACGAGGCGCCAGCCCTTCGGACGTCCGAACATGATCTCGATCCGGTTGCGCCGCATGTCGCGGCGCTTGTCGGAGCGGACGGCTTTTGCGTTGGACTCACGGCCGGGGATACAGAGGCGTATCCCCTTGTCTTTTAGTGCTTCTCGGAACCAGCCTGGATGGTGCCCCACGGGGTGGTGCAGGAGCGCCGACCTTCGGAGGCGAGACCTTCCACGATCCGGGGCGAAGCCCCCCCTGTCGCCGCGTCGCTTCCAGCGGTTGTAGAGGGTCTTGGGCGGTCCGCACCCGCAAGGTGCATCGCACCACCGCGACCCATGGCGATTAATAAAGACAATGCCACTCGCCGCGCGCCGGTCATCTAATCGCGGCTTGCCATGGCTCGTGGGACTCGAGGCGCGTCAGCAAGCGATCCAGTGGATCGACCGAGCGGCGATCGGTTGAAGACGCACCATCTGGGTCGTCGGGAAAACGGTCCGCTGAACCGATTTCTGATCCTCCTCCATCCGTCAGCTAGAAAGGGTTGGTCATGTTCAGATCCGCTTGCGGAGCCCGAACCATGCCACCGACGCGAAATCAGTGGGCCCTGGCCACAGGGGCAGTGGGGTAGCCATCGGAATTGAGAAATCCCGTGTCTTGAAGAACTTAGATGGGATAACGGCTTCCTAGGGCGTGTGCCCCACCAGTCATCACACCCGACCGTCCGGCCGCCAAGCCCATGTTTCAGAAGGAAGTGGAGGCGGGTACCGGAATCGAACCGGTCTTCACGGATTTGCAATCCGCTGCGTAACCTCTCCGCCAACCCGCCGGAGGTGGAAGCGAGATATACCATGCCAAATCGTCGCGCAAGCCGATAGCGCGCCGGAAGTTGCCAGTTGAGGACATCCTGCCCCGTTGCCCCTCCTTTCTTTCTGTGGCAAGAGGTTGGGCAACCTGAAGCCAATGCCATGAGTTCAGTCAATGACCGATTTCGCCGCCCTTCGCACGATGATGGTCGATACCCAGGTCCGTCCCAACGACGTCACGAAATTTCCGATCATCGAAGCGATGCTCTCGGTCCCGCGTGAGGCGTTCGTGCCGGGCTCTCGCCGCGAGGCCGCCTATGTCGGCGGCAATCTCGCCATCGGCGCCGGCCGCGAGATGCTCGAGGCGCGGACCCTCGCCAAGATGCTGGACGCTCTCGACATCCAGCCGAGCGACCTCGTGCTCGATATCGGCTGCGGGCTCGGCTACACGACGGCGGTGATCGCGCGGATCGCCGAGGCGGTCGTGGGGGTCGAGGAAGATCCCGAGCTTGCCGCTCAGGCGCAGTCCCGGCTCTCGGCCGAGGGCGCCGACAATGCCGCGGTGATCGAGGCTCCGCTTGCTGGCGGCGCCGCCAAGCACGGCCCTTATGACGCGATCGTGGTCGAAGGTGCGGCCGAGACCGTGCCCGCCGCGGTTCTCGCCCAGCTCAAGGAAGGCGGGCGCATCGCCTGCCTGTTCATGGAAGGACCGCTCGGGCTTTGCCGGATCGGCCACAAGGCCGACGGCCAGGTGACCTGGCGGCTGGCCTTCAATGCTTCGGCACCGGTGCTGCCGGGGTTCGATCAAAAGCGGACGTTCACACTCTAGGTCGGCTCCCGCAGTGGGAGACGGCCAACGGCGACGGGAGAGAGAGACCGAATGAAACCTTCGACGAAATTCCTCCCCTCCAGGCGTGCGCTGACCGCCGGGCTAACGGCCCTCTCGCTGGTCGCGGCGGCTCCGGCCTGGGCCGAGACTCTCGCCGACGCGTTGGTTGCCGCTTACCGGACCTCCAATATCATCGAGCAGAACCGCGCCGTGCTGCGCGCCGCCGACGAGGACGTGGCCACCGCGGTCTCGACGCTGCGGCCGGTTGCCGCCTGGGCGCTGGACGTCGGATATACCAACGACTTGCAGAACGAAGGGCTGAGGTCGTTTCTGGGGCTCAATGCGCAGTGGACGCTGCTGGATTTCGGCCGCAACCGGATCGGGGTCGACATCGCCAAGGAAACGGTTCTGGCGACCCGCCAGTCGCTGATCGGTGTCGAGCAGGACGTGCTGCTCGAGGCTGTCCGTGCCTATTTCGTCGTCCGCGGCCAGGTCGAGAACGTCGCGATCAACGAGAACTCGGTCCGTGTTTTGAGCGAGACGCTGCGCGCCGCCCAAGACCAGTTCGACGTCGGCGAGGTCACGCGGACCGACGTCGCGCAGGCCGAGGCGCGGCTTGCCGCCGCACGGGCCGGTCTTGCCGCAGCCGAGCGCGAGCTTGCCGTGGCGCGCGAGGATTATCGGGCGGCCACCGGCCAGTATCCCGGCAGCCTTGCGGCGGCGCCGCGCGGCCCCGCCCTGCCGCGTTCGATCGAGGAAGCCCGCGCGATCGCGCAGCGCAGCCATCCGTCCATTCGCCAGGCGCAGTTCCAGGCGCGTGCGGCCGACCTCCAGGTCACGCTCGCGGCGGCGGAGCGGATGCCCACGATCATCGGCAGGGCCTCGGTCGGCATCGACGAGGACGGCAACGACTCGTCATCCGTCGGCGTCGAGCTGAACCAGACGCTCTATGCGGGCGGCCGACTCTCGTCGCTGCATCGCAAGTCGATCGCGCAGCGTGACGCGGCGCGGTCGGTGCTGCTGCAGTCGAGCGTGAACGTGGTTCGCGACCTTGGCACCGCCTGGGCCGAGATCGAGGTCGCGCGTGCGCAGATCTCCGCCGCCGAGCTCGAGATAGAGGCCGCCACGATCGCCTATGACGGTGTACGCGAAGAGGCCAAGCTCGGCGCCCGCACGACGCTCGACGTGCTCGACGCCGAGCAGGAGCTTCTGGACGCGCGCGGCAACCGGATTTCCGCCGAGGCGAGATACCAGATCGCGATTTATGCGCTCCTGTCGTCGATGGGATTGCTGACGGCCGAGCAACTGGGCCTTGGCGTGCCGATCTACGATCCGGAAGGCTATTACAACGCCGTCAAGTCCGCGCCGCTGACCTCGGTGCAGGGCGAGAGCCTCGATCGGGTCATGAAGGCGATCGGCAGGAACTGAGCGCCGGCCTCGGTTGCCGGCTCGGCCGGGGCGCTCTACAATGAGAGTCCGAACGGTTGAGGTGTTTCCATGTCTGATCTGCGGACGAATCCGGAAATTGAGGACGTGCTTTCCTCGATTCGCCGCCTAGTGTCAGAGGATGGGCGCCATCGCCCGGCCCCCGCGCCAGAGCGGACTCCGGCGCCTGACGATTCGGATGACAAGCTGGTCCTGACCGACGCGCTGAGGGTCGCCGGGAACGAGAAAGAGCTGCTGCCGGAGGCCGAGGAAGGCGCCGACGCTGCCCTCGATACGGCCGCCGACCTCGAGTCACCGACGGCGGTCGAAGCACTGCACGCCGACACAGGTCGGCAGTCTCTGGAGGCGACGATCGCCGAACTCGAGGTCGCGGTCGCCAGAATCGGCGACGACTTCGAGCCGGACGGCAGCGAGATCGCGGTGCCGGACGAGGCCCTCGCGCAAGAGGAGTTCATCGAAGACGGCTTAGAGACGGACGAGCCGGCGGCCGGGGATTCCGCACCGAGCTTCGCGGAAGCGAGTGCAGATGTCGACTTGGCCGACGAAGAGGGCGACCGCCACACCGAGGCATCACAGGATCGCTACGATGACGAGCCATGGGCAGTCTTTACCGATGACGACGAAAACCCCATGTCCGACGCTCCGGACGTACAGCCCGAGTCGCCTGATCGCGATGAGACGGCCGAGGCCCCCGATCCTGATATCGAGGTCGAGGAGGCAGCTGAACCCGGACCGGCACGCCGGCTCCATCTGACGGCCGCCGACGCGGTTGCTGACACCGGAATGACGGAGCCGGACTCCGCCGTTGAGCCCGCGGCTGCCCCCGGACAAGCAAGCGCATTCTGGTCCGATGATGTCGAGGACCACGTCGAGGACGCCGAGATCGAAGCCCTGCGCGCGCTCGTGGCCGAGCTGATCCGGCAGGAGCTGCAAGGACCTCTCGGCGAGCGCGTGACCCGCAACATGCGCATGCTGGTTCGACGCGAGATTCAACGGGCGCTCGACGCACGCAAGTCCGACTGAACCGCGCCCCGGTCTTGGAAACGGAAACGAAAAACGCGCCCCGAGGGGCGCGTTTTTCGTTTTGCTTGCGCCGGCCTGCTTACGCCGCTTCGGCTTCCTCGGCCGCGTGGCGCCGTTCGCTTTCCTCGCGCGACAGCGCGACGGAGGTACGGATGCCCTTGCCGACGAATTCCATCAGGCCCTTGACGACCCGCTCGTTGGGGTCGATCCCGGCACAGGACAGAACCTCGCGGCCGTCACGCGACCGCGCCCAGCGGGCAATCTGCTCCGGCCCGTTGCCATACTTCTTGTCGTCGGCAATCGCATCATCCAGCGCCGCAAGGACCACCGCCGCGAAAAGCTTACGCGACCTCTGGCCTTGCTCGTAGTTGAATGCGGTGCCATCCACGAAATCGCGCATTTCCTGACTTCCGTTCTTCTTGCTCTTGTGTTTCTCGGCGTTCCGCTGTCTATGGTGTTTCGCCCCCGATTCGGTATTCCCCTTTTGGAATGACTGCCATGCATCTTGTGCATAGGTCGTTCCGGGGCCTACAGTATCTAGCCTGCTTGTCACCTCGAAGCCCGGCATATATATGTGCCGCCCAGTTCCATTCAACCTTCCGTCAAGGTTTAGAGACATGCCCAAGATCAACGGCAACGAAATCCGCCCCGGCAACGTCCTGGAGCACGACGGTGGCCTGTGGGCTGCCGTGAAGGTCAACCACGTCAAGCCCGGCAAGGGCGGCGCCTTCGCACAGGTCGAACTGAAGAACCTCCGTGACGGCCGCAAGCTCAACGAGCGCTTCCGGTCGGAAGACAAGGTCGAGCAGGTGCGGCTCGAGCAGAAGGACCAGCAGTTCCTTTACGAGAACGACGGCATGCTCGTCTTCATGGACAACGAGACCTTCGAGCAGATCGAGCTGCCGGCCGACCTCCTCGGTGACCGCCGCCCGTTCCTGCAGGACGGCATGGTCGCGACGATCGAGTATTACGGCGACGAGGCGCTCTCGATGCAGCTGCCGCAGAAGGTCGTCTGCAAGGTCGTGGAGACCGAGCCGGTGGTGAAGGGCCAGACCGCCGCCAACAGCTACAAGCCGGCGATCCTCGACAACGGCGTCCGGATCATGGTGCCGCCGTTCATCGGCCAGGACGAGGACATCGTCGTCCACACCGAATTCATGGAATACAGCGAACGCGCCTGAGCCGCGCCGCACTGCCTGACCCGAAAGCCGCCCCGACGGGCGGCTTTTTCATGCCAGCGCGATCCGCGCGGCACCGGCCCGCATCTCGCCGCCCGCGCGGTCGAGCCGCAGATAAGCGATTGCGTGATCTCCGGACCGGGTGAAGAGCCGCCCGACGGGCTTGCCCTCGGCGGTGATCTCGGTCTCGGCCGGAGCCTCGCCATCGACTGTCACGCGGGTGAGCCCTTTTCTGAGCTCGGTCTTGTGCTTCATCCGCGCGGTGACCTCTTGGCCGACATAGCAGCCCTTGCGGAAGTCGACGCCGTTGAGCCGCTCGAAGCCCGCTTCGAGGATGTAGCTCTCCTCCGGGATCAGCTCGATCCCGGTCTCGGGGATGCACTGGGCGACGCGGATCGCGTCCCAGTCGATCTGCGGCGCGCCGCCCGCCTCGGTCCCGTAGCGCCTCCAGCCGAGCGCCGGGTGGCGCGGATCGGCGAAGGCGCCCTCGGGCGCGTCGCCGAGCCCGCGCGTGACCTTGAGATCGGTCAGGGTGATCGTCACCTCCGCCCGCAACCGATACATCGCGAGCCGCCGGCCGAGCGCCTCGGCCTGGGTCGCGTGGGCATCGAGCAGGATCCGGTCCCCGTCCGGAACGAGAAAGAAATCGGCAAGGTACTTGCCCTGGGGCGACAGGAGCGCGGCATAGACGAGCCCCTCCGACAGGCGCCCGAGATCGTTCGTGACAAGGCCCTGCAGGAACGGCTTCGCGTCCCGCCCGGCAATCTCGAACACCCGGCGGTCTGGTGCGGCTTCGCCCGTCATCGTTCGCGTCCTTCTTCCTGACCGCCCTCGGGGGCGGGACCGGCAAGATGCCGTTCCGGGCGCGGGAGGTAAAGGGCTCTCGACGCGGTTGACCTGCGATGGGGCCCGCGCATAGTCGTTCCTGACAGGAGGAGCCAGACGATGACGCTGTCGAACGGTCGCCGCTATCTCGCCATTCCCGGCCCCACCGTCGTGCCCGACCGCGTGCTCGCCGCGATGCATCGCGGCTCACCCGACATCTATGCCGGCGAGCTGATCGCGATGGCCGAGGGGGTTCTCGCCGATCTCCGCCGGGCCGCCGCGACCCGCGCCGCCGTCGCGATCTATGTCGGCAATGGCCACGGCGCCTGGGAGGCGGCGATTGCCAACATGTTCTCGCGCGGCGACCGGGCGCTGGTGGCGGTGACCGGTGCCTTCGGAGCGGGCTGGGCCAATGCCGCCGAAGGAATGGGCGTCGCGGTCGAGAGGATCGATTTCGGCCTGCGCCGACCGGCCGATCCGGCCGCCATTGCCGCGGCGCTCGGGGCCGACACCGATCGAAAGATCCGCGCCGTTCTCGTGACCCATGTCGATACCGCGACCGCGGTCCGCAACGACCTCGCCGCGGTCCGGGCGGCGATCGACGTGGCCGGCCACCCCGCGCTTCTCGCGGTGGACGCGGTCGCCTCGCTCGGCTGCGAGGCGCTCCGGATGGACGACTGGGGGATCGACGTGCTCGTCGCGGCGAGCCAGAAGGGGCTGATGTGCCCGCCGGGGATCGGCCTCCTCTGGCTCTCGGACCGGGCGCGGACCGCGGCGCGCGATGCCGACCTGCGCACCCCCTATTGGGAGTTCGAGTCGCGCGCCGATCCGGCGGAGTTCTGGCACCGATTCGGCGGCACGCCGCCGACCCATCACCTCTACGGCCTGCGCGAAGCCCTGACGATGCTGCTGCACGAGGAGGGTCTGGAGGCCGCCTGGGCGCGCCATGCCGTGCTCGCCCGCGCGGTCTGGGCGGCGTTCGACGCCTGGGGTCGGGGCGGTGACATTGCACTCAACATCGCCGCCCCGGGTGACCGCAGCCATGCGGTGACGGCAGCGCGGATCGGCGGCGGCGGCGCCGCGCGGCTCCGGGCTTGGTGCGAAGCGGTGGCAGGGGTGACGCTCGGGGTCGGGATCGGCATGGTCGAGCCGGACGATCCGGCCCGCGACGATTTCCTGCGCGTGGCGCATATGGGCCATGTGAACGCCCACATGACGCTCGGAACGCTCGCGGTGATGGAGGCCGGGATGCGCGCGCTCGACATCCCCCACGGGCCAGGGGCGCTCGACGCGGCCGCCGAGGTCGTGGCCGGGGCTGGTTAGCCGCGCGCGGCCGCCAGCGCCTCCGGCAGGGCCTCGGCGAAGCGGGCGAGGTCTTCAGGGCGGCCGCAGCTCACCCGGATGCAGCGGTCGTGGGGGGCGACGAAGGGCATGCGGACGAAGATGTCGCGGGCGGTGAGTTCGGCGAGCACGAGACGCGCGAAACTGCCATCCCGGCCGCAATCGACCGTCACGAAGTTGGTGGCCGAGGGCAGCGCCACGAGGCCGTTCGCCGAGGCGATACGCCCGATCTCGTCCCAGGCGGCGGCGACCTTCGCGCGGATGTCGGCGAGGTGAGGCTGGTCCTGAAGCGCCGCGAGCGCGCCGGCCTGGCTGATGCGGCACATGCCGAAATGGTTGCGGATCTTGTTGAAGGCGGTGATGAGGCCGGCCTCACCGATGGCATAGCCCACCCGCGCGCCGGCCATGCCGTAGCCCTTGGAGAAGGTGCGCATCCGGATGACCCTCGGGTCGTCCGCGTCGATGGCGGGGGCGGTGCCTTCGGGGGCAAGCTCGACATAGGCCTCGTCGAGGGCGAGAAGCGTGCCGTCCGGAATCGCCGCGATCATTCGGGAGATGGTTTCGGCATTGTGCCACGAGCCCATCGGATTGTCGGGGTTGGCGAGGTAGATGAGCTTCGCCCGGGTGTCCCTGGCCCTCGCGATCAACGCCTCGGGGTCCTCGTGGTCGCCCCGGTAGGGCACCTTGTGGAGCGTGCCGCCGAAGCCCGCCACGTGGAAGTTGAACGTCGGATAGGCGCCCTCGGAGGTGACGACCGCGTCGCCGGGGCCGACGAGCATCCGGACGAGGTAGCCGAGAAGGCCGTCAATCCCTTCTCCCACAACGATATTTTCCAGTTCGACCCGGTGATGCGCGGCGAGCGCGTGGCGGAGGTCATGGTTTTCCGGATCGCCGTACATCCAGATATCGCGGGCAGCTTTCGCCATCGCCTCGACGGCTTTCGGCGAGGGGCCGAAGAGGTTCTCGTTGGCGCCGAGTCGGGCGGCGAAGGGGCGGTTGCGGGTGCGTTCCTGGGTTTCCGGGCCGACGAAGGGCACGGTGGCGGGGAGGCTTGCGACGAGTTGCGTGTAGCGGGGTCCGGTCATGGCTGGCCTCTCGTCAGGTGGCGAGGCCGGGGGCGCTGCCCCCGGACCCCCGGGGTATTTGGGCAATGAAGAAGCCTAGCCGATTTCGGACAGGCGCTTCAGGGCGGCTTTCAGTTTCGCGGCCTCGTCCTCGCCGAGGGTGAGTTTCTCGCGGGTTTCCTCGACGATCTCCTCGGGGGCACTTTCGACGAACTTGGGGTTGGAGAGACGGCCCCTGAGGCCGTTCAGATCCTTCTCCAGTTTCTCCAAGGTCTTGGAAAGGCGCGCCTTTTCCTCGGCGATGTCGATCACGCCCTCGAGCGGGATGGCGAAGCTGCCGCCCTCGACCGGAACCGTGATCGCGCCTTTCGGGGCCGTGCCCTCGGTCATGCCGTCGAGCCGCGCGAGGCGGGTGATCATCGGCTCGTTGCGGGCGAAGGCGGCGCGGCCCTTCTCGTCCATCGCGGTCATCACGAGGGGGAGTTTGAGGCCCGCCGGCACGTGCATCTGGGCGCGAGCGGAGCGGATTTCCTCGATGAGGGCGATCACCCAGTTCATCTCGCGGTCGGCGGTTTCGTCAATGAAATCAGCGCCGTACTCCGGCCATTCGGCGTGGACGAGGAGCTTCTCGCGGGTTCCGGTCTGGCCCCAGAGCTCCTCGGTGATGAAGGGCATGAAGGGGTGCAGGAGGATGTAGCACTGGTCGAGCACCCAGGCCATCGTCGCGCGGGTCTCGGCGGCGTCGTCGCCGTCCATCAGGGGCTTGGCGAACTCGACATACCAGTCGCAGACCTTGCCCCAGACGAAGGCGTAGAGGGTGTTGGCGGCATCGTTGAAGCGGTAGGCCGCGAGCGCCTCGTCCACCGCCAGCCGGGCGCGGGCGGTCTCGCCGATGATCCAGCGGTTCACGGTATGCGAAGTGTCGGAAAAATGTATGGCAGGCGTATGGCCGACGTCGCGGCGAAGCGCGCCGTTCATCTCGGCGAAGCGGGTGGCGTTCCAGAGCTTCGTCGTGAAGTTGCGGTAGCCGGCGATGCGGTCCTTGGAGAGCTTGAGGTCGCGGCCCATCGCGGCCATCGCGGTCAGGGTGAAGCGGACCGCGTCGGCGCCGTATTCGGCGATGAGGTCGAGGGGGTCGAGGACGTTGCCCAGGGACTTCGACATCTTCTTGCCCTTCTCGTCGCGGACGAGGGCGTGGACATAGACGGTGTGGAAGGGGACCTGATCGACGACGGCAAGCTGCATCATCATCATCCGGGCGACCCAGAAGAAGATGATGTCGAAACCGGTGACGAGGACGTCGGTCGGGAAGTATTTCTTCAGCTCCTCGGTCTCCTCGGGCCAGCCGAGCGTGCCGATGGGCCAGAGGCCGGAGGAGAACCAGGTGTCGAGGACGTCGGGGTCACGGCGGAGCATGACGAAATCGAGCGCTTCTTCCTCGGTCTTTCCTTCGGAGAGTCTGGAGCAATACTCGTCGTCCGGTGTCCACTGCCCACCGCTCGGTTGGACTTCTTCGAATTCAACGACATTCGAGACGCCATATTTCGCCGCAGCTCGAGCGACGACGTCTGAAAAATGCGCGCCACAGAACGGGACAACATAATCCTCGGCGGCGAAACCGTTCTTTCGACCTTCAATTGTGTTTTCTTCCGGCCCGTACCACACCGGAATCTGGTGGCCCCACCAGAGCTGGCGGGAGATGCACCAGGGCTCGATGTTCTCGAGCCAGTGGAAATAGGTCTTGGCGTCGCGTTCGGGGAGAATCCGGGTGTAGTTCGCAGTCTCGTCGAACTGCCCTGCCTCCTGCGCTGCCATGCCCTTGCGGACGGCCTCCAGCGCCGGTTCGACGATCTTCGCGGTGTCGACGAACCACTGGTCGGTCAGCATCGGCTCGATGACGACCTTGGAGCGGTCGCCATGCGGCTGCATCATCTTGTTCTGCTCGACCAGCGGCAGGCGTTCGAGGTGCTCGGCGCCGGTTTCCTTGTCGATGGACTTCGTGAGGACCGTGACCGCGAGGCCCTCGGCGGTGATCTGGTCGATCACGCGCTTCCTGGCCTCGTAGCGGTCGAGGCCGCGGAGGTCGTCGGGGACGAGGTTGAGCGCGTCGGTCTCGGCCTCGGTCAGAGTCTTTTCGCCCCGGGCGACGGCCATGGCCACGGCGGCGGCCTCGGCGTAGGGCGCGCCGTCGGCGCGCATATGGGCCTTGGTGTCCATCAGCCGGTAGCAGGGGATATTGCCGCGCTTGGCGACGCCGTAGTCGTTGAAGTCATGCGCGCCGGTGATCTTCACCGCGCCCGAGCCGAAGGTCCGGTCGGGGTATTCGTCGGTGATGATCGGGATCAGGCGGCGGTGTTCCTTCGGTCCCACCGGGATTTCGCAGAGCTTGCCGACAATCGGGGCGTAGCGCTCGTCCGACGGGTGGACCGCGACGGCGCCGTCGCCGAGCATGGTCTCGGGGCGCGTGGTGGCGATGGAGATGTAGTCGCGGGTCTCGCGCAGGGTGACGTTGCCGTCTTCGTCCTTCTCGACGTACTCATAGGTCTCGCCGCCGGCGAGCGGGTACTTGAAGTGCCACATGTGGCCCTGCACCTCGATCTGCTCGACCTCGAGGTCGGAGATCGCGGTCTCGAAATGCGGGTCCCAGTTCACGAGGCGCTTGCCGCGGTAGATCAGGCCCTTGTCGTACATGTCCACGAAGACCTTGATCACGGCATCGTGGAAATTGCCCTCGTCCGAGGCGGGGGCGCCGGGGGCGCCGGACATGGTGAAGGCGTTCCTGGACCAGTCGCAGGAGGCGCCGAGGCGCTTCAGCTGGGTGATGATCGTGTCGCCGGACTTGCCCTTCCACTCCCAGACCTTCTCGAGGAACTTCTCGCGGCCCATCTCGCGGCGGGTGGCGTTGGACTTGTCCTTGGCGAGCTCGCGCTCGACGACCATCTGGGTGGCGATGCCGGCATGGTCTTGCCCCGGCTGCCAGAGCGTGTCGAAGCCGCGCATCCGGTGCCAGCGGACGAGGATGTCCTGGAGCGTGTTGTTGAACGCGTGGCCCATGTGGAGCGAGCCCGTCACGTTCGGCGGCGGGATCATGATGCAGAAGGTCTCGGCGCCCGGTTTGGCGTTGGCGCCGGCCTTGAAGGCGCCGGCGCTTTCCCAGGCGGCGTAGAGGCGTTCTTCGGCTTCCGCCGCGTTGAAGGTCTTTTCCATCGGCATCGTCGGGTCCCGTTCCTTGTCGCGTTTTCCTTAGCGAAAGGGCGCGGGAAGGGAAAGGGGCGGGGCTCGGACCTTGCCGCCGGTCTGCTTCGGGCTGTTGCCGCTGCAGGGTGCTTGCACGGCCGGGCGTCACGCTGCCAAGTTGCGGTGCTTCGATGGGGCTTTCCCACGGCTTTCTGGCATGGGGTTCGACACCGAACCTGCCCGGCATGTGCTGTTTTCCGCCCCGGGGTTTGTGGGGCAAATCGGGTGAAGGTCTCACCATGCGACTCCAGCCGGTTCGCCGGGCTGTGCGGGCAGACAGAAGCCGCCAGCCTGCCGGACCTGGCCGGGCTCGAATTGCCGGTACCGGCTTTCAGCACGCCGAACCGGTGAGGGGTATCAGGGCCGGGAATGACGAGGTGTGGCTCGCCGGGAAACACGGGCCATCCAGGCGGCGCGCATGGCCGGAAGTGCCTTTCGGCATCGACGCCGATGCGTCGGAGGTCGGGGCCATCGAGAGGGTCACGGCAAAGGGCGCTTGCGCCACCCGCGCCCGCTACGCGGCCATTGCCAGACGCGGGGACGGCGACGCGTCAGGTCCGACCGGTCGGCCATTCGGGAGCGGGCGCAAGATGGTTCTAGCATGCGCTAACGCTCTGGATTCGAGAAGTGAGTCCTGCTCACCGACGAGCGCAACAAAGCCTCGGAGAGGCGGCGCCCGAGAGGTGACCGCAGTGCCCGCAAAGCACGCGGGCCCGCGATCGCGCCACCTGCCTTGCGCCCGCCCCCTCAGCCCTTCTTCAGCGCGTCGCGGATCTCGGTCAGAAGCTCGATCTCGGTCGGCCCGGACGGCGCCGGCGCCGCCTCCTCGGCTTTCATCACCGCGTCCTTGATCCGGTTCACGCCTTTGACGAGCAGGAACACGACCCAGGCGATGATCAGGAAGTTGATCAGCGCCATGATGAAGTTGCCGTAGCCGAAGACCGCCGCCCCCTCGCCCTCGCCGAGCCGGACGCCGAGGCCGGAAAAGTCGAGCCCGCCGGTGAAGAGCGAGATGATCGGGTTGATCAGGTCCTCGACAACCGAGGTCACGATCGCGGTGAACGCCGCGCCGATGATGATCCCGACGGCCATGTCCATGACATTGCCGCGAGCGACGAACTGCCTGAATTCCTTGAGCATATCCTGTCCCTGCCGGTAAATGTTGCGCCGCGCGAGCCTAGCACGGGGCATGGGCCGGATGGCAAGCCCCCGGCGCTAGCCGCCGCGCCCGTCGGCGGAATCGAGCAGCGCCACCACCTCGGCATCCGCCACCTGCGGGAAGGCGCGGTAATGCGCGCCGACGGCGATGAAGGGGCGCGGCGTCTGAAGGCAGATCACCCGGTCGGCAAGACCCGCGAACTCCGCCAGCGCCTCCTCCGGCGCCACCGGAACGGCGAGCACGATCGCCGCCGGCCCCGCCGCCCTCAGCGCCCCGAGCGCGGCCCGAAGCGTCGCGCCGGTGGCGATGCCGTCGTCGACGACGATCGCGGTCGCTCCCGCGAGGTCAGGCTCGGCCCGGTCGCCAAGATAGATCCGTCTCCGTTCCGCCATCTCGCGCCGCTTGGCCGCGACGGCATCGGCGAAATCCTCCGGGCCTCGCCGGATCGACGCCAGCACATCGGGATTGAAGACCGGCGCGCCGCCCTCGGCCACCGCGCCCGCCGCCAGTTCCTCATGCCCCGGCACGCCGATCTTGCGCACGAGGATCAGCCCCAGGGGCGCACCGAGCCGCGCCGCGATCTCCGCCGCCACCGGCACGCCGCCGCGCGGCAGCGCCAGCACGACCGGCATTTCCGGCGCCAGCGCCTCGATCTCGTCGGCCATTTTCCGCCCGGCCTCGACGCGGTCGGTGAACATGCGGCCCTCCTTCCGATCGGAACCGTCCCAGTCTGCCAGACCCGCCCGCCCCGGCCAAGCGCGGCGCCCCGGTCAGCCCGCCACCTTCCGCGCCACGATGTAACGCCGCGGCGGCTGGACGGGATAGTTACCGGTCTCGATGATCCTGAACCCGGCCGCCGTCACCATCGCCTCCAGCTCGGCGATGCGCGTGAACCGCACGAAGGGTGCCTTTCCCAAAAGCTGCATGACCGGCAGCGCCCCCCGCATAAGCGTCAGCACCAGCCGTTCTCGCGTCCAGCCCGAGCCCGGTTCGGGCAGGCAGATCGTCTTCGAGATGAAGAGCCCGCCCGGCTTCAGACGCGCCGCGATCCGACGCAGGGCCCGCTCCGGATCGGGCAGGAGATGCAGGAGGTTGAAGGCGAGAACCGCGTCATATTCCCCCTCGCCCGGCGCCTCGTCGAGTACATCGACGGCGGTGAAGCGGATGTTCGAAACCCCCTCCGCCTCGGCCTTCCGCCGCCCGACCGCGATCATCGCCGGCGAGACATCGCTCGCCGTGATCTCGCCGACGCGCGGCGCCAGAAGCAGCGCGGTCGATCCGGTGCCGCAGCCAAGCTCCAGCACCCGGTCGTCCGGGGAAAGGTAGGAGCGGGTCCGCTCCAGCGTGTACGTGTAGGACTCCATGTCCCGGATGGGCGACTTCGCATATTTCTCGGCGATGCCATCCCAGAACTTCGCGGCGGTCTGCATGTCGTGTCTCCTTTACCGCAAAGATTATCCATGCGTTTCCCCTCGGGGAATTGCCGAAATCCGCAGTTGGCTTATACATATACGCATGAATGACCGTCCCGGCCGCTTCGACTGGAACCATGTCCGCGCCTTCCTCGCCACCGCCGAGGAAGGCTCGCTTTCGGCCGCCGCGCGGGTTCTCGGCCTCACCCAGCCGACGCTCGGCCGCCAGGTGGCGGCACTCGAGGACGATCTCGGCCTCCTCCTTTTTGAACGCATCGGTCGCTCGCTGCAACTGACCGGTGCGGGGCGCGAGCTTCTGGCCCATGTCCGCGCGATGGGCGAGGCCGCGAACCGCGTCGCGCTCGCCGCCGCGGGCCAGTCGCAGTCGATCGAGGGCAAGGTGCGGATCACCGCGAGCGAGGGCATGTCGGCCTATGTCCTCCCGGCCGCGCTGAAGCGCCTGAGGGAGGCCGCGCCGCGGCTCGAGATCGACGTGGTCGCCGCCGACGACATCCGCGATCTCATGCGGCGCGAGGCCGATATCGCGATCCGCCATGTCCGCCCCGAGCAGCCCGACCTCGTCGCCCGCCTCGTGCGCGAGGCCGAGGCGCATTTCTACGCCGCCCGCTCCTATCTCGACGCCCGCGGGAGACCTCAAAGCCTCGCCGACCTTGCCCGGCACGATTTCGTGGGCTTCGGCGACAACGAGCGGATGCTCGACTACCTCCGCCCGCTCGGCATGCCGCTGTCTACCGCGAACTTCCGCATCGGCTCGGAGAACGGCATCGTCGCCTGGGAACTCGCCCGTCAGGGTTTCGGCATCGCGCCGATGTGGGACGAACTCGCCGCCCGCGATCCCGGCATGGAGCGGATCCTGCCCGAGCTGCCGCCGATCGTCTTCCCGATCTGGCTCGCCACCCACCGCGAGCTCCACACCAGCCGGCGCATCCGGCTGGTCTTCGACCTTCTCGCCGATTATCTGGGGCAGGCAACCTGAGGGCACGCCCGCCATCGCATCGCACGAACAGCGCGTATCAGCCGCGCTAAGCGCCCGGCGACAGCCTGGTGGCGAGATCGCCGAAATCCGAGGCGACCAGATCGAACTCGTCCTCAAGCCCGTCCGCGTGGTAGTCCTCGCCCGGATCCTCGATCTGCGGCAAGACGTAGACGGTGCGATATCCGCATAGACTGGCCGCGCGCAGATCGCTCGGATGCGCGGCCACCATGGCGATCTCCTCGGGCCGGCAGTCGACGATCTCCGCCGCACGGGCGTAACAACTCGGATCGGGCTTGTAGCTGCCGATCATCTCGCAGCAGAGAAACCCGTCCCATTCGAGGCCACTCACCCTCGACGAACCGGCGGCCATCGGCCAGCTGAGGATCGTCAGCGGCAGGACCGGGTATGTCAGGCGCAGCGCGCGAAGGCCGTCGCGGGCTCCGCTCCAGGCCGGCATCCTCCGCCACGCATGGTGGAGATCGCGCCGCACCGTGGCGTCCGGCAGCAGGCCGGATCGCGCCAGAAGGGCGTCCATCACGCCCGCGAGCATCTCGTCAGAACCGCGCCGGCCGGAGACGCCCTCAGCCGCGGCACCCGCTTCTTCGAGGAATGCCGCCCGGCACTCACGCGCGAACCCCGCATGATCGAGACCCGCAAACTCCCTGTGCCGCCGCAAGGTGGTAACAATCGGCGTGTGCCAGTCAAACACCGTGCCGCCGATATCGAAGAGAAGCGCCCTGACCTGCATGTCACCCTCCCGGTCGCCGATGCAGGATCGCACCGGCGGCCGGGACGGACAATCCAGAATCAGCCCCGGAGCACCCCGCCCGTGACCTTGGCGACCCTCTCGACGATGTTCGCGGAAACCGCCTCGATCTCCTTCGGCGCGCGTGGGGGCTCGCGCCCCTGCAGCACCATGACGACATCCGCCTCGGCGATTACCTCCCGCGTTCGGGACGCTTCCATCCTACCTCCGTTGCGCGCAGTCGAGAAGCAGCGCCGCTCCGCCCCCAGTCGATACGAGTGTCGCCCTGCGCTCCGGGATGTCGGCGACGACTTCCAGTATCTTCGCATTGGTGCGGTTCTCAACGGGCTCGTAGTCGCGACCGTCCCGCGTGAGCCAGAGCCCCCCGCCATCCGGCGCGACGAGGAACGACCCGCCGAAGTTTTCTGAATGCACGGGGGACAGAAGGCCGGAGGGCTCGAACGGCATCGGCAGCTTCTCGACCGCGAAATCCGCGTCGAACGAGAAGAACCCCTGCTCGCTGAGGAAGACGTCGAGATCCCCGAGCCGGGCGAAACGCACATAACGGCCAATGCGCGACGGCGCGAGCTGTGGCATCGCAACCATCCGCGTTCCGTCCCACAGGTAGCGATTCCGCTCGTCGTCCTCGACGATCACCTGATCCCGCCCGGGCACGGGCAAGTTCCGCGCATCAGACTGCCCCAGCCTAAGGCCCTCCTGCTCGGCATTGCGCGCCCGAACCGGACTGCCCGGGACCGGCTCTACCCCATTCGGCCCCAAGAGGACGAGGTCCGGCAGCCATTCATCGGAATCGTTTCCGAGGATCACACGCTCGAACCATGTCGACCGGCCATTAACGCGCCAGACGATGGCACGCCCACCGGCCATGACCGGCCGGCGCCGCGTCGCGACGCTGTAAAGAAGCCTCGGAACCGCGCCGCTCGCATCCAGCACGAAAACTTGCATGGGCATGTCCAGAATAACCCGCCCGCCACTGTCGACGAGAACCGGAGCTTCTGGCAATCGCCACCCCAGCGCGACCGGCTCGCCGAAGTCGAGCGGCTCCCACATCCCGCCGCGCTCGGGGTGAAACCAGATCTGGCCGTCGGACGCGGCAAGATATCCGCCGAGGACGGGCACATATCGCGGCAGCGCGGTGTCTCCGCCGAGGTCCAAGCCGTCCCGGTTTGAGTAGGACAGGCCGTTCAGCTCGGAAAGGCGCTGCCGTCCGTTCGCGACTTCATAAAGCCTGCCGTCGCGAAGCAACTGGTAGATCCGGTCCTGTTCTGGATCATATCGGCTCAGCATATAGTCCCGAAGCCCCGGCACCGGCCTGAACTCCCGCGCGCCCGGCTCCAGCAGCCAGAGCTGGCGCGGATTCGCGCCAAAGCCGATCACGCTCCCGTCGCGGCGCTGCGCGAAGAACTTGTACTGGGATAGATCCGTGGCCGGGTAATCCGCGCCCAGTTCCTCGAACCGCAGTCCCCGCACCGTGTAGAGCGGATAGCGGCTCTGCGGCTTGACGATCAGCCACGGATAACCCGGAATCACGGTCGCGTCCCAGGCGATGCGCCTGGGATCTTCCCGTTCCAGTTCCGTGATCGGCCCACCGCCGGCGAGCGGGACGACGCACAAGGCCTCGCCCCGAACCTGCCCGGCCACCAGCGCCAGCAGAAGCGCCAGCCAGCGCATGTTACGACCTCAGCACCCCGCCCGTGGCCTTGGCGACCTTCTCGACGATCTTCGCGGAAACCGCCTCGATCTCCTCGTCGGTGAGGGTCTTGTCGCGCGGCTGCAGGCGCACCGAGATCGCGAGCGACTTCTTGCCCGCGCCCATCTGCGCCTCGGCCTTCTCGCCGGTGAACTGGTCGAAGACCGAAACCGCCTCGATCAGCGCCTTGTCGGCGCCCTGCGCGGCATTCACGAGCGTCAGCGCCTCGACTCCCTTGTCGACGACGAAGGCGAAATCGCGCTCCACCGCCTGCAGGTCGGAGATCCCCAGCGCCGCCCGCGTCGCGGACTTCGCCTTCGGGAACGGCACCTTCTCGACGAAGACCGTGAAGGCCACCGCCGGGCCCTTCACGCCCATCGCCTTCAAGACCTTGGGATGCACCTCGCCGAAGGCGCACAAAGCGTTCGGGCCGAGCCCCATCACGCCCGCGCGTCCCGGATGCCACCAGCCCGCCACCTTGCGGCTGACCTGCATCCGCGCCGGCGCGCCGAGGACCGACAGCACCGCCTCGGCATCGGCCTTGGCGTCGTAAAGATCGACCGCCCGGCGCGAGCCGTAGGGATCGCGCGCCGCCGAGGCGCCGACCAGAAGCCCGGTCGCATGAAGCGACTGTTCCCCCGGCTCGCCGCCGGCAAACGCCGGCCCGACCTCGAAGAGCGCCAGATCCGCAAAGCCCCGCGCCTGGTTGCGTGCCGCCGCCGCCAGCAGCCCCGGCAGAAGATCGGGCCGCATATGCGTCATCTCCGAGGAGATCGGGTTCTCCACCCGCGTCGCCTCGGTGCCGCCGCCGAACAAGGTCGCGGCCTCGGCGTCGATGAAGGAATAGGTCACGCATTCGTTGTAGCCGAGCCCGGCGAGCATCCGCCGCGCCGCCTTCTCGCGCATCTGCATCGGCGTCAGCACCGGCTTCGGCACGCCGGGCCGCGCCCGCCGCATCGGCTTGCCCTCGAGCTTCGTCAGCGACGCGATCCGCGCCACCTCCTCCACGAGATCGGCCTCGCCGAGGATGTCCGGCCGCCACGACGGCGGGCTCGCCATCCCGCCCTCGAGCGTGAAGCCCAAAGCCTCCAGCGTGCCCCGCTGCGCGCCCTCGGGAATGTCCATGCCGACGAGGCTGACCACCCGCTTCGGATCGAACCGGTAGGCCCGCGCCGTCTCCGGCACCGCGCCGTCCATCACCACCTCCGAGGCCTCGCCGCCGCAAAGCTCGAGGATCATCCGCGTCGCCATCTCCAGCCCCGGCAGGGTGAACGCCGGGTCCACCCCGCGCTCGAACCGGTAGCGGGCGTCGGAATGGATCCGAAGCGCCCGTCCCGTCGTCGCGATGGTGATCGGGTCCCAGTAGGCACTTTCAAGGAAGACGTTGACCGTCTCCTCGGTCACGCCGGTCGGCGCCCCGCCCATCACGCCGGCGATGCTCTCCGGCCCCTCGTCGTCCGAGATCACCATCATGCCCGGCTGGAACCGGTAGGTCTTCTCGTCGAGCGCCTCCAGTTCCTCGCCGCCCGTCGCGGCATGGATCCGCAGGCCGCCCTTCACCTTGTCGGCGTCGAAGACGTGCAGGGGGCGGTTCTGGTCGAAGGTGAAGTAGTTGGTGATATCGACCAAAGCCGAGATCGGCCGGTGCCCGGTCTCAAGGAGGAGCCGCTGCAACCATTCCGGGCTCGGCCCGTTCTTCACGCCCCGGATGACCCGCCCGGTGAAGAGAGGACAGCCCTTCTCCTTCAGGCTCTCGTCGATCGTCACCCCGATCGGGCTCCTGAAGCTGCCCGCGACCGGCTCCACCACCTGCGGCTTGAGCGTACCCAGCCCCCGCGCCGCGAGGTCGCGGGCGATGCCGCGCACGCCCAAGGCATCGGGCCGGTTCGGGGTGATCTTGATGTAGATCATCGGGTCGTTGAGACCCTTCCAGTCGATGTAGCGCGCACCAAGCTCGGCCTCCTCGGGCAGGTCGATGATCCCCTCGTGGTCGTCCGAAAGCATCAGTTCCCGCTCCGAACAGAGCATCCCGTTACTCTCGACGCCCCGGATCACCCCCGGCTTGAGGTCCACCCCGGTGCCCGGCACATGGGTGCCGACCGGCGCGAAGACGCCGTAGAGCCCGGTCCGCGCATTCGGCGCGCCGCAGACCACCTGCACCTCCTCCATCCGGCCGCCGGGGCCGTCGGGGTAGGTGGCGACGCGGCAGAGCCGCAGCTTGTCGGCATTCGGATGCTGCACCGCCTCGATCACACGGCAGATGCGGAACGCGCCCAGCCGTTCGGCCGGGTCCACGACCTCCTCGACCTCGAGCCCGAGATCGGTGAGCGCCTCGGTGATCTCGGCAAGCGAGGCCGCGGTGTCGAGATGCTTTTTCAGCCAGGAGAGGGTGAATTTCATTTTCTTGCCCTATCTTCATAGAACCCATGCGCCGCAACAGTTAGGTTCACATCCAATTTCTTCACGTCAGCACGCATTGCAGAGTACACTGGCGGTTTTCCTATCACTGCGCCCCCTGCGGTCACGGAGACAAGGAATAATGATATTCCCAACACGAGCGCCCTCGCCATCCTAAACATCCGCTCCTTATTGAGCAGATCACGCATTAGCTCACGTTGCATTACGCGCTCTCTATCCATATTCGGCAGGTTCAAGAAATCGTGCTGATCTATTTGACGCATTCCCGCGAGAGAAAAATACAACGGCATCAGCATAACAAATGACCCGACCGCCCCAGCAACCTTAAGGTATTGCACGCTTTGACTCATGGTCGCATTTAGAGAAAAACCCAAAATAAGCGCAATGATCGTAGCAAGGTTTGCGTTTTTGCTTTCAACCTTTTTCAGCGTTCCAAGCAGAATTCCGTGAGCATCCTTGTCCAAGATTGCTCCGCTACCGTGCTCAGATCCCTTGACATTACCTGCAGAGAGAGAGGCGTAGGCCACCATTCTTTTCTTCAGATTTACCAAGTTAGGGGCACATAGACAAAATGACCTATAACTCGTAGCGTTACTAACAAAAATGGCAACAAAAACGACAGCGCCAAGAATCCATATTATTACGGATGGCCAGTCACTCACCTGCTCAACCCCCCATGCACCGTCGGCAAATCAAGGCCGGCAAAGCCGTAATGCCTGAGCCACCTGAGGTCGCTCTCGAAGAACGCCCGCAGATCCGGGATCCCGTATTTCAGCATCGCCAGCCGGTCGATGCCGAGCCCGAACGCAAAGCCCTGCCATTCGTTCGGGTCGATCCCGCCCGCCGCCAGCACCTTCGGATGCACCATGCCGGAGCCCAAAATCTCCATCCAGCCGTCGCCCTCGCCGATCTTCAATTGCCCGCCCTCCCAGGAGCAGCGGATATCGACCTCGGCCGAGGGCTCGGTGAAGGGGAAATGCGAGGCGCGGAACCGCAGTTCCACTGTGTCGACCTCGAAGAAGGCGCGGCAGAACTCCTCCAGCACCCATTTCAGGTTCGCCATCGAGAGATCGCGGTCGATCGCCAGCCCCTCGACCTGGTGGAACATCGGCGTGTGGGTCTGGTCCATGTCCATCCGGTAGACCCGGCCCGGCGCGATCACCCGCAAAGGCGCGCCGTGGGTCTGCATCGCCCGGATCTGCACCGGTGAGGTATGGGTGCGCAAGACATGCGGCGGCCGGTCGTCGCCTTCCGCGCGCGCCATGAAGAACGTGTCATGCTCCTGCCGCGCGGGATGCTCGGGCGGGATGTTCAAGGCGTCGAAATTGTACCAGTCGCTCTCGATCTGCGGCCCCTCGGCCACGGCAAAGCCCATGTCGGCGAAGATCGCGGTGACTTCCTCGGTCACCTGGCTCACCGGATGGATCGTCCCCATCCGCCGCGGCCGCCCCGGCAGCGTCACGTCGAGCCATTCGGCCTTCAGCCGCTCGTCGAGTGCTGCATCCGCCAGCGCCGCCTTCTTCGCGCGAAGTGCGGCGTCGATCTCGTCCTTGAGCCGGTTCAGCGCCGCCCCGGCGGCCTGCCGCACGGCGGGGTCCATCTGGCCAAGCTCGCGCATCTTCAGCGAGATCTCGCCCTTCTTGCCAAGCGCGGCAAGACGGATCTCCTCCAGCGCGGTCTCGTCCCCCGCCCCGGAAATCCCTTCCAGATACTTGCCCTTGAGCGTGTCCAATCCGTCCATATGACCCTCCGGCGGCTACCGGCCTTCTGCTATCACACGGCCCCCCGAATTCAAGGCCGCCAAAGAAAAACCCCGCGACGGCCGTTCCGGCCACTCGCGGGGTTCACACTGTCCCTCTGGAGAGAGAGTTTACGCGAGCGCGGCCTTCGCCTTTCCGACGATGGCCTCGAACGCCGCCGGCTCATGCACGGCGAGATCGGCGAGCACCTTGCGGTCAACCTCGATCCCGGCCTTGGAGAGCGCGTTGACGAAGCGCGAATAGGTCATTTCGGCGTCGAGCGCCCGGACCGCGGCGTTGATCCGCTGGATCCACAGCGCGCGGAAATTGCGCTTGCGGGCCTTGCGGTCGCGGGTCGCGTACTGCTGCGCCTTGTCGACGGCCTGGGTGGCGGTGCGGAAGTTGCGCGAACGGGCCGAGTAGTAGCCTTTCGCCTTCTTGATCACCTTGCGGTGGCGGGCGTGGGTGACGACGCCGGATTTAACGCGGGACATGGGTCACTCTCCTCAGCGGTTGTACGGCATGTATTTCTTGACGATCTTCGCATCCGCGTCGGCCAGCAGCATCGTGCCGGTCGCCTTGCGGATGAAGTCCGTCGAGCGCTTGATCATGCCGTGACGCTTGCCGGCGACACCAGCCTTGACGCGGCCCGAGGCCGTCATCTTGAACCGCTTCTTGGCGGCCGATTTGGTCTTCATCTTGGGCATTTCCATCTCCTCGTCAGAGTGAACGCGCGACTCGGCAATGCCACTTGGCCGGCCTCGCGGGGTATTCGAGTGGCGCCCTATAGCCGCGTTGGCGGGGTTTGGCAAGGGCCGGGCGGCGTTCCGTCCGCATCGCGCGGCTTGCCCATATGCCCCGTCAGCGTTCGGCGGCGACCTTCGCATCCGTCAAGGGCACCCGTTCGCCCCGGCGGATGACCTTCGGGTCGTAGGGCTTGCGGGCGAAGACCTCGCGGACCATCGGGGCGAAGAATTCGAGCGGCAGGTCGTCGTAGTCGGGGTCGAAGCTCGCCTGGTCCCAGCGTTCGCAGAACTCGGCGCAGTCGTCGAAATAGGGGTGGCCGCGGTGGCGTTCGCGCTTGTTCTGGTCGAAGCCGTCGAGATGGTGGCCGTAGTAGAGCATCTGGAAGTCGCCGTGGGTCTGGACGCACCAGGAGCATTGCTCGCGGACGAAGGGCTTCAGGATCGTCGCGGCGTATTCGTCGTGATTGTAGGGGGCGTAGATGTCGCCGATGTCGTGGAGGAGGGCCGAGACCACCCAGTCGATGTCGGCGCCGTCGCGCCAGGCGCGGGTGGCGCTTTGCACCGAATGGCCGAGCCGGGTGATCTGGTAGCCCGAGAGGCTCTTGTCGAGGTCGACGAGGGCCGTCAGCAGCCGGTCGGCGGTGTGCTTGGTGTGGTCGATCTCGTGGGCGGTGAGGAATTCGTATTCTTCCTTCGTGCCGTCCTTCATCTGGGTAAAGCTGACTTTTTCCATTAGCGTGCCTCTGCGTACAGACCTTTGTCGTTGGTGGTGCCATGCATCAGGAACTTGGCCTGAGCGGAGCGGATTTCCTCGTAGAGCGCAAGGCTCGCGGGGGTGAAGTTCGCCGTGGGGGCGGCGTAGTTGATGAAGTTGCCGAGCCGGTCGGCGCCGCGAGCGAGCATCGCGTAGTCCTTGTCGCCGACAAGCTGGGCGATTTCCGGGGTCACGTAGCGGACGACGGCGCCGATGCGGCGGTCGTCGGTGGTGTTGGGGCCGGAGCCGTGGATCGTCAGCCCGTGGTGGAGGCTGATCTGGCCGGGCATGAGCTCGATCGGCACCCGGTCCTCGGGGGCGACGTCGACCTTGACCTCCTGTCCGCGCGAGAGGAGGTTGTCCTCGGCGAAGGTGTCCTCGTGCGGCAGGATCGGGTTGAGGTGGCTCGCGCGCACGAACTCCATGCAGCCCGAGGCGCGGGTCGCGGGCGAGAGTGCCAGCCACATCGTCACCATGCCGTCGATCGCGCCGAGGCCCCAGTAGGTCAGGTCCTGGTGCATCGAGACCTTATGCTTGGTGCGCGGCTCCTTGACGAAGAACTCCACCCCGTAGATCAGGAGGTCGGGCCCGAGGATGCCCTCCACGATGTCGAGGATCGCGGGGTCGGTGCCGATCCGGTGCGCCAACGGCAGCACACAGTTGGCGTTGACGCGCTTGTAGGTGTTCAAGGGCAGCGGCAGGCCGGCGTCGAGCCAGTCATGCTCGATTGTCTCCAGTTCCGAGCGCCAGGCGCGGGCCTTTTCGGCCGGAATCGCCTGGATCGGGAAGAGATAGCCGTCCTCCCAGTATCTCGCCTTCTCGGCCTCCGTGAGGCGGCCTTCGATCAAGGGCACACACATCGCAGTCTCCTGTCCGTCGCGTTGGGGAACGCTAACGCGGATGCGCCAAAGTTCAGAACGGTATCTCTTGCCGGTCAGGTTAAGCTGAGCTTATCCTCCCCGCATGGACCGCACCCGCATCCCCTCGTTGAACTGGCTCCGCGTCTTCGAGGCGGCGGCTCGGACCGAAAGCTTCGCCCGCGCGGCGGCGGAGCTGAACATGTCGCCCCCTGCCGTCAGCCAGCAGGTCAAGGCGCTGGAGAGCCATCTCGGCATGCCGCTTTTCACCCGGCACGCGCATGCGGTGCGGCTGACCGAGGCGGGGCGGGCCTACCTGCCCTCGGTGCAGATGTCGCTCGTCTCGCTGGAGACCTCGACGGCGGGGCTCTTCGGCCGGGCGCGGGAGGAGCGGCTCTACGTCCAGGCGGTGCATATCTTCGCGCAAGGCGTGCTGGCGCCTCTCTTCACCGATTTCACCGCCCGCCATCCCGATATCGCGCTCACCCTGACCACGGGCAACGCGGTCGAGGACTTCACCCATGCCTTTTCAGACCTGAAGATCATCTTCGGTGCGCCCTCGGCCTTCGGCCGCGCCCATGACCGGCTTATCGGCGAGGTGCTCTACCCGGTGGCGACGCCTGAGATCGCGGCGCGGATCAAGGCCCCGGCCGACCTTCTGGCGCATCCTTTGCTGGAGGTCGCGACCCACCGCGCCGGCTGGCCGCATGTGTTCGAGAGCCTGCGGCTCCTCGGCGCCGGGGCGCGGGTGGTGATGGTGGATTCGACGGTGATGGCGGCGGCGCTGGCCGGCCACGGCGCCGGGATCGCGCTCGCCCGCGCGCCGGCGAGCGACCCGATCGTGCGGGCGCAGGGGCTGGTGCCCTGCCTGCCGGGCGTCGCGGTGCCGGGCTTGGAATACTACCACCTCATCTATCCCGATCCGGGCACGCTCCGCCGTCCGGCGCGGGCGTTCCGCAGCTGGCTGATGGAGCGGATGGCGGAGATGGCGCTTCCTGCGGCCCAAGGCTGAGGCGAGGAGCGGCCCTCAGCGCAGCGCGGCCGGGCGGATCGTTGCGTCCTCGTCCGCCGAGATCTGCCGCTCGGTCTCGCGGCGGAGCTTGCGGCGCATCCGCTCGGGGTACTCGTCGTAATCCTCGGCCGTGACCACGAAGGCATTGCCGCCGGTCATCACGTTCTGCGCGAAATAGTCCGGCAGGCCCTCGTCGTCGCCGCGGATCACCAGCGCGTTCACGGTGATCGCCAGCGCCTCGAGGTCGGGGCGGATCTCGGCGGGCTCGGCGCCCTCGTTCGAACGCCCGTCGCCGGAGATGTCGATCACCCGGCGGCGGCAGGCTGGTGCGTCGATCACGACGTCGGTGGCGAAGCTCAGGGCCTCGCCGATGGCGGTGGAGAACTCGGTCCAGATCCGCGGCGCGGTCTCGACCCGGCGGGCCAGCGCCTTGAGGTCGGCAACGGAGCCGACCTTGGTCCAGCCGATGGTGAGGTCCTGACGCGAGGCGCCGGTCCATTGCATCAGCGCGACCACCGCTTGGCCCCGGACGAGCGCCTCGGTCACGACCGGATCGCGCAGCCCCTCGGCCAGTCCGCGCATCTGCACCGCGTATTCGCGCCGGTCGACCGAGCCCGAGACATCGACCGCAAGAAGAAGCGCGAGTTCGCAGGCCCCGGCTTGCGCCGGAGTGAGGGCGACGAGGCTCAGGGCCCCGGCGAGGGCGGCGCGAAACCGTGTCATGGCCGAAGTTTAGCAGCGCCTGCCCGTTCCGGTCCATCGCGATCCGATCACATCGGCATCAAGGCCCAGTAGTCGAGATCGAGGAGCACGTCGGTCAGGTACTTGCCGTCCGCGCCCTTGAGCGCGAAGGGCTCGGCGCCGTGGCGCACCGCCACGAGCCGCAGCCGGACCGCGCCGACGCCCGGCGCCGCGGTTTCGGCCTTGTCGAGCACCTCCGACCAGGCGCGCACGGTGTCGCCGGAGAAGCAGGGGTTGGCATGGGCGCCGGCGTTGAGGGCGACGATCACCTGAGCATTCGCAAGGCCATTGAACGAGAGCGCGCGGGCGAGCGAGATGACATGGCCGCCGTAGATCAGCCGCTTGCCGTCCTCGCGCTGGGTGGCGTCGAAATGCACCTTGGCGGTGTTCTGCCAGAGCCTTGTGGCGAGCATGTGCTCGGCCTCCTCGACGGTGACGCCGTCGACGTGGTCGATCTGCTCGCCCATCGCGTAGTCGCCCCAGCGGTGCGGCTCACCGGCGAGCGTGAAGTCGTAGCGGGAGAAATCGAGCCCCTCGGGGATCACCAGGTCGGCGGCGGCGACGGCGGGCGCGAGCGCGGGGATCACGGTCTCGGGCGCGGGCGCGCTCGCGTCGCGCTTCCTGACCATCACCCAGCGGACGTATTCCATCACCGCCTCGCCCGCCTGGTTCAGGCCGCGGGTGCGGACATAGACGACGCCCGACTTGCCGTTCGAGTTTTCCTTCAGCCCGATGACCTCGGATTCCGACCGGAGCGTGTCGCCGGGCCAGACCGGCTTCAGCCAGCGGCCCTCGGCATAGCCGAGATTGGCGATGGCGTTGAGCGAGATGTCGGGCACGGTCTTGCCGAAGACGGTGTGGAAGGCGATGAGGTCGTCCATCGGCGCGGCGGCGAGGCCCGAGGCCCGCGCGAATTCGTCCGAGGAATAGAGCGCGCCCCGCGCCGGGTAGAGCGCGTGGTAGAGCGCCCGCTCGCCGCCCGAGACGGTGCGCGGCACGGCATGGGCGATCACCTCGCCGAGGGTGTAGTCTTCGAAGAAACGGCCCGGATTGGTCTTCATTGCTCGCCCAGTCTGATGTCAGGTGTGTAGGTGCCCGCCGTCTCCTTCACCACCGCCTGTCCGCAGCGCATCACGCCCTTCGCGGCGTCGAAGGCGTAGGTCGGCGCGCCGTGAAGCGCCCAGCCGCGATTGAGCGCGGCGGTGACCTTGTGGCAGAAGGCCGAGGTGTCGTCGTCGGAGAGGAAGCGGTAGAGTTTCATCCGTAGGTCCCGAGGAACGGGCTGTAGCCGAGCCAGTAATGCGCGCCCGCGATCAGCGCGTAGACGACGAGCGTGATTGCGGCCCCGATCAGGTCGGAGCGGAGCTTGCCGGTTGCCGGCGGCGTCCAGGGCTCCTGCGACGAGATCAGCGCCATCGACACGAGGGCCCAGAGCCCCAGCCAGCCGAAGAGCACGACCGAGGCCATGTCGCCGTTCACCAGAAGATGCGCCACCGCCCAGAGCGCCACCGAGAGCAGCATCGGGTGGCGCAGCTTCGTCTTCACGATCCCCTTCGAATGCGGCACGCCGATCAGGAAGACCGCGATCAGCATCAGGAGGTTGTTGAGATGCCCGATGCCGGGCCAGGGGGTGTAGACCGGATCGACCCCGGCGCGGCGGTAGCCGATCACCATCAGCGCAAGCGCGGCGATCGAGAGCACGGTCACCAGCATCTTGCCCGGCAGGACGCCGAGCCGCGCCCGGAGGCCGGGCGCCACCCGCTTGAAGAGATGCGCCACGGTCCAGAGGACCAGGCCAAGGATCATCACTTGCATGTCGCACCTCGCGCGCCGGGGAAACCGGGCCGCAGTTTCCCCTAAATCGCGCGTTCCGCAATAGCCGAGGCGCGCGAGAGGATCTGCCTTGCCGTCACGGCATGCAGGTTCTCGACGATCTTGCCGTCGACCACGGCCACGCCCTGACCGGCGCGCTGCGCGGCGTCGAAGGCCTCGATCTGGCGGCGGGCGAGCTCGATCTCGGCCTCGGAGGGGGCGAATTCCTCGTTGGCGACCGGGATCTGCGCGGGGTGGATCACGGTCTTGCCGTCGAAGCCCATGTCGCGGCCCTGGCGGCATTCGGCCCGCAATCCGTCATCGTCCTTGAAGGCGTTGTAGACGCCGTCGATGGCGATGCGGCCAAAGGCGCGGGCGGCCAGAAGGCAGAGCCCGAGGCTCGCCACCATCGGCTCGCGGTCGGGACGGAAGCGGGTGCCGAGCTCCTTGGCGAGGTCGTTGGTCCCCATGACCATCCCGGCGAGCCGGGGATGGGCGGCGATGGCGGCGGCGTTGAGGATGCCGGCGGGCGTCTCCATCATCGCCCAGAGCGGTACGTCGGGGATGAGGGCGGCCACCGCATCCACATCGGCGGGCGAACCGACCTTGGGGATGAGGATCGCGTCGACCTTCGCGCCCCGGAAGGCGGCGGCGTCCTCGCGCCCCCAGGGCGTGTCGAGCCCGTTGATCCGCACGATCTTCGCACGGGTGCCGTAATCGGCCGTGGCGAGCACACCGGCGAGGAGCGCGCGGGCATTGTCCTTCTCGTCGGCCGCCACCGCGTCCTCGAGGTCGAAGATGATCGCGTCGGCCGGCAGTTCGCGCGCCTTTTCCAGCGCACGCTCGCGGGCGGCGGGGATGTAGAGCACCGAGCGGTAGGGGCGCATCCGGTCGTCGGAAAGGGGCATCGAACTCTCCTCGCAATATTATTTCGCAAATGACCACATTCCCGGCAGATTCCGCAAGCCCATAAATGCCGCAGCGCAGAAATTTCTTCGCGACCGCGAAAACCCGCCGGTCAGGCGGCGAGAAGCTCGCACAGGATCCCGGCCGCCGCGGCGCAGGCCTCTCGGCTCACGTCGAGATGGGTACAGACGCGGACCCGGCGCGGCCCGAACGGCACGAGCAGCACCCCGCGCTCCGCCGCCCGCCGCACGAGGGTCGCGGCGTCGGGCGCGCCGGGCGCGAGGTCGAAGACGACGATGTTGCTCTGCACCGTCGCGAGGTCGAGCGCCACCCCCTTCGCCCCGGCCAGCGCCCCGGCGATCAGCCGCGCATTGGCGTGGTCCTCGGCGAGCCGGTCGATGTTGTGGTCGAGCGCGTGGAGCCCGGCGGCGGCGACGATCCCGGCCTGCCGCCAGGCGCCGCCGAGCATCCGCCGGATCCTGATGGCACGGGCGATGGTCTCGGCCGGCCCGGCGATGACGCTGCCGATCGGGCAGCCGAGCCCCTTCGAGAGCGCGATCGACACGAGGTCGAAGGGCGCGGCGAGCCGTTCCGGCGCCAGCCCGGTCGCGCAGGCCGCGTTGAAAAGCCGCGCGCCGTCGAGATAGCTCGCCATCCCGAGCGCGGCGGCGCGGGCGCAGACCGCCTCGGCCTCGGCTTGGGGAAAGACGATGCCGCCGCCGCGGTTGTGGGTGTTCTCGACCACGACGAGGGTGGTCGGCGGGTAGACGACATGGCCCGCGGGCTTGAAGGCGGCGTCGAGATCGGCGGCGGTGAAGAGCCCGCCCCTCCCGATCGCCGCGAACTGCACCCCGGCATTGGCGGGCGCGGCGCCGGTCTCGTGCCAGGCGACATGCACCTCCTGCCCGACGATCACCTCGTCGCCGGGCCGGGTCAGGAGCTTCAGCGCGATCTGGTTGGCCATCGTGCCGCTCGCGACGAAGAGCGCGGCCTCCTTGCCGAGCCGCTCGGCCACGACCTGCTGGAGCCGGTTGACGCTCGGATCCTCGCCGTACTGGTCGTCGCCGACGGGGGCGGCGGCCATCGCGGCGCGCATCGCTTCGCCGGGCGCGGTCACGGTGTCCGATCTGAGGTCGATCCGGTCGTTGCCCATCTGTCCCTCCGATGTTGCACGGGACCGATCCTAGCAGATTCCCGGCACCGGAACGCGGGCGCGCGCCGGGTTAACCACATTTACCGCATCGCGGCGCAGGATCGCCCCGTCACCGCCCGCCGGAAGCGCGGGCCATAGGAAGGGACGCCCATGAAACAGCAGCTTTTCGCCCTGTCGCTCGGCTTCGTTGGGGTGATCCTCGCCACCGAGTACGCCTTCGGCGCACCGGCCCGTCCGCACCCGGCAATCACCGTTGACGCCCGTCAGACCACCGACAAGAGGTGCTTCAGGGAAATCAGCAAGAGCGCCCAGGTCACCAGCCGGAAGAAGAGCTCCGTCGGGATCACCCGGACCAGCCATACCCCGGCGAAGACCGACGCAACGGCAGGCAGCATCAGCACCGCCGCGACGCCGAGATTGGCCGGCGAGAGCTGGCCGAGCGCCCAGTAGGGCACGAGCTTCACCGCGTTGACGAAGGCGAAGAACACCGTCGCCGTGCCGGCGAAGGCCGCCTTCTCCAGCCGCAGGGGCAGCACGTAGACCTGATACGGCGGCGCCCCGGCATGGCTGACGAAGCTCGTGTAGCCCGCGACCGCCCCCCAGAAGAGCCCCGGCCCGACCCGCGCCGGTCCGGGGGCCGCCGGCGGCGCGGGGCGCAGCAGGAGGTTCAGCGCGAACACAAGCCCGATCGCGCCGACGATCCCGGTCACCAGCCGCTCGGACACCTGCGCCGCCGTCAGCCAGCCGAAGCCGATGCCGAGGACCGCCGCCGGCGTGAGGATCGCGAGCACGCGCCGGTCGAAGACGCGGCGGTAGGCCCAGAGCCCGAAGACATCCGAGGCGATCAGCACCGGCAAGAGCAGCCCCGCCGCCGTCACCGGCGGCACCACGAGAGCCAAGACCGGCACCCCGAGCATCGCGACCACCGGCAGCCCGCCCTTCGACAGCCCGACCAGCACCGCCGCCAGCACTGCAACCGCCCAGAAGACGCCGCCTTCCATCACCCGGAACCCCGCCCGACAATGTCGCCCGGCATAGCCGATGGGTCGCCCGGCGCAAAGCAATCTCGCGATGCCGCAGCGCAGCGGACTTGCGCGAAAGGCCGCGAGGGGCTACCCAATGCCGCGACATTCACCTGGACCCGGAGACAAATCATGGCCAGACCCAAGATCGCCCTCATCGGCGCGGGGCAGATCGGCGGCACCCTCGCCCATCTCGCCGCGATCAAGGAACTCGGCGACGTCATCCTCTTCGACATCGCCGAAGGCACGCCGCAGGGCAAGGCGCTCGACATCGCGCAGTCCGGTCCGGTCGAAGGGTTCGACGCGAAGCTCAAGGGCGCCAATGATTACAGCGACATCGCCGGCGCCGACGTCTGCATCGTCACCGCCGGCGTGCCGCGCAAGCCCGGCATGAGCCGCGACGATCTTCTGGGCATCAACCTCAAGGTCATGAAGTCGGTGGGCGAGGGCATCAAGACCCATGCCCCGAACGCCTTCGTGATCTGCATCACCAACCCGCTCGACGCCATGGTCTGGGCGCTGCAGCAGTTCTCGGGCCTGCCGGCCGAGAAGGTCGTCGGCATGGCCGGCGTGCTTGATTCGGCGCGTTTCCGCCACTTCCTCAGCCTCGAGTTCAACGTCTCGATGAAGGACGTCACCGCCTTCGTGCTCGGCGGCCACGGCGACACGATGGTGCCGCTGGTGCGCTACTCGACCGTCGCCGGCATCCCGCTGCCGGATCTGGTCAAGATGGGCTGGACCACGCAGGAGAACATGGACGCCATCGTCCAGCGCACCCGTGACGGCGGCGCAGAGATCGTCGGGCTCCTGAAGACCGGCTCGGCCTTCTACGCCCCCGCCGCCTCGGCGATCGAGATGGCGGAAGCCTATCTCAAGGACCAGAAGCGGCTGCTGCCCTGCGCGGCTTACGTCGACGGTGCCTTTGGCCTCAAGGGGCTCTATGTCGGAGTGCCGACGATCCTCGGCGCCGGCGGCGTCGAGCGCATCGTCGACATCAAGCTCAACGACGACGAGCAGGCGATGTTCGACAAGTCGGTCGATGCGGTGAAGGGCCTCGTCGCCGCCTGCAAGGGGATCGACCCGTCGCTGGCTTGACCTCGGGCCGAAACTGAAATCTCCTGAAGCGCGGGCCGTCACCGGCCCGCGCTTTTGTTTTGACCCAAGGTGTTGAGCCCATGCGCAAGTTATTCCCCCCGATCGTTCTCGGCGGCCTCCTCGCGATGGCCGGCCTCTCCCCGGCCCAGAGCCAGACGCCCCCCGGTCTGCAGGCGCGGATCGACGCGCTGGCGGGCGAGGCGGAGACGCATGGATTCGAGCTCGGCATGCTGCAAACCCTCCGCGCGGTCGAGAAGGCGCTGCAGACGCGCTATGAATACGGGGTCGGGCAGAACCTCAGGATGGTGCCGGTCTTCCGCATCGGGCCCGTGGTGGACATCAACCCCCGCCCCAAGCTGGCTGCGCCCGACACATTGTCGCGGATCGTCGAGACCTTCCTCGCCGATCTCGACCGGGCGCGCGCCACCCTGTCCGCCGCCGGCGCCAAAGCCCAGCCCTTCGAGCTGACGCTGCAGGACCTCTGGTTCGATCTGAACGCCGATGGCCAGCGCGCCGCCGGCGAGGGCGCGGTGGAGCTTCTCGCCCCGATCGTGCTCGGCCGGGTCGGCCGGATCGCGCTGCAGGACGGCACGCTCGCCGCCCCGATCACGATCCGCTTCGACGAGGCCGATCACGCCTGGCTCATGGCCTATACCCGGATGCTCGGCGGTTTCGGCAACCTCTTCCTCGCCTTCGACCCGACCGCGGCGCTCGAGGACATGGCCCGCGCCCGCGCTGCGCTGGCGGAGGCGCCCGAGATCGAGAATTTCTACGACATGGACCAGGTGGCGGCCGATATCGCCGCACTCGAGGCGCAACGGCGCGATCTGGACGCGCGGCTGGAACCGCTGGAGGACCAGCTCAAGCCCCTGCGCGAGCGCCAGCGGGAACTCGTCGAAGCCATGCACACGGCGACCGACGAAACCGCGAAACAGGCGCTCAAGGCCGAACTTGACCCGCTTCTGGAGGAGCTTCGCACCCTGAACGAGGCCCGGAACGCGCTCTTCCGCGACCAGCAGATGATCCGCGCCGAACTCGAGTCGGCCAAGGCCAGGCTGCCCGGCCGCGACACCCTGCCGAAGCCCGGCATGGAGCCCGAGTTCGACACGCTCCTCGTCGTCCTCACCGCGCTCCGCCAGCAACCCGACCCCGCGCGGCTCGCCGCCGCCCGCGACGACTGGCGCGCGATGATCGCCGAGAACCGGCGGTTCTGGGCCGCGCTCACCGCCGAGACCGACGACGACCGCGAATGGATCCCGAACCCGTCTCAGAGCGCCGCGCTGCCGGTGACCCTGCCGCCCGGCGTGGCCGAGGCCTGGCAAGCGATCCTCGCCGATGCCGAGGCGGTGCTCGACGGCCGGCTCCTCGTGCCGCATCCGCTGTTGCCGCCGGGCTACGGGATCGACCTTTCCGCCTATATCGAGGATCCCGCGCCCATCGACATCCTCGAATGGATCCACGGCAAGGGCGCCTACCCCTATGCCGCGAAGGGCCCGCGCATCAGCGCCCAGAGCTGGCGCGCGTTCGAGCGGCTGACGGCCGGAAACGCCGGGGGCTTCGCGCTCTACTTCAACTGATCTCGGCCTGCGCGAATCGGGTTTTCGACTTTGTGATCACACTTTTTCGAGCCGTGATCACAAAATGTCGAATTATCCCCTCCGGGCGGGTTTTCCCGCATTTATCGCTTCGTCACGGGCCTCTCCCATGCGATGAGCGGGCCAGACCGAATGGAACGGGGATCAGCGATGAACATCCACGAATACCAGGCCAAGGCCCTTCTGCGCAGCTACGGCGCGCCGGTGTCGGACGGCCGCGCCGTCCTCAGGGCCGAGGAAGCCAAGACCGCCG
>NZ_JAPDOG010000012.1 GCF_026013545.1 Defluviimonas salinarum | reverse complement strand
TCTCGGATCCCTACGAGGAGCCGCAGAACCCCGAGCTCAAGGTCGAGACCGAGAACGTCGACGTCGACAACTGCGCGCATCAGGTGATCCTGAAGCTCGAGCAGATGGGCCTGATCAGGGCCTGACGCATAAAGATAGAGAAGGCCCCGAGGAACTCCTCGGGGCCTTCTCTTTTACCCCTGTCACCCTGCGCGGCGCATCCGTCTCAAGAGCCCGTCCTTCAACACGAAGTGGTGAAGCATTGCGCCGGCGACATGTAAGGCGACCAGCGCGACGAGAAGGTTGAACATCGCCTCGTGGACGTCGCCCAGATCCCGAATCCCTCCGAACCAAGCGGCGAGGCCGGTGGCGGGCATCGCGATCATCAGCGCGTATAGCGACCAATGCGTCACTGCGGCGACGGCCTTCACGCCCGGATGGCCGCCCTCGGGCGCCGCTGGCGCGCCATGCCGAAGCCGCAAATACAACCGCGCGAGCGCCAGCGCGAGAATTGCGCCGCCTGCGACGACATGAACGAGCAGCGCGCCCGGTCCGACCTCCTCGCCGCGACCGAAGGCGCGCCACGCGGAGGCAATCGCATTCCCGCTGCCATAGCTCACGACGATGAGCGCAAGAACGATCCAGTGCAGTGCGAACTGTACGCGAGTATACCCTGACGCCTGTTTCATCTGCTCCTCACACATTCCCGGCGGATATCATTCGCCTTCGACTGAACGCGTGGCGCGACGAAATCCGTCGCGAAGAAATCAGATGCTCAGTGGACGCTGACCGGAGCCATGTCGTTCTGGCGCGCGAGGATAAAGGCCATCTCGCGGTCCTTGACCAGCGCCAGCCGCTCGCCGCTCGCATCATGGACCGCGTAGAGCGTGTCGAGACCGTCCGCCTGCGCCTGGATCTCCTCGGGCAGGTCGGAAACCTCCACCGCGCGGACATAGACGATGCGCTCGCCCGCCTCGGGTCCGAAGTCGTACTTGGTGTGCATGTTACCCTACCTCCTTACCCTTTGGTGATGCGGATCGTCTGCACCACCTTCTCCGGCACCGAGCGGCGCAGATCGACATGGAGAAGTCCGTTCTCCATCGTCGCGCCGGCGACGTCGACGCCCTCGGCCAGAACGAAGCTGCGCTGGAAGGCCCGCGCGGCGATGCCGCGATGCAGGAACACGCGGCCCTCGTCGGCATCGTCGGCCTGGCGGCCGCGAATCATCAACTGCCGGTCCTCGACGGTGATGCCGATGTCGTCCTCGCGGAAACCGGCCACCGCCAGCGTGATTCGGAACTCGTGCTCGGAGGATTGCTCGATATTAAACGGCGGATAGCCGTCATTGCCGGATTTGGCGGTGCGCTCCACCAATCGCTCCAACTGGTCGAACCCCAGAAGGAAAGGGTGGGCGGCAAAGGTCAGTTTTGTCATCTCTGCATGTCCTCGGATACAAGCGACACATCGCGGAACCCCGGTTTCCGGCAGTCCCGCACTGGGAATATGGATATCTCGCTCCGCCGCGACAAGGCATGGCGACGCTAAATGCTTCCCGCAATCACGCGGAATTGCTATCTTTCCAAGGCCGCGATGCCGCGACTCAAGAACACAGGGATGGAATGAACGTCCGAATGGAAATGGACAACACGGAGGTTCTGCGCGTCAAGCTCGAGGTACTCCGACAGGAGCACCGCGATCTCGACGAGGCGATCCATTTGATGGAGACCTCCGGCCGCGCCGATCAGCTCACGCTGAAGCGGCTGAAGAAGCAAAAGCTGATGCTGAAGGACCAGATCGCGCGGATCGAGGACATCCTTACCCCCGACATCATCGCCTGACCCCCAATCAGACCGCGAGCCACCAGAACCCCGCGCCGAGCGCGAGGCAAAGCGGCCCAAAAAGCCGCCGGTCGAGTGTCGCGAAGGGCTCCTCTGGATAGCGCCGGCGCCAGGCCGGCAGCCACGCCGCGACGCCGCGTCCGGCGAGGATCGCGCCCGTTAGCGCGAGCGCGAAGTCGCGCGGCAGGCCCGGCGCCCACCAGAGAAACGAGGCCGCCGCCATCAGTGCCGATGCGCCCAGCGAACAGGCCACCGCACCCGGCATATCCTGTCGGCCCGGCGTGCCGATCACCGCCCGCGCCAGCGCCGCTTCATCGCGTAGCGGAAACCAGAATCCGATTCCCCAGGCGATGTGCAGCACCGCCAAGAGCATGAGGATCGTCGTGAGCGCCAGGACGAGAAGCGTCATGACGGCACCCTAGCGCGGGCCCCGGCGCCGTCAACCGCCGCCACCGGGCGCAATCCGCCCCCGATCCGCCGGTTCGGGCCCTTGCCCCGCCCCCGCCCGTCGCTATAGTGCGCGCTCCATTCCGGGGGTGAAGGACAGCACCATGAGCGTGAAGGTCGGCATCATCATGGGGTCGCAGTCCGACTGGCCCACGATGAAGGAGGCGGCATCGGTTCTCGACGAGCTGGGCATCGCCTACGAGGCGAAGATCGTCTCGGCGCACCGCACGCCCGACCGGCTCTGGGCCTATGGCAAGGCGGCTACGGACCGGGGTTTGCAGGTGATCATCGCCGGCGCCGGCGGAGCCGCGCATCTGCCCGGCATGATGGCCTCGAAGACCCGCGTCCCGGTGATCGGCGTGCCGGTCCAGACCAGGGCGCTTTCGGGCGTCGACAGCCTCTATTCCATCGTCCAGATGCCCAAGGGCTACCCGGTCGCCACGATGGCCATCGGTGCGGCCGGCGCCGCCAATGCCGGGCTGATGGCCGCCGGTATCCTCGCCCTTCAGGACCCCGCCCTCGCCGTCCGGCTCGATGCCTGGCGCGACGCCCTTTCCGCCTCGATCCCCGACGAGCCCAAAGATGACTGACACCCTGCCCGCCGGTTCCGTGATCGGCATTCTCGGCGGCGGCCAGCTTGGCCGCATGCTCTCCGTCGCCGCCGCGCGGCTCGGCTACAGAACCCATATCTACGAGCCGATGGCCCATCCTCCGGCGGCCGATGTCGCCCATGCCGTGACGACCGCGCCCTACGAGGATCTCGCCGCACTTGAAGCCTTCGCGAAGTCGGTCGCCATCGTCACCTACGAGTTCGAGAACATTCCGACCTCGGCCTTGGACGCGCTCGAGGCGCATTGCCCGATCCATCCGAACCGCCGCGCGCTCTCGATCAGCCAGGACCGGCTGATCGAGAAATCGTTCCTGCGCGATCTCGGCCTGATGACCGCGCCCTATGCCGCCGCCGACGACGCCGCCGACCTCGCCGAGGCCGTCGAGGAGATCGGCACGCCGTCGATCCTCAAGACCCGGCGGCTCGGCTATGACGGCAAGGGCCAGGAGCGGCTGAAATCCCCCGATGACGCCGAGGCGGCGCTGGCCGCGATGAAAGACGCGCCGGCGATCCTCGAAGGCTTCGTCGAGTTCAGCCACGAGGTCTCGGTCATCGCCGCGCGCAGCCTCACCGGCGAGGTCGCGGCCTTCGATCCGGGCGAGAACGTGCATGTGGGCGGTATTCTCAGCACGACGACCGTGCCCGCGCGGCTGACCGAGGCCCAGCGCACCGACGCCGTGCTCCTCGCCGCCAAGATCCTCAACGCGCTGAAATATGTCGGCGTCATGGGCGTGGAGCTCTTCGTCACGAAGAAGGGCCTCATCGTCAACGAGATCGCGCCTCGCGTGCACAATTCCGGCCACTGGACCCAGAACGGCTGCGCCGTCGACCAGTTCGAGCAGCACATCCGCGCCATCGCGGGCTGGCCCTTGGGCGACGGATCGCGCCATTCCGACGTGGTGATGGAGAACCTGATCGGCGACGACATCGCCCGCATCCCCGCGATCGCGCGCGAGAAGCACGCGGCGATCCATCTCTACGGCAAGGCCGAGGCGCGGGCGGGCCGCAAGATGGGCCACGTGAACCGCGTCACCCCGCGCTAAGCGTCAGCCCCCGGGCAGATGCGCGACGATCCTGAGGGGGCCGCCCGAGCCGCCCTCGATCATCATCGGCAGCGCCACGATCATCGCGCCGGTCGCGGGAAGATCGCTCATGTCGCCGACATTCTCGAAGGCCGGGATGTTGTGGGTCATGAGCTCGACATGGGCCGCGAAATCCTTCGACTGGCCATAGTCGATCGACGGCGTGTCGATCCCGACGGCGGCGATCCCGCGTTCCACCAGCAGCGCCGCGCCATCGGCCCCGAGACCGGGGAAATGCAGCTTCGCCACCGCCTCCTCGCCGCGCTCGTCGGTCCCCATATAGGCGGTGCGGTCACCGTAGAGCCCGGCCCGCCCGGTGTTCAGGAGCACGATCGTGCCGGCCCCGATCGGCCCGTGCTCGGCCTCGAACGCTTCGATATCGGCGGCGCTCACGCGGTAGTCGACATCGGCCGCCGCCTTTTCCGCCACGTCGATCACCACGCCCGGCCCGATGAGCCGGTCGAGCGGCACCTGATCCGTCGTATGCGCCCCTTCGGCGAAGTGGATGGGCGAGTCCATATGGGTGCCACCGTGCTCGGCGGCGGCGAAATTATAGGCCGAGTAGAACCAGCCGCCCTCGGTATGGCCGTGGAAGACCTCGGTCTTGGTGAACATCTCGGCCGTCGGCCAGTAGACCGAGTTCTCGTTGAAGGGATGGGTGAGGTCGATCCAGCGCCCCGCGGTGAGGTCCTGCGCCGTGGCCGACAGCGCGAGGCCGCACCAGAGGACGGCGGTCGACAGTCCGGTATGCATGGCAATCCCCCTGTCTGAGGTCGAGCGGCGTTGCAAGGCGCCGCGGCCATTCACAGGGTAGCGCAGCCGGACCCGGCGACCAAGTCGCCAAGGCTCACTCGATCAGCCGCTCGGCGGCCTCGAGATAGGTGAGGTCGTGGTCGAACCGGCCTTCCGCGAGGAACTCCAGAACCTGGGCAATCACCAGCGGGTTGTTCATCATGAAAGTGTGCGTGACGGGCAGCACGATATGATCCCGCATCCCGCCGATCCGCGTGCTGTCGACGCTGACCTTGCCATCGTCCTCGCCCTTGATCACCGCCGAATAGACCGGGTTGAGCGACCGGTTCCCCGCGATGATGCCAAGGTCGAACTGGACCGCCGGCAGCGCGTTCGGAACACTTCCCGGCCCGGTGCCAAGCTCCAGCCCCGCCGGGCCGTTGATCCAGCGGAACGGGCCGAGATCGCCGAAGGCGTCCACCAGCTCCGAGCCGTGGTTGGGCGGCGCCAGCATCACCACCCGCCCCATCCGCTCCGGCCGGTTGTCGGCCAGCCAGGCCCGGACCAGGATGCCGCCCATCGAATGGGTGACGAACGACACCTGCTCCGCGCCGCATTGTCCGACCGCGGGGCCGACATATTCGGCCACAAGTTCGGCGACCGGCGCCTTCGTGGACGGGTAGTCGACGTTGATCACCTGGTGCCCTGCCCGCTCCAGCGCCGCCCTCATCACCAGCAACGACGTGTCGGTCCGCGCCAGCCCATGCAGCAGCACGATGCAATCGGCCCGCACGGGGCCGGCGGCAATGGTCGCAAGGGCGAGAAGCAGCGGCTTGATCATGGTTCTGACATAAGAAATTCTCGCCCGCGAAGCGAGCCCCTTGCTCTCGCCCCGACGCTTCGTCACTCTGGCGCGATGAAATCCCGACTGCCCCGTCTGGCAACCCGCGCCATAATCCTCGCCGAGGGGAGGCTTCTGCTCGTCAACGCCTTTGCCGGCCGGCGCTCGGATCTCTGGTGTGCGCCGGGTGGTGGGGTGGAGCCGGGCCGCTCGCTGCCGGACAATCTCAAACGCGAGGTGCACGAGGAATGCGGGCTCGACATCGCGGTCGGGCCGCTCGCGCTGGTCAACGAGTTTCACGATCCGCGCACCGGGTTCCATCAGGTCGATCTCTTCTTCCGTTGCACGATCACCGGAGGCCGGCTCGATCCCGGCTGGGCGGACCCGTCGCGCGTCGTTCATACCCGCCGCTTCTTCGCGCGAGAAGAGCTGCAAGATATCCGGCTGAAGCCCGACAGCCTGCCGCGCATCGCCTTCGGCGCCGAAGGACCCGCCCATTACGACCCGCTGGAGGTCATCGTCCAATGAGCCGCGCCTTTGTGAAGGAGGACGGGCCCGACAACGAGCCCCTCCCCGATCTTCCCGTCTCTACGCATCCGAACTACGTCACGCCGCGCGGGCTCAAGGCCTTGCGCGACCGGCTCGCGACACTCCAGGCCGAGCTTGCCCGGCTCAAGGCGCGCGCCGAGCGGCTCGACAAGCTGCCGGAAAAGGCCGCAGAGCGCGACATCCGCTACGTCGAGGCGCGGCTCCGCTCGGCGATCCCCGTCGACCCGGCTGACCAGCCCTCGGGCGAGGTCGCCTTCGGCGCGCGGGTGACCGTGGCCGACGAGGACGGCGCGGAGGCGGTCTACGAGATCACCGGCGAGGACGAGGCCGACGCGAGCCTCGGCCGCATCGCGCCGCAATCGCCGCTCGCGCGCGCGCTTCTCAGCGCGCGGGTGGGCGACGTGGTGGAGTGGAAACGCCCGGCGGGGCGGGCGGAGCTGGAAATCCTCGCCATCGCCTATGCCTGACGGGCCGGGCGCACCGCGAAGGCGACGCCGCCGAGGACGAGGATCGCCGAGAGCGCGAAGCGTAGGGTAAGGACCTCGCCCAGAAGCGCCATCCCGCCTACCAGCGCGATCACCGGCACGGTGAGCTGCGCCACCGCGCCCCGCGCGGCGCCAAGCTCGGGCAGCACGCGGTACCAGAGCGCGTAGCCAAGCCCCGATGTCACCGCGCCCGAGATCACCGAGAGGAGCACCCCCGACGCCGTCGCCGGAACCGCGTCCGCCGGGGCGAAGGCGAAGACGAGCCCCGCCACCGGCACAGCGAGGATGAAGTTCCAGGCCGTGGCGCCGAGCGGGTCGCGGGCGCCCCGCGCCGAGAGCGAGTAGAAGCCCCAGCCGATCCCCGCCGCCGCCATCAGCGCAGAATGCAGCAGGACCTCGCCGGCGCCCGATCCCGGCGTAAGAAGATAGACCAGCCCGAGAAAGGCCATCCCCGCCCCGACCCAGCGCCGGGCCGGCACCCGCTCGCCTAGCGCCAGCGCGCCCGCGAACATCGTGACCTGCACCATCCCGAAGAGGATGAGCGCCCCCGACCCGGCATCGAGCGCGAGATAGGCGAACGAGAAGCCGAAGAGATAGACGAGCAGCGACAAGGATCCCGCGACCCGCCCCCGTGTACCGGGCCAGACCGCGCCGCGCCCGGCCAGTGCCCGCAGCCCGACCAGCGCCCCGAGCATGCCCGCCCCGGCCAGAAGCCGGATCACCGCGAAATCGACCGGACCGATCAGCCCCGTCCCGACCGCCATCCGGTTCAGCACCGAATTCGCGGCGAACGCCGTCATGGTCAGCGCGGTGAGCAAGAGCAGTCGCATGGCCCTGCGTACACCGCCATGCCCGCGCCGCCAACGGCCTTCGTCGCGCGGCCGGAGGGGTTAAGTCCTGCGCCCAACGCGGATCATGGCGGGCGTGGTTTCTTCTCCGGAAACGGGAGCAGCGTTGCGTCGTGGCGACGGAGGGCGTGCGTCGACCACCAGCCACGCGCCCGCATTGCGGAACATGGCCGACGGTCGCGCGAAATCGACGAATCGCCGAGGTGTTCGCGCACCATCCCCTGGAGATCACGTCCAGCGGCTGTTCATGGCCGGATGGTCCGCTCGATCAGCTCGTTGACCTGTGCTGGGGTCTCGATGGACGATGAATGGCCCGCCCGCGTGAACACGACCAGTTCCGATCCCCCGATGGCAGCGTGCATGCGTCGGGATTTTTCGGGCGCGGTGGCCACGTCCTCGTCTCCGACACCGATGCCGACGGGCAGATCGATCCGCTCCAGAAGATCGACGCAGCCGTCGCGGTCTATCACGCTGGCGACCGCGCGGGTAATGCCGACGCGGTCATTTGACAGGATCGCCTGCGACCACCGTTCCCGGTCCCTTGCCCGGGACGGATCCGTCAGGAATGTCCGTCCGAACATGATCGGCATCACGCGACCGATGACGGCCCAAAGACCGATCCAGCGGGCGATGAAGTTCAGCATCCGGTATTTCGGGACATTCTCTCTTGGCTCGGGGTCGGCGGTGGTTTCGAGCAGGGTCAACGACTTCAACAGGTCCGGATGGCGCGCCGCCAAACGCATGCCGACGAAGCCGCCCATGCTCAGACCGACAAAATGGCACGGTGCGACGCCAAGATGTCGGATGAGAGCCGCGGCATCCTCGGTCAGGGTCTCGATATCATACCCGATCTTGGTCACGCCGCTCTTGCCCTGGCCTCGGTGATCGTAGGCAACGCAGCGGTATCGGTCCCGGAAATGGGCCACCTGCGCCTCGAACATGGCGCCGCTGAACAATAGCCCGTGCGAGAAGACGATCGTGTCGCCATCTCCGCCAGTGTCGGAAAAGTAAATGCGCGCGCCATTGAGTTCGGCGTATGGCATGCCACTGTCTCCTTCACAGGCCATCGGACGGCAGACTAACACACCCCGGTCGCGGGCACAGTTATCGGTCGCTCAAGATCGGTAACCGTCCGTTCGGGGCCCGCACCGATCCGACGCACAGCCAAGTCATTCCCAAGAAGAAAGGGGCCCCTCGCGGAGCCCCTTCCCTGTTCCTAAGCGGAACGGCGTGATTACATCATGCCGCCCATGCCGCCCATGTCGGGCATGCCGCCGCCGGCAGCACCCTTCGGCTCGGGCTTGTCGGCGACCATGGCTTCGGTCGTGATCAGGAGACCGGCCACCGAGGCCGCGTCTTCCAGAGCCGTCCGGGTCACTTTCGCCGGGTCGATGACGCCGAACTTGAACATGTCGCCATATTCTTCGGTCTGGGCGTTGAAGCCGAAGGCGAGGTCCTTCGATTCACGGACCTTGCCGGCCACGACCGCACCGTCGACGCCGGCGTTCTCGGCGATCTGGCGCAGCGGCGCTTCGAGCGCGCGGCGCACGATGGCGATGCCGGCTTCCTGGTCGCCGTTGTCGCCCTTCATGCCTTCGAGAGCCTTCGCCGCCTGGACGAGCGCCACGCCGCCACCGACGACGATGCCTTCCTGAACGGCCGCACGGGTCGCGTTCAGCGCGTCATCGACGCGGTCCTTGCGCTCTTTCACTTCGACTTCGGTCATGCCGCCGACGCGGATGACGGCGACGCCGCCAGCGAGTTTCGCAACACGCTCCTGCAGCTTCTCACGGTCGTAGTCCGAGGAAGTTTCCTCGATCTGGGTGCGGATCTGGGCGACGCGCGCCTCGATCTCGGACTTCTCACCGGCGCCGTCGACGATGGTGGTGTTGTCCTTGGTGATCGAGACCTTCTTGGCGCGGCCCAGCATGTCGATGCCGACATTCTCGAGCTTCATGCCGAGGTCTTCCGAGATGACCTGACCACCGGTCAGGATCGCGATGTCCTGCAGCATGGCCTTGCGGCGGTCGCCGAAGCCCGGCGCCTTCACGGCGGCGATCTTCAGGCCACCGCGGAGCTTGTTGACGACGAGCGTGGCCAGGGCCTCGCCCTCGACGTCTTCCGCGATGATCAGGAGCGGCTTTTGCGACTGGATGACCGACTCCAGCAGCGGAACCATCGGCTGCAGCGACGAGAGTTTCTTCTCGTGCAGGAGGATCATCGCGTCTTCGAGCTCGGCGATCATCTTGTCCGGGTTGGTGACGAAGTACGGCGAGAGGTAGCCGCGGTCGAACTGCATGCCCTCGACGACTTCGGTCTCGGTCTCGAGGCCCTTGTTCTCCTCGACGGTGATCACGCCCTCGTTGCCGACCTTCTGCATCGCGTCGGCGATCTGACGGCCGATCTCGGCCTCGCCGTTCGCGGAGATGGTGCCGACCTGAGCGACTTCGGCGGAGTCAGCGACCTTGCGGGCCGCGCCCTTGATGTGCTCGACGGCCTTGTGCACGGCGAGGTCGATGCCGCGCTTGAGGTCCATCGGGTTCATACCGGCGGCAACCGACTTCAGGCCCTCGCGGACGATCGCCTGGGCGAGAACGGTCGCGGTGGTGGTGCCGTCGCCGGCCTCGTCGTTGGTGCGGGAAGCGACTTCCTTCACCATCTGCGCGCCCATGTTCTCGAACTTGTCGGAAAGCTCGATCTCCTTGGCGACGGTGACGCCGTCCTTGGTGATGCGCGGGGCGCCGAACGACTTGTCGATCACGACGTTGCGGCCTTTCGGGCCAAGCGTCACCTTCACCGCGTCGGCGAGGATGTTGACGCCCTTGAGCATCCGGTCACGGGCATCGGAATTGAATTTGACGTCCTTAGCAGCCATGTTGGCTTCTCCTGGTTGTCTGGATGGAATTCGAGGTCAGCGGGGGTCTCAGGCGATGATGCCGAGAATGTCGCTTTCCTTCATGATGAGCAGCTCTTTGCCGTCGATCGTCACTTCCGTGCCCGACCACTTGCCGAAGAGGATGCGGTCGCCGGCCTTGACCGACGGCGCGATCAGCTCGCCGGAATCCTTGCGCGCGCCTTCGCCGCACGCCACGACTTCGCCCTCGGCCGGCTTTTCCTTGGCGCTGTCGGGGATGATCAGACCGCCCTTGGTCTTCTCGTCGCTTTCCACACGCTTGACCAGCACACGGTCATGAAGCGGTTTGAAATTCATCTGGTCACTCTCCCTTGGGGTTCCAGGTTGAAGGATGGTTAGCACTCTCTTCGGGTGAGTGCCAACGAGCCGTAGTTAGGCGTCGCCCCAGCGCGAGTCAACTCCTGCGTCGCGCAAAATTTCTGCGACTTTCACATGGCCCTGCCACGCCGTCCGTGCAAGGATGCCCGGACAGTGAATTTCTGTATGCAGCGAGGAAGTTCCGATGCTTCGCACCGCCTTGGTCTGGCTCATCCTGGCGTTTACCGTGAGGGCGGCGGCAGCCGCCTGCAACGGCGAGGACCTCGCCCCGACAATGGCGCCCGATGACCGTGCCGCGATCGACGCCGCCATCTCGGCGGTGCCCTATGCGCGCGGCAATGCCTGGCTGGCCCAGCGCGGCGATGCGCGGCTGTTCCTCGTCGGCACCTACCACCTCGGTGATCCACGCCACGACGCGGTGCTCGAGCGCATTGCCCATGCGCTCGACGAGGCGACGGTCGTCCTGGTCGAGGCGGGACCGGACGAGATGGAGAAGCTGAAGTCCGAAATGACTCGGCGGCCTGACCTTCTGTTCACCACCTCCGGCCCGACCCTGCCCGAGCGCCTCGACGAGACCGACTGGCAGATGCTGGTGGACGCGATGCGCGAGCGCGGCGTCCCGGCCGTCCTCGCCTCGAAGATGCGGCCCTGGTACGTCTCGATGATGCTCGGCATCCCGCCCTGCGCCATGGCGGAGATCGGGGCGGGTTCGAGCGGCCTCGATGCACGCATCATCGCTCGCGCGGAGGCTCGGGGAATTCCGCTGCGGGCGCTGGAACCCTACGACACGATCTTCGGGCTGTTCGATGCGGTGCCGCCGGAAAAGCAGCTCGACATGATCCGCGCGACGCTCGCCATGAGCGAGCAGGCCGAGGACTACGCCGCCACGCTGACGGAGGCCTATTTCGCCGAGGATGTCCGGCTGTCGTGGGAACTCGGCCGGCTCGCGGCTTACGATCTGCCGGGGATGACGCGCGACGAGGTCGACGGCGATCTGGTCCTAATGGAAGAGTCGCTGGTCAACCGGCGTAACCACGCCTGGCTTCCGGTGCTGGAAGCCGCGGCCGAGGAGGGGCCGGCTTTCGCGGCGTTCGGCGCGATGCACCTGTCCGGGGAGGAGGGCGTGCTGGCACTTTTGGAACGCGAGGGCTTCACGATCGAACGCCAGCCGTTCTGAAATCTGACACCCCGGCCGGCCGGGGCGTCACGCCCGTTCGAACACCACGACCCCGCCGACCATCGTCATGTCCACCTGCGTGGCACCGATCTCGTGCACCGGGCAGACGAAGACATCGCGGTCGAGCATGACGAGATCGGCCTGCTTGCCGATGCCGAGCGTCCCGGTATCGGCGCTCCGCCAGGCCGCCGCTGCCGCCTGCACGGTGTAGCCCGCAATGGCTTCGGCGCGCGTGATGCGCTCCTCGGGCAGGAACGGCGGCACCCGTCCCTCCGCGACGGGCGGCTGGCGCGTGACGGCGGTTTCGATGATCTCGAACGGGTTGAGAGTCGAGACACCCCAGTCGCTCGACAGCGCCATGCCCGCGCCCGCGTCGAGGAGCGAGCGGAAGGCGTAGATCCAGCGGCTGCGGTCGTTGCCGACCAGCGACACGGCGGCATCGGTGACGGCAGGCTCGTTCCTAGCCCAGAGCGGTTGCACGTTCGCCATGACGCCGAGGGGGCGGAATCGCGGAAGGTCGGCGGGGTCGATGAACTGGATGTGGGCGATCTGGTGTTGCGAGGGCCAGTCCGCGTTCGCCCCGCGCGCCGCCTCGCACCCGTCGAGCGCCGCGCGCACTGCCATGTCGCCGATGGCATGGACATGGATCTGGAACCGCGCGGCGTCGAGCGCGGTGAACATCTCCGCGATCTGGCCGGGATCGAACATCAGCGGCGCGTTGCCGCCGGTCTCGTCCGCATAGGGGGCGATCATCGCTGCGGTGCGGTTCTCGATGACCCCGTCGAGGAAGAACTTGGCCGAATGGACCTTGAAGCGCGGACCACGGGTCATCGCGCGAAAATCCGAAAGCCGCTCCAGCGCCTCCGCTGTCGTGTCGAGGGCATTGACGAGCGCCGCCGAGGCCACGCGCAGAGTGAGATCACCCGAAGTGTCCAGATCCCTGTAGATGCGGATGTGCCGCTCCTCCACCCGCGGATCGAGGACGCCCGTGAAGCCGTGGCTGTGGGCGAGCGCCTGCGCCCACAACACGCCCTTGGTAAAGTCGGCGTCCGTCGGTCGGGGCATCCGGCTTTCGGCCCAGTCGACGGCCTTTTCATAGAGCATTCCGGTGGGCTCTCCGCGCGCGCCGCGCACGAAATGGCCGTTCATGGGATCCGGCGTCTCCGCCGTCAACCCCAGCGCCGCGCAGCCGAGTGTGTTCAGGCAGGCGCTGTGGCCGTCGGAGGAGACGATCAGGCAGGGCCGGTCCGGCACCGCACGGTCAAGGAGATGGCGGTCGAGGTTCCCGGCGTGAAAGATGACCGCGAGCCATCCCGTCCCGTTCACCCAGGGCTTTTCGTGCGTGGCGGCGAAGGCCGACAGCGTGGCGACAAGCTCGCCCGGCGTCCGCACAGCGGTGAGGTCGGCATTCTGGCTGTAATCCAGCCCGCCATCCTGAAGATGGATATGAGTATCCTGAAAGCCCGGCAGGACGAGCCTGCCGCCCGCATCGATCAGCTTGGTGGCATGACCGGCCATGCCGCGGATATCGGCGTCGGACCCCAGCCCGGCGACACGCCCGTCTCGGATCGCCAAGGCCTGCGCGCGGGGGACGGCGCCGTCCATCGTGACGATGCGCGCATTGAGAACGATCGTGTCGGCGGGCCGCATCGGAACCGCCTTTCAGACCAGAATCCGAATGCCACACCGACGCAGGGCGCGGCGCTGCGACATGCAGACAATTCTCCCTCTCGACACGCCCCCGGCCGTGATCATGGCTTCCGAGCCCTCAGATGGGTCGGGCAGTGTTCGCCGCTGTCGAGAACCGGGATCATCCGCTCCCATATGCCGATGTTTTCGTCGATGAAGTCCTGCCCGACGACATCGGCCGCCGCCCTGCCCACCGGCCCCTTCAGCCGCTCCAGTTCGGATTTCGCCGCGGCGCGATACCAGTCGTTGCGGCTCGTGATCGTGATGTCCGTGAAGCCCGCCGCCGCCATCGCGTCCCGGTAGCGTCCGGGCGACGCCATGCCGAAATCGAGCCCCTCGGCGGCGATATAGGCGGCCATCTCGGGGCTCGGGTCGCCGTCATGCCCGATCAGCCAGTCCGAGGCGAGGAACCAACCGCCGGGCCGGAGTACACGGAAGACCTCGCGCATGAGCGCGTGCTTGTCGGGGATGTGGACGATGGAATCCTTGGAAAACACGATGTCGAAGCACGAAGGCGGGAACGGCAGCGGGCCCGGCGCGACCTTCAGGCATCCGATGCGGTCACCGAGTCCCGCCTCGCCGATCACCTCGCGGGCCCGGGCAAGCACCGTGTCCTCGACGTCGATCCCCGAGACGTAGCCCGCGCCGTGGTTGCGCACCAGCGCGACGTCGATCCCGCCCGCACCGCAGCCGATGTCGAGCACCGCCCTGCCGCCGATGTCGATGCCGGCGACGACGCGGCCCACCTCGTCCGGTCCGCCGGGCGACAGGAACCCCGTACCCCAGAGGGCTTCGAGCGTCGCGACGAGCCGATTGTGGTAGAGTTCTCCGCCTTCCGCTTCCATCGTCCTTTCTCCCTGCTTGCCCGGCGGCCGTGCCCTCAGGCCTCGATCACGCCGCGCTCGAGCGTGTCCCAGTCCCCGGCCGGAATGATGCGCGCCGGTTCGTTCGCGTCCTTCGTCCAGCAATAGATGCAGAGGAACGGCCGGGGCCCGACCTTCGTCAGATGCGGCACGTCGGGCTCGTTCCAGACCGGCTCATGCGCCGGCTTGATCACGAGCGGGGCGTCGGGCGCGAAGCGCCAGCCGTGCGGCCCGGTCAAAGGCGCATAGAGCTCGGGCGCGCTGTGGGCGTGGTCGCGATAGAGCAGACCCGGTGCGATCAGGAACAGGCCGAGGTCGAAGTCACCGGCGGGGATCGCCCCCTCTCCGATCAGCGAGGCATAGGCATGGCCCGTGCGGAACGCGGCACCGATCTCTTCCGGCGGGTAGCTGTCATAGGCGCGCCAGCCAAGGTGCGGCATGGCATCCTCGACCGCGGCAGCGAGGGCGGGCCGCTCGGTGGCGAGCGCCGCCAGCGCATCGGCAAGATGCGCGCGCACGACCGCGAGGTCGGAATCCGCGCCCGGCCGCACCGGGCCGTCGCGATGCGCCGCGAGACCCGCGCGGGTCTCCGAGATCCCCGGCCCGGAAAGCCCCGCGAGGTAGCGGTCGATCTCGCCCAGAAGCCCGCGCAGCGCCAGTTCCCGGTCCGGCTGCGGCCGGGGCGGAATGTCCGCCCTCAGCGCGCGGGCCTTCAGAAGCCCGGCCGGGTCCTCGCCATCGCGGGCCGAACAGATGCGGTAAACCTCGAGCACTTCCGCGGACATGAGCCCCTTGCGGTAGAAATGCATCGCCGCCGCATAGCGGACCCGGCCCGAGCCGGGCTGGCCGAACCCGCCATGAAGCTCCGCGAGCGCCTGGAGGTCGTCGGCCGGCATCGTCATTGGTTGGCCTGGTAAGCGAGCTGGATATCGTGCTCGCGCGCTTTCTCGGCCCGGTTGAGAAGCCATCCGGCGATGAAGACCCCGATCCCGACGATCACCACGGTGATCGTGGCGAGCGCGTTGATGTCCGGCGTCACCCCGAGCTTCACCTTCGACCAGATCAGGATCGGCAGGGTCGTCGTCCCCGGCCCGGTGGTGAAGTTCGTGATGACCACGTCGTCGAGCGAGATCGTGAAGGCGAGAAGCCAGCCCGACATGATCGCGGGCGAGATCACCGGCAGGGTGATGTCCTTCATCACCTGCCAGGGGCGGGAGCCCAGATCCATGGCCGCCTCCTCGATCGCCTCGTCGGCCTGGACGAGCCGGGAATGGACGATGGTGGTCACGAAGACCATCGAGAAGGTGATATGGGCGAGCGTCACCGTGGTGAAGCCGCGCGTCGCGGGCCAGCCGATATACTCCGCCATCAGGATGAAGAGCATCAGCGAGGCGATGCCGGTGATCACCTCTGGCATCACGAGGGGCGCCGTCACGAGCCCGGAAAAGAGCGTCCTTCCGCGGAACCGCTTGAACCGAGCCATGGCGATCCCGGCCATCGTGCCGAGGATGGTGGCGAAGGTGGCACTCAGGACGGCGATCTCGATCGACAGGATCGCGGCCTTCAGCACCTGCCGGTTAGACAGAAGCGAGACATACCACTTCGTCGAGAACCCGCCCCAGACGGTCGCAAGGCGCGATCCGTTGAACGAATAGACCATCATCGACAGGATCGGGATGTAGAAGAACGCAAAGCCGAAGCAGAGCATCGTGATCAGGAAGACCGGACGGCGGTTCATCAGCTCTCTCCCTCCGCCTTCTTCTTCTCCAGCGATTTGCCCTCGAAATAGGTATAGGCCATCAGCGGCCCGACGAGGAGGAGCAGCAGCGCCACCGCGACGGCGGACGCCATCGGCCAGTCCCGCGCCGAGGCGAACTCGTCCGAGATCACGCGCCCGATCATCGGCCGCGAAGACGACCCGACGAGCGAGGGGATGATCAGCTCGCCTGATGCCGGGATGAAGACCAGGAGCGACCCTGCGATGATGCCCGGCAGGGACAAGGGAAGCGTCACGTCGCGGAAGACCTGGAAGGGGCGCGAGCCGAGATCCATCGCCGCCTCGTTCAAGGACAGGTCGAGCTTCTCGAGGTTCGCGTAGAGCGGCAGGATCATGAACGGCAGGTAGGAGTAGACCGTGACCAGCACGACAGCGAAGCCGGTGTTCATCATCGGGATGTAGCGCAGCGCCATGTCGGCGGGCATCACCCAGTTATAGGCGCCGGTCAGGAGCTTGTTGAACCAGCTGTTGGTCCCCATCAGCCCCATCCATGCGTAGACGCGCAGAAGAAACGAGGTCCAGAAGGGCAGGATCACCAGCATGAGGAGGACATTGCGCCACGACCGGCTGACGCGCGTGAGGCCCAGCGCCATCGGGTAGCCGATCAGGAGGCACATGAGCGTGGCGAGCGTCGCGTTGCCGATCGAGTTCAGATAGGCGCGGACATAGAGGTCGTCGTGGATCAGCCGCGCGTAGTGGTTGGTGTTCATCACCGGATAGTCGCCGCCGAAGGAGAACGGCGGCGCGGTCGGCGTGCGCGTCGCGAAGCTCATCGCGATCACGATGACGAAGGGCAGCAGGAAGAACAGCGAGAGCCAGACATAGGGCGTGGCGATCGTGATCTTGATCCAGCCGCGCCGGTTGAACCATCTGCGAAATCCAGGTGACCGATGCGCCGCTTCCATCGCTTCAGTCCTTCAGGAGGATCGCTGCCGCCGGCTCGAACGAGAGCCAGACCGCGTCCTCCCAGTCGGCGACGCGCTCGTTCTCGCCCACGCGCCGCGCATTGACCGAGTTGACGGACATGACGCGACCGGAGGGCATCTGGATGCGGTAGAGCGAATCCTTCCCGAAATAGGCGAGGTCGCGGACCTTGCCCGGAAAGGCATTGGCCGTCGCGGGCTTCCCGCGCGAGATCGTGAGTTTCTCGGGCCGGATCGCCAGCGTGATCGGCTGGCCGGGCGTCAGCCCCGGAATCGCGCGCGCCTCGACCATGCCGCCAAGTTCCGGCACCTCCACCTCCGCCGTGTCGCCCTGGGTGGCGCGGACCGTGGCGTCGAAGAAATTGATCGACCCGATGAAGCCGGCGACCAGCTTCGAATTCGGATACTCATAGACCTCGGTCGCGGTGCCGGTCTGCATGATGCGGCCCTTGTCCATGACCGCGAGGCGCGACGAGAGCGTCATCGCCTCCTCCTGGTCATGCGTCACGACGATGAAGGTCGTGCCGGTCTTGTCCTGGATGTCCATGAGCTCGAACTGCGTCGCCTCGCGCAGCTTCTTGTCGAGCGCCGCGAGCGGTTCGTCGAGCAGCAGAAGCTTCGGCTGCTTGGCAAGCGCGCGCGCGAGCGCCACGCGCTGGCGCTGGCCGCCGGAAATCTGGTGCGGCTTGCGGTGGGAAAAGTCGGAGAGCTGCACGAGCGCCAGCATCTCCCGCACTCGATCCGAACGCTGGGACGGCGTCATGTCCATGTGTTTCAGCCCGTAGGCCACGTTCTTTTCGACCGTCATGTGGGGAAAGAGCGCGTAGGACTGGAACATCATGTTCACCGGGCGCTCGTAGGGCGGCAGGTCGGTCATGTCCTGGCCGTCGATGAAGATGCGCCCCTCGGTCGGGTCCTCGAACCCGGCGAGCATCCTCAGAAGCGTGGTCTTGCCGCAGCCCGAGCCGCCGAGGAGCGAGAATATCTCGCCCTTGCGGATTTCGAGGCTGACGGAGGAGACCGCCGTGAAGGCTCCGAACCTCTTGGTGACGCCCTCGATACGGATGAAGGGCGTTTCCTTGATGGCCGGCGCGACGGCGCGCGGGAATTGCGCAATCTTCGCGTCGGCAGTGGTGGCCGGTTCGGGCATCTCGGCGGTCTCCTCCGGTAGGTGGTGGCAAATGCGCGATGGGCGATCAGCCCGACTTGATCTCCTGCCACGCGCGGGTGATGGCGCGGTCCTGCTCCTCGCTGAAGGGCTTCGGCGCCCACATCCGGCCGATCGTCTCGGCATCCGGATAGACCGCCGGATCGTCGAGGATCTCCTTCAGCACGAACTCCCGCGAGGGTACGTTGGCATTGGCGTAATAGGTGTAGTTGGTGCAGCCCGCCGCGACTTCCGGCTGCATCATGAAGTCGAGGAACTTGTAGGCATTGTCGCGGTTCGGCGCGTCCGAGGTGATGCACATCACGTCGACCCACGCCGGCGCACCGGTCTTCGGCACGAAATAGGCGAGGTTCATCTCGATCCCGGCCTCGGCCGCGCGGCCCGCCGCCGTCGCGTAGTCGCCCGACCAGTTGTTGATGGCGCAAAGCTCGCCGTTCGGGATCGCGTTCAGGTAGTTCGTGTTGTCGAAGGTGCGGATGTACTGGCGGATCGGTTTGAAGGCCTCCACGACCTTCTGGTAGTCCTCGACATTCGTCGTGTCGCCGTCGAGCCCGAGGTATTTCAGCACCATCAGCATGATGTCGGTCGGGCTGTCGAGGATCGAGATGCCGCAATCGGCGAGCTTCGCGGCATTCTCGGGATTGAAGATCAGGTCCATCGAGGTCATGTCGGCATCGGGGATCCGCTCGTTCACCATGTCGACGTTGTAGGTGAAGCCGACCGAGCCCCACATGTAGGGCATGCCGTATTTATTGTCCGGGTCCCAGCCCGACAGGATGCGCAGGATCTCGGTGTCGAGGTTCTTCCAGTTGGGCAGGAGCGACTTGTCGAGCTCCTCGTAGATGCCCGCCGCGATCACCCGCGGCATGTCGATGCCGGCATGGTCGACGACGTCGTAGCCGGTCGATCCGGCGAGCATCTTTGCCTGCATCTCCTCGGCCGAGGAATAGGTGTCGTAGACGACGCCGATCCCGGTCTGTGCCTCGAAATCGGCGAGCGTCGTCTCGCCGATGTAGTCGGCCCAGTTGTAGACGTTGACGGTTCCGGACTGCGCCCAGGACGGGCGCACATAGGGTGTCGCCAGCGCCGCCCCGATCGCGGTGAGCGTCGTTCGTCTCGTCAGCTGTGTCATGCCTTGTCTCCTCCCTTGGTCTTCGCCGTACCTACTGATGTTATTGGGTTTTCGCGCCGGCGCTACGCATTTCTTCGTTGACGTGGGCGAGTTCATCCTCCGGTGGCGCCGCATCCAGCGTCACGACCGGAAGCAGCACGCGCAGCCGGTCGTGATGGGCCCGCACGCCGAACTCGAGATCTGACAGGTGGAAGTTGTCGAACGCTGAAGACTTCATCGACTCGTTGGACCAGATTGAGAGCTGCTGGTCCTCGTAGGATGTCTCCCGATCGATCCGATAGGCGAGGTAGCGCGCCGCCCGCTCCTCGCGCGTCTCGTGGGCGCGCCGGTAAAGCCGCCCGCCAACGACGGTTTCGTTCAGCGAGAGCGGAATGTCGTGGTAATACTGCGCGCCGTCCGGGGTGAAGGCGATGACCGAGTTCGGGAAGATGCCGTAGTAGCTCCAGCTGCGCCGCAACCGCTCCGGCAGCCATTCGCGCTCGGGGCTGAACTTCGTGTAGAGCTTGACCGACCAGAGCCGGCCCGGCTGGTCGCCGAACTCGCCGATGGAATGCGAGATCCCGCCCGGATAGACCAGGTCCCGGTAGCTCCGGCCGTAAAGATCCTGAAGGGCGGGATGCGCCATCGCGACGTGATAGCCCTCGTTGTCCACGTCGCGCACCGATTTCCAGTTGACCGGCAGCGGTTCGAACGACCACCGGCCGAAGGCCTCCGTGGAGAGCAGCTCTTCCGCGCGATAGGCTTCGAAATCGGCGTCGAACGGCTTCATGAGCTCGGCGACGCTGGGCTGCGGGCCGGGCCGGAACCGCAGGAAGATGAACCCGTGCCAGATCTCCATCTCGACCGGCTTCAGGCCGAACTCGCCCCGGTCCAAGTCGCCGAAACTCTCGGGCCGCGCCGCCCCCCTGAGCGTGCCGTCGAGATTGTAGACCCAGCCGTGGAACGGACAGACCATCGCCGACTTGCACTGCCCCGCCTCGCCATCGACCAGCCGAGCGCCGCGGTGGCGGCAGAGGTTGTGGAACGCGCGCACGACGCCATCCTTGCCGCGGACGATCAGCGCCCGTTCGTTCAGGAAGTCGAACGCCAGCCAGTCGCCCTGCCCCGGAACGTCGCTCACATGGCCCGCGATCTGCCAATGCGTCAGCAGCACCTCCGAGCATTCGAGATCGAAGAGCGCCTGTGAGTGGTAGGTCCAGCCGGGAAGGCCGCGGCGGTCCCAGTCGTTCGGAACGGGAATGGCTTTCAAGCTTTGGTTCATAGCGTCTCTCCTGCGGTCGTCTCCATCTGTCGGCGCACCCAGTCGTGGAACCTCAGGATGTCGAATTCCTGCGGCATGAGGCGGCCGCCTGCATATCGGGCGGATCGGAGCCCGCGCTGGTTCATCTCGCAGGCCTCCGCATCCTGGGACATCACGAGCGTCGCGAACTCCGCGACCGACGCGGCATCGAACCCCGGCTGGGCCAGCGTTTCCTCCGAAAACAGCCATTCCGCCGTGAGCCGCGTCCGCTCCGGCCCGAGCGGCATGAGCGAGACGGAGCGCACATAATCGACATGGGCGACGACGAACATCGTGGGATAGATCGTCACGAAGTTGTGGCCGTTGGCGCGTTCCTCTGCTGTCAGGCGCATGAACTCGGGGCCACAGGGCTCGCCCGTCATGGTCCAGGTCCGCGCCTTTTCGCGCAGGGCCGGGGGTCTCGGGGCGTCGCCGGTCCAGCCGGGCGCCTCCTCTGGCGACATGATCCCGTCGCGGTAGACCGGAACCATGTCGCAAAGCTCGGGGTGAATGCCCGGACAGTGCAGGCATTCGTTGTAATTCTCCCAGAAGACCTTCCAGTTGCAGGCGATCTCCTTGACCACGCGGTGCCCGGTGCGAAGGTCCTCCATCGGCCAGTTGTCGAGCGCCGCGAGCCCGAGATCGGGGGCAAGTTCTTCCGGCTCATCCGCGAGGCAGAGGAAGACGAAGCCGTTCCAGATCCGCACGCGGACCGGGAAGAGGCCATGATCCTCCTTGCGGAAATCCTCCGTCGGCGTGGCGTGGGCCGTCGAGACGAGCCGCCCTCCGGTGTCGTAGGCCCAGGCGTGATAGGGGCAGCGGATGAGCTTGCCGAGCTCCTGCCGGTCCTTCGTGCACAGTTCCGATCCGCGGTGGCGGCAGGCGTTATGGAAGGCGGTCACCGTGTCCTTGCCATCGCGGCAGAGAACAACGTTGTGGCCCGCCAGATCGACCCTCCGCATCGTCCCCGGCGCGAGGTCCGAAAGCCGCCCCGCCGCGATCCAGTTCCGCGACCAGATCGCCTGTCGCTCGCGCTCGTACCAGTTCGGATCGACATAGGCCGCCGCCGGAAGGGTCTCGGGGCAGTGATCGAGGAGCGGCGAGGCGGGATGGCGGTGTTCGGTCATCGGCTTATCCTCAGAAGCGTCCGGGCGGGGTCGTGCGGCGGCGGGGCGGGGCGAAGAAGGGGCGCTCCGTCATCCGCGCCGTCATCATCAGCTTCACGTAATGCAGCTCGCGCAGGGCATAGATCTCGGCCCGGAGTCCGCCCTTCGCCCCGGCGTGATGCGGACGGCGCACCTGCGCCAGCGCGATGCTGCGCTTGGCCGACGGCGACCAGGCCGCCGAGGTGATCTGGCCGACCTCGCGGTTGCGGCCGTCGTAGAGGATCGCGTGATCGGCGGCCACGTTGCCCTCGATGTCGAGCGCCACGAAGGCCCATTCGGAGGTCTGCCCGTCACGCTCCGCAAGAAGCGCCCGGCGGCCGTTGAAATGGCCCTTGCCGAAGTCGATCATCCAGTCCAGCGCCAGCTCGTAGGGCGAGCGCACCCGGTCCTCGCGCAGGGCCTGGTCAGCGGGCACGAAATCCGCGTGCGCGGCCAGGAACCCCGCCTCGATGCGCGCGATGTCGAGCGCGTGCGACCCGACCGGGCGGATGCCGCAATAGGCTCCCGCCGCCATCAGCCGGTCCCAGAGCGGCAGCGCCAGAGCGGGCTCGATCCAGAGCTCATACCCGAGATCGCCGGTGAAGCCGGTGCGCGAGATGATCAGATCGCCGCCGTCGAATGGGAAGGACGCGAAGCGGTAGGGCTTGAGCGCCGAGACGTCGAACCCGGCCGCGTCCAGCACCGAAGCCGTGCAGGGCCCCTGAAGCGAAAGCGCGGCAATCTCCGCCGTGACGTCGTGCACCGACACCTCGAAGCCGATCGCCGAGTCCAGAAGCCACGGCAGATGGCGCTCCTGGCAGCAGAGCAGGAATTCGGCCTCGCCGAGCCGGAAGAGCGTGCCGTCATCGAGAAGCTTGCCCCGGTCGTCGCACCAAGCGGTGTACTGCACCGCCCCAACGGCCACGCGCGCAACGTCGCGGAGCGTCAGCCGGTTGAGGTAATCCACCGCGTCGCGCCCGGCGATCCGGTACTTGATCATCGGGCAGAGGTCGTAAAGGCTCGCCGTGTTGCGGATCGCGGAATATTCCATCTCCGCATCCTCGAGGACGAGCGCGGTCGTGTAGCCCGCCCAAGGCCCCCACTGGTTCAGCACGTTCGCCGCCGCGATGCGGTCGTGGAACGGCGTCGTCCGCAGCGGGGCTTCGTAGTGATGGCGCAGGTCCTTCATGCCGCCACCCCCGAGAGGATGCGCTCCGCCGCGTTCCAGCCCGCCGCGCCGGACACACCGCCGCCCGGATGGCTGCCCGCCCCGGCGAGCCAGAGGCCGGCGACGGGCGTCGCATACTGGGCGACTTCGGCGAAGGGGCGCAGGAACAGCATCTGCTCGACGCTGAGTTCGGCGTGATGCCAGTTGCCACCCGCCATGCCGTAACGCGCCTCGATGTCCTGCGGCATGAGAAGCTCGCTATGCGTGATCAGGCCGCCGATCCCCGGCGCGTAGGTTTCGAGAACCTCAAGCGTGTTCGCGAGCATCCGGCGGCGCGCCTCGTCGAGACCGGCACGCGGCGCGTGGGGCGCGAACTGTACGATGGCGGACAGAACGTGACCGCCGCCCGCTTCGCGCTCATGCGCCTTCGGCAGCACGATCTCCATGACCGGGCGTTCGGGAACCTCGCCGTATTTCGTCGCGTTGAAGGCCTCCTCCACCGACGCGATATCCGGCGCGATCACCAGCCGGGTCGCCGGGTCGGCGCCGCGGAAGTCGGGGGCGCCCTTCAACGCGAGATGCAGCTTGGCAGCGCCGCCGCGTGCGCGGATATTCGTGGCGCGACGCACGAAGCCGGTATCGAGGTGCCGCGCCCCGACCAGATCGAGGAACGTGGCCTTCGGCCCGATCGCCGAGACGACGAGACCGGCCCGGATCTCCTCGCCGTCCGCGAGGATGACACCGCAGGCCCGGTCCTCCTCGATCAGCACGCGCCCGACGCGCGCGCCGGTGCGCAGGGTCACGCCCGCGGCTTCGGCCGACCGCGCCATCGCGTCGGCGACCGCGCCCATGCCGCCCCGCGGCAGCGCCAGCGCGGCCCGCGTTCCGGCGGCCTCTCCGGCAAGGCGGTTGAGGTAGAGGATCAGCGAGTTCGGTGACCGCGGCCCGAGCCAGGCGCCGAGCACCGCATCGAAGGCGACGAGCCCCCGCAGCCGGTCGTCCGCGATCTCGTCCTCGAGCACGTCCGCGATGTTGATGAGGGCCATCCGCAGGAACTCGCGGAACTCGTCCTGGCCGAGCCGGCGGAGCCCGAGGCCGATGCGGGCCAACTTCAGATTGTCGTTCCCGGCCTTCCGCGCGATCCGTGGCGGCGTGACGGCGCGAAACGGCGCGAGGGCCTCCGCGAAACTCATCAGACGCCGGCGCAGCGCCTCCCATGCGGCCCGCCCGGCATCGTCGATCGTGCCGGAGAGCCCTGCCCCGGCGGGCCCCTCCAGAACCAGATGATCGCCGGTCGGCGACAGCGCCGTCGTCGTGAGCCCGGTCGCGGCATAGCTCAGCCCGTGCCGCTCCAGCTCCATCCCGTCCAGAACCCTCGGGTCGAGCGTCGTGAGAAGATGCGCGAGCGGCATGGGCGCAAGGTCTGGCGCGAGCGCCGCGCCGGTCGCCCCGCCGCCCGCGCGCTCGGCGGCTTCGAGCACGAGGGCGCGCTTGCCCGCCTTCGCGAGCCGTGCAGCACAGGCGAGCCCGTTCGTTCCGCCGCCGATGATGATGGTGTCATACGACGGCATAGGCCTGCCTCATCTCGGTCTTTGCGCGCAGATCGCGCAGGATTTCGGAAGCCGCGTTGCGGCCGGGCGCGCCCATCACGCCGCCGCCGGGATGGGCGGACGAACCGCAGAGCCAGAGGTCGCGGATCGGCGTCTTGTACTGGGCGTATCCGGGCACCGGGCGGTTGAAGAGGAGCTGGTCGAAGGTCAGCTCGCCCTGGAAGATGTTGCCGTCGGTGAGACCGACCTCGGCCTCCAACTCGCGCGGGGTCCGCACCTCCATATGCAGGATGCGGTCCTTGAAGCCCGGCGAATATTCCGCGATCTGGTCGATGACCGTCTGCCCGAAGGCGTCGCGGTCAGCGTCGGTCCAGTCGCGCCCCTCGATCTTCGGCGGCGCGTACTGGATGAAGCAGGACATGAAGTGCTTGCCTGGCGGCGCCATCGTCGGGTCGATCATCGTCGGGATCATCGTGTCCTGGAACGGATCGCGGCTGAAATGCCCCGCCTTCCAGTCGTCATAGGCCCGCTCCATCCGCTCGACGCTGTCGGTGAAGTGGAGATCGCCCTTCAGCATCGGCGCGCCGTCGGGAAGCGCCGGGAAGTGCGGCGCGGCATCGAGGGCGATGTTGAGCTTGCCCGACGAGCCGCGGCTCTTGAAGGTCTCGACCCGCTTGACGAAGGCGGGCGGCAGTTCGGCCGTGTCGACATGCTTCAGGAAGGTCCGCTTCACATCCATGTTGGACAGCACGCGCCTTGCGGCGATCTCCTCGCCGCCCTCCAGCCGCAGCCCCGTGGCCCGGCCATTGGCGACGAGAACCTTCTCGACCCCGGCGCCCGTCCGCACCTCGCCACCGGCTGCCCTGAGCGACGCCGTCAGCGCCTGCGTGATCGCCCCCATGCCGCCGCGCGCGAAGCCCCAGGCGCCGACATTGCCGTCCACGTCGCCCATGTAGTGATGCAGCAGCACATAGGCCGAGCCCGGCGACATCGGGCCGAGCGCGGTGCCGATGATCGCCGAGACGGCAAGATAGGCCTTGATCACCGGGCTTTCGAAATACTCGTCGAGAAAGTCGGAGATCGACATGGTCCAGAACCGGATCATGTCGCAGATCTGGCCCTCCGACATCTCGCCGACCTTGCGGCCGAGCCACGCCAGTTCGGCAATGTCGCGCGGACGGAACGTCGCCGGATCGGGCGGCGTGCGCAAGAGCAGCGGCCGGATGAAGCGGCAGTGCCGCATGACATCGCGCGAGTAGCGGTCATAGGCCTCCGCGTCGCGCGGCGAATGGCGCATGAGCTCACGGCGGTTGGCCTCGTGATCACGGAAGGTCGCAAGATAGCCGCCGTCGCGGGTGAAGACCGCGCCGCCCTCGTAGGGCAGAACCTGCAAGCCGTGTTTCGGCAGTTCGAGATCGCGCATGATCTCGGGCCGGAAGAGCGAGCAGACATAGGAGCAGTTGGAATAGGTGAAGCCCGGGTACAGCTCGCGCGACACCGCGGCGCCGCCGATCCAGTCGTTCTTCTCGACGACGACGACTTTCAGCCCGGCGCGGGCGAGGTAGCAGGCCGCCACCAGCCCGTTGTGCCCCGCCCCTATGATCGCCGCATCGTAGCTCATGCGCGCTTCTCAGCCTCGAAATGCTCCAGCGTCATGTCGACGGCGGTCTCGAACGCCACAAGCGTATCCTCGAGACAGGAAGCGTCATGCGCCTCGCACATGAACCAGGGCTCGCGGCTGTCGGGCTCGCAGATGACGCCGAGGTCGTGGAGGTGGTAGGCCATCTGGTCGTAGAACGAATAGTCCGACGTCTTCCAGTCGCGGTAGTTGTCCGGTGCCTTCTCGGCGAAGAAGAGGCCGAACATCGAGTCGTGCCCCGCATAGGAATGCACGATGCCGCGCCGGTTGAGGATCCTGGACATGCCGGCCTTCAGGTTCTCGCCGTATTTCGCGAGCGTCTCCAGCGCCGGGGTTTCGTCGAGGATGCGCAGGCATTCCTCGGCCGCCGCGAGGCTCACGGAATGCGCGGTGTAGGTGCCGCCATGCGCCGCGCCGCCGTAGCGGAAGGTCCGCATGACCTCCTCGCGGCCGGCAACCACGGCGATCGGGTAGCCGTTGGCCATCGCCTTGGCGAAGGTGCAGATGTCGGGCGTCACGCCGTGGAGCGACTGCACGCCGCCGCGCGCGACCCGGAAGCCGGTCTTGACCTCGTCGATGATCAGAAGGACGCCGTACTGGTCGCAGAGCTTGCGCGCGAGCCGCACATAGTCGCCCGAGGCCGAGATGCCGCAGCAATTGCCCTGGATCGGTTCGATCAGCATTGCGGCCATGTCGTTGCCGTGGCGCTTGAACGTGTCCTCGAGCCGCTGGAGATCGTTCATCGGCACGAGATGGGCGAGCGTCTTCAGTTCCTGCGGGATGCCCTTCGAATAGGCCACGACCTCCGGGTCGCCACCGCCGCGCTGGCTCCACTCCTCGACATTGGCCATCCACATCGCGGCATCGAAGAGACCGTGATACGCGCCCTCGATCAGCAGGTAGCTGTCGCGCCCGGTATGCGCCCGCGCCAGACGCAGCGCCGCCATCACCGCCTCGGTACCGGAGTTGGAATAGCGCACGAGATCGACGCCCGGCACCATCTTCGCGATGCGATCCGCCACGGCAAGCTCGCGCTCGGTCGAGAGCGCGAAGACGCCGCCGACCTCCATGCCGCGCCGGGCGGCGGCGTCGACCCGTTCATCTGCGTAGCCGAGGATCGCCGGGCCGTAGCCGAGGCGGTAGTCGACATAGCCGTTTCCGTCGATATCCCAGATCCGCCCGCCCTTGCCGTGATCGACATAGATCGTCCGGTCGTCGCCCCAGTACCGGAACGTCGAGGCCACGCCGAGCGGCAGCCGCTTCAGGGCCTTCTGGAACTGTGCGTTGGATTTTTCGATTGAGCGTCGGGGTGCCGCGCGCATGACCTGTCCTCTGGTTGATGTGCGAAGGCCGGATGACGGAATGTCGGCCGATCTTCGCTGTCGTTCCCATCTCACACGCATTTTGACTGGGCTGTCAATCAGTTTTTGACTGACAGTCCAGTCAAAATATGGTCTAGTTGACATCGTGACGGATTGCGTATGTCTGTCGGCACGCGAGGGGGCAGGACCGGAGCGGGGCAGGATGACCGAGATCGAGAGCAGCACGACCGACCAACAGCCGCAGCCGCGCAAGCTGAGCCGCGAGGCCCGGCGCGAACAGCTCATCGAGGCGACGATCGAGACCATCGGCCGGCAAGGCTACGCCAAGACCACTCTGACGGACGTCTCCCGCCACGCGGGGCTGTCGCACGGGCTGGTCAACTTCCACTTCGAGACCAAGGAGAAGCTGCTCGCGGAGACGCTCTCCTATCTTGCCGAGGAGTACCGGCGGAACTGGACGACCGCGCTGGAAGCGGCCGGTTCCGACCCCGCGCGACGCCTCGACGCGATCTTCAGGGCCGATTTCAACCCGACGATCTGCACGCCGTCGCGCTTGGCGGCCTGGTGCGCGTTTTGGGGCGAAGCGCAAAGCCGGCCGCTCTACCAGGAGCAATGCGGATCGAACGACCGGGAATACAACCGGGTGCTTGAGGAGATCTGCCGCGAGCTTCTTGCCGAGACCGGTCGGCCCGGCGACCCCGTGCGCATCGCCCGGGTCCTGCGCGTCACCACGGAAGGCGTCTGGATGGACCTGATGACGATGAGCGCCCCCTACGACAAGGAAGAGGCGCTGTGCACGGTCTTCACCTGCGCCGCAGCCTTCTTTCCGGAGAAGTTTACGTCGCAAGGTGCCGTGTCTTCGGGTTCGGCCGGGTATTCCCCTCAGGCCGGTCCGGTCTGACGGCGAGCTTGGAACAGAGTGGGCGTGCCCGAAACGCCGGACCACCATCGTGATCGTCTTGTCGTCGTCCGTGAAATCGGTGGGTGAAACGGCCTGGGGCAGCCTAGCAGCACCACTCGGACATCATCGAAGGCACATCGTGCGAGATCGCGCTGTCGCTCGGTCTCGTCGTGGCGAAGGTCTGCGCCGTGAACTGGGGCGGCCGGGGCGGATGCTCGCCATCGCCCAGGAAGTGCGCTAGCACCCTTCGCCAGCACCGCCGGCGATCTCGGCAGAGCGCGGTGCGTCAATCATGTCGGTGCCAATGTCAGACGCAGGGATCGCAGCGGACTATGTCGTGATCGGCGCCGCGGCGATGGCCTTCACGGACACGCTGCTCACCGAAACTGACGCGACCTTGGTCATGGTCGACCGACGCCCCCGGCCCGGCGGGCATTGGAACGACGCCTATCCGTTCGTGCGCCTCCACAGCGCCGCAACGTTCTACGGCGTGAACTCCGCCCCGCTCGGCGAAGGGCGTATCGACCGGGTCGGCTGGAACAGCGGCCATCTGGAACTGTCGAGCGGCGCCGCAATCTGCGGCTACTTCGACGACGTCATGCGCCACCGATTCCTTGCCAGCGGCCGCGTCACCTTCCTGCCTAGCCACGAGTACGGGCCCGGTGGTTTTGCCACGTCCCGCTTGACCGGGTCCCGTACGATCCTGCACGCGCGGCGCCGGATCGTCGACGGCACCCATGCCGATACCCGGTTGCCGTCGACCCATCCGCCGTCGTTTCCGATTGCGCCGTCTGTCCGGCTCGTAACGCCGGACGCCCTGCCCGGCATCACCCGGCCCGCGACCGACTTCGTCATCATCGGCGGCGGAAAGACCGCGATCGACTGCGTGTTGTGGCTTCTCGAGCAGGACCTTCCGCCCGAGCGGATCTTCTGGATCAGGCCCCGCGACAGCTGGTTCTACAACCGCAAGCGCATGCAGCCGCAGTCAGACGTGGCCGCAGGGACCATCGAGCAATACGTGATCGACATGGAGTCCGCGCGCGACGCGAAGAACATCGACGATCTGTTTCGCAAGCTAGAAACGAAGAACGCGCTTCTCAGGATCGACCCCGAGGTTACGCCGACGATGTTTCACTGCGCCACGGTCACGGAGGCGGAACTGTCGCAGCTTCGCCGCGTCCGCAACGTCATCCGAAAGGGCCGGGTGACGGCGATCGAGCCGGACCGGATCATGCTCGAACATGGCGAAATACCGACGGGCCGCGAAACCGTCCACGTCCACTGTGCCGCAAGCGGCGTTCCGGTCCGCCCCACGGAGCCGGTCTTCCAGCACGGCCGCATCGTGCTGCAATTCATCCAGCACTGCTGGCCGACATTCAGCGCGGCGGCAATCGCCCTTCTGGACGCGCGCCGATCCGACGACGCCGTGCGCAATCGCCTCGCCGTGCCGGTTCGGATGGCGGATCGGCCCATTGACTGGTTGCGCGGCGAACTCGCGAGCCGGGAAAACGAAGCCCTGTGGTTTGCCGAACCCGATCTCGCGGAATGGAGCGCCGGCGCAAGGGTCGACGGGTTCACCCGGCTGTTCCTGGCGGCCGAGAAAAGCCCCGATCCGGCATTGCGGGATCTGGTCAGCCGCCTTGAAGCAGCCAGCGGGCCGGGCATCGCGAGGATACGGGCGTTGCTGGAAGCGGCCGGCGGAACAGACTACATGGAGCGATCCGCCGGGTCCGCACAAAACGGCGTCTAGATCAGCCCGTGCGCACGGAACAGTGCCTTGACGTCGGTCTCGGGGCGCGCGCCGAAATGGCTGATCACCTCGGCCGCAGCGATGCAGCCCATCCGCCCCGCCGTCGCCAGCGTCTGCCCGGTGGCCATCCCGTAAAGGAAGCCCGCCGCGAACTGGTCGCCAGCCCCGGTCGCATCGACCGGCACCACCCGGTGCACCGGCACCTCGGCCCGCTCCTCGCCGCGCAACAGGATCACGTCGGCGCCCGAGCGGGTGCAGACGATGAGCGGGCAATCTGCCTGCGCCTCCTTCAGCGCCGCCTCCAGGTCCTCGGTCTGGTAGAGAGAACACCATTCGTGCTGGTTGCCGATGACGTAGTCCATCTGGTCGTGGACGAGCTGCCGGAAATCCGCCCGGTGGCGGTCGACGCAGAACGGGTCGGAAAGCGAGATCCCGGCGCGGCCGCCACCCCGGTGGCAGGCTTCGGCGGCCTTGAGGAACGCCGCCTTGCCCTGGTCCTTGTCGAAGAGATAGCCCTCGAGGAAGAGGTAGTCCGACGCCCGCACCACCTCCTCGTCGAGGTCCTCCGCCCCGAAATCCGCCCCCGCGCCGAGATAGGTGTTCATCGACCGCTCGCCGTCTCGCGTGACGAAGATCATCGAACGCGAGGTCGGCAGCTCCGCCCGCGCCGAGGGCGGGTTCGGGAAGTCCGTCCCCTCGCCCTCCAGCGACTTCGCGTAGAACCGGCCAAGCGCATCGTCCTTCACCTTGCCGACGAAGGCGGTCTTCAGCCCGAGATTGCCCAAGCCCGCCAGCGTGTTGCCGACCGAGCCGCCGGGCGCCTGGGTGCGCTCCTTCATCGCGGCATAGAGCGTCTCGCCCCGCTCGCGGTCGACGAGCTGCATGATCCCCTTCTCGATCCCCATCCAGTCGAGGAAATCGTCGTCGCACTGGGTCAGGACATCGACGATCGCGTTGCCGATGCCGACCACCTGATAGCGGTTGGTCAAAGCGTCTTCTCCTCGTAGGGACAGAGGTCACGGATGTGGCAGGCGCCGCATTTGGGCTTCCGCGCCACGCAGATATAGCGGCCGTGCAGGATCAGCCAGTGATGGGCGTGTTGCTGGAACTCGGCCGGCACGTTGTCCTCGATCGCCCGCTCGACCGCCTCAACGGTCTTGCCCGCAGCGATGCCGGTGCGATTTCCGACCCGGAAGATATGAGTGTCGACCGCCTGCGCCGGGAAGTGGAACCACATGTTCAGCACGACATTCGCGGTCTTGCGCCCCACGCCGGGCAGCGTCATCAGCGCCGCGCGCGAGGACGGCACCTCGCCGCCGTACTCCTCGACGAGGATGCGCGAGAGCTTGATCACGTTCTTCGCCTTCTGGCGGAAGAGCCCGATCGTCTTGATATGCTCGATCAGTCCCTCTTCGCCGAGGGCGAGCATCTTCTCGGGCGTGTCGGCCACCTTGAAGAGCGCCCGCGTCGCCTTGTTCACGCCGGCATCCGTGGCCTGCGCCGAGAGCGCCACCGCGACGAGGAGCGTGAAGGCATTGACATGCTCGAGCTCCCCCTTCGGCTCGGCCTCGGCCTCGCGGAAGCGGGTGAAGATCTCGCGGATCGTTTGGTAGTCAAGTTGGCGTGCCATGGAAGCGGTCTATGCCCGCGCGGCCGGGGCGCGGCAAGGGCTGAGCGCGCCGATCCCGTCGTTTTACCGCTCCCCGCGCCTGTTAACCGGGCTTTCGCCGTTCCGCGCGATCATCGCATCGGACCGGCAGGGAGGGACGGCATGGGGAGCGAAACGGGCCTCGCGGCGGGCACCCGCGCCGCCACCACACGCGGCCCGGTCGCGGTGGAAGGGCTCTGCCCCGGCGACCGGCTCCGGACCCGCGATCACGGCTACCGGCCGCTTCGGGCGCTCGCCGGCACGCTGCTCGCCCGTCCGGTCGAGATCGCGGCGGGCCGCTTCGGCGTCGGGTTTCCGGACGATCCGCTGCGTCTCGGCCCGGAGCACGGTGTCCTCCTCCGCGCACCCCTCCTTGCCGCCCAGCTCGGCACCGCCGAGCTGCTGGCGCATGCGGCCGACCTGTCGCGATCCCGGTCGCCGGGCCCGCTCCTCGGGTTTCTCCCGCTCCTCGACACGCCCGCGCTGATCCTGGCCGACGGCCTCTAGCTCGCGGCCCCGGCCATCGCCGCGACAGACCCCGCCCGGCCGCTCCGGCCCGGCCTCGCCCCGGACGGGCTCGCCGCATTGCTGGCCACGCCAACCGACGCCGCGGCCTGAGCACCAAACCGCAGCTTTCGGGTCGCCGTCGCCCGCCCCGCGCCCTATCTTCGGGTCAAGGAGACAGACCATGCTGAACGAACCACCCGACCGGGGCTACCATTACGGCGTCATCGCCCGCGCCCTCGCCCTCATCGAGACCGAGGGCGACCTCGGCCTAGACGACCTCGCCGCCCGGCTCTCGATGAGCCCCGCGCATTTCCAGCGCGTCTTCTCGCGCTGGGTCGGCGTCTCGCCGAAACGTTACCGCCAGTACCTCACGCTCGACCTCGCCAAGCGGCTCCTGGCTGAACGCCACACGCTGCTCGACACCGCAACCGAGACCGGGCTGTCCGGCGCGGGCCGCCTGCACGACCTCTTTCTGCGCTGGGAAGCGATGAGCCCCGGCGAATACGCCCGCGCGGGCGAGGGGCTGTCGGTGCGCTACGGCTGGTACGACTCGCCCTTCGGCGCCGCGCTCGCGATGGGCACCGACCGCGGCCTTTGCGGCATCGCCTTCGCCGAGGACTGCGGCCGCGACCACGCCTTCGCCGACCTCGCCGGCCGCTGGCCGCGCGCCTCTTTCACGGAGGCGCCCGAGGCGATCGCGCCGTGGGTGACGGCGGCCTTCGAGCAGAAGGGCGAGGCGGCGCTCCACATGATCGGCGCGCCGTTCCAGATCAAGGTCTGGGAGGCGCTGCTCGCGATCCCTTCGGGCCAGGTGTCGACCTATTCCGACATCGCCAGCCGGATCGGCAATCCCCGTGCGGTGCGCGCGGTCGGCACCGCGGTCGGGCGCAACCCGGTCAGCTGGCTCATCCCCTGCCACCGGGCGCTGAGGAAATCCGGCGGGCTCGGCGGCTATCACTGGGGCCTGCCGGTGAAGCGCGCGATGCTGGCCTGGGAAGCCGCCCGCGCCGACGCCGAATCCGCCACCGCGACATGATGCGCGGAATGCTGCCGGAACCGCTTTTCCCCGCCTGCGTTATTGCCTAACAGTCGCTAATCTCACACTTAACGCACAACGAACACCAAGCGGAGCAGCTTTCATGCGTTTCACCACCCTCCTGACCGGCGGCACCGCCGCGGCGATCCTGCTGGCGGCCTGCACGCCGGTCGACCAGTACAATCCGAACGACCCGAACCAGCGGACCCGCCAGGGTGCGCTCACCGGGGCGGGCGTCGGCGCGCTCGCCGGTGCGCTGACGGGGGAAGGCGGCATCGACAAACGCGACCGGGCGATCGTCGGCGCGGTGGCCGGCGGCCTGATCGGCGGCATGGTCGGCAGCAACCTCGACCAGCAGGCGGCCGAACTCGACCGCGCCATCGTCAACGACCGCGTGCGCGTCATCAACGAGGGCAACCAGCTCCGCGTCATCATGCCGGAAGGCATCCTCTTCGCCGTCGACAGCGCCTCGGTCAATCCCGGCATCATCGGCGACCTCTATGCGGTGGCCGACAACCTCAACCGCCATCCCGACAGCCGCGTCGAGGTCATCGGCCACACCGACAACACCGGCGCCGCGGCCTACAACTTCGACCTCTCGCAGCGCCGCGCCAGCGCGGTGGGCGCGATCATCCGCGACGGCGGCGTCGCCCCCGGCCGCATCGCCGCCTTCGGCCAGGGCGAGAACCAGCCCGTCGCCTCGAACCTGACGCCCGAGGGCCGCGCCCAGAACCGCCGGGTCGAGATCCTGATCATCCCGACCCGCTGACACAGCGCGGATCCGGGAACCCGACGCCGATGGCGGCGAAGCGCCCGGACGAAGAACTGGAACGGCCCTCGCCGCGCGCGCCGCGACGGGGGCCGTCCGCCTTGGGCTCCGGCACTTGCGCGGGGCACTCACCGAATGCCCCTCACCGATGGGTGACAAGCCCGATCGCAGCGCCTATAAGGCCGGCGATTTCCAATTCTCCCTGATGGATGACAGACATGATCAAGGTTTTCGGCCACAAGTCCCCCGACACCGACTCCACCGGCTCGCCCATCATCTGGGCCTGGTACCTCTCGGATGTGAAGGGCACCCCCGCGACGCCCGTCCTCCTTGGCGAGCCGAACACCGAAGCCGCCTTCGTCCTGAAGCGCTGGGACCTGCCGAAGCCCGAGATCATCGCCGACGTGGCGGCCGGCGAAACCTGCGTCGTCGTAGACACCAACAACCCGGCGGAGCTTCCCGCCTCGATCAACGAGGCGAACGTGGTCCAGATCATCGACCACCACCTCCTCGCCGGCGGGCTGAAGACCAAGGGGCCGATCGACATCACCATCCGCCCGCTCGCCTGCACCGCGACCATCATGCACGACCTGATGGGCGATGACGCGGCGAAGATGCCCGAGAGCATCAAATGCGCGATGCTCTCCTGCATCCTCTCCGATACGCTGGAGTTCCGCTCGCCGACCACGACCGCGCATGACCGCGCCGTGGCCGAGAAGCTGGCCACCGAGCTTGGCATCTCGATCCCCGACTACGCAGCCGAGCTCTTCGCCGCGAAATCCGACGTCTCGGCCTTCTCGGACGCGGAACTGCTGCGCATGGATTCCAAGGAATACAACGTCGCCGGCAAGGAGCTGCGCGTCTCGGTGCTGGAGACGACCGCGCCGAAGGTGGTGCTCGACCGCAAGGACAGCCTGATGGCCTCGATGATCGATGTCGCGAAAGAGGACGGCGCCGACCAGGTCCTGCTCTTCGTCGTCGACATCCTCAAGGAAGAGGCGACGCTTCTCGTGCCGAACGACCTCGTGAAGCAGTTCGCCGAGGCGAGCTTCGGCGCGAAGGTGACGGGCGACACCGTGGTCCTGCCCGGCATCATGAGCCGCAAGAAGCAGATCATCCCGGCGCTGAAACTCTGAGCCGCCGAAAACGTTGCATGAGGGCGCCTTCGGGCGCCCTTACCTTTTTCCGGCCCGGCCTGTAACAAGGGCCGCAACACGAGGAGGCGCCCATGACCCGGATCATTCAATCGCTGTCGGAGGTTGCGGCCGGCTACGACGCGCTCTTCTGCGATCTCTGGGGCTGCGTCCATGACGGGCTGCGCCCCTTCCCCGCCGCCGTGGCCGCCCTTCAGGCCTACCGGGCCAGTGGCGGCAAGGTCGTTCTCGTCACCAACTCGCCCCGCCCGCGCGCCGGCGTCGCAACGCAGCTCGACCAGATCGGCGTGCCGCGCGACGCCTGGGACACGATCGCGACCTCGGGCGACAGCGCGCGGGCGGCGATGTTTCAGGGCGCGGTCGGCCACAAGGTCCACTTCATCGGCAACCCGGAGACCGACATGGGTTTTTTCGAGCCGCTGAAGATCCTCGACAACCCCGCCAGGATCGAGATCGTGCCGCTCGCCGAGGCCGAGGGCGTCGTCTGCACCGGCCCCGCCGATCCCAAGGCCGATCCGGCGGTTAACCGGCCCGACTTCCTCCATGCCAAGGCGAAGGGGCTGAAACTCCTCTGCGCCAATCCCGACATCGTCGTTGACCGCGGCGAGACGCGGGAATGGTGCGCCGGCGCGCTTGCGCGCCTCTACACCGAAATGGGCGGCGAGAGCCTCTATTTCGGCAAGCCGCACCCGCCGATCTACGACCTCGCCCGGCGGCGGCTGACGGCGCTCAACGGCGCCGCCATCGGCGACGCCCGCATCCTCGCCGTGGGTGACGGGATCGGCACCGACATTCAGGGGGGCATGGGCGAGGGCATCGACACGCTCTTCATCACCGGCGGGCTCGAGGCGACCCGTTTCGGCGCGGATGTCGAGGCCCCCGAACCGGCCAAGCTGACCGCGTGGCTCGACGAGATGCAGATGGCGCCAACCTTCGCCATCGGGCGTCTGCGATAGATTATTGCCAGACGGCAACATTCTTTCGATCCAGACACCACTTCGGCAAAATAATTACTTACCCAGATTGCGCGGAGGCCCGCACTCATCTATGCTGCACTGCAACATGGATGTTTGGGATTCGTGATGATGCTCGACAATCAGCCGCGCGGGACGATCTGCATCGAGGACCTGGAGATCGGGATGACCCGGTATCTCCAGAAGGAGATCACGGACCGCGACATCGAGATGTTCGCCGAGGTCTCGACCGACCGCAACCCGGTCCATCTCGACGAGGATTACGCCCGCGAGACGATCTTCGAGGGGCGCATCGCCCACGGCATGCTGACCGCGGGCCTGATCTCGGCGGTGATCGGCGAGCAGCTGCCGGGCCACGGCACGGTCTATCTTGGCCAGACGCTGAAGTTCATGGCGCCGGTTCGCCCCGGTGACGTGGTCTATGCCGAGGTCAAGGTCACCGCGATCGACCACGCCAAGCGCCGCGTCACTCTTGAAACCCATTGCGCGGTGGGCGATACGGTCGTCCTGAAGGGCGAGGCGCTGGTTCTGGCGCCGAGCCGCAAGTTCGACTGATCCGGCGGGCGCTCCCGCCACACGGGGGCCGATGCGCACGCATTTCCATTGGACGGAACTGGCGGAGGCCGACCGGGACGCCTCGGTCGCGATGGGCAACTTCGACGGCGTCCATCTCGGCCACCAGGCGGTGATCGACCAGGCGCGCCGCGCCGATGCGCCGCTTGGCATCGTCACCTTCGAACCCCATCCCCGCCAGTTCTTCGCCCCCAAGGCCCCCGCCTTCCGCCTGATGAACGCCGAGGCGCGGACCCACCGGCTGGAAAAGCTCGGCGTCGAACAGCTTTACGAACTCCCCTTCAACGCGGATCTCGCCGGGATGGAGGCGGAAGACTTCGTGGCCGAGGTGCTGGTCCGGGGGCTCGGCGTCGCCCATGTCACGGTCGGCGCGGATTTCTGCTTCGGCAAGGGCCGCAAGGGCAATGTCGACACCTTGCGTGACTGCGCCCGCCGCCACGGCTTCGGCGTGACCATTGCCGAACTCGTCGAGATGGGCGGCGAGGAGATCTCCTCGACCGCGATCCGCACGGCGCTCGCCGAGGGGCGTCCGCGCGACGCCGCGCAGATGCTCGGCCACTGGCACCGGATCGAGGGCGAGGTTCTGCACGGCGACAAGCGCGGCCGCGATCTCGGCTTTCCGACCGCCAACATGGGCGTCGGCGGTCTGCACCTGCCGAAGCTTGGCGTCTATGCGGTGAAGATCGACGTCCTGACCGGGCCGCATCAGGGCAGCTACAACGGCGCCGCGAGCCTCGGCGTGCGGCCGATGTTCGGCGAGAACAAGCCCAACCTCGAAAGCTTCCTCTTCGACTTCAAGGGCAACCTTTACGGCGAGCATCTCTCGGTGGCACTCATCGACTATCTGCGCCCCGAGATGAAATTCGACGGCCTGCCCGCGCTCGTCGCGCAGATGGAGGCGGATTGCGTCCGTGCGCGGGACATCCTCGCTGACCTCTGAAGACCGGTTGACAGGTGGCGCGGCGGCCAGAACAATGCAGGAACATCTCCTGCGGAGACTGCCATGCCCTCCGATCCCGTCCGCTTCGCGCCGCTCACCCCCGACCGCCTCGACGATTTCGTCACGCTCTTCGGTCCGCAGGGCGCCTGTTATGGTTGCTGGTGCACCTATTTCCGGCTGAGTCCCAAGGACCGCGACGCCTTTGGCAAGGACGAGAAACGCGCCCATATGGAGGCGCGCATCCGGCGTGGCCCGCCGCCGGGCTTGCTGGCCTATCTGGATAACGAACCGGTTGGCTGGATGCAGATCGGTCCGCGCGCCGATGTGCCGGGATGGAACAACCCGCGCCGCGCGACCTCGCCCCTGCCCGATGCTCCGGCGGACGACCCGGCGGTCTGGGCAATCTCCTGCTTTTTCTTTGCGCGGGGCGTGCGCGGGCGCGGCCTGTCGCGCGACTTCGTCGCCGAGGGCATCCGCTACGCCCGCGACAGGGGCGCCCGGCTTCTGGAGGCGAGCCCCATCGACGAGGCCAAGCACTCGAAATCGGTCGGTCTCTTCGTCGGGTCCACTTCCACCTTCCGCCGGGCCGGCTTTCGCGAGGTCGCCCGCGCCAAGCCGGGCCGTCCCCTCATGCGACTGGTACTCTGACCTCTTTCCTTTTGCCCTCCCTTCAGCCAATGTCGCGCGCCATGAAAAGCTCGAACGCTCGTGTGGCCCTCCGGCCCGGATTCTGGAACCGCCCCCTCGACACGCTGACTGCGTCCGAATGGGAGGCGCTCTGCGACGGCTGCGGCAAGTGCTGCCTCAACAAGCTCGAGGATGTCGATACGGGCGAGATCTACTTCACCCGCATCTCCTGCCGCCTTCTCGACGACCACAGCTGCCGCTGCACGCAGTACGAGAACCGCAAGACCTTCGTCCCCGAATGCGTCGTCCTGACCCCGAAGACGATCGACAAGGTCGCCTACTGGCTGCCCTCGACCTGTGCCTACAAGCTCCTGCACGAGGGCAAGCCGCTCTTCGACTGGCATCCGCTGATCTCCGGCGACCCGGAAAGCGTACACCGCGCCGACGAGTCGGTGCGCGGCTGGACCCTGCCGGAATTCGAGGTCGCGGAAGAGGACTGGGAAGACCACATCATCGAGGACCTGTAATGGAATTCGCCTCCGACAACGCCTCCGGCGCCGCGCCGGAGATCCTCGCCGCCGTCACCGCGGTCAACGCGGGCGCGGCGCCCTCCTACGGCGCGGACGCGTCGATGGCGCGGGTGCGGGCGCTCATCCGCGAGACCTTCGAGGCGCCGGAGGCCGAGGTCTATCTCGTCGCCACCGGAACCGCGGCGAACTCCCTGGCGCTCGCCTGCCACTGCCCGCCCTGGGGTGCCATCTATGCCCATGCCTCGGCGCATGTCGACACCGACGAATGCGGCGCGCCGGAGTTCTACATCGGCGGCGGCAAGATCGTGCGCATCGCCGCGCCCGACGGAAAGCTGACGCCTGGCATACTGAAAGCCGCCATCGAGGCGACGCCGCAGGGCTTCGTCCATTCCCACCAGCGCGGCATGGTCACGATCACCAACACCACCGAGGCCGGCACCGTCTACAGCCCCGCCGAGGTCGCCGCCCTGACCGCCATCGCCCGCGACCATGCGCTGCCCGTCCACATGGACGGCGCGCGTTTTGCCAATGCCGTCGTCGCGGCGGATTGCAGCCCGGCAGAGATGACCTGGAAGGCCGGGATCGACGTCCTGTCCTTCGGCGGCACCAAGAACGGCTGCATGGGCGTCGAGGCGGTGGTGCTCTTCGATCCCGCGAAAGCCTGGGAGTTCGAGCTCCGCCGCAAGCGCGGCGGGCATCTTTTTTCCAAGCACCGGTTCCTCTCCGCCCAGATGGAGGCCTATCTGACGGGCGACCTTTGGCGCCGCCTCGCGGCCCGCGCCAATACGCTGGCGGAGCGCCTGGCCGCCGGAATCGCCGCGATACCCGAAGCCTCGCTCCTCCATCCCCGCGAGGCGAACATGGTCTTCGCCTACCTGCCGCGCCGCCTGCACCGCCGGCTCATGGAGCGCGGGGCGCACTACTACTTCTGGCCCGTCGACCCGCCGTCCGAGGGTCCGGACGACGAACCTCTCGCGGCGCGGTTCGTCTGCTCCTGGGCGACACAAGAGACGGAAATCGACGCCTTTCTCTCGGTCATCCGCGGTCGAGATTGACCCCGGTCAGCCCGGCGGTCTCGTCGGGATGGGTGATCGGCACCATGTGCCCCGCACCCGGCACGGTGGCGACGCCGACATCGGGCAGCCGCGCCGCGATGTTTTCCGCGATCCGCTCGATGACCGGCGGCGACTGCTCGCCCCGGATCAGCAAGACCGGCATATCGAGGCGCTCGAGCGCGTCTGGCTTCAGAAAACCGGCGCTGTCCGAGAGCGTCGCGGGATCGCCCGCGCAGATCAGGCGGATCCTCTCCACGATCCGCGCCCGGGCGCGGGGCTCCATCCGATCCCAGTCCTCGCCGGCGCCCCAGACCTGCATGAAGGCGCGTGCCGCCCCGGTGTCGTCGCCCGCCGCGAGAGCCGCGCGGAACGGCCCCTCGGCGGCGAGATGCTCCTCCCATTCGGGGGACCCCTTGGCGGCGGCGAAGAGAACCGGCTCGATCAGCGTCAGCGTACGGATCGCCTCCGGCGCCGCGCGCGCGAGCCGCATCGCGACCAGCGCACCGTAGGAATGGCCGATGAGGTCCACCGGCTCCTCGACGAAACTCGCGGCAATCCGCGTGGCCAGCGTCAGGAAATCGCCCTCGCCCGACCAGTCCGCCGATTTGCCGTGGCCGGGCAGGTCGAAGGCCGTGAGCGTGACCCGATCGGTAAGCCGCGACGCGACACCCGCCCAGGCCGAGGAGGCGGCGAGCGAGCAGTGGATCGCCAGCGCCGGCCGCGCACCCTTGCCGAAACTCTGCCAGAAGGTCGGATGGCCTGCCCGCTCGTCGAGCGGCATCAGAGCTTGCCGGACAGGTGCAGGTCGAGGTCGTCGAGCCGGTCCTGCCCCCAGAACCGCTGGCCGCTGTCGACGAGGTAGAAGGGCGAGCCGAACACGCCGCGGCTCACCGCCTCTTCGAGGTTGTTGGCATAGGTCTCGGCCCCGAGAAGCATTCCCTTGTCGGCGAGATCGGGCTCGAACCCGGCCATGGTCAGGAGATCGCGGATCACCTCGTCGGCGGAAATATCGCGCTCCTCGGCCCAGCAGGCGCGGAGGATGGATTGGACGAAGCCACCGAGATCGCCCTCGGCGCCTTTTGCCTTTGCCGCCTGCGCCGCGATGATCGCGTAGGACGAGGGCGCGGCATTCGCCGGCCAGAACATCGGCTGGAGGTTGATCTTCATCCCCGTCTTCGCCGCCTGCCGGGCGATCTCCTGCAGCCGGTATTCCTTGCGGCTGTCGTGCCGGTCCTTGAGTGCCGTCCCGCCGGTCCTCGCAAAGACCGCGCCGATGTCGACCGGCTTGTAGGTCACCGTCGCACCGTGCTTCGTCGCGATCGCCTCGAGCCGGGTGCCCGCCAGATAGGTGAAGGGCGAGATCGTGGACAGGAAGTAGTCGATCTGTGGCATATCCGGCACTCCTTCGGGTTTGCCGGGAAGCTAGCCCGGTGGTAAGCGGGGTGCAACGTCACGAATCCGTCATCCGGCCCGGTTTTGCGGCCAACGACAAGGACCCGCCATGCCCTCCATGACCGAACCGAAGCTGATCGCCGGCAATTCGAACCGCACGCTCTCCAACGCCATCGCCCGGCGGATGTCGATGCACCGGGGCATGAGCGTCGGGCTCGTCGATGCCCGGGTCGAGCGCTTCAACGACCAGGAAATCTTCGTCGAGGTCTTCGAGAACGTCCGCGGCGAGGACATGTACATCATCCAGTCGACGTCGAACCCGGCGAACGACAACCTGATGGAACTCCTGATCATGGCCGACGCGCTGCGCCGCTCCTCGGCCGACCGGATCACCGCCGTGATCCCCTATTTCGGCTATGCCCGCCAGGACCGCCGCGCCAAGGCGCGGACGCCGATTTCAGCGAAGCTCGTCGCCAACCTCCTGACCGAGGCCGGAGTCGACCGGGTGCTGACGATGGATCTCCATGCCGCACAGATCCAGGGCTTCTTCGACATTCCGGTGGACAACCTCTATGCCGCGCCGATCTTCGCGCTCGACATCGAGCATCACTTCAAGGGCAAGCTCGACCAGATCACCGTGGTCTCGCCGGACGTTGGCGGCGTGGCGCGCGCCCGCGAACTCGCCCAGCGGATCGGCTGCGGGCTGGCCATCGTCGACAAGCGGCGCGTGAAGGCGGGCGAAGTCGCCGAGATGACCGTGATCGGCGATGTCGCGGGCCAGACCTGCATCATCGTCGACGATATCTGCGACACCGCCGGCACGCTCTGCAAGGCCGCCGAAGTGCTCATCCAGGGCGGCGCGAGCGAGGTCCATTCCTACATCACCCATGGCGTGCTGTCCGGACCGGCGGTCGAGCGGGTTGCCAATTCCGTGATGAAGAGTCTTGTCATCACCGATTCCATCGAGCCGACCGAACCGGTCCGCAAGGCCAAGAACATCCGCATCGTTCCGACCGCGCCGCTCTTTGCTCAGGCGATCATGAACATCTGGTCGGGAACCTCGGTTTCCTCGCTCTTCGACGCGGAGACGCTGGGGCCGATCTACGAGGGCATGTATTCGCGCGGCTGACCGGAAGCCGCTCGAAGACCGCGCGAAGTCGCGCCTCAGCGCGTCAGGTCACGTCCCACGCGTCAGGATCGGGAAGCTCGCCGATCGCGAGCCAGTCGGCGCGAATCCGGGCGATCCGCGTGTCCCCCCAGGTGCGGAAAATGATCTCGAATCCATCGGGCTTTATCTGGCCCGTCGAAATATCTGCGCGTGGGTTCGTCATCTGGTCCATGTCCCACATGGACATCGAGATTTGAACGACCGGCATTGACTGGAATCGCTCGGAAAACCCGACCTGGCGGCGCGTCTCGCGCGCACCGTTTCCGGTCCACATCTGCCCGCCTTCTTCGAAATCCGAAAACAACAGAACGGAGCCGCGTTCGACCCCAATCAAATGACTCTTCAGTCGCAACATCTAAGTCCCCGATTTAGCACCACCGTAGCTAGTGGATGCTGGTAGACAATTGGTAAATTGGTTCTGACACGGACACATAGATCCGGTTGAGATTGTGTCTCGATAATTCATCGGCCGTCCACGAAAAGCAACGGGCGGCCCGAAGGCCGCCCGGATGATCGCGTCGCATATCTGAGGCTCAGAGCCCGAGCGCGGCCTTCAGGGCCTGAAGGTCCGCAACGAGCTTGTTCGCGGCGTCCTTGCCCTCGGCCGGGGCCTCGGCGACCTCGGCCGTCGCATCTGCAATGAGCGCGTCCATGTCGGACGCCTTCACCTCGGCTTTCGGCATCGCACGCTCGGCCAGAACCGAGGCGCCCGCTGCCGAAATCTCGGCGAAGCCGCCGATGACGGCATAGTCGTTCATGCCTTCGGCGGTGACGACAGTGAGAATGCCGGGACGCAGCGTCGTGATCAGCGGCGAATGGTCGGGCATTGCCGTCAGGTCGCCATCGGCGCCCGGAATGCGAACCTCGCGGGCCTGAACGGAGGCAAGCCGCCGTTCAGGGCTGACGAGGTCGAACTGCATCGTATCGGCCATCTCGCCCCCTTACGCCGCTTCCGCGGCCAGACGCTGCGCCTTGGCTTTCACTTCGTCGATGTCGCCGACCATGTAGAAGGCGGCTTCCGGCAGGTGGTCGTACTCGCCGGCAACGACGGCCTTGAACGAGGCGATCGTCTTGTCGAGCGGCACCTGGACGCCGTCCGAACCGGTGAAGACCTTCGCCACGTCGAAGGGCTGGCTGAGGAAACGCTGGATCTTCCGGGCGCGGGCCACGGTCAGCTTGTCCTCTTCCGACAGTTCGTCCATGCCGAGGATGGCGATGATGTCCTGCAGCGACTTGTAGCGCTGGAGGATACCCTGGACATCGCGGGCGACGTTGTAGTGCTCTTCGCCGACAACGGCCGGGTCAAGGATCCGGCTCGTGGAGTCGAGCGGGTCAACGGCCGGGTAGATGCCGAGTTCCGAGATGGCGCGCGACAGAACCGTGGTGGCGTCGAGGTGAGCGAACGAGGTCGCCGGCGCCGGGTCGGTAAGGTCGTCGGCCGGAACGTAGATGGCCTGCACCGAGGTGATCGAGCCCGCCTTGGTCGAGGTGATGCGTTCCTGCATCGCGCCCATGTCGGTGGCGAGCGTCGGCTGGTAGCCCACGGCCGAAGGAATACGGCCGAGAAGTGCGGACACTTCCGAACCCGCCTGGGTGAAGCGGAAGATGTTGTCGACGAAGAAGAGAACGTCCGTGCCCGACTGGTCGCGGAACTGCTCGGCCAGCGTCAGGCCCGAGAGGGCGACGCGCATGCGGGCTCCCGGCGGCTCGTTCATCTGACCGTAGACAAGGGCCACTTTGGATTTCTCCAGATCGTCCGGGACGATAACGCCCGACTCGATCATCTCGTGGTAGAGGTCGTTGCCCTCGCGGGTCCGCTCGCCGACACCGGCGAAGACCGAGAAGCCCGAGTGCACCTTGGCGATGTTGTTGATCAGTTCCATGATCAGAACCGTCTTGCCCACGCCGGCGCCGCCAAAGAGGCCGATCTTGCCGCCCTTCGAGTACGGGGCGAGAAGGTCGATGACCTTGATGCCGGTCACAAGGATTTCCGACGAGGTCGACTGTTCCGAGAAGGCCGGGGCCGGCTGGTGGATCGGACGGGTTTCCTTGGCCTTGACCGGGCCCTTTTCGTCGACCGGCTCACCGATGACGTTGAGGATGCGGCCGAGCGTCGGGTTGCCGACCGGAACCGAGATCGGCTCGCCGAGGTCGGTCACGGCAGCGCCGCGCACGAGGCCCTCGGTCGCGTCCATGGCGACGGTGCGGACCGTGTTCTCGCCGAGGTGCTGGGCAACCTCGAGAACCAGACGCTTGCCGTTGTTGTCGGTTTCGAGCGCGTTCAGAATCGCCGGGAGTTGATCGTCGAACTGTACGTCCACGACGGCGCCGATGACCTGCGTCACCCGGCCCGCTGCGGCAGCTGCTTTCGGTGCTTTTGCCATCTAGTTTCTCCGGTTTCGTCAGAGCGCCTCGGCGCCCGAAATGATTTCGATGAGTTCCTTGGTGATCGCGGCCTGACGCGAGCGGTTGTACTCGATGGTCAGCCGGTCGATCATGTCGCCGGCGTTGCGGGTGGCGTTGTCCATCGCGGTCATCCGCGCGCCCTGCTCCGAGGCCGCGTTCTCCAGAAGCGCGGTGAAGACCTGCGTGGCCACCCCGCGCGGCAGGAGGTCGGCGAGGATCTCCTCCTCCGAGGGCTCGTAGTCGTAGAGCGTCGAGGCGCCTTCCTCCGCGTCCGCGTCGAACTTCGCCGGGATCACCTGCTGTTCGGTCGGGACCTGAGAGATCACCGACTGGAAGCGGTTGAAGAAGATCGTCGCGACGTCGAACTCGCCGTGGTCGAAGCGGTGGATCAGGTCACGCGCAATGCCTTGCGCATTGTCGTAACCCATCTTCTTGACGTCGGAGAGATCGATATGCGCGACGAAATACTTCGCGAAATCGCGCTTCAGCTGCTCGCGGCCCTTCTTGCCGACGGTCAGGATCTTCACCGTCTTGCCCTGCTTCAGAAGGTCGTTCGCCTTCGTGCGGGCAAGCCGCACGATGGTCGAGTTGAAACCGCCGCAGAGGCCCCGCTCGGCCGTCATCACGACCAGAAGGTGGGTCTGATCGGCACCGGTCCCGGCCAGAAGCCGCGGCGCCGCATCGGACCCGCCGACCGACGCGGCGAGCGAAGACATGACCGCGTTCATCCGCTCGGCATAGGGCCGGGCGGCTTCGGCGGCCTCCTGGGCGCGGCGGAGCTTGGCCGCCGCGACCATCTGCATGGCCTTGGTGATCTTCCGCGTCGACTTGACGCTTCCGATCCGGTTCTTAAGGTCCTTAAGGCTGGGCATATCCCTGTCCCTCCCCTCGCTTAAGCGAAGGTCTTGGCGAACTCGGCGATCGCGGCCCGGATCTTGTCCTCGGCTTCACCCTTGATCTTCGGGTCTTCCTTGGTGATCCAGTCCAGAAGGTCCTTGCGATTGGTGCGCAGGTACTTGAGCAGGTCCGCCTCGAACCGACCGACGTCCTTGACGGGAAGCTTGTCGAGGAAGCCCTTGGTGCCGGCGAAGATGACGCAGACGATTTCCGCGTTGGTCAGCGGCGAGTACTGCGGCTGCTTCATCAGCTCGGTCAGGCGCGCGCCCCGGTTCAGGAGCTTCTGCGTCGCGGCGTCGAGGTCGGAGCCGAACTGCGCGAAGGCCGCCATTTCGCGGTACTGCGCCAGTTCCAGCTTCACCGGGCCGGCGACCGACTTCATCGCGTTGGTCTGGGCCGAGGAGCCCACACGCGACACCGACAGACCGGTGTTCACGGCCGGGCGGATGCCCTGGTAGAAGAGTTCCGTCTCGAGGAAGATCTGGCCGTCGGTGATCGAGATCACGTTGGTCGGAATGAAGGCCGACACGTCGCCACCCTGGGTTTCGATGACCGGCAGAGCCGTCAGCGAACCCGCGCCGAAATCTTCGTTCAGCTTCGCCGAACGCTCGAGGAGACGCGAGTGCAGGTAGAAGACGTCGCCCGGATAGGCTTCGCGCCCGGGCGGACGGCGAAGGAGCAGCGACATCTGGCGATAGGCCACGGCCTGCTTGGAGAGGTCATCGTAGATGATCAGCGCGTGGCGGCCGTTGTCGCGGAAGTATTCCGCGATGGCAGTCGCCGAGTAGGGCGCGAGGAACTGCATCGGCGCGGGGTCCGAGGCGGTCGCGGCCACGACGATCGAGTAGTTGATGGCGCCGGTCTCTTCCAGCTTCTTCACGAGCTGGGCGACGGTCGAGCGCTTCTGGCCGATCGCGACGTAGACGCAGTAGAGCTTCTTCGACTCGTCGTCGCCGGCGGCGTCGTTGTAGGTCTTCTGGTTCAGGATCGCGTCGAGCGCCACAGCGGTCTTGCCGGTCTGGCGGTCGCCGATGATCAGCTCGCGCTGGCCGCGGCCGATCGGGATCATCGCGTCGACCGACTTGAGGCCGGTCGCCATCGGCTCGTGCACCGATTTCCGCGGGATGATGCCGGGGGCCTTCACGTCGGCCACCGAGCGGGTCTTGGCGTTGATCGGGCCCTTGCCGTCGATCGGGTTACCGAGACCGTCGACAACGCGGCCGAGAAGCTCGTCACCGACCGGCACGTCCACGATGGACTTCGTGCGCTTGACGGTGTCGCCTTCCTTGATCGAGCGATCGTCGCCGAAGATGACGACGCCGACGTTGTCGACTTCGAGGTTCAGCGCCATGCCGCGGATGCCGCCCGGGAACTCGACCATCTCGCCCGCCTGGACGTTGTCGAGGCCGTGGACGCGCGCGATGCCGTCACCGACCGAAAGCACGCGACCGACTTCGGCCACCGCTGCTTCCTGACCGAAGTTCTTGATCTGCTCCTTAAGGATCGCAGAGATCTCGGCTGCCTGGATTCCCATTATCCGACCTCTTTCATAGCATTCTGCAGGGAAGCGAGCTTCGAGCGGATCGAGGTGTCGATCATCTTCGAGCCCACTTTGACGATAAGGCCGCCGATGAGGCTTTCATCGACGGTGGTGTCGAGCTTGACGGTCTTGCCGACTGTCTTCTTGAGCGACGCGGCGAGCTTCTCGGCCTGCGTCTTGGTCAACGCGGCGGCGGCGGTAACCTCGGCGGTCACTTCGCCCTTCTCCTCCGCGATCATGTCGCGCAGGGCCGTCAGGAGTTGCGGCAGCACGAAGAGCCGGCGGCTCGAAGCCATCAGGCCGAGCGTATTGGCGAGCGTCGCGGAGAGCCCCATCTTAGCAGCAAGCGCACCGACCGATTTGGCCTGCTCCTCGCGCGAATAAACCGGGGAGGCGATCAGCGTCCGCAGATCCGCGCTTTCCGCCAGCGCGGCGCCGAGCGCGTCCACATCCCCCTCGAGCGCCTTGAGGCCATTGGCCTCCTTGGCGAGTTCAAACACGGCCGTCGCATAGCGACCGGCGATCCCTGCGGAAATCGAAGCTGGTTCGGACACGTCCACCCTTCCGATTGTTCTGTCCCATCGCCTCTTTTTTATTGTCAGGTCAGAGGCCACCTATGGCGTGCGCGGACGCGCACGGCCGAAGTTCGGCGCGGGTGTAGCAGAGCCGTCCGGACCTAGCAACCGCCTTGACGAACTTATTGGGACGAGGGTTTTTCTGCCTTTTCAAAGAGTTCCCGAAGATTCCCCAAACACGGCGGGAAATGTTGCTTTTTCGCAGCGCGGGTTTGGGCGTTAACAGTACGGATACGAAACAGAATCCTGTTTCATTGGCCGCGAGTCACGCCGGCTCGGCCGTCGGCTTGGGGAGCGCCTCGAGCACTTTCAGCGGTCGCCGTACCGCGGTCGCGAGGCCCGGGCGCTGTGGCGCGTGGACCTGTTTCGAAACCTCGAGCATCAGCACGCCGCCCGCCAGAACCGACGACACGCGGTGTCCGAAGCGTTCCCACATCGGCGCGGTGCGCAGCCAGAAGCGGCGCGAGCTTGGTGGCGCGAAGAGCGCGGATTGCTGGCGTTCGGCCGCGAAGTTGTGGCGGCGGAGCTGGCCGTCGAGCTGGCTCATCGAATAGGGGCGACCATAACCGAACGGAGTCCGGTCCGAGCGCGACCAGAGGCCGGACCGGTTCGGAACGATGAAGAGCGCCCTGCCTCCCGGGCCGAGCACGCGCCAGCACTCGTCAAGCAGCGCCGTCGGATTTTCCGACGTCTCCAGGCCGTGCAGCACTACGAGCCGATCGACCATGCCCGTCTCGAGCGGCCATTGCGTCTCCTCGCAGAGGACCGAGACGTTCTCCATCCCGGCGGGCCAGGGCATCACGCCCTGCGGTCCGGGCATCAGACCGACCACGCGCCGCGCCTCGGCCAGATAGGGGCGCAGCAAGGGTGCGGCGAATCCGAATCCGGCCACCGTCTGACCCTTCGCAGGCGGCCAGAGATCGACGACCTGATCCCGAATGGCCTTCTGGGCGACGCGCCCGAGCTGGGTGCGGTAGTAGAAATTCCTCAGGTCGAGAACGTCGAGATGCATTGCGCCCGTCGCTTCCATCGGCAAAAGTCAGTGGAAGCATACGGAAACATACACGAAACGCCATGCCCCTGGAAATCGTCACCGTTCCCTGCCTGAGCGACAACTACGCTTACCTCGCCCATGATGTCGCGACCGGCGCGACCGCCGTCGTGGACGTCCCAGAAGCAGCGCCGATCCTCAACGCCCTGTCCGCCCGGGGCTGGCGGGCTAGCCACATCCTGATCACCCACCACCACGGCGACCACATCGACGGCGTCCCCTCCCTTGCCGCCGCGACCGGCGCCCGCGTCATCGGCGCCGCGGCCGACGCCCATAGGTTGCCACCGCTGGACGAGGCGGTCACCGCGGGCGACACCGTTCGGATCGGAATGTGCAGAGGCACTGTGATCGACGTTTCCGGCCATACCATCGGCCATATCGCCTACCATTTCGCAGACTCGGGAATTGTCTTTACCGGGGACAGCCTCATGGCACTCGGCTGTGGCCGGCTTTTCGAGGGCACCGCTCACCAGATGTGGGACAGTCTCTGCAAGCTGGCGGCCCTGCCTCCGGAAACACTGGTCTGTTCGGGCCATGAATACACCCAGTCGAATGCCCGCTTCGCCCTGACGATCGAGCCGGGGAACGCCGCGCTGGCGGCGCGTGCGAAATCGGTGGACGCCGCGCGTGCGAAAGGGCGTGCGACCGTTCCCTCGACCCTCGCCGAGGAGCTTGCGACGAACCCGTTCCTGCGCGCACGCCTTGCAGAGGTGAAGACCGCGCTCGGCATGCAGGGCGCGGGCGACGCCGAGGTCTTCGCCGAGATCCGCGCGCGCAAAGACCGGTTCTGACCTGTCACATTTCCGAACCGATTAGGCACGAATCGGTCACGAAAGGCCGAAAATCGTTCAAATTTTGCGTCACTGATCGAGCATTGGGCGAAATCGGCAAGAAAACACTTGAAGCCGCCCGAATTCCACCGAACTTTAATAGTATGAGGCGAAAGTAGGTACCGGCCCACGGGCCACCCTGCTGGATGGGAAAGGAGCACGAACGTGCCGTCATTTTCGAACACGCTCGAACAGGCAATCCACGCGGCGCTGGCCTTGGCCAATGCGCGGCGCCATGAACTTGCAACTCTCGAACATCTGCTCCTCGCCCTGATCGACGAGCCGGACGCCGCAAAAGTGATGCGCGCCTGCTCGGTCGACATCGAGGAACTGCGCAAGACGCTCGTAGAATTCATCGACGACGACCTTTCGACGCTCGTGACCGATGTGGACGGGTCGGAGGCCGTGCCAACGGCCGCGTTCCAGAGGGTCATTCAGCGGGCCGCGATCCATGTACAGTCCTCGGGCCGGACCGAGGTCACCGGTGCCAACGTTCTCGTCGCGATCTTCGCGGAACGGGAATCGAACGCCGCGTACTTCCTGCAGGAACAGGACATGACCCGCTACGACGCAGTGAATTTCATCGCTCATGGCGTGGCCAAGGATCCGTCCTTCGGGGAAACCCGGCCGGTCACCGGCGCACAGGAGCAGGAGGACCATCCGACCTCGCAGGCGGATGGAGAGGCCAAGGAATCGGCGCTCTCGAAGTTCTGCATCGACCTCAACGCAAAATCCAAGAAAGGCGATGTCGACCCGCTCATCGGCCGCGAGGCGGAGATCGAGCGCTGCATCCAGGTCCTGTGCCGCCGGCGGAAGAACAACCCCCTTCTGGTGGGCGAATCCGGTGTCGGCAAGACCGCCATCGCCGAGGGCCTCGCGCTGAAGATCACGCGCGGCGAGACACCCGAGGTGCTCGAACATGCCACGATCTTCTCGCTCGACATGGGCGCGCTCTTGGCCGGAACCCGTTATCGCGGAGATTTCGAGGAGCGGCTCAAGGCCGTCGTGAAGGAGCTCGAGGACCATCCCGACGCGATCCTCTTCATCGACGAGATCCATACCGTGATCGGCGCCGGGGCGACTTCGGGCGGGGCGATGGACGCGTCGAACCTGCTCAAGCCCGCGCTCCAGGGCGGACGGCTGCGCTGCATGGGCTCGACCACCTACAAGGAGTTCCGCCAGCATTTCGAGAAGGACCGCGCGCTTAGCCGCCGGTTCCAGAAGATCGACGTGAACGAACCGACGGTCGAGGATGCGGTCAAGATTCTGATGGGGCTGAAGCCCTATTTCGAGAAGCACCACGACCTGCGTTACACGCATGATGCGATCAAGGCCGCGGTCGAACTCTCGGCGCGCTACATCCACGACCGCAAGCTGCCGGACAAGGCGATCGACGTGATCGACGAGGCCGGCGCGGCGCAGCACCTGGTGGCGGAATCGAAGCGGCGCAAGACGATCGGCCCGAAGGAGATCGAGGCCGTCGTCGCCAAGATCGCGCGGATCCCGCCGAAGAACGTCTCGAAGGACGATGCCGAGATCCTCAAGGATCTCGAGAAGACCCTCAAGCGCGTCGTCTTCGGTCAGGACAAGGCGATCGAGGCGTTGTCCTCCGCGATCAAGCTGGCTCGTGCGGGCCTGCGCGAACCGGAAAAACCGATCGGCAACTACCTCTTCGCCGGTCCGACCGGCGTCGGCAAGACCGAGGTCGCCAAGCAGCTCGCCGATACGCTCGGCGTCGAGCTTCTGCGTTTCGACATGTCCGAGTACATGGAGAAGCACGCCGTCTCGCGGCTGATCGGCGCGCCGCCGGGCTATGTCGGCTTCGACCAGGGCGGGCTGCTGACCGACGGCGTCGACCAGCATCCGCATTGCGTGCTCTTGCTCGACGAGATCGAGAAGGCGCATCCGGACGTGTTCAACATCCTCCTGCAGGTGATGGACCACGGCAAGCTCACCGACCACAACGGCCGGCAGGTCGATTTCCGCAACGTCGTGCTGATCATGACCTCGAACGCAGGTGCGGCCGAGCTTGCCAAGTCCGCGATCGGCTTCGGCCGTGACCGGCGCGAGGGCGAAGACACCGCCGCGATCGAACGCACGTTCACGCCCGAGTTCCGCAACCGGCTCGATGCGGTCATCTCGTTCTCGGCGCTGCCGCGCGAAGTGATCCTGCAAGTCGTGGACAAGTTCGTCCTGCAGCTCGAGGCGCAGCTGATGGACCGCCACGTCCATATCGAGCTGAGCCCGGAAGCGGCCAACTGGATCGCCGAGAAGGGCTACGACGACCGGATGGGCGCCCGTCCGCTTGCTCGCGTGATCCAGGAACACATCAAGAAGCCGCTCGCCGAGGAGCTTCTGTTCGGCAAACTCACGAAGGGTGGCGTCGTTCATGTGAAGGTACGCGACGGCGCGATCGTGCTCGAGATCGAGGAGCCGCAGAAGGCGCGGATTGCCGGCTCGAAGCCACCGCTCCTGACCGCGGACTGAGCCTGGATTGACACGAACACACGCGGCCGACACCTTCCCGGTGCCGGCCGCGTTTCGTTTGGACCTTGTGGCGGAAAGTTTGTGCCGGTCCCGGCCGGAACAAGAAAACGGGCGCCCCCGTCGGCTACGACTGCGTTTTCCCGATCTTCCGCGCGGCAGACCGAGCAAAGGCTCCGGGCGGATTAGCCAGTCGCATAGGCCGCCAGCGCCTCGGCCGCGAGTGCCGCGGCGGCGTCGGCATAGCGCGCGGAGTGGTGAAACGGCGTGAGTCCGGCCACGCCCGCCGCCCGCGCGATCTCTCCGGCCGCCCGCGCCGTCAGGTGGCGCGACGTGGTCGCGAAGGAGCGGTCGGCCTCGGGAAAGACCGCTTCGATGAAGAGGTGATCCGCGCCCCGGGCAAGCTCGACGATGCGGGCGCGGTTGTCCGCGGTATCGGCGGCGTCGGTCACATAAGCGAAATGCTGCTCCTTCTCGCGCCGGAACACCCGCGCGCGCAGGAGGCCGAGCGGAACCTCCCCGGCCCCGGGCACCGCGATCCGGTGGCGGTCAGGCAATCCGTCGCGCAGCGCCCGCTTGGCGATGTCGATCCACGGACCGACCGGAAGCCCCAACTCATCGAGCGCGCTGCGCCAGACATTCACGCGAAGGCGCTGCCGGAATGCAATCCCCAGCGACGGGATGCCGTGGTCCAGTGCGACCGCGCGGATCTCGAATTCGCGTTCGCTCAACACAAGGCCGGTGCTCAGATCGGGCACTGCCACATCACATCTGCGAAAACGCCTGCGGGCACAGAACTCGGCGGCCCGGGTGATCCGCCCGCCTTCAAAATCATGCACGGTGACTCGGAAATCAACCGAGGTCTCGTCAAGCAGGTTCCAGGTATAGGAGCCGAACCGACTTTCCATCTGGCCGACGAACCCGGCCGGCCCAAGGAGATGGAGCGGCAGCGGCCTGTGCAGGCGCAGGCGCAAGAGCCGCTCGAGACCGGCAATGTGGTCCATGTGGGCGTGACTGACAAAGACATGCGACACCCGGAGGAGTTCTCGTGGCGACAGCGGCGCGGTGTCGCCGAGATCGAACAGCATCGCCCGGCGGCCGAAGCGGAAGTCGAGATAGAGACCGGGATCTCCGCATGGGTCGTTGATCAGCCGGGGTTGGACGAGTAGGCTCATCGGTCACGCTCTCCGGTCCGGCGCGTCCGGCCCGCTCACCGTTCGGTAAGCTTGAGTTCGATCCGCCGGTTCTGCGCCCGCGCCTCCGGCGTGTCGCCCTCGGCCACCGGATGGTACTCACCGAATCCCGCCGCGACGAGGCGCTCCGGCGGGAAGCCAAGCTGGCCCTGCAAGAAGCGCACCACCGAAAGCGCCCGCCCCTGGCTGAGCTCCCAGTTGTCGCGGAACCGGCCGAAGCCCGAGAGCGGCAGGTTGTCGGTGTGGCCGTCGACACGGATTACCCAATCGATTTCGGACGGGATCGCAACCGCAAGCTCCTGAAGCGTGGTCGCCACATTGGCGATCTGACTGCGCCCCTCGGCGGCGAGATCCGCCGAGCCGGGTTCGAACAGGACTTCGGCGGAAAAGACGAACCGGTCCCCGACGACGCGCACGCCCTCGCGTCCGGCGAGCACCTGCGAAAGCCGCGCGAAGAACTCCGAGCGGTAGCGGGCAAGCTCCTTCGTTTCCTCCTTCAGCGCCGCGGCCTCGGCCTCCAAGCGCTTGCGCTCGGCCTCCTCCAGCTCTGCGCGGCGGCGCTGCTCGCTCGCCACCTGCGCGAGTGCGGAGTTCAGCCGGGTCCCGAGCGCCTCGATCTGTACCTTCGCGTCGGCATCGCGGGCCGCGGAAGCGTCGAGAAGGTTCTGCAGCCCGCCCAACTGGCTGCGCAGCGCGAGGATCTGCTGGTTCAGCAGCGCGACCTTGCGCGCGGCTTCGGCCGATGCCGCACGCTCCTCGGCCAGGGCCGCATTCGCGGTCGCGAGCAGCGCCTTCTGGCGGTCCGCCTCGCTCAGCGTCTCCTCCGCCTGCCCGGCCGCCGCTTCCCGTTCGGCGCGGGCAGCGGCCAGAAGCGTCAGCGTCTCCTCGGCGCGGCGGCGCTGTTCCTCGAGCGCCAGCGTCATCGCGGTCAGTTCGTCCTCAGCCCCCTTCAGCTTCTCGCGCAGAGCGGCGGCGGCGGCGGCCTCCGTGAGGCGCGTGGCCTCCGCCTCGCTCAGCTGCTCGGCGGCTGCCTCCTGCTTCGCCCGCAGATCGTTTACAAGCGCCTCCAGCGCATAGCGCCGGGCCGCCGCAAGGCGCGCGGCCTCCGCCTTTTCGTCAACTTCGGCCCGCGCCGCCGCAACCGCGAGGTTCAGCGCCTCCTGCGCCGATTTCAGTTCGTCACGCTCGGCGATCAAGGCTTCGGCCGCGCCGCGGGCCGTGTCGCGCTCCGCGGTCATGGCTTCGGCCTTGGTGCGGGCCGCGTTGCGCTCGGCAAGCAGGCTGGCGACCTGTGTCTCGAATGCCGTGACCTTCGCCTGCGCGGCGGTGAGTTCCGCCCCCTGCCCCTCGAGCTTGGCGGTGAGCGTGGAGAGCAGCGCCGTCTGGCGGTCGGCGGCAGCCTGGGCCGCCGCGATGTCGGCGCTCAGGCCGGACACCTCGCCCTCGAGTTCCACCGAACGGGCGCGTTCAAGACCCAACGCATCGGCAAGGCCGGCGACCTGCTCGTTGAGCGCGGCGAGTTCGTCGCCCTGGGTGTCGATCGTCTCGCGCAAGGTGAACTGGACGATCATGAAGATCGTCAGAACGAACATCAGCACCATCAGGAGCGCGGTCATGGCGTCGACGAAACCCGGCCAGATATTGGCCGAGAACCGCTGACCGTTGCGCCCCTTGGCGAGTGCCATCCGTTAGCCCTTCCGCACCGCGTCGGGCCGCGCCAGGGCGCGGACGGCGCGCGTGAGCTGCGCCAGATCGCCGCGCAGATCGGCCATGCTTTCCTGCCGCCCGGCCGCTACCTCCTCGAGCAGCCGCAGAAGCTGCACGTCGATGGACCGCAACCGCATCCGGCTTTCCGCGTCATCGCCACCCTCTTGCCCCGCAGCGACCGGACCGTTGCGCTCGATCAGGCTCGCGACGCGGTCCTGCCCGTCCGCGATACGCGCGAGCACCGCCGAAGTGCCGGACTCCGCCTCGAGCCTTTGGGTCAGATTGCCCACGGCCGCGATCAGGCTTTCGAGCCGCTCGTTCACCGCCGCGCGGCCGGCATCCGATTGCCGGAGGATCGTCTGCAGCGACTCCACTTGCCCCGCCATGTGATCGAGGACACCCGCCACCGCGTCAGCGTCGGGCGCGGCATCGCTGTCACCACCGGCGAAGGACAGGCGGGTGAAGGATGTCAGCCACTCCTCCAGCTCGCGGTAAAAGCGGTTCTGGCCGTGGCTGGCGAAGAGTTCGAGCAGCCCGACGACAAGCGACCCGGCAAGACCAAGGAGTGAGGAGGAGAAGGCGGTGCCCATGCCGCCGAGCTGTTTTTCGAGCCCGCCCATGAGCTTGTCGAAGACCTGCATCCCGGTCTCGCCTTCCTGCGGCGCCAGCGCGCGGATCGTGTCGACCACGGCGGGAACGGTGATGGCGAGGCCGTAGAACGTGCCGAGGAGGCCGAGGAAGATCAGAAGGCTCGTGAGGTAGCGGGTGATATCGCGCGCCTCGTCGATCCGGGTTGCCACGGATTCGAGGATGGAGCTCGCCGAGGTCGAGGAGATCTGGCCGCCGCGCCGGCCGCGGGACCGCAAGAGCGCGGCGAGCGGCGCCAGCATGCTGGGCGCGATCGTCATCTCGTGACCGGGTTGCTGCGCCGCGAAACCCTCGATCCAACTCACCGACCGCACGAGCTGGGCGACCTGCCAGAAGCAGGTCAGCACGCCGAAGACGAAGACCCCGAGGATCAGACCGTTCAGCCAGAGGTTGGCGCTGAAGATCGATATGATCGGGCCATAGGCGACGTAGGCGCCCGCGCCGACAAGGGCCGATACCAGAAGCATCATCGCAATCTGGCGCACCGGCTGGGAAAAAAGCGGCTCGGCCGAGCGCATGGATCTTGCCATCAGGATCGCGACCCCTGTCCTTTGACTTTCTTGGACAATAGGCGGGGCCGTCGCGGCTCACAAGCCGTTAGAGGAGGCGTCAGCCGTCAGCGCCCGCACCCGCTCCGAAAGCCAGTCGAGATCGGGGTCGGCGATGCCGAGCTCGTGCAGGTGTTCGGCGGTGTTCCAGAGGTATTCGGTGTTCGGCCCGCGCCCGCCCCGCGCCGTCGCGATGATGCCGGCCTGCTCCTCGAGCCCGAGGCCGCCACAGTACTGGACGTGGTCGGGGTCGATCACATAGGTCACCGCCTCCACGGCACGGCCGTCACGTAGCGCGATCGAGAGCGTCGTTTCGAGATAGGCCGAAGAGATCAGCTCGCGCTCGCGCAGGTAGCCGAGGGTTTCGGCGGCCCGCTCCGTCTCGACCGAATAGGCAACGCCATTGCAACAGGCCCCTTCGGCGGCGTCGAGCGCGAGGACGAGGCCGGGATGGTCCGAGGTGCCGCGATGATGGATCGAGCGCATGCAGAACGACCGGTGCCAGCCTTCGAGCCGGGCGAGGGTTCGGTCCTGATACGCGAAGCCCGGCTCCCACATGAGCGAGCCGTAGCCGAAGACCCACAAAGAATTCATGCCCACCTTCTGGTTCTTGCCCCCGCCCCCTTATAAACAGCATCCGGAACGATCAGGAAAGGCCCCCTCATGCGCGTGGTGCTCTGGCTGGTGGCGGCCTTCGCCGCTTTCTACGGCGGCTACTGGGTCGTCGGGTCGCGCGCGCTTCTCGACGGGACCGAGGCGGCCCTTGCCGAACTTCGCGCGGAGGGGCTCGCCGATTTCGGCGCGGTCGATCTCTCCGGTTTCCCGTCGCGTTTCGATCTCACCGTGAGCACCCCGCAGCTCACGAGCGCCGACGGGCGCCTGCACTGGTCGGCGCCCGAGATCAATCTCCACGCCCTGTCCTACAAGCCGCACCATATCGTCGCGCTCTTGCCGGCGACGCAGGACATCCGCATTGACCGCGAGGCATTGACGCTCACCTCCGACGACCTCAAGGCCAGCGCGATATTCGGGATCGCGACCGATCTGCCGCTCTTGCGCGCGCAGACGGTTGGCACCGGGATGTCCCTGACTTCCGATCACGGCTGGGGTGCTGGCGCGACCGAGGCGCGGCTCGCGGTGCGGCGCGGCGCGACAGAGACCGAGCAGGAACTCGGCATCGAGCTTTTCGGCCTGTCGCTTTCCGGTCTGCCGGTCCGCCTGATCGAAGCCACCGGGTCACTGCCGGCCAAGGGTGAGCATGCCCGGCTCGACGCGGTGCTCCGGCTCGACCGGCCGCTCGACCGCTTCGCACCGGCCGAAAGTATCGCTCTCATGGGTGCAGATATCCGGTCGGTCGAACTCGTCTGGGGACCGCTCCAGGTCACCGGACAGGGCGGGGTCGAACGTCGCGCCGACGGTACGCCCGATGGCCGCATCGACCTCGCGATCCGGAACTGGCGCGCGGCGCTGCCGCTTCTCACCAAGCTCGGCCTGATCCGGGAGGAGCTGGCGCCCACGGTGGAAAGCGCGTTCGAGCAACTGGCGCTCGCCGGTGGCGACGCCGAGACGCTGAACCTGCCGCTCACCTTCAGCAAGGGCCGGATGAGCCTCGGGCCGATCCCGCTCGGCGCCGCGCCGCGGTTCTAGCTCAACGGCAGTAAGGCCCGCGGCCGCGCGCGGTATCGAGATGCAGGTGATCGTGGTGGTGGCGGTCCGATCCCGGCCCGAGCACGGTATTGAACGGCCCGCAGGCGGAGCGGCGCATCGAGGCCAGCACCTTGCCGTAGCGTTTCGATCCCCAGCCGTTCTCGACCGTGATCGCGGTGCCGTCGGCCAGCAGGATCGCCGAGATGTCGACCGCCCGGCCGCGCCCGTGTTCGGAGACCCTCGCGCCCTTCTGGTTGTTGCGGCCCCGGCAGGTGTAGCTGCCCGCGACCTGCAGCGCCGCGACGCCGCCGCCGGTTCCCTCGAGCGCCGGCTTCACGCCCGTCTCGACCCAGGTTTTCAGCGCCGACGCGGTCGCGCAGTCGACCGAGGCCGGCTGGCTGAGCGCGACGCCCGCGACCGAAACCAGACTCACGCCCTCCTCCAGCCCGCAGCCCTTGACCTTCGAGAGGATCGGCGGGATCGTCTTGCCCTTGAGTGCGGGATCGCCACAAAGCGCGCCCTTGCGGCCGATCGTGGCCTCGGGCGCGGGCTGGCTGCGGAACACCACCTTCTCGACCTGCAGGTCGGTTGCGAGCCCGCGGGGACGTTTCTCAGGGCGCTCCGACGACACCGGCGCGAAGTCGCTGACCGAGACGACCATGACCGCTGGCCGCGCGGACGCCCCGGGCCGGGCCTCGGGGCGCGGCGATTGCGCAGGCGGATTGGCGAGCGCGGCAGAGGCGACAAGGCAGATCACGGCAGCAATCGCGCCGCGGCCGCGGAGTTCGGTGCGTGTCATTTCTCGTCCACCTTTGTCCGGCCGAAACCCGGGGCGGCGGTATCCTGGCCAGCCTCGATGATGCCGCGGCGGATCGCGCGGGTGCGGGTGAAATAGTCGAACAGTTCCTCTCCGTCGCCCATCCGGATCGCGCGCTGGAGCATGAACAGCTCCTCGGTGAAGCGGCCGAGAATGTCGAGCGTCGCTTCCTTGTTGGTGAGGAACACGTCGCGCCACATCGTCGGATCGGAGGCCGCGATGCGGGTGAAATCCCGGAAACCGGCGGCGGAATACTTAATGATCTCGCTTTCGGTGACGCGCCGCAGGTGGTCGGCCACGCCGACCATCGTGTAGGCGATGAGATGCGGCGTGTGGCTGGTCACGGCCAGAACGAGGTCGTGGTGGGCCGCATCCATCTCCTCGACATTCGAGCCCATCCCTTCCCAGAGCGCGCGCAGTCGCGCGACCGCCTCGGGCGAGGCCTCGCCGGGGATGATCAGGCACCAGCGGTTCTGGAACAGCGTCGCGAATCCCGACCGCGGGCCGGAATGCTCGGTCCCGGCGAGCGGGTGGCCGGGAATGAACTCGATGCCAGCCCGCAGGTGCGGCGCGACCGCCTCGATCACCGCCTGCTTCACCGAACCGACATCGGTGACCGTGGCGCCCAGCTTCAGATGCGGGCCGATCTCGGCCGCCACCGCGCCCATCGCGCCGACAGGCACCGCCAGGACCACGAGATCGGCACCGTCGGCCGCTTCGGCGGCGGTCGCGAAGACCTCGTCGCAAAAGCCAAGCTCCAGTGCGGCGGCGCGCGTCGCCTCGGTCTTGGCGTGGCCGGCGATGCTCCTCGCGAGGCCCCATTTCTTCATCGCGTGACCCATCGACGAGGCGATGAGGCCAAGCCCGATCAGGGCGACGCGGTCATAGATCGGGGCGCTCATTTCTGCCCCTTGAACTGGCCGATCGCATGAGCGACGCGGCGGCACGAGGCCTCGTCGCCGACGGTGATCCTGAGGCAATGCGGCAGGCCGTAACCGGCGACGCGGCGCACGATCAGGCCCTGCGTTTGCAGGAACTCGTCGCAGGCACTCGCCTCGGCCTCGCTGGCGAAGCGGGCGAGGACGAAGTTCGCGGTCGAGGTATCCGACGGAACTCCCCTCTCGGCCAGCGCCTCGGCAAGCCAGGCGCGGAGCCGGGTGTTCTCCTCGCGGCACCGCTCGACGTGGTCGCGGTCGCGCACGGCGGCCTCTGCGGCCTCGAGCTGCGCGGTCGAGAGGTTGAACGGGCCGCGGATCCGGTTCAGCACGTCGATGATCGCCTGCGGACCGTAGCCCCAGCCGATCCTGAGCCCGCCGAGCCCGTAGATCTTGGAGAAGGTGCGCGTCATGACGACGTTCGCGCGCTCCGTCGCCAGCGCCGCGCCGCCGTCGTAGCCCTCGACATATTCCGCATAGGCGCCGTCGAGAACGAGGATCGCCTGTTTCGGCAGGCCATTGGCGAGCCGCTCGATCTCGGGCAGGCCGATCATAGTGCCCGTCGGGTTGTTCGGGTTGGCGATGAAGACAAGCTTGGTGCGGCGGTTGCAGGCCGCGAGAATCGCGTCGACATCGGTCGTGCGATCCCGTTCCTTCACCGCAACCGGCGTCGCCCCGGCGGCCATCGCCGAGATCCGGTACATGAGGAAGCCGTGCTCGGTGAAGACAACCTCGTCCTTCGGCCCGGCATAGGCCTGGCAGAGGAAGTGGATGATCTCGTCCGAACCGACGCCGCAGATGATCCGCGCCGGGTCGAGGCCGTGGGTCTCGCCGATCGCGCGCCGCAGGCTCGCGTGGTCGGTGTTCGGGTAGCGGTGGAGCTTGTGGACAGCGCGCTGAAACGCCTCCCTGGCCTTGTCCGACGGACCGAAGGGGTTTTCGTTCGACGAAAGCTTTACCGCATCGGTGACCCCGGCCACATGCGCCGCACCGCCCTCGTAAAGGGCGATATCCATGATCCCCAGCTGCGGGCGGATGTGGTCGGTCATCTCGGGCCTCTGCGCAATGTCGGCGCTTTCTAGCGATCCGCCGGGCGCAAGGCCAGCGGGATATTGCCGCAACCCCGCGAGGTGGTGTCAGGCGGCAACGAGAATCGAGGTGAGATACATGACCGCAAGCCCCGCGCCGAAGCCGTAGAGCGCGGCCGGCGCGCGCCACCCCCGTTCGCCGGTGGCCGCCGCGGCTGGTTTCAGCATCAGGCGCGCGATCTCGAACATCACCTGCGCGATCGCCCCCGCGCCGACCGCGAGCGCGAGCGCGGCGCGGAACGGCGTAAAGGCGAAGACCCCGGCGAGCGTGCCGATCGCCGCCGGCCCGCCGGCAAGCAGCGCGAGACCGAGAAGCAGCGGCCAGCGCCAGGTCCGGCCGGCAACCGGCGCGGCGATGGCGATGCCTTCCGAGACATTGTGCACGAAGAAGCCGAGGACGAGGAAGGAGGCGAGCGCCACCTCGCCCACCGCAACAGAGGCGCCGATCGCGATTCCCTCGCCGAGATTGTGCACGCCGATACCGAGCGCGATGAAGAAAGCGAGTTCGATACCTTCGGGCGCGCGGCCCGACCGCCGGCCGAGCGCGAGCAGCCCAAGGCAGGTCAGAAGGGCCGCCGTCCAGATCGCCGGCACCGGGTTGAGCGCGGCGGGCGCTTCGGCGGCAAGCTCGGATGCTTCCGACCAGGTGTCGATCAGCAGGAAGGCGAGCAGCGCCAAGGTGAGCGCGAGCGCGAAATCCAGCCCGGCGCCCCCGAATGCGCGCAGGGCGGGTACGAAGCCGTAGCCCACGAGGACCGGCACAAACCCGACGAACAGCCCGACCCCGATCAGGCTCAACACCCCAGGCCCGGCCAGCGGGGCGGTGCTGACGGCTACCGCGATCTCGTGCTCGAACGCGGCGCCGGCCCGGGTCAGGAGCGTGACGAGATGGGCCTCGCCATCGACCCACGGATAGGGAATGTCGAGCGCCACCTGGCCAAGACGCGGAACCGGTCCTGCCGGGGTCTGGGTGAACCGCCAGAACGCGCCATCAACCTGGACTTGGGCGATCACGACGGGCTCCGACCCCGCCGCACGCACCAGCGCGTGAATCCCGGTCTCGTCGAGTCGAACGGATTCGAAGGTCAGATCCTCGATCGGCGGCACCCCGGCGGTGAGGTTCGAGAACGGCCGGAGCGTCAGAAAGCCCGCAACGAGCAGCGCGACGACGGTGAATGGCAGGATCAGGGTCCAGCGGCCTTGCATGTCAGGACACCTCCAGAAGCGACATCCAGCCGAGCTCGGCGAATTCCGACTGGTGGGCGTGGAACATGTAGAGGCCCGGCTCGTGCTCCGCGAAACTCATCTCGATGATGCCGCGCTGCGCCTGGCAGAGCATCACCGTATCGATGGTGCGCAGGGTGGGCGTCAGCGTCGTGCCATGGTCGTAATAATCGAAGAAGTTCGCATGCATGTGGAACGAGTTGATCGGATCGAACTCGGTCACGTTGACGAGGTAGATCCGGACCGGGCGGCTTCGCTCTACAGGGATCGGCCGGTCCTGATAGGCGAAGGCGATCGAGTTGGCGGCATAGACCTCGTTCTCGTCGTCGAAGTTCATGTCGAAGCCGTTCATCACGATCACCATCTCCTGCCATTCGGCATTGCGGGGATGGCCGAGCAGCCTGCCCTCCGCCACCGCGCGCGCCTCCGGATGCAGGTCGGGATCGGGATCGACGATGAACGCGCCGTAAAGCCCCTTGTGGATGTGGCGCTTCAGCGGCTGCGAATGGCAGTGATAGAGATGGCAGCCGTACGGTCGGGCGGTGAACTCGTAGGTGAAGCTTTCGCCGGGCGCGACCTCGCCCGCGCCGGGCACCCCGTCCATCCGCGCCGAATGGATTCCGTGGAAATGCATCGTATGGACATGCGAGCCGGAATTGATGAACTCGATCCTAATCAGCTCTCCCTCGGTCGCGCGCAGCGTCGGACCCGGCACGCGGCCGTTGTAGGTCCAGGCCGGGAAGATCAGACCCGGCGCGATCTCGATCTCGCGGTCGACGGCGGTGATCTCGAACCGGCGTAGGCGACGGCCGTCGGGCAGGGTTTCGACCGTGCCGGTCTCCCAGTCGGTGAGGATCTCGTGCGGATCGAATCCGTTCGCGGCATGATCGACGGCACCAACGGTGGCGTTGCCCCCGTGATCATGCGGGGTCGCCGCCGCCGCCACAGGCACCACGCCCGCGCCGCCGGTCATGAGCAGGCGGCCGAGAAATCCGCGCCGGTCGAGGGTGAAGCGCAACATCGGTCCCTCCGCCGTAGCCCTTCCTGTCTCGCAGTCTAGACTCATTGCAAATGCTTCTCAATAGCATATTCCCGTGAGACTCGGGAACCGCCAGCCGGAAGACAGTCCGGGCTCAGCCGGATTGCCTGGAATCGCGACCGCACTGCCCCTCGAACGCGGCGCGGTTGGCGAGCAGCACCTTCGTCATCATGTCGACGAAGGCGCGAACCCGCGCGGCGTGGCGCACCTCGGGATGCATCAGCACCCAGATCCCGATTCCGCGCGGCACGAAGGCGTCAGAAAGGCGAGCGAGACCGGGATCGCGATCCGCCCAGTAGCAGGGCAGCACCGAAATCCCCGCCCCCTCGCGCACCATCGCGCTCAGCGCCACGAGGCCATCGACCTCGTGCGCGATCCGCGCTGCCGGAAAGGCGTCGAGGATCACCCGCGCATTGACCGCGTCATCGGCCCAGCCGATCCAGTCGAGCCGGTCAGGTTGCGAAAGATCGGGCGCGCGCGTCCGCCACGTCGTCGCGCCGTAGACGGCGAGGGCGAAGTCACACAGCCGGCGCCCGACGAGGGGCGGTGGCGGGCTCTCGGACACCCGGATCGCCACGTCGGCTTCGCTGCGCATCAGGTCGAGCGGCCGCATCGACGTCTGCAGGGTGAGGGCAAGCCCTGGATGCTCGCGGCAGAAGCGGGCGAAATGCGGCGCGAGGAAGCGGTCGATCATCATCTCGACGCAGGTCACGCGCAGAACGCCGCCAAGCTGCGCGTCACGCCCTTCGACCTGGCGCAGGACGGCACCGATCTCCGCCGCGATCGGCTCCGCAGCCTGCGCGAGATCGCTGCCCTCCGGGGTCAGGAGATGCCCGGTTGCATGGCGTGTCACGAGGAGCGTGCCGAGCCGGCGCTCAAGAGCGGCCAGCCGCCGCGACACCGTCGACTGGTTCACCCCAAGCTCCTTCGCGGCGGCGGAGAACGAAGCCGCGCGCGCGACGGTCAGGAAGAAGCGTAGATCATCCCATTGCATTGCCATGCATTGTCGCATGTCCGCGATGCGAAATCACCCCGGCCGGCGGTGGCGAGGCCGGCCTATAGTGAAGCCGACGAAGAGGAGGATCGGCCATGAGCACCTACATGATCGCGCAGATCGACATCCGCGACCCTGCGGAATACCAGAAATACCTGGACGGGTTCCTGCCGGTCTTCGAACGGCACGGCGGCAGGCTCCTTGTGACGTCACGGGTCGAAACCGAGGTTCTCGAAGGGGCATGGGCGCATCCGCGCACCGTGGTGATGGCGTTCCCGGATACGGCGCGGGCGCGCGCATGGTACGCGGATCCGGACTACCGCCGCCTCAAGAAGCACCGACTGGCCTCGGCGGAGGCAAATCTCGTTCTCGTCGAAGGGATCGGCTGAGCATGGCGCAACAAGCCCTTGCGCCCGGCAGCGAGCGGCAGGAAACAAGCTGCCCCGACATAAGCTGGTCCGTCACACGGACCTGCCGGACATCTGCCGGGTGTCGATATTTTCTCGACCATGGGCGATCCCCCAAGGCCGGGATCACCACGACCTCCTATTCGGTTGGCTTTCCCAACACATCAAGCGCAATGACAGCGGCCAACCGTGTTCCCCACGGGATGGCGTCGAGATCGACGACGTAGTTCGGCTCGTGCACGAAGAACGGGAACTCCTTCCCTTCGGCGTGCGCCTTGGCGAAGACCTCGGGGGCGGCCGTGCCGACCCCGATATAGTCACCCTTCACATCCTCGAGCCCTTCGAAAAGAAGGAAGTCGTCGTCCGAGCCGGGGACCTGGAGATCGTCGATGGCAACGCCTTCAACCACCCGCCTCTCGTTTACAGTTTCGTCCACAGCCTTGGCCTCCGTCAGAACCTGCCGGATGTGGTCCATCCACTCCGCATCGTTGAAGATGACCGGTGCATATCCCTTCTCGAAGATGGTCGGCATCATGGCTTCGTCTTCGATGCCGTAGCTCAAGGCGATGTTGTTGCTGATCCGCTCGATGCCGGAAACCATGACCTCACGCAACTCGGGGGTCGTATAGTGCAACTTGAGCTTCAATTCGGCCTCTGTCGGGATGACGTTGTTGTCGACGCCCGCCTGCACGCTGCCGACCGTCAGAACGCTCGTCTCGGTCGGATCAGCCATGCGCGACACGATGGTCTGGTACTGGACGATCGCCATTCCGTCCATGATGACCGGATCGGTGGCATGATGCGGCGACGAGCCGTGGCCGCCTGACCCGTGGAAGGTGACGGCGATATGGTCCGTTCCCGTGTTCTTCCTGCCGCTTGTCAGGGCAACCATGCCAGTCGAAAACGGCGCTGTATGGAAGGTCAGGAAATAGTCGGGCTTGGGAACGGCATGGGTCTCATAGAGCCCGTCATCCCGCATGGCCTTGGCCCCTTTCACGGGCTCTTCCGCGGGCTGGGCTATCAGAACCAGCGTTCCGGACCACCGGCCCCTCAACTCCGGCATCGTCTTGGCAAGGCCGATCAACCAGGTCGTGTGAGGATCGTGGCCGCACATGTGCGCGACATAGGTCTCGACGCCCGACAGGTTGGTGACTCTCTGGGTGCTGGCATACGGCAGTCCCGTTGCCTCCTGAACCGCATTCGCATCCATGTCGGTCCGGAACGCGAAGGTGGGCCCTTCTCCATTCGCCATGACCCCGACAACGCCGGTGATGCCGATACCGGTCTTGACCTCGAAACCAAGAGCCTCCAGTTCCGCTGCCACGATACCCGCGGTCCGGGTCTCCCTGAAGCCAAGCTCGGCGTGCTGATGGATGTCCTTGAAGATGTCCTGCAGCCGGGCCGCGTCCGCTTCAACGATCTGATTGATTTCAGGAACCAGCGCAGCACCCGCACTCGACGATTGAGCGGAAGTTACGGTCGATGTGGACGCCACACAGAACGCCGCCAGTGCTGCCAGCCGCCGGGCCTCTGAAGGTCTCATGAAACTACTCCCCCTTGTTTCAAGAGATGGGGGCCAAGATGAGATCTATGGCAAACGGGCCTGCCCCGATTGCCCCTTCAAAAATGTACTTACCGCCAAGATGCGGCCTTCCGATCCCCGGGATCCGCAGAGCCGCTTCGAAGTCGAAGCCGGCAAGCACGGTCATAGGCCTGGAAAAGGAAAAGGGCCACCCGGAGGCGGCCCTTTCCGAACTCTCCCGCGAAGGATCAGTTCTTCGCGTAGTATTCGACGACGAGGTGCGGTTCCATCTGCACGGCGTAGGGCACGTCGCCCAGCGCCGGGGTGCGCACGAAGGTCGCGGTCATCTTGGAATGGTCGGCCTCGATGTAGTCCGGCACGTCCCGCTCGGCGAGGCCGACGGCCTCGAGCACGATGGCGAGCTGGCGCGACTTGTCACGGACGGCGACGACATCGCCTTCCTTGACGCGGTAGGACGCGATGTTGACGCGCTTGCCGTTCACGGTGACGTGGCCGTGGTTCACGAACTGACGCGCCGCGAAGATCGTCGGAACGAACTTGGCGCGGTAGACGATGGCGTCGAGACGGCGCTCGAGGAGGCCGATCAGGTTCTCACCGGTGTCGCCCTTGACGCGCTCGGCTTCGCCGTAGATGCGGCGGAACTGCTTCTCTGTCAGGTCGCCGTAGTAGCCCTTGAGCTTCTGCTTCGCGCGCAGCTGCGTGCCGAAGTCGGAAAGCTTGGTCTTGCGGCGCTGGCCGTGCTGGCCGGGGCCGTATTCGCGGCGGTTCACCGGGGACTTCGGACGGCCCCAGATGTTCTCGCCCATGCGGCGGTCGATCTTGTACTTGGCAGAGGTGCGTTTGGTCACCGCTGATCTCCTTCTTTGTGGCGCCGCCCGGAGGCGGCATGAAGGGCGTTGTCCTTTCCCTTTCGGGCGACAGGCTTCCCCTTGCGGGGTCCACCAACACCAAATGAAAGCCCCGGGCGCGATGTCCCGGGACGGGCGGCTTATAACGCCCCGATCCGCAGAGTCAACGCCCGGCGGTCACGTTTCTCAGGTCTCCCGCGCCACGTCCTTGTGCACGATCACGTCGCATTGCGGATAGGTCTCGAGGATCCGGCGCCTCAGCCCGGCACCGATGGCATGGGCCTCGCGCAGGGACTGGTCGCCGTCGAGCTCGATATGGATGTTGACGAAGACCCGGCTGCCCGCGGTCCGTGTCTTGAGGTCGTGGAAGCCGTGCACGCCCGGCCAGTCGCGGGCGATCGCGGCGATTGCGGTGATGAGCGCGGGATCGGCGCTGCGGTCCATCAGCGCGTCCCAGGCGCCCTTGCCGATCCGGAACGCCCCGAAGACCAGCATCACCGCCGCGGCGAGCGCGACGACGCTGTCGACCTCGACGACGCCGAAGCGGCGCGAGATCCAGAGCGCCGCGATGGCGCCGAGCGCGGGCAGGAGATCGGACATGTAGTGCAGGCTGTCGGCGGCGACGACCCGGCTGCCGGTCCGGCGCGCGACCCGGCGCTGCCAGAGCACGAGCGCCACAGTGAGCACGATCGACACCACCATGACCGCCATGCCGCGTCCCTCGTCCGCGAGCGCGCGCGGGCTGTCGGACAGGAGCCGGTTGACCGCCGACCAGCCGATCACCGCGCCCGAGATCAGGATGAAGACCGATTGCGCCAGCGCCGCGAGGTCCTCGGCCGAAGTATGGCCGAAGGCATGATCCTCGTCGGCGGGGCGCGCTGCGTAGAGGATCGCGGTCAGCCCGCCGAGCGACATCATCAGGTCGAGCGCGCTGTCCGCGAGCGAAGCCGCGACCGAGAGCGCGGACGTCGCGCCGAGCGCCCAGAGCTTCAGCGCGACGAGAATCAAGGCCACCGCCACCGAGGCGATGCCGGCCGAAGCGTTGAGCCTTGTCTCGTTGCGTCCCATCATCCGCTCCCGTCCCTGCGCCGCTCATAGCAGCGGTGGCAGGGGCGGAAAAGGCGGCAAGCTGACCTAGAGGGGCGGGAAGCCGCTTCCTGGCCACGCCGCGCGACAGCCGGGCGCCGCGGTTGAGCTCACTCGCGAATCTCGTCCGGCGCGACGCCCCAGAGCGCTTCCTTGGCGACCCAGCCCTTCTCGCCGCCGGCGCTGATCCGGCACCAGCCGGGATTGCATTCGCCAAGCCAGCCGATCACCCCGGCCTCGGCCTCGGCCACGACCCGCGCGGCGGGGTCGGGCTGGACCCGCATCGCGGTCCTGTCGACCTCGAACATCACGGTGCGGGCGCCCGACAGGAGGGTGTAGTAGATCCAGCCGCCCTGCCCCTCGCTGTCCTCGACCCGGCGCCAGTGCTCGAATTCGGCCGTGACCCGGAGCGGCATGTCGCGGTGGCGGAACACCCAGTCGATCCGGTGCTCAAGGCTCGGCCCGCGGCGCACGTTGCCCTCCGCCGCCTTGAGCGAGACGAAGCGCGGCAGCGGCAGGTTCGTCACCGGCCCGCGCAAGGTCTCCGCCGCAGCCGCAGCGGTCACCGCGCCGCCACAACAGATGATCGACGCGATCAGCGCCCGCAGCGCGCGCATTGTGTACACTCGTCCGCTCATGTCCTGCCCGATATTCGCCCGCCGTGGCGAGCGCCGTCTTTCGGGGCTTGTGACTTGCCCCGTTGCGCTGCACTTTGCCAGTAGCAACGCGCCGTTGGAAGAGAGGAGACAAGTCCATGGGATCGCAGCGCCTGACTGTTGTCGTCACGCGACGCTTGCCCGAGGTCGTCGAGACGCGGATGAAGGAACTCTTCGATGTCGAGTTGCGCGACCCCGACACCCGGATGACCCGCGAGGAACTGGCGGCCGCGATGCGGCGGGCGGACGTTCTGGTGCCCTGCGTCACCGACCATATCGACAGCAACCTTCTCGCCCAGGCCGGTGAAAGGCTGAAGCTGATCGCCAACTACGGCGCGGGCGTCGACCATATCGACGTCCATTCGGCGCGCCAGCGCGGGGTGCTCATCTCCAACACGCCCGGCGTCGTGACCGAGGACACCGCCGACATGACGATGGCGCTGATCCTCGCCGTCACCCGGCGGATCCCCGAAGGGCTTGCGGTGATGCAGTCCGGCCAGTGGGAGGGCTGGGCGCCCACCGCCTTCATGGGCGGCCGGGTCGGCGGGCGCAGGCTCGGCATCCTTGGCATGGGCCGGATCGGCACCGCCGTGGCCCGCCGTGCCGCCGCCTTCGGCATGCAGATCCATTACCACAACCGCAAGCGCCTTCGCCCAGAGCAGGAGGCGGAGGTCGAGGCCACCTATTGGGAGAGCCTCGACCAGATGGTGAGCCGGATGGACGTGATCTCGGTCAACTGTCCGCACACGCCGGCGACCTTCCACCTGATGAACGCGCGCCGGTTGCGGCTGATGAAGCCAACCGGCGTCATCGTGAACACCTCGCGCGGCGAGGTGATCGACGAGAACGCGCTGACACGGATGCTGCGCGCGGGCGAGATCGCCGGCGCCGGTCTCGACGTCTACGAGCACGGCAAGGACATCAACCCGCGCTTGCGCGAACTCAGCAACGTCGTGCTGCTGCCGCATATGGGCTCGGCGACCGTCGAAGGGCGGACCGAGATGGGCGAGAAGGTGATCATCAACATCAAGACCTTCGCCGACGGCCACCGCCCGCCCGACCTCGTGGTGCCGGGAATGCTCTGAAGCCTTGATTTTTTCGCCCCGCTGCCACGATTAGGCGCCGCACGGCGGATATCATCCGCAGGTGTTAAGTGCGAGGTGTTGTGGTGGATCGATTTCCGGTTCTTGTGTTTTGTGCGATTCTGGTTCTCACGACGACTGGTCTCGACTACTTTTTGGCGCGCAGGGCACACCCTGACGAGCCCTACGGGTTTAGGACTCATCTGTCGCTGCGTTTCAACGGCCTTATCGGCGCCTCTGGATCGGATAGCGAGCGGGCTGAAGCAGACATAAGGGAAGCTCCCTCCTCCAAGCCGCGCGCGACGGACGCCCCGCTGGACGCTTCGGAATGCACGCGGAAGTCCGGCTCCAAGTTCTGCGAAACGTCCGAGAACTGACCTCCGCGATATGTGAGGTACGACGACTCCGCGCCGCGGGGCGGTCAGAGGGTCAGGACAGTCGAGCCCGTGGTCCGCCGCGCCTCCAGCGCGCGGTGGGCTTCGGCGACGTCCGCAAGCGCGAATCTCTGGCCGATCTCGATCCTTACGGCGCGCGAGGTGATCTTGCCAAAGAGCCGCGCCGCCATCTCTTGGCAGGTCGCGTGATCGGCGATATGGGTGAAGATCGTCGGGCGGGTGATCTTCAGCGATCCCTTGGCGGCGAGCGTCATGATGTTCAGCGGCGGCACCGGCCCCGAGGCGGCGCCGAACGAGATCATCATGCCGAGCGGACGGAGCGAATCGAGCGACCCCTCGAACGTGTCCTTTCCGACCGAATCCATTACCACATGAACCCCGCGCCCCTCCGTGATCTCGCGCACACGCGGAGCGAAGTCGCCCTCGCGGTAGTTGATCGCATGGGCGGCGCCGTGTTCGAGCGCCATCTGGCATTTCTCGTCCGAGCCCGCCGTGGCGATCAGGTTGATGCCCTCGGACCGCGCCCACTGGCAGGCGATGAGGCCGACACCACCGGCCGCGGCGTGGAAGAGCACCCAGTCGCCCTTCGCGATCGGCGTGGTGCGGTTAAAGAGGTAGTCGACCGTCAGACCCTTCAACATCGCCGCCGCGCCCTCCTCGAAGGAGATCCCGTCCGGCAGCCTGCAGACCTGCGCGGCGGGCATCACGCGGGCCTCGGCATAGGCGCCCGGCGGCTGACAGGCATAGGCGGCGCGGTCGCCCGGCTTCAGATGGGTGACACCCTCGCCGACCGCCTCGACGATGCCGGCCGCCTCCATCCCGAGCGCCGCCGGCAGCGGCAGCTTGTAGAGCCCATCGCGCTGGTAGACGTCGATGAAATTGAGCCCGCAGGCCCGGTGGGCGATGCGGATCTCGCCCGGCCCCGGCGCGCCGACCTCGCGGTCCACGAGCCTCAGCACCTCCGGTCCGCCGTGGGTATCGATGATCACCGTGCGCGCCATGTGCTATACTCCCGTCGTGGTTCCCGTTTGCCGAAGTTGTAGGCGCCCGCGCAGCCGCGGTCGAGTGCCGAGGCCGGCGCGAGAAGGGTCTAGCGCGTCCCCGACCTGCGCACATGTCGTTTTTCCTCCGGTTTAGGTCGGGCTGACATTTCCGCTATTCTGCGGCTCTGGCAGATAGGGGCCAGAAAATTGACCCGAGGAGTCGGCCCGATGAAAACCCATGTCAAAGCCCTTGTCGTCGGCGGCGGTGCCGTCGGTACCGGGATTGCCTATCACCTGGCCAAAGCCGGCTGGGACACGATGCTCCTGGAGCGCGACGAGCTGACCTCGGGCTCGACCTGGCACGCCGCCGGTCTGCTGCCGCTCTTCAACATGAGCTACGCGACGACCCACATCCACAAGTACTCGGTCGACTTCTACAAGACGCTCGAGGCCGAAACCGGGCTGAACGCGGGTTTCTACGTCGTCGGCAACCTGCGCATGGCGCAGACGCAGGAGCGCATGGACGAATACATGCTCTACTCCTCGGTCGCCGAGACCTGCGACGTCTACCATGAATTCATGACCCCGAAAGAGATCAAGGAGCGCTGGCCGCTGGTCCGCACCGAGGATCTGAAGGGCGCGATCTTCCATCCGCAGGACGGCTATATCAACCCCGCCGACGTGACCCAGGCGATGGCCAAGGGCGCGCGCCAGCTGGGTGTCACGATCGAGCGCAAGTGGCAGGTCGATGGCTACAAGTGGACCGGCTCCGAGTGGCAGGTCACCTGCACGAAGATGGTCGAGAAGGGCGGCAACCTCGTCCCCTCCGAAGAACAGACCGTTATCACCGCCGAGCATGTCGTCACCGCGACCGGCAACCACGCCCAGCGCACCGCGCGGCTTCTGGGTATCAAGATCCCGGCGATCCCGGTCGAGCACCAGTATATCGTGACCGAGCCGGACCCGATGCTGCAGGAATACCGCAAGAACAACCCCGAGCACCCGGTGCTGCGCGACGCGGACGCCAAGTGGTATGTCCGCGAGGAGCGCGGTGGCTGGATCCTTGGCCCCTATGAGCGCAATGCGCCGGCCCGCTTCCTCTACGACGTGCCGGAATCGTTCCGCGCTGACCTCTTCCCGCTCGACCTGGAGCGGATCGAGGCCGAATACATGTCGATGATCCACCGGATTCCGTCCTCGGAGACCGTCGGTCTCAAGGACGACTTCAACGGCCCGATCTGCTACACGCCGGACGGCAACCCGCTGGTCGGTCCCGCCCCGGGCCTGCGCAACATGTGGCTCGCCGAGGGCTTCTCGTTCGGCATCACGGCCGCGGGCGGCACCGGCTACTACCTCGCGCAGATGATGGTCAACGGCGAAGCCGAGATCGACATGGCCTCGCTCGATCCGAAGCGTTACGGCTCGTGGATGACGACCGAATACGCGGCGCGCAAGAACGAGGAATGCTATGAGCACGTCTTCATCCTGCACCACCCGGACGAAGAGCGCGAAGCCTGCCGCCCGCTGCGCACGGCCCCGGTCTATGACCGCCAGAAGGCGCTTGGCGCGCAGTTCGGTCAGGTCAACGGCTGGGAACGCCCGAACTATTACGGCCCGAAGGATGCGCCCGAGTCGTTCGACCATGACTCGCGTTCCTTCCGCCGTGGCGGCTGGTGGCAATATGCCGTGGACGAAGCCAAGGCGATCCGCGAGACCGCTGGCCTGATCGACGCGACCGCCTTTACCAAGCACATCGTGCGTGGGCCCGGTGCGACGGCGTTCCTCGACTGGTTCACCTGCAACGCGCTGCCGAAGGTCGGCCGCATCAACCTGACCTATGCGCTGACGCCCACGGGGACGACGCGGACGGAATACACGATCGTGCGCAACGGCGAGAACGACTACTACCTCGTCTCCGCCGGTGCCTGGACCACCTATGACGCCGACTACCTGAAGAAGTCGATCGAGGACTTCATCGCGAACGGCGGCGCGCATGTGGACATGCATGACGTCACCACCCAGTGGGGCGTCTTCGCCATTGCCGGTCCGAAGTCGCGCGACATCCTGAAGGAGATCATCAAGGATGCCGAGCCGGAGACGGCGCTGTCGAACAAGCGTTTCCCCTGGCTCTCGGCCCGCAAGATCGAGCTCGGCATGTGCCCGGTCAACGCGATCCGCGTGGCCTATACCGGGGAGCTTGGCTGGGAGCTTCACCACCCGATCGAGATGCAGCGCTACCTCTGGGATCTGCTGCTCAAGGCGGGCGAGAAGCACGGCATGAAGCTCGTCGGCGCCCGCGCCCAGAACTGGCTCCGCCAGGAGAAGTCCTACCGCGCCTTCGGCACCGAGCTCGGCCGCGACGCGACGCCCGCCGAGGCCGGTCTCGACCGCTTCATCGATCTCTCGAAGGACTTCCAGGGCAAGCAGGCGATGATCGACACCGGTGTGCGCTTCAAATGCGTCACCCTGCTGATCGACGGGCCGTCGGACACCGATCCCTGGGGCAAGGAAGCGCTCCTCGTCGACGGCAAGAAGGTCGGCCGCCTGACCTCGGGCGGCTACTCGGTGGCGTTCAACAAGCAGATCGGCATGGGCTATGTCAGCCCGGACCTGGCGGAAGTCGGCACCAAGCTGAAGGTGCGGATGCTGCGCCAGGAATGGGATGCCGTGGTCGTCGAGGACAGCCCGTTCGACCCGTCGAACGAGCGCATCCGCGTCAACGGCTGATCCTGCGGTCAAGGCCGGGGGCGCTGCCCCCGGACCCCCGGGATATTTCGGAAAAGAAGAAGGGGCCGGGAGACCGGCCCTATTCCTTTGCCGCCGCCAGTTCGTCCCAGCAGGCGAGGGCTGCTGCGGAGTACATCAGCGTCGGCCCGCCCCCCATCTGGATCGCCATCGCGAGCACGTCGCCCAGCTCCGCGCGGGTGGCGCCGGCCTTCATCAGCGCCTCGACGTGGAAGTTGATGCAGGGCTCGCAACGCAGCGCGACCGCCATGCCGAGCGCGACATATTCCTTTTCCTTGACGCTCAGGGGACCGTTGTCCTTCACCGCGGCCGAGAGCTGCGAAAAGCCCTCGGTCGCGGCGGGAATGGTCCTGTAGAGCGTACGCAGCTCGGCGCGTGTCGCTTTGATCTCGTCGATGTAGCTCATCTCGGCCTCCGGTAACCTGTCAGCGTCCAGTCGCACGGGCGTGAGAGACCGGCCTTGACCTGCGTCAAGTTATTCCAGAAATGGAATATGACGTGACGTCAGAGACTGCGCCGCGCGAGCCAGGCGGACCAGGCAGCCTCGGAGCCCGCGAAGGCGTTGAGATCGGCCTCGCCGGAAATACCCGGAACCACGCCGGTGCCGGTATATTGCCAGAAGCTCCAGTCCTGGCCGGGATACTTGATGCTCGGGTGGCCGGCCACCGAGCGCAGCCAGAACTCCTCGCCGCGGAGCTTCCAGAGCTCGTTGTCGCGCCAGAAGTCGACCGCGGTGTAGATCACCGGGCGCTGGCCAAAGCGGGCGCCGACGATGCGCTGGAAGGTCTCGATCTCGGAGCGGATCACCTCCGGATCCGGACGCGAGCGGCAGGTCCGCGAAGTGTTGTTCCACTCGACGTCGAGGACCGGCGGCAGCGTGCCGCGTTCGGCCGGGACGTTGGCGATGAACCACTGCGCCTGTTCGACCGCCGAACGGCAGAGGTAGTAGAAGTGATAGGCGCCGCGCGGGATGCCGGCCTGGGCGGCGCCCGCCCAGTGCTGGAAGAACAGCGGATCGGCGTAGTCGCCGCCCTCGGTCGCCTTGATGAAGGCGAAGGAGACGCCGGAGCCCCTGACCCGGTGCCAGTCGACCGCGCCCTGGTATCGCGAGACGTCGACGCCGTGTACCGGGTGGTGCGCGGGCGTGATGCCGCGCCAGTCATAGGGGTCGATGTCGCTGAACCGCTGCGGGATACCGGCGACGCGGCCATTGCCGCCGCCGCATCCGGCCATAGCGAGAAGGGTGAGTACTGCCAGAAACCGCCCGATCGGCCGCATTGTTCTGTCCCTTTTTATTTTCTTGCCTGTTCGAAACAGGATGTCACGAAAACCGCTTCGGCGAAAGGGCGCTCACGGTGGCGGCGTCGATTTCCGGGGCGCGCCCGGCGATCAGATCGCCGGCAAGACGGCTCGCGGCCGGCGCGGTCTGGAAGCCGTAGCCGCCCTGCCCGGCGAGCCAGAAGAAGGAAGGTTCGGCAGGGTCAGGGCCGATAACCAGCACCCGGTCGGGCGCGAAGGTCCTGAGGCCCGCCCAGGAAGCGAGAAGCCGGGTCACGGGTTCGCTGACCATCGCCTCGTAGCGCGCGAGGCCCTCGGCCAGCACCATGTCGTCGGCCCAGGCGTCGTGCGGATGGGTCGGATCCTCCTCGGCCGGCGAGACGATGAGCGCGCCGGCATCGGGCTTGGCATACCAGGTCTCACCCGCGCCCATGACAAGCGGCCAGCGCGAGACATCATGCCCGCCGGGCGCGGGGATCCGCGCCATCGAGCGGCGGTGCGGCGTGAGGCCGATCGGTCGCAGCCCGGCCAGGCCGGCGATGGTATCGGCCCAGGCGCCGGCGGCATTGACGAGAATGCGTCCCGCGAAAGCGCCCTCTGCCGTCTCGGCGCGCCAGATGCCGCCCTCGCGGTCAAGCCCGGTGACGCGGGCGCCGGTGACGATCCGCCCGCCTGCCGCCCTCGCCTCACGCGCGAAGTCCTGGATCAGCCGGTCGGTGTCGATGTCCCAGGCGTGGTCGGCGAAGGCGGCGCGGGAAAGCGCTTCGGCCCTGAGCACCGGCAGTCTGGCCAGCGCGTCGGCAACCGCGATCTCGTCGAGGCCGAGCGCGGCGCGGTCGGTCTCGAAGGCAGCGTCCTCCCCTGCCCCCGCGACCAGCATCATGCCGCGCGGGCTGAGCACGCCGCCATTGGCGTGGCGCAGATGCGCCTCGCTCGCGAGCGACAGAGCAACGACCGGCGCGCGGCCGTAATAGGGCTCGAAGAGCGCGGCGGAGCGGCCGGACGTGTGGTAGGCGAGGTGATACTCGGCCTCGAGCAGCGTCACCGTGCCCAGCGACGCAAGTCGCGCGACGGCGGAGATGCCGGCGATCCCGCCGCCGACGATGAGAAAGTCGCTCTCCACCCCGCCCCCTTCAGGCCCGCTCGGGCACGGTTTCCGCAAGCAGGCCGCGGCCTTTCAGGAGCGGCTCCACCCCCGGCATCCGGCCGCGGAATGCCGCGTAGAGATCCTCGGCCTCCCGCGAGCCGCCGGCCGAGAGGATGTTCGCCTCCAGCCGTTGCGCGGTGGCGGGGTCGAAGGCGTCGCCCGCCTCCCGGAACGCCTCGAATGCATCGGCATCCATCACCTCGGACCACATGTAGCTGTAATAGCCCGAGGAATAGCCGTCCCCGGCGAAGACATGGGCGAAATGCGGCGTCGCGTGGCGCATGCGGATCGCGTGCGGCATGCCGATCCCGGCCAGCACCTCGGCCTGCAGCGCCATCGGATCGGCCGGCGCCGCGCCCTCGTGGAACGAGAGATCGACGAGCGCCGAGGCGACGTATTCTACCGTGGCAAAGCCCTGATCATAGGTCGAGGCTGCGAGCAGACGGTCACGCAGCGCCGCCGGGATCGGCACCCCGGTCCGGGCATGGCGGGCGAAGCGGTCGAGCACCTCGGGCACTTCGAGCCAGTGCTCGAAAAGCTGGCTCGGCAGTTCCACGAAATCGCGCGCGACCGAGGTGCCGGAGATGAAGCCGTAAGTCACGTCCGACAGCATCGCGTGGAGCGCATGGCCGAACTCGTGAAAGAGCGTGCGTGCATCGTCCCAAGACAGAAGCGCGGGCTCCCCCCTGGCCGGCTTGGCGAAGTTGCAGACATTGACGACGACGGGCCGCTGCGCCACCCCGAGCTTGCGCTGGCTGCGGAAGGAAGAACACCAGGCGCCGGACCGTTTCGAGGCCCGCGCGAAATAGTCGCCGATGAACACCGCGAGATGGTTTCCGTCGCGGGTAACTTCCCAGGCCCGGGCATCGGGGTGATAGAGCGCCACGTCGAGCGGCCGGAACGCCAGCCCGAAGAGCCGCGCGGCACAGTCGAAGGCGGCCTCGATCATGGTCTCGAGCCCGAAATAGGGCTTCAGTTCGCCCTCATCGAGCTCATGCTCGGAAAGCCGGCGCTTCTCGGCGTAATAGCGCCAGTCCCAGGCTTCGAGATCGCCGTTGATCCCGTCCGCGTGCATCATGGCGGTGAGGACAGCAGCATCGGCCTCTGCCTTCCCCTTCGCGGGCTCCCAGACCCGCATCAGGAGATCGCGCACCGCCTCCGGGGTCTTGGCCATCTCGGGTTCGAGCTTGTAGGCGGCGAAGCTTTCGTAGCCGAGGAGCTTCGCCCGCTCCTCGCGGAGCGCAAGGATCTCGGTGGCGATCGCCCGATTATCGGTCGCGCCGCCACTCTCGCCGCGCGCGACCCAGGCCGCATAGGCCGTCTCCCGCAGGTCGCGGCGCGACGAGAACTGCAGGAACGGCACGACGAGCGAGCGGTTGAGCGTGAGCATGTGCCCCCCGGCCCCACGCTCCTCCGCCGCGGCCTTCGCGGCGGCGACGACGAAATCCGGCAGCCCCGCGAGATCGGCCTCCGCGAGCGGCATCGCCCAGTCGCGCTCATCGGCAAGTAGGTTCTGGGTGAAGGCGGTCGAGAGCACCGCAAGACGCTCCTTCACCGCGGCCATCCGCGCCCGCCCCGCCTCGTCCAGCGCCGCACCCGCGCGGACGAACATGCGCCGGTAAAGCTCCAGCACCCGTGCCTGCTCCGCATTCAGGCCAAGCGTGTCCCGCGCGGCCCAGAGCGCCTCGATCCGGGCGAAGAGCGCGGCATTCATCGTCACTTCGGAGGCGAAAGCCGCGAGCTTCGGCGCCAGGTCGCGCTGCAACGCCTCGCGTTCGGGCGTCGATTCGGCGCCTGCGAGGTTGAAGAACACCGCCGAAACCCGGTCGAGCGCCTCTTCCGCCAGTTCCAGCGCCTCGACTGTATTCGCGAAATTGGCCGGTTGCGATGAACCGGCGATCGCCGCGACATTGGCACGGGCCTCGGCCAACGCGGCCTCGAAGGCGGGGGCGAAATCGGCGTCGTGGATCTCGGCGAAGGGCGGCAGCGCGAAGGCGCCGGTCCAGGGCTGAAGCAGCGGATTGGTCATGGGGCGGTCTCCTTTGCCGGGTGAAGCTAGGCACAGGCACCGGCAAAGGCCAGAACCCTTTCCCACTTTCTGTCCCGAAATACTCCCGCCGGAGGCCGGGCCGAGGGGGCTCGACGCCCCCGAGGACCGTCCTACCCGCCGCAGACCGCGCAGCCCGGACTGCGCTTCAGCATGATCTGGCGGCTCTCGCCGTAAAGCGCGTCGTAGATCAGCATCCGGCCCCGCAGCCCCTCGCCCGCACCGGTGATCTCCTTGATCGCCTCGACCGCCATCATCGAGCCGACCACGCCCGGCAGCGCCCCCATCACCCCCGCCACGGCGCAGGCGGGCGCCAGCCCGTCGGCGGGCCGCTCTGGGAAGATGCAGGCATAGCAGGGCGCCCCCTTCGCGGGATCGTAAAGGCTGATCTGCCCCTCCCACTGGGTGATCGCCGCCGAGAGGAGCGGGCGCTTCGCCGCCACCGCCGCCGCGTTCACCATGTAGCGCGTGTCGAAATTGTCGGACCCGTCGAGGATGAGATCGTATTCCGCGAAAAGCGCCTCCGCCTCGGCCGCGCCGAGCCGCCGGTTGTAGGGCTTGACGGTGATGAAGGGATTGAGCGCCGTCATCGCTCCTTCAGCGGAAAAGACCTTGGGCTGGCCGATCCGGGCGTCAGTATGGATCACCTGCCGCTGCAGGTTGGAATTCGACACCTCGTCATCGTCGATCACCCCGATCGTGCCGACCCCGGCCGCCGCCAGGTAAAGCAGCGCGGGCGAGCCGAGCCCGCCGGCGCCGATCACCAGCACCTTCGCCTCCTTCAGCCGGCGCTGGCCCATGCCGCCGACCTCCCGCAGCACGATGTGGCGGGCATAGCGGTCAAGCTCCACGGTCGAGAACGTGCCGCCCTCGGTCCCCCCGACGGGCCGCGCCCCGTTCCGAAGCTGCACGAGCCCGGCGCGGTAGAGAAGCACCAGCGCCACCCCGAGACCGAGAGCCGCCCAGGACCGCCAGTCGCCGCCGAGCGCCGCGGCCAGCGGATGACCGGACGGCAAGGCGAGATGCGCGACCAGAACGCCAAGCCAAAGCATCCCGAGCATCCCCAGCACGACCCGGCCCGGCAACCGCAGCACAAACCCGAGCGCGACCAGCGCGGCGGCGATCAGCGCGACGGTCATCGCGCCCCCGTCGAGCCGAAACCGCCCCCGCCGCGCGCGGTGTCCCCAAGCTCCGCCGCCTCGGCAAAACCCGCCTGCACCACCGGCGCGACGACGAGCTGCGCGATCCGGTCGCCGTGACCGACCACGAATGGCTCGGCCCCGAGATTGATCAGGATCACCCCGAGCGGCCCGCGATAGTCGCTGTCGATCGTGCCCGGCGTGTTCGGGAGCGAGATCCCGTGCTTCAGCGCGAGGCCCGAGCGCGGCCGGACCTGCACCTCGAAGCCCTCCGGGATCTCGAGCCGCAGCCCGGTCGGCACCAGCCGCCGCGCCATAGGGGCAAGCACGAGCCCCCCCGCCCGCTCCGCCTCGGGCAGGTTCGCGCGGACATCGGCCCCCGCCGCCCCCGCCGTCACATAGGACGGCAGCGGCACTGCCGGATCGGCCCATTCCTCGCGCAGAACCCGGATCGTGGGTCGCATCGCTTGCCCCTTCATCTTGCCGAAAATATCCCCGCCGGAGGCATCCGCCCTATCCGCCCGCGCCAAGCGCCCCGGCGATCCGCGTCGCGAGCCGTCGCGCCACCTCGTCCTTCGGCAGCCGCGGCCATTCCTCGGCGCCACTTTCCGTGATCAACGTCACCGCGTTCTCGGTGCCGCCCATGATCCCGGTCGCGGGCCGCACGTCATTGGCGACGATCCAGTCGCATTTCTTGCGCGCCCGCTTCGCCGTCGCATGGGCGACCACGTCGTCCGTCTCGGCCGCAAAACCCACGACCAGCCCCGGTCGCCCCTTGTTCCGCTGCGCCACCGTCGCGAGGATGTCCGGGTTCTCGGCAAAATCCAGCGCCGGCGCCTTGCCGGAGCCGTCCTTCTTCATCTTCGATCCCGCCGCGTTGGCCACCCGCCAGTCGGCCACCGCCGCCGCACAGATGACGGCATTGGCGGGCAGGGCCGCCTCGACCGCCGCCAGCATCTCCACCGCGGTCTCGACCCGAACCACCTCGACCCCGCCCGGTGCCGGCACCGCCGCCGGGCCGGTCACGAAGGTCACCCGCGCCCCGAGGTCGCGCAAAGCCCGCGCCAGCGCCGTGCCCTGTGCGCCCGAGGAGCGGTTGGCGATGTAGCGTACCGGGTCGATCGGCTCGTGCGTCGGCCCCGAGGTCACGATCACATGCCGCCCGGCGAGCGGCCCGCCGCCCAGCACCGCCTCGACCGCCGCGACGATCTCCAGCGGTTCCGCCATCCGCCCCGGCCCGTATTCGCCGCAGGCCATGTCGCCCTCGCTCGGTCCGACGAGGCGGATGTCGTCGGCCCTGAGCGTGGCGATGTTGCGCTGCGTCGCCCGATGCAGCCACATCCGCACGTTCATCGCCGGCGCGATTAGCACCTTCTTGTCGGTCGCCATCAGCAGCGTCGAGGCGAGATCGTCGGCATGCCCCCCGGCCATCTTCGCCATCAGGTCCGCCGTCGCGGGGGCGACGACCACCAGGTCCGCCGCTCGACTAAGCTCGATATGCCCCATCTCGGCCTCGTCGGTCAGGTCGAAGAGATGCCGGTAGCATTTCTCGCCCGCCAGAGCCGCCACCGACAGCGGCGTCACGAATTCCTCGCCCGCCCGCGTCAGCACCGACGTCACCGAGGCGCCCCGCTCCCGGAGCCGCCGGATCAGGTCGAGCGCCTTGTAGGCCGCGATGCCGCCGCCGATGATCAGAAGGATGCGCTTGCCCGAAAGCATGAAGGCCTCACTCGCTGGGGTTCCCAAGGATTAGGTCGCGCCCGGGCGGAAGACAAGCCGCGCGGACCATCACGGCCCGTGATGGCGACGTCCACAAAGAAGAACGTGACGCCGGATCGCCCCTCGGGCTAGCAAACGGGAAACGGAGGCGCGACATGACATATCACCTCGCCATCGGCGACCGCTCCCATTCGAGTTGGTCGCTGCGCGGCTGGCTTCTCTTCGAGAAATTCGGCCTGACCGTCGAGTGCCATTCCGGCGTACTCTACACCGGCGACTTCGACCGCCTGCTCGCCGACTTCGCCCCCGCCCGGCTGGTGCCCGCGCTGCGCCTGCCCGACGGCGAGGTGATCGGCGAAAGCCTCGCCATCGCCGAGACGCTTGCCGAACGCCACCCCGAAGCGCGGCTCTGGCCGGAGGACCCCGCCGCCCGCGCGATGGCGCGCTACATGGCGGCCGAGATGTGCGCGGGCTTCACCGCGCTCAGGGGTGACTGCCCGATGAACCTCCTGAAAAGCTACGCCGACAGCGCGCCGCGCGCCGAGGTTCTGGCCGACCTCGCCCGGATCGAGCGCATCTGGGCCCGCGCCCGCGAGAGGTTCGGCGAAGACAGCCCCTGGCTCTTCGGCCGCTACACCGCGGCCGATGCCTTCTTCGCCCCAGTGGCGACCCGGATCGCCACCTACAACCTGCCGGTATCGGCGGCGGCGATGGACTATGTAAACGCGCATCTCGCCGACCCCGCCTTCCGCCGCTGGCGGGCGATGGGCAAGGCCGAGAACCGCGTTCAGCCGAGCTATGCCAAGCCCTATCCCGAACGCCCCTGGCCCGGCCCCGCGCCGCTTCCCGCAACGATCGCCGACGGCCCATCGGAAAACGCGGCCTGCCCCTATTCCGGCAAGCCGGTGACCGACTTCCTCCGCCTCGACGGCCGCGTCTGGGGCTTCTGCAACCCGTTCTGCCGCGACAAGACGCTCCACGACCCCGAAGCCTGGCCGGCCTTCATGGCGATGATCGCGCGTTAACCATTCCTAAACCACGCCCGAGTAGCCGTTAACCAGTTGGAAGGGGACGGCGGATGGTGGCGCGCACCTACACGGTCGCATTCGAGGGCGTGGAGGCGCGCATCGTCGAGGTGCAATGCTCGGTCGCGACCGGCATGCCGGCCTTTGCGGTCGTCGGCCTGCCCGACAAGGCGGTGAGCGAGGCGCGCGACCGGGTCCGCGCGGCGCTGACCTCGCTTTCGATCGCGCTGCCGTCGAAGCGGATCACGATCAACCTCTCGCCCGCCGACCTGCCGAAGGAGGGCTCGCATTTCGACCTGCCGATCGCGCTGGCGCTCCTGGCCGCGATCGACATCCTGCCGCGCGAGGAGGTCGAGACGACCGTGGCTCTGGGCGAGCTGTCGCTCGATGGCCGGCTGGTCCCGGTGATCGGCGCGCTGCCCGCGGCGATGGCGGCGGCCGAGGAGGAACGGACGCTCCTCTGCCCCAAGGCCTGCGGGCCGGAAGCCGCCTGGGTCGGGGCGACGACGGTGATCGCGGCGTCCTCGCTCGCCGATGTGCTGCGGCACTATACCGGCCAGGCACCGATCGCGCCCGCGACGCCCGGCGAGGTCCGGCGCGACCCCGCGCACCGCGACCTGCGCGACGTCAAGGGCCAGGAACGCGCCAAGCGCGCGCTGGAGATCGCGGCGGCGGGGCGGCACCATCTGCTGATGGTCGGCACACCCGGCTCCGGCAAGTCGATGCTGGCCGCGCGGATTCCGGGCATCCTGCCGCCGCTGACCGCCGTCGAAGCGCTCGAGACCTCGATGATCCACTCGCTTTCGGGGCTCATCGACGAGGGCGGGATCAGCCGCACCCGCCCCTTCCGCGAGCCGCACCACACCGCCTCGATGGCCGCCATCGTCGGCGGCGGGCGTGGTGCCAAGCCGGGCGAGATCAGCCTCGCCCATAACGGCGTGCTGTTTCTCGACGAGTTCCCGGAATTCCCGCGCGCCGTGCTCGAAACGCTGCGCCAGCCGATCGAGACCGGCGAGGTCGTCGTGGCCCGCGCCAACGCCCATATCCGCTATCCCTGCCGCTTCCTCCTGGTCGCCGCCGCCAATCCCTGCAAATGCGGCTACCTGACCGATCCGTCGCGCGCCTGCGCCCGCGTCCCGCAATGCGGCGAGGACTATCTCGGCCGCATCTCGGGACCGCTGATGGACCGGATCGACCTTCGGGTCGAGGTGCCGCCGGTTGCCTATACCGATCTCGACCTGCCCGAGACCGGGGACGCCTCTGCCACGGTCGCCGAACGCGTCGCCGCCGCGCGGGCGGCGCAGACGGCGCGCTTCGCGGGCCATCCCGAGGTCCGGGTCAATGCCGATGTCGAGGGGCGGCTTCTGGAAGAAGTGGCGTGCCCCGATCCCGAAGGGAGGGACCTGCTCGCCCGCGTCGCGGACCGCTTCGGGCTCTCGGCCCGCGGCTACCACCGGATCCTGCGGGTCGCCCGCACCATCGCCGATCTGGCCGGGTCCGAGGCGGTCCGAAAGCCCCATGTGGCCGAGGCCGTCAGCTACCGGCTGAGCGTTCAGGAGAAGCGGTGAGCCTGCCCCCAGCGAGGCCGAGATGGCGGGCGAGGAAGGTCGCGGCCTGCGCGACGGTTGCATCCGCCTCGGGAATGCGGCCGACGAAGATCGGCCAGGCATGCGGGCTATCGGGGCTGACCTGAAGCTCCGTCTCCACCCCCTCCGCCTCGAGCCTCCGGGCAAGTCGCATCGTGTCATCGAGCAGCACTTCGGTTTCGGAGACCGCGAAGAAGACCGGCGGAGAGGCCGGAAACCCGGCAAAGAGCGGCGAGACGAGCGGGTCGCGCGGATCGTGCCCGGCCAGCGCATGGCCCGCAAGCTCGGCGAGCCGCTCAACCGGCAGAAACGGATCCCGCCCGGCGTTGGTTCGGCAGGAGGCGCCCGATCCCGTCAGGTCCGTCCGGGGCGAAAGACCGCCACGGCGGCGGGCGGCGTGTGCTCGGCGCAGAGCCGCGCGACCAGCGACAGCGCAAGCCCCCCACCCGCGCTGTCGCCGGCAAGCGCAATGTCGCGGGGTGCGAAACCCGTCTGGCGCAGGTGCCGCCAGGCCGCGTAGGCGTCATCCTGCGCGGCCGGGAAAGGGTGCTCCGGGGCGAGCCGATAGCGCGGCGTGCAGACGGCGATGCCGGCGACCTTCGCGAGCGAGGCCAGCAGGCCGTGATGGGTCCGCGGAGAGCCGGCGATGTAACCGCCGCCGTGAAAGTAGATCAGAACTTTGGGCCGCCCCGCGGCGGGGCGATGCCAGAAAAGCTCTGGAGCCTCTTCAGGATGCTCCCGCTCGACGATGACACCGCTCGGCCGGGCCAGGAACGCCCGCGCGAACCGCTCGAAGCCGCGCCGGGCCGCGAGGGGGTTGGACATGTGGCGAAGCTGCGGCTTGACGACAGCCACCAGGGCAGCGTTCAACAGACGCAGCCGCAGGTTCACCGCGCAGCCAGCTTCGCCTCGATCGCCTCCCAGATCTTTGCCGCGGCATTGGTCCCGTCGAAGCGTTCGAGCTCCTGAATCCCCGTGGGCGAGGTCACGTTGATCTCGGTCAGCCAGTCACCGATCACATCGATCCCGACGAAGACCTGACCCTTCTCGCGCAGCGTCGGCCCGATAGCGGCGCAAATCTCGCGATCGCGCTCGGTCAGCCCGACCGGCTCCGGCCGGCCACCAACATGCATGTTCGACCGGGTCTCGCCCTCGGCCGGGATCCGGTTGATAGCGCCGACGGGCTCGCCATCGACGAGGATGATGCGCTTGTCGCCCTTGACCACGGCGGGCACATATTTCTGGGCGATGAGCGGCTCGCGGCTGATGCCGATGAAGAGCTCGTGCAGCGACGCGAGATTGCGGTCATTCGGGTCGAGCCGGAACACACCCGCACCGCCATTGCCGTAGAGCGGCTTGAGGATGATGTCGCCGTGACGCGCCTTGAATGCGCGGATTGCATCGAGGTCACGGGCGATCAGCGTCGGCGGCGTGAGCTCCGGGAAGTTGAGGACGAGCAGCTTCTCGGGGTAGTTCCGCACCCAGAACGGATCGTTCACCACGAGCGTCTTCGGGTGGATCATGTCGAGAATGTGGGTCGTTGTGATGTAGCCCATGTCGAAGGGCGGATCCTGGCGCAGCCAGACCACGTCGTAATCGGCCAGATCGACCTCGGTCTCGGTTCCGAGCGTGAAGTGGTTCCCTTTTTCGCGCCGCACCTCGAGCGACCAGCCATAAGCGGTCACCCGGCCCTCGCGATAGCACAGCCGGCCCGGCGTGTAGTAGAACAGCTCATGCCCGCGCGCCTGCGCCTCGAGCGCGATGCGGAAGGTCGAATCCGCATCGATGTTGATGCGCTCGATGGGATCCATCTGGACCGCGACCTTGAGTGCCATGCGCGCCCGCCTTTCTCTGCTACGACCGGTCCCGATTGATGACCGAGCCGGCGGCGGGATGCAATCCGCGATCAGACTCCGATCGCGTTTCGAACAAGCTCGATCCTGCCCTGGCCATCAACCAAAGCGACATCGAACCGGACCTCGCTGTCCTGCCCCGCCGGCTCGCCCTCGAGGAACTCCGACGCCGTCCGGTAGATGCGCTCCGCCTGCCGCGCGGACAGCCGCTCGGCCGCGCAGGCGTGGGTTGCCGCGCGCTTGACCTCGATGAAGACCACGACGTTCCCGTCCCGCGCGATCAGGTCGATCTCGCCGCCCCGGCCGCGCCAGCGCCGCGCCGCGATTTGATACCCTGCGCCAGTGTAGAGCGCCTCGACCTGGTCCTCGGCCGCCCGGCCGCCGTGATGGGCGACCGCGCCCGTCAGTCGTCGTCGCCGAGTTTCAGCGCGATCTGGTAGACCTGCCGACGCGGCAAACCGAGCGCTTCCGCGACCACCGCCGCCGCATCCTTCGTCGAATGGCATTCCAGCGCCTCCCTCAGTGCCCGCTCGATCTCCGCCGGATCGGCCGCCCTGGCCCGCGCCCGGTCGATCACGACGGCAATCTCGCCCTTCACGCTCCGATCCGCGAAGGCCGCCGCGAGCTCGGCCAGAGACCCTCGGGTGACTTCCTCGAATCGCTTCGTCAATTCGCGGCAGACCGCAGCTTGCCGTTCCGCTCCGAAGCTTACCGCCAGATCCGCTAACAATTCCCGAATCCGCTTGGGCGATTCGTAGAGGATCAGCGTCGCCGGAACCGCGGCCAGTTCCGCCAGCCACTGCCGCCTCTGGCCCGCACCCGACGGCGGGAAACCGGCGAACATGAACCTGTCCGATGGCAGGCCCGAAACGGTGAGCGCCGCCAGCGCCGCCGACGGCCCCGGCGCGGCGATGACGAGGTGCCCTGCCGCGATCGCGGCGCGCCCGAGCTGATAGCCGGGATCGGCCACGAGCGGCGTGCCGGCCTCGGAGGCATAGGCGACCGACTTGCCCTCGGCCAAGGCCGCGAGGATCCGCGGCCGGACCCTTTCGCCGTTGTGATCATGATAGGATAAGAGCGGGCGATCGCCGAGTGCGATGCCGTGGATATCCATCAGGTGCCGCAGGGTCCGCGTGTCTTCCGCCGCGATCACGTCGGCGCTCGCGAGGATGTCGAGTGCCCGGAGCGTGACGTCGCGCGCGGCGCCGATCGGCGTCGCCAGAAAGTAGAGGCCCGGGGCCAGTGTCTGTGCTTGGCCGGTCATCGCCGTTCTTGATGCTCCTGCGTTTACTTCGTCCGGCGGAACGCATAGTCTCGCCGACACCCTGCGCCCTATGACCGGACCCGAGGACAGACCCATGTTCGCCGTTTTGAGCACCCGCCGCAAGGCATTGACCCGCGCCGCTTTTCTTGCCGCCGCCCTGATGCTCGGCGCCTGCGAACCCGTGCCATCCGGCCGTGGCCCGACCATCGACACGAGCGCGCCGGTTCCGGTCGCGCTGATCCTGCCCGGCGGGTCGGGAAACTCGGGCGACGAGGTGCTTGCGCGCAACCTCAAGCAGGCCGCTGACCTCGCGATCGCCGACCTCAACGGCGTGCAGATCGACCTGCGCGTCTACAACGCGGGTTCCAGCCCGGCGGTCGCCGCGAGCACGGCGCGGCGCGCGGTCGACGAGGGCGCGAAGATCATCCTCGGCCCGGTCTTCGCGGAAGCGGCCAATGCCGCCGGGGTCGCGGTCGCGGGCAGCGGCGTGAACGTCCTGTCCTTCTCCAACAACACCGACATCGCCGGCGGCAACGTCTTCGTGCTCGGCCCGACGTTCCAGAACACCGCCACCCGGCTCATGCGCTTCGCGGCGCGCCAGGGCCGCAACCGGATCATGGTCGTGCATGACCGGACCCCCGGCGGCGACCTCGGCCGGCGCGCGATCGAGAGCGCGGCGGCTGGGTCCGGCGCCTCCATCGCCGGAACCGCGACCTACGAGTTCTCGCAGCAGGGCGTGATCAATGCCGCCCCGGCGATCGCCTCGACGGTCAACTCCTCGGGCGCCAACGCGATCTTCTTCACCGCCGACACGGCGGGCGCGCTGCCGCTTCTTGCCCAGCTCCTGCCCGAGGCGGGGGTCAGCAACCAGACGACGCAGTTCATCGGCCTCACACGCTGGGACATCCCGCCGCAAACGCTCTCGATGCCGGGCGTCCAGGGCGGCTGGTTCGCGATGCCTGATCCGGGCCTCACGCAGCAGTTCCAGTCCCGCTTCACGGCGGCCTATGGCGAACCGCCGCACCCGATCGCCGGCCTTGCCTATGACGGAATCGCCGCGATCGGCGCGCTCGTGAAACGCGGCAACGCGAATGCCCTGTCGGCCGCGGCGCTGACGCAGGGTTCGGGCTTCGCCGGCGTGAACGGCGTGTTCCGGCTTCGCGCCGACGGCACCAATGAACGCGGCCTTGCCGTGGCCCAGATCCAGAACGCACAGGTGGTCGTGATTGATCCTGCCCCGAGAAGCTTCGGTGGCGCGGGATTCTGATCCGGCGGCGATAGAGCCGCAGGTCGGACTTCCCGCCGCCATCGGCGACCACCCGATCTTCGACACGGCCAGCTTCGCCGGCCGCCTCGCCGCCGCGGCCACGGCGGCCGGCGACAGCCGCGCCCAGCGCGCCGCCATCGTCCACGAACTCGCCGAGGCCCGCCGCTCCGTGCTCGACGCGGTCGCGGCCGACTTCTCCACCCATCCCCGCGCCGCCTCGATCTCGGTGCGAGCCTATGCCGCGCTCACCGACGCAATCGTCCGTGCGGTCTACTCGGTCGTCACCGATGTCCTGCATCCCCGCGCCAATCCGACCGAGGCCGAGCATATCGCGGTCATGGCCGTCGGCGGCTACGGCCGTGCCGAGATGGCGCCGCAATCCGATGTCGATCTGCTCTTCCTGACGCCGTGGAAGGTCACCGCCTGGGCCGAGAGCGTGATCGAATCCATGCTATATATACTGTGGGACCTGCGGCTGAAGGTCGGCCATTCGAGCCGCACCGTGAAGGACTGCCTGCGGCTCGGGCGCGAGGATTACACGATCCGCACCGCGCTGCTCGAGCGCCGCTTCATCGCAGGTCACCAGCCGCTCGCGGCCGAACTTCGGCTCAAGCTCCGCAACGAGCTCTTCAAGAGCACGGGCGCCGAGTTCATCGAGGCCAAGCTCACCGAACGGGCCGAGCGCCACAAGCGGCAGGGCGGTCAGCGCTACGTGCTCGAACCAAACGTCAAGGAGGGCAAGGGCGGGCTTCGCGACCTGCAGACGCTCTACTGGATCGGCAAGTACATCCACGGCGTCCGGCAGTCGGCCGAACTGGTCGACCAGGGGCTCCTGCGGCGCGAGGAATACGACAACTTCGCCGCCGCCGAGGATTTCCTCTGGGCGGTGCGCTGCCACCTGCACCTGATCACGAACCGCGCCCAGGACCAGCTGACCTTCGACCTCCAGGTCGAGGTCGCACGTCGCATGGGCTATTCCGACGCCGGCGGCCGTCGCGCGGTCGAGCATTTCATGCAGGATTATTTCCGCCACGCCACCCATGTGGGCGAGCTGACGCGGGTCTTCCTGACCGCGCTCGAGGCGCGCCACGTCAAGCGCGAGGCGATGCTGGCGGGCTTCTTGCGCCGGCGGCGCAAGACCCGCGAGGGGTTCCGGATCGAGCGCGGACGTATCACGATCGTCGACGAGAAGGCATTCCTGAAAGACAAGCTGAACCTGCTCCGCTTGTTCGAGGAAGGCCTCAGGACCGGCTACCTGATCCATCCCGACGCGATGCGCATCGTCACTGCGCATCTCGACACGATCGACGACGAGATGCGCGAGGACCGCGAGGCGACGCGGATCTTCCTCGACCTCCTCCTGAAACACGGCAATCCCGAGCGCGCGCTCCGACGCATGAACGAGCTTGGCGTCCTCTCGGCCTTCATCCCGGAGTTCGAGCCGATCGTCGCGATGATGCAGTTCAATGTCTACCACCACTACACGGTAGACGAGCACACGATTCAGACGATCTCCACCCTCGCGCAGATCGAGAGGAAGGAGTTGATCGAGGAACTTCCGCTGTCCTCCTCGATCCTCGATGCCGGCGTGAACCGGCGGGTGCTCTACGTCGCGCTTCTCCTGCACGACATCGGCAAGGGCCGGCCGGAGGATCATTCGATCCTCGGCGCCCAGATCGCGCGCAAGGTGGCGCCGCGGCTGGGGCTCAATGCAGAGGAATGCGAGACGGTCGAATGGCTCGTCCGCTATCACCTCTTCATGTCCGACATGGCCCAGAAGCGCGACCTCTCCGATCCGCGCACGGTGCGTGACTTCGCCAAGGTCGTGAAGACCAAGAAACGGCTCGATCTTCTGACCGTGCTCACGGTCTGCGACATCCGCGGCGTCGGGCCGAACACCTGGAACAACTGGAAGGCGATGCTGCTGCGCCGTCTCCATGCCGACACCTCTGACGCGCTCGAAGCCGGGCTCGAGACGCTGAACATGAGCAAGCGTCAGGACGAGTCGAAACGCGCGCTGCGCGAGCGTCTGGCGGACTGGGACACCAAGGACGTAAGGCGGGAGACCGCGCGGCATTACGATCCCTACTGGCAGGGGCTCTCCACCGATACCCAAGTCGTCTTCGCGAACCTCCTGAAGGACATTCCCGACGACGCGATCCGCATCGACATCAAGCCGGACCCGGACCACGACGCGACCCGCGCCTGCTTCGCGCTCGGCGACCATCCGGGCATCTTCTCGCGCCTCGCGGGCGCACTGGCGCTGGTCGGCGCCAACGTCGTCGACGCGCGGACCTACACCTCGAAGGACGGCTACGCGACGGCCGTCTTCTGGGTTCAGGACGCCGAGGGCCATCCCTACGAGACCGACCGCCTGCCGCGGCTGCGCGCGATGATCGAAAAGACGCTGAAGGGCGAGGTCGTGGCGCGCGAGGCGCTCAAGGACCGCGACAAGATCAAGAAACGCGAACGGCAGTTCCAGTTCCCGACCCACATCACCTTCGACAACGAGGGCTCGGAAATCTACACGATCATCGAGGTCGACACCCGCGACCGGCCGGGGCTGCTCTACGACCTGACGCGCACCCTCGCGGCGAACAACATCTACATCGCGAGTGCTGTGATCGCGACCTATGGCGCGCAGGTCGTCGACTCCTTCTACGTCAAGGACATGTTCGGGTTGAAACTGCATACGCGGTCGAAGCAGGAAGCGCTGGAACGCAAGCTGCGCACGGCGATCACCGAGGGCGCGGAGCGGGCGCGCGGCGAATGAAACCGATCCGTCTCGTTCGCGGCTTCCTCACGGTCGGCGCCTGGACCCTGTTGAGCCGCATCGCGGGCTTCGTCCGCGACGTGCTGATCGCCGCCTATCTCGGCACCGGGCCGGTGGCCGAGGCCTTCCTGGTGGCCTTCACGCTGCCGAACATGTTCCGCCGCTTCTTCGCGGAAGGCGCGTTCAACACCGCCTTCGTGCCGCTCTTCTCGAAAAAACTCGAGGCCGGTGAGGATCCCAAGGGCTTCGCCGAGGACGCCTTCGCCGGGCTCGCCTTCGTGGTCCTCATCGTCTCGCTCGTGGCGATGGTGGCGATGCCCTGGCTGGTCCTCGCCATGGCGGGCGGTTTCGCCGGGGACGAGCGGCTGCCGCTCGCGGTCGAATACGGCCGCATCTGCTTTCCCTACATCTTCTTCATCTCGCTGACGGCACTGCTTTCCGGCCTTCTGAACGCGGGCGGGCGGTTCATCGCGGCGGCGGGCGCGCCGGTGCTGCTCAACATCATCTTTATCGTCGCCATGGTGATGGCCGACCGGCTGGGCTGGGACATGGGCCTCACGATGGCCTGGGCGACACCGGTGACCGGGCTCGCCCAGCTCGCGCTGGTCTGGGTCGCGGCGGCGCGGATGGGCTTCGCCCTGAAGTTCAGGCGGCCCCGGATGACGCCGGACCTGAAGCGGCTTCTCACCATCGCCGGACCGGCGGTCATGGCCGGCGGCGTGGTGCAGATCAACCTCCTCGTCGGCCGCCAGGTCGGCAGCTTCTTCGAGGGCGGCATCGCCTGGCTCTCCTATGCCGACCGGCTCTACCAACTTCCCCTGGGCGTCGTCGGCATCGCCATCGGCATCGTGCTCCTGCCCGACCTGTCGCGCCGGCTGAAGGCCGAGGACACGTTCGGCAGCCGCTACGCGCTCTCGCGCGCCACCGAGTTCGCGCTGTTTCTGACCGTTCCGGCGGGCGTCGCGCTCATGGTGATCCCGCTGCCGCTGATCTCGGTCCTCTACGAACGCGGCGCCTTTGACGCGGCCGACAGCGCGCCGACGGCGCTGGCGCTCGCCGTCTACGGGCTGGGGCTGCCCGCCTTCGTGCTGCAAAAGGTGCTGCAACCCCTCTACTTCGCCCGTGAGGACACCGCGACGCCGTTCCGCTTCGCGCTCTGGTCGATGGTCGTGAACGCCGTGCTTGCCATCGGGCTCGCGCCCTTCCTCGGCTTCATCGCCGCTGCCTGGGGCACCACGCTCGCCGGCTGGGCGATGACCGTCCAGCTCTGGTGGGGAACCCGGAAGATGGGCGAGGCCGCCCGCGCCGACGAAAGGCTCCGCCGCCGCCTGCCGCGCACGGTGCTTGCCTCGGCGGTGATGGGGCTCTTCCTCTGGCTGGCCGAGACCGCGCTCGCCGACCAGCTTTCCGCACACGGCCACCGCTACTGGGCGCTGACGGTCCTGATCCTTGCCGGCATGGCGGTCTTCGGTCTTGCCGCCTACGCTTTCGGTGCCTTCCGGATCGCTGACTTCCGCTCCGGCCTCTCGCGTCAGCGCTGACGGATCACCTTTAAGAGATGGGCAAGCCCGCCCGGCGCCACGACGAACGACAGCAGGAAGCCCGCGCCGAAGCCCGCCAGATCGGCAATCCAGTCCGGCGCGCCGCCGAAGATCGCACCGAAAAGAAGCTGGATGCCAAGTAGGAACCCGATCAGCGTGAAGGCGCGGCCGCGGTTGGCCTGTTCCGCCCCGAGCCGCGCCCAGAGAATGAAGGTGAAGGCGCCGATCAGCCCGTAGGCCCCGGGATAGGCGCCATAGAGCGCCACCTGTAGCCCCGGCACCAGCGAATAGGCGAGCCCGCCGGCGATCACCCCGCCGAAGAAGACGGCCAGCACCGCCCAGGCCCGGTAGACCTCGGCCACGAACTTGCCGAGCGCGAGGATGAACACCCCGGCGAAGAGCGCATGCGTGAGATTGCCATGCACGAAGGGATAGGTAACGAAGCGCATCAGGTAGTCGCCATCGACGCGCCCCGTGGCGAGCATCTGGTCGAGCATCATCGGCGACAGCGCGAAGCGCTGCAGCGCGTCGCTGCGCCAGCCAATGGCGTCGGCGCTGCCGGTAAACCCGTAGGTGCCCGCGTTCAACACCACCTCCATCGCCACGATCGGCAGCACCAGAAGCCAGATGACCGGCGGCAGCGGATTGAGGGGCGCTTCATCGTAACCGTCGCGCATGGGGTCTCCTTGTTGACGGGGCTCTGCCCCTGCGATACGCGAGCGGGGCGAAAATTTCCAGACGAACCTATGGGGACAGTCATGACCGACGCGGCGAAGTCCAAATTCACCCCGCGCGTGTTTTCCGGCATCCAGCCGACGAACCACTTGCAGCTGGGGAACTACCTCGGTGCGGTGAAGCGCTTCGTGGAGATGCAGAACAGCGGCATCGAGACGATCTACTGCATCGTCGACCTGCACGCGATCACGGTCTGGCAAGACCCCGTCGACCTGCAGAACGCCACGCGCGAGCTTGCGGCCAGCTACATCGCCTCGGGGCTCGATCCGAAGCGATCGATCCTGTTCAACCAGTCCCAGGTGCCGGGCCATGCCGAGCTTGGCTGGATATTCAACTGCGTCGCCCGCATGGGCTGGATGAACCGCATGACGCAGTGGAAGGACAAGGCCGGCAAGGATGCCGAGAAGGCCTCGCTCGGGCTTTTCGCCTATCCCTCGCTGATGGCGGCCGACATCCTTCTCTACCACGCAACCCATGTGCCCGTGGGCGAGGACCAGAAGCAGCATGTCGAGCTGACCCGCGACATCGCGATCAAGTTCAACCACGACTTCAAGGTGGATTTCTTCCCCGTCACCCAGCCGGTGATCGAGGGCGCCGCCACGCGGGTCATGTCGCTGCGCGACGGCTCCAAGAAGATGTCGAAATCCGATCCCTCGGATGCGAGCCGGATCAACCTCACCGACGATGCCGACACGGTCGCGCAGAAGTTCCGCAAGGCGCGGACCGATTCCGAGCCCCTGCCCGAGACGCTCGAGGGGCTGAAGGACCGGCCCGAGGCGCGGAACCTCGTCAACATCTACGCGGCCCTTGCCGAGATGACGCCCGAGGCGGTGGTGGCGGAATATGCCGGCCAGGGCTTCGGCACCTTCAAGCCGGCGCTCGCCGATCTCGCCGTGTCGAAGCTCTCTCCCATTGCGGACGAGATGAAGCGGCTGATGGCGGATCCGGCGGAGATCGACCGCATCCTCGGTGACGGCGCCGCGCGCGCCAATGCGATCGCAGAGCCGATCCTCGCGCAGACCTACGACATCGTCGGCCTGATCCGCTCGCGTAGAACCTGACGGCGGACCGTCACGCGGCCGTTTCAATTCGCGGGCAGGATGCCGCTGTCTGGTACAGATGCTTTCCCCGGTCGCGGCCTCCCCGGCGCCCCCCGGATGACACCGGACAGCACCGCGGGGCCATTCCCCCGGCCTTCCGCGGGCCCCCGGCTCGCCGGGGGTTTTGCTTTTTTCGCACAACATCCCTGCGAAATCGCAAGTTCTGTGCGTCCAGTTAACAAGCTAGACTGGCTGCACAATGGAAGGGGATGACCTCAATGAGCTACACAGCACCGCCGGAAACCCGCATCGGGCATGTCCACCTTAAGGTTGCCGATCTCGACCGCGCCATCGCGTTCTACTCCGGGCTGCTCGGCTTTGCCGTGACCCAGAAATACGGTACCGGCGCCGCCTTCCTGTCGGCTGGAGGCTACCACCACCACATCGGCCTCAACACCTGGGAGAGCAAGGGCGGCACGGCGCCAGCGCCCGGCCATACCGGGCTTTACCACACCGCCTTTCTCTATCCGTCGCGGGCCGCGCTCGCGGCGGTGCTGAAGCGCCTTGTCGAAGCGGACTATCCGCTCGACGGGGCATCCGACCACGGCGTCAGCGAGGCGCTCTATCTCTCGGACCCGGACGGCAACGGCGTCGAGCTCTACCGAGATAGGCCGGAAGCCGAGTGGCCGCGCGACTCCGCGGGTGCCCTCGCGATGGTGACGCGGCCGCTCGACCTGCGCGCGCTCCTGGCCGAAGCGGGCTGATCCCCGTCCGGCATCCCAAGGGGGAACCGGCGCGCGGGTTACAGGCCGCTTTGTCGGACGCGAAGCCGGAAGGGTCGCGAGGAACCGGGCACAGCGGGTGATCCCGAAGGTCGAATTGCTCTCCGCCGCCGGATCCTTGCGTCAGAAACGTGAACCCCTGAGGGTTCCTCGGTTTCGCCTTCTCTCCGGCGATGGACTTCGCGCCTCCCGCCCGTGCCGCTTTTCCCAGGTATTTTGCCGCCATGACCGTCCCTTGACGGCGAAACAGGGGGTATTTCGCCGGAAAGCGCGGATCTTTGATGCCCGACGGTGAGCCCGCCGTGCATCGCACGACGATCGCGACGGCGGGAGCTTCCGCCGCGCACGGTGATCTCTCGCGAGGAGAGGCGAATGCCGACCCCGTCCTGCACTTTCACTCGCCGCACCGCGCGTTCAGCCAAACAGGATGTAGCCGAGCAGCTCCTGCGGATCCATGACGCCATGCACCAGAACCTGTTCGCCGCCGTCGAACTGGAACTGGACTCCTTGCGCGGTGACGCTGGCATGCGCGGCGATCAGCTCGGCTCCGGTCATCACCGGGACACCCAGCAACTCGGCACCGAACCGGAGACTGTCGCGACCGAGTTCGAAGTCCATCACCTGATCGGAACCGCCGCCCCCCGCAAAGACGAAAGTATCCGCCCCGGAACCGCCGAACAGGAAATCGTTCCCCGCTCCGCCATCCAGCACGTCGTTGCCGTCAGCGCCGAGGAGGTAGTCGGCGCCGCCGCGGCCCACGAGCAGGTCGTCGCCGCCCGCGCCGAACAATCCGTTGACGCCATCGTCACCGCGCAGCACGTCATTCCCGAACGAGCCTTCGAGTTTCTCGATCCCGACGAACGTATCGCCTTCCGCCATCCCGGTATTGGTCGACGGCGACAGCAGGTCGACCGTCAGCCCCGTCGCCGAGTCGCCGTAGCAAGCGCTGTCGGTCCCGTCCCCTCCGATGAGACGGTCCGCCCCCCAACCACCGTACAGGAAATCATTCCCCGCCCCGCCGTCCAGCACGTCGTTGCCGTCGCCGCCGAGGAGGTAATCGGCGCCGCCGCGTCCCACGAGCAGGTCGTCGCCCCCCGCGCCGAAGATCCCGTTGACGCCGTCGTCGCCGCACAGAACGTCATTGCCGGATGAGCCTTCGAGCTTTTCGACTCCGACGAACGTGTCGCCCGCCGCCATCCCGGTATTGGTCGATGGCGACAGCAGGTCGACCGTCAGCCCCGTCGCCGAGTCGCTGTAGCTGGCCGTGTCGGTCCCGTCCCCTCCGATGAAACGGTCCGCCCCCCAGCCGCCGTACAGGACATCGTTCCCGGCCCCGCCGTCCAGCACGTCGTTGCCGTCGCCGCCGAGGAGGTAATCCGTTCCCCCACGGCCCGCGAGCAGGTCGCCGCCGCCCCCGCCGAAGATCCCGTTGACACCGTCGTCGCCGCGCAGCACGTCATTGCCGGACGAGCCTTCGAGCTTTTCGACCCCGATGAACGTGTCGCCCGCCGCCATCCCGGTATTGACCCAATACCAAACCAGGTCGACCGTCAGCCCCGTCGCCGAGTCGCTGTAGCTGGCCGTGTCGGTCCCGTCACCGCCGATGAAACGGTCCGCCCCCCAGCCGCCGTACAGGACGTCGTTCCCCGCCCCGCCGTCCAGCACGTCGGCGCCGTCGCCGCCGAGGAGGTAATCGGCGCCGCCGCGGCCGACGAGGACGTCGTCGCCCGCCGCGCCGAAGATCCCGTTGACGCCGTCGTCGCCGCGCAGCACGTCATTGCCGGGCGAGCCTTCGAGTTTCTCGATCCCGACGAACGTATCGCCCGCCGCCATCCCGGTATTGACCCAATACCAAACCAGGTCGACCGTCAGCCCCGTCGCCGAGTCGCTGTAGCTGGCCGTGTCGGTCCCGTCCCCGCCGATGAAACGATCCGCCCCCCAGCCGCCGTACAGGATATCGTTCCCGGCCCCGCCGTCCAGCACGTCATCGCCGCCGCATCCCGCGAGCACGTCATCGCCGCCCCCGCCGATTATCCCGTTGACACCGTCGTCGCCGCGCAGCACGTCATTGCCGGACGAGCCTTCGAGCTTTTCGACCCCGATGAACGTGTCGCCCGCCGCCATCCCGGTATTGACCCAATACCAAACTAGGTCGACCGTCAGCCCCGTCGCCGAGTCGCTGTAGCTGGCCGTGTCGGTCCCGTCCCCGCCGATGAAACGGTCCGCCCCCCAGCCGCCGTACAGGACGTCGTCCCCCGCCCCGCCGTCCAGCACGTCGTTGCCGTCGCCGCCGAGGAGGTAATCCGTTCCCCCACGGCCCGCGAGCAGGTCGCCGCCGCCCCCGCCGAAGATCCCGTTGACACCGTCGTCGCCGCGCAGCACGTCATTGCCGGACGAGCCTTCGAGCTTTTCGACCCCGATGAACGTGTCGCCCGCCGCCATCCCGGTATTGACCCAATACCAAACCAGGTCGACCGTCAGCCCCGTCGCCGAGTCGCTGTAGCTGGCCGTGTCGGTCCCGTCACCGCCGATGAAACGGTCCGCCCCCCAGCCGCCGTACAGGACGTCGTTCCCCGCCCCGCCGTCCAGCACGTCGGCGCCGTCGCCGCCGAGGAGGTAATCGGCGCCGCCGCGGCCGACGAGGACGTCGTCGCCCGCCGCGCCGAAGATCCCGTTGACGCCGTCGTCGCCGCGCAGCACGTCATTGCCGGGCGAGCCTTCGAGTTTCTCGATCCCGACGAACGTATCGCCCGCCGCCATCCCGGTATTGACCGAAGGCAATATCAGGTCGGCCGTCAGCCGAGTCGCCGTAGCTGGCGGTGTCGGTCCCGTCCCCGCCGATGAGACGGTCCGCCTCCTCCCCGCCCGACAGGACATCGTTCCCGGCCCCGCCGTCCAGCACGTCATCGCCGCCGCCGCCGGCCAGCCGGTCGTCGCCGCTTCCGGCGAAGATCCAGTTCACGCCGTCGTCGCCGCTCAGCCAATCGGCAAACCACGACCCGACCACCGCCTCGATCCCCGAGAAGCGGTCTCCGGCGGCGATCGCGGTGTTGCGGCTCGAATCGGCTAGGTCGACGACGAGGCCGGTCGGCGAATCGGAGTAGTCGGCGAAGTCGAAGCCGTTCCCGCCGACCAGCGTATCGGCGCCTTCTCCGCCCTGAAGCGTATCGTCGCCGTTACCGCCATCGAGACGGTCGTCCCCGTGGCGGCCGAGAATACTATCCGCACCGTCCCGCCCGGCAATCCTGTTATCCCCGCCATCGCCGCGCAGGTCGTCGTCGTGGGACGAACCGATCAGCCCTTCGATACCGAAATAAACATCTCCGGCCGCGTCGCCGGAATTCAAGCCCGGCTCGATGAGATCGACGCGGACCGCAGCGCCCGCCCTCGCGTAGTCCGCGTAGTCGAGCCCGGTGCCGCCATCCAGCGTGTCGCCCCCCGCGCCGCCGGTGAGGACGTCGTTGCCGGCAGCGCCCCGAAGCAAGTCATTGCCCGCCTGACCATCGAGCCGATCATCGAAAACCGAACCGATCAGCCTGTCGTCGCCGGGCGTTCCAGCCTCGACCCGCCCCGCGACGATCTGCTGAAGCGGTGACCGGGGCAGGTTGATCGTGTTCGCATTGGTGAACTGGGCCGCCGCCAGCGGTGAATAGGTCGATGAGACGATCTCCACCACCTCATCGCCGTAGGTGATCGTCGCGCCGATCGCGGTGCTGGTGATCTTCAGTGCCGAGACGGAGTATAGAAGCGTGAAGTCCGACAGGTCGAGCCGGTCATAGTTGATGTCGAAATCGGTGATCCGGTCGGGCGCGCCATCGGTCAGCAGGACGAAAAGATCCCGTCCCGCGCCGCCGCTGAGCGTATCGCTCCCCGCGCCGTCAACGAGGATGTCGTCGCCGCCGCCGCCCTGAAGCAGATCGTTTCCGCTGCCGCCGAGAATCACGTCGTCGGCCGCAGCGCCGGTCAGGACGTCATCCGCCTCATCGCCATTGAGGTTCAGCCCCGGCGCGCCAAGCTCAAGCCGGAACTGGCTGAGCCCGTTTTCGTCCCCCGACGCGGTAAAGATCTGGATCTCGCCCGCGACGGCGACCGCCTCGATCGCGGCAACCGCCGACAGCGCCGTCGCCTTGGTATCGGTGATACTCGTCAAGAGGATCAGTCGGCCATCGGGCAGCAGCTGGAAAACCGAGATGCCGTCGTCAGCCCCGCCCGCGATCACATAGGTCCGTCCCGAGACGGTAACGGTGTCGAGTGCTGCCACCGACTGAAACCGGGTCGCCAGCGTATCCGTGACGTGATCGGTCGGCATCAGCCGGTCGGCCTCCACCCGCAGGACCGAAATCGAGGAACTGCCCATGCCGGCGACGATCAGGTACTGGACCGACCCGAACGCGGCCGTCTGCAGCGCGCTCGGCGCGTCGATGCCAAGCCCGTCGCGCGCCCCAATCGCTGCGTGTAACTGCAGCGATCCGTCTCCGGCGATGCGAAAGCTCGACACGCCGTCCTCACAGCCCGATGCCACGAAAAGCCAGCGTTCGCCATCGACCGTCGCGGTCGTCATCGCGGTAACGTCTACAGAGAGGCTGTCGGCAGTATCGACGAAGCCCGCCGACGGGGTCAACGCGGCCGACCCGTCCGGCAACGACCAGGCCTTGATCCGGTCTGAACCCGGCGTGACGCCGTAGATCCAGCTCGTCGTCCCGATCCGGATCGTCGCCAGATCGGACAGCGCGCCATCGCTTCCGCCGCCGCCGGAAAAGCCCGTGACGGAACCGAAAGCGCCGTCGCCACCGAGGATCCTGCCGTCGAGCGTCGCCCCGAACCGCGCCGAGGCCAACAGCACCGTCTGGCTTCCGGTCTGCAGGACATCGAGCCGTGTCAGGCCGGTGAGGTCCGAACCCGCCGGGTAAGGGGCCCAGCCGTAAGACGTGGCCGCCGCACCGGGCGCCAGCCGATAGGAGGATATCCCCAGCCCGGGCTGCGCCCCGGCATAGAGGTAAGTGCCCGACGCCGTCGTCAGCGTCGCACAGCCCGACACGCGAGCGCCGAAGGACAACGTGCCGTCAAGCAACGTCGCCACATGTTGGAGGCCAACCACGTTTGCCACCCGATTTGTCTTCACCCGCATCCAGTGAAGGCGGGTCGGCTTTAGAATCCCCTAAGGCGGCGCCTCTCGGCGGGCCGGAAAACCCGCAAAGTCTCTACAATCGAAGCGAATCACGGATGCCGATCCGGCGGCCCCACGGCCTGATCGATCTGTGATCATACGCGCCCCGGCGTCGGCCGCCGGGCCGGCGAAAGCCAGCGCGATCGCGCAAGGTCCGTTGCCAATCGCGGCCGCAACCGCCATGATCGCGGCGCCACACAGGGGAATATGATGCGCAAGTTCCTGGTCGTTCTCGACGACAGCCGCGAATGCCTGAACGCGATGCGGTTCGCGGCGCTGCGCGCCGCGCATACCGGCGCCGGCGTCACGATCCTCGCGGTGATCCCGCCCGAGGAGTTCCAACACTGGATCGGCGTCGGCGACATCATGCGGGCCGAGGCACGCGAGCGGATCGAGGCGCATTACGAGGTCTTCGCCAAATGGATGCGCGACCGCCAGGGAATCGAGCCCGAACTCGTCATCCGCGAGGGCGAGCCGATGAACGAGATTTTCGCCCAGATCACGGAAGACCCCGAGATCGGCGTTCTCGTCCTGGGCGCTGGCACCGACAAGGGCGGCCCCGGACCGCTCGTCACCCAGATGTCGAAGAACTCCGGCAGCCTGCCGATCCCGATCACGATCGTGCCGGGTGAGATGTCGAAGGAGCGGCTCGAAGCCATCACCTGACACGGTGGCACCGGCGCGGCCTTCGGCCGCCACCGGGCTGCGGTACACCGAGTATTCACCACGCGTCATGCGATGGGCCACAGGCCGGGCACCGGCCCATGCCTTTGCGCAGTGCGCGCGTGAATGCTCGCGGCACCATTTGCAGAAACCGCTGGGCATGGCATAACTGATTGGAGTTGGCTCGCTTTCCGCGCAACCGGCGCCTTGATCCCGGTCAAGTCCAAGGCGCCGGAGCGGCGCTATAAGAGAGGCGAGTACATGTAGCCTTCGCGCTGCGACAACCCTTGGAGGGATCGCAATGAAGAGATGGATCGTATCCACTGCCACAGCTCTTGCAACCAGCGCTGCCCTGATCGCGTCGCCAATCGGCGCGCAAAGTCCGGACAACACGCTGAACGCCCTCGTTGAAGCCCGGGAAATCCCCGTCACCATCGACAATTTCATCCGTGCGGCCACGGATTTCGAGCTCGGGAAATACGAGGCCCTTGCGGGCGGAGTGAACCGGTTCTTCCATTTCCGGGCACCAACGCCGGTCGAGAGCCAGCCGACGATCCGGATGAACCGCGATACGCTCTACAGCACCGCGGTCATCGACATCAGCGAAGGCGCCACGCTGACGCTGCCCGACGTGGGCGACCGCTACATGACGGCAATGGTGGTCAACCAGGACCACTACATCGACGAGGTTTTCTTCGGAGGCGGCAGCTACACGCTCGACATGGAAACGTTCGGCACGCCCTATGTCATCGTCTTCATGCGCGTGCTCGTGGACGCGGCCGATCCGGAGGATGTCGCCGCCGTGAACGCGATCCAGGACCAGATGACGGTCGCGGCGGGCTCGGCGAAGACCTTCATCGTGCCCGATTACAGCGAGGAAGATTTCGAGGGCCTCGTCCGGGCGATCCTCGGCCTCGGCCCCTATGTTCCGGACAGTGCCGGCATGTTCGGCGCGCGGGGCGAGGTCGGCCCGGTGCGCCACTTCATCGGCACGGCCGGCGGCTGGGGCGGCCTGCCCGAGTCCGAGGCGTTCTACGTCAACGTGGATCCGGGACTGCCGGTCGGGGACTACCGGATCGACGTGCCCGCCGACGTGCCGGTGGGCGCGTTCTGGTCCATCAGCCTCTACAATCGCGCCGGCTTCTTCGAGAAGAACGACCTCGGCGCGTACAACATCAACTCCGTGACCGGGGCCCGCAACGAAGACGGCTCGATGACGGTGCATCTCGGCGGATGCGACGATGGCCGGGTGAACTGCCTGCCGGTCATGGACGGCTGGAACTACACCGTGCGCCTCTACCGGCCCGGCCCGGAAATCCTTGATGGGAGCTGGGCATTTCCCGAAGCGAAGCCCCTGAATTGACAGAAAAGGACGTCAGGATGAGATATTTGCTGGCAATCGCACTGCTTGCGCCGATCGCCGCTTCGGCCCAGGAGGTCAATGTCGAAACCTTCGTGCGGGCCGAGACGGATCACATGATCCGCCTGAACATGGAAAGCCAGGGTCTCGAGGTTGGCAAGATCGCCCATCTGCGCGAACCGACGACGGTCGCGAACCAGACGGTGATCCGCAGCAACCAGGATACGCTCTATTCCTCCGTCGTCCTCGACCTGTCGGAACCCGTCACCTTCACGATGCCGGAAATCGGCGGACGCTACATGTCTATGCATGTGATCAATCAGGATCACTACATGTTCGTCGAGACCCGGCCGGGCGCCTACGACCTGACGGAGGAGACGGTCGGATCGCGGTTCGCCATCGTGCTCATCCGCACCTTCGTCGATGTCAACGATCCCGACGACGTCGCCAAGGCCCATGCGGCGCAGGACGCGATCGAGATCGCCGGCGGCGGGGCCGGACCGTTCGAGGCGCCGGACTGGAATCTCGACAAGCTCGCCGTGATCCGCAAGGCGCTCAACGATGTCGCCGCACTCGGCTTCGATTCCACCTATGCCTTCGGCTCCGTGGAGGAGACGCGGCCCGTGGACCATCTCGTCGGAGCTGCCGCCGGCTGGGGTGGCCTGCCGGTCAGTGCCGCCTATTACCTGATAGACAGCGTCAGCGCGAACGATGGCGCGACCCCGCATGCCGTCACCGTCAAGGACGTGCCCGTGGACGCGTTCTGGTCGATCACGGTCTACAATTCCGACGGCTATCTGGCGGCCAACGACCTTGGCCGCAACAGCTACAACAACGTCACCGCCGCGCCGGATGAGGACGGCGGCTACACGCTCCATTTCGGCGGCTGCGAGGATGGCCGGGCGAACTGCATCCCGATCACGCCGGACTGGAGCTATGCGATCCGCATGTACCAGCCGCGGCCCGAACTTCTGGACGGCAGCTGGACCTTCCCCGCGATCGAACCCGCGAGCTGACCGGCCGCGCGGGCGAGCGAACCGCCGTCAGGCCGACAGACACTTGATGGCGCCGCTTCAGATCAGGAGCGAGGCGGCGCCCTCGTGTTTGAGGAGCGCGACCTTGGTCTCGACCCCGCCGGGCGCGGAAAAGCCGCCGAGGCCGGACGCGCCGAGCACCCGGTGGCAGGGCACGATCACCGGCACCGGATTGGCGCCGCAGGCCTGTCCCACCGCCTGCGCCGGCACGCCGAGATCACGTGCGAGATCACCGTAGGTGCGGGTCTCGCCGAAGGGGATCGCGCACATCGCCCGCTGGACCCGCCCGGTCAGGCCCGGCGCGAAGGCGACGGGGAGGTCGAACGCGCGGCGGCTGCCGCCGAAATAGGCGGCAAGCTGGCAGCACGCCTCGGTGAGGAGGTCGGAGCCCGCGGCGGGAACCGCCTCCGCGCTCCATTCGAGCCGGATCAGGGCGCCGTCCGCCTCGGTCAGGACCAGCCGGCCAAGCGGGCTTTCCCAGGCGGCCTTGCGGATCATCCCTCCACCTCCGTGAATGCGCCCGGCCGGAAGGCGACGCGGATCGCCTCGGCCAGCGCATCGACCGCCGGCGAGGTGCCGCGCGAGGAGCGGTGCAGCATGACGGAGGAGGAATCCACCGCCGGGAACCCCTCCGCCAGCGTCAGTTCGCGGCAGCCATCCGGGATCGTGCTGCGCGACAGCGCGACGACGGCAAGGCCGGAACGTACGGCCGCGAAGAACCCGCCCACCGTGTCGCATTCGAAGGCCACCCGGTACGGGATGCCATGCCGGTCGAGCGAGGCGATCATGTTGGCCTGGCACCAGTCGGAGCTGAAATAGACCGCGATCGGCAGCGGGGTCTGCAGGTGCTGGGCGTGGCGGTCCGACGTTACCCAGACCGTCGGCTCGACGCAGAGTATCTCGCCCTTCGTGCCGGCGGGCTTCCATTCGAACACCACGGCGAGGTCGAGCTCGCCCGCCGCCATCGCCTTGAGCTGCGGCACCGAATAGTCAAGCCGCACGGTGACCTCGACCGCCGGATAGCGCCGGGAGAAGGCCGACAGGATGCCCGGCAGCACGGTTTCGCTGTAGTCCTGCGGGATGCCGATCCGCACCGGCCCGTCGAGCGGGCGCGAGCGCAGCGCGGTGGCCGCCTCCTCGATCAGCCCGGTGACGCGGCGAGCATAGGGCAGGAGCTGCGCGCCGCGCGCGGTCAGCGCCACGCCGCGCGGCAGCCGGTCGAAAAGCTGTTGGCCGAGGTTCTCCTCCAGCCGCGCGATCTGCATCGATACGGCCGATTGCGTGCGGCCGAGCCGCTCGGCCGCGGCTGTCACGCTGCCGGCCTCGGCGATGGCGAGGAAACTGCGCAGGAGATCGCTGTCGGGCGGATGGGCCATGTCATCAGCCTGACTGATTCCTTGCATAAATTCTATTCGTTTTTCTGATGCATTAAGGCGACCGAGACTGGGGCCAGAGAGAAGGAGTCCGCCATGCTGCACCGGATCGTCCGATACCGCCTTTCCACTGTCCTGCCGCCCCGGCCGATCGGCAGGGTCCTCGCCGACTGGCGCGACCGCCGGGCTGCCCGGGCGCGCATCCGCGCGCTCCTGCGGCGGGGCGACGATCATCTGATCGACGATATGGGCCTGACCCGCGACGACCTCCGCGCCCGGTTCGGCTGCTGGGACGCTCTCTGAGCGAAACCTTCGCCTCGCCAGCGGGTCGAAGCGTCAACATGCCCGCGCGCCCAGACCTTCCACGGTCCGTGCCCAGCGGTCCACGAGTCCCTCGGCGGGATGGCTCGCGCCGGAAAACCAGGTGAAGCGAGCCGGGCGAATGCCGACGAAACCGAGCACCTGGCCGCGAAGCTGATGGATCAGGGCGTTGCGGTATATCAGCCGCTGGAACCAGCCCGGCGTGTCCGATGTCACGATGACCCGCGCGCTGCGCCCGGTCAGAAGCGGCGAGGGCATGCCGAGCCGGGTCGTCGCACGGGTGTCGAACGTGGTCCCCGGCAGGAAGCTGCGGTCGATCAGCCCCTTGAGCTTGGCCGGCAGTCCGCCCCACCACATCGGCATCGCCAGCACAAAGTGATTGGACCAAGACAGATCCCGCATCACGTTCTCCAGCACGGGTTCCAGCGGCTTCGGATCCTGGAAACTGCCCTGACCGAAGTCGGCATCGAACTCCAGTTCGCTCAGATGCACCACCCGAACCTCGTGGCCGGCGGCCCGGGCGGCGCGGGCGTAGATCTCGGCAAGGCTGCGCGACAGCGACACCGCCCCGGGATGACCGTTGAGAATGAAGATGCGTTTCGCCGACATGATCGCCCCCTTAAATTGACCGAGGTCACTATTATAAAGGAAACTGACCGCGGTCAATTATAAATTTGACCGCGGTCAAAACATGCGCTAGAAGGCAGCATGACCCGAGCCGTCCAGAAGCGAACCCTCGAGACCCGCGCGCGGCTGATCGCGGCGGCCGAAGAGGTCATTGCCGAGGCGGGGTACGAGGCGATGCGGGTCGAGGAGGTGGTTCTGCGCGCCGGCGTCGCCAAGGGCACGTTCTTCGCCCATTTCCGCGACAAGGAGGCGTTGCTCGAACTCTTGATCGGCACACGGATCGACGCCGCGCTCGACCGGATCGAGGCGCTGCCCGCGCCCGCCGACGTGCCGGCGATCATCGAGGCGCTGATGCCGCTGGTCGCGGTGATGATTTCCGAACGCTATGTCTTCGACCTGATCCTGCGCCATTCAGGCGCGGCGGGGAAGGCCGAGATCGGCCCGATCGCGCAGACCTTCGCCCGCACGGATCAGGTGCTGGGCGAGTGGCTGGCGCTCGGCCTCTTCCGCAGGGATGTTACGCCCGCGCTACTCTCATCGGGCGTGCAGGCCTTCCTGATCCATGTCATCGCGCTGCATTTCTGCGCCCTGCACCAGAAACAAACCTTGCAGGAGATGCTGGCGGAGCTGCTGCAAGCCTGGCTCCTGCCCGGCGGGACCAGGGCATAACGGAAACGGGCGCGACTATCGCGCCCGCTCGCCGTGCCTCATCTTCGGATCGCGGCGTGCCTCAACCCAAAACGTCGTCACAGCGCGCGCAGGTACCGTCGTGGCCGTGGCTGCCGACGTCCGGCAGGATCTTCCAGCACCGCTGACACTTCTCGCCGTCGGCCGCCTCGAAGACGACACCGACGCCCGGCACTTCGGGCAGGCGGAACGCCTCCTGCGGCACCGGGTCAGCAGTGAGGCTCATGCCCGACGTTATGCAGATGTCCGCGAAGGGCACCGATTGCAGCGCCTTCAGCGTCTCGGCATCCTCGACATGGACGACCGGGGCAGCCTCGAGCGAGGCGCCGATGACCTTGGCGGTGCGCTGCACCTCCAGCGCCGCCGTCACCACCCGGCGGACCCGGCGGATCTTTTCCCATTTCTGCGCGAGCGGCTCGTCGAGCCAGTCGGCCGGCGTCTCGGGCATGTCGACGAGATGGACCGAGGTGTCCTCGCCGGCAAAGCGCGAGAGCCAGACATCCTCCATCGTGAAGACGAGGATCGGCGCGAGCCAGGTCGCGAGCCGGTGGAACAGCAGGTCGAGCACGGCCCGCGTCGCGCGGCGGTCGATACTGTCCGCGCCGTCGCAATACAGCACGTCCTTGCGGATGTCGAAATAGATCGCCGAGAGGTCGACGGTGCAGAAGGTGAAGAGGGTCTGGAACACGCCCTGGAAGTCGTATTTCGCGTAACCCTTGCGGACGGTGTGATCCAACTCGGCCAGCCGGTGCAGGACCCAGCGTTCGAGTTCCGGCATCTCGGCGGGATCGACGCGCTCGGCCTCGGAGAAGCCGGCGAGGTTGCCGAGGAGGAACCGCATGGTGTTGCGGAGCCGTCGGTAGCTGTCGGCGGTGCCCTTCAGGATCTCCTTGCCGATGCGAAGGTCCACCGTGTAGTCCGACTGCGCCACCCAGAGGCGCAGGATATCGGCGCCGTATTCGTCGATGACCTCCTGCGGGGCGACGGTATTGCCGAGCGACTTCGACATCTTCATGCCCTTCTCGTCGAGCGTGAAGCCATGGGTCAGGACGCCGTGATAGGGCGCCCGGCCCTTGGTGCCGCAGGCCTGCAGCATCGAGGAATGGAACCAGCCGCGATGCTGGTCGGTGCCTTCAAGATAGAGGTCGGCGATGCCGTCCTTGGTCCCGTCGGGCCGGTCGCGCAGCACGAAGGCATGGGTCGAGCCGGAATCGAACCAGACGTCGAGCACGTCGAAGACCTGCTCGTAGGCCGCCGCATCGTGGTCATTGCCGAGCACCTGCTCCTTGAAGCCCTCGCGATACCAGACATCGGCGCCCTCGGCCTCGAAGGCCGCGACGATGCGGGCGTTGACCGCCGGATCGCGCAGGAGGAAGTCCGGATCGGTCGGCATCGCGCCCTTGCGGACGAAGCAAGTCAGCGGCACGCCCCAGGCGCGCTGGCGCGAGAGCACCCAGTCGGGCCGCGCCTCGATCATCGAGTGGAGCCGATTGCGCCCGGTCTTCGGGGTCCAGGCGACCAACTCGTCGATGGATTTGAGCGCACGGGCGCGGATCGTGTCGCCGTACTCGCCCATGCCGTCGCCGAGCTTGGCGTCGATGGCGACGAACCATTGCGGCGTGTTCCGGTAGATGAGCGGCGCCTTCGAGCGCCAGCTGTGCGGATAGGAATGCTTGACCTTGCCCTTGGCGAAGAGCTTGCCCGCCCAAGCAAGCTGCTTGATCACCGAGACGTTGGCCGGGCCTTCCTTGCCCTCGGCGGTGATGATCGCCTCGCCGCCGAAGAGCGGCAGATCGGCGCGGTAGGAGCCGTCCTCCATGACGTTGTAGGTCATCTTGAGGCCGTACTTCAGCCCGAGTTGGTAGTCGTCGTCGCCGTGCGAGGGAGCGGTGTGGACGAAGCCGGTGCCGGTATCATCGGTGACATGGTCGCCGGGCAGCATCGGGACGTTGTAATCCCATTCGCCGTTGGCGCCCTCGACGCGGTCCAAAGGATGCGACAGCGTCAGCATCTCGAGTTGAGAAGCGGGAACATCGCGGAGCTTTTTGAACTCTTCGACGCGCGCAGCGGTGAAGACCTGCGCGGCAAGGTTATCCGCGAGAATGACCGTTTCGCCGGGCCTGGCGGAGGCGTTCTCGCCGACCGAAACGACCTCGTAGAGCCCGTAGGCGATCTCGGGATTGAAGGCGACGGCACGGTTCTGCGGGATCGTCCACGGGGTGGTGGTCCAGATCACGACCGACGCCGACAGCAGATCGGACGGCACCGTTGAACCACTGTCACCCACGATCCGCGGCGGAAACCGCACCCAGATCGTGTGGCTGGTATGGTCGTGATACTCGACCTCGGCCTCGGCGAGCGCGGTCTTCTCGACCGGTGACCACATCACGGGTTTGGAGCCCTGATAGAGCGAGCCGTTCATCAGGAACTTCAGGAACTCCTCGGCGATCACCGCCTCGGCGTGATAGTCCATCGTGAGATAGGGATCGGCCCAGTTGCCGGTCACGCCGAGCCGCTTGAACTCCTCGCGCTGGACGTCGATCCAGCCTTCCGCGAACTTGCGGCATTCCTGGCGGAAGGCGACGACATCGACGTCGTCCTTGTTCAGCCCCTTCTTGCGGTACTGCTCCTCGATCTTCCATTCGATCGGCAGGCCGTGGCAGTCCCATCCCGGCACATAGCGCGCGTCCTTGCCCATCATCTGCTGTGAGCGCACCACCATGTCCTTCAGGACCTTGTTCAGCGCGTGGCCGATATGGAGGTGGCCGTTGGCGTAGGGCGGGCCGTCATGCAGCGTGAAGGGCACCCGGCCCTGCTTCTCGCGCAGCCGGTCGTAGACGCCGATCCGCTCCCACCGGGCGAGCCAGTCCGGCTCGCGCTGCGGCAGGCCTGCGCGCATCGGGAAATCGGTCTCGGGCAGGAAGACGGTGCTGCGGTAATCGGGGTGCATATCGGTCTTATCGGCGCACATCGGGGTGTCCTTCTGGTCGGTCTGTCGCGGTCTATGGGGCGGTGCGAAGTCTCGGACACCTTTGCCCGGCGTCTCTTGTTCAGAGCGCCGGGTTCGTAATTCGTATGCCGTGCTGCAGACACATCATGGCCCGTGCTATAATTCCCATGTGCTCCGAGGTAAAGGAGGTGTCGCATGGCCCCTTACGAACCGACTGCCGTCGTGGCGAGCCTGAACGAGATCCGCTCGGTCATCCCCGACGAATTCGCCTCGCAGACCGGCAAGATCATCGACCGGATCGACCCCATCGTGCGGGTCTGGATCGAACGCTCGCCCTTCGTGACGATCGGCACCCACGACCGGGAGGGCCGCGTCGATGTCGCCCCGAAGGGCGATCCGGCGGGCTTCGTCAAGGTGGTGGACGACTGGACGCTGGCGATCCCCGACCGGCCGGGCAACCACCGCTTCGACACCTTCGCCAACATCCTCGAGACCGGACGCATCGGGCTGATGTTCATGGTGCCGAACCGCAACGAGGTGGTGCGCGTCAACGGTTCCGCCCGCGTTGTCCGCGACCGCGCGCTTCGCGAGACGATGGCGATCAATGGCCGGGTGCCGGAATTCGCGATCCTCGTGCGGGTGGAGGAGGCTTTCTACCATTGCGGCAAGTCGGTGATCCGCTCGCGTCTCTGGCAGCCGGATCAGGCGGCGCCGACCGACGGGCTGCCGACCTATGCGCAGGCGCTCATCGAACATGCGAAGCTCGAACGGACGCTCGAAGACGTGGAGCAGTCGATGAAGGACAACGAGGAGAAGCGGCTCTACGACGAGTGACGGCGGCAAAGCGGCGCATTGCGGGGAGCGTCGGAAGCGGGCAGGATCGCGCCGAAAGGAACCGCAATGCCCGCCATCCCCCCGCGCTTTTCCGTGACCCCCGAGGAGATCGACCGCGTAGTCGCGACCTTCTATGCCAGCGTCCGGGAGCATCCCGGCCTCGGCCCGGTCTTCGCGGCGCATGTCAAGGATTGGCCCGCGCACGAGGTGAAGATCGCCGCCTTCTGGCGCAACGCGATCCTCTACGAGCGCGGCTACGATGGCAACCCGATGGCGGTCCACCAGGAGGCCGGCAACGTCCGGCCCGGCATGTTCGACCCCTGGCTCGGGCTCTTCGACTCCGTGCTCCGGCACGAACTCGCGCCCGAGACCGCCGCGCAATGGTCCGCGCTCGCCCACCGCATCGGTCGGGGGCTGCGCTACGGGCTGGTGGAGGCCGCAACCCTGCCCGGCGGCATCCCGAAACTGGTCTGACCGCGGTCAGTCCCCGCGCAGGCAATGGCGCGGCGCGCCGGTCGTGACCGCGCCGCAGGCGGCGCAGCGATAGCGGTCCGCTCCGAGCGCGCGGTCGAGCCGCCAGCGGCAGGCGCGTGTCAGCGTCTTGCCCCGGCGCGCGAGCCAGAGATAGGTGAAGACGCCGAGGAGCAGGATCAGAAGCAGGATCGGCATGCCCTGCCCTAGCACGCGCCGCGCGGAGATGTAATATCCGCCGGTCCCATGCCGGAGAACCCCATGCCGAAACCGTCCGCGCCGGTCGTCACCATCGATGTCCGCATCGCGCGTATCGAGTCGCTGTTCGAGTCGCTCGACCCCTCGCCGTTCCATGACCGCGACCTCGACCCCAAGGCGCTTGACTACATCGTCGGCTGGGCGCGGGAATACCCGTCGGACGCGGCCTTCCGGCTGCGCCTGCACCTGCCGGGGCCGGAGGCGGCCCGCGCCGGCGCCGGCGATGTCGCGGCGGCGATCCGCGCCAACTTCACCTACTGGGCGGACTCGGAGGCGCGTGACCGCCGCGAACAGTTCCGCATGGGGCGCCGCTACCTCGCGATCGGCCTCTCGGTGCTCGCGCTCTGCCTGCTGATCCGCGAGTCGCTGCCGGCGCTGATCGGCGCCTCGCCGCTCACGCAGTTTCTCGGGGAGGGCCTCGCGATCCTCGGCTGGGTCTCGAACTGGCGGCCGCTCGAGACGCTGCTCTACGACTGGTGGCCGATCCACCGGCGGCTGACGCTCTACCGGCGGCTGGCGAAGTCGGAGGTCGAGATCGTTCCCGCCGAGGCTGGCTAGCGGCCGGTCCGGTTGCGCCGTCCCTTGCGGAAGGCGCGGATGTCGAGCCAGACGACGCCGATCCCGAGCGGGATCATCCAGAAGCCGAGCACCGGCAGGAAGCCGAGAAAGCCGCCCACGATCAGGAGCAGCCCGAGCACCGTCCGCAGCCCCGGTGGCACCTTGCGGTTGACGCGCGCGAGGAAGCGCCGGCTGCGTTTCGCAAGCGCCTTGATCTTCGCTCGGTCGATGAGGGCCATGGGCGCGGATTCCGGCGGCTGAAGGGGCGGAGCGACATCTGCCATATAGACCGGGAATGACTCCGCGTTAAGGGCGCCGATCCGCGCTGGTGCATTGACCCGTGGCGCGCCCACGTTCACACTTTCCCGAAGGTCAATCACCCCCGGGGGAGGCCTCCATGACTCTGCGTTCTGGCCTGCGACTCCTCGCCGCCGCGCTCTGCGCCGCAACGTTCGCGACTGCCGCGACAGCCCAGGATCTGTCCGGCTGGGGTGATGTCCGGGGCTTCCTGATCCAGACCCTCGCACCCGGACAAGAAATCGCGGCCTTCGCCTGGCTTCCCGACAATCCCGATCCTGCACTCGCGCGAGAGGCGATCGGCGTCGTCTATCCGGAGATCGTCGGATCGGCGGGCAATGTGGACATCAGGGTGGCGTACTACGCGCGCGGTGACGCCGGCTTCTCCATGAACCGCACGGTCAGCAACGTCTTTGGCATGGAGCCGCGAAACGCGCAGTTCCTGCCGGACCAGATCGAGGTCACGACGACCGTCCTCGGCCCCAATGACCCGCGCTGCTGTCCGTCGCTCGCGCGGGTCTGGTCGATCTCGCGCACCGACTGGAGCGCCCATCCGCTGAACTAGGCCGGGCGGCCCCGCTCAGACCACGCGTTCGACCATCAGCCGCTTGATCTCGGCGATGGCCTTGGCGGGGTTGAGACCCTTCGGGCAGGTCTTGGCGCAGTTCATGATCGTGTGGCAGCGGTAGAGCTTGAATGGATCCTCGAGCTGGTCGAGCCGCTCGCCGGTGGCCTCGTCGCGGCTGTCGATGATCCAGCGGTAGGCGTGCAGGAGCGCGGCCGGGCCGAGGTAGCGGTCGCCGTTCCACCAGTAGCTCGGGCACGAGGTCGAGCAGGAGGCGCACATCACGCATTCGTAGAGCCCGTCGAGCTTCTTGCGGTCCTCGATCGACTGGCGCCACTCCTTCGCAGGCCGGTTGGTCTTGGTCTCGAGCCAGGGCATGATCGAGGCGTGCTGGGCGTAGAAATGCGTCAGATCCGGGATCAGGTCCTTCACCACCGGCATGTGCGGCAGGGGATAGATCTTCACGTCGCCGGTGATCTCGTCGAGCCCGTAGATGCAGGCGAGCGTGTTGATCCCGTCGATGTTCATCGCGCAGGAGCCGCAGATGCCTTCCCGGCAGGAGCGACGGAAGGTCAGCGTCGGGTCGATCTCGTTCTTGATCTTAATCAGCGCGTCCAGAACCATCGGCCCGCACTTGTCCATGTCGAGGAAATAGGTGTCGACACGCGGGTTCTCACCGGTATCGGGATCCCAGCGGTAGATCTGGAACTTGCGGACATTGGTCGCGCCGGCGGGCTTCGGCCAGGTCTTGCCGACCCGCATCTTCGAGTTCTTCGGAAGGGTGAACTGGACCATGGGCTATCCCCTTTGCTCGCGGGTCTGGGCGCGTGTCATTCGGTGGCCGCCGCCGGCAGGGCGGCGATGCAGGCCGCCGCCTTCGGGCGGTCGGCATAGGACAGGATCAGCGCGCGGTTCTCGGCCGAGACCGCCTTGTAGTTGTCGGCGAGGCCGAGCTGCACGCTTTCGGGCAATGTCATCGCCTTCAGCACGCAACCGCCAGCTTCGGCGGGCAGGTCGGGCCGTTCGGCAGACAGCACCTTGTCGATCGCCAGCCGCGATTCCTTGCGCGTCGCGTCGGCGGTGATGACCGCGACACAGCCGGGCAGCAGGCCGACGGCGGCAAGGGCGACAGGGATCCGCATCAGTCGGTCCTCAGTGAAGCGCCGATCGTGGAACCGTCCTTGAGGAACAGGAGCGCGCGCTGCTGCTCGGCGAGCGTCAGCGAGTTCCACCGTTCGGCATCGCCGGGCAGGAGCGGGTATTCGACCGGCAGCGGCAGCTTGCCCTTGGCGGGCTTCGGCGCCGCGGCGCGCGTCGGCACCACGTCGGCAGCGTAGGTGGCCGTGCCGGTGCCGCCTTCGAGATAGGAGCCGCGATAGCCCGCGCCGCCGGTCATCGCGGCCGCGCCGCGCTGGCGCGGCGTATAGGCGAGATCGGTCGTCGGCGCCCCCGGCGCGGCCGCGGCGGGCGGCGTGCCGTAGGTATAGGTCCGCACCGTCATGCCACCGCCGCTCTGGACGGCGTTATACTCCCGGATCGGGGTCGAGGCCGACGCGGCAGACGCACCGTCCGGCGCCGAGGCGGACGTAGCGATTGGCGCCCCCAGCGCCGCCGCGCGGCGTTGAATGCAGGCGTTCACCGCCGCGGCCCCTTCCGCGGTGCCACCTTCGGCCGGCGTCACCGTCGGCGCCGCAACGCCACCGGGATAGGTATAGGCGCCGGGCGGGTTGACCTCGAACAAACACGAGGTCGCAATATCCGCCTTCGGCGAGCCGCATGCGGTCAGCGCCACGGTCGCCCCGAGGATTATGAACGCGACTCGACTGTCTCTGCGCATCAATAGACCCTCGCCTTCGGCGCGATCTTCTTGAGGTCGATCCCGCCCTCCTTCTCGGTCGTCAGCGGGTCGAGATGCACCGGCCGGGTCGAGAGCGTGACCCTGGCGCCGTCGACATGGGCCAGCGAATGCACCCGCCAGGTCGCGTCGTCGCGCTTGGGGTAGTCCTCGTGCGCATGCGCGCCGCGGCTTTCCTTGCGCGCCTCGGCGGCGACGATGGTCGCAAGCGCGTTCGGCATCAGGTTCGCCAGTTCCAGCGTCTCCATCAGGTCGGAGTTCCAGACCAGCGAGCGGTCGGTGACGGCAAGGTCGTCCATCTTGGCGGCGACCTTCTGCATCTTCCCGACCCCTTCGGCGAGCGTCTTGTCGGTGCGGAAGACCGCGGCATCGGCCTGCATCGTCTTCTGCATCTCAAGGCGCAACTCGGCCGTCGGCACGGCGCCCTTGGCATTGCGGAAGCCGTCGAAGCGCGAAAGCGCCTGGTCGACCTCCGCCCTGTTGACGGGCTGGTTGCGCTCCTTCGGGTCCACCACCTCGCCCGCGCGGATCGCGGCGGCGCGGCCGAACACGACGAGGTCGATGAGCGAGTTCGACCCGAGCCGGTTGGCGCCGTGGACGCTTGCGCAGCCGGCCTCGCCCACCGCCATCAGGCCCGGGAAGACCGCGTCGGGGCTGTCCTTCGTGGGGTTCAGCACCTCGCCCCAGTAGTTCGTCGGGATGCCGCCCATGTTGTAATGCACCGTCGGCAGGACCGGGATCGGCTCCTTGGTCACATCGACGCCGGCGAAGATCTTCGCCGATTCCGAGATGCCGGGCAGACGCTCGTGCAAGGTCTCGGGCGGCAGGTGGTTGAGGTGGAGGTGGATGTGATCGCCCTCCGCACCGACACCCCTGCCCTCGCGGATCTCGATCGTCATGCAGCGCGAGACGACGTCGCGGCTCGCGAGGTCCTTGTAGGTCGGCGCGTAGCGCTCCATGAACCGCTCGCCCTCGGAGTTGGTGAGGTACCCGCCCTCGCCGCGCGCGCCTTCGGTGATGAGGCAGCCCGAACCGTAGATGCCGGTCGGGTGGAACTGCACGAATTCCATGTCCTGAAGCGGCAGACCCGCCCGCGCCACCATGCCGCCGCCGTCGCCGGTGCAGGTATGGGCCGAGGTCGCGGAGAAATAGGCGCGGCCGTAGCCGCCTGTCGCGAGCACAACCATCTTCGCGTTGAAGACATGGATCGTGCCGTCATCGAGCTTCCACGCGACGATGCCGGTGCAGCGGCCATCGGTGACGATCAGATCGAGCGCGAAATACTCGATGAAGAACTCGGCGTTGTTCTTCAGGGACTGGCCGTAGAGCGTGTGAAGGATCGCGTGGCCGGTGCGGTCGGCGGCCGCACAGGTGCGCTGCACGGGGGGCCCCTCGCCGAACTCGGTCGTGTGGCCGCCGAAGGGGCGCTGGTAGATCTTGCCCTCCTCGGTGCGGGAGAACGGCACGCCGTAATGCTCAAGCTCGTAGACCGCCTTCGGCGCCTCGCGGGCGAGGTATTCCATCGCGTCGGTATCGCCGAGCCAGTCCGACCCCTTCACGGTGTCGTACATGTGCCACTGCCAGCTGTCCGGCCCCATGTTGCCCAGGCTGGCCGCGATGCCGCCCTGCGCCGCGACCGTGTGCGAGCGGGTCGGGAAAACCTTGGTCACGCAGGCCGTGCGCAGCCCTTGCTCGGCCATGCCGAGCGTCGCCCGGAGCCCCGCGCCGCCGGCGCCGACCACGACCACGTCGTATTCGTGAACTTCGTACGGATAAGCAGTCATCTTGTCAGTCCCTCAGAGCGCGAGCCGGATCAGCGCGTAAAGCCCGGTGGCCATCAGGCCGTAGGAAAAGCAGGTCACCGCGATGATCGAGAGCTTGCGGACGATCCCGTGGGTATAGTCCTCGATCGCGATCTGGGCGCCGTTCTTGAAGTGGTAAAGGCCGATCAGGATCGTCAGCCCCGCGACGATCGCCGGGAAGGGCCGGCTGTAATAGGCGACGACCTCCTCATGGGGCGCGCCGAGGATGTCGCCAAAGGTGAAGATGAAGAGCGGCACGAGGATCGCCAGCCCGACGGCCGAGACCATCATGTGCCAGTGATGCAGCGTGCCGGACTTGGCCGAGCCGAGGCCCTCTGCGCGCTTGCGGTCAGTGAGGTAACGCATGGTCCTGCTCCCTCAGAGGATGATGACGGTGAGAAGGGTCAGCACGACCGATCCGATGATGCAGCCCCAGCCGAGCTTCTCGGCGGTCGGAATGTCGAGGCCGCGGCCGCTGTCGTAGTAAAGATGCCGGAGCCCGGCGAGGAAGTGGTACCAGATCGCCCAGATGGAGCCGAGGAAGACCAGCTTGCCGAGCCATGATCTCAAGACCGCGTCGGCCACGGCGAAATAGCTTTCGCTCGTCGCCGCCGCCAGGAGCCACCAGACGATCAGGGCCGCCGCCACGACCAGCGCGTTGCCGCTGATCCGGGTCAGGATCGAGGTGAGCATCGGCACCTGCCAGCGATAGATCTGGAGATGCGGCGACAGCGGACGGTTGCCCCGGTTGACGTCGGCCATGGTCGGTCCCTCTCTTGCCTCAGCCTCGCGGCAGCGCAGAAACGCCGGCGGGCATCGAGTACTTCATGACCGCAAATCCCGCTCATGTCACGTCGCTTATGGCGCAAAAACGACGAATCCTCACGCGTTAGCGATAAAGATCGAATTTGTGATCACATAAAAAAATCTTGTGATCACCAATTTGCCGAAATCACGGTTCCCTGCAGCATTAACCCGATCGGCGACCGGCGGAATTCGCTTGGAGCGATCTTGGACGGTCTTTCCGCGAACACCGCCGTGAACGATGCGAAGCCGACGCGCCTGCGTCCCCGCCGGAGTTACACAGCGCGGCTTGAATCGCGTTGCCGCGTCGAGTGCGCATCGCGGTGACACCCCGTCGCCGCGCTGCCGCCGCCCGGTAACCCCATCATCGGGACCCGGCAAGCACGGCCGAGATCGCGACTGCCGGAACGCGCCCCGGCAGATAGCGCTCACCGCGATCAATCACGCACACCGGCTGCACAACATTGGAAACCAGGGCTCAATGGCGTGATCGTCCGGCCGGCAAAGGTCTCGCGCGGGCATGCTGATCACGGGGGCCACGCCAAGCACCGTGGTGACGGTTGAGACCGACCGCACGACTTCGCCGGACCGCATCGACGACCGCGTCGCCGTCACCTGGAACCTAGGCGTTCGCGATCAGTTTGGTGTTTTTTACCAACCACTCTCGAAAGTCCGTCTTGAATGGATTCGGGAATGCCTTCTGCAGGTCGGCACGATCGCGGAACAGCTCGCGCGCCGATTTGGGAATTGGTGATCCGTCACGGAATATGCCGTAGTACCACCACCCCTTTGGGATCAGTTGATCTGTGAAACGTTCGACTTCGCGCCGATACCAGGCCCAGACTTCGTGAACCTCGAAATTGTCCTTTGCGTAGCGCTCGGTCATCGTGTCGCCGACAGGACCGAGCTTGGTGAAGTGGTAGAACCGCAGCGGCACGCCGTTGACCAGGATCGATCCGTCCGCCGGGATCGTGACCCTCCGGTGGCTGAGGTTCCAGCTGGCAACATTGTAACCCGGATCGCGCAGCACCTTGACGCTATCGAAATAGCAGGGGATCAGGTTGCACCACTTCTGATCGACGAAGACCCCGATATCCAGCCGATCGACGCACCACGTGTGTAGCCGCGCAGTCCACCATTCGGCAAACGCGCGCGCTTCGGCATCGTTACGAACAGCCAGGAAACCGAGGTTGTAGGTGCCATAGTGCAGCGAGGTGATCTCGTTGTCGCGCACGGCCATTTCTTCGGTGTCGGGAGTGGTTTGGTGAGGGGTCAGCACGATCGACCAGTCATCCAGAAGATCCACGACCGGCTGCATCGGGCCGAATACCGCGATGTCAGGGTCGAAATAGACGATCTTCTCCGCGTCCGGTTGCTCCATGATATGCAGAAGCGCGCGCCCCTTGACCGCCGTGCATGCCTCGACGATGTCGTGACGAAACAGCCAGGGCTCGGTGATATCGCCGAACAGCTCGTCGGCGGTAACGACCCGGTCGAAATCTTCGTCGGCGGCGTTGAACCGGAAGCCCGGGGGTGGATGGTCCGTGATCACAGCCCAGATCACCCAATCGGGGTGCTGCCTGCGCAGCGAACTGGCAAGCACACGGGCACGATTCAGGTAGCTGAACGAAAAGCTTGTATAGGCGTGGACTTTCATGCCGCGGTCATTCTTTGAAGAGTTGGTATCGCCATATCGCTGTATCGGGCGTGCAAGGTCTCGGCTCGCCGCTGCTCGCGGACTCGCAGCGCCAGGTCGCGGCACTCGGAACTGTTGAGCCACTCCGACACGGCGTCTGCAGAGTCCATCACCACACCGCGGCCCGTGGCTTGCACCAACGCCGCGACATTACCCGAGCGCACGTCCGTCACAACGAAGGCATGGCTCGCCAGCGCCTCGGCGGCGGTCAACGAAAAGGTCTCAGGCCAACCTGCGAAATGAAGAACGAAATCGATGCCGGCTGCGGTCAGCGCGCGGGTCATCGCATCGGGCGCTTCGGACGACGCCGCGACGTAATGCCTGGCGATATCCAGCTTGACCTCATGACGCCCGAAATAGTGGAACTCGATTTCCGTGCTGGCGGAATGATCCGCGACCAGCCGTTCGAATTCGAGCCAGCCCTTGTGGGCGACCGGCGCCCCAACGAACGCAACCCTGATCGGCGCGGCATCCGCACGACCGAGGCTTGGCAACGGCTTTGGCCGAGCCACCGCGTCAAGAGTGATGTGCGGTTGCACGACCACGTCGTGCAGCCTGTAATCGCAGGCTCTGGTCCAGACATCCGCGGCGACCTGAGACGGCGCCAGCGCCGTCACAGCAATCCGGTCGAAGAACTCTCTGAGGCGCTGCATATGCGCGGCGCGGGAAGCGCCAAAGACGCAGATTCCACACGCCGGCGATCCGACGCCGGGCGCGCCGCAATAGCTGATGGTGTTGCGCATCAACGTGTAGCTCTGGCAGGCGGCGAAGAAGTCGTGGAGCCAGAAACAGCAGCGGCTGTCTCCGCCTGCCTCGATCAGCCGCGCGACCGCCTCGGGAGCGTGGCCAAGCAGGTGATGGACGACGAACCGGAAGCTTTTCCCCAGAACCGTCAGGCTTTCTACCGCCGCCATTATGTCGGCATACCGTGCCACCCCGATCACGGAACCGTCCAGCGTCAGGCGGAACACGGCCGTGTCGGTCTCGCTTTCCGGCAGCAGCGCTGTGCAAGTGCGCACCGGGTGAATGTTCAGATAAGCCATGCCGGCGGTCGCGGCGCGGGCGGCCTCGATCTGAATGCAGATCTGCGTACCGCCGGTAACTTTCAGGTAGTTGTCGTGCGACACGCTCACGACAACCTGTTTGCTTGCCTGCGCGAGTGCGAAGGTAATCGCTTCCGCCTCGAGCACCGCTTCGAGGATCTCGGGCAGCGGCGCCAGTACGGACTGTCCGATCCGGGACGAAATCGCGCGCAGGACCTCGACCTGCTTGCTGCTGGTCCGAGCTAGCGGTTTTGGCGCCGGTTTTGGCGGCGGAGCGTCGAAGATGGTCTTGAGCTGCGTGATCCGCGCCTGAACCAGATTCGGCATATCGGCGGACCGGAGCAGACTGCGCGTGGCGCGGCGGTGGCGGGCATTCAACCAGAAGTAAAGGGAAAACGGGAACTTCCGAGCCCGGTTGGCAAGCCGCAATGCCGCGGCATGCTGAACGCCCCACTGTTCATGCAGCTTGTGCAACTCGTCCAGCCTCGCCTGCGCGATGCCAAAACGCCGCGAACAGTCGGCTTCGGCGCGGCGGGCGACATCCCGGCTCTCGGCGGCCGCTGCCTCGGCGCGATTGACTGCAACCCGGCTCTCAGCAGCCACCGTTATTGCGCGGTCGGCAACCTCCCGACTCTCCGCAGCCTCAGCCCTGGCACGGTCGGCAGCTTCCCGGCTCTCGGCAACCTCGGCCCGAGCGCGATCGGCAGCTTCCCGGCTCTCCGCAGCCTCGGCCCGAGCGCGGTCGGCAGCCTCCCGACTCTCCGCAGCCTCAGCCCTGGCACGGCCGGCAGATTCCCGGCTCTCGGCAACCTCAGCCTCGGTGCGCTCCGAATCGCACGATGCCGGAGGCACCCGCAACCGGCGCGCCGCGATCTGCCGTCGAAGCGTTTCGCGGCTGTATTGGGGTTGCTGGAGCAACAGCAGCACCAGATCATCGGCCGTTTCGATGAGTGGTAGGGCAAGTGCGTCGATCCGTTCGGAGAACCTCGCCGCATTTTCGGAGGGCAGGAACAACAGGCCGCATTCCGTCCCGCCGGAGAAAATGTCGAGTGCCGAGTGATTGAAGTTGGCGGACGTGAACGCGGGAGTATTGAGTCCGCAGCAAAAATAGCCCTGCCCCTGCATGTGGCGCAGCAGATCGAGGCCGCGACCGACATCAAGCACTTCACTAAACACGACCGGCCTGTGATCGGCCAGAATTCGGGCCGCCCCCTTGAGGGCCGGGAGTTCGCCCCCCTCAAGGTCGAGCTTTATGAAGTGCACCGCGCCGTCAATTTCATCGTCGAGCCGCACGAGTTCGACCGGGCCGTCTTCCGCATCCGCCGCCAGCCGGATGCCGCCCGCATTCCCGCACTGCGGTTCAATCAAGCGCCCGCGCCCCGTCATTTCGGCGAGACCACGAGCCCGAACGTCGATGTTCCGCACAGCGGAAAGTGCAGCATTCCGTTCCAACACTGACCGGTTCTCGGCCGATGGCTCGAAACAGATCACCCGTCCGCGTACGCCAACTCTTTCCGAAAACGCCCGCGCGTGTGTTCCAAAACAAGCTCCGCCGTCGACGACGGTTTCGCCGTAAGCCATAAAATGGAAAAGTATTTCCAGTTCGGCTTGCGCCCATTCCCCGTACTCACGCAGGGAGTTTCCGATTATGTCTGAGCTGCCGGGGATGCAAAAAGGACCATACCGCGTCTCGATTTCGACGGACGGATGTCGTCCTTCAACAAGAGTAGAGTTCTGACTGTTAACATCCAAGATAGTCATACCTGTCCATCCAGCTTTCCTGACACAACAAACACGGCGATAATCCAACCACCGGAGGGATAATTGATTCCGCGCAAGGCAAAACACCCGCCCCAGATTGTGGCGGTTATCACGGGTGATTCTATCTATACCTGAACTGTCAGCGATCAGATCGCCTTCTAGTTAGCCGCGTGGGGGCGGTCAAGCACCCCGCGGCACAAATCGGTTCTTGACCGGGATTCTCCCTCCCCGGAAAAGATTTGCCGGTCTCGAGGCGGGTTGGGAAATGCGCGCCGGATCTTGCGCGGCAGGCCCCTGTTGGCGGCGTCCACATCGTCTGCCGCGGGGAGGCCGCGGCCAGGGTTGTTCGCAGGATCCTGACCCTGAGAACCGATCCGGGCGGGGTGCGAGTATCCCTGCACATTTCCAAAAGGAACGGAGTGTCCAGATGCCGAAGGAACGATTTACGGACGCGCAGATCACATTTGCGCTCAGGCAGGCGAAGGCACAAACGAGCGGCGGCAATATCTTCCTGAAGGTGGGCGCGGCGGTCGCAACTTTCAGGCGCCGCAAGAAAGTCCAGGTCGAAATGGGCGGCAAGCCATAGTCTGCCGCCGACGCAGTGGATGGGCGTTGATGGTGTAACCGCCCATTCGGCGGAATCCATTTGCCAAGGCGGGACCGCAACGATCCAATTTGGGAGGCCATCGAGTTGGAGATTACCCCGTCGGACCGGACTTGGCGAAGAATGTGGTCCGGGCGCACGGGGCAGGTATGGATGGGCGGTTGTTTAAAGGGTTTCCCAGACGTCCCGACCGGTCTTGTCGAGACGATCGAGCGAGCAGAAGAGCGACAGCGTCAGCGTGGCTTCCCAACTTTCTCCGCCGACCCGCGCGATCCGACCATCCGCCATCTCTTCAGCGACCACGCTTTCCGGAAGCCAGGAAAGGCCGCTGCCCGACAGCGTTCGGCGTTTGATGGCTTCGGTGAGTGCGTCCATGTAGCGAAGGGCGAGCGGCGCTTCTCGGCGTCCGATCGTCTGGTCGACCACGGCGCCAAGGAAGCTGCTGGGATCGTATCCGAGATAGGGTATCGGCGCGACGTTCGCGGCATCCAGATTCCAGCCGTGCCGGCTTGCGGCCTCGGCCTGGGCTACCGGGAACATCTTTTCGGTGCCGATGTCTTTTCGCGTGAACTGCGCCTCGTCGAAGATCGGCTGAACGTCCTGGTGGCTATAGCAGAGCAGGAAGTCGCAAGTGCCGTCTGACAGCATCTGACAGCAGGTCCGCAGATTGTCGGAATACACCCGGACACGCAGATTCGGAATGTCCTGCTCCATCTGGCCGATGCGCCGGGAGAGGTAGTTCACGGAGATCGTGTGCAGCACCGCGAAACGTTGAAACGCGGTGACGCCCCGCTCCTGCGCTCGGAGCGTCTGGCGCATATCGGTGAGTTCCGCGATGGCGTTCCGCGCGACGGGCAGGAATTGCTGTCCAGCCTCCGAAAGCTGGACGGGATAGGTCGATCGCTTGATCAGCGGGACGCCGATCCAGTTCTCCAGCGCCTTGATACGGCGGCTGAAGGCGGGCTGGGTGATGTTCCGCTCCTCTGCCGCACGCGTGAAGTTCAACGTCCGCGCCAGACAGGCAAAATCCTGCAACCAATTCAGGTCCATCGCCTCCTCCTCGACAGCGCCATGCTACACGGCTCCGAGCGTCATGCAATTTCGGCATGATTGGATGACATGTTTGAATTGGCGCGGTTCGCCTTCACTTGCTTAGACTTGCCTACCGGCTGCGCCCGGCGCAGCCCGCAAAGGCTGACGGCACAAAAGACCGTCGAAGAGCCTTCTCAACCGGGAGATGATCATGACATCGAAGCTCACCTGCACTACCGCCTTCGCCATTGTTACGATGGCCGCGTTTCCTGCCGTTGCAGAGACCACGGTGCGTCTCAGTACTTATGTGAACGAAGCCGACATCCGCTACGAAGGATTTGTGCATTTCGCTGATCTGGTCGCCGAAAAGACCGGGGGCAGCGTCAAGGTAGAGGTGTTCCCGTCCTCGACGCTCCATGGCTGGTCCGAGGGGGTAGACTCGCTTCAGGGCGGCGTCTCGGATATCTCGTGGATCAATGCAGACAATCGCCTGCCGTGCTACGCGGTAACGTCACTTTACCCGGCGCTCGTGGATCTGTCCGAGCAGCCGAAACTCGACGCCGACTACGCCAACCTCATCCGTGACGAGGCGGCACAGCAGGGGCTCGTGCCGCTTATCAACTCGAACTATTCCTACGATCAGGAGTGGTGGTTCGAGGAACCAATGGGCGACATCGGCAAGCTGGACGGCAAGCTTGTTCGCTCGATCGGCCCGCTCGTGTCGATGATGATCGAAACCTGGGGCGGCGAACCGGTGTTCGTGGCACCGAAGGAAGTGTTCCAGTCCGCCGAGCGCGGCGTCGTCGACGGGATCAACATGGGCGTCGCCACCTATTCGTCCTGGAAGCTTTGGGACGTCATGCCCCACATGGTCAATGCGAACCTGTTCTACGGCAACATTATCTACATGATGAACAAGGACAAGTTCGACGCGCTCACGGCCGAAGAGCAGGCCGCGGTCTCCGAGGCCGCCGCCGAGACCGAAGTCTGGCTTCAGCCGAAATATGAAGGTTGGGTGGACGAGCAGGTTGCAGCCGCGGTTGCAGCGGGCGGGACGGAAGAGAACCTGTCGGCCGAGGCCAGCAGTGCGTTGATCGCAAGCGTAAAGGACAAGTGGGATGTAACCGTTGATGAGGCCTGCGGCGCCGAACTGGCCGGCCAAGTTCGCGAGCTTCTGGCAAGCCACGCTCCCTGACGGTGCGACCACCCGGCGGCCCCGCGTCTCATCCGGGGCCGCCACGCGTGTTCCGGCAAAGCGAGGCAAGTTATGACTGAGGGATTGGACCATCTGATCCGAAGAATCGAGCGGATCGTCGTCTGGGCCGCCGCCGCCGGCGGGATCATCGTGCTGATCCAGATGCTCTGGATCTCCTACGGGGTCTTTACGCGTTACGGTTTGGGCAAACCCGACCGGCTGGTGACGGAGGCAACCGCGCTGCTGCTTTTCCCCGTCGCTTTCGCAGGTCTCGCTTTCTCGCTCCGCGAGGATGCAATGCCGAAGGTGACGATGCTCGTCGATCACTTTTCGATGCGGGTGCAGCACGTCTTCGCCATCATAAACCACGCGATCATGCTGGGTGTCGGCGTGTTCCTGGCCTATGCGGGCGTCAGCGCAACGATCCGATCCTTCAACTCGGGCGTCGCATCGGAAATCCTGCACTGGCCGCGCTGGTGGTTCTGGGCGCCGGGCGCGGTGGCGCTTCTGCTGTTCGCGTTTTATGTTGCGCTCAGGCTGTTCCGCCTGGTTCTGACGCTCGCCTCGGAAGGAGACGCCTGATGGAGTGGTATTCCGTCGGTCTCGGGCTGTTGATCCTGCTGATGATCTTCATCGTTATCGGCCTGCCCATCCCCTTCGCGCTCGCCGCCGCGTCTCTGCCGTTTCTCTGGGACATCCAGGGATGGTCGACTTCTGTCGTCTCGACCGAGCTGAAGCTCTGGGGGGTCTGGATCGACTACATCCTTCTCGCGGTGCCCTTGTTCGTCTTCCTCGGTGAACTCATAGGCAAATCGAACATCGGACCGAACCTCTACCAGTTCCTGCATCAGGGCGTGCGGCTCAAGGGGTCGGCCGCCTACGGCTCCATCGGTGCAAGCGCGGGTTTCGGCGCGGTCTGCGGGTCATCTATGGTCGGCGCACTGACCATCGGCGGCGTGGCACTGCCGGAGATGCTGCGTCTCGGTTATGGCAAGCGGCTTTCTTCCGGCGTTCTTGCCGCGGGCGGAACCCTGTCAGTTCTCATCCCGCCCAGCCTGATCCTGCTGTTTTACGGCATCGTCACGGATCAGAGCATTGGCGACCTGTTCATCGCAGGGGTCATTCCGGGCATCATCCTGGTCAGCGGCTTCGTCATCGTTGTGCTGATCTGGGGCAGGCTCCGGCCCGCCGATATTCCGTCAAGCGAAGACGCGGCGAAAATGCCGCTGACGATGATCCTCGGCACCGTTGGCCCCGTGGCCCTTATCGGTCTCGTTATCACCGTGGCCATCTATGCCGGCATCGCGACGCCGACCGAGGCCGCGGCGGTGGCGGCGCTATTGACGGTGATCATGGCCTTTGGCGTCGGCGGGCTGACGTGGCAAGGATTCAAGGACGCACTTTTCGCCACTATGCGGACGATGGGGTATCTCGGGCTCTTGCTATCGGCTGGCGTGCTCTTCGGCTTCGTCCTCACGTACTATCGGGTGCCGCAGCAGTTCACCGAGCTGTTCCTGTCCTTCGACCTGTCACCCTATACGGTGCTGGCGATCGTCATCGTCTTCTACATCGTGCTGGGCATGTTCCTCGAGCCGGTCTCGATGACCTTCATCACCCTGCCGACGATCTTTCCGCTGATGGCTGCGGCTGGCTTTGACCTGATCTGGTTCGGCGTGGTCTACACGATCACCATGGAAATTGCGGTTCTGACGCCGCCGGTGGGACTGAACCTCTACGTGATTCAGGCGATCAGTCGGGACAAGGTGAGCATCGGCGACGTCATCATGGGCTGCCTGCCCTTCATCGCGGCGATGGTGTTGCTGATCATGATCCTCATCGTGGCGCCGGACGTTGCGCTCTGGCTCCCGGGCCAGATGCGCTGATGGACGGGCTACCCTACCTCCGCGCCGGCAGCGGGCCTTCCTTCGTGCTGGTGCATGGCTATCTTGGCGGGGCGGAGCAATGGCGTCATGAGCTCGACCATTTCTCGAACCGGTATGACGTGATTGCGCCGAACCTACCCGGGTTCGGCGCAGCAGCCGATCGTCCCGCATGCGACACCATCGCGGGAATGGCCGAGGCGGTATTCGGCTTGCTCGACGAACTGGCGGTCGGCGACTTCATCTTGCTTGGCCATTCCATGGGCGGCATGGTCGTTCAGGAAATGGCGCGCATGCGGCCCCAAAGCGTGTTGCGGCTTATTCTCTATGGGACCGGCCCGCTTGGTTTGATGCCAGACCGGTTTGAGCCCATTGCAACCTCGCGCGAGCGCCTGCTGACCGATGGAGTCGAGGCGACGATCGGGCGGATCGGCGCGACCTGGTTCAAGAGAGGTGCCGAGGCGCGAGGTTACCGGCTCGTTACCCAGATCGGCGCTTGCGCCCGCCGCCCGGCCGCCGAGGCTGGGCTAGGCGCGATGGCGGCTTGGGATGGGCGTTCGGCGCTAACAAGCCTTACCATGCCAACACTTGTGGTATGGGGCGACGCCGATCGCTCATATCGCTGGCCGCAGGTCGAGACGCTCTGGACCAATCTTCCTGATGTGCGTCTTTCCGTAATTCCCGGCGCATCACATGCGGCACATCTCGAAAAACCTGCATTGTTTCATTCGCTCATCGAGGATTTTCTCTCCGAACCCGCGACGGCGGAGAACGCAGAAGACCGCTGAAACAGGCCCGCCTCCTGAAAAGTGGTCCCTCCTTGATTATGGCATTCGCGCCGTCGGGCTTCTCGCCGTCTATGGCCCGGGCTTCATGCGACCTTTCAGGCTGGTTTCGGTAGGGCTGCAAAGGCGTTCGGCGCCAAGTTTTCGAGCGCCGCGTGCGGCCGTTGCTCGTTGTCGCATCTACGCCAAGCCTCCAGCTTTTCGGCGGCATCCGCAAGGATCCTGAACAAGTATTGGGCAACGACATACGCAATGCCGAATTCGTCAGGGAGAACTCATTTGCACCCGTACTTACGCTCCGCGCCAAGTGAACTGCCCGCCTAAAACATAGCGGAACACTCCAGCTTCAAACGGTCTGGACTTCGGGGATCAAATCCGCTTGCATTCATTCGGGGCGCGGACGGCCACGATAGAGCGTTCATCAATCGACCACTCATCGTCCGGCATCAGGCCTCGTGCCAAGCTGGTCTCCTTCACAGATGCCAGATTGAAGGACGAGCAGTGCGTTCTTCGAGTCGCTTTTATCAACACGGTCCAAATCGCGTTTCAAGGCGGCTCGTTTTTCACTGTCGCGGGCGGCATCTTCCCGGTGACCACAGATCAGGCAATCAGTTCGTCGCTCGGGATCGGCGTCGACCACGGGGTCGTGATGAGGTCGCCCGGATCGATCTCGTAGAGATACCCGTCCATCACGTGGCTGTTGCCGAAGTCCGCGACGTAGATATGCGTCTCGCCGCTGCCATCGCTGGCCGGTGCAAGCTCGATGTCCTTGACATGAACACGCGTGTCAGTGATCGGATTTCGATAGTCTTTCAGGAGATCCATATCTGCGAGGATGTTCCCATCGCGGTCGACTTTCCAGACGTGATCGCTGAACCCGCCCCCGACGTAGAAGACGTCCTCATTGCTGTCATATGCGAGGGCTTCGACGTCCCAGGAACTCGACAGCACCAGCGTGGAGTATACCTGTGACCCGGTGTAGTCCGTTTCGACGATCTTGTGATCCGTTTCGCCGCTGAGAATGAACAAGCGATCGTTCGCGGCGTCGACCGCCGTATCTTCCGGATCGTTCGCGCCGAGCGCGATCGCGTCGAAGGAATACAGCAGCGTCGTCGGGTCGTCGGGGTCCACGACATAGATCTCGCGCGTGTCGTCGTCGGAGATGAACATCAGCTGGTCCACGGCGTCTATGGCCAGTCCGGTCGGCTCGTCGGTGAATGAACTCGGTGTGTAGCTCTCCTGCAGGAAGCCGGCGCGGGTCAGGCGGAAGATGTCGGTGAAATCGAAATGCGGCTCCTCGTCGATCTCGGAGTCCGAGAGAAGGAAGCTGTCCGTGAACGGGTCATAGGCGAGGCCCGACGGGTCGGGAATGCCATAGGCGGCCATGGAGTATTGCGCGACCACCGATGGCGCCGATCCGCCTCCGGGAACAGCCAGCGCGTCGATCGTGTAGCTGTCGATCAGGGTGCCGCCGCCCGCGACCGACCAGAACTCGAACGTGATGCTGGTCTCGCTGGCTTGGACGAGCATGGTGCCGTAGTCGCCGTTGTAGCGGACCTCGCTGCCGCCGATTGGCGTTGCGAAGCCGGTTATTCCGTGTCCTCCGAGCCCGGTGACGAAGTAGGGAAGCACCTCGCCGTCGCCATTATCGTCGCGTAGGATGCGTTCGTAGGTATGGTCGTGGCCGTTAAGGACCGCTGTCGCGCCCCAATCCTCGAATGGCCACTGCAAGGACGTCGTCGATCCGTGGCTGTCGCCGGAGGAATAGGCCGAATGATGGAAATACACGATCTTGAACGTCGACGTCGAAGCGGCCAGCGCGTTCTGCAACCATTGGCCCTGCACTGAACTGCTGCTTGAGCCGTCCAGTTCCTCGCCGTTGCTGTTCACCGCAAAGAAATGCACGGGGCCGATTTCGAAGTCGTAATAGCGCTCGTTGCCCGGCAGGGTGAAGTAGTCGATATACTCGGCGAACAGTCCTTCACTGTAATCGTGGTTTCCGAGCGCGGGGAAGAAGTGGTTGACGGAACTCCCCGACCCATATGCGCCGGAATAGTTGCCGATATAGTCGGAGTAGAACTGGCCAATCTGACTGTCGACCGTGTCAAGCGGGTTATAGATATTGTCTCCCGTCGTCACAATGAATTCGGCATTGAGGTTCCTGACCAGATTGGCGACAGCGGCCGTGCCGGCGCCGTCGGCCCAGTCCCCGAACGCGGCAAACCGGATCTCGGCGACGTCCGCGACATCGATCAGGATGGTTTCGGTCACCGACAGCCCGCCGGAATCCGTGGCCGTCACGTCGAGTGCGACGACCGGTTCCTTCTCGAAGTCGATCCGCACGCCGTCCTTGAGCTTGAGCAGGTTGCCGACGACCTCGAAGCGCGGGTCGCTGACCGAGAAGATGTGGGTGTCGCCCTGATCCGGGTCGCTCGCGCCCAGAGTACCCGCGATGGCGCCGGAAATATTCTCCGTGAACGGCCCCGCGGATGTGAGAACGACCGCCGTCGGCGGCGCGTTCACGCCGACCGCGATGGTGACGAGGCCGGTCGCGCTGTCGCCGTCGAAGTCGGTGATCGTGTAGGTGAAGGAATCCGAGCCGATGAAGCCGGCCGGGGGCGTATAGCTGAAGCTGTTGTTGGCACCGGCGATCACCGTTCCGCCTGCCGAGCTGACGCTGTCAAAGCCGGTGACGCTGGCCGGCCCGTCGCCGGGGTCGTCGTTTGCCAGCACATCGCTGATGACGGCCGGCGTGTCCGGCGTGGTCGATACAGCGTCACGCACCGGGTCCGGGGCGCGGTCGATCGCGATCGTGGCGAGTGCCGCATTGGACGGGGAGATCCCGTCCGAGACCGTGACCTCGACCGTCCGCTGGGTCGGGTCGGGCGTCTCGCTCGAGTTCTGGAACAGGATGCGCTGCAACGCCGTCTGGTAATCCGCGAGCGGTGCGAGGCCGGTCAGGACGATCCGGTCCGCCGTCGAACTGGAGTCGACCGAGATGCCGGACGGCAGCCCCGCGGTATCGACCGACAGGACATCGCCCTGCTGCGGGTTCGTCAGTACGATGGTCGCGCCCACCAGATGGGTGCTGTCGCCGTCCGTGATCAGCACATCCGCTCCGGCAATCGCGACCGCCGCGGCGTTTTCCAGATAGGTCGTACTATAGCCGGTGCCGCCGCCGGGCCCGTCCAGGTCGACCTGGGGCGCCTCGGTCTGTTGCGGCGGCAGGAATTCGATGTGCAGGAGCGGCGCGCCGGTTGCGTCGCCCTCAAAGGCTTCGGCCGTGCGGGTGCCGGTGCCGGTGATGATGAAGGCCATCGAGTTGAGGTCGGTCCAGCCTGACCGGTTCACGATCTCCTGCACGATCGCCGTCAAATTCGGGGTGCGCTGGGCGTCGCCGGCCTCGCCCCTGACGGTCCAGTCGGGTGGCACCCACAACGCGGATGCGTCCGTCGTCATGCGCGCGGACAGAATCCCCGGAGTGCTGGTGAACGGCGCGGCATTGTCGCTGTCGTCGCCACGGATCTCCAGCGAGGCGGCGCCGGTGCTCACCTCGTCGGTCTTGAACTGAATGTAGGCGTTGGTGATGATGGATCCCTGCGGGATACCGATCGCGTTGAAACGGATCCCGACCGTCTGCAGGTTGCCGCCGTCATTGATCAGTTCGAGATCGCTGCTGTTGGTGTAGATCGAGCCCGAGGGTCTTTGCTCGATGTCGTCGGCACCCGAACTCACCCTTTGCTCGAACGTCACCGGCGTCACGTTCTCGACGACATCGGTCACCGTCACGGCGATGTCCTGGGTGGCCGGGAGCCCGCCCGCGTCGGTCACCGTGACCTGGACCTCGTAGACATTGTCGGTGTCGGCGTCGCCCGGCGCCTCGAAGTCGGGCGGGCTATTGAAGCTGAGAACCCCGGTGTCGGGATCAATCGAGAAGTGCCCCCGGTCGGCCCCGCCGGTCAGCGCATAGGTCAGCCCCGCGCCCTCGGTGTCGAAATCGTCCTGGGCTTCGACGTCGATCACCGCGGTCTGGTTCTCGGCCGCGGAGATCGCGGACGCGCTGGTGATTTCCGGGGCGGCGTTAGCCTTGGTCACCGTGATCGCGAGATCCTGGCTTGCCGTCAGCGTGCCCGAGTCCGTCACCGTGACCTGAACCTCGTAGACATTGTCGCCGTCGGCATCGCCCGGCGCGTCGAAGGCGGGTGGGCTGTGGAAGCTGAGAACTCCGGTGTCGGGATCAAGCGCGAAGAGCGCGACATCGGCGCCTCCGGTCAGCGTATAGACAAGCCCCGCGCCCTCGGTGTCGATATCGTCCTGGGCCGCGACGTCGGCGGCTGTGGTTCCACCTTCGGTCACCGAGACTGCGGCAGCACTGGTGATCTCCGGCGCCTCGTTGACACCGGTCACGGTCACGACGATGTCCTGGCTCGTCGGGAGCCCGCCGCTGTCGGTCACCGTAACCTGAACCTCGTAGCGGTTGTCGCCGTCGGCATCATCCGGCGCCTCGAAGTCGGGCGGATTGAGGAAGCTGAGCGCGCCGGTGTCGGGGTGGATCGAGAAGCGCGCGGCGTCGGCGCCCCCGGTAATCGAGTAGGTCAGCCCCGCGCCCTCTGTGTCGAGATCGTCCTGGGCTTCGACGTCGATCACCGCGGTCTGGTTCTCGACCACCAAGGCCGCCGATGGAGTGGTGATCTCAGGGGCGGCGTTGATCCTGGTCACGGTCACGACGATGTCCTGGCTCGTCGGGAGCCCGCCGCTGTCGGTCACCGTAACCTGAACCTCGTAGCGGTTGTCGCCGTCGGCATCGCCGGGCGCGTTGAAGGCGGGCGGGCTGTGGAAGCTGAGAACTCCGGTGTCGGGATCAAGCGCGAAATGCCCCTGATCGGCGCCCCCCGTCAGCGCGTAGGTCAGTCCCGCGCCCTCGGCATCGATATCATCGAGCGCCGCGACGTCGGCGGCGATGGTCCCGCCCTCGGTCATAGAGACCGCGGCGGCGCTGGTGATTTCCGGCGCCTCGTTGACACCGGTCACCGTCACGGCGATGTCCTGGCTGGCCGTAAGCCCGCGTGAGTCCGTCACAGTGACCTGAACGCCGTAGACATTGTCGCTGTCGCTATCGGTCGGCGCCTCGAAGTCGGGCGGGGAGTTGAAGCTGAGCACCCCGGTGTCCGGGTCGATCGCGAAATGCGCGGCATCGGCCCCGCCGGTAAGCGCATAGGTCAGCCCCGCGCCCTCGGTGTCGAGATCGTCCTGGGCGTCGACGTCGAGCACCGCGGTCTGGTTCTCGGCCACCGAGGCGGTGGCAGGAGTGGTGATGACAGGCGGTTCGCCGCCCTCGGCCGGCAGCCACTCGATATGGAGCAGCGGCGCCGCGGCCGCGTTCCCGTCGAAGGACTCGGCCGTGCGCGTGCCGCTGCCGGTAATGACGAAGGCGATGCCGTTGTCCGCGACCCAGCCGGGCCGGCTGATGATCTCCTGAACGATCGCGGCGAGATCCGGCGTCTGCTGGCCGGCGTCTGCCGCGCCGATGATGGTCCAGTCGGGCGGGGTCCAGATCACCGCCGCATCGGTGATGGGGCGCGACGAAACGTCGAACTTGGTCCGCGAGTAAGTCGCCGCGTCGTCGCTGGCCTGCCCGCGAATCTCCAGCGACACCGCGCCGATGTCGGACTCGTCGGTCTGGAACTGAATCCAGGCGTTGGTAATCACCGCGTCCTTGGGAATGGCGATGCCGGTGAAGCGGATCCCGATCGTCTGCGCGCCCTTGGCGCCATCCACGGACAGTTCGAGATCGGTGCTGTTGGTATAGATCGAGCCGGTATTGCGCTCTTCGACATCGTCGGCGCTCGCGGTCACCCGCGTCTCGAAGACGTTCGGCGCAATGGCGGTCGCGGCGAGCGCGGTGGCGGAGCCGCCCGAGGTCGGCGCGGCGGTCACGGTCACTGCAAGATCCTGGCGGGTGGAGAGCCCGTCCGTGTCTGTCACCGTGACCCGGACCTCGTAGACATTGTCGCCATCGGTGTCGGCCGGCGCCGCCACATCGGGCGGGCTGAGGAAGCTGAGCGCGCCGGTATCGGGATCGATCGCGAACTGCGCGGCATCGGCGCCGCCGGTCAGCGCATAGGTCAGCCCCGAACCCTCGGCGTCGAGATCGTCCTGGGCCTCGACGTCGAGCGCCGCCGTCTGGCTCTCGGCCACCGAGACCGAGGCGGCGCTGGTGATCTCCGGCGCGGCGGAGAGGATCGTGAACTGGCTGGCCGTCACGGTGGAATTCGGCGCGAAGCTCGCGATGGTCACAGCGGCTGCGGGGCCGGCTCCGTCCGGATCCCACAGCAAGTACGGCTCGGCCCCGCCGGTGAACACGAACTGGCCATGACCGATGGCGGTTGCAGACGGGCCGACGACGAACCAGTCCGGATCCAGCCGGCCGCCTGTCAGCCCATTGCCTTCCGTCAGCCCGAACTCCGCCGCATCGATGCCGAGCCAGTCCTCGGACGTGAAGTCATGGATCGTGTCGGCGCTTGCCGGGTCGGACCGGATGACGAAGGTGTCCCGTCCGGATCCTCCGATCAGCTCATCATTGCCGGTGGCGCCGACCAGAGTGTCGTCTCCGTCGCCTCCGTCGAGAAGGTCATTCCCCGACCCGCCATCGAGAATGTCGTTGCCGCCGTTCCCTGCCAGGGTGTCATTCCCGTCGAGGCCGAACACCAGGTCATCGTCCGCGAAGCCAGAGAGTCCGTCTTCAAACTCGGTTCCAACGATGACATTGGGCGGACACATGCCGACTTCCCCTCGAGTGACTGGTTGAAAAAATGGCGAATGAATTGATTTCCAAGCGAAATTCTGGGTGTATCCCCAGCTGGACCACGCGGAATATCAATGGGGTATTATACCTCCTCGCCCTTTGGGTTAATATCACGACGAAGAAGTACCCCTTTGGAGGACGTTGTCGCGCCAACCCGACGCGGGAGGGAGTTTCCCCTCAAGGTTCCGATGTCAGGAAATGTTGGGTCTCGGCAGTGCAGAGTGCGTCGAACCGATTCACGCCGAACCGATCGGCAGTGTCGCGAAAGCGGCCATTCAAATCCTACACCCCTTGGCGATCAGACCGGGCTCGAAACTACCGTCGCGGTCCCGCGGCACCTCGTTCGCAAAGGAGCCGTCCTCGCCCTTCAGGGTCTTCCGACTGGTGCCGTTCCGGCGGTTCGCCTGCACCGAAGGAGTTTCCGCGTCGCGCTCGCAGCCGAGACGCTCCGTCAACCCGGCGCCCAGCAAACGCTGCGTCGACGCCTTCTTCAGATCCTTCATTAAACCGCCGTCGCCCAGCAGGCCCTCAGGCCGTTCACAGCCCTTCAACAGCTCGACCAAAAACTCGTCGTTGATCTTCTTTCCCCATCGTCCACGCTGTCCTTTTCTCTCAGCATGCCCGCCTTCATCGACAACGTCTGCAACGCCACACCGCGCACGGCAAGCTGAGCCCCGATCAGTACGAGGAGAGAAACGCCCCGGAATGGTCAAAACAGGCCACCTGACCTGCCCGGGAGCAATGGCGCGCTCCAGTCCCCGGATACTAACCTACACACCGTTCGACAGATGGTGTCCGACCCCGATCATCGCCGACATGACCGCCCTCCACTTCCGAGCATTGCAACCCCACCTTGGCACTTCGAAGCCGTTGGGGGGCGGTCACATAACCATCACTGTCCGCAAGCACCGAAATACAGCCTGAACGTCAGGCTTTCTGTGCTAATACGGGGTGTTCGTTGATCCGCGAAGAAAACTGCCCGATCTTTTCTTTGACGCCGGCCACCCTGAGGTTGACGGACGTGGCGACATGCTCTGTCAGGCTAGCCTGCGGCTCCTCGATCACTTCCTCGACTCCGATATCGTCCAGCAGATGCGGGCTCAGTTCCTTGAGCCGGCGGCAGTTCGCCACGAATTCCCGCTCGAGCGCCTTTTCGGCCCAGGCTTTCCTCACGCTCGCAGGGACGAGCGCCACCGCCGCTTCGCTCATGCGCTCCCGGGCGGACTTGCGTGTCATTGCGGCCATCCGTTTCGCTTCGGCGCGAAACAGCCTGTCCTCCAATTCCATTTCCGTCTCCGGACCAAGATCCGGTTGATGAAGGATCTGGCAAGCTGCAGTTGCATAACCCATGGCAAACATCGTGACCTCCATCCTTTCCCGTGCCGCCCGACCGGCGGGTGGCGTGAAAGAAAGGATGCCGGATTCGCGAGAGTCAGGCTGTTACCCAAGGAACAGACGCACGCTGATGGGCGGGAGAACGCAGACATGCGTATGCCCGGGGGCGTCCCCCAACGTTTTGCGAAATTCTCTTGCTCTTGGGGCCATCGGCCGGTCCTATATAGCGCGGAAGCCTGCGCAGTATATTGGTGGGGGTGCTCACATGCGCGACCGGGATCGTATAGCCGATCACGACTCGGAGATCCTGCGCTCCGTTCCCATCTTCTGCGATCTCGACGAACCGGTTCTTGCCGAAATCGCGCGGCACGTCCACAGGCGCAGTTGGGTCGCCGGTGAAGCGGTCTTTTCCAAGGGCGACGAAGGCTCGTACATGCTAATCGTTGCGGACGGGCGAATAAGACTTTCCATCGTTTCGGCAGCCGGACGCGAATTGCTGATCCGCATTGCCTCTCCCGGCGATCTGGTAGGCGAAATCGCCTGCTTAGATGGCGGCGTCCGTACGGCGGATGCCACCGCCGTCAGCGCCGTGCAGGCACTGGTGCTGAGCCGGCGAAACTATCGCGACATCGCTTCGCGGTTCCCGGAGCTGAACGTTGCCGTGATCCAGTATCTTTGCAACATCGTTCGCGACACCGATGACCGCCTGGAGGGATTGGCGCTTCACAACCTGAAGGCACGACTCGCGCGGTTCATTCTGTTCGCAGTAAGGGAGTTGAACGGCTCCGACGCAGACCCGACGGCGCATCTGTCCATCGACCTGACACAGGGAGAACTCAGCCAGTTCCTGGGCGCCAGCCGCCCCAAGATCAACCGGGTATTGCACGACTTTCATGAGGACCGCGTTCTCGTGCGGGAGGAGCGGACTTGGACCTGCGACCTAGGCGCGCTGCGCAGTCTTGCTGAGAGCGACGAGTGAAGTGCGTTGCACCGGGTCCCGGTCTGACCCGTCCAAGGGCAGACGCATGACGAGACTTGCGATTGCCCGTCCAGCGCTGCTCGGCTTTGCGCTCGGCGTTGATGCGCTCGGGCATTGTGTCGCCATCGGGGCCTTTGTCTTCGCCGGCCCGCTTGCTTCGGGCGTCGGGATCGGGACGACGCTGTTCCTGGTCTCGACATTGGTGGCGACGATGGCGATCGCGCGCTGGGGAGGGTTGCAGGGCGCGCTGGGGATCGCGCAGGATTCCTCGATCGCGATCCTCGCCGCCGTCACTGCCGCGGCTGCCGCGGCGATTGCCGGCGCTGGCAACAACCCATTGCCCACAGCACTTACCTTGATCGGACTTTCCACACTTCTCTCGGGCGCGGTCCTTTTCGGCATGGGCAAGTTCGGCGCCGGCCGAATTGTACGCATGTTGCCCTATCCCGTCGCCCTGGGGTTCCTTGCCAGTTCCGGTTGGCTCCTCACACGTGCCGCCCTGATGATCGTAGCGAATGCAGACGACCTCCTTGGCCTTCCGCATGCCATGTGGACGAACCTCGTGATCACTCTGCCAGCGGTCACATTTGCGGTTTCGATGATGCTTTCGCTGAGGCTCTGGACCGGTGCAGCGACGATGATGATCGTGTTGACAGTGTTCATCGCGGGTTTCTACCTGACACTTGCGTTTCTGGGCATGGATGTGGACGCCGCTCGGCAGATGGGTCTCCTGCCCTCGGTCACGTCCTCTGGCGACCGGGCTGGACCGGATCCGGCGTTTCTGGCGCAGATCGATTGGAGCCAGATCCTTAACGCCGGCCCGAGCCTTGCCGTCGTCGTCGCGATCAACGTGATCGCATTCCTGCTGAACACGTCCGGAACCGAACTTGCGACACGGAGCAATCTCGACATGAACCGGGAGTTGCGGGTTGGCGGGCTGACCAACGCCACACTTGGCCTTTTCGGCGGGGTAACCAGTTTCGTTTCGACGGGCTCAACGATTTTCGCCGACAAGCTAGGCGCCCGCGGCCGTGCCATGACCCTGGCCTATTGCGCGGTGGTGCTCGCAGGGGGTGTCTTTGCCGCACAGGTGGTCGCTGCGGTGCCCGTCTTCGTCACCGGGGGGCTGCTGCTTTTCATCGGGCTTTCGATGCTGGAGGACTGGATGATCGCGCCCCGCAGGCATCTTACGTTGCAGGACTGGCTGACCGTCGTCGCCATTGTCGCCGTCACGGCAACGACGGGTCTGTTCCTCGGGATTCTTGCAGGAATACTGTTCGCCCTGATCAGCTTTGTTCTGAGCTACGTGCGGATTCCGATCATTCGTCGCAATATCGCCACGCAGCCGCGCCGCAGCAACGTCGACCGTTCGCCAGACAGAGAGGCGTGTTTGCGAGACACATGGAACAGGGTGCGCCTTGCACGGCTTCAAGGTTACCTTTTCTTCGGCTCGGTTGATCGATTGCTGGAAGAGGTCTACGCCCGCCGTGTCGATGCCTCAGGGGCAGGCACCGAAAACCGGCCGGATTGGTTGATACTCGACTTTTCCGCCGTGACCGGAATGGATTCCTCTGCTTGCGCCGGACTTGGCAAGTTGGGATATCTCGCACCTTCGCGCCGGTTGCGTGTGCATCTCTGCGGGCTATCGACAGAGGTCAAAACGGCGCTCGAACTCTGGCGGAACGACTTTGATGAGGCATTCGGGTTCGGCCGCTCTGACACACTCGAATCCGCCCTGGAGCAGGTCGAAGAAGCGCTGCTTGCCGAGTGTCCGATTTCCGACGCCCAAGGCGGGGGCCTCGAGAAGCTCCTACGGGCGGCGGCGGGCGCGCATCCGCGCATGCCCGAGCTTGCAGGGCTTTTCGAAGTCCGGATGCTGAATAAGGGCGAGGTGCTTTTCCGGCAGGGTAGTGACGGGCGCGACATCTTTGTGGTCGAGGAGGGTCGTCTCGGCGTCTATCTGGATCGAGGCGAAGACGGGGCAATGCGTGTCAGGGTTTTGACAGAGGGGGCAATGGTTGGGGAAATCGCTCGTTATCTGCACACCGCGCGTGGCGCCAGTGTCGTGGCTGATGGCCCGGTAGTCGTGCAATGCCTGTCAGCTGCGACGCTCGATCGGCTGGAGCGCGACGACCGCGATCTGGCAGCGATCCTTCACGCAACCATTGCGCGAGAGTTGGCTGAAAAGGTCACCAGAACGAATCTGCTCTTGCTTGACGACTAGCTTCAGCGTTGACGGACAGCCGCCACGTCGCTCCGGATCGCAACCGAACCAAGGCAATTTCCAATTCGGAGCGGTCAAGCGCGCACTATTCTACCGCAAATTGAACACCAGCCGTTCGGGCTGGCGCTTTTGAGGGCAAAGTTCATCAAACTTCATTTTTCCTTGACATAATTAAGACTTAACCCGCCAATAGAATTGTTTCCAATCTTGTGAGTACCCTTGCGATGGCGAAGCACCACGGCAGGCACGGTCGACTTCATGCTTCCCTCGCGGATGCGCTGTCCCACGAGAACTCACGACTTTCCCTTGACCGGCGCGGTGACGGGACGCCCGAAACCTGGTTTCTGGGACCGAAAGGCGAGAACGTCGATTTTCTGAAATTGCTGGTTGCAAAAGCGATCGATGCGAACGTCGAGGCGCGGCGGGCCTACATGCCCTCCGATCCCGGCATTTTCGGAGCCGGCCCACCCGAGAGCCTGGCTGACTCCAAAGCGTTCATTTCCGACGCGGTCAACGACATGTTGCATTACCTGCAGGGGTCGATACCGCTGTCGAGCTTTCGCAACCTTTCGCACATGTACTGGGACCAGTCGCTTCCCGGATTGGTCGGCTATATTGCCGCCCTACTTTACAACCAGAACAACGTCGCCGCCGAGGCGTCGCCCGCCACGACTCTTTTCGAGATGGAGGTCGGCGACGACCTGTGCCGGATGCTCGGTTTCGAGTTGCCCGATGCCGACGCGACGGAAAACGGCGCGACAAGGCCCTGGGGGCATATCACCTGCGACGGCTCGGTGGCGAACTGCGAAAGCGTCTGGGCTTCGCGCAACACCAAGTATCTGGGTGTCGCCCTCGCCCGCGCAATAGACGTGGACCCGGAACTGGCGGGTGCCAGGCAGACGACCGTGAGGCTGCTCTCGGGAGAGCGCGCACGGCTTCTCGAGCTCTCGCCCTGGCAACTGCTGAACCTCCCGCTCGACGAGGTTCTCGGCCTGGCCACACGTATCGCGCGCACGTCGGGCCTTCCGGCCTCTGTCATCGAAGCCGCCCTGGCGCGAACCTCGGTCCAGTCTCTCGGGCTGATGGAGTTCCACCGCCGGTACCTGCCCGACGTGTTGCCGCCCGTGCTGATTGCGCCCGCGACGGCGCATTACTCTTGGGCCAAGGCCATGGCACTGGCGGGCCTTGGGTCGGCGTCCCTGGTTTCGATCCGGGTCGATCTCGATGGACGCATGGACACGGTGGAACTGCGCAAGGCGATTGACCATTGCCTGGCCGAGCGGCGACCCGTGATGCAACTGACCGCGGTCATGGGGTCTACCGAGGAAAGCGCCGTCGATCCGTTGGCGGACATCCTGTCCTTTCGCGCTGAAAGCCGGGAAATGGGCATGGAATTCTCGGTGCATGCGGACGCGGCTTGGGGCGGGTACTTCGCCTCTCTCCTGCGCAAGCCCAGACATCACGGAACCGAGCATGAGGAACTGCAGGCCGTCACAGAGACCGAGGAAAACCCGCATCATGCGCTCTTGTTGAAGGACGGCAAGAGGGCCCCGGGAATGATGTTCAACGCCTATGTGATGCGGCAATTCCTTGCCCTCAGACACGTTGACACGATCACCACCGACCCGCACAAATCCGGGTTCGTGCCCTACCCGGCCGGGTCGCTCTGCTACCGCAACGGCGCGATGCGCGACACGATCTCGTTCAAGGCGCCGGTGGTCTATCATGGCGGTGTCGACCCGGCGGTCGGATTCTACGGCATCGAAGGATCGAAACCCGGCGCGGCCGCCGCGGCCGTGTATCTGTCACACCGCGTCATTCGGACGGACAGAAGCGGCTATGGCAGACTGCTGGGCCGATGCATCTTCAACAGCAAGCGCCTCTACGCGGCACTTGTCGGTTTGAATGGGGCGAATTTCACCCTGGCGCCGTTCCAGCAGCTTCCGGCCGAGCGGGACGCCACGGCGACCACACACGACATAGCGGATCAGAAGGACCTGATCGCCCGGCGGATCGTGCCTTTGGCCGATGCGGACCTGGTGGATGCTCTCATCGGCGACCCGGCCTTGTTCAAGCTCTTCCGTGACATCGGCCCCGATCTGACGATCGTGACCTACGCATTCAACTTCGTCACCGCCGAGGGGGTAAATCGCGATGTCGCTCTGATGAACGAGATGAACGACAGCATCTTCAAGAAGCTCAGCATGCATTCGTTCAACGGTGGCCAGATCCCCACCGCGCCGATGTTCGTCACGTCTTCAAGCTTTGATCCGAAGGCCTACGGTCAGTCCTTCGTCAACACGTTCGCGCGCCGTGCCGGCGCGGATCCGCAGGAGGGCGTTCCGGTAAGCTTCCTGATCTCCACCACTCAGAACCCATGGCTCAGCGAGGGCGGAACGGGCGATTTCGTTGGCCGCATCGTCAAGGTGCTCGCCGCGACGGCATCCGAGGCGGCGGACAACGTGATGACGCGCCATGGCCTTACCCCCCCTTGAAGCCGGCTCGGCACGACCAGGACTTCGACCGATGCGAGGAGGGAACAAGCCGATGCCCGAAAAGACCGCAAGAAAAGCTGAAGACGCGACCGAACACACCGCCCATGGGCCCGGCTGCACCTGCCCGCATTGCCGTTCCCATGACGGACACGACATGGACCCGGTCCGGATGCGCAGCCCGCGCATCGACAACATGCCGCACCAGCATGCAATGACGCTCGTGGGTCACGAGACGGTCTTTGCCGTCCACATGACCCAGTTCCACATGGAGGAGCACAAGTACCAGCTTGTCTTCGAGGCCTCGCTTCCCGATTGGGTCGCAAAAAAGCTGGACACTGCGCGACGCCAGAACCCCAAGGACTGGTTCATCCTTTCGAACGCCGAAACCGACCAATTCACCATCCCCGATCTCGCGGCGGGCCGTAAGCGCAACTATCGGGCGAAGATATTCCAGGGGCTCCCGCCCTTCACGGAGGAGGACGAAAAGAACCCTCATTTCTACCCCTGGAGTCCCGATCGTGTGCTGCCGCTGATCGACGACTTCGAGGTCGAGGTGAACCGCATCGTCACTTTTCGGCCCTTCGCACATCATCTGCAATTGCCCGAGTTCGCGACCTATCTGCTGTTCGGCAAGGATAGCGAAGCGCATCTCACCAATTTGCAGACCGGCCGTCTCCAGAGCGATGCGTTCGAGACCTGCGCCTTTGGTCCAGACTACGACCATGTGATGAGCCTGGCCAAAAGGCCGGACGGTCTGGCGGACGCACAACTTGAAGCCGGTGTCGTGGTGACGCTTCCAGCCGTCCGGCTCACGGACAGACACACGGGTGAGCAGACGATTCCGGGCAAATGGCCATTCAAGCCGGGTGACGAATTGAGGCTGCTCTACCGGGGAATGCTTCCTGAGATCGCTGCCATCGCCGGCGAGACATTCCTCTTTGGAACCGGGGTGTGCTGCAGCCCGGAAACCTTGCGCAACGACCAGGCCTGTCTGGATGTCAGCCCAACTCCTTCGTCGATGCTCAGGAACAAATAGCACGACGCCGGCCAACAGGAGAAATTCGAAATGTCCGAACTGACGCACAGCGAAGGCAACTCCGAACTTTGGCACCAGATCTTTGCCGAGGGGCATCCGGTCCTGGCGAAGAAACAGGCGCGCTACGGAAGGCTGCCCGGCCAACCGCGGTGCAAACTCTGCGACGCACCGATGGGCGGGTTGGGCGGATGGCTGGTCAGGCTGACCGGCCTTCATCAGTCCGAACGCAACAAGAACTTCTGCAACGCCTGCGATTCGTTCATGAAGGCCTTTCCAGGAGGGGCGGAGGTCAACATGTCGATGATGATGGTCGACGTCCGGAACTCGGTCGAACTGTCGTCGCGCCTGTCGCCCTCCGAGTTCGCCAGGACCGTCCTTGCCATGCGGTCGGCGGTGTCCGATGCGCTTGCCCGCACCGACGGGTTCGTGCTGGAGTATCAGGGAGATTCAGTCTTTGCAGTCTGGCCGCCGGGGTTTGTCGGCAGCGACCACGCGCGCAAGGCCCTGGCGGCAGCCGATCTGGTGCTCGACCGGCTGCGGCAACTGCCGGATGCGGCAACGGTGGGGATCGGCGTCCACACCGGCAAGGCCTATATCGGCACGGCCTCGACAAATGACGGCGATATGCTCAGCATCAGCGCGTTCGGCCTTGATGTGAACCTTTTGGCGCGAGTCACGCACGCTGCCCAACGGGGCGAGGCACTCGCTACGCCCGAAGTTTTCCGGAATGCCGGGCGCGAACCAGGATCGCTTTCGACCAGGACGCTGGAACTCAAGGGTATCAGCGATCGAACGCCAGTCATCGCCATCGGCCCATTGACCGCAAAACCATCCCAAGAGGCCAAAGCGACTGAGGCAGACGCTGGCTAGCAACTGTGTCTATGCATCGAGAGTATGTCGCCACGGCGTTCCGGTTTTGAGGATCGCGTTTGCAATGGTGATGAGCCTGCAAGCGAAGCTTTAGGCCGCCGTGAAGTCGGCGAGATGGCTGCGAAGCTGATCGCGGCTGTCGTAGTGGAAGTGACCTTCTCTCCAAGATCCGGGCCATTGCGAACTGGAATCCTCCGCTTCTGAATGGACGAAGGAGGAAGTGCCATGAAGCACAGGCGGTTCTGGACGCCGGCAAGCTGACGGTCACGCTGTTGTTCGTCATCGCGAACGCGCTGATCCTCAAACACGTTTTGACCGAAGAGCAAATCCCCCAGCATGTGGCCGACGCAATGCTGTCGGCAGGTCTGGGGCCGGTGATGTTCCTAGTTGTGGTCAACATCATCCTGCTGATCGGCGGCCAGTTCATGGAGTCCTTGGGCTTGCTGGTGATCGTTGCTCCGCTGGTGTTCCCGATCGCCATTGAGCTCGGCATCGATCCAAGTCACCTCGGGATCATCATGGTCGTGAATATGGAGACCGGGATGATCTCCCCGCCTGTCGGCCTGAACCTTTTCGTGACCTCCGGTGTCGCGGGCATACCGATGATGCGGGTCGTCTGGCGGCCCTTCCTTTCCTGGCGGTGTTGTTCGTCTTCCTGATCATAGTCACCTATGTACACTTGATTTCGACGTTCCTCCCAAACACCTTCATGGGGCCAGAGATCATCACCAAATAGGGTTAGTTGGACTAGGTACTCTCAGCAGCGAGCGGCCTGGTGCAATTCTTGGCCGCTCGTTCAATGTCGAAGTTCCTCAACTTGGGAGACATCCGGTTTGGATGTATTGCCCGCCAATGTCCGGCTTGCGGAAGCTGCGGCAGACGTCACGATGAACGGTAATCAAGGTTCCTCATCGACACGGCCAATGTCTGCAATTGGAGCTTCGCCGCCATTCAGGCAATGTGCAGCATTCGTGAAGCAGGGCTCGAAGCCGACAATCTCCGCGCCGCAGGAGTTCGCGATCACAATACCCCCGTTCGACGAGTGCGGCCCAGAGCGGAGATCCAGAACCAACTCAGCAAACGACAGCTTCGCGGTCTCAGCTTATCCCAAGCTGGCGGACAGGAGCCACTTGATCGCGATGCACATCAAGCGGCCGGAACTGCGTTCGCCTGGTGGGTCAGAAATCGAAATCTCCCTTCGCCACCACTTCTTCCGGCAGCCACGTTTCATGAACCTGCAGGATCGTTAAGCCTCGATCCCCTGCGCCCTTCCCGAGAACCATGGTCGTGACACGTCCATTCTCCGGATCGTCAGAGTCCTTCGCACCGCGCTGCCATTCTTGGTAGGTCACGACCGCCATGTCGGCTCCGAGATGACGAACCTGCACGTCTTTGATCTTGATGCGGAAATCGGGATTCGAGCCGTATATTCCGGTCATATACCCCTCGAAATCCGCCTTTCCGAAGCTCCTCCCGGCCGGAAAGATTGCGACAAGGTCGTCAGAGATGTAATCGAGCGCGCGTCGGCGGAAAGTGTCGTCATCGCTGGGGCAGCGGCCGCCGACCCAGTCGGTGAAGAAATCATGGATATCGTGAATGATGCGTTCGACTTCCGTTGGATCAATTGTCATTGCTCTGCTCCCCTAACCTCAGGCGCTCGCGCGAACAGTCGTAATCCCGACCTTGAACTGCATCTTTCCCCCGTCCACGAATTCTGACCACTTCGGGCAGACCTCATCTTCCAGCGCCTGCCGGGCTGACGGAGCCATGTCCATCGCGTCGGAGGCCATCGGGCTGCTATGGACATACTGCCAGAGGAATTCCTCAGGCTTCGGAACCGTCAGAACCTTCGGCACCGCGGTCACGCTGACGTCTTTGAACCCCGCACTCTCGAACAGGTCCCTCAACTCCGCCGGATCATGCATGGCGAAGACGAGATCGAGGAACGCCGCCGCGTCCTGCGACAGTCGGCGGGCGATGCTGTCGTTCATTGCCGCGAAGAGTAACGGCTTCGGCCCGGGCACGTTCAGAAGGATCCGGCCAGACGGCTTCAGGACGCGGCGCATCTCGCGCAGCGCGGCGATCTTGTTGGTTATGAACTGCAGGCTCATCTGGCAAAGCACGACATCGAACAATGCATCGTCCAACGGGATCGCCGCCGCGTCCGCCTCGACCCAATCGATGCCGATTTCCGGGGCGGTGTTCACACGCGCGGTGGCCAGCATACCTTGGTTCAGGTCGAGTCCTGTGACCGTGCCGCCCGGCAAGACTTGCCCAGCCGCCATGCGGGTGACGACGCCGGTGCCGCAGCCAACATCGAGGACGTGCTCACCGGACTTCAGGTTGGCTTGGGCCACAAGATCCTCGGCGACAGGTCGGCCGATGCTGGGGACGAAGAATTTCTGGTAGTTGCAGGGGGCATCACCACCGTAGTTGGTCGTGGCGTAGCTCTGTTCCATGCCCGGTCCTCCCGATGAAAGCGACGAGAGAAGTCTAATGGGCGGCACGGCCAGTTTCTTCGCCCGTCCTTGCCATCGCCCGACGCTGGACATGGTCAATCCTGACCATTCCGCTGTCAGGAAAGCAGCCTGTTCTTATGCGCGAAGGCAACCGCTGCGGCACGCGATGAAACGCCAGTCTTGTCGAAGATATTGCTCATGTGACGCGCCACCGTATGCCTGCTTATGCCAAGTTCCGCCGCGATCTCGCGGTTTGTCCTGCCATCCGCCAGCAGTCGCAGCACGTCGATATGCCTGCAGGTGAGGCCACAGGAGGTTCCGCCCCGCAGCGTCCTGACGACGCCCGACAGATCGTGGCTTGCGCCGAGGTCGCTGAACGTCGCCTCGGCAATCCGGCGATGCGCCTCGGCGGAATCGTCGTCACCTAGATCGTGGTACAGTCCAGTGAGGCGAGCGCGAGTCCGTGCGGCTTCGTACGGTATGGCGAGGCGTTGCCAGAGAGCGAGAGCCCCAGAGAACTCCGCCAGCGCAGCGTCGCGATCACCGGTCGAGGCAAGCACCGCACCCGTCGCGTGCGCAGAGGTCGCCTGAACGAGCGGTGTTCCGAGGGCGCTCGCCCAACCGGAGAGTTCCTCCGCCGCGGCAACGGCGGTCCCGGTTTCGCCGGCCGCAAGACAGATCTCGACGGAGGGGCCGAGCAACTTCAGCCGCTCCGGATCGCCCGGAACAGCCGGTGCCCCATAACGCGACCCGCATGCTGTGCGGATCGTTGCCAACGCGGCCTCCGCCTGCCCTTTTGCAAGCCGCAAAAGTGCTCGGCCCGGTTGCGGGTTTACCCCTTGCCTCAGCGCGCGCTCGTAGCACGCTTCGGCTGCGTCGCAATCGCCGAGAAGTCGGTGCATCTCACCTTTCTGATAGTACGCGCGGCCCACCGTCGCCTCTGTCCGGTCCGCTAGCCAGTGGCAGGCGCGATCAGCGGCCGTCATGGCACCTGACCAGTCGCCTTTCATCTGGAGGATTTCGGAGCGATGTATCAGGCATTGCCCGCGAAACGGCACCAGATCGGGCTGACCCCCGCACCAGTCATCGAAGACGGCGGTCCATTCCCTCGACCGTTCGCTGTCGAATAGGCTCTGGCAGGTCAGGATGACCGCGCAATAGATGATGCCGCTGAGGATCGGAGAGACCTGCCCGCCAGTGACCGAGACCATCGCCTCATCGAGGCTAGCGGCACCCTCTGGCGCTCGGCCCGTGGCAACAAGTGCCTGCCCTCGGCACAGGAGTGCGAGTGCGAGAAGGTCCGGATCCCGTTCCTGCGTCCCTACCGCCACGGCGGCGTCGAACGATGGCAACGCTCCGTCCGGATCGCCGCCGAACATCTGTCTGATCGCCATCAGCAGCCGGGAAAGCCCCTGCTCTGCAGGGTAGCCGGTGGCAGTCTCCAGCAGCCGCTGGATGCGCGCGAGCCAGCCGTTGCCCTGCGACATCTCTCCCCTGAGCAGGGACGTAAGGCTTAGTAGGAAACCGACGCGCACAGCATGTCCTACATCCGCATCGTCAACATAAAAGTTGTGCGCCCGTGTCCAGACCCGGACGGCTTCCTCGTCCCTGCCGACAAGGTAGGCTGCATTGCCCAAGCGCTCGATATCGGCCGCCTTCAGCCGCTCAAGGCCGTCCGCGGTCGAAAGGCGGGCATGAGCCTCCGCCCACCTCATCGTCGAATAAGCCTGCCGGCCAGACCTGATATCCTCACCCTGCGACATGCCTGATCCTAACACGACGCGGCGCGGACCGGCAGGTGCGCAAGATGCTCCGCGGGTGGTTCCCGCCGCCCGCCGTTTCCCGGCAAAAGTTTTGTAAGCGGTGCATAGGCACGTGAAGACACGGGCTGGACGGGAAGTGTGAGGCGTTCGCGCTCAGGCCAGAAAGCCACATGTGGTCTTCGGCGCAGCACGATTCGCTCCTCGGCGGAGCGGAACGAAGACCGGAGAGATTCGAGGGCGAGCGTAGCTTCGATCCAACAACTCTGAACGGACCCTGCATCGAACGGTGCGGCGAATGTACCAACGGGCGCTCGATCAAGCGCGTCACAAACGGAGGTTCGCGGTTCGATAACCGCCGGCACGGCCAATGACCCGGCTGCGACGTCGCAGCCGGGCCGGGCCATACTCGTGGCAGACGATCGTTCAGTTAGGGTCAGGACCCATTGATCTGCTTGAAGCTGCCGCCGCCGGGTGATTCAAGGCTCCAGACTGACGGGGTTGATGATGAGCAATCTTTTCTGGCTGACGGACGAGCAGATGGA
>NZ_JAPDOG010000011.1 GCF_026013545.1 Defluviimonas salinarum | reverse complement strand
GGAGCCCACTGCACTGGCATGGCGGAAGCGGGAAGAGAAAAATGACGGCATCAACGCACCGGCTTCCGCCGGTTCGTGATCCTGAAGCCCCGTCCTTCAGGGCGGGGAGAGTTCACATGGGCCGCATTCCGGCAACTCCTTCGAACGGGTGGAAATCCGGGCTCGCAGCCGGCGCGCCATCAAGCACGGCGCCGGTGCGGCCCGCAAGCGAAAAGGGCCGTTCGAAATGACGGGATGCCAAACAGTTGCCATGATCTTCGAGGAGAGCAGGCGTATCGATTGCCAGGAGTTTTGCATGCATATGATGAAGACCACCTTCGCCCTGATCGCCGCGGGCCTTTTCCCGCAGGGCGCAGCCGCCACGACATGTTTCTTCCAGCACGAGAACGAGATCCTGATGGAGGGAAAATGCGAGTTTTCGTTCGATGAGTACGGTGATGGCGGCTTTGGTGCGCAAGATCCGCGCCGCGGGACCTTCCTTGTCTTCGAGCCCGAAGGCGGCCACGTGAGCTGGGGCCTGAAGGGGTGGAGCAAGGTGGGCGAAATGGATTGGGGTCTTCAGCAGGACGGCGCCTGCTGGAAGAACTTCTCGACCACGCTTTGTGCTTGGGAGTAAGGCCGAGGCACCCGGCGCGTTGAGACGTCCGGGTGCCCGAATATCGAGGCGAACGGCGGGTCGGCCGCTTAGTCCGCGGACCCGGCCGTGATCAGATTTTCGATCACGCCCACGAAGAGCGGGAAGTTTACGGCCATGACACCGGCGATGACGAAGGTGAGACCGGGGCCAAAGGTCTTCGGGCCGCCGCTGCCCTGCGCGGACTGGTTCAGGAGGAAAAGTCCGCGCATCACAGCGACGAGCCCCACGAACTGGATGATCGTGACGATGCCGACGATCATGGTGCGGCCCGGCGAGTCCGCGTCCAGGAGGCCGATCGTCGAGGGCGCGTAGGAGAAGATGCTCTCGGGGGCGGGCCTGTCCGACTGGCCGAAGATCGTCTGCGTCAGGCTCTCCACCAGGCCCGGGAGCGCGATGAAGCAGACACCGATGACGAAAGTCCAGCCCGGCTGCGACCAGGAGCCGGCGCTCTTGCCAAGCTCGCTGCGTTTGGCAGAGCCCTTGATGGCCACGATCACGAAGCCGACACCCATCATGTAGGACAGGATGTAGAGCAGCCCACTCAGGCCGCCACCCCCGCCGCCGGGGGTGATCGCGTTGACCACGTTGTTGATGATCTGAAGAAGGTCGACCATTGGTCCGGTCCTTTATTGCAGTTCGCCGGTCAGGGAGCGTGGGGCGGCGCGGCGCGCCGCCCGACCCCGGGTCAGGAGATCAGGACCGAGCCGTTCTCCATCACGATCAGGCGCGCGCCGTCGGTGGTGGGGATGATGTCAAGGACATATCCGTAACCCTCGACGAAATCGCCGACCTTGACGTCGGACGGGACGGCGGCCTTGGCACCGGGCGCCTTGGCTTCCGAGGCGGCCTTTTCGAAGACTGCGCCGCTGCCCGGAATGCTGGACGGCGAGGTCGCAGCCACGCCTTTCACGCCGCCGGGCGCTCCGTTGATGGCGATGCGGGCGATGAGGCCGAGATCGCGGGCCATACCCTCGAGACGGTCATTGAGATCCTCGAGCGAACGCTCGACCGCGACACGGTCGGCCGGGTCGGTGGTCTCGACAGCGGCGACGCGCCGGGACAGGTCGACGATCAGGCTCTCAGCCATGTTCATCTTTTCCTGGACGCGCACGAACTCGACCAGGACCTCGTTCTGCGCGAGCGCCAGCGCCTCGGCGCGCTCCGCCTGGTCCTTGGCCGTGGCGAGCTCGGCCTGGAGGCCGGCGATCACCCCGTCGCGCTCGACGGCCTCGTCGCCCATCGTGTTGAGCTTTTCGAACATCAGGTCGATAGCGGCCTTGGTTTCGGCCAGCTCGTCCTTGGTTGCGAGCCCCTCGAGCATGTCGCCGGTCACGCCGGCAGCGGCCCCGGCATCCGTTTGCCCGGTCGGATCTTCAAGAAAGAGGTCCGAAAGGTTTCCGTCCGCCGCATTCTCGAGCCCTGCCGCGATCGAGGCAAGCTGGTCGACGGAGTCGTCTGCCGTGACATCGGGCTCGGAGATCGCCTCGGGGGCCGGGATCTCCGCGGCGAGATCGGCAAGATCCCCCTGCTCGGGCGCGGCCACGTGGTAGGCATCAGCGGCAGCGACGGGGTCGACATCCGAGACGGGATCGGCGGCATCGGCAACAGGATAGGCGTCGCCCGCGGTAAAGGCATCGTTGATCGGGTTGGTGGCCGTGCCGGTATCGATACCGGCAACGGAGCCAGCATCCGCCGGCACAGCGGTCGGGGCCGGCGTGGCGAGATCGGTGATGACCGGGCCGGGCGTTGCCTGTACGGGAGCGGCGATCGGGGTTCCGGCCGAAGTGTTGGCCGGGGTGCCGGCGCCAAGGGCAAGGAAGCCGCCAACAGCGATGATCGCCGCGACACCGGCGCCAGCCGCGATCAGCGGCAGCCGGCTCGTCCGTTTCGCCGGGATCTCTTCCGCGGCAGGAGCGGCACCGGCAAGATCGTCACCGGCAAGGCCAGCATCGGGTGCGGCGATGGGATCAGTTGCGTGCGCGTCCTCACCGGCATCCTCGGACATGTCCATCCAGTCGAGAGCGGCCGGTGCGGTGGCCGGCTTCTCCCGATCCATGGAGCCCAGGTCGATATCCTCAATATCAATTTCGGTTTTCGCATTCGATGTCACGACGGACTCTCCTTCTTCGTACGCCAGGTCCGCATCGGCGACATCGACCGGATCCCCGTCATCTTTCTCCTCGGGCATGACCGTGCCCGTCTCGGCGGGATCATCCTCCGGATCCTCTCCGGAGAAAATGGGATCTGCGGGGAAATCCCCAGAAATCGCAGCCTCGAGATCGGAAAGCGAATTCTCCTCTTCCATCTCGTGGGTCCAGAAATCCGCCTCATGCGCAGGATCTTCATCCTCCATGAAGGCTTCATCCGCCGCGGGGGCCAGGTCATCCATGAGCGGGATGATGTCGCCATCGGGATGATCTTCGTCATCGGGGGTGGTGGCGTCCACGAAGGCCTCGTCGAGGGGGTCCGTGTCATCGTCGGCGAGGGCGGCGTCGCCAGCGAAGGCATCACCGTCCATGAAGGGCTCGTCGTCAGAGCCGATCTCGTCGAGGGGGTCCGTGTCATCGTCGGCGAGGGCGGCGTCGCCAGCGAAGGCATCACCGTCCATGAAGGGCTCGTCAACCTGCGCGCGGACCTCGCTTTCGGGGTCGGCACGCCCGGCCAGGATCAGATCCGACAGGCTCTGAGTTGCAAGGTCATCCTCGGGCATCAGGAAGTCGGACAGGGTTGCGTATTCCGTCGAGATGGCGGGATCCTTCCCCTCATCACTGAGGGGAAGGTCATCCTCGGGTGTCTCAGGGCTGCTCATCGCCCGGACATGATCGGACGCGGCGCGGTTCCGCTCGATATCAGCGGCGTCCGCCTTCACGAAGACCGGCATACCGTCATCCGCGTCAGTGCTTGTGGCGGCCGGGACGGCCACCTCCTCGTCGACGGCGAGGGGCCAAGCGGCGTTAACAAGGTCATCGCCATCGTCAAGATCTTCGCCATCGTCAAGCCCGCCGATAACGACCGGGACATCCTGGCTCTCGGTGAGGAGTTCCGCGGCAGGTTCCTCCACCGTTTTCACGGCACCCTTCCCGGCAACCGGCGACGACACCGCGGCGGGAGGCGCCAGCAGCGGGTCGACCGCCCCGTCATCATCGAAAAGATCCGACATCTTCGCGATCTGTGCGATACGCTGCGCGTAAGTATCGAGCTCGCCCTGCGCGGCGCCGATCGCCTTCGGATCGAGAAGCTCGGATTGGCGCGCCTCGAGGCTCGGCGCGAGACGCGCCTGCGCCAGGATGATGCCGCTCCGCTCGTCCTTCTGGATCTGGGCGATGGGTTTGATCGGTTTGCTCATCTTTCCCCCGATGATGCTCTTTTCGTTACGGTTCAGTTGCCGTTCGCTACGTGGCCGGTCCGTCAGGACCGGCTCTCGTAGACGGGGTCGACGAAGAGGATACCCAGCGGATAGCCGTCCCGCAGGATGATCTTCGGCCCCTTCGGTGCGTAGGTCATGATGTCCGAGGCAACCGCGGTCGAGGCCGCAGCGACGCCGGCCAGCAGGCTCTGCTCGGCCGTGGCCGCATCGATGGACACCGTGGCGTTGTCGCCGGATCCAACCACGGTCGTGGAAGGCTGCGCGGCACTCTCGGCGAAACCGCTGATGAAGGTAGAGGCGACAATCGGCGCGTAACGCGCGACATAGCGGCGCTCGACATCGCTCGCGACCGCGGTCTCGGCGCTGCGGCCGTCGACAGCAAAGGCGTTGACCGCCATCACGGTGCCGTCCTCGAGGGTCATGTTGCTGAACGCCACGACCATGCGGCCCGCAGTCTTCTCGGCCGTGAACTCACCCACGAGCCGCGCGCCCTTGAAGTCACCGGAGGTGATCTCGACCATCACCGGCGAGGGCGAGTCGGAGTTCACCGAGGTGAGCGTCTCGGCGTAGATCACGTCACCGGGACGGATGAGGATCGCCGGCGCCGGCTCACCGCCGGATCCGGCATCCGCCGACCCGTTCATGCCTGAACCGGATACTCCGTCCTCCTTCTCGGCGGTCGTCACCGTCGCGCTGGACATCTGCTTCGGCATGAGGGCCGGGGCCATGGATGCCATCTGCGAACCGATCCTCGCGATATATGGATTCTCTTCCTTTTCCCCGCCGTTCTCGCTGACAGACCCGGATTGCGCCGCAGGCTGGGCCTGCTCGACCCGCTTCGGTGCGGGCTGCGGCTTCGGCAGAAGCCGGCGCTCGACCGGCTTCGCCTGCTCCGCGGGCGCGGCCTCCTGAACCTTCGCGGCCTCGTCGGGGATCGCCACTTCGCGGATCTCCATGGGCTCCTCGACCGGCTGCATGATCACCTCCGGGGTCGGTACCGAGGTGATGCCGAGCTCCCCGGCACGTTGCGCACGGTTCTCGTTCATGGTGCGGACGGAGTCCTGGTAGAGTTCGCTGTCACGCTGGATGACGCCGCCGGGGGTCGCATCGAGGCTCGCCGCGCGCGGCGCGACGCTCGGAGCGACCTGCTGCTTGGCGGTGTAGAACACCCCGCCACCGATCACCAGCATGGCGCCGCTGACGAGAAGGCCAAATTTCACCACCGGGGGCAGGCCGGACTTGCGGCGCGCCGGGGCGGCATCGTCGATCACGTCCCCCTCGGGAATGTTCACCGTATCATTCGGGTTCTGGGTCATCTCTATTTCCTTCAGGGCAGAACGACATCGGCGCGGACGATCGTGCCGTCGACGGAGAAGAGCGCGACCGAGCTTTTCGAAACCTCGTAGACGCGGATACCGTCGGGGCCCGACATCGACGACAGCCACGATGGCGAGAGAAGCGGGTGCTTCGAGCGCAAGTAGAGGTTCTCACCGATGATCCAGCCGCGTGCATCGACGCCCTGGACCTGGACCGGCTTGCTGCCGGCCGGGAGGTCTACGCCGGAAAGCACGGCCAGGAGGGTGGCGGACCCCGCCTCACGCACAGCGAGATCCTCGGCTGCGGTGTTCGCGCTCGCATTCGGTCCGGCGCTCATGATCTGGACGTCATGGCGGAAATGCGCGGTCTTCTCGGAAATGCCAACACGCATCACCACCGGTTTCGGCTCGCCCTTCAGGACGATGACGAGGTTGGTCCAGCCGAGCCGCGCCAGCGGCGTGACCGCGACGTTGTTCGACTCCTCGCCGAGCTGGATGACCTGGAAGTCCGAGCCGCTGCCAAGGACGTATTGCGTGATCGGCCAGGGCTGGCCGGTGACATCGTAAAAGCCGATCACCGAGGCGATGCCTGGCGCGACGGTCAGGGTCGGTGGGGTTTCACCGGGCTCCAGGGAGATGAATCCCGCATCAACCCGCGCGTCGGGCTCCTCGCGTTCGAGAAGTGCGCGCTGGCTTTCATCGAAGATCTCCCGGTAGCGGCGGATCATGTCGGGCGTCATCGGGAAGTTTTCCTCGACCGCCTCGTTGAAACCCTCGACCTTCTCGGCGCTGAGATGCTTGCCGTCGGTGATCTTGGGAAGCCCCTCGCCGGCTGTGGCGGCGGGCGCCGCAGCGCCGCTGCCACCGACAGCCATACCGGTGCTGGCCGACGGCACGTAACCGGAGAACCCTCCGGACGGGCCGTCGGCCAGCCCGCCCACAACGGCAGCGGGGGAACTGCCGGCGGACGGATTCTGCTGAGCGAAAGACAGCCCCGCCGAAGCCATCACGGCCAGGATCGCGGTGCTGGAGCCCAGGATCGTCTTCTTCATGCTAAGGATTCCTTTTCGCATTATCGGATCACTTCACCAGGACACGGGTAATCCCGACACCACGGGAACTCTGCCAGGTGGGCAGGCGGCTGATCTGGATCTCCGCCATGCGGTTGTCCGTGCTCTGCTCGGAGGAGGATTGGTAGGTGATCGTGATCGGAACCTGGACGATCCAGCTGTAGCGGCCGGTCTCGTCCGGCCCGGCCTTGACGATGACGGCACCGTTGGCCACCACGCTCGAGATCAGGCGGCGGTTGCGGACGAAGTCCAGCATCCCGGACCCCTCGATGGCCTCCAGGAAGTTATTCCAGCCGTTCGGGCGCTCGAAATACTCCGAGGCCGCGGCGAGGTCCGAGCGCCAGTTGACGAAGTTGAACGTCAGCGAGCGGGTGATCGCCTCGACGGCGAAGTTCGTGACCTGGCCATCGTTGAGATACGGGGTCTCAACGCCGATGATCGGGATGATGCCGCCATCCTCGCGGGCGATGAAATAGCGCGGCTCGGGCTTCAGGGAAAAGGCCCACCAGGCGGCACCGATGGAGACGAGGGTCGCGGCCGCCATCGCCATGGTCGCGATCGCCATCCGCATGAAACCGGTCTGGTAGGTTTCATGCCGCGCCAGCGCGGTCTCGGTGGCGCCGTATCTGTTTTTCATGCTCATGCGTTATCGACCCCGATCGAGAAGTGCTTCAGCGGAACGATGATCGAGCGGGAGATCCCCATGCCCGGCCCAAACCGGACAGTTTTTCCCATTTTCACACCGTCGGCCTGATGCATAACATCCGGGTAGGACCTGGCGTAAGGGGTCTTGTCCAGCATGTTGCGGATCGGCGCCGCATTTTTGTGGATAAGCATATGGGTCGCCACCTGGCCAGCCAGGCAGGGCGTGTCGCCGATGCCCGGCCGCATGCCGTAGCGCAGAAGGACCTCGCGCGCCTCGTCCTGCGACATGATCGCGTCATCCTCGCTCTCGTAGCCGCAGGCGATCTCCATCAACGAGCCGACCTGCTCACTGCGGCTACCCGCGTTGCGGCCGTCGAGGCGGACCTCGTGCGACATGATCTCGCGGAACAGGCGGTCGTGGTCCTTGTCCTCGGAGATCTCGCTGTTGAAATCCAGCATCTGCTCGATCACGTTGAACTCCGAGGAGATGAAATAGGCCGCCTCGCGCTCGTCGGCCGGGATGCCGTCACGCAGCATCAGCCAGCAACCGGTTGCGAAGGTTCCATAGACATCGGCGACCCGGCGCTCGAGGCCGAGGCTGCAGAGCCCGTGGACCATGTGCATGTAGGTCTTGTGATAATCCCCCGCGCGGCGGATCATCCGGCCGATGAAGCGGTCCGAGAACTCCGGGGTGAGCAGCGCGCTCGCCGGGATCTCGATGTCGCGGGTGAAACCCTCGTGCTTGCGGCCCGAGGCGAGCTGCAGGCGGGCGAAGCGCGAGCGGTCGGCAGCAGCCTCGAGTTGCGGCACGATCGAGGTCATGAGGAAGGTCGAGGCGATCGAGTAGTAGCGGTGCGAACCGCCGCCGGAGACACCCTGCGCCACGACCGAGTTGCTCTCGACCGCGGAATGGCGGGCCATGCGGATGATCGCGTCCATCCGGGCGCGGTTGTCGCGATCCTCGCCTTCGGCCTCATCGAAGATGACCGGGACCGAGCGGCCATTGAGCATGTTGCGGATACCCGGCTCGCTCGAATTCGACAGGACGTTCACAACGTAGTCGCCAAGCACCGGCTTGATGAGGTTGTTCACGATCCAGGACTTGCCCGAGCCGCGCTGGCCGTCGAGCCAGAGATGCGGGCGCCATTTCAGGATGCCGCAGATCGGCGAAATCGCGGTCCAGCCAAACAGCGCCATGATCGCGAGCTCGCGGCGCTCGGACCGCCAGTCGAGCGAGGAAATGATCGAAAGATACTGCCGCACCTCGGCCGCGTCGGCCAGGAATGGGTTGTTGACCTCCGGGGTGCGGGTCGACGGGCCGATGCAATAGCAGTAACGGCCATCGAACCGGTCCAGCTTGACGATATTGCGGCCCTCGACATAGAGCTTGCTTCCGGTATTGAACACGACAAGCCCGCCATCGATGCGCGCGCCCTGGGCGCACTGCAGGCGCGGATCCCAGACCCCGGCGTCGTAGGATCCCGCAATCATCACGTCGATCGCGGTTTCCCAGTTGATGCTGGACGGCATTCCGTTGCGGTCGAACTTGCCGCCGAAATGTTCGAGCCACCAGTCGCGCGGCGCGAGACTCAGAAGGCTGTTGGGCTTCATCGCCGACGCAGTCAGACCGAAGATCTGGCCCGAACGCAGCGACATGTAGTAGTTGACCTGGTCAAGATAGCCGAGGCAGCGGAAGTGCGGGTTGCGCAGCGGGTGCCCGCCGGCGGCGGCCTCGTCCCCCTCATCCTCGCCATCGTTGGCCTCGAGGTCGCCGGGCGGCAGCGCAGACCCGGCGCCGGCATCTCCTGCTTCGGCGGACACATCCTCCCCGGCGCGGATCTGGGCGTCATCGGGTGCGGCCTCGTCTCCACCCTCCTGTTCGAGGGCGGCGATCACGTCCAGCCAGTCGCTGTCATCCCCGGCCGCATCGGCGGCGACATCAAAAGGGGCGAGCTCGGCCGGCGCCTCCCGGCCGGCACGCTCTTCGGTTTCGGGCTGATGGGTCGGGGACTGACGGAGGCTCAACATGGTCTTCTCCACCTTGGAGGAATGCTTTTCGATATAGGATCTGAGTCTATCGGGGCTCCAGCCTTCCCTTTCCGCATCGGCGATGTCCCAACCGGATTCAACGCCGGAAGGCGGCGTCACCGCGCAGATCGAGGGCATGTCGGGCGCGCCGAAATCGATGGCGCGCTGGACGAGGGCGCTCAGGGTCTGGAGCACATAGTGCTTCTGACGGTCGACCACCGAGCCATCGGGGCGCTCGAGCGGCTTGTCCGCATCGGGCCAGACCGTGAACGAGACCGGGCGATCGCCGATCAGGCGCAGGAGCGGCTCCCAGTCGGCGTAGATCGACGAGCTGCCGCCGCCCATCGGCGACAGGACCAGCCAGTCGCCCGCCTGATCGGTGGCGGCGATCAGCCGGGCCGCCGCGTCGCGGGTCTTTTCACCCTCGACGATCAGGACGTTGCGGCCACCGCGGGCATTCCAGGCCCGGGCATGCTCCAAGCCGAAGACCGGCTTGGCCTCGCCCTGGCGCGGCCCAAGGACAATCCAGGCGAGGCGGGGGTCGCCCGGCGCGGCCTTCTCGGTGAGGTAGCGCGGACAATCAGGGCTCGGCTCGGCAAGACGGGCCGGAATGAAGAACTTCTTGCCATTGAACTCGATACGCATGACCGACATCAGGAGATCGCCGGAGATGGACCGGTATTCATGAACCATGGCCGGGAAATAGCGCTTTTCCTCGCGCATCTTGTCGCCGGCCTGGCCGCCATTCTCCCAGATCCGGAACTCAATCCCGGCGCGCGGACGGCGCATACCGTCACGGACCGGGATGAAGGTCGAGGGCAGGAGGGTCTCGGGCGCTTCCTGGATCCTCGCCTCCGGGTAGCGAATTGCCTGGCGCGCGGCCTGCCGACCGGTATTCGGGCGACGATCCCGCCGCAGCGGCTCAGGGATCTCGACCCCCGCGCGCTCGGCGCCGAACAGCACCGCCGCGCGGAAATCGATGTTCTGGGTGTCGCAGATCAGGCTGAACACGTCGCCTGCCGCCCCGCAGCCCGCGCCAAAGCAGCGATAGCGGCCCTTCTGCACATTGACGTTGAAGGAAGGGCTCTTCTCGACATGGAACGGGCAGCAACCCTCGAGCATCCCGCTGCGACCCTTCAGGGTGACGCCGGTCAGCTCGGCGAGCGCGCGGTCGATCGGGTAAGCCGATTTCACCCGGTCCTTCAGCTCGGTCATGAGCCGGAAGATCTCCTCTCGCGACGGAGTCACGTCATGACGATTTTTCGCATGGGCGTTCATCAGCAGCGCCCCCCGTACTGGACGACATAGTCGGAGCCAGACCAGGCCGAGGTCGATTTGCAGGGCTCGCAGATCCGGTTGCCAGGCCCCTCGCTGAAAAAGGTCTTCGAGCAGGTAAGGCAGGGTCGCAGCTTCGCTTTAGCGTTTTTCGCATTCGCGGGGGCAAATTTCTGCGCCGCGGTCGCCTTCGGCGGCAGATGAAGCCGCGATGCCTTGATGGCGACGGCGTTCTCCTGGCGGCCGAGCTCACGGGCAATCTCGAGATTGCTGCGCCCTTCACCCCAAAGCCGGATCAGCGTCTGGATATCGGCATCCTCCCAGGCGCCAGTCTTTCTGAAGGGATATCCATCCCCTGCCGGTCCGGTGCCGGAAGCAACCATGCCTTCCCCCATCGCAATCTCTCGGTGAAATCTTGAACGAGGTGCAGTATTGCCGATGAGAATGCGAAAACGCAAGAGGGCAAGTTTTTCCGCAGGGCTCGACTTCCGGCCGACCTTCGTTACAGTGATGAAAAGATTGCGAAAAAAATTTATTTGATGCGGTCGGGGTGGATGGCGCCTCCAGGCTGATCTGGAGGTTTTTGACGAAAAAAAGCATGATTACGGGATTGTATCATGCTTGCGGAAATTGCGAAAAATAAACAAAGTAAAAAAACACTGAAAAAACAAGACTGTAACACTGTTACATGCCGTTACGGATGAAGTAACGCCGCTAACATATTGATTCCTAGAGCATAAAAGTAAGTAACTGTATCTGTAACACGGAATATGAATAGATATATATAGAGGAAGAGGGACTTATCCCCAGAGTCCTTGAGAGACTCATAGATATATATTTATCCAGCGTTACGGGCGTTACGGCGTTACGCTGGCCGAAATTCCAACAGTTTCAAAACCTTAGGCGTAACACGCGCCGTCACACCAGTGTTACGCCCCGGGCCAGTGGACCGGTCTGCCGGGTGCGCGTGGGACCTGGGCGTGAGTTTTCCACATTGGCGTGCTCCCAGTCCGGAAAACTCGTTGGAGTGACTTTCATATTTTCGCATATACTGAACCGTGCCTGCATGTGCGCCCCGAACGGCATGAACGCCGCCCGGGCCGGTGCGTTGATTGAGAGGAAGTATCTATGAAGCATTGGAAGAACTCGGCGGCCGTGCTGGTGGCCTCGGCGGTGACGCTTGCCAGCCCGGCGATGGCCCAGAATATCGGCCAGATAGCCGACGGCCTGACCACCCAGGTTTCCTCGATCGGTATCCTGATCGAGGTCGTGAGCTATGTGCTCGGTGTCGCCCTCGGGATCGCTGGCCTGATGAAGTTCCGCGCCCACAGCCAGAACCCGAACGATCCGTCCAACAAGATGAGCACCGCCTTCATGCTCATGTTTGTCGGCGCGGCCCTCGTCGCCATCCCGGCCGTGCTCGGCTCCGGCATCTCGACGATCTTCGGCAGTGGCGCGGACACCACCAACGGCAACAACGGCTTCGGTCTCAGCCTGTAAGCGCGATGTGCGAAAAAAGGAGCGCCGCGAACGCGGCGCTCCACCAAAGCCTGATGAGGAATGATCATGCTGAAAAAGACGGGCGGCCGGTGGTGCAATACCATGACACTGGCGTTGCTTCTCTCGCTCGGCGCTGGTGCGGCCTCGGCCCAGGCGCTCGACCTTGGCGGCATCGCTGACGGTCTGACCGCTCAGGTCAGCCGTATCGGCGTCCTGATCGAGGTCGTGAGCTATGTGCTCGGTGTCGCCCTCGGGATCGCCGGCCTGATGAAATTCCGCGCCCACAGCCAGAACCCGAACGATCCGTCCAACAAGATGAGCACCGCTTTCATGCTTGTCTTCGTCGGGGCGGCCCTCGTCGCCATCCCGGCCGTGCTCGGCTCCGGCATCTCGACGATCTTCGGTGAGGGCGCCGCGACCACGAATGGCAAGAGTGGCTTCGGCCTGGTGGTGAACTGAAAAAAGGTCCAGCCATCATTGGCCGGACCCGCAATTCCTGGGGGTCGCCATGCTTGCCGACATGATGAGGTCATCCCTTGTCACCATGAACCTGCGCGTGCTCGATCACGCAGCACTCCTGGTACCGCAGGCCGCGGATTGCGCCGCGGTCTTCGCCCGCGACAAGGACCGCTGCCACGTCTGCGGTTTCCGGGTGCCGGGCATGATGGAGATCGACCATCTCAAGGGGCACCGCAAATGCGGCCCCGAGGCGATGGCCTGCATCTGCCAGTTCTGTCACAACCTGCGCCACCCGCTCTGGGCTGGCGCGCGCAAGCGCATCGTCCCGGTCTTCGCGCCCGACCTTACCCAGGAGGACCTGCACCGGCTCGCCTGGGTGGTGCTGGCCTGGCGAGACGCCGGGGAGGCGCCGGTCGATGTCTCCGGTATCCGCGCGGATATCGCCGCCCGCCATGATCGGCTGAAGGAGATCCTCGGCTGCATCGACGCGGAATCGCTCTTCGAGGCCGCCTTCAGCCTGCGCGACATGGTCGGCGAGAAGCAGGCCATGGAGACGCTGATGCGCGTCGACCAGTATCTGCGCTTCTGGCCGGCCGAGGTCATGCCGGGTCACGAGAATCTCCTGAAGGGCTCGCGTCTCTCCACCTGGTCGCTCGGCGGCTACAAGGTGATCGCGCAGATGGCCGCGCGGGCAATCCGTGAGGATACCAACCCGGACTTCGAGAAGATCAGGGCCGCCGCCGCATCCATGGCTGAGCAACAAGGATAGACGATGGCTATCGAATTCGTCGATATCGAGAACGAGGATCGGGGCGACACTGCCCCGTTCTCCCATGTCGGGATCATCTTCTTCGCGCCTGACGGATCCTGGAGCGCGATGCGCCCGGGAACCGGCTTCGAGGCATCTGGGGAGGGGGCGCCGCAGCGCCTCGAGCCGGGCCTGTGGGTCGCGGACATGGAGTACGACGCGGTGCGCGCGATCGCCAAGGAAATGCGTGGCTTCACCATGCGTTCCAATACCTGGCTCAAGCTGACGATCGACCAGATCCAGGCCGCCTTCGGCCTGGCCGGGCGGCCGCGCCACCAGGCCATCGCCATCGTTTCCGCCATTGCCGGACGGGTATTCCGTCTCACCCAGGAAGCGCTCAGGGGCAACCTGTCGGAGATGGGTTACCGCCAACCACAGGATTTCACCGGGCTTCTCGAGCGGTCGGCCTCGCTCGCGACCGGCATCGCCGCGGTCAACGCAACCGCCATGTCGCGTTCGGGATCGGCCGACAAGCGCGTGATCGACCATTTCGTCCGGACCTTCCAGTCCGGCATCTACATCACTAACCGCAAAGGGGTGGCGGACGGTTTCATCAACCTGTCCTTCCATTTTCCGCGGATGAGCTATGCCCGTCGCGTGACCGACGCCGAGGTTCCGGGCTCGTCGCTCTGGCAGTCCGCCTCCCGCAAGGATCCCCAGAGTTCTGCGGATTTCCTTGCCGAGATCCGCGGGTTCGGACGGCCGGCGATCTACAAGGCGGTGTGCCATCCGGGCGAAGCCTTCGTGCCGGAATATGTCCAGGCCTTCGCCAACAGCGTCGGCTCGAGCACCGGGGACACCTACCGGACCCGCTTCATCGAGGAGGAGATCCTGCTCCTGTCGCGCCATTACCAGGTCTCGGTCGAAGGCGTCGTGGCGGGGACGGACTGGATCCCGTCGGCCACCGGGCGGCTCGTCAGGAGCCTCGAAGCCGCCGCCGGTGGCGAAGAGCCGGCGCGCGGCTCGTGGTCGGTTGGGGTTGCGGCGGAGAATATTCTCGCTTCGGCGATGCGCAGCGTGAAAAAGGAAAGCCCGGGGCAGGCCGCCGAGGCGGTCTGGATCGCCGCGCGCGACCGCGCGGCAATGATGCCCGCGATCGCCGCGCTCGACAGTGTCGGAGCTTCCCTCGTCTCGGCGCATTGCGGCAATATCGTGGTCCGCTGCCCGCTCGACCACGAGCTGCTCATGCTGGTTGTGAATGCCGCCTGGGAGAGCGGGCTGGTCCTGCCGCTCGAGGAGGTCGAGGCACTGCGCCAGATCGGAGTGCCGATTCCGGAAGAACCGGGCCTCTTTGGTGGGAATGATGTGGATTACCTGCTCAGCGCTGTTGTCCATAAGCGTCAGCGCAATGCATTGTGGTCCCTTGACGGGATCATGGACCATCCGGCCGAGGAACGCGCCAAGCGGTTCCGGATCATGACGACCTGAGATCGAGCGCAAAGGAAAAACGGAATGGGTGTTCTCGACACTTTCACGAAAATGATCGGCGGCGTGCTCCAGGAAAGCATGATGGACCAGATCCGTCTGGAAACCATGGAAGACGACATCACGCTGGTCATGAAGGACGGCACGATGATGTCCGTCATCAACCTGGCCGGCGCCCTGCGCTCTCCGGGCGAGGCGGACATCGCCGACATGGTCGAGCGGATGCGGATCGTGATGTCGGCCTATTTCTCGCAGCCGGGCCACGCCATCGAGGTCAATTTCATGCGCGACGCCTCCGCGGCGCGGCGCTATCTCGAGCGGATGGTGAACCGCACCAAGCGGGCGGCGCACAATCTCGGTCTCGAACTCGATGATGTGCTGCAGGAGCGCGTGACCAACCTGTCGCGCAAGATGGTCTCGGAAACCTGCCTGATCTCGGTCTTTACCCGGGCCACCGCCCTCAATGCCGAGGAGGTCAAGGCGGATGTGAAAAACCTCGGGGAGCGGATGCAGGGCATGCCGTCGCTGCAGACCGCCCAGGTCCCCGGCAAGGCCCTGACTTCGGTCCATGCCCGACACCTGTCGCTCGTCGAGGCGCTCAACAGCGCCTTCGTTTCGGTCGGCCAGATGTCGCGCGTGCTTTCGGTGCGCGAGGCGCTCCAGGAAATCCGCGCCGGCCTTTATCCCGACACCTACCCGATCAAGGACGAGTGGGAACCGGTGCTCCCCGGCTGGGCCAGGGGGGACGGCGATCGGTCGAACCCCGGAAAGCGCGCGCTCGCGATGCTGCCGGAGACCCCCGCCGAGGCCGCGGCCATCGATTATTCCAATCTTGGCGTCCCGACCTTCGATGCCCAGCTCGCGACCGAGGACAGCCTGATCGAGAACACGCGGACGGTCCGCATCGGCTCGATGATGTTCACCGGCTTCGACCTGACGCTGGCGCCCGAGGTTTTGCCTGAGTTCAATACGCTGGTCGCCGACATTACCGCCAAGGGGATGGATATCCCCTGGCGTGCCTCGATGCGCATGGAGTCCGGCGGCGTCCAGGCCCAGAGCCTGAAGATGATGTACCTGTCGATCTTTACCTGGGCCGCGCCGACCTACAACCGCCGCCTGAAGGAGGCGATCCTCTCCAATATCGAGATCGATGGAAAGGACGACACGGTCGTCCGGTTCCGGATGTCGTTCTCGACCTGGGCTCCGATCGGGCGCACCGAGATGCTGCGCAAGAACGCCCAGATCGTCTCGGGCGCGGTCAAGCGCTGGGGCAACAGCGGCGTCGACGGGATCTCCGGCGACCCGATGGCCACGGTGCTCTCGACCTGCCCCGGCATCACCACCGCCTCGACTGCGCCGGTGGCATCCGGGCCGATGCGTGACGTGCTTTCGATGCTGCCGCTCGCGCGCCAGGCTTCGCCCTGGGAGACCGGCGCGGTGATGCTCAGGACCGTAAGCGGCAAGCCCTGGCCCTACCAGCCCGGCTCCTCCAAGCAGACCACCTGGATCACACTCCTCGTCGGCACGCCGGGCTCTGGCAAGTCGGTGATGATGAACGCGATCAACTTCGCCTCGGCGATCACGCCGAACGCCGCCTCGAGTGACGAGGCGGTGTTGCCCCGGATCGCGATCATCGATATCGGCCCCTCCTCGAGCGGGCTCATCTCGCTCATCCAGGAGGCGCTGCCGGCGAAACGCCGGCATGAGGTCGTGTTCCAGAAGCTGAAGATGGACCGCTCCTACGCGATCAACGTCTTCGACACCCAGCTCGGGATGCGCAAACCGCTCTCGGGCGAGCGCACCTTCCTCGTCAATTTCATGTCGCTGATCTGTGGTGACGGCGATGCCCCGCCCTCGGCGCCGATGCGCGGCCTGATCTCGGCGACGATCGACCGGGTCTACGAGGACCTTATGGATCACCGCTCGCCGCGCCGCTACCTGCGTGACGATCAGCCCGCGGTCGACCGCGCGCTCGACGAGCTCGGCTTCGATTCCCATCCGGAGACGATCTGGTGGGAGGTGGTCGACTTCCTGATGGCGCATGACCGCCTCTCCGAGGCCGAGGTCGCGCAGCGCCAGGCGGTGCCGACGATTTCCGACCTGGTGACGGCGTCGCAGGCCGACCAGGTGGTCTCGCTCTATGGTGGCGCCGCCGATCCCGAGACCGGCCAGTCGATCCTCACCGCGTTCCAGCGTATGATCTCCGAAGTGGTGCGCGACTACCCGATCCTGTCGAGTCACACCCGCTACTCGATCGGCTCGGCGCGCATCGTCTCGATGGACCTCATGGATGTGACCGCGCGCGGTTCGGGCGCCGCGGCACGCAAGCAGACCGCGATCATGTATATGCTCGCGCGCCAGGTGATGACCCGGGACTTCTTCGTCGACGAGGCCGAGATCGTCAACATGGTCAAGCGCGGCGACATCCCCGAGCAATATCTCGACCACCATGTCGAGAGGGCGCGGCTGAACCAGCAGATCCCGAAGATCCTCTGCATGGACGAATTCCACCGCTGCGGCTCGATCCCGGCGATCACCGACCAGATCCTCCAGGACGCCCGCGAGGGCCGGAAGTTCAACGTCGACATCAAGATCGCCTCTCAGCTGATCGAGGACTTCCCCAAGCCCATCATCGAGGTCGCCTCGACCCTCATCGTCTGCAATGCCGGTTCCGAGAATTCGATCAGCTTCATGGACGAGATGTTCCGCCTCACCGAGAATGAGCAGCGGGTCCTGCGCTACAACCTTCGCGGCCCGACCGCGAACGGCGCCCCGATCTGGGCCTATTTCAAGACCAAGTCCGAAGGTCAGGTGCGCCAGGAGCTCCTGCTCACGCTCGGACCGGCGGAGCTCTGGGCCTTCTCGACCACGGCCGAGGACGTGGCGCTGCGCGCGCGTCTTTACGAGCAGATCGGCCCCAAGGCGACGCGCCAGGTCCTGGCCGCGCGGTTTCCCGGCGGTTCGGCCAAGGCCGAGATCGAGACCCGCATCACCCGGCTCGAGGAGCAGGGCGAGCGGCTCGACGACGATGGCCGCGGCAACGTCATCGGCGGGCTTGTGGAAGAACTCAAACATCAGTCTTTCATCATGAACTGGGAAGCTGTATAAATTTTCGCATAACTCATCTTGAAGAGGGAAATACCGGGCCATGGCTGGTAAGGTATGCGAAAAACAAAAAAGGGGGTCGCGTAATCGCGACCTCCATCCTGGCGGTGCGATGATTGGTTCTCCAGTCATGTTGCAGGAGGGTTCGCCGGTCTTCATGACTTGTGGCGATATTGATCCGAGGTTGAATGATGTAGGGGGTCTTGTTCGGTGAAGAGCTGCTATGTCGATAATGGTGATCTGTTTGACCGGCGGGCCGGCCAAGGGAGCGGGTTGCCGTGGGATACGATCCTGGCCTGCCTGATGTCCCTGCTTGTCGTGGTTTCTGGGTTCCTGCTCATCGCCACCGGCAATGGGATCGCCCGCGATGTCGTTGCTGCCCACCGGAGCGAGCCGTCGCGGGTGGAGCGGTCTGAGGTGTCATTGCTGGCCCTGGCGCGGACTCATGATTTCGCGGAGTACGGCGTCAGCTTCTCACTCCGGGGCGTGGGTTCGGTGGAGTGCTATTCCGGCCCGCTTCGCATCGACGTCCGCGTCAGGGATTCGGCGGGCGTTCGCACCCCGCTGATATCGCAAGATGCCGTGGATTTCTGCCGGACGGTCACGAAAGACGTTCGGCCGGCCATCCGCGGCCAGCAGCCCTGATTGGCTGCGCAAGGCCCGATGCGGCTTGCGGTTTTTCGAAATCCCATTCCTGAAAGGAAAGATTGATGAAGACGATCTGGGTCCTGGCTGGCGCCGCCGTCGCGATCGGATCCACCAGCCTGGCCGGCTACGATCCGGTCAGGCTGGCGGATACCCTGAAAAGCGGGACTGTGAAGCTGTCCGGCATATCCGCAAAGGCCGCTGAGGCTGATCCGGTTGCGGACGATGCGCCGCAAGCCCGGTCGGCCTCACGGAAATACGCCGCGATCCTGCCGGCCAATGTCGATATCCCGGCCGCCCTGCCTGACCTTGGGCGGACCGAGACCTTCGGCGAGGCGGTCTCCGTCCAGGAGGCCGGGACGTCGCGCGTCGAGGGCTATGTCCTCGGCGAGGAGGGCGTCACCGACGAGATGCGCAAGGCCTGGGGAACCCTCGAGCGCGCCCGCAGCGCCGGGTCCGGGTCCGGAGATGCCGGCGATGCCGATGACGGGGATGTCTTTCTGCGCGCCGCCGGCGAGATCGGCTACGTCCCAAGCGGCATCTCGCCGGCCGATATCCGGGTTCCCGGGGCCGAGATCGGCTCCATGGGCAACGAGGTCGTGACCGGCGAGGCGGAGATCTACAGCGCCGGGACGATCATCGTCGACGGGGTGCTGATCCGGCTCCAGGGGGTGCGCGCGCCCGGTCTGTCAGACATGTGCCTGACCGCATCGGGTGTCGAATATGACTGTGACGCGTGGTCGCTGCGGGGTGTCGAGGCGATGCTCGCCGGGCGCGAGCTGTCCTGCGAGGTGACCGATGAGGAGCATCTCGAGGGTGGGCGCCTGGGCTGGTGCAACATCGCGCTGCGCTCCGGCGTGGCGCGCGATGTCGGCGAGATCGGGGTCGAGGCGGGGATCATGGTTGCCGAGCCTGGCATTTCCGGGATCTCGCCGTATCTGAAGAGCGAAGCGAAGGCCCGCGAGGCCGGCAACGGTGTCTGGTCGGGAAGCTTCGGGCCGCGTGAAGGCTGAGTTTGAGCCTGCGAAAACAAGAAATAGAAAGAGGAAAAATGAAACTCACCAGGACAGCAGGCCTTCTGGCGGCCGCCATGTTCGTACCGGTCCCGGTCCTTGCCGGGGTTTCGGACGGGATCCCGGCCTTCGGGATCGCCGCGGCCGATATCGGTGTCGGCGCGATTGCCGGACCTGACCGGATCGCCACAGCCGATGAGGCGAGCCTCGGCGCGGATGGAGCCATCACGCTTCACGGCTTCCGCCTTGCGGGCGACCGGACGGCCCTCAGCGCAGCGACACTGATCGTCGCCCCTGATGGCGGCCTGATCCTCAGCGACGGCATGATCTCCTCCTCGGTCCAGGGGCGGGGAGAGGTGCGGTTCGCATCGGCGCAAGCCAGTAGTGCGGACCTTGTCGTCCTGGCGATGGATGGAAGGGTCTGCGATCCGCTCGGTGACAGCGCCGACGCCGGCGCCACGGGCGCGCTGCATTTCTCGGACGTGACCTTGACCTCGCCGGCCGACGGCGTGACCGGGAATGTGACGGGGCCGGAGAAGGTGACCGCTTCGGGCATTGCCATGGGTCTTGTCACTGGGTCCGGCGGGCACTGTTTCGATGTGGCCTCACTCCATGCCGCGGATATCGCGATCGCCGCGGCCGACGGCGCGATCGGGCGGATCGCCGAGATCTCCGCGCAGTCGGTCACCATGCCGGCCGAGGGTGGGGCGGTCAGCGGCAAGGCGGCGATCTCCGGGATCTCCGCCGTCGATGCCGGCGGCAAAGAGGTGTTGCGGATCGCCTCGGCGAGCGTCGATTACCATGCCGATCTGGCAATGATGCGCAAGATCGATCTCATCGATCACTCCGAATTGGGCGAGGGGGCCATCCCCGAGGTTGTCGTGGCGCTTGCCAGCGGTGATTTCGGCATCTCCTACCGGATGGATGGCATCCATGTCGCGGCGGGGGATTTCCTCAGCGCGCCCTTGCGCGAGCGGATCGGCTCGGATGGCAGCGAGTCGTTCTCGGGATGGATGTCCTTCGCGATCGACTCGCCCGGCGAACAGCTGAATGTCAGCGCGGCGATGGATATGGACGGGCTCGCCGAGGGCGGCTTCAATCTCGGTCTTGTCATGACCCCGGAGTCGGGCGGCGCCAATCTCTCGGCGATGATGGGCGGCCATGACGGCGCGGCCTTCCTGTCGCATCTGCGGCTGGCCTCGGCCTCGGCCTCGGTGACAGACAAGGGCGCCTGGCGGATGATCGAGGCGGCGACCGGGCGGTCTCCGGCAGAGCATGTCGTCGAGCTCAAGCCCATGGCCTCGATGGCGCCGGCAGAGATCGCCGGTCCGGTGCTGCGCTGGATGACCGGTGTTGCCGAGAATGGCCATGGCAAGGCCGCGGCGCAGCCTTCGGCGCCGGTCGGCCTGGTCGAGATCGGAATGGCCGCGATGCTCAATCCCGGCGGTCTTGGTGCGCTGCTGAACGTCTCGGCGGAATAGGATATCCGGGCATCTCGCCCTGACCCAGACGAAGAAGGGGCGCCGGCGTGATCGGCGCCCCTCGCCGTTTTCTGCACCCATGCGCTCCTGGATCGGCCTGCCGGCGGGAAACGGGCGGATGGATCATCGACATCTGGTGGGGCTTGCGAAAAATGACACAAAAGATGTTTGAAAAAGATAATTGCAAGATGTAGAATCATCCGCAACACTTCGAGCGGGCGGGATATTCAGGGCAGGACATGAAGCCGGGTATGGAAAGGATCAGTCGGGAAGCGGCCGCGGTGCCGGATGCCTGGTTCGGCGCCTTCCGGATCGGCCCGGACGCGTCAGAATTCTCCCGCCTCCTGCACCTCCTTCGGGTCGATAGCGGCGATATCTATTCCGGCCAGCTCCCGCGTACTCTGCATCTGTGCGAGTCTGTCGAGAGTGGGGGCGTGCAGATCCTGTCGAAACTGGCCGCCCCGGTCCGGTTTGCCGACATCCTTGGCCTTTTCGCGACGATCCTGACCCATTCGCGTCTCTGCCGGACCGGCGTCGCCCGTATGAGCGAGCCCGGGTTCTGGTTGCGCGAGGAGGGATCGCCCCCGCGCCCCGCGCTTCCGCTCGTACACCTGTCGGGTGCCACCGGCATGACGGAGGCAGAAATCCAGATCCTGATCGCGCCACTCGTCGGGGATGGTGCCCTGCGCGCGGTGTGCGGCGACGATGGCGCGGCGGCGGTGGTCGCGGTTGACGGCTTCATCAATGACGGGCCGGTGCGACGCTTCCTGAAATTCTGATTGTCCGCCTCCGGGCGGCACTGCCTCGGGTGGAGGATGTCCCGCCGCCCAATACCTTGCGGGGCCGCCGCGGCGGCCCCTTTTTTCCGAATATCAGTTCCAGAAGGTCTGGTCGAGAAGATCGGCGTTCCGGTTTTCTGGACCGAGGTCGACCGGCCGGTCGCGCTGGTCGTCGGTGATCGCCCAGAACCCGTCCGCCTCGTCGTGTGCCCCTCGATCCGCGACGGCGGGGGTGGCGGGGCGCTGGATGCGGCGCGCCTCGTGCGGCTGAGGCGGCCAGTCGATCCCGGCACTCATGACCCCATCCCCAATGCCGAGTCCGTCAATGATCCCCACATCATGCGCGGCCTTCAGGATCCTTGCCGCGATCGGCGCTGCGGCACGACCGCCCGTCATCCCGTCGGGCAGGGGGGTGTTGTCGTCACGCCCGAGCCAGACGCCGATCGCAAGATCCGGGGTCATGCCGACGAACCAGGCGTCTCGGTAATCCTGCGTCGTGCCGGTCTTGCCGACCAGCGTGACCGGGTGGCCCCGGAACGCCTCGGCGGCCGTGCCGCGGGTGACGACGCCGCGCAGCATCGCGAGGAGATCGTTGATCGCGGCACGGCCGGCGATCGGTCCCGGGCGCCGGTGATCCGCCGTGGTTGCGGATCCGTCCGGCGTGATGACGGAGGAGATGAGGTGCGGCGTGCGCGGCATCCCGTCATTGACGATCGCGGCATAGCCGGCCACGAGATCGCGCAAGGAGACCTCCGAGGTCCCGAGTGCGGCCGAGAGGTGTCGGCGCATGCCGTTTCCGGGATAGGCGCCGGCCGCCTCGGCCATCGCGGCCATCGCCTCGATGCCGATCCGGTCGGCGAGCCAGGCCGCGGCGAGGTTCGAGGACCTTTCGAGCCCGGCATGGAGCGGGATCAGTCCGGCCTGGCTGTGGTCGTAGTTCTTCGGGGACCAGCGTAGGCCGTCAGGGCCGATATAGGTGTGCTCGATGTCTTCGACCGGGCTCCAGGCATCGAAACCCATCCCGAGGGCGGCGAGCCAGAGGAACGGCTTGATCGACGAGCCGGGCTGGCGCAGCGCGCGGGTGCGGTCGAAGCCGGTGAGCCCGGCATCGGCACCGCCGACACTTGCCAGGAGCGCGCCGCTCTTCGGGTCGAGGATCACCACCGCACCCTGGATCTGCGTCGGAAGCCGGATCTGCATCGAGGCCTGCCCGTCACCGGCCGCGCCCGCAAGGACCGGGACCAGGTCGCCGGGAGCCGGTTGGTAATCACGGTGCGGGTCGTCGAGGCGGACATCATGGGTCAGGCCGCCGGCCACGGTGAGCACATCCCACCCACCCTCGTCCTTCGACAGGAGGAGAGCGCTCGAATAGGGACTGCCCGCGGGCAACGCGACGCGCAGGTCGCCGGGCAGGCGGGCCGCCTCGCCAAGGGCCGTGATTTCCTGGAGCCGCTCGGGGGCAACCCGCTCCGGTGCAAGGATCGGGGATTGCGCGATGATCGCCTCGGTGAGTGTCGCCGTGGCGATCTCCTGGAGGCGCATGTCGGCCGTGAGCCGGGCGGTGCCGCGCGCGGGAGGCGTCCCTTGCGCGCTGAGCTCGGCGCGGGCCGCGGCGGCAATCCAGGGGTCCGCGCCGGGTTCTGCCGGGGGGGCGATCGCCGTCACAGGCTCTGCGCGCGCTGTCTCGGCCGCCTCCGCCGTGACCCAGCCGAGATCCGCCATGCGCGCGATCACCAGGTCGCGCCGCTTCCGGGTGAGATCGGGGTTCGTCCAGGGATCGTAGAGGCCGGGCCCTTTCAGCATCGCCGCGAGGGTCGCGGATTCGGCGAGGCTGACCGCGTCCCATTCCTTGCCGAACCAGGCGCGCGGCGCATCCGTTGCACCGGTCCCGCGGCCGAACCAGGCGCTCTGCAGGTAGCGGCGCAGCACCTCGCGCTTGCCGAGCGCGTCATGGGCGCGGACCGCGACCATCGCCTCGACAACCTTGCGGCCGAGCGAGCGCTCGTTGCCGGTCAGGGTGTTCTTGACCATCTGCTGGGTGATCGTCGATCCGCCCCTCAGGCGGCCGCGCGCGGTGTCAAGGGCGGCGGAGAGCGTGCCCACGGGATCGATCCCGGCATGCTCGAGATAGCGAGTGTCCTCGGCTGCGATCACCGCGTTGATGAAATGGTCGGGCAGGGCGTCCATCTCGACCCTGAGCGGCACGGACGAGACGGCCCGCCCGAGGTCCTCCCCGCCGGCGCCTTCGAGGTGCAGGACATAGCCCGGTCGTGCGCTGGCCGTGACGTCGATCTCGGGGGTCTGCGGCACCGAAAGGCTGCCGAACGGCCCCGACATCACGGTGCCGATGGCGGCCGCGACGATATTGGTGACGCTGTAGATGCCGGCGGGCATTGCCGGACGGTCTCAGGAGCCGGTCGCGGAGGTGGGGGCCTCGTCAACGACCTGGCTCGACCAGATCTCGTGGCCCTCCTTGATGATGTCACGGGCCGGATCATCGCCGGTAGCGCCAATGATGGCGCCGCGGATGAAGTCGGCCGGGCGGACATCGAGGTCGCGGCATTCCTTCTCGATCTCGCGATGCATGCGCTCGGGCAGCCATACGATCGCCTTACGCCAATCGACATTCGAGGTCATGGTGAGACGCAGTGTCCTCGAGGAGGAGCGGATCGCCGCCTCGATCGCGCTCTCGAACGGCGCCGGCACACCGTCGCGGCGCGCCGCCAGGATCGCCGCCAGGACATGACGGATGGTCTCGCTCCGGTTCGGGCCTCTCGCCTCGATCTTCTTGATCATCGCATCCGTCATCTTGACGTTCACGGAACGCATCTTCTCGGGTTCCCGTGCGGGCATATGGCTTCTCCTGGGCTGATCCGGCTGGCCGGGCCTTGATTGATTTACCCGAATCTACCTTTGTGAAGGTTCTACATCCTATTAGTTTTTCGCATTGCTGGGCGAAGATTCTCCGAATAATGGGGAAAACCATGATCGGTTTTCGCAAATCGCCCATAAAGTTTGGAGAAACAGCATGGAGGCCCGGATGTCATCCGATCCGATCGAATTCATCCGCTCGATGTCCGGTGAGCAAAGGGCGGCTGCGCTGCAGACCGCTGACCCGGTGATGATCATCGCCGGCGCCGGCTCGGGCAAGACCCGGACGCTCGTCGGCCGCTTCATTCACATGCTGAGCCCGGTCTCGGCGGGCGGCCTGGGTGCCGATCCCTCCAGCATCATGATGGTGACCTTCACCAACAAGGCGGCGCGTGAGATGCGCGAGCGCATCGCCCCGGTTCTCGAGGGATTCCGCGCCCGCGATCCGCAGATGCAGGGCGGCGAGCCGTGGATCGGCACGTTCCACGGCCTGTCGCTGCGGATCCTGCGCATCGAGGCGGCCAAGGCCGGTCTCGGCAAGAACTTCTCGATCTTCGATGAGGCCGACGCCGCGGGTCTTGCCAAGGAGGTGGCCGAGGGGCTCGACCTCGACAGCTTCGACGTCGACGAGTTTTTCCGTGATCTCGAGATCGCCAAGGCGCGGCTCCTGAGTGCCGATCTCCTGGCCGCGAAGCGTTACGACATCCATGCCGCCAGGCTCGCGGGCGAGGGGCTGTCGCCGACACTTCGGAGCTGGGAGAAGATCTTGTCGAAATTCGAGACCCCGGACTTCACCCGGGTCTACTCGGCCTACCAGCGCGCCCTCGCCGAGCAAAACGCGGTCGATTTCTCGGACCTCATGAACCGGGTCACGAAGCTCTTCCAGGAAAACGAGGAGGTCCGCAATTCCTGGCGCTCCTCGTTCCGCCACTTCATGATCGACGAGGTCCAGGACATCAACCGCGCCCAGGTCGCCTGGCTCGACGCCCTGACCGATGGCGGCCGGCCAATGGTGATCCCGGAGGGCGCCGCCGACAACAACTATGCCAATGCCGGCGACGGGCTGCATGAGGTCAATACCTACCGGGTCCGCAGGTTCCCGCGCCCGACCGTCGCCTTCGTGGGGGATGACGACCAGTCGATCTACGCGTTCCGCGGCTCCGATCCCTCGGTCATGCGCTCGCTCCGGGATCGCTATCCCGGTCTCGACGTGAAGTTCCTGAGGGCCTCCTACCGCTGCCAACCCTCGATCCTCACGGTCGCCAACACGCTCGTCGCCAACAACACCGGCCGCTACGACAAGGAACTCGAACCCGCCGATCCGTTCCGGGAGCGCCGCAAGGTGCTCATCGAGGAGCATGTGACGCCGGCCGACGAGATCCGCCGCCTCGCGGCCGAGGCCGCGGCCCATATCGCCAATGGCGGGGATCCCTCGCAGTTCGCCGTGCTCACCCGGACCCGCGATCTCGCGAAGGCGGTGGCACGGGAGTTGCGCGCCGCGGGGCTTCCGGTGTCAGAAGGCAAGGCCTCCGATATCCGCAAGACCGCCGAGGTCCGCGACGCGATGGCCTTCGCTGGCTTCATCGTCAACCCTGATGCCGAGGTCTACCTGCGCCGGATCATCAACAAGCCGGCGCGCGGCCTCGGGCCGACCTCGACGGGGCGGGTGGGTGCCAATGCGCGCGCCAAGGGCACGAGCTTCGGCGAGGAGCTGCGCACGATCATCCGCGACCGCATCGTGATCCCCGAGGGCGGGGAGCCCTACAAGACCGCCTTCATCCGCAACGTCAAGCAGTTCGGTCACCTCATCGGCCAGATGCGTGATGACGCGGCCCAGGCACCCGATGCGGCAGCAGCGATCGTCGCGATCCTCGAGCGCAGCGGCTACCTGCCCGAGATGCGCAAGGATGCGCTGTCGAGCGCCGGCCTGCGTGATGTGCCGTTCCGCGATGCGCCGCCGAGGGAGTTCCTCTCCGAGCTGATCCGGGCCTCCTCCGAGAAGAAGTCCGGCAAGGAGGTCGACGCGGCCGATCTCGATCCCGAGGATCTCGCGGACCGCGCCGGCCAGCTCTCCGAGGCCTCGCGCCGGATCGGCAATATCGCGATCCTGCTGGAGCAGGCATCGAAATTCCCCTCGCTCGAGGCCTTCATGCAGGAGGCGACGCTCGAGATGGACCAGTCCGAGGCCGCGGCCGGCATCCAGGTGATGACCACCCATGCCTCCAAGGGTCTCGAGTTCGACAAGGTGCGCCTGCCTTTCTGGATGGAGGGCATCGTGCCGCATTCGCGCGCCCTCGAGGAGGGCGACGCGTCGATCGAGGAGGAGCGCCGGCTGGCTTACGTGGCGCTCACCCGGGCGCGCGAGGACGTCCGCATCTCGCGGTCCTGGAATATCAATGGCTGCCCCTTCATCCGGATGAAGCGCAGTTATCCGTCGCGCTTCATCGAGGAAATCCGCCGCGCGCCGCGCGCCGCCTTCGAGCTGGCCTCGATCCGCAACCGCGATCATCGCGTCTACCGGGTGAGCGATATCCCCGCCGGGCTGAAGCCGCGCACCGCGCGCCCGGAGCCGGACGTCCGCCAGGCCGGTGCGGGGTCACAGCAGATGCGCTCCATCCTTGAGGTGTCGCCAGCACATCAGCCCGTGGCTGCCGCACCCGCGATGCCCGTGGTCGCCGCACAAGAGGCGTCGCTTCCCGACCAGCGGAGCCATCCCGTCCTGGTTCCCGACTTCGATCCCGACTGGGATGCGCCGGTCCCCGACGATCCGCTCGAGGCGCCCTTCGCGCCGATCTCCGACGAGGAGTTCGAGCACATGTCCTCGCAGGACTTCGGGGACGCGCCGCACGGCGACATGATCCCCGAGCACTATTTCAACCCCGACATGGCGGCGCGCGACGACGATCGCGACCGCGAACCCGAATTCGGCTTCTGACCGATACCCCGAGGAGACATAGAATGAGCATCCTTCTGTCCATGCTGCCCAAATCGAACGAGGAGGAGTTCGAGAACGAGGAGGAGTTCGCGCCGCTCCCGGCACCGTCCGCCGAACTGGCGGCGCCGGAGGCCGCGACGATCGAGACCCCGTCCGCCACCGAACCGGCCGGGGCCGAAAAGGTTCGCGACCAGCTCTCCGGCATCCTGCAGCCCGAGGCGGGCGTGCCTGAAGGGGAGGTGTCCCCCGTGGAGCCGGCCAGGGATCCGTTCACGGAGGCGCCTCAGGCCGGGAGCTCGGCTTCCGCAGCGCCCGAGACGGATCCAGGCATCCAGGTCATCGAGGATCCGGAGGATCCGCTCGACCGCGCCAATCGCGAAGTCGCCGCACGGAGCGCCGCACGCACCCGTACTTCCGACACGCCGATAACCGACACGCCGATAACCGGGGCGAAGAGCCCCGGCATCGCGCTCATCGACGAGCCGGAGGATCCCGTCGAGCGCGCCCACCTCGAATCCACCGCGGTCGCGCGGCCGGGGAACTGCCTTGTGATGTGCGGCGATCCCGAGCCCGAGGCCCTGCCGGTCCCGACTCACGAGGACTATCTGGCCTCGCTCGGCTTTCCGCCGCGGCGGCCGCATCTCTGGCCGGTGATGATGTCCTGGCCGCCGCAGCAGGATCTCGAGCGGCTGAGCAAGAAGGGTGTGAGCCAGGAGGCGCGGGACGAATACGTCAAGGGTCTCCTGGCGCTCCAGCAAAGGATGCTCGCGCGCGGCGACGAGATCCATGACTACATCATGAAGCACAACCCGCCGGAGGGCGTGCGCAACTGGGCGACGCGGCGTACCCTGCGCCGGATCGACACCGATCCCTACCACGGCATCCGCTGGGCCTGCCTGCTCGACGAGAGGGCGACGCGCCCGGCCGCCAACCTGGTCGCGGCCTGGGGGCAGATGAAGGCGCATACCCTCGATGGCGGTATCGTCCTGGCCACGAAGGATGCAATCGCGTTCAGGAAGATCACCGGGCAGGCGGTGGCGCTCGCCGTCCATGAGGGCATCTCGCGCGGCTGGGGATCGCTGAAGATGCAGGGCGACAAGCAGTTTGCCTTCGCCGCGATCAAGGCCGCGAAGGCGGCGAACGTGAAGGCCGAAATCAAGGAGTTCTGGGGGCCGTTCGGGGTATTCTCGAAGACGCATATCGTGATGCCGGTGCCGCCGCAGTCGGAGGCCGAAAAGGCAGCTGAAGCAGCGAAGGCCGCGGAAGCCGCGAAGAACTCCGAGACCTCCAAGGTCGCGGCGAAACCCGAGACCGCCGTCAAGGACGATCCGCAATCGAGCGCCTTCGACCCTGATGACGAAGCCACTGTCGCGCCGTCCTGACCGGGCCGCGTTTTGCGGTTTTCCCGGGCGTGGATTACGCTCCGCCCGGGACCGTCCCGAAGAGTTCCGGAGAAAAGACATGAAGATAAACACCAGGGCTCTGATGACCACGAGCGGTTTCGGCTGCATAGGCCTGTCCTACGACGAGGCGCTCGGGGACTATGTCGAGAGCGAGGCGCGCGCGGTTTTCGTCACGGAGAGCAGCGTCGCGGCGGCGCGCGCGGCCCAGGCGGGCATGGCGCCGGTAAACCCGGCCACGCTTCCGGACCTGCGCTACGGCGATCTCATTGTCACCTTGCACTGGGGCAGGCGCATCGAGGGTCGACATGTGCCGGCCGGCCAGGATGCGGGTCTCGCGATCGAGATCACCGGCGCCGACGGCGCCCCTCGCCGGATCCCGTTCACCGGGCTCAACATGCTCTCCGCGCGCGAACAGCTCATCGCCATGTCGGAGCGCGGCACATCGCTTTCGGCCGACCAGGGCGGCGTTCTCGCCGGAATCCAGGGGGTGCTCGAGATCATATCCGCGAATCCGGACACGGAACGCTTCGGTGGCGCGCTGGTCGGGCAGGCCTTCATCGCCAGCATGATCGACGGCGCCGGCCACGTCCGCCTGTCGGTTTCCGACGAGGAGTTCGGGCGCAAGGCGCGCGCCGACATGATCCGCGCCCAGATCTCGCGCCTCGCGCGCGACCATCCCGACGGGCTCTCCGGCGCGGCGCCGCTCGCGACCTTGCTGCGCGAGGCGGGCCTCAGTAGCGCGGCCGCCCGGTCGGGCGCCGAAGTCCGGGCTGCGGGGGGTGCCATGGTCACCGAGGAGGCGCTCCGGCGCATGGTCACCGCGAATGACCGGCTCTGCCGCGAGGTCTTCGGCGCGATGACGACGACCCCGATCGAAAAGCTTGGTGTCGCCATGATCTCCCCGGCCGAGCTCGAGGCTCTTGTCGAGGAGTTCTCCGACCGGATACTTACCGGTGAATGGGTGGACCGGATCTGTAGCCGCGCCGAACGGATCGCCGGGGGGGCGATGCACGGATACAGCTTCCGGACCTGCATGATCTCCACGGATGGGCGCGACATCCTGGCGATCAGCGATCCGGTCGGCGACGCGGCAGGGCAGGCCTTCCTTTATTCCTGGCCTTCCGTCGAGCGCTTGCAGATCGCCGAGACCGATGCAGGGCATATCGTCAACATCTCGCCCGAAGAGGTGCCCGACGAGACAGAGATCGCCAGGCTGAAAGTCGTCCTCGATGCCTTGATCTGCGAGACGGCGCTAGAGCAGGACGGGGCCGATCCGCTGTTGCCGGTCCGGGCGCTCAAGATGCGCTGAGATCCGACGCGGCGCGGCGGTTACGCGGGGCCGGCCTGGTTGGCCGGCCTTTCCAATTCTCAATTTTTTGCAAAATCAGTGAACGAGACGGCTCTGACGCAGGAGGATATTGCGGTTCTGCATGACGCCGATCGTGTCGGCCTTCTCGCAGAGGCTCTCCATCTCCTTCCGGTACCCCATGTTGGTTTCCATCGTGAGGCCGACCTTGTTGATGGAGTTGAGGATCGTGGTGTGGTCGCGGTTACCCATGTGGGAGCCGATCATCGTGAGCGAATGGCCACAGACCACGCGCATGACCCAGATCGCCTGGAATCTGGCCTTGACCACCGGCTTGGTGCGCGACGACGAGGCGATCTGGTCGAAGGGGACCTGGGAGCGGTCGGCGATCAGCGCCCCGAGGGCCTTGACGCAGGGCGTGGTGCCGGCAGGCTTCAGGGCGCGGTCGCTCAGGGTGTTGTCGACGATCCCGAGGCGCTTGAGGGCGCAGATGAAGCGGTGGCGATTGATCGTCCTGTCCGGATTGCGGGAGGTCTCGAACTCGAAGACCATCTCGAGGATCCGTGACGCGGCGATCTCCTTGTTGGTGATCAGCCGCTTGCGGAAGATGTTGTGGAGCAGGTGGCCGATTCCGAAGGCGTGGACGTTCTCGGTCTCGGTGGCGGCGGTCACGAGTGAGGCCTGCGCCTCGAGGAGGTCGTGGATGCGCAAGGCCTCGACCAGGATCTCGCGGGAGCGGCGGATCTCCGGACTCTCGCCCGCCACCTCATGGAAAAGTGCCGCCCGAGGCGTGCGAAGAGGAATCGCAGGGGAAGTTTTTCGCATATCGAGAAGCGCGGAGAGCTGCTGATGCGCGCCGGCCTGAAATGCATTTTCTTCGGTAATGACTGCCTGCTTTTGTATCTGGACGCTCATGTTTCCCCCAATTTTGCGGCCCATGGCCTGGAATGATGTGACGAAGATTTGCCCTGAAGGGAGTTCTCCGGATTTCTCTCTTTCCAGAGCTCCTTCTGATTTTCGGATTTTACGATTAAGCTTCAGGGCAGCCAAATATTAGTTTTTTCGCAAACTGGAGATCCCGCATGACGACACCCGCCACACCGGTCAGCGATGCGGCACCTGCCGCACCGGCTGCGGAGAAGGCGCCAGCCTTCCCGCTCGCCGAGGCGCTCGTGCTCTTCCGTGCCTTCGACGCCGCGGCTGATGCCGAGGCCGCCGCAACACCTCCGGCTGACTTCGCGGAATCGCGCCTGCGCCTCGCGGCGCTCATCGGCGCCTTGCCGCAGCGCGCCGCGATCAAGGACGAGAATGTCGATCGCTGGCTCGAACGGACCATGCGCATGGCCATCGGCCGCATGGAGCTCGAGCATGGCGAGGGCAAGGCGACCGTAGCCGACGTCCATCGTCACGTGCTCTGGCACGTGCGCCGCGCCTCGGGGATCGGCGGCTCGGAGGCGGGGACGGTCCTGAAGCATTTCCGCGGCAAGCGCGGCACCTTCGGCGACGCCCACAACCTGGTGCTCGAGAAGCTCCTGATCCTCTCGCCGCAGCCCTCGACCGAGGAGATGGCCCGCGGCGTGCGCGCCGAGCCGGTCCTGCAGCAGATGTACCTTGCCGCGACCGGTGCGCGCACCGACAAGGAGGCGCTCGCCAGGCTCAAGGGCTTCCGCTGGGACAAGCGGCCGGCCTCGATCGGCACGCCCGATGACATCGTGGTCATGCCGGACGGCGTCCGGCGCTGCGTCGACTACAAGTGCCCCTCGGCCGACGTGATTTCCGAATATGAAAAAACCGGGGTGTCGGAGGACTATGTCTGCCAGCTCCATCACTACGGCATCCTGGCAATGGCCGCCGGCGCCAAGTTCGACGTCATGTCGGTTGAGTGCTTCGATGCACGCTCCTTCAAGATCATGAGCTTCCCGGTCGCCTTCGACATCGATCTCGCCAAGGAACTCGCATCGAGCTGCCACCGGATCTGGCATGAGTTCGTCATGATGGGAGTGGTGCCCGATGCGCCGAGGCCCGACACGCTCGCCCTCGAGGACGAGGCGATCGTTCAGTTCGGCGTCGAGGCCGCGATGCTGAAGATTCTCGGCTCCGAGATCGAGGCGCGCCAGAATGACCTGATTTCCCGGATCGCCGTCGCGGGCGCGGAATGGCACGAGCTCGCGACCGGCAAGATGGACCTCAAGATGGCCTCCTTCGACCGGTTGCGGAAGTGGGACGACGGCATTCTCAAGGACATCGCCGAGGCGGCCGAGGTCGATCTCGCCGGGTTCATGGTCGATGCCAAGGGCCTCGACACCGAAGTGGCTGAGCGCTTCCTGCGCGATCTCCATGACGGGCTCGCGCAGGGCGAGGACGTCGGCGGCCTTCTTGCGGACTATCTCGCCGCCGGCGTGCCGGTCGCCAGGAAGCTCGAGGCCGAGAAGCTCGCCGACCATCTCGAGGAGATCGGCATCTCGACGCTGCCGGCCGCGAAGGTCCAGGAGCGTTTCCTGCTTACCCGCAAGAAGAAGGGTCCCGAATACGAGCGGCTGGTCGAAGCCAAGACCGAGATCGCCCAGCTCGTCGATGGGATCGAGGATATGGTGCGCGAGCACGCACCGCGGATCATCCTCGGCGAGCGTAGCCCCGAGGAGGATACCTACGAGCCGGAGATCGCCTGACCGGCCGCGTTCCCGGAAACTGGAAAGGCCCGCCAATGGCGGGCCTTCTGGTTTGGCCGGTCGGTCGAACGGGAACGAGAAAGGGCCCGGGTTGCGGCCCGGGCCGGGCGAAGTCAGAGGATCAGGAACTCGTCCACGTAGAGCGCGCTGTTCAGGATCTCATCAATCGCATCGACAACAACGAAGGACACCCTGTGATCGCCCTTGGCGAGCCCCGAGACGGCGAAGGACTGCCAGCCCGTGTCCCCGTAGTCGCCAACGCCGTTGACGTCGGCAAGAAGGTAGACGTCCTTGTCGACGACGACATAGGCGGCATCGTTGTAGGGGGTATAGTCCCCGGCATCGAAGTAGAACTCGAACCCGATCGCGTGGTCACTTCCCGAGAGCTTGACCGTCGTGGTCATGGCCGAGCCGGTGGTTCCGGGCAGTTGACCGGGGGCGAGCCCCAGGGCAGCCTCGATGTCGGCCGTGGTGACCTCGCCAAGGGATTGCAGGACCGCCATCCGGCTGCCCTCGACCGGCGTCGCCGGGCTCGATGATCCGGGCTGGAAGACATCGAAGGAGACCTCGCTCGAAACGTCACCGAGTTTCGTCCAGCCGTCGAGCGCCGGGTTCTCGAACCCGTCACCGCTCTTCGAGATGTTCGTCTTGACCTTGGCGACATCTATCGTGCTCTCGAAGCTGTCCTTGTAGGCGATGATGTCCGACCAGGTCTGCGCCCCGCTACCGGCCGTCTCGAAGGTGAGCTTCGAGATCAGCTCGAGATTGGCCGCGGTCGCGTCACCCTTGGCGTACGCATAGGTTTCGGCGGGGAATTGCGGGATATTCAGCTCGGTTCCGACCTGGATATGGAGATGCTCGCCGATGATCTTCCCGGTATAGCCGACCTCGCCGAGAAAGGTGGCGCCACCCGTCACGGCGGCGCCCACCTCGAGCGAGCCCATGCTGTTTTGCTCCAGGTGTGCATAGGTGGCGTAGAACGTGATGGTCTCGCCATCGATGTCGACCGTGTGCAGGATGGTGACGAAATTGCCGTAGCCTGACGCGCCGAACGACCCTTCAGCACCCGGCCGCGCCGGAAGTCCCGGAGCGTCGTAGACGGTGTTGCCGTTCTTGTAGTCGACCGCCTCGTTGTAGATGGCCACCACGACCCCGTCGGCCATGGCATAGACGGCGTCGTTCTTTTTCAAAGAGAAGTCGAGCGCCGTGTAGGACAGGCCGAGATGGGAAGGCTGGCTGTTGGTCGCTTGCCCGACCGAGACCTTCTTCTCGTCGGATCCGTAGGGCAGATAAAGCATGAATCACCCATTGCATAACTGTAAAAAGGAAAGCATCGCACGGTGATGGTCATTCTCCTAGCGCCAGGCGATGTCCGGCGCCCGCCCGGCGCGAGTCCATCCGATCAGGACCTGAAGATCGGATCCCGCAACCGGAAAAAGCCCGCCAATGGCGGGCCTTCCTGGTCTGGCCGGTGGGCCTGATGCTTCGGCGGGCTTGCCTGTTGCGGAACCTTCCGGCTTCAGCAGCGCCCGACACCCTCGTAACCCGCGAAACCCGCGTCGAGAACCGCCCTGCGGTCATAGATGTTGCGCAGGTCGGCCATCCGGGGCTGGCGCATGACGCCGCTGAGGCGTTCGAGATCGAGCGCCCGGAACTCGTTCCACTCGGTCAGCATCACGACGAGATCGGCACCCTCGGCGGCCGCGTAGGGGTCCTCCAGCCAGGCCACCCCCGGCAGAAGATGCTCACCCTCCCTGCGGCCCTGCGGATCGACCACGCGAACCTCGGCACCAAGGCCAATCAGCGCCGGAACGAGCGTGAGAGAGGGTGCGTCGCGCATGTCGTCGGTATTGGGTTTGAAGGTCACACCGAGCACCGCCACCCGCTTGCCCGCGAGGCTGCCGCCGGCGAGATCGACGACCTTGTCGACCATGCGCCGCTTGACCTCGTCATTGACCTGGATGACGGTCTCGACGATGCGCAGGGGTGCGCCGTGCTCCTGGCCGGTCCTGGCGAGCGCCCGGGTGTCTTTCGGGAAGCACGACCCGCCATAGCCCGGCCCGGCATGCAGGAACTTCTCGCCGATACGCCGGTCCATGCCCATCCCCTTCGCGACCGCCCTCACATCGGCGCCGGTGCGCTCGCAGAGCGTGGCGATCTCGTTGATGAAGGAGATCTTGGTGGCGAGAAAGGCGTTTGCCGCGTACTTGATCATCTCCGCGCTTTCGAGATCCGTGAATACGATCGGGAAGTCGCGCAGGTAGAGCGGCCGGTAGATGTCGGACATCACCGCGATGGCGCGCTCGGTCTCGGCGCCGACCACGACGCGGTCAGGCCGCATGAAATCCTCGATCGCCGAACCCTCGCGCAGGAATTCCGGGTTCGAAGCGACATCGAAATCCGCTGCCGGGTTGGCCTCGCGCATGACCTCGGCGACCTTGCGGTTGGTGCCGACCGGCACGGTCGACTTGGTCACGACGACCGCGTGGCCCTTGAGCCCGCGGGCAATCTCGGCCGCGGCCTCCATGACATAGGTCAGATCGGCATGGCCGTCGCCGCGGCGCGTCGGTGTGCCGACGGCGATGAACACCGCCTGTGCGTCCTCGAGCGCGTCGTCGAGCGAGGTGGTGAATTTCAGCCGGCCGGCGGCGACGTTGCGCGCCATGATCTGATCGAGGCCCGGCTCGTAGATCGGCACGCCGCCCGCCTCGAGCGTCGCGATCTTGGCGGCGGACTTGTCGACGCAGACGACCTCGTGACCGAAGTCGGAGAAACAAACGCCGGAGACAAGCCCGACATAACCGGTACCGATGACCGCAATCTTCATTCAGGATTTCCTTGTTGGTCTGGTCTTTTCGGGAAATGGCATCAGGCCCGAGGGCCGGGTCGATCCGGGGCGGCCTTCGCCCCGGACCAGGATCAGTTCAGGTTGGAGCGGTTGTCGAAAATCGAGGGCCGGGACTCCGGCATCGGCAGGTAGGACTTCATCGCCATCTTGTGGACGATGAGGGCGCCGTCCTGCTCGGCGGCCTGGGCGATGACGAATCCGGCCATCGGCAGGAGGTTCTTCGAAACCGCAAATCCCATCTTGAGGGGGATTGTCTTCTTCGTGTCGCTCTCGGGCGACAGCAGCGCCTCGTCCGAGCCCTGGGAGAGGAACGCGACCGAGCCGCGGATCTCGCGCATATCGCCCTTGCGCGTGGTGATGCCGAAGGTCTTCTGCGCCTCGAGGGCCGCCGAGACCTCGCGCGCCTCTTCGGCGGTGCGGATCTCGACCTTGGTCACGTCGGAGGCGTTGTGGGCGCTGATGAAGTCGATGACAGCTATCGTGTCGCCGATCGAAAGGCTGGCAGGGTCGTAGAATCCGTACATGCTGGTCTCCGGGGTGGGCGTGTTACTCTCCGGGAGTATCACTCCCATATTCGCATATCATATCATGGCGGGCTCGCCGGACAATCTCCAGATTTTCACAATCTGTGGATTGGTTTTCACATCTTGGGTGCCGCCGCGGGGCCGGTCCCGGAAGGGCGTTCCCAGATTTCCTTGATCATGGCGGCGAAGACCGGGTCGGGCGATGGCAACCAGTCCTCGTTGCGCATCTTCGTCTTGCCGCCCTTGCGCACGTTCCGCTCGCCGTAGACATGGAGTGTAGCCTCCGAGGTATGCCCGGTCAGCGCCGCCGCCTCGTGACTGTCCATGGCGCGCTTGGCGCGGGTCGCGAAGCTGTGCCGGAAGGCGTAGAGGTTGAGGTTGAGATCCGCCAGCAGAGGCTCGCGCCGGGCCGCTGCCTTCAGGAGCTTGGTCATCGAGGCGCGGATGCTGTCCTTGCGCTTGTCCGTAAGCCGCAGCCGTCGGCCCTGGGTGGCGAGCGCGATCAGGTTGAGCTGGCGCAGCGGAATGTCCTTGAGGATCTGCAGCCGGTAGGGGGATTTCAGCTCGGGATTGGCGTTTCGGGTCTTGGCTGAGGTGATCATGAGAACGCAAGGGGCGCCGGCGCGGATCATCGCGTTGCGTGCGGTCATTCCCAGGCTGTCGCCGGTATGGGTCGCGGCCTGCTCGACGGTCATCATCAGGTCCTCGCCGATCGCCCTGGCGGGATCTGCAACGATCATGTCGCGCATCTCCTGGGTGAAGGGGATGTCGGTGCGCGGCACCATCAGGCAGCAGGCCCAGACCTCCACCGGCCGCATGCCGGTGAACCACGTCACGTTGATGAAGAGCCGCAGCGTCCCCTCGAGCCGGGTCTTGCCGGACTTGAGGCTGGTCAGGGAGTCGAGTGGATCGTGGTCGCTGAGCTCGATCTCGAGCGCCATCAGGTCACGCCAGGTCAGGTGGCGCTGCGCCTTCTGGTCATGGCGCGGCCCATTGTTGCCACGCTTGCCGGAGAGCAGCTCGATCATCTCCTCCTCGCCCAGATCGAAACCGTTCCGGCGCGCCACCTCCATGTCGCGCTCGAGAAGCTTTCCGGCATCATCCATGATGGTCCGGTAAGGCCGGTCGAGAGAGACCCGAAGTCCGTCGAGATCTTCGGCCGGAGCATCGGCCATCCAGTCCCTGGGATGGGTTCCTTCGGGCCAGGCGAGAAGGCCATCCTCGATCTCGACGGCCGCCACGACCTTTCTGATGGCGGCGATCTCGAGATTGATGGTCGATTTCGACAGGGCCTTCGAGCGGATCGAGGTCTGCTCCGCGAGATCGGCGAGCACCGGAACCCGCTTGAGGATGGCCGCCCGTTTCTCGACGCAATCCGCGATCCTGTTCAGGGCGTTCACATACTGTTCCAAGGTTCCCCCCAATTCGCACGATAAACCTGAACCGTCAGGTTCACCCCATATTATCGGGCAGGCTAAAGCCCGCTCCTACTGGCGCCTCGCTTCGCTCCGCTTGGCGGTGGCGCCGCGCCGAAGCGCCGGACCACCACCCACGAAGCAGCAATCTCCGCCGCCGCCTCCAGACTTTATAAGCGCGAAAAACGAAACGTGGTAGGGCTTCTAAATCTATTTTTCGCACACCCCGCCGGAAGCCTCCGAGGGTGTCCTTGCGGGGCTCTGGGCCGGCCTGGCCGCCTTCGGGCGGGTGGAAATAGATTATCTCCATCCATTTTTGAATTACCTCATGATTTCCTTGAGTTGAGTGTTTAATGGCGGGAAAAAGTGGCTCGAAAGCCGGCGCGCCTGCAGCCGCATCCATCGGCGGATAAAACCCGTATCCGGCGTATGCGCGGGCTTGCTTTGGCGGCGGGGCAGGTGGTGCGGCGCCACCGGAAGAGAGGTGCCGCACCCTTTATTTTCTTGATTATCGAGCCGACCTGCGCAAACGAACCCTCGTGCGCCAGTCCGTCGCTGCCGCGCCTCGCGCCAGTGATCGGCCGGTTTTCCACAATAAACCGTGCCACCAGGCTGGGCGCAATGCGATCTCACCTTTTTTCGCATACCCCATGAATGCTAGGTTGCGCCAGGTTCCATCAGGAGAACGCAGGATACATCCATGAGAAAAACGACAGCATCAGTGCTTGTCATGGCGGCCATCGTCTCGGCCTGTGGCTCCATGACGGAGAAGACCGCCGAAGTCCCGCCGATCGAAGCGATCGATAGCCGGATCGCGGAGGCCGTCGAGACCTCCGCCAACGCCAACCGCGCGATCGCCGAGGTCGAGGTCGCCACCGCCGCCCCGGTCCGCCAGGGTCCCGGCCAGGCGGTCCCGCCCAACGTCGTGCTGCCGCCCGAGGCGATCCAGCCGGTCACGGCCGACTGGCAGGGTCCGGTCGAGCCCTTCCTCGAGGAGATGGCGACGCGCGCGGGCTACAGCTTCAGCGTCACCGGTCGCAAGCCGGCCAACCCGATGATGATCACGATCACCGCGAACGAGGAGCCGCTCTTCGGCGTGGTCCGTCGGGCTGGCGCGATGGCCCACGGGTACGCCGATATCGGCTTCAATCCCTCGGCCCGCACGATCGAAATCCGTTACGGAGGCTGAGGCATGAAAGTCCGCGCCATGATCCTTCTGACCCTTTCGGGCCTGACCCTTGCCGGCTGCATGCAGCCGGCACTCGAGCGCGGTAAGGCCTCCGACCTCAATCCCCCGATGGTCGGGGCCAAGACCGATGACCTGCGTATCGGAAAGGCTCCGCCGGCGTCCGCCGACGCCATCCGTATCCCGGTCTACAATCCTGACGCCAAGGTCGGGGAGGTGACCCGGATCCGGGCGGATGCGCTGAAGGAGGCGGCCCAGAGCTACGGCTCGCAGATGGGCTTCGCCCGCCGCTCCTGGGAGATCGCTGGCCGGCTCGAGGCGCGGTCCTCCGACCTTTCCGAGGTTTTCGATTTCAACCGGCTGGTCTCTGCCGCCCCGGTCAAGGCCGGTGTCGTCGTGCCGCCGGTGGTCTCGCGCTCCTTCGACGCGTTCGTTACCGATGCCGAGGGCCGCGAGGCGAGCGTCGCTGACGAATACCTCACCATCGTTCGCCCGGGCCGCATCGCGCCCGTCGCACCGACCTGGCGCGACTACCTGGTCTTCACGGCGGGTTCGCCCGAGGAGCCTGCGCGCAGCCTCATGCCGGGCCATGGTGAGGAGCTCGATCTCTTCGAGGGGTGGTTCGGGGAGGGCTGGGAGGCTGGCGTCGCGCTCGCGGATGCCGAGTTCGACACCCGCCTCGATCGCCTGAAGCAGGACTACCAGGGCATGCTGCAGTATCGCCGCCTGGTGGCTCAGGGCATGATGGACCGCATGGTTCTCGCGGATGCCGATTTCGGCGTCACCGAGGAGGACGGCCAGATGCGGATCGGCAGCAGGACCGTGCAGATCGTGAGCGACGCCTCGTTCCAGTCCGACCCGACGGAGTGGAAGGTCCGAAGCGTCAGCGAGCGGGACGCCCTGATCGTTGACACCGGCGAGATCCCGTCGCTCTCCGCCGACCTTGAGTGATGGTGGGATGCTGATGGCTCCGGAATCCCAGAAACCGGTATCGGCAGCCCTGTCGCGCAAGATGTCCCCGGGCGTCGAGCGCGCCCGGGCCGCCGAGCTCGACCGCGACACCCTTGCCGCCTTCATGCTGGAGGCCGAACCGCAGCGGATCTCGATGGACGAGTTCCGTCAGATCCTGATGTCCGCGGTCCTGACCGGGGCCTCGGATGTCACCTTCCAGACCGACCAGCAGCCGCGAGCCGAGATCCACGGCATCCTCTACCGGGCGATGCGCCGACCGCTTTCGCCGTCCGAGGTCGACCTGATCCTGATCGAGTCCTATGGCGGCGCGAACGCCAGGACCGAGGTCAACGGGCAGCGTGTGCTCGACTATTCCTACGAGCTGAACCTGCCCGACGGCGCGCGCCAGCGGTTCCGGGTCAACGCGACCGGAATCTACGGCCGTGACGGCTCCGGCGTCGAGATCACCTTCCGGGCGCTTCCCTCGAAGACGCCGGACCTCACGATGGTCCAGATCGACGACCGGGAGATCGCGGCGCTCACGCCGCGTGACGGCATCGTCGTCATCGCTGGCGCCACCGGTTCGGGCAAGTCGACGACGATGGCCGCGGTCACCCGCTACCATCTCGAGGCCTCGCCACGCCCGGTAAAGATCGTCGATATCCAGGCGCCGATCGAATACACGTTCCGGGACGTCATGGGCGGCACCTCTGGTTCCTCCTCGATCATCGGCCAGTCCGAGATCGGCAAGCATATCCGCTCCTTCGCGGACGGGGTTCATTCGGCGCTGCGCCGCAAGCCGAACATCATCAACGTTGGCGAAGCCCGCGACTTCGAGACGATCAGCGCCTCGCTCGAGGCCTCGCTTACCGGTCACCTCGTCTATACCACGACCCACGCCGGTTCGGTCGCGGATGCGATCCGCCGGCTGCTCACGACCTTCCCCGGCAACGAGCGCGAGAGCCGGGCCTATGACCTGGTTTCGGCGTTGCGCTTCCTCATGGTTCAGCACCTGGTGCCGCGGGCCGACAGGCCCGGCCGGGTTCCGGTGCGCGAGTACCTGCGCTTCACCGACCGGGTCCGCGAGATCCTGCTCTCGAGCCCGATCTCGTCCTGGTCGTCGATCGTGACGCGAGAGGTCAACGGCGAGGTCGAGGGTCGCACACCCGAAGATCAGCGCGTCTCGCTCACGGATGTCGCGGGCCGGTTCTTCAGGGATGGGGTCATTTCGCGCGCCGACGCGCTCCGTCTTGGCGGTCCCTCAGCGGTCATGGAGATCAGGTGATGTATTTCGGAACCCCGCTCTACTGGCGCGAGACCCATCGGCAGCCAAAGTTCCTCTTTCTTGACGGCCGCCTGGTCATCGTCCTCTTTCTGACGGTGATGCATATCCGTCCGTGGACGATCGGGCTCTCGGTCGTCACGATCCTGGTGCTGTGGCTCTTCGACCGCAAGGGCGTGAGCGCCACCAGCATTTTGCGTTTCCTCCGGGCCTCCATTGTCGGCCGAAAGCGCACCGCGCGCGGCCTGCAGGCCGAGCGGATGCCGGTGGATTTTGGCTTCGAGACCGCGGCGCATGTCGCGCGGGCCCGGCAGATGATCGAGATCCGCGCGAAGCAGGCCGGGCAGATGAAGGCGAAATCAAAGACCCCCAAGGGGAAGATGCGGAAGGTCTGAACGACATGGACACCCTTACAGGCCTCATCAGCAGCCCGCAGCGCATCCGGGTATTTCGCTCCTCCGAACGCGCTGGCGACCTCCTGGACATCCATGACGAGGCCCGGGTCTTCGTGACCATCGGCGCCGGCGAGACGCATGTCACGATCCTCGACGACGAGGGGGTCTGCGACAAGAGCTGGACCGCGGTCTTCGGCTGGAGCTTCCTCTTCGGGGTGCCGGTCGATTTCGGTGGCCGTCGCATCACGTTCGAGGAACAGGAGACCGTGGCCCTGGCCCTGCAGGGCAGCGCCCGGATCTATGGCCAGACGATCGACACGACTGCCTATGTCAGGGATGCGGGGCGTGCGCTCAGCGCCGCGCTCGACGACATCCTCTACCAGACGGTCGGCTCGGGCGCCCGCTTCCTGTGCATCGTGCTGGCCGCCCCGGAATGGCTGCACGGGTTGCTTTCCGGATCCGTCGGCATCCGGCCGCACATCCTTCACGAGATCAGGGACATCTGACCCTTCCAACGACACGGAGACTGACATGAAACGCCTGACCGGACCTTCCCTGACCCTGCTGGCCGCGCTGATCGGATCGGCGCTGCCGGCCCAGGCCGGGTTCTACCTCGAGGGCCTGGCGCCCTTCGCCGGCCGCTACTGCCAGGATGTCGACCCGACGCTCCACGACCCTCTTGTCGCCGCTCCGGCGATCGACTGGAGCAAGGACTCGGCCGATGCGGCGAGCCTCGGCGGCCGCCCGGCCTATACGGCACCGGACTGCGCGCCGGAGGGCAAGTACGCGCCGCGGGCACATCCGCTGAAGCCGGCCGAGGCGCCGCAGAAATGAAGGGCGTCATCGAGAAGACCATCGAGTTCCTCAACGGAGAGGCGGGCGTGACCATCACGGTCCGCCCGCTCCTTCCCTTCGTCGCCGAGGGCTACCGGATGCGTGGTGCTTCCGGCATCGACGTCTTCGGCGACGGACGTCGGCTACCGCTCGAGATCCCGGAAGACCAGGTCGTGGCCTTTGCGGAGGCCGAGGAGATCCTGCTCTGCGAGTTCCCGGTTGAGGGGCCGGATCCGGTGCGCGAGCTGGTACTGCAGCGCCAGGACTGAACCTCATACTTCCTATTTTCGCATATCCGGGCGAGATTGGGCCAATCGAAGAACCGGCCCCGGCCGAACGGAGAACCTCATGACACTGAACGAGCGCGACCAGAAGATCAAAACCCTCCTTGAGAGCCTCGTGGCCAGCGATGCGGGGCTGAAGTTGGTTCGCGAGACGCTTGGCGGCTCTGGCTTCGGCCTTCTGCGCCAGGTCGAGCACATGACCTTCCCGGAGGTGACGGACCCGGAACGGCTCGCCAGGGCCCGTCACGGCGTGGTCATGGACACCGAGACCACCGGGGTGGACACGACGAAGGACAAGGTCATCCAGCTCGCGATGCTGCGCTTCACCTACGATGACGAGGGGATCATCGCGCTCGGTGAGGGCTTCGACCGGTTCCGGGATCCGGGCTTCCCGATTCCCGCCGAGATCACCGCGATCACCCGGATCACCGATGACGACGTCCGCGGCAAGACGATTTCGGATGCGGAGGTCGCCGCCTTTCTCGAGGGCTGCGACCTGGTGATCTGCCACAATGCCGGCTTTGACCGGAAGATGGTCGAGCGCGAGTTCCCGCAGGCCGGGTTCGGCCAGCTTCGCTTCGACTGCTCCTTCGCCCAGATCAACTGGCTCGTCCGCGGCAACAACGGCCGCAGCCTGGAGAGCCTGGCGCTGAAGGCCGGCATGATCTACGGCTCGCACAACGCGCTGAACGACATCCTTGCGACCGCTTTCGTCCTCAACACGCCGAACGAGACGCATGGACGCCCCTTCGTGGAGATGTATCGCCGCGGTTCCGAGGCCGCGATCCTGCTCATCGCCAAGGACAGCCCCTTCGAAAGGAAGGATGACCTGAAGGCCAACGGCTATTCCTGGTCCCCTGACGGGCTCGACGCGGCCGGCAACACCAAGTCCTGGTACAAGACGCTCCGCGACGATCCGGCTGTCCTCGATGCCGAGGCCGAGTTCCTGCGCACGCAGATTTACCGGCGCGATGTCGCGCTTCCCTGTTACCGGATCGCCGGCGACGAGCGCTACTCGGCGCGCCGGCCGCAGCGCCAGGAAACCTTCCGCACCGCGGAGGTCCGCAGCGTGCGCGACGTCCTCGAGCAGCAGGTGGCGTATACCACGCCGCAGACGAGCTTCTCGTTCTAAGCGTTTCGGTCCGGGCTTCAGGCCGCCCGGACCGGAGCCCCGCCCTCGAGCGGGATGTCCCGTCCTGGGCCTTTCAGGAAATACCAGCGCGCCATCAGGGCGGCGTCCGCCATGCCGTGGTTCTTCTTGATCTTGAGGATCTTGTCGTGCTCGGGCCAGAGCTCGCGCGCATAGGCGCGGGCGGCGTCCTTCGCCTCCTCGTCCGAGCCTCCGGCGAGGCGCGAGGCCTTCTTCCATTCAGGGGGCGTCACGAGCACCAGGGGCTTCCTGGCGGCGGTGACGGCGTTAAGGATCGACCCGAGGCAGAGCCCGAAGGTGAACATCGCGCTCACGCCCTGGCCGGGCCTCGCTCCGACCTCCTCGACCACGACCTGGTCGGCATCGGCGATGATGTCGGAGATATGCATGCCGCAGGGCCTGAGGAGGCGACCGGAGCCGATGAGCTCGATCTCGCCGATCCTGATCGTGAAGGGGGAGGTGGTGTCGTAGCGCGCGTAGGAGGCCACGCGGCCCGGATCGAAGGCGACGATGATCATCGGGGTGCCCGCCCATGGGGATGCGCGGCTGACGCCCAGGCATCGATCCCGTCGAGGAGCAGCCGGTAGGTCTCCTCGCCGTAGTGGTAGGGGGCCGGACCCCAGTGGTGCGAGTCGTCGATCCCGAACGCGTGGTCGCCGTAGTCGACCGAGGCGATGCCGTGGTTCTCGGCGATTTCGTAGAGACCACGCAGGTACTCGTTGTTGGCGTCGACGAAGGCCCGGTCGGCGCCTGAGCCGGAGTTCATGCCATGGGCCCAGAGGGCCTTGTTGAGCAGCAGCGGCACCCCGGTTTTGTCCGAAAGCCGGATCAGTTTTTCAAGACCTGCGATCCAGAGATCCCGGCGGCGCGGATCCCGGGTGAGGATCAGGTCGGAATTGTCCGCCGGCAGGACCGACCTGAAGCTCATGCAGTAGGTGGCCAGCGCCCCGTCCCACTCGATCAGGGGAAGCCGTTCGTCGACGAAATCGATGAGGAGGACGTCAGAGCCGGCCGCGCGGTCGCGCAGGAGGTCCGGCACGCCTCCAGTGAGATTGAGATCGAGCATCCGCCGCAGGAAATTGTCGGGCAGGGTGCCTTCGGGGTCGAGATCATCGAGCGAGAGCGGGAACGGCTTCCCGCGGAAGGCGGTGGCGAGCGAGTTCTTGGCCACGAAGCCGGTGACTTCGTGCCCGTTCGGGTCGAGACGGAATGCGTCGCGCGAGACGCAGCTGCCGAAAATCAGGATCTTCATGTGTCGGGGCGTCAATCGAAAGGAAGCTTCCTGATGACCTTACAATGCCGCGGAGTGATGCGAAAAAACAAAAACCGGATTATCCCCAATAACGGTCCGATCGGGCAGGCGCTTGTTTCGAAAAGGAAAAGGCCCCGTCGTCTGGACGGGGCCTTTAGTGATGCGGCATGTTAACCTCCACGCCTTAGCTATATATGTGCCTCGGGAAGAAAAGCTGCGCGACGGCTATGAGGTAAGCGGCTATGCAGAGCAGCACGACCGGGTTGGTCAGGTAGGCCAGGGCATAGAGCAGCGCGGCGAAGAAACCGTAGATCGAACCCAGAGCCAGGGCTATCCAGCCAACATTCACCATGAACTCGGTCACGCCGTGGAGCTTGCGTATGTAGCCAAGCGACCACACGACCAGGCCGAGGAAGGCCAGCATGAGGAGGACGGACGGCCACAGAGGCAGGAGCGGATCAGCCCTGTAAGAGTATTTGCCGACAACAACGCCCGTGGCCATGAACCAGGTCACGCCGAAGCCTATGACCCAGAGCGGGCTCAGCAGCAGGATTGTGTTTTTCAGGGCCTTCATTTCTCAACCTCTTGGCTGTTCATACCCTAAGAATAAGCGAGCCCTGATTGGATAGCAAGAGGGTCTGGAAATAATTTTTCGCATATCTCCGGGGCGGGAGTAACCCGCCCCGGCCTTCCCCTGTCACGCAGGGGTATTGGGGTTGGAGTCGCCCACATTGGTGCGACGCTTGTCGATCAGCCCCCTCATCTTCATGCCGGAGAGTATCGACGCCTTGGCTCCACCGCTTCCGATCGCGGCGCCCGCACCGGCGCCCGCGGCGGCACCCATCCGGGCCGTCTTCATGTCGACATCAAGCTCGGCATTGGCGCCCATCCATTTCAGGACCCGGGCCGGGAACTCGGCCACGAGGCTGAAGCTGCGCTCGATCATCATCATGTAGACGACCGCGGCCGTCACCGTATAGACGACAAGAGCCGCAAAGGTGATCATGGGGCCGCCGCCGAGGATGCCCGCCAGGGCCTGGTTGACGCCAACATCCATCAGCGCGGTGGTCACCCGGAAGAGAATCATGCCGACCAGGAAGCCGAGAACCATGAGGACCGGCGTCATCAGGAGCGAGAGCAGCATGAGCCAACCCTGGCGCCCGGCTTCGCCGGAGATCCCCTCGCCGTCCATCCGCATGTGGGCAAGCGCCCACAGGTTCACCGCGACGACCGCCTCGATGATCAAGAGGAAGTAGCCGGAAACAGCCATGACCCAGAAGATGAAGGGCGTGAGCGGGAGCACGAAGGTGAGGGTGACGCCGGCCGACATCATGGCCATCGTCGGTATCACGAGCATCGTTGCGATGCCCGCCGGTATGGTGACCCCGGTTCCCAGGATGGTTACACTGGCTCCGGCGGCGACCCCAACACCAAAAAGAATGCCGGAGACGGAGATCATGGTCTTGCCGATAGCCGTAAGACCGATCATCGGGTCGTTCCCCCAGTTCGACGGAGATGTGTTTTCCATCCAGAACGTCACGAGAGAAAACATGTCCCAAGTGAAGCCCGGCACATAGGACAGGAATGAATCCGGGCTTGTCGTGTCATTGAGTTTCTCCAGCTGATCGGTCGACAAACTGAACCCCATGACAGCGAGGCCATTGGTGGAGTTGGCGAAGGCCTGCTGATAGCGGCTCGAGAAAAGGGCCGCTTCCTTGTCGCCCCCCCACGAGCCCCAACCTCCGGCTGCCTCACCTTGGGAGAGGATGTAGATCTGCCGCCCCCCCTCACCGATACTCGGGAGGTAGCTTGAGGCATCGGCTACGGACCTGGCTTCGGTCAGCGAGCTCAACTCGTTGTTCATCCGTGCCATCATCATGTACCAGGAACCGGCACCGATCCAGCCTTCGCCATAACATGTCGTGGGTTTTGCCTCAGCCGAGCCGGAGTTCGCTCCCGCGCCACTGCAGGTGCCTTGAATCCTTTGCCGCATCGCATCCCGCACGCCCTGTCCGGTGAGCTCCACCCGGACGGAGCTGCCCGAGCCGGATGTGGTCGATCCACCCGCGGCGATCCGCATCACCTCCTGCATTCCGGAGGAAAGCACGGCGGACGAAGAATTCATCGCCGTGATGATGCCCTCCGAGAAATCCGGCAGCGGCGCAGAAGAATCTGCGATCTGGGTCATGACGGCCTGGCTTCCGACTGCGCTATAGATCCCGGAATAGAGGGTCTCCATCGAGTCCACATGTGCGGCCTGAAACGCGGAGATCAGGGCATCGATGCTGCTGGCCTGGGCGAGGGTCACCTCGTCGGTGTCGCCTGCCTCGATGACCTTCCAGATGTATTCCGGCAGCTCCGGGCTCGCGTAGGATCCACAGATCCCGTATCTGGGATCACTTCCGCCAACCACTTGCGACATCATCGTCACGCGATGCTGATCATCGCGAAGCCCGGCGCGCTCCAGGAAGCCACGGTCGTCGTAGGGACCGAATTCGACCCTCAACGGGGTTTCGTTCGGCCCGGCCGCTGCAGCGAAGCGGTAGTTCGCCACCGCGGCGCAGACCGCATTATCGAACATGGTCTTCACCGTCGCCTGGTCGATCCTGGCCGGCGCGGCCGCAAGGGCGATCTTGCCGTCGATGATCATCTCCGCCGAGGTCGTCCAGACCAGCGAGGCGATGTTGGTCGCGCCCTTCACCAGGTAGGCGACGCCGGCCTGGCTGAGGTTGTAGCCGCCGAGGTTCGGCACCGGCACGAGAAGCCCGACCGCGAAGATCACCCGGAGCGGCGCCCAGAGCGAGGACCAGCGCGAGCCGAGGACCTGGCCCTCGTGAGCCGATTGCAGGATACCAACGGTCACGTTGTAGAAGAACATCAGCCCGCCGACGACCAGCATGATGATGTTGAAGTAGCCGATGATCGAGGAGAAGACCGTTGGATGCGACTCCCCGAACGCGGGCTGAAAGAGCGGACCGAAGATCTGGTTGAGGAACATCGAGGTGAACGGGTCGCCGAAGTCCGACCCGAAGAGACTCGCAGTCTCCTCTGCCGTCGGCGTCGCGAACGGCGTCTCCTGCGCGACGGCCATGCCGGCCTGCGCCAGCAACACCGCGCCGAGCGCTGCGGCCAGCCCGAGCATCCAGGCGATGCCCGGAGGCGGGGCGTAAGTCCTCTTTGTCAGTCTCATCTGTCTCACCTTCTCCTCCGGGGCGACGCGCGGCCGCACGCCACCGCGCGAATAATACGGACCATCCGTCATGCGGTTTGCGAAAATCCTATCTGAGAATAAAGAAACCACATATGGCTTTGTCGCCAGACGGCCCGCGGCGCTGTGGAGAACCGCGCTGCGCGCCTCAGCCGATCTCGATTTCGATGAAATTGACCGCGTCCGCGAGGCAGGCGGTCGGGTTGCGCACTACGCCGGGTGCGTAGCGGTGGCCGTTGATCGTTACATAGGCGTGCTCTGTGTCGACCACCTTGAGTTCGCCGCCATTGTTGATGAAAAGCCGGTTGCAGGCGCTTCCCTCGAGCCCGTCGATGGCGATCGTGAATGTCTTGAAGGGGGATGCGGAATAGATGGAGATTTCACCACCGAACGGATGGAAGATGGCCGGTCCATCATGGCTGCTGTCAGGGATAAGGCCGAGATCGATGGCTGTCCGGTTCGAGACATCCCGGAAATCCGGCGCATAGCGGAATCCGGCCTGAATCCCGATGGCGATGTTGGTGACGATCTTTGTGAAGTGGTAGGTCTTGTCCACGAAGCGGGACTGCTTGAAGAAGGTGATGCTCCCGACGATAAGCCCGAGCCCGACAGCAAGGATCAGGACGGTCTCGATGAGGGTGAAGCCACGAGGCCTCGCGTTGCTGGTGCGCTGCAGCATTCCGCTTTCTCCATGAGATTCGGATCGTGGATATGGAAAAGCCCCGCCAGGGCGGGGCTTTTCTGTTTTCGCATATCCCGGGATCAGCGGGCGTAGGTGACCGTCAGGTTGCCGTTGGCGCAGTCCGCGGTCTTGGTCGAGTTCGGGCCGAGGTCGGTCGCCGGCAGCGCCATGCGGTTGCAGACCTTTTCGTTGAGGTTCGCGAAGAGCAGGTCGAACTCCTGGTCCTGCGCGATGACCTGCAGGGCGTTGTAGGTCGCGGCCGGAAGAGACGAGGCGGCCGAAACCGCGGCGGTGATGTCCGTGCCGGCGGTGCCGAAGGAGGCGGCCGTGCGGAACTGCGAGCGGACTTCCGAGGAGACGCCCACGGCGACGCGGGTCTTGTCGGTCAGGTCAGACGAGGCCTGGGCCTGCTGGAAGAAGATGATACCGCCGACGATCAGGCCGAGGCCCACGGCGAGGACCAGGACGGTCTCGATGAGGGTGAAGCCGCGCTTACGCATCGCGTTCAGTTTTTTCATGCTCAATTTCCCGTAAATCCCCATTCCGGGGCGTTGATGGATGCCTTTTCCAGGCGTTCGATCAGGCGGCCGGTGGTCTCCTGAAGTGCTCCCATTATCTCCTTCAGGACTATTATTCGCAATTTCGATCCGTGGCCGCCGATCTTGCGATTGTGGATTGTCAAGCCAAAAAATCGGAATTTTCATGCTGCATTGCGCATCTTCCGGATTCGCCGGGAGGGCGTATGCTCTGCAAAAAACAAAGGCCCCGGCTTGCCGGGGCCTTCTGGTGAGTTTTCCGGATTTCCTACTGGGACTGGACCGACGTGGCGATCTGGTCCTGCAGCGCGTAGACGCCGCCGACGATGCCCATGATGGTGAGGAACACCATCATCATGGCCGCGGTCCTGAGCACGGCCATGGTCTTCGAGATGTTGGCCTGGGCGACGTCGATCCAGCTCTTGGAGAGCTTGGCGAGCTGGGCGGAGAGATCCTGGGTCTCGGCAAAGATCTTGATGTTGAGGTTCATCTTCTGGTCCGGCCAGCCGGTTCCGGCCTTGTAGAGCGCGGCGCCGAAGTTGTTGCCGTTCAGCATCTGGTTGCGGACCTTGAACAGGCGATGGGCGACATAGGGCGTGGCGCTCGGGCGCAGCCGGTCAATCGCCTGCACCGCGGGCATCCCGCCCTGGATGAGCGAGGCCATCGACATCAGGAAAGAGATGCCGGTATACATCCGGTAGGTCGAGTAGATCGGCATCTTGTCGGCGATGCCGCGGCCCTTGTCCGCCCAGCGGGGCAGGGAGGCCATGATGATCCCGACGATCGTGAGAAAGACGACGACGGTGGGGATCGCGTAGTGGTTCGCGAAGTTATACATGAAGGTCAGGAATTTGGCCGCCCCCTGCCATTTCTCGATGGGCAGGAGCTGCGCGATCTGCGGCACCACGTTCTTGCCGAAGTAGGTCATGATCCCGTAGACCATGAGAACCAGGACGGCGGGGTAGGCGAGACCTCCGGAAATGGTGGACTTGATCTTCTTCTTCTTCTCGAGCATCTCGAGATATTCCTTGAGGTTGGCGACGAAGTCGTCCGAGTTCTCGATTGCCTCGAAAACCATGACGTCTTCCTGCGGTACCCAGGCCTTCATCGCCTGGCCGAGCGAGAGGCCGTTCTTCATGCCCTGGATGATGTCCTGGAGCACGATCGCGATTGCCTCCTTCGGCTTCTTGCCCTCCATCGAGGCCACGTCCCAGGACATCTGGATCGCATCCGTTTTCGGCATGCCGGTACCGAGAAGGGCGATGAGCTGGTTATACATATCCGTCCGGGCCTTGTAGCCGAACTGGAACTTGGCGACCTTCTTCTCGAAGTTTGTGGGCTTGTAAATCATGCCGTTCTCTTTTCGCAGGCACGGGCTTCGAGGATCGCGACATCCTTCAGAAGCTGTTGATGAAGGGGCATGAGGTCCCGCTCATACTCCGAGAGCGGAGCGATCGCCATTTCGATCTCGTTGATGTCGCACAGGCCGGCGCCGACCTTGGCAAGCGCATGGTGCAGGATCGGCACCCCGCCGAGACCGCCCATACTGGCCGGTTTCAGCCAGTGCTCGCGCATTCCGGCAAGGTCGCCCGCCCTGCGACGGGCCAGCAGGACCGCGTCGGTACGCACGATCTCGGCCGTCACGGCCCGCCCGGCGAAACCCGACTGGCATTCCGCGCAGCCACCTCCGCGAACGAAGAGCCCAGCCTCATCCTTGCGAAGGAGCCGCATGGCACGCTCACCGAGCCCGCGCTCGAGAGTGCCGCTTTCCATGGCCTTGAGAAAGGTGATGCGGCAATTGCCGCAGAGCACTCCGAGCATCTGCTGATGGACGATTCCTCGTATCACGGAGTCTTCGAAATGGTGGGGCGGCACGCCGAACCCGCTCAGACGATCGAGCGCGTCGAACGCGGATGAGGCGCTGATTCCGGCCCAGATTCCATAGCCCACGAGAGCCGCATTGACGGCGCTCTTCGCGGTCTCGTCCGAGTTCGCCCTGCTGAGGATGATGAGTTCGGGATCCTGGTAGAGCGCGAAGCGCATGGCGCCATGAAGGGGGTCGACGGTTTCCTGATTGTCCCGCATCGGGGCAAGCAGGGAGACCGGCACGTCGAATTCCCCCGGATGGGCGACAACGACGGCATGGAAGCGTTCCCCCCCATCGCTCAGGACGAGATCCAGGATTGCCTGCAGGGTCGCCTTCCGGCCGGATCCGGAGAGCCCGGACACCAGGAAGAGCCCGGTCTTTTCCCGGCGCATCGCGTCGATGCCGGCAACGATGCCTGGCGGGAAGCCAAGGATCGCAAGCTTGTTTTCGGCCGATACGCTCATTTTTTCGCATTCTCCTTGGCGGCTTCCTGCTCTTCGAGGATCCTCACATCCTCCAGGAGCCGCGGCCGGAGGAACATGAAGTCGCGCTCGTAGATCGAGAAGAGGTCGACCTCCTCCTCGACCTCGTTGATGTCGCAAAGCCCGGCGCCGACCTTCGAGAGCGCGTGGTGGAGGACCGGGACGCCTCCCAGGCCCTTGTCGTCGACCGGTCTCAGCCAGTATTCGCGCATGCCGATCCGGTCGCCCTTCGAGTAGAGCTCGAGGAGTTTCGGGTCGGTCAGCACGGTTTCGGCGACGACGGTCCGGCCGCCGAGACCCAACTTGCATTTCGGGCAGCCGTCGCCGCGAACGTAAAGTTCGTCCGGGCCCTTGGCGAAGAGATTCATGAGTTTCTCGCCGAGCTCCGGCTCGAGCGAGCCGTTCTTCATGCCCTGGCGGAAGGTGATCCGGCAGCCCTTGCACATCACGCCGGTGAGACGCTGGTAGACGAGGCCCCGCACGACGGTCGGGTCCTCGAGCTTCCAGCTCTCGACGCCAAGGTCGGTGAGACGGTCGAGGATGCCGAGTGCCGCGCCCGCGTGGACAGTGGTCCAAAGAGCGTGGCCGGTCATGACCGCCTGGACCGCCAGCTTGGCGGTTTCGGTCGAGCGGGTCTCGCCGAGAACGATGACGTTGGGGTCCGAGCGCAGCGAGGCCTTCATGGCCTCGACGAAGCCGTCGGTGCCGTCGGGGTTCTTTTTCACCGGCACCTGGATAGCGCCCGGCAGGTCGAGCTCGACCGGTTCCTCGATCGTATACATCGAGATCTCGCGGTGCTTGTCGACGAACATCTTGTTCAGGACCCGCTGGAGCGTGGTCGATTTGCCTGACGACACCTTGCCTGCGAGCACATACATGCCGTTGGTCCGCTTCCGCATCGTCGAGATGTCGGAGATCTGCTGGGCGTTGTAGCCAAGATGATCGATCTCGATCTCGTTGGCGGGCGCCTCGTATTTCAGACGCATGACGAGCGCGCCGCGACCGTCGGAGGTGGGGGAATACTGCAGACGCACCATCTCCACCTTGGGCGGCAGCAGGTTCGATTTTGCCGTGAGGGCGCCCTGCTGGAACGACAGGTCCGAGGAGTTGGTGCCGAGGTCGGAGGCCACGGCGAAGGCGGCCTTGATGAGCGCCATGCCCTCGTCGGACTTGCGCGACCCGAGATCCTTGACCCGGCCGAAAACGCGGATCCGGATCTCGGTGTATTTCTTGAGCACACGGATATGGATGTCCGAGGCACGGTCGCTGCCAGCCTGCCGGATCAGGTCCGCGAGATCGACCTGTCGCTCGAGCTCGAGCGCCTGGGCCTTGCCGCTCTCGGGATCGGAATCCTTGTAGAGGTCGAGGATCGTCGGCGTCTCGACCTCGATGAACTGCGTGAATTCGTAGTTCTTCTTGCGCGCACTGGTCAGGAGCATCTTGACCTCGGCCGACCAGCGCTCGCCGATGGCGATCGCGGCCAGGCCGTTCGAGAACAGCGCCACCTGGCGGCGCTGTCCCTCGGTGATCTGGATGGGGCCTCCCTCACGGGTCAGGAGATCCGCATCACCAATTTTTTCCTTGAGTTCGGCAGCAGACATGATTCCCCCGAAACCGATTACGTGTTCAAGCGTTTCGCTTTTCTCAGCCGCGGATCTGGACCCGGACGGTCTCTCCGCGACGCTTCAGCTTGATGTAGTCCTCGCCGACGAACTCGATGACGGTGTCGTTCGGCAGGGCATCACCGGCGCGCACGCGGATGCGCTCATCACCATGCATGATCACGGCCGTGAAATCGTCGCTGACGCCGTAGACTTCACGAAGCGAGATCGGGATGTCCTTGATCTCCGGTTCGGCCGGCGCCACCTCGGGTGTCTCCGTCAGGATCTCGCCGGCGGGCGCGGGCAGAGCGCCTGGCGCCGCGATACCCAGCGCCGCCAGGGCGGCCATGTCGATCGCCGCCGGATCCGCCAGCGGCGTGATCCCGCCAAGCGTCGGCGCGGGGCGGCCGTCGGCCGCGGCTGCCGCGCCGGGAAGCTCAAAGAAGCTCGATCCGTCGTCGCGGGGGGCGGGGGCGTTGTTGGCCGCGACCGCCTGCTCAAGGTCGGATTTCGCCGCCTCGATCTCCTTTTTCAGTGTTTGCTTGTCGAGTTCCGCGCGCAGCACGACGGGGCTGTTCTCCATCAGTTCCGCGAGTTCGGGATAGGTCTTCTTGAAACCATCGATACCCATGTAGGTGAGCAGTGTGCTGATCGACTCCGCGCGCTTGATCTCGCGGTCGATGATGAGGATGTCTTCCCCGAGATCGGACTGGCGCGAGATGACGCCGAACCGGTCGAGACGCTGCATGTGGTCGCCGACAAGCGGGTCGACATTGTCGGGGGTGGCGCGTGGCTCGCCGGCGGAGGAGGCGTCCGCTTCGGTCTTCTCGATAGCGGCCTCCTCTTCGGTCTGCTCGACCGCGACTTCCCCGATCGTGGCATCCGCCTCGACGGAACCTGCGGGCTCCACGGTTGCGCCAGCGCTTGTGGCCGGGTCCCCGCCGCCAGCGTCAAGCGTGACAATCGGAGCCTCTGCGGGCGCGGGCGCTTCCTGGGCGTGGAGGGGCGCCTGGAAGACGAGGAGGGCCAGGGCGGATGCGCCCATCGGAATAATCAAGTTGCATTTCGTTTTTCGCATGACGGCCTCGATCGATTTAAGGTTCGGTTTTGCTCTCATTCCCTTGCTCCTACTGTTTCGGCACCGGCAGGATCGGCGGGTGGTAGGCCTTCAGGGCAAGGTCCCAACTGCTGGTCTGGACGTTGTATATCAGAACCTGTGGCACCAGTGCCGGAACATCCCTCAGCAAATCCCCATAATTTCGCATCGCGTACGGTGTCTGGATGCGGATGTCGTGGGAATTGAACAGCGGCTTCGCGCCGGCCGCGTCCCGGTTTTCCTGGTTCGGGCGCATCGAGAGCTCGAGGCCGAAGACCTGGAGCCGCTCGCGGACCCAGCTGTCGATCTGGGCTCCACCCCAGGGCTGGTCGGCGAAGGACAGTTCATCGTAAGGAGCGGTGAAGCTGCGCGAGAAGGCCGCCGTCGTCCCGTCCGGGGACATGGTGGGCTGAGGATCCTCCCCGGGGATCGCGGTCCGGAGCCAGGAGAAGCGGCCGCCCATCCGGGACCAGCCCGTCGAGATCGTACCCTGTCCTCCGGAGATGGTGCAGGAGATCGGCTGCGCCTCCCACCCCGGAATCACGATGATGCTCTTTTCGATCTCGCTCATGCAGGTCGAGATGAACAGATCAGCGCGGGTAACGTTGTACCACGGGAAATCCTGGGGTCCGAGACTGACCTGGCTTTCAACCCGCTTTCTCAACTCCTCGAGTTCTCGGAGCTCCTTGGCCTTCATGTTCTGGAAGAACAGGAACCCCCCGGCGGCCACCGCCGCCACGGCCGCCACGAGAGCGATCCGAGGCAGGTTGTCCTTGACCGGGCTGATGCTTTTCAGCTTTTCGCCACCCCGGAAGTCGACGACCTCATGCAGCCGCTCGCCTCTGGTCTGGGCGATACCCCAGTCTTCCGGCGCAAAGACGGACGACCAGTCGGGAGCCTGCAGCTCGGTGAGAAAGATCTCTTCGGCGCGATGGCGACCGGTGATGATCTGGTCCTCGAAGACCTTGCTGTCGCGGATCGAGCCGACCCACCAGAGATCCTTGCTCTCGTCGAGGCGGAACACGCCGATCCAGCGCGGACCTGTGATTGCGGGGGACAGGAGCGTGACGAGCGCCTTCATCCCGGATTTGTGGCCGAGATCGGGGCTTCCGAGGCCGACAAAACCGGTCTTCTTGGTGTCCGTGTAGAACTGGTAGTTGACCGTTCTCGAGGCAGGATCCTCGGCGCTCTGTTCGTTGAGATCCCGTATCTGCGCCTTGACCGTCTTGTCCTCGTCCCTGGTCGTCCAGCTGAGGCCGAGGGCGGCCTTCTTCTTGCCGAAGGCAATGACGCCCGGCTCGTCCATGAAGATGTCCGGCGAGGTCGAGATCGACTTCTTCAACTCCGCCGCGGATGCGGCACTAGCGGAGAAGGACAGCGATTTCATGGACGTGCCCTTCGAGGCCTTGGGCGTGGCCTTCTTTGAACGGGGGTTCTCCGGAACGAACCCGTCGCCGGCCTCCCCGACCTCGGGAGCGGTCTTCCGGCCCAAGACCCTGGCGAACCGGCGCGGTTTCACCTCGCCTTCCGGCGCCCCGTCGTCGGTCGTTTTTTCGCGCTTCCTGAACTTCATTCCATTATCCTCGGATCCTTGAGGTCATCCAAGCCGGGCGCCTGCGGGACGCCCGGCGGCGCGGCCATTACCGGGAAGCGCTCGAACGGCCGATGATGTGCGGCGTGATCATCATCACGGTCGCCACACGCTGGTTGGCGGTCCTCTTCGACCCGCCGAAACCGGACAGGCCGACGACGCTGCCCTTGCCGTCCGAAGAGACGCGACGGCGTTCGAACCCGGCGAGAACCAGCGTCTGTCCGTTCTCGAGAACCGCCTGCTGTTCAAATGAGGTCGTCGAGATCTCGGGCAACTGCACGGCCTCGTTGCCGTCACCGAAGGTCTTGATGTCGTTCAGCTCCGAGAGCCGGACCGTGTACTGGACCATGATGTCGCGGTTGTTCATCACCCGCGGGAAGAGCTGCATCTGGAAGCCGGTGGTGACGGTGTCGGGCGTGCGCAGGATGCGCTCGTTTCCGTTGTCATCCTGCTCGATCGCGATTTCCTTCAGGTAGGCGAACTGATCCACGACCTCGATCGGAGCCACGCGGTTGTTGGAGGTGGTCGCGCCCGCCCGGGTGGCAACCGAGACCTTGCCCTGGCTGGCGAGGGCGTTGACCACCGCGCCGAGGCTGAAATCACCCCGGATCAGGCCGATATTGTAGGAACCGATATCGGTGCCGGACGCATCGAAGACATCAGGGCCGATCCGGATCGCGCCATCGGACCCCTTGGCGAGCGCGCCGCCGAGATCGAGGCCGAAGGACTGTTCGTCGTTCAGGGCGACGGTCAGGACATTGACGTCGAAGGAGATCTGTTGTCCGAGCGTGCCGTTGAGCTCCTTGATGTATTCCTCGACGCGGTTCTGGTCGCTGACCTTCGCGGTAACGGTGACGAGGCCCGTGGTCGAGCCGATCGCGACCGTCGCCTGGTCCCCGATCAGGCCCTGGAGGGTATCCCTGACCTCGACCCAGACGTCAGAGTTGACGGCGGAGGTGGTCGAGATCGAGTTTGCGCCGATCGCCGACGACGACTGGGCCGTGCTCGGCAGCGCGGTAATCTGGTACTTCCGGGTGACGTAGTCGCGGAAGAGGATGCGGCCGTCGGAGTAACTCCACTCGACCTCGAAGGTCGCCGTCACCTGGTTCAGCACGTCGGAGAGCGACCCGCGAAGGTTGGGGCGCATCGTTACTTCGGAGCCGCCCGAAGAGGCGGGCCGGGATGCCGAGGCGCGGCCATTGGTCGGCGCCGGGCGGCCGCCCGCCTCAGCCTCGATCTCGGTGTCAGCCTCGGAGGACACATCGCTCGCCGAGCGAAGCTCCTCGCCGAAACCGGAGACGAGGTTGCCGGTCGGGCCAAGCGCCATCACGTGGGGGATGCTGGTGATCTCCGAGAGGCGCTGCGCGATCTCCGGCAGCGTCATCGGGTCGCGGCTCTCGAGGCGGATGGCGCCCGCGGCCTGGAAGCGGGCCGGCAGGAGCGCCGAGGAGTTGTGCCGCTCGGGCGAGGCGCCGACGAAGACGCCTTCGGAAAACTGGGCGCCGCCGGCGCGAAGGGCGTTGCGGCCACCAAGTCGCGACAGGCCGGAATCGACCATCGACTCCGAGCGGTCAAGCCGCCCGGAGCGGTCGCCGGTATTGGCACAACCCACGAGTGCGATGGTGGACGCGGCGGCCAGAAGGATGACTTTCGTTTTCATGGTTTTCAGACCTTTTCTCGTGCCGCTCAGTTGCTGCTCAGGGGCTGGTTTTCGATATGAAGAACCCGGTTCCCGCGATGGAATGTGGCCATGAGCTCCGGATTGCCGTTGTAGATCGAGTCGATCAGGCGTGAGGCCGATTCCTCGAACCCGCCCGAGAAGGTGGCAGAGGCGCGCATGCGATAATCCACCGGGCTGTCCCAGATCAGGGTCCAGCCGGAAACCCGCGTCCAGCCCTCGAGTGTCGACTTCAGTGACGTACCCGCCATGACCACCCACTGGTCCTGGGTCGTGGCCGCCGGGGCTGCGGAGATGGCCCCAACATCCGCGCTTGCCGTGCCAGCGAGACCGCTCAGGGCCACGGCGGCGAGGGCGGCAAGCCCGATGCGCGATTTCAGCTTCATGTCTGACGACGTTTTCATTCCTGTTTCCTCTTGAAGGTCGCCGTCAGAGGCGACGCGATCTCGGTTGGGGGCGGGGGGATGACACTGGTGCATACGGGCTCGACGGCATCTCGGCCTGGACAGCCTCCTCCGGCGCCCCGGTGTCGGTCTCGGCGCCCGGAGCCGCCCCGGAGACGAGGATCTCGCCGCCCGTCACGGGTTCGTCGGACAGATCGAGGGCCGGGACGCCGTCAGTGAGACTGGCTTGCCGCCCGGCGATCCGGTCGCCCGTCTCGAATTCCACATAGATGTCACCCGGGATCGACGAGATCTCGGTCACGCGGCCAAACTGGCCGACGACGGTGCCGACGGCGACCTCGAAACCGGAGCCGGGAAGCGCCACATTGCCGACCGAGATCGCTCCGGTTGCGTCGACCGTGACCTCCCAGCCCTCGAGCGTGACGTCACGGCCATTGCCGACATCAACAACGCGTGGCTGCCGCGGGGCGTCTTCCGACAGCTCGGCGAGCAATTCCTCGGGGCTGCGGCCGGCGAGTTCATCGCTGAGACTCGGAACGCCCCCCAGGTCACGCTGAGGATTGATATTCGCAGATTCCGGATCCTTCATCATCTGAGCCATGAGGGCGATGGCTTCGATCTGGTCGGGGGACATCTGCGACATCGCCCGGATCGCCTCGGGCGAGAGGATAAAGTCGGAGAAGCCTTCACTCGCCGGCGCGGACGGTGCGGGTTCGGGCGGTTCGGACGCGTCCGGGATCGCGGGAGAAAAGACGCCGTTGCTGAACTGCACCGGACCATCCATCTGGCGCTCGCGCGTGTAATCGCCGAGGTAGTCGCCGCTGAGCAGGGCACTTACCCGCTCGAGGTCGATATCGCCGTCATCCGCCACATAGCGCTCCGCTATGCGGCCGCGGATCATCTCGATCACGCGATGCGAGGGGTCCTCGGCCACGGCTGCCTCAGCCGCCTTGCCGTTTGTCGCGACGATCCTGCGCGCCCACTCATCGGTCAGGCCGCCAACCACCGCCGGGTCCGCAGGCGTCTCGTCGGGGAGAATGAAGGGCGGAAGGTCGGGCGCCGCTTCCTGCGCGAAAGCCAGGGGCGCAGCCGCGGCCATGAGCGCGCAGCCAATGCCGACAATCCACCCGGCGGTACTCTGGACCGGTTTCATCATTTGTCACCTGCGCCGGAAGTGCGTTTCTTTTTCACATCGCCCACGGCCTTGCCGACCGCCTCGATGCGATCTCGAGTAAAGACCTCCTCGATCAGGCCATGACGGGCGAAGACCCCGAGCGATGCGAGGATGTTGAAGCGGAAGATCTCGTATTCCTCCGGGATGCTCCCCGAGAAGATATCGTCGAGAGCCTCGGGGTTGCGGTTGGCAAGGTCGATGAGGGCGCTCAGCCGCAGGTCGGCCGGGAGATAGGCCAGAACCCTGAGGCAGCTGCTGCGGACGAAGGAGCGCGCAGCGGTATCGCGGCGCAACATCGCGTTCGAAGCCATGATGACCGACATGATGCGCGGCACGGCTCCGCTGACGCCACCACGGCGGGGCGCCACCCAGGTCTCGGACGCGGCGATCTCGTCGGACGCGCCGATCAGCGCGGAAACGACCGTTTCGGGCAGTGCTCCAGCCCCTCCGGGAGCGCCGGCATCAAAGCGTTTGGCAGTCGTTCCGCGCGTCATGTGATCATTGTCTTTTTTCATGAGGATCTTTTTTTCACAAATTTGCCCAGTACGCAATTTGCGCCCAGGAGTCGCTGGCTCAATTATGTGGAAAACGTCATGTGGGACCGTATAACTCACTGTAAGTAAATAATTATCCGTCATATTGGCTTTGGACGATTTCGCGCGTCGCGGGTATTCTTCAAGAAATGTCGCCAGCCTGCCGGAGGTCCCATGTCAAGCCTGAACGAGACGGAGAGCGTCCGCCTGGATCTCGATACCGATTTCAGGGCGCGCGTCCTGCTCGAGGTCGGCATGCGCTGCCCTCACCAGTTCTCCCGTAACGGCCGCACCTTTCCGGCTGGCACCGCGTTTCTCAGCCAGGTCCTTGTCCGCGACTTGCTCAAGCTCGGCCTGTTCTCGCTGAATATCCACTCGATGGCCGGTCTTGACGAGCGCGCGTCAGGCATGCCTGTCTCGTTCGCCAGAATTCCCTCGTCGCTGCTCGGGATCGGGCTCCACTATGCCATCGATGTCGCGCCGAGGGATCCGGACTCGCCCGATGGGGCTCCGGTCGTTCTAATCGACGATCTCGAGCGCCACGTGCAGCGGATCGAGGCTCATTTCGGGCCGGTCGATATCGATATGGGCCTGGTAGCGCGGGTCGCGCAATGCGCACATGACGCAACGGCCGTCCCTGAGGCCGCGGCCGAAGGGGGGTATGCGGGATGAGCGGGCCGTCCCAGCCCGGGCAGCCCGGCGACGACCAGGAGCTCTTCAAGCTCGCCATCGCGGGCCTGATCTGCTTTTTCATCGTCATCGCCATCATTGCCGCCCAGGAGATGCGCATCAACGCCTTCATCGGCGCGGTGACCTGGCTGCACACGCTGCCCTTCGCCACGGCGGCCAGGTACCTGCCCTTTCTGCAGGATATTCCGTTCATCGGATCCTGGCTTTTCGACCAGTCCCTCCTGGCCCACAAGTTCCTTGGCCAGGGCGGCTATGCGGCGATGACCCCGGAGCAGCGCACGGCGGTCCTGGTCGCCGGGGGGCGCGCCGCGTCTATCCTCTACGGCGCCAGCTTCGTCTGGATCGCCCTTAACGGAAAGGAGTTCCGGGTCGACCAGAAGTACCGGACGAGCCACACGTTGGAGAGCATGATCTGGGTGCAGTCCGAGAACTGGATGACCTCGCGGATCGCGCGCCACATGAACCCGCTCAAGGGCAAGGAGATCTCTGCGCGCCGGATCGCGGAAAGCGTCGCGGGCAAGTACGGCGAGGGGGCAAAGATGCCAGGTTTCGCGATCCCGCGCCGCCTGATCGCGCTGCAGCCCGGTACATGGAACAGGGCGCTCAGGCCCGAGGAATGGCTCATCGCCAATGGCCTGGCCTTCGATCCCGGCCGCTACAGCGTGATGACCGGCGGCGACGAGAGTGTGCGCGACAGCGACTTCGAATTTCGCGGTCGATGGGAAGAGCTCGATCTCGAGACCGTCTCGGAGGTGCTTTCGGCCCAGCTCCGCACGCCCTGGACGGGTCCGGCCGACCTTCGGCCTTGCCACAAGGCGCTGTTCGCGGTCATGGCGCTCTTTTACGCCTACGATATCGACGGCGGCAACAAGCTCCTGTCTGAGCTCGGCATCCTCGCGGATGCCATGAAGGCGAAGCGGGGCAGCATGGATGGCGCCCTCCTTTCGGAGCGGGGGATGGCCGCGAAGATCGACAAGATCGTCCTCGGCACCCCCGGCAAGACGCTCGCGCGCGCCGCAGGGCACCACGCCTGGGTCGAATCCGCCTTTCCGACCTTCCTTGCCAAGGCGCGCAAGGACCGGGGCGTCCTGCCACCCGCTGCCTTCCTGTGGCTGAAGGCGGAGGACCGGCTGATGTGGTACATCCTCAACAATGTCGGCAACGAGGCGGTCATGATCGAAGCCGCGGGCGCGCTTGCGCATTCGCGCGCGGAGACGCAGATTTCCCGCCCGATCCGCAGGCCGGCGGTCTACCAGGCCGCCCGCGCGCTTCTCGAGGACTATCTCGACATGACGCCAGAGCGTATAGATCTGCGCAAGCAGCGCGCCGTGCGTCACCGGACCCCGGGCGACCAGATCGAGATGATCCGCGGCAGCATCCTCGGCGTCGAGACTGCCGCCGATATCGACGGGATCGACGGATGATTGCGCATCTCGCCATCGCTGCGATCGCCGCTACGGTCTGCGCGGCGGCCGCCGAGGCCGGGCTCAGGCTGACCGCTGGTCCCGGCACCGGCATTCCCCGTTGGCATTTTGCCGCCGCCGCCTTTCTTGGCGCCTCGCCTGCGCTCCTGCTCGGCGCGCAAGCCCAGGTCCTCGAAATCGCCGTCGTGGCGGTACTTGGGGCGATGCTCCTGACGGGTGCGATGATCGACAGGGCGAGCGGATGGGCGCCGGACCTGGTCGTGGGGCCGGCTGTCGCCGCCGCGCTCGCGACGGGAGGTATCCTCGGCTCCTGGGGTGGGGATCCGGCCTGGCTCCTGGTTGGGGGCGTGGCGGCCTATATCGCTGCCCAGGGTCTTTGGATGGCCGCGCAGTGGCGGTTTCCGGAGCGAATGATCCCGCCGCCCGCCGATCTTCTCGCGCTCACGATTCCGGTGATGATCTTCGGGCTCACGCCGGCAATGGTCGCGGTCATGATGACAATATCCGCAATACTCGCTCTGTGCATGAAGTCCGATGAAATTCTTTCGCTGTTTTCCAGGCAGGAAGTTGTTGATGAGGTTTTGAAAGAAGTTCTCGGAAATGATATGAATAACGAAAGAGCTATTACATTTCTCGCACTTTCCTTTCCGGTCACGTGGCTTGCCGCCGCGATCGGGATCCTCTTGTGAACTGGAGCTGACGCCATGCTGCCCCTGATCCCCGCATTCATCGCGTTGACGCTCGTCATCGGCTACGTCCTTGCGCCCAAGGACCGGGATCCGGACGAGCGCCTGCCTGCGGCGATCTCGACCAATCTGCTTATGCAGCACAGCTCGGCGGTCGAGATCGCGGATCGCAACGACATGAGTTATGGCAGCGTGACCGGATCGGTCGGCGGACCGTTCCGCGACATGGCGGAATGGGAGAGCCGGGTGGTCAGCAGCGGCTCGCGCACCATCGTTGTCACCTACGCGCACGGCGACCCGGAAGACCGGAATGTCTTGCGCGCATTCGGCCAGATCTCTGACGAGACACTGGTCCGGATGCCGAAAACCTATGCCGGGCGCTACGAGTTCGATGGCGCCGGCACCGGCGGCTATGTCGACGGCCAGGACTTCACCGACCTGGTCATCCCGGTCGGGAACCACGTTCCGGTTGTCGTGACGGTGATCCGCGAGACACCGCCGGCTCCGCCCGGCGGCGGGGGCGGCAATGGCGGGACGGGCGGATCGGATGGCGGCATCTCGAGCGAGGAAAGCCAGACGTGAGCCGTGGGAGCGCGGCGGCAGAACACGGGCCGGGCCCTGGCGACCGGCCGCAATTCGGGGAAACGGAGCGAAGACGAAGATGATGATGCGAAAAACAAGAAGAATGATGCGCATGCGCCAGCGGGGGGCCCTGCTTCTCGAGGCCATACTGGCGCTCGGCGTCGCCGCTTCCCTCGTCGGGCTTTCGGCCGCCTTCATCGCGCAGGAAAAGGAAAAGCAGGAGGAGATCATGATCGCCTCCGAGCAGGGCGTGATCCTGGCCGCGGCGCGCAACTTCGTCCAGCAGAACTACAACGCCATCCGTCTCGATCTCTTCAAGGAGGCCGAAACCGGCGGCAGCGCCATTCTTGCCTACCCGATGCAGAAACTGGCTGACGAGGGGTACCTTCCGGCCTCGTTCTCCGGCGACGGCGTCCTCGGGCACATGTATGGCCAACAATACGCACTGATCGCGCGCGCGGTCGACCGTGCCGACACCGGCACGCCCCAGGTCACCCTGTCGCATGGCGATCTTGACCCGATGAGCACCGGGGGTATCGACGGAGTGCTTGTCGACAGCGATCCCGCGAATGGCGAGATGGAGATCGAGGCGCTCCTTGTGACCTATGGCGGCGATCCGGTCCGTCTCGGCGATGGTGGCGACATCATCGGCCGGCTCGACTCCACCTTTGGTGGCTATGTCAGCGAGGCCGGCACCGCGCGTGGGCCCTACGCGAACTTCGTCATGGACATCACGAGCTTCGCGGCGCTTGCCGAGTATCCGGATCCTGGCCATTTCGCGGGACTCGTCTCGCTCTCCTCCTTTGGGGTTCTCGGTTCCGACGCCGCTTCCGACGGGGTTCCCGATCCGCTGCGGCGCTGCGATGGCGTGAACATCGCCAGCCAGGAATATGCCGACTGCCTGGCCTCCAACGAGATCTATGCCGACATCGTCCTCAATCACCACGACACCAACGGCGATGGGATCGCCGACCGGTTCCCGGCCCTGCGCGGGGTGACCATGCTCGACTGCGCCGATAGCGGCAATACCGGCGTCCAGAACGAGTTCCTGATCGATTGCGCCACCACCAGGATGACCGGCAACCTGGCCGTGGCGGGCCCAGATGCCGATATCGGCGCCCTCGGGATCCGCGCCGACCGCGTCACCTTCGGTGGCGACGACGTGCTGGTGCGCCAGACGGTGGGTGCCGCCGACGAGAACATCGTCCAGCCCGACCGCGTTGTCATCGACCAGGTCAATGGCGGCCAGGATCTCTCGGAGACGATCGTCGACACGCGCGTGGTCCGTGCCGGCCAGACCGTGGCGAAGCCCATCTGCCCTGCGACAACCATTGATGGCGTGACCCCGATGGAGCCGCGCATCTATCCCTCGCCGGCCGCATATTCCGACCCGAGGGGCCGCGCCATCGTCGGCGTGCGCGCCTTCGCCGAGGATGTCGACGCCACCAACTGGCGGGTCCGCCTGATGGTCTTCGTGGGCCAGGATTTCTGCACGAATGACGTGAGCAGCCCGCTTTCGACCTCGATTGGCTACCACGTGAACGGCGCCCCGGACGTCGCCGGAACCTGCACCGGTTTCGACGGGGCCGGGGTCCAGAACACCGGCGATCTGGCCGATGGGAGCGCAGACGTCTACGAGCTCGACAGCAGCTTCGGCGCGGTGGTCGTACAGACCCGGTGCTACTGATGTTCCGGCGTCCGACGGCACCGGTTGCGGAAACCGCTCCGCCAGGCCCGGCCGCGCAAGCGGCCTGGCCCTCTGTCAATCCCCTGATGTCGACCGGGGGGGCGGCCAGCAAGCTCGCCGATTACAACTTCATCGACATGTATATCTCTTCCGACCCGCTCGCCCCGATCATGGCGCGCGGCCTGAGATCCGCGACAATCGGCGTAACCGCCTTCGGCAAGGGGCTCACCCGGATCCCGGAGGTGCTCGTCAGCGACGCGATCGAGCTTCACAAGACGATCGAGCGCAAGTGGCGGCACTCCGACTTCAAACGCGAATTCGTCGTCGCTCATGACGACCGATCCTATCGCTGTTCGCTGATCGCACCGCCCGATTTCGGTTTTGCCGGGACCGTCGAGCCGAGCCCTGAGAACGGGGTGCGGTGGTGTATCCGGCAGGTCAGCAGCAAGATCCCGACCTTCAGCGACCTCGGCCTGCCAAAATGGGCGCAGGAGGATCTCGCCGAACTCCTCATCCAGCGAGGACTCGTGCTGATCTCCGGACCCTTCGCTTCAGGCAAGACGACGCTTGCCTCCTCGGTGCTCGATTACTGGGTGGCCGAGAGCCGGGACGTGGGTATCGCGCTCGAGGACCCGCCGGAGATCCCGCTGGCGCGGGAGACCGACGATCGCGGCGTGATCTACCAGATCGACCTCCTCGACAAGTCGGTCCGCGAGGCGATCAAGCATTCGCGGCGCTGGTCGCCGCGCTACGTGTTCCTCGGCGAGGTCCGCACCTCGGACGTCTCCTCGGAACTGATGCACATGGCGATCTCCGGCCCGCTGGTCATCTGCACGATCCACGCCTCCGACCCGGTCCAGGCGATCGTGTCGCTCTTCCGCTTCACATCGGGTGCGATGAGCGAGGACATGGCACGCGACATGATCGCGGCGTCACTGCGCCAGGTCTTTCACCAGGAGATCATCGGCGGGCGGGTGATGCTGAAGACCGCGAAGATCCACGGCACTGACAACCACCTCATCCGCGCGAAGATCAAGGCGGGGAATTTCCGCGGTCTCTATGAGGATTTCGAACGCCAGGTTATCAACAGGTCCAGCCCGCCAAGGTAAGGGTTTTTCATCGGAAGGATTGGACTTTTCGCATAATGAGGCAGTATCATCATGCGAATGAAAGCTTGGCCTGACTCGCCGCAGAGAGTGAGAAAAACGGAGAAATGCACATGAAAACCCCGCTCGCCCTGCTCCGCGGCCAGACGGCCCTCGCCGGCGCCTTCGTGCTCGCGGCCGGCATCCTCATGCCGGGCGTCTCGCATGCCGACTGGATCGAAAGCGCCCTCGATCCACGCTGCGACCAGGAGGACAAGGACGCCATCTCCAGCGCGGTCAGGGATGCGATCGAGGCCTCGGTGCGCCGTGCGGAGGCGAGCATCCAGGCGCCGACGCCGGTCGGTGATCTCGGATGCCTCAACGATCTGATGACCGCGCCTCTCGACACCTTCTCGAATATCGGTGGCCTGCTTGGCAGCCTCACTGGGGGACTGGGCAACTTCGACGCGGCGAGCCTCGGGATCGACATGGACGTCTCGGGCACGATCTGCCGCCTTGCCGCGGAGAAATGGGCGGAGCTGACGCCGCCGCTGAGCGATCTCGGCGGAACGCTCCAGGGATTCGCCAGCATGCCGTCCGACGCGCTCGGGCGGATCAGCACCGGCGGTTTTGGAAGCGACGGGAGCGGCACCATGATGCCCTCCTATAGCGGAATGATGAATCTCACCGACAGCAGCGGCTATGGCGGTTCCATCGATAACTACGTGACCCCGAACACCTCGCCCTCGGTCGGCGTCATTCCGGACTACAATGACATCGCGGATCTTTCCCCCGAAGAAATCGCCGCCTACGAGGCCGCGAGCGCTCAATATGAAGAAGAGCTGCTCCAGGCGCTTGGCGACTATATCGGCTGCCGGGTGACGAGCGGTACCGTCCAGTATGACCGCGACAATCGGACGAGCCAAAGCTCCAGCTGTACCTTCGCCCCCTCCGAGGCGCCGGCCCTTCCCACCTCGGGCGCCGCCACGGCGGTTGCCACGACGGCGGGCGTGGCGGCGGAGTTCACCTCCGGGGAGGAAGCCGCGGACCGGGAGGGCGGCCAGGTCCGCCCGGAGGCACCGACGGCCGCTCCGGCGGCCATCCCCATGACACCGCAGCAGACGATCTGGGATCTCATGACCAACGGCGCAACGGACGGCCAGTGAGCGCGCAAGGGAGAACTGAACCATGAAGAAGATCATTCTCGGCGCCTGCCTTTCGGCCTTGGCCATTGGTGCCCTGCCGGATTCGGCTGCGGCCTGGAAAGCCACGGAAGCGACCCTGCAGAGCACCCGCAACCGGGTGACCGAAACCCGTGACGCGGTACGGGCCGCGGAACGGGCGATCAACGATGGAACGGACCGGCTGATCGCCGCCCTGAAGGGTCATTCCGGCGAGCAATCGGCCTACCAGGACAAGCAGATCGAGGCCAATCGCCGGATCACCGACGCGGCCGAGCAGAACGCGACCACCCGGCTGCGCCAGGAGTTCCGGGCCCGGGCCGAGAGCGGCGAGTTTGACCCGAGCCCGGATAGCTGCCTTCTCGCCGGCGCCTACCGCAACGGCGGCGGTTCGGGCGCGCTGCGCGGCTCGACCACGGTGGCAGAGGCCCGCGTCCAGAATGATGGCGGCGACCCGGCGGTCCGCGAGGGCGGCACCCGCTTCGCGCGGAGCGTCGTCGACGACCAGATCGAGCTTGCCAAGGGCATGGGCGGCTTTGCCGAGCCGACCGTCAACCCGGCCGCCATCCTGCAGAACCCAACGCTCACGATCGAGACCGACGAGGACCGCCGCGCTGCCAACCGCCTGGTGCGCAACATGACCGACCCGTTCCCGCCGCGGCCGGTGACCGAGGAAGAACTGCGCACCCCCGAGGGCGTAGCCCGCGCGGCCGCACGGGCCGTCCAGAAGACCCGCGCCAACGCCGGCCTCGAGGCGATTGCGATGGTCATGAACATGAAGACCGAGGTTGGGCCGGCCACGCCCTGGCAGCCCTATATCGACGACATCTCCAACTACAACAGGCCGGTCGGCGACCAGGTCTCCGAGCTCCAGACCCTCGATTTCCGCACCCTGCGCCACTACGCGCCGAAGCCGGAGGTGTTCCACAAACGCTCGGCCCTTTCGGAAAAGCAGCTCCTGCAGGAGATCCTCGACGTCATGTCGGTCAATACCCGCCTCGCCTATCTCCAGCTCGAACTCGACAGCCGGACCGCGATCGTCCAGACCCAGATCCTGTCGACGCTCGCGAACTGAGACATGGCGGCGGGGGCAGGACCATACACGCCGAAGGCGGGCTGGGAATGGCGCTGGTTCGTCCAGGCCTGCCAGCTTTGCCTGCGCGCGCCCGAGGCGCTGATCCTGTTCGCCGGCTGGGTTCTCGTCGCCGGTGCGGTGATCGTGGGGCTCCGCCCGCACATCCCCAGCATCTCGGCCGCAATCCTTCTGATCGCCTCCATGTCCGCGGCAAGCGTGCCGGCCGTCACGGCCTGCCATTGGTTCCTTATGCGCTCGGAAGGGCATGGCGGCGGCCTGGGCCGGGTTCTCCGCGGATCGCGCGAGGCGGCCCTCGTGGCGCTCGCGGTCAATTCGATCTTCATCCTGCTCGCCCTGCTTTTGCCGCCGATCGTGCCGGTGGCGGACATCGCGGCCGGGCCGCGGCCGAGCGAGATCGATCAGGTTCTGCGTGGCGGCATCCTGACCGTGACCGCGGCGCATGTCGCGACCCTCATCATCATGCCGCTCTGGCTGCCGGCCATCGCCGGCCTCATCATGCCGCTCAGCCAGGCCCGCCTGTCGGGGGTCCTGATCCTGGTGAGGATGCCCCGGGTTTTCCTGGCGCTCACGGTAGGCATTTTTGGCGGCATCCAGCTTGCCAGGCTGCTGCCGCCGGTGGTGGGCGTCGCTGTAACGTTCCTGTTGATATCCTGGACCTATGTGGCGGCGCGCGAGATCTTCGGTGGTATAAGCGAGAACGGAGAAAGGGCCGCCAGGCTCGTCCCGTCCACCTGAGACCGGCGCCACTCCCGGCCCGGCCCCCCGCGAAGATGAGAAGGTCCGTTCATGGCCGAGCATGTCAGCAAGTCACCGACGCTTCCCGCGGCGAAGGATTCCGTCGATCCCGGCTTTGTCCGGCGGCCGATCAGGTCGGCCTGGCAGGAGATGCGCGACCTTCTGACGATGAAGGACACGGTGATGATCACCATGTTCGGGTCGGTGAGCGTGCTCGCGCTCTTCCCGCAGACCTGGCTCGGCCTCCTGCCGATCACGCTTGGCTATTACAGCTGGGTTTCCTCCAAGAAATATCGTCTCCCCTTCAAGGTTCCGCAGAACTGGGGAGGGCTCGATTACGGCGCCCCGAAACCCGGCGGGTCAGGCTACTCAAAGGCCGGCGGCATCCTCTATTTCGGCCGTGACCAGGCCAGCCTGGAGGAGCTCTGGATCGAGAACGGCGACGCCCGCCGGCACGGCTTCTTCCTCGGCACGACCGGCTCGGGCAAGGCGCTGCCGCTCGACACGCCGGTCCTCACCCCGCGCGGATGGGTGCTGAACGGGGATCTCGGGCCCGGTGACGAGGTCTGCCATCCGTTCGGCGGCACCTCTCGGATCCTCTCCATCCACCCCCAGGGCGCGATCCCGGCGGTGCGGATGTGGTTCTCCGATGGCCGCCACGCCGATTGCTCGCTCGATCATCTCTGGCATGTGAAGGCCAAGCCGCGCGTGCGGCTCGACGGAAAGCTCGATCTTCCCGAAGGCTTCGGCTTTACCGAGGATGGCAAGCTCATGACCGCTGGGGACGTCGGTATCCTTTCGGGCATGCATGGCGACAAGCTTCACATCACGATCCCGCTCGCCCGGCCGCACGAGGGCATGGCGATCCCCGCGGGCTCGCCGATCCTCTCCGAGGCGCATGCCCGGCGCGGCGCACGCGAGGGCCTCGAACATCTCGACTACATGCCCTCGCTCTGGGGCTCGCCCGAGGAGCGGATCGCGTTCCTGCGGACATGGACCCGCAACGCCGAGATCGGCGTGACAATCGAAAAGCACGGCGTGCGCCTCTCCGGCCTGCGTGTCGCGGATGCGAAAATCATCAAGCAGATCGCCTGGTCGCTCGGCGGCATCGCCACGGTCTATGTCCGTGGCTCCCTGAAGGAGATGGCGCGGGGCGTCGACCTCACGCTCATGTTCGAGGGGATCGACCAGGTCTGGCCGCAGGCGGCGGCCTGCGCTTACCCGGGATGCGGCGAGGGACTCGAGGTCGTGCAGGTCGAACGCCTCGAGGACGAGGTCGAGATGTCCTGCATCAAGACCGACCGCGAGGACGGGCTCTATGTCATGGAGAACCATGTCGTGACCCACAACACGGAGCTCCTCCTCGGTGTGGTGTCACAAACCCTCATGTGGTCCTCGGGCTTTCTCTTCATCGACGGCAAGGGCACGACGGAGTTCTATGCCCGTGCCTGGACGCTCGCCAAGCGCTTCGGCCGCGAGGATGACGTGCGGGTCCTTAACTTCACCGATGCCGGCGGCGATCCCGATGCCCCGGCCGGCGGACCGGCGACCCAGTCGAACACCGTCAACCCCTTCGCCAAGGGCGGCGCCGACCAGCTGATGAACATCGTGGTCTCGCTGATGGGCGACGCCGGCGCGGGCAACGACATGTGGAAGAACCGCGCCATGTCGCTCGTCACCGCCGAGATGAAGGCGCTCTGCGAGCTCCGGGATTCCGGTGACATCCTGCTCAACGTGCAGACCATCCGTGACTTCCTCTTCCTCGGGAAGGGCTTCGACAAGTCGCTCCTGAAGGGCAAGAAGATCGCGAAGATCGAGGACGTGCCGGAGGAGGCCTGGGATGAGATGAAGACCCGGGCGGGACTCATCGAGCTCTACCTCCGCGCGATCCGCGGCGAGTTCTCGACCGCGACCAAGCTCGCGATGAAGGGCTTCTTCGACACGCTCCCGGGCTTCTCGATCGAGAAGGCGATGAACGGCGACGCGCAGGATTCCAAGTGCAATGAGCAGTACGGCTTCCTCTCGATGCAGCTCACTAAGCCATTGGGATCATTGGCAGATGACTACGGGCACATCTTCCGGACGCCGCTCGGCGAGGTCGATATCGACGATATCGTGCTCAACCGCAGGATCCTGATCGTGCTGCTGCCGGCGCTCCAGAAGGCGCCCGAGGAGATGCAGAACTGCGGCAAGATCATCGTCACCATGGCGAAGATCATGATGGGCAACGCGTCGGGCTTCATGCTGCAGGGCTCGCGCCAGGAGATCGTGGAATCCAAGCAGACCCGGGCACCGTCCCCCTACATCGTCGTGCTCGACGAGGCCGGCTACTACATGGTCAAGGGCATCGACGTGATGATGGCCCAGGCCCGTTCGCTCGGCTTCATGATCATCGTCGCGGGCCAGGACATGGCGGCGATGCAGGCGATCAGCCCCCAGATCGCCGAGACCGCGGCCGCCAACGCCTCGATCTTCGCCGCGGGCAAGACGGTGGACGGCGACAAGACGGTAGGCTTCATCCAGAAGCTCTTCGGACGAACCCAGGTCGCGGTCACCTCCGGCTTCCAGTCCCAGCCGGGGTTCTTCGCGAACCGCTGGGTCGACCGGATGGACGCCTCCTTCCAGGAGGTCGACAAGGTCAAGGTCGACGAGCTCCAGAACATGATGGAGGGGGAATTCTACTTCCTCTTCAACGGCACCCTGGTCAAGGCCTCGACATTCTACATCGGCAGCGAGTTCGCCGCGAACTTCAGCGTCAACAAGTTTCTCAAGGTCCGCGGCCCTACCGATCGGGTGCCCGGTCTCGACCAGCGTGTCGAGATCGAGTTCATCGGTTCCATGGTCCGCACCGCCGAGAAGATGCTCGGCCTCAGCAAGGATCCGGAGGCGATCACCGAGCTTGCGGCGCCAAGGGACGGTCTCGCCGAGGTGGCGGGTGTCGCCGGCAAGCTCCTGTGGTCGGCCGGCGATCATGCCGCCAACCCGCGCAACATCCATCACGCCTGGCTTGGGGCCATCATGGCGGGCGGTCAGGCCCGCATGCCGGGCGTCATGGTCGAGGCCGAGGACGACAAGGGCAACTGGGAGGACGAGCTGGACATCGACCTGATGGGCGAGCTCGGCATCCGGGGCAACCTCGATGGCGATGATTTCGCTCCCGAAGGCCGCGCGCGCCGCGATGGTGGCCGCCCGGCCCATCGCCGGGAGAGTGATGATTTCGACGATTTCGACCTCGGCGACGATGGCGACGGGGAGGTCGGGGATGTCGTCTCGGGGCTTGCGCGCGCGGCGCGCGGCCGCACACCGCAGGAGCGCCATGGCGGTATGATCGACCTCCTGATCGCGCAGGAGAGAGCCAAGGAAACCGCGCGGCGCAACCTCGACATCGAGGAGCATATCGTCAGCACCGAGGTGGAGGAGAAGGAAACGGAGCGGGAGAACCGCAAGAGCATGGGCGAGTTTTTCAACTACCTGGCCGAGAACTCCAATCGCTTTGCGAAGATCTTCGCGGAAGAGGATGTGAATGGCGAACTTGGCCTCGACATCCTGCGGCGCTCCGGAACCACCAGACCGATCCCGTTGGCCAGCGTGAAGGATTCCGGCTTCATGAACGCCGCGGTCGACGAGCTTGAGAAAATCATTTCGACGGAGCAGAAATGAGGACGTTGATTCTGGCCGGGCTGGTCGCCGCGGCCCTTCCCGCCATGGCCTGGTCAAAACCGGCACTGACGCCGCTCGAACGGTTGTTCCCCGCCGGGGCCTTCCGGGTAACGGTGGCGCAGGACCTGATCGGCGAAGGTGTGCGCACCTATCACGGTGTCGCGGCGCGGGGTGAGGCGGCGGATATCGGCATTGAGGAGCTCGCGATCTCGGCGCTGGACGGAGGCGACATCGCGGTTCGGGTGACAGCGATGACGGTCCGGCCCCGGGACCCGGCGGCTCCGGTCTTCTCGGTTTCCGGCCTGGCACTGCAGCTTTCCGACTGGCCGAACGCCGCCGCGGCAGATCCGGTCTGCCAGTGGCTCTCGATCCTGGAAAAGGCCGAGATCAAGGCCGGCGAGATGCAGGTCCCCGGCGAGGACGGCCCGTCGGCCTCGGTCCGCATCCGGTCTTTCGGCTTCCAGGAAAAAGGTACGAAGGACGGGTGCCGGATCTCCGGCGTCCTTGACGCCGGGGAGATCGAGCTGATGAGCACCGGCGGCGTCTCCGCGGCGATCACGGGCGCCCGGGCACAGGTCAATCTTCCGGCGGACCTCGCCACCGCGGAGTCGGATCTGCCGGCGGGGGTCCGGGTGGCGGTCTCCGAGATAGAGTTCCGCAATACCGGTGAAATCCCTGCTGTCGGCGCCGCCAATGTCGACATCTCCTCGGAGGTGGTTTCCTCGGGGCTTCAGGGTGCGATCCGCGTCCTGCGTTCGGGGCGACTCTTCTCGCCGGAGGGCAGCGGTCAGCTTGCCCTCATGGAGGCTCTTAACGCGCTGACGCTCATCGAAGGACGGCTGACGGCTGCCGCGCCGGTGACCCGGATCTATTCCCCTGGCGTGGTTCCGAAAGAGGCGATCGCCAATTTCAGCCGGGTCGGGCTCTCTACCGTAACCGGCGCATCCGGTTTCTCGCTTTTCATGAAGGGCGGCGCGATGCGCCTCGAGGCGGACATGGCGCTCAACGGCCTTGCGGAGATGGATCTCGTAACGACGATGGTATTGCGGCCGTACCCGAAGCAGAAGCTGGAACTGGCCGCCGCCGGCGGGGATCTCGGATTTCACCTGATTCCCGATCTCCGCCTCGTCGAGGGGCAGTTCGGCTACGAGGACCGCGGTCTCGATAGCTACGTCGTCGACCTGACCGGCGTACCGACCGGGCGCTACATTCATGAAATCGGGACAATGCTCCTGGCCGCCTATCCGGAACGGATCCGCCATCCCGCCGGGGTCGCGCTAGAGGAGCTGACCACGTTCTTCCGGTTTGCGGCTGAAGGGATCGTAATGCGCCTGTTTCTCAGGCCGGAAACCCCGGTTTCCGCATCGGAGCTTACACTCCTGGCCGTGACCGACGCGATGCGTCTCGCGGACCGGCTCGGCCTCATGCTCACCAGATCCGACCCGGCGGATTAACGCAAATATCACCGAATCATGAACAATCTGTTCATGCTCGATTAATGCTTGCGCACAGAAACCTATCTAAATAGACATGTCCATAAAGTCAGTCTGCTCTTCAGGATAGCTCCTCCCGCTCTTGGGATACGTTCTTTTTGCCGTCTTGCAGGCGTGTTCGAAACTGGGTGGGGTTCCAGAAAGTACAAGTATGAAAAACATTGAGGCATCGATCAACGAAAATGGCGCGGACGACGTCATGAACTTCAAGGGCGGCATCTTCCGTAAGCGCGGCCGTGACGTTTCCGATACGGAAGGGTCAGGACTGCCCACAATCGACGAGGCGCTGTTCATCCCGCTCTTCCTTGGTGATTCCTGCCATCTCGGCCGCGTGACTTTCCGCAAGCGCGGGACGGTGCTGTCCCAAGCAAACCTGCACCAGATCCCCGCTGGACGCTATCACATCCATGTTTTCGATACGTTCCGCGAGGCCTGCGCCGCAGCGGCGGTTCTCGAGTCGATCGGCTTCATGGGCGGCATGGAGAAGGTGCAGGTCAATACCGGCGAAGGCCTGCTCCTGGTCAACCCGTCTTTCAGTGCCGCGGATATGGTTGGTGCGCCAATCTCCAACCCCACGAAGAGCCTTCGCTTCGACGGAAACGGCGGCGCCGTCTCGGTAGATATCCTCGATGAGCGCAGCAAGCATACGGATGGCGACGGCCTGCTCTGTGCCGGTAGCCGCGAAATTGTCTGCTCGCTCTCCTATGGGCGCCGAAAGATTCTCGTCGCCCTCCACCAACTGGAGCAGACCGGCTCCGACTCCCTGCGTCGCGGTCAGGTCATGGCGCGCATACTGAAGGACGAGATGCTCTGCCCATCGGTGATCCGGTCCTTCCAACGGGAGATCGAGCGGATCCCCGGGGCTCTGGTGTCGCTTGCCTCGATCAGCGTGGAGAACGTGCTCGATCAGTTCGACGACCTGACGGAAGGCCTCGACAACGAGATCTCCCCTCCCGACATCAAGGTCCTGCACCGAATGATCCATGCCAGGTCAAAGGATAGCGCGGGTCTGGGGCGGCGGCTTGCCCGCGACATCGCCTGGACCGCCAATGTGGAAAACCTGTCCATCCCCGTCTGATTGAGGGCAGCGTTTTCTTTTTCGGGTGGTACAGTCCCGGGAAGGACACGCTGGAGACCGCCATGACGGGCAATGATCTTGACGGCCGCATCTCACGGCTTTTCACGCGCACCAACGCCCGTCGCGCCCTGTTTCTCAGCGGAAGCATCGCCGTCGCTTCCTGCGTCGGTTATGCGACGCCCGACCTTGTCGCCGCGGTCCATCATGGACTTGCCGCGGCGCTTTCCCACGTGCCTATGGCGCCGACGCTCGAGGCGACCAATGCCTATTTCAATGGCGGACTGACCTGGATCGGCGCCGTCGGTGTCGGTCTTTCGGACTGGGTGTCAGGCGCGGGCGGCGAGATCGGCGTGCGGACGGCCGAAACGGTCAACCAGATGCGTTCCCACCTGGCCGGGGATGCGGAAGCGGCCCGCGGCCTCTTCGAGAACACGATCTCGAAGAGCTCGGAGTTCCTGTCGTTCTGGCGTTCGACCATCCGCAACTCGATCCCGTCGAGCCCGGCCGATCTCGTCACGCAGGCCGGCAAGGCCCTTGCCGCCGTGGCGGAGGTCTGGGGGGTCTACAAGGGTCTGACCGAGGCCTATGAGTGGTCGATCGGGAAGATCCGCCGCAAGGTGGCCAAGGCGCCGGAGACCGCCCGCACGGCGGAGGCTGCCGGGATCAGCATTGGCAGCGTGACCAACCTGCAGGTCAATATCTCGGTCAGCCAGGGCGGCTCGGCTGAAGATGCGGTCGTGAAGATTGCGAAAATCCTTTCTGTGGAAAAGGAAAGGCAGCTTCACTTCGACGTTCGGGAAGCGCCGTCTCCACAGCTCGCAGCCGAGCCTGCCGAATCTGACGTGTCGCTGGACGATACGGCTTCGCTGCTCGATTCCGACAGCGTGATCTGGGTCTCCCGCGAATTCAACGAAACCCTCCGCCGCGGCGTGATGGGCCGGCTCGGCTACCAGGCCGGGGCGGGCAGGGCCTCCGCTCCCGGGCAGCGGCTCGGCGAGGCCTTCCGCCCGATCGAGGGGATCGACGGCGGGCTGATCCTCAAGGTGACGCCGAAGGGCGAGATCCGCGCGGTCACGCCGGAATATGCGAAAATGAAACAAGTAGAGCCTGAACGCCTGGCTCATCCCGTTATGTGACGAGATTCCCCATGAAGAACATCATCATCGGTCTTTCCGGCGAACGTCAGGTCGGCAAGTCCCATATCGCACAACACCTCATCGATCGCTACGGTTTCCAGCGCGTGCATCCCTTCAATGGCGGAAAGGCCGCCTGCCGGGGGTATTTCACCCATCTCGGCGCCGACGCGGACACCGCCTGGAGGATGACCGACGGCGACCTGAAGGACGTGCCAAGCCAGATCCTGCCCATCATCAGCAATCCCGGGCACGGCGAGCCGGGCACGCATTACGCACCGCGTTTCTACATGGAGAAACTCGGCCAGTTCATGGGCGTCCAGCTCGGCCCGGAATGGACCATCGGCGCCGAGATGCGCCTGATCCTGAACGCAAACGAGGGCAAGCCGGTCCGTCTCGTCGCGGAATCGATCGTCTACGAGGCCGATGAACTCAGAAAACTTGGCGGCAAGATCATCGAGGTCCGGCGGCCGAAGCGTGAGAACGCGATCGTGGGCCTGGAGACCGACAGATACTCCGCGACGATCCGCCCGGACCATGTTTTCCTGAACGATCAAGACGGGCTCGACCTTATGCGCGAGGACTTCGACGGGCTCCTGCGCGAGCGGTTCGGCCTTGTCGAGGACCTGCCCGAATACGCGTTCTGACCATGGCGCGGGCCGGCGACAAGCAAAGGCTCGAGACGCTCGAGGCCGAATTTTCCGGCCTCGAGGAGGACGCCTTCCTCGCCGGTCCGGACCGCGATGCGGGTGACCTCGATATCGATGCGATCTTCGCCACCCCCTGGCGGGATGTCTTCCAGGATCTGGCCTGGGACGTTGGTCTTGCGGCCGCCCCGGACAAGGTCGTCCAGGCCTGGCTTCAGGGTCTCCTCGCCGGCGATGGGCGGCTTCCAGACCGGCCGGGAATCGCCGGTATCGCCTTTTGCGAGGCGCGTGAGGCCGGGACCGGAGACCCGTTGGGGATCGTGGCGGTCGACATAACGGGCCCGGAACCGGTTCTCGCCGGTTCCTATACCGGCGCCCAGCTCGGCGTGTCAGACGCTCACCGGGGCAGGGGGATCGCCGCCCGCCTCGTCATGGAAAGGTTTCTCCTCTTCGGGACCCTGCCGACCTGGGATCTCGACACGCCGGCCTATTCGCCTGGCGGCGAGGCGGCACACCTGGCCGGTTTCCGGCTCCTCGAGGAGGAGTTGGCGCTTCTCAGGACAATCAGATTGCCGGTTATGGAGCTCTGAGACCATGAACGATATCCGCACCCTGATCGGAAAACTGAACGTGGTGGCCGGCCAGCGCGCGATCGGCCGCAAGGCGCGCCAGATCGCGGGCCAGACCGCCAAGCTCTTCGCCGGGCCGGCAGACGTGGCCAGGCGCACCGTCTCGGGGATCGCGGAGGTCGCCGCCTTCGTCGAGGCGGAGGCCGGATCCTGGCTCGAGCCCGAGGAGCTCGCCGCAGGGCAGACGGGCGGTTTTGATGCCTGCGACCTGCGGCACTGGCTCTTTCTCGCCGAGGCGGCGGGCGTTCCCGCGATTCCGGCGAGGACGATCCTCTCGCTCCACGAGGACGACCTCGCGCTCATCGACCAGAAGATCGCGGTCCCCGAGCATATCGGCGCCGGCCTCCGCCGCCGCATCGCGAAGGCGATGCCGGAGATCCTCGAGACCGCCGCGCCCGATGGTCCGTCCCCCGAGGAGCTCGAGATCCGCCGCCATCGTCTCGGCGAGGCGCTCTACGACGCGATGGACGAGATCCCCTCGGGCTGGATGGTGCGCACCAACATCTCCGGCTCCTCGATGCTGAAGGCGTTCGCCGGGGCAGGCGTCATCGAGCGTTCCGAGGACGGCGCCACGTTCGACAAGGATCTCGAGGTCGGCGCGGGCTGGGTGCGGCACGGCAACCGCCGCCGGATCGATGCCACCGACACCCGCTTCGTCGAGACCTTTGCATCGGGGCACAAGCCGGTGATCCACTACCTTGCGCGGCCCTGGATGGAGGCGGCGCGGCGCGCGGAGGGCCCGGATCCCCACCGCCACGGCACCATCTTCGCTGGCAAGGGATCCTGGCCTTGCGAATGGCGGGTCTTTATCGAGAACGGCAGGGTGACCGGCGTCGCCTCCTATTACGGCTGGGCAGGGACGGTGACGCCCGAGAGTGCCGCGAGGGCGCTCGAAGCGGCCGATCTCGGCCAGCGGATCGCCGACGCGGCCGTCGCGCGCGGCCTCTCGGCGCGCTTCATGGGGCTCGAGGTCATGCGGCATTTCGCTGCCCGGCGTCCGGAAGCCGAGACCTCGGCCAAGACCCGCTCCGCCCTCGAACGCTTTCCGCGGGGCGGCGTGAACTGCACGCTCGACTTTCTCGAGGTGAAGGGCAGGGGGCTGATGCTGCTCGAAGGCGGGCCCGCTCATACACCGATCGGCGGCGGCCATCCCTGCGCCTTCGCGGGACACCGGGTAACGAAGGAAACCGGCGCCGCCTGCTCTTGCGAGGGGGTCGCGCTGCGGCTCATGGATGGCATCATCCTGGCCGATCCGGAGACCTGGGGCGGAGGCGATCCGGAGGGCTCGATCCTCGGCTGGGAAGAGGCGCGCGCGCTTGCCGCATACCACGAGAAAGAAAAAGACCCGGAGCGCGAGGCACCGGGTCTCTGATCGTCGATCGGCTGCGCCCTATTCGGCCGCGCCATCCTTGACGCCGTCTTCGTTCGCGCTGGCGGCGGTTTCGCCCCCGGTATCATCCACGGCCGACGGCAGATCGGGCAGGGCGCCGGCAATCTGCTCGGCGGTTGGTGCGCCCGCGATGTATTTCTCGCCCTCGCTGGTCCTGAAGGCGAAGAAGGGAACGCTCGGGAGCTGGTAGCGCCGGGCGAGGGCGAGATTGCCATCGAGCGCCTGGCGCTGATCCTCGTCGAGATCGGAGACGCGACGCAGCGGAAAGACCGGGTTTTCGACGCGGGAAAGATCGAAGACGGCAGCCTTCGGATCTACGGCAAGCAGGATGCCGGCAATGGTTCCGGCGGAATCGGCATCCACGGCCGGGATCATGACGAGCCGGAGCTGGAGCCGCCCCGCCTCGATCTCCGGCCTCAGGGAAGCGATCGCGGCCCGGCAGGCGTCGCAGGAAGGATCTGTGATCGCGTAGACCACGGGGGCGTCAGCCGCGCCGATCGCGAGCCAGGATGCGCCCTGCAGGGCCTCGTGGAGCGAGGCGCCGCTTTCCGCGGAGGCCTCGTCGCCGGAAACCGCCGCCGCGCCCTGATTCACGGCCGGGTCAGCCGCCGCGTCAGGCAGCATCGACGAGACCTCCTCAAGCCAGCCCGAGATCGCGGCCTGGAAGCCGGCCTCGTCAGTCACCAGGCGCACCGCCTCGACGAGCTTGCGGGTCGCCTCCTGCCGGGTGGCAGCGTCGAGCCGGGCCAGCATCGCCTCGATATCCGGTGCGTATTCCTCCGGGATCGGGATGGCGTTGGCCCCGAATGTCTCGGCGATCAGCGCAGCGACGGTCATCGCGTCGTCTCCGGCATGATCCGGATGCAGGCTACGGCCGTCACGGTCGAAGACGAAGCCGGCGAACATCCGGCCGCTGTCGGGATCTGTCATCCACAGGAAGGGGGCCGCACCGGTGGTCCAGGCATCCATGCCGCCGATCCGTCCGGCCGGGGTGATCCCGGGAATGGCCGTGAAGGCTTCGGGAGCGGCGGCGCCCGGAGCGGAAAGAGCGGCCGCCTCGAGCGCCGGCGCCGCGGCGCCGGTATCCGAAGTCGCCTCGCCGGCATAAGTGGCGCCACCCAGAAGGGCGGCGATCAGGGTAAGGGTGATCTTCTGCATTATTCGCACTCTCTTTGCGCTTGTCACTGCACGATGCCGTCGTAGGAATCGCGGAGTGCCTCCGAGAACCGGCCCGCCTCGGGTACGCCGGACAGGAACTTCGGTCCCTCGGCGGTACTCCATGCGAAGAACGGAACGCCAGGAAGCTTGTTGTCGACGACGATGTCGTAGTTCTTCTTGAGGCCCTGGTTCATGGTGGCGGGCAGTTCGGAGAAGTCCCGCTTCACGAGATCCGAGGCGCCGCGCTCAGCATAGAGGATCTCGTGCTCCCAGAACGCCCCGACCGGGTCATCCGACAGCAGGATCCCGGCGATCGAGGCCGGCGAGGTCTTGGAGATGAGCGGCGCCAGGATCACCCGGAGCTGCAGCCTGCCACCCTCGACATCCGGGCGCAGGTTGCGGATCGATTTCGCGCAGTAGGGGCACTGGGGATCGATGAAGGCATAGACCACCGGCGCATCGCTGGCGCCGACCGCGAACCAGAAGGCGTCCTTGCGGATCGTCTCGATAAGCGCCGCGCCATTACCCTCGGCATTCGCCGTGGCGGCGGGGTCGACCGTGGCCGGAGCGCCATCGTCGACCGGCATCAGTACCGTCGGCGGAGGCGTCACGGCAGCGGGTTCGACCGAAAGCGTGGTTTCCGGCAGGCCGGGAACCTGGGCGAGAGCCGCCCGCGCCGCCTCGGTCATAGCCGTTTCGCCCCTGACCTGACCACTCCATTCAAGCAGGAGAAGCTGGAACTCCTCGGGGGTGCGGGCGCGGTCCATACGCTCGACGAGATCTGTCAGGACCGCCTTCTGCTTCTCGTCGGGAAGGTCCGCAAGCGCCTCGCGCGCCACCGCCATCGCGTCTTCGACGAGCTTTACCGACTCCGGAGGGGTCACGGTGTCAGGAACCGCGGAGACGGCCTCGCCGTCATCGACCCCAGGGAAGGGCGAAAGATTTTCGCCGACCGGGCTGATGACCGGTCCGGCCCCGGGACGCGCCAGGCCGAAGCTTGACCAGGCATCGACCGGCGTCACCCCGAGTGCGGCGGAGCCGACATCCTGGCCACCCAGGTCGTAGGCGTAGCCGCCGATCAGGCCCTGGCCGTCGGGCGAAACGAACCACACAACGTCGGAATCGTCGATACTCCAGGCCTGCAGGCCGAGGATCTCGCCGCGATACCGGGAGGGCAGGTCCTTGAGGAAGCCGGGAGCTTCCTGGGCGAAAGCCTGGCCTCCCGCGACAGCGAGGATCACCGCGGCGAGCGCCGGCCCGGCGCGGCGGAGCGGCGAGACCGCCCGTACAAGAAAGGTCATGTGAATCTCCAGATCTCGTGGCGGCTCAGCCCACGGCCGAGCCGTTGCGCAGGTAATCGGCGATCTCGTCAGGGTGCGGCTCATAGCCGGGCGTGCCGGTGATGCCCTGGTAGAGGATCGGGTCCGAATGGGAGAGCACCATCGCCGCGAGATCGCGCTCCTCGACGCCGTAATGCGGCGCCAGGCGCGCCACGATGTCACCGGGCGGGTAGCAGGTCGTTTCGTACTGCGAGAGCTTGCGCGGCGAGGACATGCCAGCCAACTGGGCGGCGCGACTCAAGGTCAGCCCCGCGGTTTCGCGAAGCTCGCGCAGGCGATTGCCGAACCTCTTGCGGCGCAGGATGCGCTTTGCCGCCTCTTCCGGCTTCCGCTCCGGCCGGCCACGGCTCTGCACGTGGTATTCCTGGCCGGCCGAGGCGTAGGCGGTGACCGCCTCCGGTATTGTCATTTCCGCATTTTCAGACATCTCATATTCCGTTTTTCTTCGTCGTGGCCGTGTCGCGATCCGCCGAGTGGCCACTTCAACCCGCGATTCATCATGCACACCCAAAACCGACATGGCCGGGGCTCATATATTATATGTGGTGCATCTATTTGGGATTGTCTATGGTTTTTCGCAAATGTAGAACTGAGATAGCGAAAATCTGACTTGAGAGGCGCGGGATGGGCACGAAACACATCCGGAAGATCAGGAGATTCATGGACCGGCGGCCGGGCGGTCATGTGATCCGCGCCAGGAAGTACGCAAAATGGACCCTCCTTGCCTTCGGCGGACTCGCTACGCTCTCGCTCGCGCTGATGCTCGCGGGCTTCGACACGCCGGGCATGGCCTGGTATCGCTACAATTGATCAAAGGATTGCACAATGACACTGACCGCAGAACAGCGGGCCGAGATCGCCGAGCAGCGTTCGACCTCGTCCACCACCCTGCGCGCCGTCGCGCCCGGGATGGAAGCGCATCTCTACACCCCGCATGAGGTCCTCGACCACGGTCTTGTCCGGGTCATCGACTACATGGGCGACGACAGCGCGATCACCCAGGCGGCGCGCGTGAGCTACGGCAGGGGCACCAGGCATGTCACGAATGACGAGGGGCTGATCCGTTACCTGATGCGGCACTGGCACTCGACGCCGTTCGAGATGTGCGAGGTCAAGTTCCACGTCAAGCTGCCGGTCTTCGTCGCCCGCCAGTGGATCCGCCACCGCACCGCCAACGTGAACGAGTATTCGGCGCGCTACTCGATCCTCGAGCGCGAGTTCTACATCCCGGACCCGGAGCATCTGGCGGCGCAGTCCACGGTGAACAACCAGGGCCGCGGCGAGCTGCTTGAGGGCGAGGAGGCGCAGCGCGTCCTTGACCTTTTGCGCGAGGACGCGATGCGCAGCTACGACCACTACGAGGCGATGCTGAGCCAGGACGGCCAGAAGGGCCTCGCGCGCGAGCTGGCGCGGATGAACCTGCCGGCGAATATCTATACCCAGTGGTACTGGAAGACCGACCTGCACAACCTCTTCCACTTCCTGCGGCTCAGGGCGGACGCGCACGCGCAATACGAGATCCGCGCCTATGCCGAAGTGATGTGCGGCATCGTCAAGGACTGGGTGCCGATCGCCTACGGCGCGTTCCGCGACTACCGGATGGGGGGCGCGAACCTCTCGGCAAAAGGGGTCGAGGTCATCAAGCGCCGGCTTCGCGGCGAGACCGTGACGCAGGACGACTCGGGCATGTCCGCAGGCGAATGGCGCGAGTTCGAGGCGCTGTGGGGCTGATCCTCCTCCGCCAGACGGGCCGGCAATAATGCGAAAAACCGATTGTTAATCAGTCGGTTTTCCGCTATTCTGGCCGGTATCGCGGTCTGATTGTCGAGGTCTATCATGTTGAGCAGGTTTCGTGCGGCGCTGACGGCATTCGTGATGCTATCAGGCCTACTCGGCGTCGCCCTTCCGGCGCAGGCACTTACCACCACCTCGGTTCCCGGGGGCGGCGGCAAGGTCATGATCGACGCGCACGGCCTCTGCCGCATGGTGGGCTCGAACATCGGGGACCTCATGGTCCCGCTCAAGACCGCTGACGAATACTGGCGGTCGGACCAGTCCTTCCTTGCCAAGCTTACCCCGGGCGTGTCCGCCATCCCCTGCAGTTACCCCGTCTTTCTCAAGGCGCTCGCGCCAGGGAATGCGCATACCTGCGGCTTGACGTGGACCAACAGCGTCATCTGCTGGGGTCAGAACAACGAGGGCCAGCTCGGCAACGGCACAACGGTGGACAGCCTCACGCCGGTCCAGGTCGTAGGTCTGGTTGGCAACGTCACGAAGATCGCGACGACCTTCAATACGACCTGTGCCCTTCGAACCGACCGGCGGGTCCTGTGCTGGGGGCCGTCGATGTGGGGTGGTCTCGGCAATGGCGTGGGGACGAACAGCTCCGCGACGTCGCCTATTTTCTCCACGCCGCAACTGGTTGTCGGCATTACCGATGCGGTGGCGATCTCGGCGAACTGCGCCGTGCTCTCGGCCGGCAGCGTCAAGTGCTGGGGCCGCAACACCTATGGCAAGGTCGGCTCCGATCCGGCGGTGACCGGAGCCGCGGTCAATACGCCGCTGACCGTTGCCGGCACGGGTGTCGTCGCCGATGTCAGTTCCGGAACCAACCACGTCTGCGTGCTGCAGACGAATGGCAACGTCAGGTGCTGGGGCGATAACAGTCGCGGCCAGGTCGGCAACGGGTCGACCGTCAACACCTGGGTTCCGCAGTATCTGTTTGGCGGCGCCACGAAGATCAATCTTTTCAACCACACCAGCTGCGCAGTCAGGTCAGGGAGCGCCTGGTGCTGGGGGTGGGATGGGCAGGGTCAGGTCGGTGACGGCGGAGCGATCGTCTCAACCGATTTCGAATGGGCGCCACGGCAGGTGCTCGGTCTCACGTCCGGCGTCGTCGACATTCAGACCGGCACGCGCCACAGTTGCGCGGTCAAGAGCGACAACAGCATCTACTGCTGGGGTGCCGGCGTCGCGGGCCAGCTCGGCGATGCCGGCAGCAGCGATCAGTCGTCGCCCGTCCTGGCCTCCGAGTTCGGTACCGAGACGAGCGGACTGGCGCTCGGCAACACCGTGACCTGCGTGACGATGCAGGCGCCCGGTATCGGCCTGACCTGCACAGGCACGAACGATGGACAGCTCGGCGAGGCGGTTGCGGTCGGCACGTCCGCCAGGAGACCGGTCGAGGTCGTCTTCTCGACAAAGCTCTACTGATGATGCCGGAGGCTGCCGCGCGCTCACGAGGTGCGGCAGCCATTTGGCGCATAAGCGGGATTATGTAATCGTATGAGGCGGGGGCCAGGAATGGTGCCAGGCCGTGACCGATGATCAGAAAACCGGACGGGCTCTGTCCACATCCGCGTTTGCTGGCCCACTTGCCCGAAGACTCGGAGAATGCGAAAAGGGGAGCGATAAGGAGTGCCCCATGCCCGCATCCCCAACGGATTTCGACCTCAGCATCAAGCGTAACGCGGCCTGGCTCGCGCGCCATCCGGAGCGGCCCCGCCGCCCGGGAGCGGCGGGGCTGGCGTCAATGATCACGCTTCTGGCTGCCACCTGCTTCCTTCTGGGCATCCTGGTCGGGTCGCTGGCCTGCAATGGCAAGTTCGGCGTTGGTACCGTGCGCACGCTCCAGGTTGAGCGCGCGGCCGGGATCTAGGAGGCGAGCGGCCACCGTCGCCCGGCATGCCGGGCGACATCGGGGCGCGGGCCGTCAGGTCGCAGCTTTGAAGTGAGGCGCCCCGGACCGGACAGGTCCGGGGCGCCTCACTATCGTCTTTCCCGTCTTGCGCGGAAGGATTGGCCGCTCGCGCTCAGAACCGCCAGTTCGCGCTGAACCCGTAGGCGGTGTCATCGAAGAAGGCGGCCGAGGAGTCGGTGATCGACACGCTGGCCGAAACGGTCAGCTTCTCGTTGAACTGGTGACTGGCGCCGATCGTCGTCACGCGGCTCTCCAGGGCTTCGCCGAGAAACTGGCTGCCGCGGTTGTTTTGCAGGCTGACCGAGATCGAGGTCGGCCGCTCCCAGGCGAGGAAGCCCAGACCGAGGTTCAGCTTTTCGCGCATCACCATGTTATCCCCGGCCGAACCGCCCACCTGGACGCCTGCCGAGATCACGGCGGGAACCGGCAGCGCCGAGGTGAGGCTCACGGAGGCCACCGGCTGGCTGTAGTCGGTCGCGTTGAGGTAGCGGTTCACCATCAGGTCCGCACTGACCTCGTGGACGCCGCCCGCCGCGGTGAAGGCATGGGTCACGCCGAGTTTCGCACCGAACCGGTTCGACTCGCCGAGCTCGTAGCGCTGGAGTGTCGTGTCGACGCAGGCATGCGAGTAGGTGGAAAAGGAATGCATGCGGCGCAGGCAGGCCTCACCACCCAGGCTGATCTTCGCCATGTCATGCTCCGGGGCGTAGCTGACCACCCCGCCATAACGGACATCGAGCGCGGTGTTCTCCGCCACGGCCATACGCATCCGGCCGCTGCCACTCACCCCGAGGAGAAGGCCGCCGACAGCCTTGTATTCCTCGCCGAGCGTGAACGGGATGCCGGCGACGACGAGCGTGTCGGACGCGAAGCCGCCATTGACGTTCCCGTCATGTGTCATGACCGGGGAGAAGGACAGGCCGGAGTCGCCGATCGTACCCGGCGCCCCGCGATACCCCATGCGGGTGAGGAGCTGCTCGCGAGCCTGGACGGCGTCGCGCGGCATGCCCGGCAGCGACAAGGTGTGGACCATGAGGCGCTCGGACCCGGAGAGACGGATGGCGTTGAAGAGCTTGTTGATCTGAGCCGGCGCCGGGGTGGACGAAAGGCCGGTGACGTGCCTGGAGCTCGAGAGCCGGACGGCGCTGAAGAGGTCCCGGACATCGGCCTGGGCGGACGTCGCCGTGAGGCCGGCGAGAAGCAGGGCGGCTTGCTTGAGGCCGATGGTCATGATCGTGTGTCTCCGGTGGTTCTGGCCGCAGAAGGCGACCGCTTGATGATTTCTCGCATGTTTGCGAAAAATGCGCAACGGAAAAAAATTATCGCATTTCAGATTCCATCCCTGGTGCCCTGCAGAAGCGTTCAGGATTGACCCATACACGCCGCAAGGACGACAAAACAGGCCTTTCCCCCCGGAATTGTGCGCGCATACACGCGGGATCCTGGCATAGGACGCCTCGGAATGGCCTCCGGAAATAATTTTTCGCAAAACCGTTCGAGAGGGCTTGTCTGAGAAAAAGTTTGAGAATATCTGTATCTCATCGAAAGCAGCGGCCGACGGCCAGCACAGACGGAGAACGACAAATGAAGCGCAGCATCCTGAACGCCACGGCCCTGGTCACCCTGATGTCTCTCGCAGCCTGCGGTGGTTCGACCGGTGGCATCACGGCCCCGGTCACGACCCCGAAACCGATCTCCGGCGGCACCTCGAGCGATGGCTCGACCGGCGGCACCTCGACCGGCGGCACCTCGAGTGAGGGCTCGACCGGCGGCACGACCACCGGCGGCAACACGGGTCAGACCGCCAACGCACCGGCGAGCACCAGCCCGGCCGACCTGATCGCCTTCGCCATGAACGGCGGTACCACGAGCGTCATCTCCCACGGGGTCGAGCGCACCGTGCGTTATGCGGAGGTCAACGGAGAGCTTGCGACGGTCCTGGTCGACAAGGTTCCCGGCGCCGGCTACGGCCTGATCCAGTACCGCGTCGGCGACGACATGACCCTTTACAAGATCGACGAAAGCGCCGTTGCCACCGCCCTCCCCGCCGGGGATTACCTCGGCAACTTCGATGTGACCTACCGCATGGACGGCACCTCGGCATGGCAGGACGGTCACGGGGATATCGGGCTCGGGCTCGATCCTGTCACCGGCACCGTCACGTATGGTTCGATGGCTTCGGCAGCGGATACGAGCGTCGAGTTCTACGGCACGGCCACTTACGCCAACGGTGCCTTCTCCGACAACGGTGCTACCGTCGTCTTGCGCCAGGATGGCAACTTCGTACGTCACGAAGCCGGCTCGCTCAACGGCATCATGGTTGGCGACAGCCTGAACTCGGCCGCGATCGGCACCGTGAGCGCCACGAACGCCGTGACCGGCTTTGCGGCCGAGGGTGGCTTCACCGCCCCTCTCATGACGCAGCCGTAACCATCAGGCCGTGTGAATGTCGGCAGCGGGGGCGCGAAATTCGCGCTCCCGTCAATTTTTCGCATTACGCATTCTTCAGGATGCGAACGAGTCCCGCGATGATCCTGCGGAAGGCGGCGCCCGACCCGCCATCGGCGCGCACATGCCGCGCCAGCTCCGGTCCGACGATCCAGTAGAGGCGCAAGAGCATCCGGCCCGCGGGATGCGGCAGGAGAACCCGGTCCCTGAAGCCGCGCAGGAAGGCCACGTCGGGATGCCGGGGGTCGCCATAGGAGGCCGTGGCCACGAAACAGGAGGCGTCGGCCGCGGCGTCCGCGTTCTTGTCATCATCCTTCTCGTTTTCAGGATCGTCTTCAGGGGCCGGGCCGGCGTCCGGCGGCGGCGACACGATTCCGGGATCGGGGAGAACCCCGGAAATTTGCAGGTCGAGATCAGCCAGGTTCGTCCCGAGCGCTGTGCTGAACTCCTCGACCTGTCCGGTGGTCTGGTCACCCAGAACGCCGCCGATAATGGCGAGGCGGGTCTCATCCGGCATGGCGTCGAAGAGATGCGCCTCGAGGTCTCCCATCCTGCCGGCAGCCCCGAGAAGCACCGTCACCCAGCCCTCGTCATGATGGATGACGAGGTCTGATGCGGATCCCGAACCGGTCCAGTCGGCCGCCTCCGTCCGCGACATGACCTCCGCGGCATCGTCGTAACGCCCCAGGAAGCTCAGGGATGACCCGGTGTCGAAATCAAAATCCGTGATTACCGTGTCGCTTTCCGCCGAGACGAGGAAATGGTTCTCCTCCGCCCCGCCGGTCAGGGTGTTGGCGCCGCCGAGCGCGAAAAGAAGATCCGTGCCCGCACCGCCGAGAAGGAGGTTCTTGCCCGCCTCGCCGATGAGGATGTCCGATCCGGCGCCACCCTCGGCCCGGTCCTCACCGTCTCCGGACAGAAGAATGTCGGAGCCGGCGCCCCCGAGGAGCGTGTCGCCCCCCTCCCCGCCGTCGAGGATGTCGCGTCCCTCCATACCCTCGAGACGGTCGTTTCCGAAATGCCCGCGAAGGGTGTCGTTCCCGAGCCAGCCGGCAAGGTGGTCGTCGTAATTCGCGGCCGGATCCACAACCTGGTCCTGGCCCTCCATCCTCAGGTCGCGGACCTCTGTGCTGAATTCAAGGCGCAGGATTTCGTAGGGCTGCAGGCGGAAGGCCCCGCCTGCAGACACGATCTCGTCCTGGTTCAGCGTCTCGACATACGGGCGCGACAGGTGGCTGGCGGGATCCCCTTCGTTGGTGCTGCCCGTCGCCGGGTTGTCGATCACGCCGAGACGCTCCGCCCACAGATGTCCGTAGCCTGGCGCGAGTTTCCCCAGGTCGACATCGAGATCGATCGTCTCGGCGCTGCGCGAAGAGATGAAGACCACCACCTTGCCGTCACCGGCATAGGCATGGGTCGAGAGCGTGGCGGGATCGGCGCCGGAAATCGCCTCGGCGAATGGCTTGTCCACGATATCGGTGCCGACGAGGCTGCGGCTCATCATCCGGTAAACCTCGCCTGCCGGCGTCAGCCAGGTCTTGACATCCTCCGGCGCCACCCCGTCCCAGGCATTGTTCGACATGTAGGCCAGGCGTGTCTGCAAGGCCTTGTACTGGGTGCCCCAGACGGAGGCGAGATCCACGTCGTGTTCGACCATCGTGTCGAAGGTCTCGATCAGCGATGAGGCATGCAGGAGACCCTTGTCATCGCCGAGGCGATAGATGTTCCACTCCGAAATATAGGACTCGACATCTGAAAATCCGGGCGCGGTCTTGAACTGCGCGAGCGCGGCAAACATGCGGTCACGGTTCCCGGCCTCATCGAAATTGTCCGGGTAATTGTGGGCGACGGCGACATCGATCGCCGCGCGTGCCTCGGCGTCGAGCTCGTCGATGATCATCTTCGTCTCATCGACCCCCGTCTTCCAGAAAGCGCCGGACTGGACCGCGATCGCGGGCTCGTCCCAGCTCGCGGCCGCCGCGCCGAGCTCGGCGCGGTAGGCGTCGAGATGGTCCTGGAGCTCCTTGGCCATGTGGTTCGCGATCCGGCCGTATTCCTGGGCCGTCATTCGGCTCTGGGCGAACCAGTATTCGTTGCCGATCTCGAAGGTCTCGATCGTGACCTTGCCATAGACGCCGCGGAGCATCTCGTCCACGCGGGTCATCATCTCATCGATCGCCGCGGGATCCGGAAACCGTTCCCCGAAAGCCCCCTCGGTGAGGAAGTGCTCGGTCGGAAGGACAAACCGGATAGCGGCCCCGCGCTCGGCGGCGAAATCGAACGCCTCGGACACGGTCACCACCCGGTCGGGATCGCCCTGTTCGCCAGGCGGACCGAATATTGCGTCCCAGCTGCCGTCCTTGAGGCTGAGCACCTCGGTCACACCGCCGCCCGGATAGCGGTAGGAGCTCATCTCCATCTGGTCGGAGAAGCGCTGGTAGGGCCCGCCATCGTCGATCATGTCCTTGTCGAGAACGAGGTGGCCGCCAAAATGTCGCTGCGTGATGGTCATGAAAGTCTCCGCGGGAACCTGGTCCGTGCGAGATTATCATGCTGGCGCAGAAAAAAACCCCGACCGACAACCGGTTCGGAGTTTCATTGTCGCATTTCTGTGGAGGAACGGGCCGCCGGAGGTCCTACCTCGCGCCAGCCGGGAGCGCCACATCGGCGCCGGTCGCGCGAGAGCTCGAGAAGATCGCCGGCGCAAGCTCGACGCCGGTCGCGGTGAAGCGGATCCCGCATGCCCCCAGCGTCGCGACGAGACCCCGGACGATATTGGGATTGAGCCGCGTCAGCGGCCCGTCCTCCATCTTTGCAAGACTTCCAATGGCGATCCGCGCCCGGGCGCAGAGCTCCTTCTGGGTCATGCCGAGAAGGGCCCTCGCGGCCCGGATCTGGGCGGGGGTGACTCGGTCGATCTCTTCCATGGTCATAAGGTCAACCTCTTGCGGATTTTCATCATCTTGCGTGAAAATGCCCCTGGAAGGCGCCGTTGTCAAATTGTTTTTCGCACTTTTTCCAGCCCGCCCCCGCATCCGGTCACTCCGCCCCGGCGAGGACGCGATAGGCGTCGGTTACCTGCGTCAGGGTCTCGGCATTGCCGCCGGCGTCGGGATGCGCCGTCTTGACCGCCCTCACGTAGGCCGCGCGGATCTCTCGCCAGGTATGAGCCCGGTCCGGGTCGAGGCCGAGAATGCGCAAGGCAGCCACCCTGGGAGCCTGCGGAGCCCTTCGATTGCCGCCACCCCCGTGCCCGCCCGTCGTGCCACGGCTGGCCTCGCCGCGGAGGCGCTCGTTCAGGGCGCGGTTTTCCTGGCGCAGACGGGAGTTCTCGGCGATCAGCTCCTCGATGAGGCCGGCAGCCTCGTCGCGGAAAGCGCGCGTCTTGCGCGACTTCCTGGCCTGCATCGTCGGAAGCAGGAGGAGGAGCGAGATCAGGCCGAGGACGCCGATCAGGTCAGGCATGTGGTTGCTTTCTGGCCACCGAACGAAGGTAGTGACATGCGGAAACGAAACCGAGAGAAAACGGGTGTATATCAGCTTCTGGTAATGCTGGTTCTGGCGCCGGAGGCGCGCGATCGGTTTTCGAGCCCGTTCGGGGTGGCCAGGAGTTCGTAGATGCCCTGGGTCGGTGCGATCCAGACCGTGCCCGTGCCTTCGAAGACCTGCAAAAGCCCCTCCCCGGAGACCGAGGTCGCAAGCCAGGACTTCGAGGATTTTTCCACCCGGAATTCCACCTTTCCGGTGCGCATCAGCGCGAAATTGCCGTCCACCATCAGCCGCCCGTCCTTGAGTTCGAACTCTTGCAGCTCCGACATCGGGACCGGCGAGAAGAGTGCAACGATCCCGGTTCCGGTGATCCTGGTCTGGAAGAATCCCTCGCCGCCGAAGAGGCCCGCACCGAGGTTGCGGTTGATCTCGGCGCCGATCTGGAGCTCGCCGAGCCCGGCATAGAACATGCCCTTGTCGACGATCAGCGTCTCGTCCTCGAGCTCGGCGAGGATGAAATGGCCGTAGGTCGGCTCCAGCATTATGGTGCCGGTGCCGCGGATCTCGTTGACGAAGAGCGGCTCGCCGGTCGTCACACGCCTTGCCAGCGCCGAGACGATGCCGCCGCCGGTCGAGGCCACGATCTCGAGCTTGCCGTTCATGTAGTAGAGCGATCCGGGCTCGGTGCGCACCCGTCCGCGATTGAGCGTCACGCGGACCGATTTCAGCCGCATCTTCGCCTCGCGCAAGAAGAAGAGCTGTTCGGCGGTGCGGGCGTCGGATGAGCCCGCGAGATCGCCGTATTCCACCACCTCGATCTTGCCGCCCGGGGCAACCTTCTCGTCGATCGTGTTGAACTGCATACCGGCTCCCCTTGAAAACAAGGGAGAAGATAGCCGGTTTTCGCAACGATTACGCGCCCGACTCGCGCCTATCCACAGGTTCGGGAGGCGCCTGCGGGCTTCAGCGGGAGAAGCCTGGCGACGGGCCGCTCCCGCAGGATCGGTTTTGCCTCGGAGGTGGCGTGGATCACTTGCTCCCCGCCACCCAGCGCATACCCCAGCCGTAATGCGCGTCCATGATCTGATGGCCACGGAAGAACCGCATCTCGCGGGAGACCTTGATCCGGCCGCCCTCGTTCTCGAGCATGGCCACGGCGCACATGCCCTCGGATGCGCCGTACTCGTTCATCCGGATCTCGACCTCGGGCTGGTCGGGGATCAGGATGCGGATGGTGCCGTCGGTCTGGCGCCAGTTCGGCGCGCCGTCATAGATGTAGGCGAAGATCAGGACCCGGTTGAACTCGGCCCACATCTCGCCGTTGATCTCGAGCCATTCGCCGTCGCTGACCGCCCCGGTGCGGTCGTCGCCAAGGAGCTTGGCGTAGGGGAAGTAGCCGTAGTCGCCGAACGCGTTGCCGAGCGCCTGGACACAGATGCGTTTGCCGTAGCGGTCTTCGATGAAACAGCCGAGATCGAGGTCGACGGGCTTCGGTCCGAACATCTTCATGATGCCGCCGCCCGAGGGCTTCTGGTTCCAGTTCAGGTTGACGCGGATCTTTCCGAAACGGCCGCCGTCCTTCTTCAGGGAGACCGTGCGGGTCTCCTTGGTCAGCGAAACCTTGGAGAGGTTGATCCGCGGCGCTGCGGGCGCAGCGGCCGGCGCCGGAGGTGGCGCGGGCGGTGTCGGTGCCGGGCGCTCCGCGGCCGGTGCAGCTGTCGGAGCGGATGGCGCCGGGGCGGCGATCTCGACGCCGAGATGGGTGGCGAGCGCCGCGAGCCCGCCATTGAAGCCCTGCCCCACGATGCGGATCTTCCACTGGCCATTGCGCCGGTAGAGATCGGCGAGGATCAGCGCGGTCTCGGTCCGGCCCTGGCACGGGATCTGCCCGAGGACCTGTCCGCCCGAGCCGCCGAGGATGATCGCGATCTCGCGGACCGCGCCGAAATTCGCGCGGTTCTCGTGGATCGTTGCGGTGAAAACCACCTTCTCGATTTCTACCGGGATCCGGTTGAGATCGAGCGAGAACCGGGTCTCGCCGTTGGCGGTGCCGCCGAACGTCACCGCCCCGCCCGCCACCGAGGGCTGGCCGTAGAAGGCCATGTCGTGATCGCCACGCACCTTGCCGCTCGCGGTGACGAGAAAGCCCGAGACGTCGATCTCGGCGCCCGGGATGGAGCCGTGCTGCAGGACGAGCAGGTTGGTCGATGCGGGGACGGCCGTGTTCGCACCGGGGGTGAGCGTCGTGGTCATGTCGGTCCTCCTTGTCAGCGCAGGATGCCGGCGGCGGTCGCGGCCGCGATCCAGTCCTGGTATTCGGTCATCATCAGGTCGAACATCTCCTCATCGGAGGGCGCGGCCGGATCGGCGAGCTGGAAAAAGTCGGCATTGTCGACGGTGCGGCCGGTCAGGTCGTCGAGCTTCTCGAGGAATTCGAGGCGCTGCGCGGAGAAGAAGCCCTTCTCGATGAGGCCCATGAACTTCCAGAAGATCGGCTCGGCCGAGGCCGCGCGCAGCTCGCGCTCGGTCAGTGGCTTGTCCTCGGTGGCGCCGTCGGTGACGAACATGACATAGACCGGCAGACCCTCGGCATTGCCCTTCGCGTAGAAGGCCCGGATCGCCTGGATCGCCTTGCCGTAGCGGGTCCCGCCCTCGAGCCGGTATTGCCGGGAGATGTCGCGCACCAGCGCGCGGTAGCCATCGACGCCGACCGTCCCGAACTCATGCACGTTCTGGCCGAAAAGGAAGACGTCGATCTCGCCGTCATCGTCGAAGCGATAGCCGAGCGCCATGACGCGGGAAACCAGGACGTCGATCTTTCCGGAGCGGTAGAGCCGGTCCATCGAGCCCGAGATATCGAGGCAGAGGCAGACCTTGGCTCGGTCGCGGGTGATGCCCTTCTTCTCCAGCGAGACCTGGACCTTCTTCACCAGGGAGACGAGCTCGGGATCGCGCTTGGCGAGATCCACGAGCCGCTTCTCGAGGTTGACCTTCGGCGTGGCGGCCGGGGCCGGCGCGGATTCCTCCACGACGACGCCGAAATGCGGCGCGAGCGCGGCGAGCCCGCCATTGAAGCCCTGCCCCACCGCGCGCAGCTTCCACGTGCCGCCGCGGCGATAGATCTCGGCCAGGATCAGCGCGGTCTCGGTGCGGCCGGCGCAGGGAAGGACCGCCGCGGGCTGGCCCGAGCCGAGCTCGACCGTGATCGGCGGAAGCGCGTCGAACGTGGCCTTGTTCTCATGGATCGTCGCGGTGAAGACCACCTTCTCGATCTCGGCCGGCAGCGCGCCGGCATCGACGCTGAAGCGGGTCTCGCCGCCCGCGGAGGAAATGAGGCGGACGGCGCCGCCGGCCCCCTCGGCCTGGCCGTAAAAGACCATGTCGGCGTCGCCGCGCACCTTGCCGCTCGCGGTGACGAGGAAGGCCGAGACATCGAGATCGGCGCCCGCGATCGCGCCGTGCCGGATTGCGATCGAGAAGGCGGTTCCGGTCAGCGCGGCATTCGCGCCCGGCGTGAGATGCTGCATCTCAGTCTCCTTGGTTGTGGGAGGGCTCCCTGGCGGCCCGCGCGGGCTCGGGAAGCATGATGGGAGCGGCGGTTTCAAGCCCGGCGCCATAGGTCTCGTTCAGAGCCTCGATGCCCCGCATGAAGCCCTGGGCGAGCGCGCGGAAGCGGAAACCCTCGCCGCGGCGGTAGATCTCGCCGAGGATCAGGCTGCGTTCGGAGAATCCGGCGAAGGACAGCTCGAACCGGTGCTCATCCGCGCCGGAGCGCAGGGAAAGACGGCCCTGCCCGAGCGCGGCCATGGAACCGGCATGGACCGAGAGCACGACGAGAACCTTGGAAGCGGCGTCGGGAAGCCGCGAGAGCGTCACGACGATCTCGGGATCGCCCTGCGCGAGATTTCGGGCCCGGATCCCGGACGCCGAGCCGTTTCCATAGAAGACCGTCCGCCCCGGACTGAGCGCGCGACCGGCCGCATCGATCAGGATCGCGTGGATGACATGGCCCGCCCCGGGCCGATCGATCAGGATCGCGACCTCGTCTTCGGGCAGGTCCACATTCTGTCCGGGGCTGAGTTGCATGGGGGAACTCCCTCGTCCATTCGCGGAGGCGGCCCTCGGCCGCCCGCGGGAATGGACGGCCCGCCGGAGCGGGCCGTCACCTCCGGTCAGCCGAGGTTCACGCCATGGGCGGACGCGAGCGGTGCGAGACCGCCGGCGTAGCCCTGGCCCACCGCCTTGAACTTCCAGTCTTCGCCGTTCTTGTAGACTTCTCCAAAGATCATGGCGGACTCGGTGCCATAGTCCTCCGAGAGATCGTAGCGGACGATCTCGGCGCCGCCGGCCTGGTTGACGACGCGGATGAAGGCGTTCGACACCTGGCCGAAGGACTGCTTGCGGGCCTCTGCCTCGTGGATCGTCACCGCGAAGACCAGCTTCCTGACGTTGGCGGGGAGCCTGGCCAGGTCGACCTTGACCGCCTCGTCATCGCCGTCGCCCTGGCCGGTGCGGTTGTCGCCCTGGTGCTCGACCGCGCCGGCGGCGCCGACCTTGTTGTTGTAGAAGACGAAGTCGGCATCCGACATGATCTTGCCGTCCTCGCCGCAGATGAAGACCGAGGCGTCGAGGTCGAAGTCCGCGCCATCGGTGGCGCGGGCGTCCCAGCCGAGACCGACGGTGACGGCGGTGAGGCCGGGGGCCTCCTTGGAGAGCGACACGTTGCCGCCCTTGGAAAGCGATACGGGCATTTCAGGTTTCCTTTTTATGGATTGGACTGTCGGGAGCGCCCGCCCGGCTGTCTGCCCGGGCGGGCGTACGGATCAGATGTTGATGCCGAACTGGTGGCACATGGCCTGCAGGCCGCCGGAATAGCCCTGGCCCACCGCCTTGAACTTCCACTCGCCGTTGTGGCGGTAGACCTCTCCAAAGACCATGGCGGTCTCGGTCCCATAGTCCTCCGAGAGATCGTAGCGGACGACTTCCGCTCCGGTCATCTCGTTGATGATGCGGATGAAGGCATTGCCGACCTGGCCGAAGGACTGGCCGCGGATCTGCGCGTCATGGATCGTCACCGTCACCGCGAGGCGCTGGATGTCGGCCGGCACCTTCGAGAGATCGACCTTGACCTGCTCGTCGTCACCCTCTCCCTGGCCGTCGCGGTTGTCGCCGGTATGCGCGACCGAGCCGCAGGGCGAGGTCATCTGGTTGTAAAAGATGAAGTCCGCATCCGAGCGGACCTTGCCGGTGCCGTTCAGCATGAACAGCGAGGCGTCGAGGTCGAACTGCTGGCCGTCGGTCGCGCGCGGATCCCAGCCGAGGCCGATCACGAGCTTGCTCAGCGACGGATCGGTCTTGCTCAGCGACAGGTTGCCGCCCTTCGAGAGGGAAAGTGCCATGGGGTTTCCTTTCGGGTTCTATGGTTCGATTTTCGGTGATGACGGGCCCGAAGGCCCGTCAGAGATCGAAATCGCCGGGATTGAGGCCCAGTTCGCCGCAGATCGTGCGGATCACCGACTTTTCCGAGGGGGCGAAGTCGCCGTCCGCCGCGCCGATCGCACAGGCGACGCGCACCATGATGCGGGCCTGCTCGTCGTTGCCGCGGATACGGCCGATCACCTTCAGCGCCTCGGCGCGGCCGATCTCGACGTCGAACTCGAAGCTCGACGTGATCTTCCCGAAGAAGGCCACGACCTCGTCGGTCGCGAAGTGCTTGAGCTCGTCCGCGTTGCGGATGTAGCCCATCATCTTCTGCTTTTCCGCGCCGTCGATCGAGCCGTCGGCGGCGGCGACCAGCGCGCAGGAGGCGACGACCGCCTCCATGAAGCCGCGGTTGCGGAACTTCGCGACCTCGGCGGTCAGCGTGGCGCGCGCCTCGGCGCCCTTCGTCTTGAGCCAGCTCAGCATCTGCGCTTCCCTCAGATCACGCGGACGGCGTCAGCCGCCAGGTCCTTCACGGTGCGGCCGTTCGTCGGACGCCCGATCGCCGTCATCTCCCAGGCGCCGGAGGCGCGGGACAGGACCGCCATGATGGCCCCGGTATGGGCGCCCTTCTCGGCGAGATTGAAGCGGCAGAGCTCCGTGTTGCCACGGGCATCGACCAGCCGGCAGACGGCGTTCTCGACCTTGTCGAAGGTCTGGCCGAGGAAGCTGTTGACCGTGAAGACCATGTGCATCGCGCTGGCCGGCAGGGCCGAGAGATCGATCGAGATGGTCTCGTCGTCCCCGTCGCCGTCGCCGGTGCGGTTGTCGCCCGAATGGCGGATCGCGCCGCCCATGCCGGTCAGCTGACGGAACCAGACGGTGTCGAGAACCTGCTTGCCCGCGTCAAAGACGATGACCGAGGCGTCGAGGTCGATATCCTCGACGGCGCCACCACCGAAGACCTTGCCGAAGAAGCCGCCGGATTTCGGCTTCGCCGCATCCCAGCCCAACCCCATGCTGACCCGGGACAGCCCGGCATTCTTCGCCAGGGAAAGCTGCTGGCCTTTTGCGAGAGTGATGCTCATTAAAGTCTGCTCCTCGTTGATCGTTGAGATTGCTTTACGATATATTTTTTCACAAAATTCCCGCAAGAGGGAAATGAGAAAAAGTGTGTATTTATTCTCCGCCGGCGGCACACCTGAGCGCTGTCTCTCCATTCTCGACGAGGGCCAGGCCGCGGACCCCCCAGATTTCGGCGCGTGCGAGCATCCGCCGCGCCCATGCGCCGTGGGTTGCCGGCTCGCACATCACGCCGCCGACCTGGAAGACCGCGGCGGCGCTGGTATCAAGGATACCCTTGGCAACGTCGATATCCCTGCGGTCGACCTTCAGCGCCTCGTGGATGATCGGAACCTGGCAGGGATGGATCGCGGTCTTGCCGATGAACCCGCGCTCGATGTCCATCGCGACTTCCGCCCCGAGGGTGTCGAGGTCCTGGATGATGTCGAAGACCGGGGCGGCGACCGGGTAGCCGTGCGACATGAGCTGCGAGCTCACCATGTTCAGGACGTAGCCGAGCGGGCCGTCGTGAGAGATGCGGCCGCCGGTCCGCCGCAGCCCGAGCGTGTTCAGAAGGTCGTTGCCGCCGAGGCGCACCGCGACGATCTGCTCCCTGCCGGCGGCATCGAACATGGAGCGGACCTGGCTCACGTAGAAAGGATCGAAATACTCCGCCGTCTCGAGTGTCGGCATGAGCGCGATGCCCCGCTCCCGCGAGAGCGCGAACCAGTCCGGGCCGTTCCCGAGGGTCAGTTTCGGGACGATCATCCCCGACACGGTCTCGATCCCGTCCATGTCGGCGATGCGCCGCGCCATGCCGAGGTCCCGCGGGCGGACGAAGACCATTGTCCTTTGCCGCGGGTCGCCGCCCGCGCGGCGCTCGAGGAGGCTCAGCCTCAGGGACTCCAGCCCGCGGGCGATGTCGTTCGCGTGGAGCGCGTCCTCAAGGCAGATCACGACCGATCCGGCCCCGTGCAGGTCTTCACCCAGGAGGGCGCGGCGCGCATGTGGGTTGATCGCGGGCATGTAGAGCGTGGCGCCAAGGTGGAGGGCGCGGCGGGTCAGGTCGAGGTGCATCATCGCGGTCAAGCCTTGGAGATGAGGGTGATGGCCCGGTAGGGGCCGGTGAGACCTGGATCCACGGTGTGTGGGATGCGTCCGGCCTCGCAAAGATGGATCAGCGCGGCAAGATCGCTGTCGTCACGCGCCCGGAGCAGGACCCGCTCCGGCGCGCGGCGCAGGACCGCGCGGGTCGCCTCGGCGATTCCGGGCTTGACCCTATTGGCATTCGTGATTCCGAATTTCACCATGATCGAGGCGACATGATCCTGCGCCGCTTGGCGCTGGGGATTGTCCGCCAGGTCCCCGGTCCCGCTCCGCCTGGCGCGGCCCTTCCCGGCCCCGATGGCGCGCATCAGCCCGTGGATGTCATCCACGAAGGCCCGCGAGAAGTCGATATCGGCGAGATGGGTGACCGGAACATATCCGTGGAAGTCCGCCGGGCCGATCAGCCCGGAATTCAGGATCGAGCGGGAGATGAGCCCTGAGATGTTGGCGCCAAGGATACCCGACGGGATAAGCCAGTCCTCGTGGGAGCCCGAAAGGTCGGCCTCACCGCAAGGATCGGCGAGGACCACGAGGATCGGGTCGCGGCCGGTTTCCCCGCGCCAGGAACGGCGAAGCTCGCGGGCAATGGCGCCCTTGCCGGTCCATCCGTCGACGAAGAGGATGCCGGCCGGATCGCGGAGCGCCATGACATGGCGCATGGCGTTCATGTCGAGGCCGCGGTCGCGGATGATCGAGACCCCGAAATGGGCGACATCGACGCCCGCATCGGCGAGTTCCCGGCGCAGCAGGACGCCGAGCGGCGCGCCGGCGCGCACCAGCGAGCAGAGTGTCACCTGCGGTGGGAGGTCTCCCCCGGCGATCATTTCCCGGATCGTCGCACCGATCGCCGCGACCTCGCGGGCGATGCGCTCGCGGCCGTCCGCCCAGGCCTGGCGGAAGATCGCGAGATAGCGCGCATCCGGACGCGCCTCCTCGGAGATCATCTCGGAGTAGTGGCGGTTCCCGGACTGGATCGCGGCCTCCTTGGCCCCGACCGGGGTCGGGGCAAGCGCCACCTCCTTGAGCAGGAAGGTGATGTCGTCCTCTTCATAACTTCCGGAAAAACCAGGAACATGGATCTTGGAATGCTTCATCGCGTCAGTCTCCGGATCTCGAAAAGAGCTTGCTGGAATTCTGGGTCCCGGAAGGGACGATCATCATGTCGCAGAGCTCCATGAAGGGCAGGTCGGAGGCGGAGTCGCCGGCGCCGATCAGCGGACGCCCGGAGAGATCGGCACGGGTGGCGAGGAGATGCTCGACCGCCGCGCGCTTCGACACGCCGCCAGGCACGAAGGCGAGGTTGTTGCCGTTCAGGTGAAGTGCCACGCGACTGGCCGCGGCAAGACCCTCGCAAAGCGCCCGGGCCTTGCCGAGAATGGCCTCGACGCCCGCCGGCGTCTCGTCGTTGGACTTGGCCGTCATGCCGACCAGGACACCGTCATGCAGGTGGTCATGGATCCGCAGGTCGGCGCCGGACGCCATCATGCGGGCCCGAAGTTCTGTCAGCGCCGGAGCGGCGAGATCGCAGTGGCCGCGCACCCGCGCGCTCCAGGCGAGATCCTCGGAACCATCCGCGCCGATGATCAGCGCGCCGTTCGACAGGACCGCACCCGAGACGAAGGTCTCGAGATGAACCCGGGCGTAAGCGTCGAGGCTCCGGGCGGTCACCGGGACGAGGGTTGCGCCATTGGCGAGCCAGTCGAGGATCGCCTGACGCCTGCCGCAAAGATAGGAATGGTTTCCGTTCTTCGCGGTCGTGACCCTGCGCAGTGAGGCCGGGTCGCGGCCCGCGTAGTTCTTCAGGGTCGTGAAGAGCGTGTCGTCGAGATCTGCAAGGATTACGGGTGTCATGCTGTCAGTTTCCCCTGACGAAAATTCAGGCAGTTCCCGGACGGGGTCACCGCGGTGAAGGTGCCGAGTGCGGCGGCGAGGCGCGGGTCGATCCCGCGCGCATCCTCGCGCTCGATCATCACGAGGATCATCCCCCATTCGTCCGGATCGACATTGTGCAGATACATCGGGATGCCGAGACCATAGTGATCCGAGAAGACGATCTTGTGACGGATCGTCTCGCCCTGGAGCACCGGCGAGCGGGTCGTGGCCAGAAAGCCGGTCTCGAAGCCGAGCCTCTCGATCTCCTCGGCCATGCGGAACGGATGCCAGACGTTCTCTCCGGTTCCGATGACGAGGACCCGCTCGGTATTGCCATCCCGGCAGAGCGCGCGCTCGAGGATCGGGCCGGCCTCGACCGGGGTCGCGCCGTCAAGGCCGCGGCGCCAGCCGCCGATCCCCGCGGGGATGCCCTCGACGTCGAGAGCCGGCGCCAGGGACGGGATCTCGTGTTTCGCGGCGCCTTCGGCGGCGATCCAGTTCCAGGATCCTCTCGCCAGGCTCACGGCGGAGATGGCCTCGAGCGGCAGGCCGGAGGTTTCGGAGACCAGCGCCCGCGCCTTGCCGCCCGACCAGTCGGTCAGCGTGACGATGCAGATCCGCTCGAACGGCCAGCGGCCGGCCGCGCGCATCGAGCGGATCAGGTTGGCGAAGGTCGCGCCGGTCGTCACCTCGTCGTCGACAAGGACGAGCGTGCGGGCGGTGTCGCGCAGATGCGCGACGGCCGGATCGGACGGCTCGAGGACATGATGGGCCATGGCATGGCTGTGATCCTCCGAGAAGGAGAACCAGACCGGATCGTCTCCGGGATGCCGGGTGGAGGGCAGGAAGGCGGCATCCGTCATCCCGGAAAGCGCCAGAATGGCGTCATGGACCCCGGCGCCAAGGCCGATCGCGGTTTCCGCGAACCCCATGACGAGCATCCCGCCCGCGGTTCCGGAAGCGCGGATCACGCCGCGGGCGAGCCGATCCAGGGCCTGGCGGTGGAGCGAGGGCGCGACCGGGATGTGGCGGCCGAGGATCCGGGACACGAAGAGGAAGGCGCGCTTGGGGTTCTGACGCTCGGCCAGGCGAAGCATCTCCTCCACCGGCATCTCCGCCTCGTCGATGGTGAGATGCATGGCGCCGCCGGAGAGCGCGTAGACATTCGTCTGCGGCAGGCCGCGGAGCGGCGCGATGCGGGAGTCCTGGAGTGTCATTGGAGAGTCCTGGGTGCGGTAATAATTTTTCACATACTGCACGATGCGAAAAACCGGCGCAACAGGAAAATCAGAATTCGATCGTGCAACCCTCGCGGTCCCTCGCCGGAGCGATGACCTCGCCCGGGACCGCCAGGGCGCCGGAGGCGTGACGTGCCGGCGCGCGGCCGTAGGCATATTCGGCGCTCTTGTGGTGGTCCTCGACGATCTCCCAGGCCAGGACCTCGCGCATCTCCGCGTCGAGCGCGCGGCCGTCCTCCCCGATGATCCGGACCGGCCGGCCGTCCGGGGAAACCACCCTGATGCCGTCATAAATCATCTGGCCCCTGCAGGCCGGCACCTGGCTCGGCTTCAAGAGGATGTGGATCTCGAAGGAGGATTCCGGCCCCGCGCTGAAGACATCCGTCTCCCCGCCCGCGCTGATCCGCGTTTCCCGGAAATCGAAGTCCGCGCTGCGGATATCCTCTTCTCGAACCACGTCGGCCTCCTTCCGGTCCTGTCATGTGCAATCTATCCGAGTCTGCGAAAATCGCGAATGAAAACGCGAAGGCCGCGCCACGGATCGCGGCAGTCCCGCCGTAACGGCCGTAACGCCGTCGTTACGGTCGCGTTACGCCGTCAAGTCGCTGTATTTATTCATCTATTTGTATGTATGTAACAGTGTAACAGGAATATAGAGATATATATCTTTAGGGTCTTTTCCCTTCTTCCGGAGACAGATTCCTATCCTGATATTTTCTTCTCCAGCGTTACGCTTGTTACGGCGTAACATTTCATCTTCATCTTTCATTATCAAAGGTTTAGCCGTAACGCGACCGTTACGGCGCAGCCGGCTTCCGTTACGGCGCAGCCGCCCCCGTGATCCAGCCCCGGGATTTCTCTTGGCCTGGCGGGTCGGAATATGCGAAAAACCGACAACGATCTGCCATTACCGCACGGAGTCCTCATGATGCGCCTGCCCCTGCTTCTTGCAACGACCGCTCTTTGGGCCTTTCCGGCCCTCGCAGAGAGCGCCCCGGTCCGCAGAGTGACCCTTTACGATGCGGGTCTTGCCGAGATCTCGCGCGAGGCTGATGACCTGTCCGGGATGACGCTGCGGATTCCGCTCCGGGACGTCAACGACCTCCTGAAGTCGCTCACCCTGCGCGGCGCCGGCATTACCGGCGCCCGGATCCTGCTCGATGGGGAATCCCCGGTCGAGGACGCCTTCTCCTCGCTTCCGATCCCCCCGGACCGGATCGGCGATGTGGAAGCGCTTCTCGCCGCCATTCCCGGAACCCGCGTGCGGGTGACCCCGCAAGGCGGGGCATCCCTCGAGGGACAGGTGATGGGGATCGTCCACCCGGCCGGTTGCGGCGAGGCGCCCTGCCCGGCGCTCCTGGCCCTCAAGACCGAAGGGGGCTCGATCCGGCGCATCGAGATCCTGCCCGCGAGCGAGATCGCCATTCTCGACACGGCGGTCGACGCCGCGCTCTCGCGCGGTCTCGCGGCGCTTCATGGTGCGGCTTCCGGGGATGTCCGCGACATCCGCGTCGAGATCGACGGTGCGGGGGCCGCCGAGCTCAGCTACGTGATCGCGGCCCCGGCCTGGAAGACCGCCTACCGGGCCGTGCTTTCCGGAACCGGCGCGGTCGATCTGCAGGCCTGGGCTGTCATCGAGAACGCGACCGGCGAAGATTGGGAGGATGTCGGTCTGACGCTGAGCGCAGGCAGCCCGAGGACGCTGCGCTCCGATCTTCATGGGCGCAGCTGGCGGTTCCGGGAAGAGCTTGTGCAGAACCAGCCGGAGGAACGGCTCGCGAAATTCGGCGATGTGATGGCCAGCTTCGCCCAGATGGACGGCGCGGCGATGGAGATGGAGGCGCCGATGGCGGCCCGGGCGATGGCCGCGCCAGCCCCGATCGCGGCCGATGCGGCGGCCTCGGAATCCGTGGCTGAATCGCGCTTTACCTTCCCGGACCCGGTCGACCTTCCCGCCGGCAAGATGATCTCCCTGCCCTTCCTTGCCGGCAGTATGGAGGCCCGCCACCTCTCGGTATGGAGAGGTGGCCTTTCCGACCGGAGCGGCCATCCGAGCCTCGTGCTCGAGATCGACAACGACCTGCCGGTACGCCTCCCGGCAGGGATCATGACCGTGGAGGATGCCGCGACCGGCTACGTTGGCGACGCCATCTTCCCGTTGCTCGCTCCCGGAGATGGCCGCGCGGTCGCCTTCGGCGAGGACGCGAAGGTCCGGGTCGACGAGAAGGTCTCACTTTCCCGGAACGAGCGAAGCCTCAGTGTCTCGCAGGGCAGCCTCCTGATCCGCGACCAGGAGGTCCGGTCTGTCGAATACCGGATCTCGTTCCTGTCCGGGGAAGAGCGCGATCTTGCGATCGAGCATCCGCTCGCGGCCGGTTGGTCGGTGACCGCCACCGAGGGCGCCCCTTCGCCGCGCGAGACCCGTGACGCTTACGGGCAGCCGCTCCTCGCCTTCGATATCCGTGCCGCGGATGGCGCAGACCAGGTGGTCCGCATCGAGGAGGCCAGCCCCTACGATCTCGCCTACGTCATCGCCGATCTCTCGGCCGAGGACATCCTGGCCTGGAGCGGGCGAGAGATGACGGGCGAGACCCGGGCCTATCTCGAACGCGCGGCCGGCCTGAAACAGGAAGCCGTGGCGATGGGGCGCGAGATCGAGGCGCAGGGCGCTCTTCGCGCACGCCTCGTCACCGATCAGGAGCGGTTCCGGACAATGCTCGGCTCGCTGCAGAAGGGCTCGGAGGCGCATCAGCGGTTCCTGACCTCGCTCCTTGCCAGGGAGGACGAGATCGGCGCGGCCGATCGGCGTATCGCCGAACTGAGCGGCGCGCTTGCCGCGGCAAGGAAAGCTCTGTCCGACCACCTTTCCTCGCGCTGATCAGGACACAGGCGCCTCGTCTGGTTCCGGGTTAACATCTTCCCCGACCTGAAGGACGGGGTCTCCCGGGCGTTTTGATGAAGGGACGCCGGGGGTGGCGGCCAGGCCACCCTTGCGGCGGGCGGGAAGAAATCGCCACCGGCATCGCCGCTGTCCACAGCAGGGAACAAGAACCATCTTTCCGAAGAATGATTTTCGCATTATCATCCGGGACACCTCGAAGTCCGGGCAGCGTCTCCGGATCTTCCGGTCAACGACTTTTGGAGAGCAGATCACGTGACCAAACGCATTTCCCCGATCCAGCTTGCCGTCCTCCAGCGCCTGATGGAGACCGTCGCCCCGGATGCCCGCCTCGCGGTCCCGCAATTCGCCGATCTCGCGACCTCGCAATGGGGTCGCGAGGAATGGGCGATCACGCCCCTGAAGGCGCTCGGAAAGGCCGGGCTCGCGGAGCGCACCCCGGTCAAGGTCGGCAAGGCCTCGACCTGGCGCATCACCACGGCCGGCGTCGAGATGATGATGCGGGAGTTGCAGGCCGCGTAAGGCGCGCCCCGCGAATGCCAATCCCGCCGTCCCGGACCCGCGCAGGATGCCAGGCGGCCAAAACCGGAGACCCGCCATGCGGATGCCTCACTGCGCGGTCTTTCGCCGCGATACGATTTCCTACGTGATCGTGCTGCCCGAGGATATTCCGGAGGGCGGCTTCCCGGTCCACCTGAGGGCGGATGTCCGGGTCGACGAGGACGCCGTCCGGATGGAGTTCATCGACCGCCCGGGAGAGGGCATCCAGGTCGATCGCGAGGCGGAGGCGGATCTGCGGGACTCGATGCGGTTGTTCATCTTCGTCTCCGACCCCGCCTCGCGTGGTCTTGTCGCCGAGATCCTGCCGGTCTGGGCCTGATCGCGGATCAGTTCATCCGCGGGGAATCGTCCTCGGCTTCGAGCTGGACGGTCTGGAAGTCTGCCGCCGCCTGGACCGCCTCGAACTTCGCCGACATCAGGCCGGCAAGTACCGAGACACCGCGGGTCTCGACGGGATCGCCGAGGCTCATCTCCCTGAGCGCCGCCGCCATCCGGGCCGCGCGGTCGGGGTCGAGCCCCCTCGTGTGGAGCGATATCATGGTTTGTCTTCTCCTTTCTGCTCACCTCCATCCCCAGGTAGCACATGATTAAGAAAAACGATATTCGACTGTGTGAAAAAAGAAACGCATTTGAATTTTCTCATAACTGCCTATCCTTCAATCGAAGACAAGCGGAGGTGTCCCATGGAGGCCGGCTGGACCAGACTTGAAGGCGGCGACCTCTGGGGCGCCGCGCGGGCGGCACATGAGGCCGACACGCATCGGCGCTACCACGCCTTTGCCCATCCCCTGGCGATGTATCGCCATGCCGCGGAGACCTTCGGTTTTTCCTACGATCGCCATCTCGACCGGGCGATCCTCACCCATGACGTGGTCCATGATGGCGGCCCCGATGTCGAGCTGCGCTCCGCCCTCTGGCTCCGGAAACGTCTCGACACCCCGGACCCCGAGGCGGAGGCGATGATCCGGGCAACCATCGATCACGTCCCGGGTCGCGACAACCGGATCATCCTTCTCGACCTTGCGGATTTCATGTTCCCGGAGGTGCGGCGCGAGAATACCCGCCTCCTGGCCGAGGAGGCGCGGCTGCTCCACGGATGGGACGGCTCCGCCTTCGCGGACCGCTCCGCCGCTCATCTCGACCGGCTCGAGGTCCGGATCCGGGATGGCATTCCCGGGATCGACAGCCCCCGCGAGCGCGAATGGTTCGCCGCGATCGCCGAGGGCATCCGCGCGGCGGCACGCGACCTGCGCGCCCCCTGCCCCTCCTCCCCGGACTTCTGAGGTTTTAGATGGCACGCTTCCTGTTCTGGAGTGATCTCCACTGCGAGTTCGCCCCCTTCGAGATCCCGGTTCCGGGTTGCCAGCCCGGCGCCACGCCGGGCGCGCCGGCGCGCGAGGAGATCGACGCGATCCTCCTTCCCGGAGACATCGACACCAGGGGACGGCATGTCAGCCAGATGATCTGCATCTGGGATCTCTGGCGCGTACCGGTTCTTGCCGTACCCGGAAACCATGAACCCTACGGCGCCAAGCGCTACCAGAAGCACGAGGCCGAGGAGCGCACCCGCATCGCCGATGCGCGCGCCCTGGGGGTCGATATCGATGTCCTGCGCCGCGGCCTGCGGGTCATCGGCGACACAAGGGTAATCGGCGCGACCCTTTGGACCGATATGCGGCTTCACCCGGAATTCGCGAGCGGCGCACAGATCGCGATCGGAGCCGAGATGAACGACTACGATCAGATCAAGTGGTTCGACGAGGCAAAACGTGTCTATCGCAAGATGATCCCGGCCGACACGATTGCGATGCACAGTGCCGACAAGGCCTATATCCTCGACCGCCTTGCAGAGCCCTTCGATGGCCGGACGCTCGTCATGACCCATCACCTGCCGGTGCGTCAGGCCTTGGCCCGCCACCGCCAGGACCGGCGAAATCCGGTTGACGGGGCTTATGCCTCCGATCTCTGGCACACGGTCGGTGCGTTCCGGATCGACGCCTGGATCCACGGCCATTCCCACGATGCCGAGGAGGTGCGTCTCGAGGGCGCGGAGGGGCCGGTGGCCTTCCTGTCGAACATGCGCGGCTATCCCGGAGAGGCCACCCGCTTCGACCCGCTGCGCGTCCTCGACAGCGCAGCGCCCTGGCCCGCGCTTGCGGAGGAGGCCCCGGCATTCGCCTGATCCCGGGTTTTGGGCCTGGAGAGACTTCTATCCTCTCCAGGCCGCAACCCCGCGAGGGCCTGCGCTGCAGGATCCGGCATCAGTCGGGCGAGAAGGTGGCATCGGCGCTTTTCATGATCTCGGCCAGGCCGTCGATGGCCTGGCCCGGCGCATCGACGGCGTCCCGGAGGGCCTTGAAGGCCTCGTCAGGGAGGACCGTCTCCTCCGTGCTTCCGGGCCGCATGCGGCAGTCCGGGCAGGGCGCGGGCGATCCCCCGTGCAGGCCGGGGCTGCGCAGGACGATGCCGCGGTCGTTGCAGGTCTTGCATCCCATGGGTGTCTCCTTTCGGGCGCCGGGCGAACTGTCGAGAGACGTTCCGTCCGGCTCTGATATCGGTCGATCTGCCTTCCGAAAAACTATCACATCAAGTATATTCGCATTCGTGACGAAGCTCAAGGCGACCCCTTGTCCGGTTCTGGCCGACGCCTGTGCGGGAGGCCATGGTCTCTCCTGATCGACGGGTCGTGATCGCCGACGAATATCCTGATGGAAGGACATGCCATGCCGAACCGAGGCCCCGTGACGCTGATCATGCAGGAGGAACTCCTGCGCGGTCTCGACCCGGAACCCGCCGTCGTGGCCGCTGGCCACGAGGTCGTGCGCTTCTCCTCCGGGCAGGACTGGAAGCGGATCCTCGCTGACCTCGACCACAGGCTCGGGCCGCGCTCGCCGATGGAGCCGATGACCGGCCGTCGGGTCGCCTGTTTCGTCTCGCTCGAGGTGGCGGGCCATATCCGCCGCCATTGCGGCCATCTCGACCGGGGTGTGTTCCTGCGCGAGGAAAGGTTGCAATTGCACAAGTTTTCCGGGTTGATGCCGGAGGAATGGCTCCTGAATAGCAGCTTTGTGCTGATTTCGCTCGGCCAGGTTCCCGGACGAACCGCCCAGATCGAAAGGCTCTTCGGGCCGGAACTCTTCATCCGCCCGGACAGCCCGATGAAGGAGTTTGCCGGAACCCCGGTCCGGACCTGCGATCTCGCAGAGGAGATCTCCGCGATCCGCCAGATCCACCATCTCCACGGCGATCTCCTGGTCGCCATCGATCGGGCGCGGAAAATCGCGCCGCATGAATACCGCTTCTGGCTTGCCGATGGCGAAACCCTGACCCATGCGCCCTACGGCTTCCTGGTGAGCGAGCCCGCGCCGCCCTGCCCCGCCGCGATCCGGGACCTCGCTGTCCGGGTGGCGCGCGCCATGGAGGGCTGGGAAAACCCGGTCGTCGCGGATTTCGTCCTCGACGAGGCCGGGGCGCCGCGGCTCGTCGAGCTGAACGGCTTTTCGACTTCCGGCTTCTACGAGGGTGTGGATTTCGGGGCGATCGCCCGCAAACTCGATGAGATCCTGTTTTGACAATGCGAAAAACCGTGAGACAATACTCCGGAGAGCCACCCCGTTCCGGAGGTCCGTATGGATCACCTGGTCTGCGCCGCATCCGATCTCGTCCGCCACGGAATGACCGGAGCCGGCATTCCGCTGACCGCGCATCTCGAGCACTACCTCTCCGTCACGGTCGCGCGCTTCATGGCCGCGCCGCTGAACCCGGACCGTCTTACTCTTCGGATCTTGCGCGCCTTCGATGCGGCGGCGCGGCCGCCTGAGCTGCGCCATCTCGCTGATGAATGCCTGCTCGCGGTCTCGCTCTTCGAGGACCGCCTGCGGCGCACCGGCGGCTCGCTGCGTCACTATTGCGGCCTCGGGCAGGCCAGCTACGAGGCGGCCGGCCTGCCCGAGCAGGCCTGTGGCTTTTGCCACATGCGCGACGTCCTCGTCGCCGCCTGCGGCAGCAAGGCCGCCGATCCGGCCCGTCTCGTCGACGCGGCCCGTGCGGGCAGCGGCGTTGCGCGCCGCGCGCTGGCGGAATGCGGCGTCATCCCGTTTCCCGGAAGGCCGCGCTTTTCATGAAGATCGGTATCGCCCTCACGGTGGTCAGCTCCGCCTGGCAGGTCTTCGGCTGGCCGGGCGGGGTCGCTTCGATCCTCCTCGTGGGCGCCGCGGCCTGGTGGGAGAGCCGGTAGTCCGTTTCCGGATTGCCGGCCGCTCCCGCTACATAGCCATCTCGTAGCCGCAATCGCGCTCCGGTTCGCGCACGGCCCGCGGCTTCTCCGCGAGAACCATGCGTGCGGCCCGCGCCCGCAGGTGATCGGTGACCGGGGTCCGGGTCGCCTCGGTGATACCGAGCACCTTCATGCCGGTTTCCGGGGCGATCCTGCCCAGCAGCAGGACGCCGGCAAGCCCGGCCTCGAGGCTGGCCACGGGGGGCTGTCGGCCATCCCGGTCGCGGATCGCACCGGCGAGGAGCATCTCGGGACGGTCGATCTCGGCCAGGATCTCGACCCGGATCGCGTCGGAACCGGGGCCGGCGAGGCCGCGCGGCCGGGCGTTGCCGGCCCGGATGTGGTCGCTGAGCGGCGAGACGAGAACCTGGACGGATCCGGAAATGCCGTATTCCGCGAGGCCCCTTTCCGGGCAGGCCAGGAGCCCGACAAGCGCCATATTCTTCGCCATCTGTCCCTTCTCGAGGGTCAAGGCGCGCCGGACGTCGATCCCGGCCCCGGGATCCGGCAATTGCGCGGCCTCGTCCCGGAAGGTCTCGAGGCGATCCTGGTCGGTAATGGCGATATCGATCGCGACCAGGATCGGCCAGCCGCCGCCGCGCGTAACGCCGAAGCGATCGCGCAGCTCCTCCGCCCGGTTGCGCAGGTAGGCGTCCGAGGGCACGAGCGCGGCATTGGCGCCGGTGCGGGCCTCTTCGGTTTCGGGTTTCCGGAACGTATTTTCGGTTTTTCCCTTGAACAGCATGGGAGCCTCCTTCGCTTTGAAGGACAGGCTAGGGCAGAATTGCGAAAACCGGAAACGTCGCAATCAGCTTCCGAGCGGGCAGGCCACGTCGAAGACCTCGTTCGGCAGGCCGCGCGGATGATTCCGGAAGAGCTCGGTCATCTCCGCCTCGACCTCCTCGGGCCGGATCCGGCTGGTAAGAAGCTCGAGCTGGCCGCGGCGCAGGAGGCGCCCGGCCTCCGGCGAGATGGTGGACTGGCGGATCGCCCGTACCACGAGCCGCTCGTCGACGAGGATCAGGGTGAGCAGAAGGTGGTCGTTCTCGCCGACCCCGCCCACCGGGGGCTCCTCGGTCGCCCTGGCGATCGCCGGGGACCAGAGGAGGTCGAAATTGTAGCCCTCGAAGACCGGGCTGACGATCAGGAAGGTCCGGAAAAGGCCGATCCGCATCATGGCTCTGTCCGCGAAGGCCTTCATCTCTGCGGGCGTGGGGTTGTCGAGGCGCATGATGACCATGCCCGCAGGCAGGTTGAGCACGCCACCCAAGCCCGAGCCTTCCGAGGCCAGTGCGATCCGGGGTTCGAGGGGAAGGGGCTGTCCAACGAGAAAGACGGTCTTTGTCATGAAGATTCTCCAGGATCATCGCGCCTGAGGCGGCCGGCGATATCGGGGCCGCGACGGGCGGGGTCTCTTTCAATCTTCGCTGTCCCTACAATGCGGCCCGGCGCGGCGAAGTCAAGCCGGATCCGGGTGACTTCCGGCATTGCGAAAACCAGTATTGCAATATACATTCCGGTATCCCATTCTGGACCTGTTTTCGGCATGGCGGCTTTCCGATGCGGATCGACTACCTCTCCAGCAACGAGACCGAGCCGGATATCCGGCTTTCCGACGCCATGCTCTACGCAGCCCTGCGCCAGGAGCTGGGGGAGATGCTCGAGCTATTCGATGAGCGCCGGGCGCATGACGGATCGAACCCGCTCTGGGGTCGGGACCGATACCGGATTCTCCGGTGCCGGATCGAGGCGGTTGCCGCGACCTATGCGGAGCCCGCGGTCATGGCCGCGCTTGGCGACGCCCGGATCGTGGCGGGCCACCGGGTCCAGGGCGAGATGGACCGCCTTTCCGGGATGGGGCGCGGCGCGATCCTGCGCAACATGCGCGATCCGGCCGGCCGCCTCCGCTATACCCAGGCCGGCGACCGCTACGATCAGCACCGGTCCGCGATCGGCGCGGATGCCTATACCCACGACATCCTGGTTCAGCCGAACCTGGAGCTGGAATTCAGCCGGCGCTACCTGGTCGTCGCCGGTGAGATCGCGGCCGAAACCCCGATCCGCTTCTGCGAGGCGGAGCCGCTCCTGCTGCTCGACCCCTTAAATCGCAACCGACAGGCCCGCGACCCCTGGTCAGCGCTCGAGGCCGGGGATTCGACCTGGCCAAGGATGCAGCGGAAGGCCGCCGAGGCCCTGCTGGCCGACTACCGGCTGGTTTCCGGAAGCATCGATGTCGGTCTCGCGCTGCATCTCGACGGAAGCCGGAGCGCACATGTCGAGGCAGTCACCGCGTGCCGCCCTGGCGACAGCGACATCTACTTTGCAGATGCCAGCGCCTATGCCCGCAAGATTGCCGCGCATCTTGCGGAAATCGAGCCCTCGCTTCGTGAACATCCGGAACCTTGATATCGGGACCCCGGCGGATGTCAGGCACAGTCTGGAGCGGGATCCGGCGCCGCCTCGAGCCTGGCCTCGATCTCCCGGATGGTTCCCGGAACTCCCTCGAAACAGCGCTGCCGGAGGTCCTCGGCGAGGGCGAGAAACGGCCCCACGCCCTCGGCGCGCCAGCGGGCCTGGCAATTGGTCTTCGCGCCCGCGTGCAGGATGCCCGTGATCCCATTCACCAGACCGCAGAAACCGGTCCCGTTCCGCGCCCGGATCCCGGCGGCATGATCCTTCCGGGGAACCCCGATCCGCGCATCGAGGCGGCTTCTGGCCTCGGCGATCCGTTCGACGGCCGCGCCATCGAGAAACCCCGCCATCGCCTCGAGCAGGAGCGCGAACTCGAGAGCCTCGCCGCCGCTCCATTTTGCGTCGACCTGCATGAAGGTCTTCGCCAGCCTGAGCCGGGCAAGATGCGGCGCGAGGACCGCCTGGAAGGTTGGGGCGTCATTGATATCGGGAATCACGACGTTCATACTGCCGCCTCCGCGCCGTCATAAGCCGCGAGGATCCGCGCGACCAGCGGGTGGCGGACGACGTCGCCACAGGTGAAGCGGGTGAATCCCACACCCTCGACGCCGTCAAGGATCCGTTCGGCATCGACCAGCCCGGACACCACGCCCTTCGGCAGGTCGACCTGTCCGGGATCCCCCGTCACCACCATCCGGCTACCCCGGCCGAGGCGGGTGAGAAACATCTTCATCTGCATCGCGGTGGCGTTCTGCGCCTCGTCGAGGACGACAAAGGCGTTCGAGAGCGTGCGGCCGCGCATGAAGGCGAGGGGCGCGATCTCGATCGACTTCTCCTCGAGCATCTTCTGGACCTGCTTGGCCGGAAGCATGTCGTTCAACGCGTCGTAGAGCGGCTGCATGTAGGGATCGACCTTGTCCTTCATGTCTCCGGGCAGGAAGCCGAGACGCTCCCCGGCCTCGACCGCGGGCCGCGAGAGCACCAGCCGCTCGACCTGGTTCTGCAGGAAGAGGCTGACGCCGGCCGCGACCGCGAGATAGGTCTTGCCGGTGCCGGCAGGGCCGATGCCGAAATTGACCTCATGCGCATGGAGCGCCCGGACGTAGTTGGCCTGGACGCGGGTCCGGGGTTCCACCGGCCTCCGGCGGGTCACGAGAGCCGGGATCGCAGGATCGGGATTGGCGGGGCTCATTCCGGGATCGATGGCCTCGCCCTCTCGCGCGCGCCGGGCGAGATCCTCGAGCTGCTCGGTGATCTCGGCCAAATGATCGCGATCGGCCTGGATCCTGATGCTGTTGCCGTGGCGCAGGATGGTGACGCCGAACTGGCGCTCGAGCTCCGTGAGGTTGCGGTCGCAGGGTCCGCAGAACCCGACCATCGCGCGGTTGTCGGGGAAGGAGATGCGGGTCTCCATCTTTCCGGCCAGCCCGATCACGGGCGCCGATCCATCAGCCATCCAGGTGCCTCCACGGGCCCGGACCGTCCGGGTCCTCGATCCAAGATTGGCGCACCAAACGGAAATTCGCAAATTCAATCCGACCCGGAACCGGCCGGCGTTGTGGATAAGCGGGCGGATTATCGCCGCCCGCCATTCCGAACCGCAAAATTTTTCCTGATCAAACCGCATCATCCACGGCCTGGGTCCAGGAACGGGGTCAGCAGCGCCCCCGCCTTGTGGCGTGATCGGGCCCGAAGGCCCGCTCAGGCAGTCGTGGCCCTGAGGCCGTCGGAAGAGCGCCCGTGACGCCCCGCCCCTGAGGGGCGTGGTTGTTTCGGCGTCTCCGAGGACGATTGCCCGGATGCAGTCCGCGCCGTGTCCCGATAGAGCCTCGCCCATTGGCGCCACACGTGCCGCCGCGACTCCGTCCGGGTCGGGCGGGCGTTGCGGCGACCGCGAAGCCCGTAGACGTAATTGATGCGTTCGGAATGCCCGAGCGCCCGACGGGCGATCGCCACGGCCGCGGCCTGGTGGAGCGAGAGCCCGTATCTCCTTGCGTAGTTGGTCCGGCCGATCAGCGAGGTATAGGCCGGGTTGATGTCGCGCACGGCGATGCCCTCGCGCGCCGCGCGGCGCCGGATCGCGGTGCCGATCCGGGCGTGGGCGAAGGAGGACAGCATCCGCGCGTAGCGCCGCTCGGCCGGCGAGCGCGCCGTTTTCGACAGCAACTCGAGCTCGCGCCGCTTCTTCTCGAAGTCGAGGCTTTCGAGCGCCAGCGGTACGCCATGGGCCGCGGCGATCGCGCAGACGGTCCGTGCGGCGTCGCCGATGATCGCGACGCGCGCCTCGGCGCTCCTGCCCCGGAGCGGCAGCGCGATCCGCCAGGCCCGGACCGGGTTGCCGTCGCCCTTGACCAGGGCGAGGGCGAGATGGTCGGCATTGACGTCGACGGCAAGAACCCCGTTCGCGCCGTCGAACGACGCCTCCGGGGTCTCGCAGCGGATCGTGACGCAGACCCGCCAGGGCGACTTGTGCCGCCGCTCGCTCCAGTCGGGATCGCGCAGGAAGCGATAGGCGATGGCGACCTTCCGCGCGCCGGTAGCAATGCCTTCGAGCGCGGCCGCGATCTCCGTGCCGCCGAAGCCGGGCAGATCGACATCGTCGATCCGCAGCCGGTCCGGGAAGCCCGCCGCCGCGAGCGCCGGCGGCATCTTGATCCAGAGCGCGATCCGGCCGGCGCCGGCATCAAGCGCCTGGCAGGTCTGGTTGCCCGCGGTCTCGTCGGCCGAGCCGATGAACATCACCTCGCGGTGGCGCGCGGCATGCCATTTCTCCCGCCAGGCCAGGAGGCCCGCGCGGTCGTTGGCGTGGATCCGCGCCCGCGCCCGCAGCAGATCCTTCGAGCCGAAGACGATCGGCGGCACCGCGGCCGTGGCGATGGCGCGGTCCCGCGCCAGCATCGCATCGAGCCGCCCCAGCCGCCGCTTCCGCTCGTGCAGGGTGCGCCGCGCCGCGCGCCTGTCGGCCGGCGTCATCGCGAGCCGCGCCTGGGCCGCCGTCGGCCCCCTGCCCCTGGCCGCGCGGGCGGCGATCGCGGCGTCGTTGCCGGCCTGGGCCGCGAGGCGCCGGAGGTCGCTCTCGACCTTCGCCGCGAGATCGGCGCGCTTCGCCGCGTTCCGCTCGATGCGGATCCGGGCCAGTTCGCGCACCGAGTCGTGCTTGCCCTCGAGGCCGCGCTGCAGGCCGTTGTACTGGCGCGCGGTGATCCCCGCGGCGGCCAGCGTCACCCGCTTCAGCCGCGCCCGCGCCTCGTTGATCCGCTCGCGGTCCCAGCCGTTTTCGGACGCGGCCAGGTTGAGCCGGCCCATCTGCGCATGGAGCCGCCGCTCGGCCCGGCCGAACAGGGCCGCCATCGCCTCGAGCGCCGCCTCGTGGGCCCCGCGCGGCAGCTGGATCTGGAAGGTGCGGACCTGGTCCGGCATCAGCGGTCGCCGCCTCCGGCGGCGGCCTCGGCGGCCTTCTTCAGATCCGCGACCATCTTCGCGCTCTTGCGCGAACGCGCGCCATAGAGGCGCGCCGAGAAAACAGTGACGATCTCGAGCACGTCGCGGGCGAGATCCTCCTCGAAGCTCGTATCCTCACCCTGATTGAGGATCACGACCTCGACACCCTTCGCCTCGCAGATCGCGAAGACCAGCTCCGCGCCGAAGCGCAGGAGCCGGTCCTTGTGGGTGATCACCAGCCGGCCGACCCCGCCCGCGACGATGTCGTCGAGCAGGCGCCTCAGCCCCTTCTTGCGATAGTTCATCCCCGATCCGAGATCGGTCACGACCTCGTAGCTCCAGCCCTGCCGGGCGCAGTAGAGTTCAAGCAGTTGCGCCTGGCGCTCGAGATCCGACTTCTGGTCATGAGAGGAAACCCGCGCATAGGCGACGGTGCGGCGCACCGCGTCCTGCTTGCGGAACAGGTCCGGCAGGAGCCGGGCGAGGTCGTAGCGCCGGCGGCCGCCGGCGGTGCGCTCGTCGGGCAGGAGCTTGCCGCTCGCCTCCCAGCGCCGAAGCGTCAGGGGCGTTACCCCGAGCGCCTTCGCCGCCTCGCCTGTACTGACCATTTTTCGCATCATATTGATAGCATAAGATGCGAAAAGATAAAATCAAGAGGCAACTGCTAACAACCCTTCGCCACCTTGGAGGCGACGAGCTTGTCGTAGATCTTCTCGGCTTTTTCGTAGGTCGTCGGCCCGTCGGTCTTCTCCCCGGCGGTCAGCGGCTTGCCGCGGCGGCCATACTGGAAGGTGACACGCCAGCCGCCGCCGGCCTCGACGAGCTGGGCCTGGTAGATCTTGTCCGAGCCGCCTTCCCGGAAGTAGAGATTGATTGCCTTGGGTTCCGTCATTTTCGTTTTCCATTCATGACCGATGCGAAGCCAAATCCTAACGCAGGATTGCGAAAACGAAGATGGAGAGAGCTTTGATTGAAATCGGGGAACTCCCGCGGGGACCGAACCGATAATCCGGCATTTCCGTTTTCACTCGATTGCCCGATAGTGCCCGGAATTTCAGAGGTGATCTCATGCGGCTGACCTTCGATTCCGACCATCTCGAGCGTCTTCTCGATCTCTCCGAGGCATCCGGCAACCGGCGGGCCAATCTGGAGCAGCTCGTCGATCCCGCCTTCTGGCGCGAGGATCTCGATCCTGCGCGCCGCACCTTGCTCGAGGAGGAGATCCGGCTCCATGGCCTTGCCTTCAGCGCCATGAACACGGATATCGATCCGGGCAAGGTCCCTGCCGGATTGCATCTCGTGGGTGATCATGGGGTCTACATCATGTCCAACGCGCCGATCGAGGATGTGCGCGCCGCCGGCGTCGATCATGTCGCCTATGCTGCCGAGGCCAATCCCGCCAAGGTTCCCTTCGATGATCTCTGGGAGATCAAGCGCGCCTCTTTCGGCGGCGATGACGGGGTCGAGTTCCTTGGCGCCGAGGATGTCCGGGCGGGTATAGTTCCGGGCCATCCCTATGTCATCGACCTGTCGCCCACCACGATCGCCCTGCCCGCCAGGACGCAGGACGCCGATCCCGCGCCCTGAAGTGGCGGTTCGCGGCCGCGCACCTTCCGAACCGGAGCTCCGCGCCCTTGCCTGCCGCCTGTGGTGCTGATAAATTGCGAAAAATGATTCCAAAATTGCCAGTGCGCGAGAGCTCAGGCAGGAAGAGGACCGATGCCCCACATCGTCGAGAAGCATATTCCGAAAGTGACCCATATCGGCTTTCTGGACAGGCCGGCCGCCGAGCGGCGCCCGACCATCGATGGCCCCGGGATCTCGGTATCGACCCATCCAGAGGACTGGCGCGCGATCGCCGGCCTGAACGGGCCGGAGATGGTTCTGCGCTTCACGGCGGCGAAATGGGTCGATGCGCTGGAATTTTCCGATGAGGATCGCGCCGAGGTCGTCGCCTGGATGCTCGCTCAGGACTACGCAAGGGCCGTGACCGGCTGGACGGCCACGAGGTACGACGAGGAGGCCGACGACTTCATCGAGCAGACCTTCGAGAGCCGCGAGGCGGCGGCGCGCTTCGCCGGGCGCAGCCTGGAAGAGGAGATCGCCGCCGAGGCGCGCGGCCAGGGCGCCGTGATGGAGGAGGAGACCTACCGGCTCACCAGGCGGGCCCTGAAGCGGCTGGTCCGCTGGCCGGACCCCCTGCGCTGGTTCGATGGGGCGGTCCTTCTCTATTGCCGTGAGGTGGTCCTGCCGAAGCGGCCGCTGGTCGTCGGCGTCTGGTGGGGCGAGGCCCATGACCGGCGGGCGAGATCCTGCCCGAGCGGCGTGCTCTTCCCTGAGCGGCTCGATCTCTTCGATGTCGTGGATGAGGATGGCGACTTCGTACCGTTCGCAGATGCGGCGCCGAGCTTCGCGGCCGCCCAGGCGTGAGCCGCTTGCCGCGCCCGGTACGGCTCAGACCGGCTCCAGGCTCTCCGGTTCGAGTTCGAGGATCGCGAGGCTGAGCCCGGCCTCGCTTTCGCGGAGCGCGCAGGCGGTCTGCGGATAATCAAGGCAGATCGCGTTGCCGTGGATATCCGGACGTCCGGTTAACTTGTAGTGGCCGAAGACGACCGGCGGCGCGTCCTTCGGGTAGACCTGGCGCACCGCCTCGGGCGGCAGCGGCAGGTCCGGAATCGTCATCCGGTCGGGGACCGAGAGCACCGCGCCGCGATAGCTCGCGGTCTCGGGCGCCCACCAGTTGAGGCGCGCCGCGCTCCGGCTCTTGCCGTAGATGTCGGCGTAGGAGATGCCGGGCGGCAGGTCGATCTCCGGTCCCTTCGCGAGCGTCACGACGGCCCTGGCGAAGTCGCTCTCCTCGAGCGCCACCTCCTGAAGGTCCTCCGCCCGGAGTCGCGCGTCGGGCCGGCGCGCGAGAACGGTCTCCACGGCACGCTCGTCCCAGCAGGCATGGACCGCGCGGAGGCCGGCCGCCTCGTCGAGGAGCGGCAGCGAGAGGAAAAAACCGATCGCCTCGCCAATCCCCGCGTCGTCGCCCGCGAACTCGTCGAGAAAGGCCTGGTGCTGGCGGGTGTTCGAAGCGGTGCGAGCCCGCATCCAGCCGTCCTGGACACCGCCCCAGGCCCGGCCAGGGAGGTGGAAAAGGATCGCATTCAGCTCGTGATTGCCCATCAGGCAGAACGCCTGGCCGTTGTCGATCATGGCGCGGACCTCCGACAGGACGGCCCGGTTCTCCCTGCCGTTGTCGATCAGGTCGCCAAGAAACACCGCGCGGCGCCCCTCGGGATGGCGCCAGCAATCGGCCTCGCGGACATAATCGAGCCCGGAGAGGATGTTCGCGAGACGGGTTGCGTCGCCGTGGATGTCCGGGATGTAGTCGCGCATATCAGACCGCCCTGAGCGCCGGCCGGCCGGCAAGCGTGGCGCTCACGGCCATCTTCCAGGCCCGGCGCGACACCGCGACATAACTCTCCTCGCCGCCGACGAGAACCTGGGGCCCGTCGATCAGCACCTGTCCGTCAGCGCCGATCCGGAGCACCATGTTGGCCTTCTCGCCAGAGGCGCAGACGCCGGTATTCTCCTTGAGCTCGTCGGCGAGCGCCATGAGCGCGGCCGAGCCTTCGAAGAGCCGGCCAAGAAAATCGGTCCTGAGCCCGTAGCAGGTGACGCGGATGCCGAGATCGTCGGCAACGTCGGAAAGCTGCCAGACCTGGTCGCGCGAGAGGAACTGCGCCTCGTCGACCATCACCGCCGCGATTGGCGCCTTCTCGTGGGCCGCGGCGATCTTCGCGAGGAGATCCTCCCCGGGCGCAAAGATCCGCGCCTCGGCCGAGATGCCGATCCGCGAGCGGATCACGCCAAGGCCCGAGCGGGTGTCCGCCGCGGCGGTCAGCAGGTAAGCGTTGAGACCGTGAAGCCGGAAATTATGGGCCTCCTGCAGCAAAGCGGTGGTCTTGCCGCTTGACATGGTCCCGTGAACGAAGGTCAGAAGGCTCATCGGAATTTCCTTTTTCGAGTGGGCGTCCCAGCGTAGGACGGCTTCGCGAAAAACGCACGGCGAAGGGCGCGTTTTCCACATTGGCTGGCCGCCCCGGACATCGTCGGGCAGGTCGAGCCGGAGGCCCGCATCCTTAGCGGCCCCGCGACGGAGATTGGACCGGGTCGCCGTGTCCGCGTTAAGGCCACCGAGGTTTGATTTGACTTGCCATGGCTGCGCCAATTTGCGAAAAAGGGAAAAATTATTGGTAAGCCCACGGGCGCCAGAAGGCTCAGCAGTGAACATGCAGAAGATTGATTTCGAGGTGGCGAAATCCATTGCACCCCTCGATCGCACGACGATGAGGCCCGGGCCCTGCTGGGGCAAGGGCCGGCAGCGGGGTTCTGGAGGTTTCCTCAAGGAGGAAGATGAGATCCGCCTGGCCAGGGCTTGGCGCGATGATGGCGATACGGCGGCCAGGAACGCGCTGATCGAGGCCTATATCCCGTTCGCCAGGGGTTTCGCCCTGAAGATGACGAGGGAGTCATCGGACCGGGACGATTTCATCAATGAGGCGGTCATCGGGCTCATGGCCGCCGCGGACCGTTTTGATCCGGACAAGGGATATCGCTTCTCGACCTACGCGCAGTGGTGGGTCCTGTCCAGTCTCAGGGATTACCGGATGCGCAACCATAGCCTGGTGCGGATCAACAGTTCCGGTGAGCAGCGCAAGCTCTTCTTCTCGCTGCGCAAGGTGATCGCGGATGTCGAGAGGCAATTCCAGCAATCCGGGCGCAGTTACACGGTGGCGGATATCCATGCCGCGGCGGCCGACCGGCTGAGTATCCCGCTTCGCGCCATCGAGGATTTTGGCGGCCGGCTTAGCGGCGCGGACCCCAGCCTGAACGCGCGAAACGACGCGGCGGATGGTGAGGGTGGCGAGTGGATCGACCGCATCGCCGACGATCGGCCTGGCGCCGAGGCGTTGATTGTGCAGCAGGACACGGAAACGCGGATCGGAAGGGTCATTGCCGAGGCGCTGGAGATCTTGAGCCCGCGGGAGCGGGAGATCATCGCCCTGCGCAAGCTCGATCCAGACGACGTCAGGACGCTCGACGAGCTCGGTCACAGGTTTGGCGTGACGCGTGAAAGGGTTCGTCAACTCGAGGTCTCGGCCATGAGGAAGATGCGAAGGTTCATCCGGCGCTCCGGCTTCAGGGTGAACGAGGCGATCAGGTAGCCCTGAATGGATGTCGCCCCACCCCTGATGCAAGGGTTGTGGCAAATGCCGTGAAAAACGGATCGACAAGACAACGTCGGGCAGATATCGGTACCACGAAAACGAGGTGTGCAAATTGCGTATCGGGCTCGTCGCGGCCTTCTCCCTGCTCTCCCTGGCCGCCCCGGTACTGGCGGAGACTGGCTCTTTGACCGGCAGCCCTCCGGCGGAGATTCTCGAGGTCATTCGCGGCGGTGCGCGCTACTTGCCTCCGGACTTCGACACCCGGGTTCCGCCGCCCTATTCCGCCGGCGATCTCGAGGCGCGCCGCGAGGTGATCGACCTCCTGATCCTGCAGCGTGACGCGAGGACTCCGCGACAGGTCGCTCTCGCCGTAGCCGAAAGCATGCCTGATCACACCGCGATGGACTGGTTCGAACTTGGCGGCCTCCTGCCGCCGGAAGAGGAGCTCCCCGCCATCTGGTCCTACCTTCGCGTGGTTCAGGATGAGGTCCGGTTCTTCGCGCTCCGCGACAGCTGGCACTGGCAGCGACCGTTGCCGGCCGAACTCGATCCGGCCGTCGAAACCATCGTCCCGGCCGCGCCGCAGCCCCCCTACCCGTCCGATCATTCGGCCCGCGCCGCCTCGATCGCCTATGCTCTCGCACTGATCAACCCGGACTGCACGCTCGCCTATTTCGAGCTCTCGCGCGAGATTGCCGCGCGCCGGGAAATTGCCGGGGTGAACTACGCCAGCGACAGCTCGGCTGGCGAGGTCCTCGCCGGCAGTGTCGTAGAGGCGCTGATCCTCGGCGGTGGGCTCGACGAGATGATCGCCGAGGCCAAGGGGGAACTGCGCCGGAAAGGGTGGGCTTACCTGCAATGCGGAGCCTGAGGCACCAGCAGTCCACTTTACTAGATCAGACTTCTTTCAGGGAGCTTTGAAGCGCCTCGTCCGACTGCGTCGCACGGTCCCCATCGGCCTCCGCGAGGCGGCCATCGGCAAGCATCTCGGTGATGCAGGTATCGCAGACGAGGGTTCCGTCAGCCGGCACATCCCCCTTGAAGTCCAGCACGGTCATGTCGGCGACTGCCGATCCGTAGTGACCAAAGAGCCGGCCCTCGGCCACCTCCGCCGCGCAGCCATCCCCCTGGTCCGTTGAACCCAGGAAAACCGGCTTGTGTTCGCGGCCGCAGAGACCGCAGGCAATGGTTTCAGGCATTTCTATCTCAGCGTGTATTATCTCCGGAACATTCGCATATTTTCCGGGTTAGGTGCAAGCCCGACCCCTCCACAGATTTGCGAAAAATAAATCAGCACGACTCTTTACAACACCGATTTTCGCAGATATTTTCAACGCATCGGGCCTCTCCGATACACCTCCCTGTTCCAACTTGGCCCGGATCTTCCGGGCCTTTTCTTTGGGAAAACAGCGGTACATCCTCGCAATGCTATCAATATTCGCATATCAGGATGAGCAGCGCCGCCACGATTTCAACCGGACCCAGATGACCTCTCACAACCTGCCTGCCCCGGCCGTAACCGCAGCCCCCGGGCGCCGTGCCTGGCTCATCCGCCTGCCAAAATCCGCCGCCACGGAGGAGGCCGCCATTGCTACCGGGATCGTTACCTTCGATGCCGGGGTGCGCGAGGATCTTTCCGGCCATTTCGAGCGGGAGGAGATCCTCGACGAGGTGATGCGCGCCAATCCGGGAGAGAAGCTCTCCCGGATCGAGAGCCTGGCGGGTCAGCTCCAGCTTCTCCTCAACGACGCCCAACCCGGCGATCTCGCGATCTGCCCGCTCCGCCGTTCCGGCCAGGTCGGCATAGGCCAGTTCCTGCCCGGCTACGAGGAGGATCCGGACGGGCGTCCGGCGCGCCGCCTGCGCTGGATCCGGACCGACATTCCCCGCGAGGCCTTCCTGCCCGACCTCATCCACTCCTTCGGCGCACTGCAGCATGTCTGCGAGCTTTCCCGCAACGACGCCGCGCGACGGATCGAAGAGGTCCTGCGCAATGGCCGCGATCCGGGCCCTTCCGGCGCGGCGCGCTCGGTCCTGCCCGAGGATCCGAACGAGATCGAGCGCCTGCTCCGGAATCGCACACTCCAGCGCATGGGGGCGGTCTTCGCCGGCCACGGGCTGGCCCGCCTGGTGGCCGAGATCCTCAAGGCCAAGGGCTACCGGACCCGCCTTTCGCCGCCGGGTCCAGACGGCGGGGTCGACATTCTCGCCGGCAAGGGCGATCTTGGCATGGATGATCGCCTTGTCGTCCAGGTCAAGTCGGGCGACATCGTCAGCGATAGCGCCACCCTCCAGCAGCTGGAGGGGGCGATGCGCGCGACCAAGGCGTCCCGCGGACTGCTCGTCAGCTGGGGCGGTTTCGCCCGGCCGGTGCTGGCGCGCCACGCCGAACTCTGGTTCGAGATCCGGCTATGGGGTGCGGAGGATGTGCTCGAGGCCTTCCTCGAGACCCGCGACCGGCTGCCCGCCGATATCCGCGACGGCCTGCCGATGAGGCAGGTCTGGCTGCTGTAGCCGCGCAGACCCTACATCATGTGGGCCATGCAGTCATCATCCTCGGCGGGGATCGGTGTGCGGACCACCTGAAAGGCGCGGCGCTCCGCGAGAACCTCGAGAAAACGTGTCGCCAGGCCTTCGACGAAGCCGGCGCTGAACGCCCGCACGGGCACGTTATGGCGCAGGCAGCTCGAGGTCGCCACCACCTCGAAGTTGTAGTCATTGAGGCCGATCGACGCGTTGCGGGACGGATCCATGCCGACGCGGCGGCATTCGTCTTCCGGGACGTGAAACCGGTCATGCCATTGCGCCGCAGGCTTGGTCGTGATCGGCAGGATTACCACGCTCGGGCCGTCAGGGTTGTCGATCCGCAGGAGCACGACGCAGGGGCGCATCTTTGAGGCATGTACGATGCCTTTTTCGCTCTCCCAGGACCACAGGAACGGATAGATGATCAGGTCGCCCGGCTGGAGATCCATGCGATCCTTCAGGCCGGGCGCGCGGCGTGGCGCCGGGCGGTCGTAATCCGGACCGGAATGATCGCTACGCCGAGATTTGTCCGTAAGAGTCGTCATGGCACAACAGGCCTCTGGTAAACAGATGCGAAACAGTAATCCAGCGATATGCGAAAAAATAAAGTGTGGAAAACCATACGTCAATTCATTTTTTTCAACAAAATTCTGCATGCCTCATCATTATTGATTGGATCGTGCGCGAGGATGGCGGTTTCGAGGCGGTGCCAAACCCCGCGATCCGCCGCCACGACTGCTCTTGCGCTGGGGTCTGATTGTGCGAGCCCGCCGCGCCGCCATCAGCCCCGGAACAGTCGAGGTACTATCCTTCCCGGCCTGAAGGATAGGGTCTCCCGGGCGTTTTGATGAGGCGGCGCAGTGCGTGCTCCCGGGCCCGGACCTCATCGGCGGCCGCTTCGAGGTCGTCGATGTCGCGGATCCGCCCAAACCGTGCAAGCGCATCGGCCTGGAGGGTCCGGCCGGCCTCAGCCGCAGCGCCGAGGCCGGCGAGCTCCCGCCTGCTGAAGGTTGCGAGATGCCGGACCCATGCCGGCGTGTCGACGTCCAGAAGCTGCATCGCGGCGGCCGCGACGGTAACCGGCGCCAGGCGATCGGCCGCCGCCTCGTGGATGCCGGAGGCGATCATGAAATTCGAAAGGGTCCGCGCCTCCAGGAGCATGAGCATCTCGAGGCGCAGGAGTGTCGCGCAAAATTCGGTCAGGACGTCCATGCCGATCCCGCGCAGCACGACTTCTGCGCGGCCGGACCGGCCCATGTCCGTAATGTCCGCGGGGTACGCCGCCTCGGTCGCGTCCGTCTCCGCGACACGCTCACGAAGCAGGCGGAGGGGCGTTGGCGCAGTGGAAAACGGATCGACCAGGAGATCCGCCATTCCCTCGGCCCGGGCATGACCGAGAGCGAGGATCATCCGCCTGGCTCGATTAGCCGCCTCGGCGGGGAGATTGCTTATGCTGCCGGGGCTCAAGGAGGCGCGCGGAGATTCGCCGCCGAAGAACGGCCGACCGGCGACGCTGATCATGGCGCCTCAGGGCCGCCTGGTCAGGCCGAACCGCCGTTTCGGCTGGCACATCCGCGCGGTGAACGCGAAGGGGGCGAGAAGGATGACCATGTTGAGGTGGAAGAGGCTTCTGCCGATATCGGTCGCCGCCTGCAACGCCCTGGCCGCCTCATCCGTCTGGTACTTGCCCATAGTGCCACTCCAAATTCAGTTTTTCGCATTCTATCTCAGGATCGGGACGGATTGAAATGGCGGTCACCCCCTGAAAACGCGAAAGATGTGGAAAAAACCTCTCCCGCGCCTGGCCTCCCAGGGTGCGAGGCGGTGAACTCTCCCCGCCCTGAAGGAAGGGGGTTGCGGCTAAATTTGCTCAGAGTGCCGGTTCTGTATCGATGTCGCGATCCGGGGAGGCATTCGCCCCGATGCCGTTCCCGTCGCCGAGAAGCTCCGCGAGCCGTTCAGGATCGGTCCCGGCGAAAGCAGCCTCCTCGAAGCGCCGGTAGATCGGGATCAGCGCATCGATATGCGTCTCGAGATCCCGCAGGTGCGTCCAGGGCTTGTGCATCTCGAAGGACAGCTCCCGCAGCGCCGGATAGTCGATCCCGAACTCGGCCATGAAGTCGGCGCCTTGCGGCCGCCCCTCGAGGTAGGCGTCGCGGTCGAAGCCGGGCCAGGTGGCCAGGACCGGGATCATGCGCTCGCGGAGCCCGGGTCCGCCATCCGGCGCGCCGCCGAGAAAGCCCTGGATCTTCGCCTTCAGGGAGCCGGGAGCCGCGCGCTCGCCGATCCTGGCGAGAGCCCCGAGGAACCGTTCGGGATCCTGGTCGGGAAGGGTGCGGTTGCGCGACAGCACCGTCGCCCCCATCAGGAGGGCGCCGAAGGCGGCGAGGCGTCCCGCGCGGTCTTGATGGATGAGATGCGGCCGGGACTCGCAGGTCGAAAGGAACGCAGAGCGGGTCTTCCCGATCCTTTTCAGCGTTTCGAGGCAGACATGACGAAGGGTCTGCTGGTCGCCGGAATCAAAGGGGTCGAAGGCCGGGAAGATCATCGCTACGGTTCCTTTTTCACATATCGAGCATGCAGGGTATGCTCTCGCGGCTGGTCATGCGCTCGAGGTTCCGGCGGGCCGCCGCGGCGAACCCGTCATGAAGCCGGGCAAGCGCCGGGTTCCGGAGCGGCAGGGCCTCGACGATCCAGGTGAAGCATTCGAGGAAGGCCTGGCGGGCGGCCCTGGGGTTGAGGCCGGCGATCTCGACGTCGATGGAGGCGAGATCCGGCTCCTTGTCCCAGGAGATTCGCTTGCCGATCGAGCGGGCCGGGTCCTCGATCACCGCGTCACGCTCGTCGAGACGGATGCGGCGGTCGATGAGCTTGATCTCCTCCTTGCGGATCGAGACGGCGTCCGGGGCGAGACCGAAAGCGGTCATGATGACGGCCTGCGCCTTGTCCTCGTATTTCCTGAACTGGGGCAAGAGATCCTTCAGCGGCGTGACCATGTCGCCATAGAAGGCCTCGGAGGCATCATGCAGCAGGATCGCCAGCGCATCCTCGCGATGCGTGGCGACACCGTTCGCGACGGCCCACTTTGTCATTGCGACGCTATGCTCGGCTACCGAGAGGAAATCGGCATCCTCCTTGAGCTGCCCGTTGTAGCGGCAGTTGCGCGACAGGCCGGCAGCGACATCCTCGATCCGGACGTCCCCGGGCGCGGGATGCTCGATCGACCACATCCCTCCGAGCGATGTCGCGATCCAGGCACCCCGCTTATCGACGGGAAGCGCGAGGATGTCGGTGAAAGGGTCGTGACTTGGTTTATTCATTGGCCTTGATCCTTGTGTGGATCGATGATAGGCGCGGACTGCGAAAAATCGCTCAGGAAAATCGTTTTTCTGGTTTTCCGCCGATTGGCTTATGATCGGTACAGGCGCAATCCGGAGCCAGGCGCGATGGGCAATCGGACAGAAATGGAGCTCGCGAGGATCGGCGATATGCTTGCCGGTCAGGTCCGCACGGACCCTCATGGCTCGCGCCGCTTTCCGGATGGGTCCGACATTGCCGACCCCTTGTCCTGGGCGGCGCAGACGCGGCGGGCTCTCGGCGAAAGGGTCCGTATTTGCGGCTTCTGGTGCTTCGAGAACCCGAAGGCGGCGGGCATCGCCGAAATCCGCGAACGGCACGATTTCGCCGTCATCGACGGCAGGTGGGTCGTCGACGGCTGGGCGCGCCTGTTCGGCCCGGACGACACGCCCGGTGTTGTCGATATGGCCGATCCGGAGACCCGGCGCCGGGCGGTGGCGTTTTACGGCGACCCGTCCCTCTGGGAGCGTGATACCGACATGGAGGTGCGGGTTGACGGCCTCGGCTCTGCGCGGCCAGCAGTCCACACCCTCCCCCTCCCGCCGGAAGCGCCGGCGCAGGGCGCATTCTGAGCGGAGCAGCTCCGCATTCCCGCTCTATCCGGCAACGGCCAAGCCACTGCGGATCACTCGCGTTATCCACATTCGCGACGGCGAAAAAAAATGATTGTGCGAAAACTCATGTTCTTCCTTTTTCTGGGCGGATATATTAAAACGCGTCGCATAAGTCTGTGCGATCTTCCCGGCAGAAGCGTGCCGGGCGGACCAAAACGCGAAAAGGAAAACATATGAAGAAAAGCAAGCTTTCGATTGCGATCGCTGCACTTATGCTCGGGATGCAGTTCGGCAGCGCAGCGGTTGCCGCGGTGAGTGCGACCGATCTCCAGACTGTCGAGGATATGGTTGAGGCCGGCCAGATCAACGAGCTGTCGGAGTTCATCGCTGCCAACCCCAGCCTGCTCGACATTTCCGGCGCTCTCGGCGCCGCGCTGAACGCCTTTGCGGTGGCGCCGTCGGCCACGACGCTCAACGCCGTGAAAGAGCTCTCCAATGGCGATCTTTCGACCGCCCTGGCGTCCGCCATGGGGGCGTCCAATTCCGCCACCACGTCCGACGGCGAACAGGGCCGCTCGATCTACTGAACCTTGACGCCGCCCCCGTCGGGGCGGCGTTACCCGATCCTGGCTGGACAGGCCGGCGCAACCATTTCGCGCCTCCCGCCAGCCTGAGATTTTCGAATGGCAGAAAGTAAAATGCGAAAAACAGAGAGAACGCGCGTAGCGCTTGTCATCGACCCGAGATTTTCCGGAGGCACCTCCTCCGCTGTCGCCCACGAGATCCGCACCATCGCCGGCCATGTCGATCTGAGCGTACACGCGCTCGAGACGAAGATGTTCAAGGGCCGCAAGCCCAATCCGAAGCTGCAGGAGGCTCTCGACGAGGTCGGCATCGAGATGACCTGGAACGACGCGGCGATCCGCGCCGAGATCGTCGTCCTGCACAACCCATCGTGCCTGAAGTTCAACGACGACTTGCAGACGCGCATCCTCTGCGACCGCCTGATCGTCGTCACGCACGAGAACTTCCTGCGTCCCGACGGGGTGTCTGAAGGGTTCGACATTGCGAAATGCCTGGACCTGGTCGCCGACGCGACGGTCTGCAAGGCGCGGTTCCTGGCACCGGTCTCCGGCTACAACCGTCGTGGCGTGGAGGCCTGGCAGAAGACGTCCCGTCGGTTCTGGAAGCTGGCGAATTTCGACTGGTTCAACATCTGCGATTTCGAGATGTCGGAACCGACCCCGGAACCGCGCGACCGCCGCGGCCGCCTGTCGCGCGCCGGCTACGAGAAATTCCCCGCGATGGAGGTCATGAGGCGTCATTTTCCCGCGCATGCGGAGGCTTGCCGGATCCTCGGCGGCGACAGCTTCCTGGTCGACCCCTCGTCGATCCCGGCGCACTGGACGGTCCTGCCCTTCGGCGCCATGCCGGTCGGGGAGTTCCTCGAGGGGCTCGACTTCTTCGTCTATTACACCCATCCGCGCTGGCGCGAGAGTTTCGGGCGGGTCATCGCCGAGGCGATCTGCGCCGGCAAGGTCGTGATCACCGATCCCGGCACGGCCGAGATCTTCGGCGAGGCCGTCGTCGCCTCCGACGGCGAGGACGTCGACGCGATCATCGCCGGGTTCGTCGCGAATCCGAATTCCTATGTGCGCTTCGTCAGGCGCGCCCAGCATATCGTCGCCGGCTTCAGCTCCGAGAGCTTCATCAGGAAGGTCCTGGCCGGCGCAAGGAAGACCCAGGGGGAAAATCATGATCTTCTGTGATATCGGTTCCGAGAATCCCGATGCTTTCGAGGAGCTGACCGTTTTTACGTCACAGCTCGAGGCGGCCGGCATTCGCGCCGGCATCGGCCGCGGCGCGATCCCGGCATCGCTGAACCGCAACGCGCAGTTCGATTGCGTGACGCGGATCCTCGGCAAGGCGCCCGAGGCCGGTGACACCCTCGTCCTCCTGCGCGCCCATGAGATCAATGACCGCAAGCTCACCCTTCTGCGGCGCATGGACCTCGAGGCGGGCGCGCGCGCCATCGCCGTCGGGCGCTTCCCGAACCTGCAGGCGGTGATCGGCATCAAGTCGAAGTTGTCCTATGTTCTTGGCGACGATCCGGAGGTCGTGAATGTTCCGGCCGGGATTGCCAGCGGCGCCCATCACATGCCGGTTTTCGGCGTGAAGCTGGCGCGCGCGCCGCGCCAGGACGAACGTCCCGTCGTGCTGCTCGTTGCGCCCGACCTGAAGACCGACACCCAGCGCCAGGCGCTCCTGGCAATCGGCACCTCGCCGGAATACCGCGTGGCGGTCCTGACCGACGGCAAGACCAAGCAGGAGTGGGGCAAGCAGTTCGGGACCACGATCCCGTTCTATCACTACGGCGAGATCCTGCCTGCGGCACTTGCGCCGCGCGTCGATGCCTGCATGATCTTCAGCGCCCCCTCGTCGTCCTACCGCACCCAGTCGCTCGTGGCCAATCTCGCTGTCGCCGGCGCCGCCCTGATCGATGGCTCCCGCGAGCGCGGCTGGTCGAAGGCGGTCGATGCCTTCCTGCACGGGCCGAGCGATCTTCTCGCGGCCGGAAGCTACCTTGCCAACAGCGTGATCCGCCACCTCGCCCTGATCCGGCGCGAGGTGCTGGCTTCTGGCTTCACCGCCTCGGTCGACATGCTCAAGGTTGTCCCGCAGCTCCGCCAGCCGGAGCTTGCCGACACCTCCGAACCGCGCCGCAAGCGTCAGGCCGAGACATCCTCGCCGGTGCTCTTCGTGCCGACCAACGGTGTCGGCCTGGGGCATGCGCAGCGCTGCTCGCTCATCGCCACCGAGATGGACCGCACGAAGGGTGCGCCGACCTTTGCCGCCTTCCCGTCCTGCATGAAGATGCTCAAAGGCTACGGGTTCGAAGTCATGCCGCTGGTCAGCCGGTCGCCGCTCCACGCCCAGGAGCACGAGAACGACCTCGTCAACTATGCGCGCCTCAAGGCTCTTTCGGCCGCCAAGCGTACGCTTGTCTTCGATGGTGGCTACGTCTTCGACTCGATCTACCGCTCGATCGTCGAGAACAATCTCAATGGCGTCTGGGTGCGGCGCGGCATGTGGCAGGCCGGCCAGGACAACTCGATCGCGCTCGACCGGGAAAAGGCATTCAGCCGCGTGATCGTTCCGACCGAGGCTTTCGAGGAGCTCAACACCTCCTATTCCTCGGGTTCGCACCTGAGGCCGGTCGGGCCGATCGTACAGCAGATGAACCTCAGCGCCGGAAAGCGCCGGTCCCTGCGCAAGCGCATCGCGGCCGAATTCGGCACCGAATACCGCCACCTCGTCGTGACCATGCTCGGGGGCGGTGTCGCCGCGGACCGCAGCGCCCAGATCGCCGCGATCTGCGCAATGATGGCGCGCCGCCCCGACACGCTGAACCTTGTCGTGGTCTGGCCGACCGCGACGGTCGAGGCCGGCGCGTTCAGCTGGCCGAACACCCGCGTGGTCAAGACCCATCACGCGAGCGCGCTTGTCGCCGCGGCGGACCTCTACATCTCGGCTGTCGGCTACAACAGCTTCCACGAGGCGATGTATAACCGCGTACCGACGATCTTCATGGCGCAGATGAACGCCTTCATGGACGACCAGCAGTCCCGCGCCATGGCGGCGGTGAGCCGCGGCCTGGCCGATATCGTCGAGCCGCACGAGATGCTGACGCTCTCGCGCAAGGTCACCGAGTTTCTCGATAACGGCCGCGCCGAGGAGATCCGCGCCAATCTCGCCGCCATCGCGCTTCCCGAAACCGGTAATGCCCAGGCTGCCCGCCTGATCATGGAGATGTCCGAATGACGATTGCAACCCGCTGGAACGGCGTGATGTCCCGCATCACCTGTCACGAGGCCGTCAATATCGACCACCTGCTGGCGCCCCTGGATCCCAGGGCGCGTAAGGGAGGCAAGGAGCGCTTCCCCGAGGGGGCTGGCCGCAACCCTTTCCTGGCGCACTTCAGGGACCCTTCCACGGTCTGTGTCGGGGTGCGGATCTCGGAGCCGCGCAACGATCTCGCGGCGCTGGCGATGCAGCTCACGACCCTCGCGATGGAGCGCGGCGTCGAGGTCGTGGTGCTCTCGCATCTCGACTATTCGGGGCTTGAGCGTTTCGGTTTTCGCGCCGAGCGGATCTGCGGCGAGACGAAAGACCTCCGCGATGCCTGCGAGCGCCAGATCGTGGCGTTCTGGAATCTCGAGGTCATCATCTGATCGGATCGCGGCCGGGGCGAAAGCCGCGGCCGCCCGACGTCACCCGCGTCACGGCGCGGGGGCGTTTTCCTCCGGGATCGGGAGCTGCGAGGCCTTCACGTGGAAGTCCTGCGCCCGGTCCCAGGAAAGCACCTCCCAACCGAGCACCGCACAGAGACTCGCCTCGTCGGCCTCGAGGTCGACGGCGACGTCCCCGACCGAGGTCGATTGCGCGCCAGGCTCGACATGAAGGACCGCGGGGCCGTCCGTCCAGGGCGCGTCGATCGCATTCGTCTTGTAGAACAGGTCCTCGAGATCGCGCGCCTTCACGATCGCGGTGAAGCGGTAGAGATCCTGCTCGAGCGCGCCGGCGATCTGGCCGAGCCGGCCGCTGAGCCAGGCCGCGGCAAGTTCCGGTTTTTCATTGGTGCGCAGCGCGCGGAGCTGCTCCGCGTCGGGGCGGATCTGGAAGAGGTGGTAGACCGGCATCGCGGCATCTCCGGGTTGGTTTCTGGCTGGCGGAACTCTAGTCGCTCATCCGGAAAATCTGAACCATGACCGGTTTTTCGCAGACGGTTCAGGCCGGTTCCGGATGGCGTTCGGGGGCCGGGCCTGCAAGAAGCCGCATATGGGCAGGAACGCAGCGCCTGAGCACGCCGAGATCGTAGCCGCCCTCGAGGACCGAGACCACCCGGCCCGGCGCATGCCGCTCGGCGAGATCGAGAATCCGCCCGGTGAGCCATGTGAAATCGGTGTCCCTCCAGCGCAGACCGGCCAGCGGGTCGTGCTGATGGGCGTCGAAGCCCGCCGACAGGAGGATGAGCTCGGGCCGCCATTCCTCGACGCGGGCGAGGATAGACCCCCAGGCCTCGGCCATCTGGCGCGAGCCCGAGCCGTTCTTCAGCGGCAGGTTCAGGATCTGGCCATGCGCGCCGGTCTCCTCGGCCGTCCCGCGCATCGGGAAGATGTTGCGCTGGTGGGTCGAGGCGAAGAAGACCTCGGATGCGTCCCAGAGGATGTCTTGCGTTCCGTTGCCGTGATGGGCGTCGAAGTCGAGCACCGCGACGCGCTCGATCCCGCGGTTGCGCACCGCGTGCAGGGCGGCCGCGGCAACCGTCCCGTAGAAACAAAAGCCCATGGCGCGGGCGCGCTCGGCATGATGGCCGGGTGGACGCGACGCGATGAAGGCGTTCCGGGCCCGGCCCTCGAGCACGAGATCGACGCCGAGGCAGGCGCCGCCGACACCGCGCAGGGCCGCATCGAGCGTATCGGGCAGAAGGACCGTATCGGTGTCGATTGCCACCGCGCCGGACCCGGGCGTCAGGGAGTCGAGCCGATCGAGGTGATCCGGATCGTGGACCGTCCGCAGGAACTCCCGATCGCCTTTCGGCGCCTCGAACCTCTGGAGGTCCGGAAAGAAGGTCTCATCGAGCGCCGAGAGCACCGCGGCAAGCCGCTCGGGGCGTTCGGGATGACCGGGCGGGGTCCGGTGCGTGTCAATGCCGAACGGCGCGATCAGGGCGCAGGTCATGATTGTTGGCGTCCTTGGCAGGAAAGATTTACTCGAAATAATTCTCGCATATCGATTCCCGGTCTTGCAAGTCGAATGCGAAAACGCGAGCATGTCGAAAATTATCCGGATACTCGGCAACGGACCATGGCAAGCACGGAATTCGCGGCGGCCCGGAAGCGCGCGGCGCATCCTTTCGGTATCATTCTCCTTCTCAGCGTGCTTGTGAACCTGCTCATGCTGACCGGGTCTATCTACATGCTGCAGGTCTACGACCGGGTTCTGCCGAGCGGCTCGGTCGAGACCCTGATCAGCCTGACGTCGGTCATGCTCTTCCTCTTCGCGATGATGGGCCTTCTCGATCATGGCCGCGCCAGGATCGCGGCGCGGGCCGGAGCGGGCTTCCAGTCCGATCTCGATGGCCCGGTTTTCGCCGCGAGCCTCGATGCGGCCCGCGGCGATCCGCAGGACGCCGCCACGGCGGCGGGAAGCCGGGATCTCGAGACACTCTCCCGCCTTGCCGCTTCACCGGCCTTTCTCGCGCTCTTCGATCTGCCCTGGATACCGCTCTTCATCGGTGCGATCTTCGTCCTCCATCCCGCGCTTGGCCTCCTTGCTGTCGGCGGCGGGGCGATCCTGGTCGCCGCCGCCATTGCCGGCCAGGTCATGAGCGCCCCTCGTCAGGAGGCGAGCGCAGCGGCCGCCCTCGCGGCCGACCGGATGCTGCGGGAGATCCGCTCCGGCAACGACACCGTGTCAAGCCTCGGCATCGGTCGTGCGGTCTTCCTGCGCTGGCGGGAGCTTCAGCGCCTGTCGATCCTGTCCTGGCTCGATCTGAGCGACCGGCATGGTGCATTCTCGGTTTTCTCGCGGACGTTCCGGCAGATACTGCAATCGCTCATCCTCGGGTTCGGCGCATTCCTCGTGATCCGGGGAGAAATGTCCGCGGGCGGCATGATCGCCTCCTCGATCCTCGTCGGGCGGGCGCTCGCGCCGATCGATGTGCTGATCGGGCAATGGGGCGCGCTGCAGAAGGCCCGTGGTTCCTGGAAACGGCTATCGGGCCTCATGACCCATGCGCCGGCGGCGGCCCGCACCGCCCTGCCCGCGCCCGCCGGCCATGTCCGGCTCGAGAATGTCGTGGCCGGCCATCTCCCGGGCAGCCCGGTCCTCAGGGGCATCTCCTTCGAGGTCGGCCCCGGGAGCGCGCTCGCCATCGTCGGGCCGAGCGGCTCGGGCAAGACCACGATTGGCCGCCTCCTCACCGGGGGGCTGACCCCGGCGTCGGGGCGCGTTCTTCTCGATGGGGCGCCGCTCGGGCAATATGATCCCGACAGGATCGGCAGCCATGTCGGATACCTGCCGCAGCAGGTCCGCTTCCTGCGCGGCACCATCGCCGAGAACATTTCCGGCTTCGCCGCGGACGCCTCGGCAGCGGCGATCGTCGAGGCGGCCCGCATCGCCGGAGCCCATGAGCTGATCGTGTCGCTCAAGGCGGGCTATGACACGCTCCTGGATCCTGACGCGCCCTGCCTGTCGGGTGGCCAGTTGCAGCGCATCGGCCTCGCGCGGGCCGTCCATGGCGTGCCCGCCCTCGTCGTCCTCGACGAGCCCAATTCGAGCCTCGATCACGACGGGTCGATCAGGCTGAACCGCGCCGTGCGCGAGATGCGCTCACGGGGCGCCGCCGTGATCGTGATGGCGCACCGGCCCTCGGCGATCGAGGAATGCGACCTGATCCTGGTTCTTGACGGTGGCGCGGTCCGCGCCTTCGGCCCGCGCGAGAAGATCCTCTCGCCCGCCGGTATCCGGGAAGGAGAGGCGGCATGAAGACCGAACCGATCTGCGGCGCCGCGGCGCTGCGTCTGCGTCCGCGGGTGATCGCGACGACCATCCTCTCGGTCCTGCTCGTCGCCGGCCTCGCGGCCTGGTCGGTCTTCGGTTCGCTCTCCGGCGCGGTGATCGCCCAGGGCGAGATCGGCCTCGAAAGCGACCGGCTGGCGGTTCAGCATCCCGATGGCGGCGTCGTCGAGGAGATCCTCGTCGATAGCGGCCAGGCGGTGCGGGCGGGCGCGGTCCTGGTGCGGCTCGACGAGGCGGACCTCGCGCCGGAGGCGCGGATTCTCGAGGACCGCCTCGTCGAGCTCCGGGCCCGGATCGCCCGCCTCGAGGCTGAGCGCGATGGCGGTGACGAGGTCGACTTCCCCGCCGATCTGGTCGCCCTGGCCGAGAAGGTGGGTGGCGCCGGGATCCTCGACGGCGAGCGTGAGCTTTTTGCCGCCCGGTCCGAGACCGAGCGCCAGCAGGAGGCTCAGATGCGCAAGCGCGAGGACCAGGTGCGTGCCCGCATCGCCGGTCTCGAGGTCCAGTCAGCCTCCCTCTCGCGCCAGGCCGGGCTGCTCTCCGAAGCGCTTGCGATCCAGGAGGATCTTTCGGCGAAGGGGGTCGCACGGGCCGGAATTGTCCGGGAGGCCGAGCTGGCCTTCGTCGAGGCCGAGGGCAGCGCGGGCGCGATCGAGGCCGATCTGGCCGGGGCCCGCGAGATGCTGGCCGAGATCGGGCTGCAGATCCTCAACCTCGGGGCGTCGCGTCGGGAGACGGCCCTGTCGGAGCTGCGCGACATCGATGTCCAGGAAGCGGAGACCGCCGAGCGCCTTGCGGCGATCCGCGCACGGCTCGGACGGCTGGAGATCCGCGCGCCGGTCGACGGGATCGTCCACGACCTGCGGGTTGCGGGGCGGCGCGCGGTGCTGAGCCCCGCGGATCCGGTCCTGTTCATCATTCCGGCCGAACGCTCCAGCCACCTGATTGCCCGGATCGATCCGCGGGACATCGACCGGGTCATGGCCGGGCAGCGCGCGTTGCTCACCTTCCCCGCCTTCAGTGCCCGCAGCCTGCCGAGGGTCGAGGGAGAGGTCCTCAGGGTCTCGCCGCACGTGATGTCCGACGCGCGGTCCGGGGCGCGCTGGTACGAGGCCGAACTGCGGGTGACCGCCGCCGGTCTTGCGGTGCTCGGGGGCCGCGATCTGGTGCCGGGCATGCCGGTGGAGGCCTTCTTCCTGACCCGCGAACAGGCCCCGATCGCCCTCATGATGGAGCCGCTGACGCGCTTCCTTTCGCGGTCGATGCATGACGGCTGACGATCAGTGCCGGGTCGGCGCGCCCCAGGTCACCCACATGCCCGCGTAAAGGCCTTCGGGCGGCCGCGGCCGCTTGCTGTCGTCGGCATGGGGCGAGACGGCCTGCGCATAGAGATCCGCCGTGACCGCCGAGATCAGCCGCGATGAGCGGATCATGGGGCTCTCGACGAGGTGCTCGAAGAAGACCGGATCCTTGCGGATCGCACGGCCGAAACCACGGCCATCGGCGATAGGGAACTCCATCGAGATCGCGTCGTCGCACTGGTTGGCGAGTTCGGTATATTCGATCTCGCCGAACCGTTCGGCCGGAAAGAGGCCGCGCATATGCTTGGCTGCCGCGGCCTCGAAGGTCGGGTCCGTGAAGACGATCCCGTAGTCCGCGACCGGGAACTCGTCGGGGTCGAAGAAGAACAGGATCTCGTGAACCGGGCCGCCGGACCGCGTACTGTCGTCGTACCAGGATTCCGACTGGCGTTCGTAAAGCACCGGCGTGACCTCGACCTCGTCGATGCCGTGGCGCGCGAGCAGGTCGTGATTGGCGTGCCGGGCCTTGCGCGTCGTGAAGGCCGGCAGGACGACGGGGGCGAACTCGATGAACAGGAGATCGCCCTCATTGACGGGAAAACTTTTGGGAAAGAGCATGATCAAACACCATTCGGTCAGGAAATGGTTAGCTCGGTCCTGACCAATCGGTCAAGCTTCTTGCGCGGCCTGGTGGCACGAAAGTCGAGATCTGTGCGGCATTCGTCTTTTCGTCCGGAGGGTCCATAATCCAGCGGAAACGTTCGAGGAGTTTTACGGATGAAGAAGGGCTGGATGCAGTTCATGTCGGAGGCCCCGATGATCGGTCTCAGGCCGCATCCGGGCAGCGCCCCGGACGCGGACGGTCCCGCGGAGATGACCGCCGAGGCCTGGTTCAGGGTCTACAATTGCCACGAGACCCGCGAGGCGGCGCTCGCCTCGGCCAATGACGATCACGAAACGATCCTTGACGCCTACCGTGAGGGCAACATGGAGGTCGATCTCGATGATCTCGAGGAGGGTGAGACCGAGGAGGATCGCATCCTTGCGGAGGCGGGCGATCCGGACGAGGTCTGGGAGGTCGAGGTCCACGACAACGGTGACCTCGTCGTCTACGACGGCGGCTCGGCGGAATTCGCGGTCCGCCTCACCGCCGAGGATATCTACCGCAAGGGCTTCGGCATGCCGCTGCCGGCGATCCTTGCTGGCGACACGCCGGCGCCCTGAGGCGCCAGGCGTCTCGGCTTCCTCATGATCTTTCACCTTTCGGAATTCATTTTCGCAAGTTAGGATGCCGCCATTCTGACCGAGGAAGCGCCCAGATGACCGAAGATATCCGCCGTCGCGCCGAGGCCCTGCGCGACGAGATTGCCCGTGCCGACATCGCCTATCACCAGAAGGACGACCCGATCCTGAGTGACGCGGATTACGATGCCCGAAGGCGCGATCTCGCCGCCCTCGTGGCCGCGGATCCCGGGCTCCGGGATATGGCGGACCCCCTCGGCAAGGTCGGCGCCCCGGCCGCGGAGGGTTTCGGCAAGATCCAGCACGCGAAGCCGATGCTGTCGCTCGCCAACGCCTTCGAGGGTGAGGATGTGGAGGGCTTCCTCGCGTCGGCGCGCAAGTTTCTCGGCCTCGCCGGGACCGCGCCGCTCCGGGTGGTCGCGGAACCCAAGATCGACGGGCTCTCGCTTTCGCTTCGCTACGAGGACGGCCGCCTCGTCCATGCCGCGACACGCGGCGATGGTGCGATCGGCGAGGATGTGACCGCCAATGCCCGCACGATCCCGGACATTCCACAGCGCCTGACGGGAGCCCCCCGGATCCTCGAGGTCCGCGGCGAGGTCTACATGATGCATGTCGACTTCCATAATCTCAATGCGGCCCAGGCGGCCCGGGGCGGCAAGATCTTCGCCAATCCGCGCAACGCCGCCGCCGGCGCGCTCCGTCAGCTCGACGCCGAAAAGACCCGTGAGCGGCCTCTCGCCTTCTTCGCCTATGGCTGGGGCGAGACCTCCGGACCGCTGGCGCCGACCCAGACCGGATCTGTCGCGCGTCTCGCGGAGCTCGGCTTCGTCACGAACCCGCTGATGCGGTCCTTCGATGAGGCCGGGGACCTCCTCGACCATTACGCGGCGATCATGAAGATGCGGGCTGGCCTCGGATACGACATCGACGGCGTCGTCTACAAGATCGACGACCTCTCCCTGCAGGAGCGGCTCGGCTTCCGCTCGACGACGCCCCGCTGGGCCATCGCCCACAAGTTCCCCGCCGAACTCGCCTGGACGCGGCTTCTTGCGATCGACATCCAGGTCGGCCGCACCGGGATCCTGGCGCCCGTCGCCCGCCTCGAACCGGTGACGGTCGGCGGTGTCGTCGTCTCGAACGCGACGCTGCACAACGAGGACTACATTGCCGGGCGCGACGCGAAGGGTGGCGCAATCCGCGAGGGCCGCGACATCCGCGTCGGAGATCTTGTCCAGATCTACCGGGCGGGCGACGTGATCCCGAAAGTGGCTGATGTCGATCTGGCGCGGCGTGCCCCCAACGCCCCGGCCTTCGCCTATCCGGCCACCTGCCCCGCCTGCGGCTCCGCGGCGATCCGCGAGACCGGCGAGGCCGTTCACCGCTGCACGGGCGGCATGATCTGCCCGGCCCAGGCGATCGAGAAGCTGAAGCATATCGTCAGCCGCGAGATCTTCGACATCCAGGGCTTCGGCGCCTCGGTCGTCGAGGAGATGTGGGATCAAGGATGGGTGAGGGAGCCGGCCGACATCTTCACCCTCGAGACTCGTCCGCTCGCCGGGATCATCGGCTGGCGCGAGAAATCGGCCGAAAAGCTCTTCGCCGCGATCCGCGAGGCGCGCCGGCAGCCGCTCGACAGGGTGATCCACGGGTTTGGCATCCCGCTCGTCGGCGCCACCGTCTCGAAGCTCCTCGCCCGCCCACGCGATGCGCCAGCCCGCCGAAATGGCCGCGATCGGGCGGCTCGCCTCCATGCTCGAGATCGCAGATACCGTTGCGCCCGTCGCCACGGACAGCCCGGTCGCCGGCAAGACGCTGGTCTTCACCGGCACCCTCGAGAAGATGTCGCGCCAGGAGGCCAAGGAGCGCGCCGAGGCGCTCGGCGCCAAGGTGGCGGGTTCGGTGTCGCCCAAGACCGACCTCGTCATCGCCGGTCCGGGCGCCGGCTCCAAGGCGGCCAGGGCCGAGGAGCTTGGGATCGAGATGATCGACGAGGACGCCTGGCTGAGGCTGGCCGGGCTTGCCGGGGAGGATCCGGCGCCGGCGCCCTGAAATCTGAAGGCGGAGTTCTCTGGCCGAGGAACTCCGCCCTCAGGTCTTCGCAGGCCCGGGCTTGATCGGCCGCCCGCCCGGCGCCGTCAGAGGGAAGGAGACGAGTCCGACGGCTTCCAGGCATGATCCAGGATCAGCTGGGCGTTGGCCTTGACGGCGGCCTCGTCGGCGAGATTGAACTTCAGGGCGATGTCCGTGGCCTCGGGATCATCCGCCGTCGTGCAGTGCCGGAGGAACAGCGGGCAGAATTCCCAGTCGAAGCTGTCGTCGTAGCCCAGCCCCCTGGCGGTCTCGTAGACGATATCGCAGGCCTCGGAGAGTCCGACGATCCCTGCCCGGACGTCGACAGTACCGTGGATATCCCGGAGCGCCTGGACGCCTCTGAACAGGGCATGGGTGGGTTCGATGCACTGCTCCCAGAGACAGGCCGCCGTGTTCATGGCTTCGGTGTCATATTTCATTCGATCTTCTCGCGTTGGAGTCTGCCGGCCGGATCATGTCGGCGGCGTGCGGATCGTAGCGCCAGGGCCTGAAAATTCCTGCCGGTATTCGCATTTCGCCGCCATGAGGCGCGCCCGGACCGAGACCGTCGATCAGGCCGCGCCAAGCGTGCGATTGAAGGTCCGGGCAGCGCCCGTGAGCCGGTAGAGCTTCGCTGGACGCTTGCTCACCCCCGCCTGCGCCTCGCCAGTCTCCTCGATCATGTCAAGATCGAGCACTTTGCGCCGGAACGAGCTCGCGTCGATATGATCGCCAAGAACGATCTCGTAGGCGCGTTGCAGCTCGGGAAGGGTGAAGCTTTCAGGCAGGAGCGCCGCGGGCAGCGAGGAATAGGCCCCCTTGCCGCGCAGCCGCGCCACCGCGTCCCGGACGATGCGGCCATGATCAAAGGCGAGGTCGGGCAGGCCATCGACCGCGGCGAGCGAGACGTCTTCCGCCAGGTCCGGCAACAGGTCGCGGGGAACAAGGGCGAGAAAGGCGACCGAGATCGACCAGCCGCGAGGATCGCGCGCGGGTCCGGAATAGGTGGCGAGCTGTTCGATATAGAAGTTCGGCAGCCCCGCCTTTGTGCGAAGCACTCGCAGGGCCGCCTCTTCGGCGCTGTCATCCTCCCCGGGGCGGATATAGCCCCCGGGAAGCGCCCAGGCGCCCGCGAAGGGTGCGCGCTGCCGGCGATGGACGAGAACCTTCAGGCTGCCCTCGTCAAGGGTCAGGATCACGGTGTCGACAGTGGCGATCGGGCGCCAGTCGCGCCGATCCGCATCAGAGGTGGGCATGAGGGGCTCCCTGGCATTCCCGGACATGCTAGATCAATAAAGAGCAACTTGCAAGTTACAAATCAATCTGACATGATTGGTCTGCGAAAATGGAGGTGGCGATGACCCTGACTGCCAGAGATATCCTTGGCACCACGCCCGCCGCGGCAGCGACGCTCTTTCCGGGTTCCGTGAGAGAGATCCGCCGCGCCTTCCACCGCCTTGCCGCGGCCTGGCATCCCGACATCTGCGCCGAGCCCGAAGCGACCCGGGTCATGGCCCATCTCGTCACCCTGCGCGACCGCGCGCTGGCCGTTTCCGGCGCGGCCGGGCAGCCCCGCCGGGGTCCGGCGGGCCGGACCCTGCGCACCGCGGATGGACATGATCTGGCGATCGCGCCGCGCGCAAGCCGCACGGCCGATCACGGCGAGATCCTCGTCGGTTCCCGGACCATCGCGACGGTCTATCCCGCGGATCTCGTGGATCTCGCGGCGCGGGAGGTTGCGGCGATCGCCGGCTTCCGTTTCGCCGATCCGGGGATGGAGGCGCAGATGCGCCCGTTTCTGCCGCGCCTCCTTCGAGAAACGGCCCTCGAGAGTGGTGGCCGCCTCACGATTCTCGAGCGCAACCCCGAGGAAATCCTGCTCGCCGACCTTCTCGCCCACGCCGGCGCGATGCCGCCAGTTCACGCCGCGTGGCTCTGCTCCGGCCTGATGAATATCGCGGCCTGGCTTGGATGGCACGGCCAGGTTCACGGCGCGATCGGTCCCGAGACGGTGCTCGTCAACCCGAAGACCCATTCGGTGCGACTTGCGGGAGGCTGGTGTTTCGCCGTGCCGATGGGAACGCGGCCCGACCTGCTGCCGGCGCGAAGCCTCGATGCCCTGCCCCGCCTCGCGGTCGCCGGAACCGGGACCGACGCCCGCACCGATGCCGAACTGGTGCGCCTCACCGTGCGTGAGGCGCTCGGCGATGCCGCCGGCAGCCAGCTTCATGACGGGACCGTCCCGGCGCCGATCGCGGCCTGGCTGAGCTTCCCGCCCGCCGGTGACGCGATGCGCGACTATGCCGGGTGGCAAAAGGCGCTGGTGGAGGCCTGGGGACCGCGCCGCTTCGTGGAGTACGCGGTCACCGCCGAGGACGTCTATGCCTGACGGCGGGTTTCGGTATTCGTTATTAAAATGTATCTTGCAACTTGCAACTTGATACGCTATATCCGGACCAGGACATCACAGGAGAGCATCATGGGCAATGGACGTTGGGACGCCGCCGATTGGCAAAGTTACAGCAACTCGAACGTGACCGGCAAAAGCCAGGCGCAGGTCTTCACCTCTCGCAGCATGAAACCCGAATTCGACCCGGCCAAGATCGCGATGCGCGAGAGCCGTGACAGCGCCGACAACCCGGCCTCGACGCCGATCATTCTCGCCTCGGACGTGACCGGCTCGATGGGCATGATCGCCGAGAAGCTGATGCGGGACGGGCTCAATACGCTCGCAACGGGCATCTACGATCGCAAGCCGGTCACCGACCCGCATATCCTGATCGCCGCCGTCGGCGATGCGAAGACCGATCGGGCGCCGCTGCAGGTGACCCAGTTCGAGGCGGATATCCGTGTCGCCAAGCAGGCCCGTGAACTCTGGCTTGAGGGCAATGGCGGCGGAAACCATGGCGAAAGCTACTGCCTCGCGCACCTCTTCGCCGCACTGAAGACCGCGACCGACGCCGCCGGAAAGCGCGCCCGCAAGGGCTATCTCTTCACGATCGGCGACGAGCCGGTGCATGACGGCGTGACCCGGGACGAACTTGCGCGCGTTCTCGGCATCCGGCAGGAGCGCGACCTCACCGCCCGCGACTGCGTCGAGATGGCGCAGCGCAACTGGGAGGTCTTTCATATCGTCCTCGCCAATGAGGGGTACGCCCGCCACAGCCTCGACAGCGTCCTGAGGACCTGGAAACCGATCCTGCCGGAGCGGACGATCCTTCTGGAGGACGTGGATGCGCTGGCCGAGACCGTGATCTCGCTCATCCAGGTCACCGAGGGCGCGCTCGCCGCCGATGTCGCCGCGAGCTGGTCCGGATCGACCGCGCTTGTCGTGGCCAATGCGCTGAAGGGCGTCCCGGCGAAGGCCGGTGCGGCCCGCGGCCTCCGCCGGCTGTGAGGCCTGCCGCGAGGGGCGCTGCAGCGCCCCTCGTTTTCGTCGGGCCGGCCTCTGCCGGTGGCAATAGGAGAGGAACGGAAATGGCAGCGATCTTGGCACATGCCATCATCGGCGCGGGCTGGGGCGACGAGGGCAAGGGGCTCGCCACCGACGCGCTGGCCGCGCGGCTCGCCGGCGAGGGCCGCGAGGTCACCGTCGTGCGCTCCAACGGCGGAGCCCAGGCGGGTCACGGCGTCGCGCTCGCCGATGGCCGCCGCCACGTCTTTCACCATGTCGGCTCGGGCAGCTTCGCGGGGGCCGCGTCCCACCTCTCGCGTTTCTTCGTCGCCCATCCGATGATGCTCGGACGCGAGATCGACGCGCTCGATGCGCTTGGCGCCCGCCCGACACGGATCACGATCGACCCGCGCGCCATCGTCACCACGCCCTGGGACATGGCGATCAACCAGGCCGTCGAGATGGCCCGCGGCGGCGCGCGCCACGGTTCCTGCGGCCTCGGCTTCGGCGAGGCGATCGAGCGCCACGAGAACGGTTTCGCCCTGACCGCTGGCGACATCCGACGGCCCGGACTCCGGAGCCGCCTCGAACGGATCCGCGACGAATGGCTGCCCGCCCGCCTCGCGAGGCTGGGCCTCGATGCCGGAGCGAGCCCGCTCCGTGATGTGCTTCTCGGCCGCACCGATCTCGTCGCGCCGTTCCTCGCCGATTGCGCTTGCTTCGCCGCAGCAGTCGATCTCCTCGATGACGCGGCGCTCGGCCGCCACGGCGCGGTGATCTTCGAGGGCGCCCAGGGATTGCGCCTCGACATGGAGTTCGGCGAGTTCCCGCATGTCACCCGGTCCCATACCGGGATCCGCAACATGCTCGCGATCGCGGCGGAGGCCGGGATCGGCGAGATCCGGCCCCTCTACATGACCCGCGCCTACGCGACCCGGCATGGCGCGGGCCCCCTGCCCCACGAGCTTCCCGAAGCGATGGCCGCGGGCCGCCTGCCCTGGGCCGAGGTGGTCGACCTCACGAACGCGCCAAATGCCTGGCAGGGAACCCTGCGTTTCGCACCTCTCGACGTCACCGGGCTCGGTGCGATCATCGCCCGCGACATCGCGCTCGCGCAGGGATCCGGGATCCGCGTGATACCGGCAGTCGGACTGACCTGCATCGACCAGATCCGGGGTTGCGCCAGGATCGTCGAGGCTGGACGCGAGATCGAGGTGACGGCGGACGCGCTCACGACCGCCGTCGAGGCGGCGACAGGGCTGCCGGTGCGGCTTCTCTCGAAAGGCCCGACACGGAATACGGCCGGGCTCGCCCTCGGCGATGAGCCCTCCTTCGGCCGACAGCGCGAGATCCGTCTCAAGGCGGAGATCGACCGGCGAGAAGCCGAGCGCGCGCTCTCCCGGCTTCGGGCCCGCGCCGCGCGCGGCGACGGGCTGTCGGTTTCCGAGGAGGCATGGCTGAAACGGGCCGACCGGATCGAGGCCGCGCGGCCCGAACCGGACGGCCTCGGCCCGGAGATGGCCTGATGCCGGAGATGGCGCCCGACTTCACCGCCCACGCCCACCCGGTGATGGCGGTGCCCTGCCCCACCTGCCGCGCCGGCACCGGCTCCTGGTGCCAGCGCCCGAGCGGACACCGGGCGAGCAACTTCCACAGGTCGAGAGGCGCGGCGGCGGACGCGGCCTTCACTTGTCAACATGGCGAGTTGGCCTCGATCGCGCGGACGCCGGAGGGCTGGATTGTGGACCCGGACGGGCTCAGGCCGCGCGAAGGGGGTCTTGCAGCCCGAAGGCGTCCGGAAACGGGTCCAGAATAAGCTATAGCCGTTTGTGTTTTTCGCAATTCCCTCCGATCCTGACCGTGATCGGGAAGGGGTGTCGGAATGCTTGTCAGAACCATCGCGAAAAAGCCGATGCACGTCTATACGAGCCTTGCCCCGTCAGGAGAGGCCTCGTTCTTCGACCTCATGCACGGGGCGAGCGCCGATGTTGCGGTTCGCGACTTCATCCGGAGCGTCAGGGATGCAGATGGCATGGCGCAGGTGCGCATGGCCATCCTCGATGATCTCGATGTCCTGCGGGACGCCGGCATGCTCGGAGAGCCGATCGCCGCGGATCGCGACATTCCGTACCTGGACGCCTGGAACGCCTTTCTCGACGGGGAGGCTGACGCGGAGGCTAGGCGCGAGGTCACCCTTCCGGTCATGGCGGTCATCGAAGCCGAAGCCCTCCGGCTCTTCACGGTTTCGAAGACCGTCCGCGGCCCGATCCGGACGCATCATCTCGAGGCGGGTCTGGACTTCGAAACCGCCGCGAGACGGATTGCCCGCATCGAGGAGGGCCTGGCAGGCGTGCTGACCGACGGATCGTCCCTGGATCGCCATGACGGCTATCGCTGCGCCCATTCCGGGAGCGGGTTGCTGCGGGTCAGGCTGCGGGAGTTCAGGCCGGTGATCGAGCATGCGATCGCGCGGAAGAACGCGGCATCCTGGCATCCGCTTCCTGTCATCGAGGGCCGGTTCGAGAGCGACTATCATTTCGCGATGTAGTGCGGCCGGCACGGTTCTAACCGCTGCCGCAAGGCGCGGACCCGATCAGGACAGCATCGCGGCCGGGACGCTGACCGGCACGAGATCGAGCCCGACCTCCTGCAGGAGGCGTCCGCGCAGGATCATGTCGTGGACCCGCACCCCGTAGTGCGCGAGCACCGGCGCGATCTCCTCGCTTGCCGGAACGATGTCGGCCCAGAGCGGAAAGTAGGAGGCCATCTCGCCGTTCATGACGAGGTCGAGTCCCGCCGCATCGCAGTGGTCGAGGGCCTCGCCGACCAGGCTCGGGCTCGCCGGCTCCCCCTCCCAGGAAACGAGGATGCCCATGAGCGCACCATCGGTGTCACGGAGGCTGAAGAGCTCGGGCCCACGCACGATCTCGCCCTCCTCCGCCATCGCCTCGAGATCGAGGAGCTGGCCGTAACGGCGGGTGATTTCGGTCGCGTGATCGGGCCAGCCCCCCATGCGCCGCCAGGAGCGCCCGCTCGCGAGCCGGATGAGCTCTCCGGTCTCGCCAAGATCGTCATGGGCGAACGCGGCCATCGCGGTGCCGAGGCTCAGCGCCTCGTCGAGCGAGGATCCGGCGAGCACGACGAGGTCGCCCTCGGGCAGTTTCAGCGTGAGGCGGGTCTTCAGGAAGAGGTCGACCGACTCCGGGTCATGCTCCAGGACGAGGTCAAGCTCCGTTCCGGCATGATGGAGGAGGTCGCAGAGTTCGAGCGGCAGACCACCCTTCAGGTTTCGCGCGAAATTGGTGAATTCCGGGCTTCCGTCCTCCGAGGCGATGGCGAGGGTGAAGAAGGCGATCTTCGGCTGGCTGAGATCGACCTGGAGATGGATGTCGCCGGAGATCAGGCGGAAGACCCGGCTGCCGGTGGAGATCTCGCTGACGATGGCCTCGATCATGAAGCTGCGCCTCCCGGTTCGTATTTTCGCATTTTCGCAGGTTTGCGGGTGCGGGGGAAGCGCCGATCCGCGCCGCGCCCTCCGAAATTGTGGACGCCGGCCGTCACGGTGCCGGACCCGCATCGTCCTCCCTGGCCGGAGGCATCATCCCCAGGCGGTGGATTTTCTCGATCGCCAGGAGGATCGGCCCGTCCATGTCCTGGGTCCGTGGCTCCGGCGGCAGGACCCCGCGCAGGAAATGCTGGAGCGTATGATCGCCCTCCGGCAGCCGCCCCGGCTCCGAGCGGATCTCGATGAGGCCGCGGAGCGCCCCGGTTTCGGGATCGAAAGCCGGTGCTCGCGCGATGCGGATCGTGGCCGCGACATGCTCGCGGCCCGCCTCGAGCCCGGCCAGAACGAGCAGCCGCTCTCCCTCCGCCGGCGCCAGGTCCGGCGGCAGCCCCAGGTGGCGGAGATCCTCGATATGTTCCGCCAGGGCCTCGATGAGGGTCAGGCGCGAGACGCGCCCGATCTCGAGCGGCGGGATTGCCCTCAACCGGTCCATGGCGGCGAGATCGTCCGCGGCCTCCTGCCGGTAGCCTTCGAGGGCGGCGAGATCGGCCGCTTCGCAGAGCGGGATCGTCCCCTCGCCGGTTTCGATGACAACCGGAAGCGCCATCCAGGAGCGCGCGACCTCGCCGATCCCCATGCCGTCGGCACAGGCGGCGCAATGGAGATACCAGGCCCAGTCTGTGCCGGAAACCGGCGCACCAAGATCGGCGCGGATCTCGAAATTCCGGGCGCCAAGAACCCCGTCGTCCTCCTCTCCCAGGTCGAAGATCGTCAGGTCTTCGACCTGGCCATTGTCGACATAGGCGACGAGACCGTGCCCGGGAAGGGCGCAGCCGAAGGTCGTCACGCCGTCCGCGGTGCGCCGCGGGCGCAGCACCACCTGGCCGTCCCCGTCCTTCCAGGCCGTTCCATAGTTCCGCTCGAAGATGTTCAAGTTATCCTCACTTGTTGGTCGCGTTTGCATTCAGGGACAGGGCGCGTCGTCGGCGTCAGGCTCCAGCGTTTCCAGTTCCGCGGCGAGGATGCCGAGGATCGCCTGGCCGCCATCATTGGCATCGCCGCCGGGGGACCACCAGAGGCCATCGGCAAGTGCCGGATCCGCGCTGCGGATATGGTCGAGCGTCCCTCCCGCGAGGTGGGCCGCCGCCTCGGCGAGTGCCCGGCCGATCCCCTGGCCGCGATGGCCGGCATCGACGAAGACGCCTGAGATCCAGAGCCCGATCTCCCCGGTTCCCTTTCGCGGCGGCTCGACCGAGATCGAGATATGGCCGAGAGGGCGGCCTTCCCTGCAGAGCGCCACGAGGCTGAGGTCGAGCGGCCCGGGCTTCGGCGTGAAGCCGTAGGCGGGATTGACGGTGTCCTCCTCGGCCAGCGCGAGCGCCCGGATCCGGCCCGCAAGGCCGGCCTCGTCGGCAATGATGAGCGTGTTGCCCGTCGCCGGGTCGCGCATCGGGAAAAGCCTGGAGCCGGAGGCCGCGAGGGCCTCGGAGAGTGGTCCGTCGAGCTGATCGGTCATGCGAGGTCCGGATCATCGCGCCTCGCGATGATCCGCTCGAGTTCGGAGGCTACCCCAAAAGCCTCCGGGAAGCACTCCAAGGCGCTGTCGCCGGTCAGCGCATGCCGCATGAACTGGCGTCCGAGAGCCTCGACATGGATCTCCATCAGTTCGGCGGCCTCCTCCATGTCGTCTGCCCAGATATCCTGGCCGTCGATGGCGAGGGGGCGGATGCCGTAGCCGGTGGAGCAATCAAAGACATCATGATCGAACTCCCCCGCATTGGACATGCACTCGATCTCCGAGGGCGGCAGGAGGGCAGCATTCTCTGCGAAGAGAAGCGCGTGAGCAATCTCGTGAAAGACGGTGTTCAAGTAGGATTTGAGGTATTCGTGAAGATGGATTTCGGGGTAATCGTCATCCTTGGCAAGATCTTCCGTCAGCGAGAGGAATTCCGACCTATCGGAGACGGCGAGCACCCGGTACTGGCGGGCGAAAGCCGCATCGTCCCCGAAGGGGTCTCCGTCTGGCGTGGAGACGAGATGGACGCCGAGGGCGCCCTCGCACCCGGCCAGGGCATCGTGCGAGGCGCGCGAGCAGAGGAGAACCTGGATCGCGACAGGGTCCTGCCAGAACCCTTTCGCGACCAATTCCCGGTTCATGTCAGGGTTCGCGAGGCTGGGGTGATCTTCCAGGCGCGCAAGGGCGCCACGCCAGAAATCAAGAAGCGTCTCGGGCGCATCGGCACGACCAAGGGATTTATCGTCGATCAGGGTTGTTAACATCTTCCCCGCCCTGAAGAGACGGGGATTTCCGGTCGCTCCGCGGCGGCATCGAGCCGCTCCGGAGCGAGTCGAGTTGACGCTTCGCAGGGGGCTTGAGCCCAATCCTC
>NZ_JAPDOG010000010.1 GCF_026013545.1 Defluviimonas salinarum | reverse complement strand
CCAGGTCGATGCAGGCACGACGACGGGCGGGGCTCAGAAGTTTCCCCGTGCCGCCTCGGTCAGGATCAGCTTGTCCAGCGTCAGCTCCGACACGGCCTTTCTTAGCCGCTCGTTCTACTTCTGTAGCCGCTTGAGCTCCCTCAGTTGGGCGGTTCCCATCCCGCCATACTGCTTGCGCCAGCGATAGTAGGTCTGCTCGGTAATGCGCACCTCGCGGATCGCATCGACCCGTGCAATGCCTTGCCCGACAAGCACCTCAACCTGCCGCAACTTCATGACAATCTCTTCAGGTTTGTGCCGCTTCGTAGCCATTTCGATCCTCCGTTCTCCTAAACATAACGGCGGACCACTTCACTGGGGGAGGATCAGACGAGATGTTCGTGAAGATCAACGGTGAGCGACACTACTTGTGGCGGGCCATCGACCAGGAAGGCGTGGTCCTCGAAAGCTTCGTGACGAAAACGCGGGACAAGAAAGTTGCATTGAAATTCCTCAAGAAAACAATGAAGCGCTACGGTCGGCCGCACATCTTGGTAACGGACAAGCTCCGGTCCTACGGTGCCGCGCTACGGGAGGTCGGCGCGGCGGACCGGCAGGAAACGGGCCGCTGACTCAACAACCGGGCGGAGAATTCGCACCTGCCATCCCGACGACGAGAAAGGGCGATGCAGCGCTTCCGGCGCATGCGATGTCTGCAGATGTTCGCTGCCGTCCACGCCTCAGTCTTCAACCATTTCAACTCGGAGCGTAGCTTCTACTCGAGGGCAAATTTCAAGAAGAACCGACGCAACGCGATCGGCGAAAACGGCCGGAACATTGATGCTGCTTGTGAAGGCAAGCGCAGTGACCGGACCGGCGCCGGGGATCGACATCAGACGATGGCAGACGGCATCGTCACGCGCGTGATCCAGAATGTACGCGTGTGGTCGGGCGATTCCTCGCGCAGCGTCGCCCGCGCGGCGAGCAAAGGGCTCATGATGACCGCGATCCTCGACGAGATCGCGGATCCACCGTTCGAACCGGGCCTCGCCGATCACACCAGCCTTGAGCCCGAAGGTGCGCAAAAGGCTGCGGATGTCATTCTCGATGACGATCGCCTTTCCCTGAAGCAGCTTCCGGGCTGTCAGCAGGGCCCGCCGTTGCTGGCTTCTCCAGTTCTTCATGTATTTTTTGAGGAACAGGTTCACTCGCATTATCTGGGCATTGCCCCGGGCATCGTTGCGATCGGTCTTGTTGATCTGATCCTGCGGAAAGGCCTTCGTGTGACGGGTTTCGACGCAGATCACCGGAAGGCCCATCGCAGCCAATCCGCCGTAGAGCCAATGCGACAAGGGACCGGCTTCCAACCCGATCCGTACGAAGTTAACCCATTCTGCTCGCTGGGCATCGGTGAGATCCTACGGCTGCCTCGGAACCTTGGTCTCGCGGCAATCCTCACCCAATTCATCGACGATACACACCGACGTTTCCTTCACCGAAACGTCCAGATCAGCATTGTGCTTCATAGCTCGTGCTTTCTTGCTGATGCTCCGGGCTGCAGTTCGCAGACCACGTCTACCATCAGATCAAAGCGCCGTTCCCGACCACTTCACCCCCAATCGCAACATCTTTTCCCGAGCCATGCTCGAGAAGAACCGCGCCGCCGCTCTCGCCAAGTGGCGCGGCCTCTGGGTCACAAAACGGGCCGTATTACAGCCAAGTGGAGCCTGGTTCGATCTGGGCTGCCAGCATCCGTAACTGACTTCGGACATTCGCCGGATGCCGTTACTCCGGATCACCGACCAATGTCTCGATGAACCGCGAGAACAGTTCCCCTTGGGAACGGATGCGCAATTTTGCGTATATATTGCGCCTGTGGATACGTACCGTGCCGGAAGATATCCCGAGGATGCGACCGACCGCGTCGGCCGAATGGCCCTTGAGTGTGTACTCAACCACCTCGCGTTCGCGCGGAGTGAGTGTGCCTTCGCCAAGATTGGCGAATGCCTGCTCGACACTTGTGTGCATCGGGTGGTCCGGCGTTGCTCCCGCCGTGCTGTCGATACGCGAGGGAAGATTGCTCCAGTGGCGACGGCTGGCCGCGCTCACGACGGGCCAATACTGGCGGAAGTCGCGGATCTCTTTCGCGGAAAACGCCTTCCTGGCGCGCATGAGCGAGACGACGACCATCGCTCCGCCCGCAACGTCGATGAAATAGCCAACCTCTTCAGCGAGGCCGGTCTGAACGTAGTAACTGCGGAAATACTCGCCTTGGTAGAAACGATCCGGGGCAAGATCACGCATGCGGTAGAGTCCGGTCTCCACCGGTTGCGTGCAGGCCAGATAGAAAGGGTCGAGCAGATACGGACCCTCCTGATAGTCCTCAACGAAGATCCTTCGCTTGCCCTGCGGGAAGTCGTCGAAAAGGTCCATTGGCCGCGCCGCGCCGAGATAGCCGAAGACCACCGTATAGTCGAAAGGCGCGATTCCGCGGAGAGCTTCGGAAAGGAGGCGCGGGAACTCTGCCTGCCCGATTGCGGCGATCAGTTTCCCGGTCGGTTCAAGCCATTCCTTCAAGTCTGGTGTCCATTCTACTCAAATTGAGATACCTAATTCGTGATATATACAGTAATTTGGTACTTTCCTACTATTTTCGCAGTTAAAGGGGTATGTACCCAACGAGGAAAAGTAGTCAATTCATGGACGATGGGGGATACAAGCCGGGAGCCAGCAAATCCCAGGCAAAGATCGTCGCGGAGCTTAGGGGCGTGTCGAAACGCTTCGGCGAGGTTCTAGCGGCAGACGACCTGAACCTGGCGATCGGTGAAGGCGAGTTCCTTTCGTTCCTGGGCCCGTCAGGGTGTGGCAAGACCACTGCCCTGCGGATGCTCGCTGGCTTCGAAACACCAACTTCGGGCGAGGTTCTTCTGGACGGGAAAGTGGTGAACGACCTCGAACCGCACCGGCGACCCGTCAACATGGTCTTTCAGCATTATGCCCTTTTCCCGCACCTGACGGTCGAACGAAACATCGGCTACGGGCTGAAGCAGCAGCGTCCCAAGCTGCCAGCCGCAGAAATCGAACGGAAAGTCCGCGAGGCTCTCGAGATCGTCCGCCTCGAGGGCTTTGAAAACCGCAGGGTCTGGGAGATGTCGGGCGGCCAGCAGCAGCGTGTCGCGCTGGCGCGGGCGATCGTCAACGAGCCGAAGCTGCTCCTTCTCGATGAGCCGATGGCGGCGCTCGACCGCAAGCTCCGCAAGGAGATGCAGATCGAACTGCAGAACATCCAAAGGCGCCTCGGCATCACCTTCGTCCTTGTCACCCACGACCAGGAAGAGGCACTGTCAATGAGCGACCGGATCTGCATCATGCGTGATGGGCGCATCGTTCAGACGGGAACCCCGCGGGAGCTCTACGACCGGCCCCGCAACCGCTATGTCGCGGGTTTCGTCGGTACGTCGAATTTCTTCGACGGCAAGGCCACGAACGTGAACGGAACCCGGGCCGAGGTGACTTTGCCCAATGGTATGCGCCTTGCGGGACAGGCCGTATCGGAGATCGTGCCGGGACGGGATGCCTCACTCAGCGTCCGGCCCGAACAGATCCGGCTGGAGAGGGCGGCATCAGCGAAGGACGGCAACCTTGAAGTGACAGTCTTGAACCGCATCTTTCTGGGGGAACACACGGAGTATCTTGTTGAAAACCAAAGCCTTGGCGAGTTCATGGTGCTGACGCCAAGGCAAGCGGAATTGAGCGACGGACCGTTCAATGCCGGCGACGTGCTCTACGCATCCTGGGATGCCGACAGCGCGCTCGTCCTCGACAGAGACTAGGCACCGATCAGCCAACCGACGGGGAAAGCAATGACCAAGAACAACGACACCATTTCGAAGCGCAAGTTCATGGAAGAGCTCTATCGCTACAAGCGGGGCTCGGTGACGCGTCGGCACTTCCTGGGGGTGACCGGGCTCGGTACGGCGACCGCGGTATTGGCCGGTGCGATGCCTGCGCTGCGCCCACGCCGGGCATTCGCCCAAGGCGATATCGGCGATCGCGTCGTGCTCGCGACCTGGCCCAATTACCATGACCCGGCGAATTTCGACGCCTTCACCGAGGCGACCGGCGCACATGTCCAGGTCAACGTCTTCGGCTCGAACGAGGAGATGTTGGCCAAGCTGCAGGCCGGGGGATCCGGATGGGACGTCTTCGTGCCGACGAACTACACGATCACGACCTATGTCGGCGAGGACCTGATCGAGGCGCTTGATTCGTCGCTGATGCCGAACTACGACCCCGCCGCCTACGATCCGCGCTTCTCTGATGCCGGTTCTGTCGACGGTACGCTCTATGCGGTTCCAAAGAACTGGGGCACGACCGGTTACGCGGTGAATACGAACCATCTCGACGGCCGCGAGATGACGACCTGGAAGGATTTCTGGGACATCACGATGGATGCGTACTCCGGTCGCACCATGGTGCATGATTATCAGCTCACCACCATCGGCAACGCGCTGAAATACTTTGGCTACTCGTTCAACTCCGTCGACCCGAACGAACTGGCCGAGGCGGAGAAACTGCTTCTCGACGCCAAGCCGCATCTCTTCGCGATCTCGTCCGATTACCAGCCGCCGATGCTCAACGGCGATGCCTGGTTGACGATGTGCTGGACCGGCGACGGCAAGCAGCTCAACACCGACATGCCCGAGATCGCGTATGTGCTCGGCAAGGAGGGTGGCGAGATCTGGTCGGACTACTACGCCGTGCCGAAGGGCGCGCCTCACCGCGATGCGGCCTATGCCTTGATCAACTTCCTGCTCGCTCCTGAGGTCAACGCGAAGGAGGTTCTCGCGCATGGCTATCCATCGGCGGATGCGAACACCAATGCTTTGCTGCCCGAGGAACTGCTCAACGACCCGATCCTCTATCCGGCGCAGGAACTGCTCGACGCGCTGGAATTCGGCGCGGCGGCGACGCTGACCGATCCGAACCGGGCCGAACTTCTCGCGCGCTTCAAGTCCGCCTGACGAACGGGAGCGGGAGCGGCATGACGCAGCGTGGCCGAAATCTGGTTCTGCTTGCCCCGGCCGGGGCTTGGTTCCTGGTCATGCTCGTCGTGCCCCTCACCGTCGTTCTGATCTTCAGCTTCGGAGAACGGGGCGCGGCAGGCGGTTATGTCCCCGCCTTCACGCTGGACCAATACGCGAACCTCCCGGCGCGCTGGACGGCATTCAAGAATACCCTGATCCTGGCGCCGGTGGGCACGCTCGCCGCGCTTCTGATCGCCTATCCACTGGCCTATTTTCTCGCGGTGCGAGCTGATCCGAAGTGGAAGACGCTGCTTCTGGTCCTCGTCATCGTGCCGTTCTGGACCTCGATCCTGATCCGCAGCTACGCTTGGATCTTTATCCTTGGCGGGCGTGGCATTCCGGCCCTTCTCGACTGGATCGGGATCGGGGGCGTGCGGCTCATAAACACACCATTCTCAGTTCTTGTGGGTATCGCCTACGGCTATCTGCCACTGATGGTCTTTCCGATCTTCGTGAATCTCGACCGGCTGGACAAACGGCTTCTGGAGGCGTCGTCCGACCTCGGCGCCCCTCCATGGCGGACCTTCCTGCAGGTGACGTTGCCGATGTCGCTGCCCGGCGTTGCCACAGGTTGCCTTCTGGTCTTCATCCTCCTGATGGGCGAGTTCCTGATCCCGGCGCTCCTTGGCGGCGGCAAGGTCTTCTTCGTCGGAAACGCGCTCGTCGACCTCTTTCTGCAATCCCGCAACTGGGCCTTCGGCTCGGCGGTTGCCGCGACGCTAGTCGCCATCATGCTGGTCACGGTGACCGCCTATATGCGGCTCATCCGGCGTCTTGGCGCGCAGCGCGAAGACGTATCGCTGATGTGAGGCTCCATGCGCATCTACGCAATCTTCGTCTATCTCTTTCTCTACATCCCGATCGGGATCATCGCGCTCTTCAGCTTCAACGCCGGTCGTCATGCGAGCCAACTGCAGGGCCTCTCCACCCAGTGGTACGGAAAGGCGCTGTCAAATCCGTTCGTAATGGACGCGCTGGAGACGAGCCTGATCGTTGCCTTCGTCTCTGCCATCTGCGCCAGTGTCTTTGGTACCATGGCGGCAGTCGCCCTACAGGGCATCAGGGGACCTATCCGAGTGGTCTTCGACCTCCTGATCTATGTCGCGGTGATGATCCCGGGCATCGTTATCGGCATCGCCACGCTGATCGGGCTAGTCACGCTTTTCGACCAGCTCAATCCGCTTGTCGCGAGCCTGTGGCCAACCGACGCCCCACCGAAGTTCTCGATGGGCTACGGGTCGCTCATTGCGGCTCATACGCTCTTCACCATGTCGCTCGTCATCATAATCATTCGTGCGCGGCTTGCCGGGATGGACCGGGCCCTGACAGAGGCCTCCTCGGACCTATACGCCACGCCATTGGGCACCTTCCGTCAGGTGACGCTGCCGCTAATCCTGCCGGCGATCCTGGCTGGGTTCCTGCTGAGTTTCACCTTCAGCTTCGATGATTTCATCATCGCCTTCTTCGTAGCCGGTTCAGAGACGACGCTGCCGATCTACGTCTTCTCGTCGATTCGTCGCGGCGTCACGCCAGAGATCAACGCGATCGGGACCATGGTCCTTGCGGTATCGCTGGTGTTGCTCATCACGGCGCAATTGCTCTTGAGAAACGGAAAGAGTCGCACATGAACGAGACATCGGTGGCGATGTATTTCAGCCAGGATCTTCTCTCGGGACGGGTCGCGTTTCTAACCGCCGCCGGGTCAGGAATAGGCCGGGAGGGCGCGCTAGCGCTTGCACGTTGCGGCGCGCTTGTCGTGGTGACGGATCGCGACGCCGACTTGGCTGCGGGGACGGCCGACGAGATTGTGGCTCGCGGCGGGGTGGCCACGGCACATGAGCTTGACGTGACCGACGATCACGCGATCCGAGCCGCTATTGGCGCCGCGGTCGCCGAACACGGACGCCTCGACATCCTTCATTCCCACGCCGGACTTCAGGTTCAGGGGTGTTTAGAGGAGGTCGCCGTTGAGGATCTGGATGCGTCATGGGCGCTGAATGTCCGATCGCATTTTGTCGCGGCTCGATGCGTCGTGGGTCAGATGAAAAAACAGGGGGGCGGCACGGTGATCATCACCGCCTCGAATTCCGGTGTTCAGTACGACCGGGAGATGATCGCCTACGCCACGACCAAGCACGCCGCCGTCGCGATGACCCGCCAGATGGCGGCAGACTACGCACGGTATAACATCCGCTTCAACGCTCTGTGCCCGGGATTTGTGGATACGCCTTTCAACGCCGGTTTCGAATTGCAGATGGGCGGACGCAAAGCCCTCGAAAGTTACGTCTCAAACGCAATTCCAATGGGGCGGTGGGGGTACGCGGACGAAATCGCGAACGCAATCGTCTTCCTCGCTTCTGACATGTCGAACTACATGACCGGTCACGCGCTGGTCATGGACGGAGGAGAATGCATCTGACGACCGCGTCGCAACCTTTTGACAGGAGTGCGATATGACCCAGAGCGCCAGTGGACGGCTTGCCGGAAAGACCGCCGTGATCACCGGAGGCGCCGCTGGCATGGGCCGTGCCACGGCTCTGGTCTTTGCGCGAGAAGGCGCCCGCGTGGCGATCATCGACATCCAGGACGAGGCCGGTCGAGAGACCGTAGACATGATCCGGGAGGCGGGCGGGCGGGGGAACTTCTTCCACGCTGACGTGTCGAAAGCCGCCGAAGTTGACGGCGCGTTCGATGCTGTCGCGCGCGAAATGGGCTCATATGACGTGCTGTTCAACCATGCTGGCACGATCATCGTGAAGGCGCTCCATGAGTCGACGGAAGAGGACTACGACCGGCTGATGAACATCAACGTTCGGTCGGCCTTTCTGGTGTGCAGGCGGGCGCTGCCCGAGATGGTGGCCAATGGTGGCGGGTCCGTGGTGATCACGGCATCGATCGCGTCGGAACTCGGCTATGCGCTCGAGTCGCTGTACTGCATGACGAAGGGCGCGGTTCTGCAGCTCGCTCGGGCGATCTCGGTCGAGTACCGAGAGCAGGGCATTCGCTGCAATGCCGTCTGCCCGGGGTTCGTAAAGACCGCGCACGGGCTACGCGAAATCGCCGAACTCGATGCTGCGGGCCAAAAATGGGAAGAGGGCGACCTTGCGGCGACCCAAGGTAGAATATGCGAACCCGAGGAGGTCGCCGCCGCCGTCGTGTTTTTGGCCTCGGACGAGGCCAGCTTCATCAACGGCGCCGCGATCTATGTCGACAACGGTTGGTACGCGAAAGGCTGATCCGGCGGTCTGTCAGGTCAGAGGAAACCGCACTTTAGGCGGGCAGTTGGCCTGTCTGGCGGATTGACATGTTGAGACCAAGCCCCTTTCGCCACTTCAAGACAAGCCCCTCGATTACATGCCTGGCAGTCGTGATGTACATGCGCCTCCGCTCTCCCTTCGGAACGTCGGAGGCCTGCGTCACGATCGCGGCATCGAGATCAGCCACGATACCGTCCGGTTCTGGTGGATCCTGTTTGGGCCGATGATCGCCGCCGAGATCCGTAAGCGGCGCATCGAGGGCAGCCTCCAACCACGAGCCAATTTCAAAAAGAACCGTGCCGCCGATATCGTTGAGTGGCGTGGTCTCTGCACGGCATAAGGGACAGCGTCACGATCCTTGCAAGTACGGGTTCAAATCCGCCTGACAACATCAGGCACGACGCACAAGCAGTCGCCGGCCGGGCGTCAACCTAACGAGCGGCCGCCGCCATCCAGAAACCAGTCGTCGGAGTATGAGTACCACCAGTTCTGGATTTCGGGCTTGTGGTCGATGATCACCATCTTTGTGCGCCGGAATGCGTCGAGACCCTGCCGCCCGAGTTCGCGCCCGAGGCTCGAAGCCTTCCAGCCGCCGAAGGGCAGTGCGTCGTTGTCGATGAGCGGATTGTTGACCCAGACCATTCCGACCTCCAGCCGTTCGGCTGCTTCCATCGCCTCGTCAAGACTGGTGGTGAAGACTGATGCGCCCAGTCCGAAGGGGGAAGCATTCGCGCGGGACATGGCCTCGTCAAAGTCTCGAACGCGGGCGACGGCGGCGACCGGACCAAAGCATTCCGACTGCTGAAGTGCCATAAGGGAAAGCTATCCTGTCCTTGTGGAGACTGGTTCGCATTCGTCTGCCAGCACCCAATGATGCACTAACAATCAAACTGGACCACTCGAAGGGGCAGTCCAGGCCAACCTGCAGCAGAGGCAGCACATGGCCGATGGGCTTCGCGCCTACTCCGCCAGCGTCTCGCCGGTGCCGCCGGCATGGGCCGGGAAATCCTTCAGCTTCGGAAGCCCGTCGCGCACCGGCAGCACGGCCTCCGCATAGTTGAGATGCCAGACCGGCCAGAAATGAAGCTCCGGCAGGACCGAGGCATGGATGTCGGTGAAGCCCATGCCCGGATGCTCGGTCATCACATGGCCACCGCAGCACCTGCAGAAGCGCCGGGCGCTCATGCCCGTCCTGTTGACGAGGCCGAGCAGTTCGACGCCCTGCGTCACCGTGACCTGATGCTCGGCGAAGAGCGCGTAGGTCACGAAGGGCGCGCCGGAGTAGGCGCGGCAGGAACCGCAATGGCAATAACCCATTTCGACCGGCGCGCCGGTCGCGCGGATCTCGACCGCACCGCAGAAGCAGGCGCCGGTCAGGACGGCCGCATCATTGGCGGAAAGACCCGCCGTTGTCGCGTCCCTGTGCGTCATGTTCGTCTCCATCGTTGCACTGGCATGAATGCCGCCGCGCCGTCCGGACGTGCCAGGTAAGCGCGGCGGCACCGCGCTCAGTTGGCCAGCGCCGCGGGGGGCAGCGGCTCGGGCACCTTGTTGCGGACGGCCGGGATCTGGCGCAGATAGGCATAGATCGCGCTGAGATCCTCATCCGTCATCTGGCCGTAGACCGGCCAGGGCATCGGCGGCAGGATTGGCCGGCCCTGCCCGAGATGCCGACCGCTCCGCATCGCAGCGATGAACTGCTCCTCGCTGTAGTCGCGCAGCCCCCCCGTTTCGGGGTCGGGCGTGAGGTTCGCGGTGAAGCTGACGCCCCACGGCCCCGACCAGGCGGTGTTGGTCATCGACACGGCCGCCGCCCAGGGGCCGTCAAGCACGGCGCCGCCGGTGATGACCTCGCTCTCTGGATGGCCGGACAGCATCCGATCCATGTCCCATTCCGGGCCATTCTCGCCCATCTTGAACGGCGTATGGCAGTCATGGCAGGCCGAGGTCGTTACCAAATACTCGCCGCGCTTGACCTTGCCCTCCGCCGGCATGTCCTGAGCCAGCGACGCGGCCGGCAGGGCGGCAGCGAGCGCGGCGATCGTCAGTATGGGTTTCGTCATTCCTCTTCTCCGTCTTCGTGCCGGGCCTCGGCGGAGACCATCTCCACCTCGGCGATCCAGCGGTTGATCAGGTCGACCGCCTCGACATCCACCAGCGTGGTGCCGATCGGCGGCATCTGCAGCACCGGCCAGCGCGAGGCCATGCGCTGAGGAAGCGCGCTCAGGTCGGGCCGGCCGGGCTCCACGCGCGACACCGTGCCGGGCGTAAGGCCGGGCGGCGGCGATTTCAGCGGCTGGCCGAGCGTGGTCACCAGAGGTCTGGCATGGGGATCGGACACCGATTGGCGCAGGTCGAGACCGAGCCTGCCGAGCGGTCCTTTTGAATTGTGGCAATGGCCGCAATTGCCGTGCAGGTAGCCGAGCACGTCGCGTTCGAGTTGCGACCGGCCGGGCGGGTCTGCCGCGATGATGCGCGGGTCGAGGCCGACGACGACCCCGCGCGCGACCAGCGCATCGAGCACTCGGTTCCGCCGCGGCGCGGGATCGCCCCGGAGCACGTGGGGATCGTCGTCGGTCGCGAGCTGCCTTGCGCCGAAGCCCAGCACCGGCACCGGACCGGACATGTGACAGGCGCGGCAGTCGGTGACGCCGGGGATCGTGTGCGACGCGCCGCCAGCCAGCGGGTGGGCGCCCTTCCGCCCCTTGCCTGACACCAGATCGGCGCTCCGTTGGTCCTCGCTCCAGGCATAGGTGGCGAAGAGCCAGCTGCCGTCGGCGAGCCGCTCCATGTAGCGGGTCTCGGCCTTCCGGCCCTCGAAGGAAAACTCCTTCCAGAACTGCGTGCCGATCGGGAAGTCCCAGCCGTCCGGGTCGCTCGCGTCGATCGCGCTGCCGGGCGGCAGCGCGATCCAGCGGTGCTTCTCCGCCCCGTCGGTCCAGAGTGGATATTGCGGCGCGAAGGCGATGTGCGCGGGATCGACCGTCAACCTTGCCGGTTCGGAATAGAGGCCGGTCTCGAACAGCGTGGCGGGCGCCTCGCGCGCGGCGCTGGCGGGTAGTTCGCCGGCATTCAACGTCTCCGGCGCGATGGACAGCATGAGCATCCCGAGGCCAGCCGCGATGCCCGCAGGCAGACATGCGGGCCGCGCGGCGGCCCCGAGCGTGGTGTTGTTGCGGATATCGGTCATGGGATGCTCCGGGAAACCTTTCGGGAAGGTGTTTTCGGGCGCCCCGGCGACACATCGCCGGAGCGCGGATCAGCGTCGTCGGGGCAGATCTCCGCCCCTTACCCGGCGCGCCGAGCGCGCACCTTTTTCGCCAGCACCGGGGCGCATAATCCGCGTGGACGCAGCTTCGCGCGAAGCCACATGAACCGCTCCCGCGCCCTCGGGGCGGCGCATTCGCGCCAGCCGGGATCGGCGTCGCGCGGAAGGCGGCCGACGGGCCGGGCGCCATGCGTATCGGCCCTACCAGGCAGGCCGTACCTGATTTCCTCGAAACTCATCATCTCAAGTCTCTTGAATGAGCGGTCGTTGCGATGGGCCCTGCCCGGCGCGCGCGGGATCGGGCAAGATCCTCTCAGGCGACCTGCCGGCGGTCCGCGCGCATGCCGTTGGCGAGCCAGTAGGCGGCTTCGTAGCCGAGCGCCTCATTCGCCATGCGCTCGTATTCTTCGCTTTCATCGGCCGAGAGGACATCGCGCCAGCGGCCGTTCGTGCCCTTGTAGATGAAGGTCTCGGCTCCGCCGTCCCATAAGATGCCGCCCAGGGGCGCGCTTCGCGCGGCATTGCGCTTCATGTAGTCGAAGCTGCAATGATCGAGGATCGCGGGCCAGCGGCCCGGTTCCACCGCGGTGCCGAGCAACTCCGCGATGCGCGCAATCTCGCCCGGCATGTCGGCCTTGAGATCGGCGTAATGCACCAGAAGTACGTTCGGCAGGTTCCGCACCTCCCACCAACTGCGGATGTTCTCCCAGAACGGCCAGAACGGGTGCCCGTCGCGGTCGAGCCAGTCGTGGAAATACTGGCGGATCGAGGCGGGCGGCGGCGCGATCGCCTCGCCGACGCGGCCCGGCGCCTCGTTGAGCGCGCGGTACCATTCGACATTGGCGCGGGCGTGGTGGTTGTACATGCTCCACACCACGTCGCGGCCGTCGCGGCCGACATAGATGTACTTCGCCTCAGGCGAGAAGACGAGCGCGTCGACCGGCAGGTGGGTTTTGAGGAACCGCCTGTGGGTCTGCGCCTCCACCGCCGGCAGCGTCTCCTCCTTCGGCGGCACCCTGAGGTCGAGCCAGGGCGACAGTTCCGGCACGTTAACGTCCTCGGCGCCGGCGAAGATCAGCTGACCGACGATCTGCTGCATCCAGGTCGTGCCCGACTTGGCATAGGTGCCGATCACGATGTCGTCGGGCCGGAAGCGGAAGTCGTTCGAGATTGTCGAATCGAAGTGGTGATTGTGCAATTCCCGCGTCTTGCGCGGCCAGGGAGGCGCGTTCGATGTCATTTCGGTTCTCCGAGAGAATGAGCGTCTCAGTAGAGTACGGACGGAATCCAGGCGCCTCGCGGCTCGCTGTATTCGCCGCGCGTCATCAGCGTCATCGGCTTGACGATCTGTAGCCCCTGGCCGAGGCACCAGCGGAAGAACTCGGCGTGGCGGATCGGCGCGAGGAACCCTATGGGCTCGGGACTGGCCGCGCCGGCACCGAGCACGAGCGCCATCAGGTCGGCTTGGCTTTCCGCGACGGCATGGTTCAGCAGCCACATATTCGGCATCGTCATGTAGGCCACGACCCTGCCGTCGTGTACGAGCACGACGGGCGTGCCGCGCCCGAGCGCCGCGCGCAGTTCGGCGCCGCGCGCATAACCGTGGACCCGGCGCGCAAGGTTGTCCGCCGCGATCAGGTCCGCCGGAGCCATCGGCCGCACCTGCGTCCCGGCCGGCAACCTATCGCGCGGTCGGCCAGTCATGACGACGACGGGTTCGCGTACCCGGAAGCCGAGCGAGGCGTAGAGCGCCATCGACTTCGTGTTGAACGCGTCCTGCAGGAGCCGGACCCCGCGCGCCTTCGCGCCGCGTTTCAGCACCGCCTGCATCAGTAGCCGCCCCACTCCGGCATCCTGAATGTCGGGATCGACCGAGATCGGCCCGACTCCGCGGATCGCATCGCCCTCGCTCAGGAAGTTTGAGCCGACGATGCGACCGGCCGACAGCGCGACCACGCCGTAGCTGGCCGGATCCTCGATCTGGCCGGCCGCGATTCCGGTCGTCGTTTCGAGATCGGGAACGTCCGGGGTGAAGCCGCGGCTCTCGTGGAACCGGCGGAACGCCTCATACATGATCCGCGCCACGGCATCGGTATCGGCCGGCACCGCCTCGCGGATCTCGATGGCCGGTGGAACCGGCCCGGTGGCAACAATGGAAGGGGTGAGCAAGGTCATTTCTGTCACTCGGCTTGGATGGATTTCGAAACCGGCGACCGGTCTCGGTGCGCTCAGAGATAGATCGTTGCGGCTGGGGAGGCTCGGTAAGAGTCCCTGCACGAAATGCTAAAACTTTACTAAGCGGTCAGTTTTCCGCCGGCGGCCGGAATGTCCTCGAGGATCAGCGTACTGGGGACGCGGAGCCGAAGACGGCCTCGGCCCGCCTTCTCGAGCCGGATCGGGCAGGCGCGCTCGACAAGCCGCCGCTGCAGGAGGACGAGCCGCGCCTCGAGATTCTCGGCGAATTCCGGCAGCCTGAGCGCGGGATCAAGCCGCAATTCGCGGTTCGTGAACTCGCACCGCCCGGTCAGCGCGTGCTCGCCCGCGAGCTTCCAGAAGATCGCACCGGCCACGCCCTTGATCAGGTAGTCATGGTCGATGAAGACGCTGTTGTCGGCCCCGTAGTGGCGCACACGGATGGGCTGCGTGGTCGCGCAGGCCGGCAGCCGCTCGCCATATTCCACCCCGACCGGATCCAGCCCCGAGGCCATCAGCTCTCCGAGCCGCGCGGCGACCAGCGCCAATGCGTCCTCGTCGTCGTAGCGAAACCGCATCGGCTCGGGGCTTTCAGCGAAGAGGACACCCGTCGTGCGCCCTGCGACCACGACCGGAAGCGCGATCTGGCTCTCCGGCGCGGGAAGGCCGGGATAGGGAATCTCGGTCGCGTCGGCGGCCTCGAGCCCGTAGTCGCGTGCCTGGTCGCGCAAGGCCGCGCCATAGCTGTATTCCGAGGTCATGTGGCCGATGCGGATCGGCACGCCTTCGCGCGCGGCGACGCCGATGACGCCGTGGCCAAGCGCGATTTCCGATCCGATCCCCGATCGGGCATAGCCCGTCGAGGCAACTGTGTAGAACCGTTCGGCCGCCTCGTCGCGTATCAGGATCATCGCGTGCTCGATGCTGAAACAGTCCCTCAGACAATCGAGCGTGCGGTCCAGAAGCGCGCCGAACTCGCGCGCCTCGCCCAGTATGTCCCAACTCCGCCGGACCGCGGACAGCAGGTTCCGCGGTGCGCTCGGCGGCACGGCGAAGGGACCTGACGCGACTTCCACCGACAGGACCCTGAAAATGTCGGCGCCGCGCAGCTGGAACACACCTTCCATGCCGCTATGCGAGGCGATGCCCGCGAGCTTTGCCTTCATGATCTCGAAAAGCGCGCCTTCGGACTGGGTCTCCTCGTAGGTAAGGTCGAGCCGGTAATCGGTCACGCACTCCGGGTCGAGGACCGACACGGTGGCGCCGCCCGTCGCCAGGATGTTGCGCCGCGTCTTGTTGAAGAACTGGTAGCTGAGCGCGACCCGCCCGCGATCAACGTAATGAACCTGCGAGACGAGGGAGACATTCGGCACGCCCTCCGCGTCGCAGGTCGCGAGCACCGCAGGCACGACACCCTCGAAGCAGTTGCGGATGACGTCGAGCGAGGGGGCGGTCATGGCGACAGCGCGCTCCCCGCGCTTGGGCCTGGCGTTTGCACGAAGGCTCTGTCGGGCAGGAATTCCAGTGCGGCGAGTTCGTGGGGTTCGAACCGGGTGTAGCCCGTGGCGAGGGACTCGGCATAGCCGATCGCGACCAGTTCGTCACGGAAGGCGCGCGCCTGGCTGAACGCCGCCGGGCCATCGGGCGGCGCCGGGCGGACGATCTCGGCGCGCGGGGCCTTGAGCTGGATCGAGCGGTGGGAATAGGGCTTGGTGAAGGTCACGGCGATCGGTGCACCCGTCGCGATCGCCCGCTGGAAGGCGGCATTGGCCGGCTCGCGATAGATCACCCGGACACGGCCTTCAGCGTCGATCCGGCAGGCCAGACCGCGACCGACAACCGGCCGGCCGGCGGTACCGCGGCTCGCCAAGATGACGCTGATGCCACTTTGGCAGAAGTCCGCAAGCTCGGCGGTGAGCACGCCATTGGCCAAGGTCGGACCGGTCCAGCCGCGGCGCTCGGCCAGTTCCTGAGAAGGACTCGAAGGTTGCTCAGCCCGCAGCAAGCCAGAATGTTCCCCGTAGATCGAGCGGAGGCTCGGCGCGCGTTGAAAACCGGGAAATAATATCACCGTCGGCTGAGGGCAGGAAGATGGCTTGACGCTGCTTGTCGCGGTTTAAAGATTCTGCAGACACCCCCGGCGACATCGCGGCTTCCGGCGCCGGGCCAGGCGGCGGTATTACCGCGCCACCTGCCGCGGAGAGATGCCGATCGGAAGACAAGCCGGCTGGCCGTGATGATGTACATTCGTTTCCCTCTGTCACTTCGCAATGTCGAGGACCTGCTGCACGAGCGGGGCATCGACATCTGCCACGAGACGGTCCGGTATTGGTGGCATCGGTTCGGCCCGATGTTCGCGGCAGAGATCCGCAAACGGCGCGTCGAGGGCATGCGCTCGAGCCGATGGCGCTGGCATCTCGACGAGGTGTTCGTGAGGATCAACGGTGAACTTCACTACCTGTGGCGAGCGGTCGATCATGAAGGTGAGGTGCTCGAGAGCTTCGTGACCAAGAAGCGTGACAAGAACGCCGCCCTGAAATTCTTGAGGAAATCACTGAAGCGGCACGGTAGAGCCGACGAATTCGTGACTGACCGTCTGCGCTCTTATGGCGCCGCGCTCGGTGTACTCGGCATTGTCGATCGCCAGGAAACCCGCCGGTGGATGAACAACCGAGCGGAGAACTCGCACCAGCCATTTCGAAGGCGGGAGCGGGCGATGCTCCGCTTCCGGCAGATGCGAACGCTCCAGAAATTCGCCTCCGTCCACGCCTCGGTCTACAACCTCTTCAACACGGAACGCAGCCTCCACCCACGAGCCAGCTTCAAACGAAATCGTGCCGCCGCTCTTGCCGAGTGGCGTGGTCTCTGCGCGGGATAAGGGAAAGTTATCCTGTCCTTGTGGAGACTGGTTCGCATTCGTCTGCCAGCACCGCCATATCATCTAAATATCACTATTAAACTCAATAGCTTGGCTATGGGTGGATATGCGCAATCCCCCATTCTGACCGCCATTCCGATTCCGCATGGCCTTGGACGCGGCGATAGAATGTTGCGGTTTATGGCCGCGAAGTGTCCGCACCGGTCCAACGCCAACAGGCCACAAAAATTGCCCCCCTAATTGATCGGGAGCAATCACCCCACCGTTGATTGTTGGGGACATGTCTGCAAACCGTGTCCGTCCTCTTTGCGTATAGTTCCGACATTCTCCGAAGGGGCCGAAACCATATGCTCGGGCGTCGCCATCTCTCGGTCGCACTCGCGATTTGGGGTTGCTGACGGGTGTAGTGACGCGAGCACAGGAATTTGCCGAAAGCGAGGAAGACAGGCTTAGGCGATCGACAAAGAACGCGGCTTAAGCGACCAGTGTCTCGGGCACGAACCCAGCGGTCTTGGCTGCCAAGATGAAGGCCCGTCGGGCAGACCCAACTGTTGCGAGACGGTGCATGGCGGCATCTAGCTGGTCGAGCGCGCGATGCCGGGCATCATCAGAAATCGGCCACTTGTTTTGAAGCCAATACGATGCTTGCTCGATTGTGCTGAACTTTTGGGCGTCACCTTCGGCGGTGACAACGAAAGTAAGGGGCTTACCCCATTTTATTTCTATCAAGATTTTCTTCTTCCATAAGGAAAACGCCCCCCGGCGGAGATACCGATTCAAATAGAAGATGCGAGAACGGCTCAAAGCCATTCCCGCATCCGAGGTTAATTCGGCAGAGTCTTAAGCGAGCGCGAGATTTGTCGCCGACTGCCGGCCGTCGCGCCCGGCCTCGATATCAAACGTGACTGCCTGGCCGTCATCCAGCCTCTGGATACCCGCGCGTTCGAGCGCAGAGCTATGGACAAACACGTCCCTGTCGCCAGATTCAGGCGCGATGAAACCGAAACCTTTGCCTTGATTGAACCATTTCACGGTGCCGTTGGCCATCGTGATATTCCTTGTATAGTGCCGCTCACACAGCGCAGCGGCCCGGCAAAGCTGAAGATCGAAAGCTGAGCCAAGTAGGAACAGGTCCGAAAACAAGAGATGCGTAATCTATATAGGTCGGAAGCCGGTAATTTGCGAGTAAATTGTCTCTGAGATTGTCAGTTATCGCGTTAGCCCTTGATCGCGTTGAGAACTATTTGTGGATTTAATTTAACGCCAACGCTCAACTCACATCGGGCTTGGCTGGTGGCGCGGAACGTGTGTCGGATTTTTCTGGTTTGGTGGCAGTCGACAGCTTTCTCCAGCTGGCCTTTCGGACGTGGTAAGGAGTGCCTTTCTGGCTGAGGAATTCGGCGAGGTTTAGCGGCGGTTTGGGGACCGAGTAACCCATGTTCTGTTTCCTCCTTGGATCTACATCTTGCCCAGCAAAACGGCGAGGCTGACCTCGCCGTTTTACCTCCCGGCTACTCTTTGATGACCGGTGCCGACGACCGGCAACGATGTATCGCCGTTTTCGGCCAATTCACACGGGAACCCGCGCCGATCTGCCGGCAACGGTATCAACTGACACGAGGGTTTACTCTTGAATGGGCTTTGCCGGAGAAACGCTGGGCGCGTCCAACGTTCCATTTCCTAGACGGACGAAGAACTCGGGCCACGCGTATCCGCCGCGCGGAATCTTGCCAGCAACTCGATCCCTCGGTGCAGGACGCCGCGTACGGGTCTCGCGGGCCAAGTCGGTTGTCGGGAATCGATGTGAAACGTCTATGTCAGTCGCCCCTGCGGCAACAGTCGCATTCTTGGCCCTCATGTGCGGAAGTTCCTAATCCGGCGAAGAGATACCCCGCCGTTGCAATCAAGATGGGAGTGGAACGCCCAGAATGCCAGTCCCGCGGAGAAACTTTCCTTCAGGCACCTGATACAATGCGCAACTTTCCGTCCCATGCGGCTGTGTTGCGCAACAGCGCCCATCGGTTGCGGCGGAACGTCACCTTCGATGGACCGCGCTTCAGCAATTGCATTCCTCGCAAATGTCAACAGTGGCCGGTCTCGGCGTCGATGATGGGTGTCCCTCGTCAGCGCAGCCGCAGCATCGACTGCGGCGGCGGTCGATCGATTGAGCTCTACCAAAGCGCGGTGATCATGCCTGTAATCTCGATATGCACCGGCATGCCCGCACGTTCAAAGCTCTCGTCGACGGCCTCGAGGTAGCTCAGCGCCGACGTCGCCCGCGGCGGCGACATGTTTGCGCGCAGGAAGCTCGCATCAACCTGCGCGTTGTAGTGTTTCGCCGCCACGACGTCCTGACCCGGCCTGGACATCCACCCAGCGACCGGCATGCCAGCACGTTCAAAGCTTGCGGCGATCAGGTCAGCATAGTATTGCGCCCCCCCGGCCGGCGCCGGATCATCCGCCACCATTCCGGCCCGAGCGAAGCTTGCGATGACAAGATCGCGATAGACGGCGCTGTCGGTTGCAGCGCGGTCCGGCACAATTCCGGCACGCGCGAAGCTCGCGGAAACGTTCTCGAAATATCGCGACGCGCCATCAACCGCTGAAGAACCGCCTTCGGCGAGGGCGGTCGAGGCTAGTCCGATTACACAGGCGGAAAAAAGGATGGTCTTCATTGCTTTCTCCATCGAATGCCTTGGAACCATGTGCCGGTTCCTGATCGTGTAAGGCTGCACCCGCCCCCTTTCTGCTTGATTTCAAAATCGGACCAATTCTGTTGCAATTGTTTCAGGAATCGACGCTTAGCAGCCAAGATTATGCCGGCGAGTCGCACAAGCCGCGTCGGATGCGACCGGAGGGTGCTGAGAATGCAGCGCCGTTTTCTGGTTGGGGATCCAGGCGTATCGGTTTGAGTGGGCGTGGCTGAGATGCCCGAAGGCATCGCGATCGTATCGCCGCGGGAAAACGGAATCGGATTACTGCCACGCAAGAAAATGATATGAGTATCGTCAAGGTTTGTTGGAGCCAGTGTCCCGCGGCTGGCATCTCGCAGATCGTTGTGGATAGGAAGTCAACGATGTTGTCGCGGCGGTACGCAGACGCCGAAAACAGCAAGCCCCGACCCGCGGCGAGTGCGTATCCCAGCCTGATCCTGTCAGGACTTCTGGAAATCCTAATTGCTTCGCTGGCCAGCCTGCTGCTGACAGGAGTGGCGGGGGCGCAAGAGCGTCTGCGTGTCATAACCGGGGGTATATCCGCCTTTCCTTGAGTACTCCCCTGCAGGTGAACCACAGGGATTCGACATCGACATCGCCGACGCGCTCTGCGGGGTGCTGCCAACCGCCCGCGCAAACCGTCTGCGTTCAGCCCTGGCAAGTTTTCCCGGTTTTTTTGGCAGAGATGACCGCCCGTTTGGCAGATTTATGCCCGCATCCACAAATCGCGATCGCCTTTGACAGGCGCCCACCGTTTGTTTGGCCGCACGGAGAACAAATTGTGCGGGCCTCTAACTTGCGGACTTACAGCGCGGAAATCACGGGCCGCCCTTCGGTGTGAGCTCGGCGCTCAGGTGGATAGAATGAGGTCTGCAAACGCTAGCGGGGCTCGCCCGTCATCGAGGGGGAGTTCCGCGTCCGCAAGCAGAGGTTTGTTCCACGCTCCTCTTGTCGTCCGCCGGCTTCAAGGCCCGGGGAGGCGCAAGCCGGACCGCCGGACCTACGGATTCGCTAGATATTGATGCCGCACCTCAAAGCGCGCCACATATTGATCAGTCAAGCGGCGTCGCCGGATCTCGACTGCGATTCCGCAGTAACTTGAGTGCGATTCACACAAATCTCAGTGCGTCCAGGCGCTCTTGCGGTCGGTCGCGAAGTTCTCGCCGTAGCCGCGCGCGCGGATATTGGGCTTGCGCTTGTGCGGCTCGCTCACGACGTAGTCGAGGCCATTGGCGCGGGCGTAGTCCTCAGCCGCCTCGCGGCTGTCGAACTTGAGCCGGACCTGGGCCTGGGTGTCGCCCGAACCGGTCCAGCCCATCAGGGGATCGACCTCGCGCGCCTCGGAAGGGGCGAAGTCCAGCAACCATTGCCTCGTCTTCGCGGTTCCCGACTGCATCGCGTTGCGGGCCGGTTGATAGATGCGCGCGCGCATGGGCAAACTCCATCTGGTTCCCGCCTCTTATCCTGAAACCGGCGGGACTCTGCAAGGGGGACGATCCCTATCCGCAATCGCACCGGCGCCCGCGCCCCTCTGGAAGGACAAGGCGGCGCGGGCGTTCAGTGCTCAACTGGCCGGCGTGTACCAGATCGGCGAGGTATAGGCCCGCTCCTGGAGCGTGGTCGTCGCGTCCTCCGGGATCTCGACCCCGAAGCGAACCGCGTCGTAGACCACCCACCGCGGCGTCGGGATCTCGATCACGCGGGCGTAGTAGAACGCCCTTTGCGACGGATCGAACTCCGGATCTGTCCAGACGGTGCCAAGCTCGGCCGCGCCGATCGTGTTCGTCCAGCTTGCCGCCTCGAGATCGACGGTATTGCCGACGGGCGGCAACTTGCCATCATCTCCGGGCTCGCGGCCATCCGACCAGGCGACATCATAGACCTTTTCGTTCAGGGTTCCGTCCGCTGCGTGCCAGCCCTTGACGATCTGGATGCGGTCGAGATTGGCGCCGATCGGATCGCGCAGGGCATAGACCATAAAGGTCGGCGCTCCGGCGCCGTCGGGCGCCGGCTTGAGGTCGCCGCCCATCGGCACGCCGTCCCCGTAGCCGCGGAACGCGGGCTGCCGCGACCGCAGGTCGGTTTCGGTGAAATCCCAGCCGCCGAAGAAACGCACCATCATGCGCGGACCGGTCGTCGCGTAGACCTCCTTGCGCGCCATCGCGTCCCAGATCGCCTCGCGCGTGTTCTCGGTCGCCCACACCCCCGCGTAGCCCGAGGCGGACAGCGACCAGCCGGGAAAGACCCCCTTATCGCTCTCTGCAAAGGCGTGGCTCATCCGCTTTGGCGAGGGTTCGGCGCTTGTCGCCTTGCCGAAGTAGTTGTCCTCATCCGCGGTGGCGAGCGAGGTATGGCTGTCGGTGGAACCGACCATCCCGAATTTGTAGGGATTGGTCCCGAGCTTCTCTTCGAGCGCAAGACCCTGCTTCAGCGCCTCGCGCGCATATTCGGTGCGCAGCATCGCATCGGTCTTGGCCTCCGACAGGTCGAGGTTGCCGGCATCCCAAGTCTCGAAATCCGCGAACTCGTCGGTCGGGCTGAGGACCGGATGCGTCTCGCCATCGCCCTTGATCTGGGTGACCTCGTAGAGCGGCTCCCACTTGTCGCGCAGCGTGACGTAGTTCTCGTCGACGGCGGCGCCGGTGTACTGCGCATCGATCGGGAACATCAACCCGTTCGACAGATTGCCGTTGTGGGCGATCGCGAGCGCACGGCCTCCCGTTTTCGCTTCGTAAGTCTCGAGCCAGGCATAGAGGTCGAGCGGATCGGTGCTGCCGAACGGCTCCTGGGTAACCATCGGCACCACCTGCTCGGCCCGGCGGGCGCCATCGCGTAGTATGACGTTCCGATGCAGGTTGTTGCCCTTGACGAGCGACGTCCACTCATAGGCGATGAAGGTCGTAAACACGCCCGGATCGTTGTATCTCTCGGCCGCTTCGATCACGTCCTCCCAGATGGCGTTGTAGGCGCTGGAGCCGGGCGAGTAGGCCGCGAGGAGTTTCGGGTCGAGCTTCGCCTGGGCAAAGGTCGTGATGAGATCGAGCGCCGCGCTGGACGCGGCCTCACCGCCCTGCTGGAGGCCTTCAAACCACCGTCTCCCCTGCTCAGTGTCGACGATCGCGGGCGCGCCGCCAAAGAGGTCCGGCGCGAAGCCCATCATGTCGGAATGATCCGCGACGGCCATCCAGTCGAGCGGCCTCGCGAGCCGGACCGGCAGGCCGGTGGCCGAGGTCACCTCTTCTCCGCGGGCAAAGCGGTAGGCCTCGTCGAGGCCGAGCGTATTGCCGAAGAGGCCGGCATCGGGAGAAAGGGCCGTGTGCAGATGGGACTCGCCCCAGAAGACCCGGCTCGGGAACGGCCGCTTCGCGTACGGCGAATAAGTTTTCCCCGGGTAAAGGCCCTCAAGCGACTCTGCGGAGGGAACGAACTGGGCCGCCGCCGGGCCTGAAAGCGCCGAAATCAAGAGCGTCGCGACGATGCTATACTTCATGGATTACCCTCCAACCAATCATGCGTTCCCGCTCCCGACTCGGAAGATAGCATGGATCGGGGCAGCGACGAACCGGTGGGATCAGGAACTGTCCGCCCCGGCCGGCAAGGCGGCGAGCAGGCCTGACTGCCGGTCGGTGCTACAGGGAGCGTTCGTGGGTGGGTGGTGGCAGGTGGGTGGGTGCCAATGACCGGCAGTCAGGTGCTGCTTGCAGGACCCATGTTACCGCGAAACGCAGCCGGTTCAATCTAAAGTTGTTTTCGATAGTGAAGTTTCTCTGTTTGTGGCCTCTCGTCGGACAACACCCAAGCGCGGACTTGATTTCCCCTCCAGAAGCGACAATGAACTCCCGCGCCGAACCTTGAACCGGAACAAAAACGGATCAAATTGGGGAGGCCGGAGGAATCGCCCATGCCCCACAACAACACCAACGCCCCCTCCCCGCGCCCGGAGGTCCTGACCCGGCCCAAGCTCGAGGGCGGCCGGCGCTTCGCGATGCGGACGGACTTCGCGCCGGCCGGAGACCAGCCGACGGCCATCGCGGAGCTCAGCGCCGGGGTGAACGACGGCGAGCGCGACCAGGTGCTGTTGGGCGCGACCGGCACGGGCAAGACCTTCACCATGGCCAAGGTGATCGAGGAGACCCAGCGCCCGGCCATCATCCTCGCGCCCAACAAGACGCTCGCGGCCCAGCTCTACGGCGAGTTCAAGGGCTTCTTCCCCGACAACGCGGTCGAGTACTTCGTCAGCTACTACGACTACTACCAGCCCGAGGCCTATGTCGCCCGGACCGACACCTATATCGAGAAGGAATCCCAGATCAACGAGCAGATCGACCGGATGCGCCACTCGGCCACGCGGGCGCTTCTGGAGCGCGACGACGTCATCATCGTTGCCTCGGTCTCCTGCATCTACGGCATCGGCTCGGTCGAGACCTATTCGGCGATGACCCAGGACATGGAGGTCGGCAAGCTCTACGAACAGCGCAAGTTCCTCGCCGATCTGGTCGCCCAGCAGTACCGCCGCGCCGATGCCGCCTTCCAGCGCGGCGCGTTCCGGGTGAAGGGCGATACCGTGGACCTCTGGCCCGCTCACCTCGAGGACCGCGCCTGGCGGTTCTCGTTCTTCGGCGAGGAGCTCGAAGGGATCACCGAGTTCGACCCCCTGACCGGCGCCCGCACCGACACGCTCGAAAAGATCCGCATCTACGCGAATTCCCACTACGTCACGCCGCGCCCGACGCTGCAACAGGCCATCGTCGGCATCCGCAAGGAGCTGGCGCTGCGGCTCAAGCAGTTGCAGGAGGAGGGAAAGCTGCTCGAGGCCCAGCGGCTCGAACAGCGCTGCAACTTCGACCTCGAGATGCTGGAGGCCACCGGCTCCTGCGCCGGGATCGAGAACTACTCGCGCTACCTCACCGGCCGCGCCCCCGGTGAACCGCCACCCACCCTCTTCGAGTTCATCCCCGACCATGCCATCGTCTTCGCCGACGAAAGCCATGTCTCGGTTCCCCAGATCGGCGGCATGTACAAGGGCGACTACCGGCGCAAGTTCACCCTCGCCGAGCACGGGTTCCGACTGCCCTCCTGCATGGACAACCGGCCGTTGAAGTTCGAGGAATGGGACGCGATGCGGCCGCAATCGGTCTTCGTCTCCGCCACGCCGGCGGCGTGGGAACTGGAGCAGGCCGGCGGTGTCTTCACAGAACAGGTGATCCGCCCGACCGGGCTTCTCGATCCGCAGGTCGAGATCCGGCCCGTCGAGATGCAGGTGGACGACCTTCTCGACGAGGTGCGCAAGGTCGCCGCCAAGGGCTTCCGGACCCTCGTGACCACGCTGACCAAGCGCATGGCCGAGGACCTGACCGAATACATGCACGAACAGGGCATCAGGGTGCGCTACATGCATTCCGACATCGACACGATCGAACGGATCGAGATCCTGCGCGACCTCCGCCTCGGCGCCTTCGACGTGCTCGTCGGCATCAACCTTTTGCGCGAGGGGCTCGACATCCCCGAATGCGGGCTGGTGGCGATCCTCGACGCCGACAAGGAGGGCTTCCTGCGTTCGGAAACCTCGCTGATCCAGACCATCGGCCGGGCCGCCCGCAACGCCGAGGGCCGCGTCATCATGTATGCCGACCGCGTCACCGGCTCGATGGAGCGGGCGCTGGCCGAGACCAACCGGCGGCGCGAGAAGCAGGTGGCCTACAACGCGGCCCACGGCATCACGCCCGCGACGGTGAAGAAGAACGTCGAGGACATCCTTGCCGGTCTCTACAAGGGCGACGTCGACATGAACCGGGTAACGGCGAAGGTCGACCGGCCCATGCATGGCGCGAACCTCGAGGCCCATCTCAACGGCCTTCGCACCCAGATGCGCAAGGCGGCCGAGAACCTCGAATTCGAGGAAGCCGCCCGGCTCCGGGACGAGATCAAGCGGCTCGAAGCGGTCGACCTCGTCCTTTCGGACGATCCCCTGGCGCGGCAATCGGCGGTCGAGGAGGCGGTGGATGCGGCAACCAAGGCCAGCGGACGCTCGACGGCGGGGCGGCCGGGTCAAAGGGGCGGCAAGAGGCGGCGGTGAGGCCGAACGCGCGGAGACGTCTCGCGGCGGACTGAACTGCGTCCGTGCGGGGACGCGCTCCGGTCCGACTGACGGCACATTGCGGGCTAACGCGCCAAAGCCGCCAGGGCCGTCTCCATATCGTGGATCGTGGCGAGCATCGTGTCCGGATTCAGCCGCATCGTGCCTTCATGCATTCGATCGAGATCCAGGATCATGATCATCACGACAGCCAGAAGGCCCGCGAAGGCGAAGGTGCGCCAGGTCTGCGGCCGGCCCTGCAGCGCGGAGCGGTTGCCCACGATCATGATCGCGACCAAGGCGGCCAGGAAGATCATCAGCTGCGCCGGAGGCGGGACCTGCTCGGCCGCCGCGGCAATGCGCCGCGTATGGGAATCGAGCATGTCCATCACGCCCCGCGCCACCAGCGTCCGGACCGGATCGGAGGTGGCGTCGCTCATTGCCCGCATGGTGGCGGGCCAGATCTCGGCCTGCGCCTCGAGCGTTCGTTCGAGAAACGCACCGAAGGCCTCCCGCGTCCGGAGGTCGTCGTTGCTGGCAAGGCGCGTCTGCGCATAGGCGAGGATCTGCGTCTGGAGATCGGTGCGCCCCGGATCCTTCAGCAGATCGGCGCCCAGAAAAGCCGAGCTGATCGCCGCCGCCTCCTCGACAAGCGCCGTCTGACGCGCCTCGCGCCAGTTGAGCACCGAACTGAAGGCAAAGCCGAGCAGCAGCCCGACAAGCGCCAGCATCGCACCAAGGGACGTGGCGCCGGGAACCTGCTCGGGCGGGACCTTGTCGTATTGCCGTCGACCGTATTCGACGTGTCCGAAGCGGTACCCGACAAGGGCCGCGAGCGGGAGCGAGACGAGTATCATCGCCACGAGATAGGGAAACGGCAAAAGGGGCTCTCCGAGCCGCGTGTAAAGCTCTCCCGTCTCGTTGCCCACGGCTGTCCCTTCCCCTCAACCCGTTTGATCGTGTCGCCGCCGCCGCAATCCATCGGCGGGAACGGTGCCGAAGCCCCTCTCCCGGCACGCGAGCCGATCAAACCGAACTCGACCGATCCACTCCCAAATCTTTCGACAGATTCCCGTTTCATTCAAGCGGCTGTTTGCGCCGGAAATCAGGTTCCGATCGCGGCGGGACGAAAGTTCGGGCGCGGATCGTCGCGGTTGCCTTCGCGGCGGGACGGCGGGCGTGGAGTGCCTGATCGCCGCCGAGATTCGGATGTGCCCGCGAGTCGCGTGGCGCCGAGTCGTTTCGCCCAGATTTTGCCTCATTCGGCAGAAAATTCTACCTATGCGTGTATTTATCGGCATTTCAGACGATGCCCGGACACATTTCAGCCGCAATCATGAATGGGAGCCGAACACCCGTCTCGGCTTGTCTCTCTCTCGGGCTTCAGCCCGAAGCCCAGAAAACCGCATTTGAGGAGATTACAATGCGCTTTGCAATTCTGAAAAAGTGGAAGCAGTTCGGCCGCGATGAAAAAGGCGTGACCCTGGTTGAATACGGCGTCGGCGTGATGCTTGCCGTGCTCGTCTTCGGCCTGTTCGGCGCCGTCCTCGCACCGGAAATCAACGGTGCGTTCATCGAGGCCGGCACGAGCATGCCGGGCACCTCGCAGACCTTCACGCTGCCGACCTGGTAAGCCCATCGGGTCGCCCAGGCGACCGTCTTGCCGGGGCGTCACCGATGCCCCGGCAGTGGCCTCCGGACCAAGATCCCGAGGCATCACCCGGACCGGGCGACGCCCCTTCCGCCCGCCCGGTCCCGCAATCAGGAGAAAAACCGTGGGAACCCGTTCCATTCTCATCGCCGTCCTCGGCGTCGCGGTTGCCGGCGGTTCCGCCTTCGGCGCACGCGAATACATCAACCAGAGCAAGGCGACGGCCGAGACCGACCCCGCAGCGGCCCTCGTCAGCGTGATCGTTGCCGGTCGTGACATCTCGTTCGGCCAGCCGATCCAGCCCCAAGCCCTCCAGGTCATCGCCTGGCCCCGCGCGGCGCTGCCGCCGGGCGCGATCACCGATCTCGATCAGCTTGTCGCCAAGCCCGGCATGCCGCCGCGCCGCGCCACCCGTGCAATGGCGCAGGGCGAGCTCGTGCTTGCCTCCAAGGTGTCCAACTTCGGCGACAAGGTGACCATCGTTCAAAGCCTGCGCGAGAACACCCGCGCGATGGCGATCAAGGTCGCCGCCGAAACCGCCGTCGGCGGCTTCGTCACGCCGGGCGACGCCGTGGACATCGTCCTGACCCAGGGCGGCGGAGCCGAACTGCGCGCGGTCACGATCCTGCAGAACATCCGCATCCTCGGCGTCGACCAGGATGCCAATGAGCAAACCGACCAGCCCGGCATCGCCCAGACCGTCACCGTCGAGGTGACGCCCGAAGAGAGCCAGAAGCTCGCGCTCGCCCAGAAGGCCGGGACGCTGAGCCTTTCGCTGCGGTCGATCGACAACATCGCGGACAAGCCGCTCGACTCGATCCGGCTGACCGACCTCATGCGGGACAAGTCGCCCGTGCCCGAGGCCATCACCAAGACGACGATCCGCGTCCGCCGCGGCAGCACCGTCGAGGACGTGGAAGTTCAGTAAGTAACCAAGAGGTGGCGCGATGACGATCCGAGACCGCATAGCCGAGTTCAACCGGAACCAGGACGGCGCAGTGCTCGTCTTCTTCGCGGGGGCGCTCGCGGTGCTGCTCGGTCTCATCGCGCTGTCGTTCGACTTCGGCCGCAGGGCCTCCACCCAGTCGGAACTGCAGTCCTACGCCGACCATGTGGCGCTCGCGGCCGCGGGCGAGCTTGACGGCAACAGCGACGCGATCACCCGCGCCACTGCCGCGGCAGCCAACCTCATCTCCGACAGCCAGAGCTTTGGCCGCACCTCGTCAGAGACCTACGGCAACGCCGACCACACGCTTGCGGGGGCCAGCAACTACACGCTGGCCTTCTACAAGACCCTGCCGAGCAGCGACACCGCCAGCCTGAACGCCGGCTTGACCACCAAGCCCGAGGATGCTTCCTACGTGCGCGTCGTGGTCACGCCGAAGATCGTCGATTACACCTTCGCGGCCGCCTTTTACGCGATGATGGGCGGGCAGGAGCCGGCCAACGCGGTCAGCGCCTCGGCGGTCGCGGGCTTCACACAGTACGCCTGCGACATCACCCCCCTGATGTTCTGCCTGCCGGACCCGAGCTACAAGGCCGACGCCAATATCGGCGACCTGATCCTGCTGCGCTCGGGCGGCACCGGCGCTGCCTGGGGGCCGGGCGATTTCGGCTTCCTCGATCCGTCCTATGCCAAGGTCGATCCAAACGGTCCTTGCGGCGGCAAGACCGGCGCACAACTCGACGCCTGCCTTCTCGGCGCGATGGGCAGCATCACCCAGTGCTTCGCCCAGCGCGGCGTCGATACCGCGCCCGGCCAGAAGGTCGGCATCGAGGACGCGAGCTTCAACGTCCGCTTCGACATGTACTCCGCGATCATGAACGGCAAGAAGAACGACCCGGCCTATGCGCCCGCGCCGAACGTGATCAAGGGCGTGGCGGACAAGAACGGCAATGCCTGCGTCGGCAGCAACCCGCCGGAAACCTCAGACACATACGCGCTGCCCAAGGACAACTGCTTCTACACCAGCACCTGCTGGAATGGCCGCTTCGGTGACGGCAACTGGAGCGATCCGACCAATGGACGTCCGAAGTACGTAGAAAAGAACTACGGCCCGGCTGCGCCCGACCCGCATCCCGCCGCGCAGACCCGGTACGAATACTACCTGGCCGAGATCGCCGCTGCAGGAGGGGGCGGGTCGAGCACACCGATCCTCACCGGCCGCAGCGAGACCGGCCGCCCGCAATGCTCGAACAATCAGGCGATCGACCCCGACCGTCGCATCGTCATCGCCGCCGCGATCGACTGCGCCGCCAATCCGATCAACGGCCAGACCAACAACGTGCCCGTGGAGGAGTTCTTCAAGCTCTTCCTGACCCGGCCCGTCGGCACCAACGGCGCCTCGCCGCCGACGCTCGACCTCTGGGGCGAGGTCGTCGGTTCGGCCAGCGCTCCGGTCGGCGGTGGCGGTCTCTTCCACGACGTCGTCCAGCTCTACAGGTGATCCGATGACCCGGTTTTCGATCCGAAACACGCCCCTGAGCCGCACGATCCACGCCGCGCGCCGCTTCCGCCGCGCAGAGGACGGTGTCGCGCTCATCGAGTTCGCGATCGTCCTGCCCGCGATGCTTCTCGTCTTCGCGGTGATCATCGAGGGCAGCCGGCTCATGTTCGCCTACCACGCCGCGATCACCGGGGTGCGCGACGCAACGCGCTACCTGTCGCGGGTCGTGCCCGTCGACATCTGCACGACCGGCGGATCGGTCACCGGACATACCGCGAAGCTCACCGGAATCGTCTCCCAGAGCGTCTCCGGCACCCCGGTCTTCCCGCCGCTGGTGACGGTGAACTCGGTGACGCCGAGCCTCGCGTGCGTCGCCGGCACCTACCGCAACAACCCCGCGCCGGTCGCGACCGTCACCGCGAGCTTCTCGATCTCCTTTCCGTTCAGCGGGGTCTTCGCGCTCTACGGCGGCAACGTGACGCCGCTGACCAAGAGCGTGACCGATTCAGCGAGGGTCTTCGGCACATGACACAGCGCAACCACCTTACCGCGCGGCTCCTGTCGCGCCTCGCCCGCGACGAGCGCGGCACGACGATGGTCGAACTCGCGATCGTGCTGCCGTTCCTCCTGCTGCTTCTTCTCGCCCTGGTCGATTTCGGCCGGATGGGCGGCGAGTACGTCATGACGAGCAAGGCGGTGCAATGGGCCTCGCGGCTCGCCGTGGTGCGCCCCCCGGCCTGCCCGGGCGTGCCGACCTTCAACGCCCGCGGCCCGGTCGCCGGCGGCACGATCCCGCCGAAATTCGGCACTGCCTGCTCCGCCGGCAGCAACATCTGCGTCAACCCCGGCACGATCAGCTGCACCGCCTCCACGGCCAACCCGACCGTGCAGGAAATCTGGACGGCGATCTCGCCGATGATGCCGAACAACGCCACCCCGGCGAACCTGCGGTTCAGCTACGCCTACGACCCCGCGCTCGGCTTTCTCGGCGGCCCCTATGTGCCCATCGTCACGGTCGAGGTGCAGAACCTCAACTTCAACTTCGTGACGCCGCTCGGCGGATTCTCGACGCTCTACGGCACCGTCAACCCGCAGGTGCCGCCCAACAGCCTGCCCTTCCCGGCAATCAGCACCTCGCTGCCGGGCGAAGACCTCGACCTTGGAACAAACGGATGAGTGAAACCCGGGGTCGGACCGCCTGACCGGCCGAGCCCCGAGGAGGATGAAACGATGACCGACAAGACAAAATCCATACTTCTGATCACCCCCGACGATGGTATTGCCGACCTGGTCGGAACCGCGCTGCAGACGAGCACCGGCCTGCAGGTCGAGACCCAGGCCTCGACTCTGGCGAAGATCAATGGGCACGCGGTCAAGATGATGTCCGATCACGACGTCATCCTGTTCCACACGAGCCCCAACAACATGGCCGAGATCACGGCGATCGAGGCCATGACGGCGAACCGGCGGCCGGGCACGACCCTGATCGCGCTCGTCGACGGCAATGTCTCGCTGTCGCAGGTGCGGGCGCTCACCCATGCCGGCGTCGACGAGGTCCTGCCGCTGCCGGCGGAGGGAGAGGAGCTTGACCGCCGGGTGCTGAAACTCGCCCGCGCCGCCGCCGCGAAACCGGCCGAGGCAGTGTCGAGAGGGCGGATCATCGCAGTCACCCAGGCGCGCGGCGGTATCGGCTCAACGACCGTCGCGGTCAACCTCGCCGATCAGCTTGTCGGCGGGCGTGGCTGGGGCGCGCGCAAGCAGGGCCGCAAGGTCGCGCTGGTCGATCTCGACCTGCAGTTCGGCACCGTCGGCTCGTTCCTCGACCTTCCCGAGCAGGACAGCCTGCTGCAGCTCGCGCTGGACGGGGTGGTTCCGGACGAGAACTTCCTCGACCAGGCGATGGTCAAGGGGCCGAACGGGATCTCGGTGATGCCCGCGCCGTCAAAATTCGCGCCGCTCGACTCGCTGCGCCCCGATCAGGTCGCGGCGATCCTCGACACGCTGCGCCAGAGCCATGACTTCGTCGTCGTGGACCTGCCGCGCGCAATCGTGAACTGGATCGAACCGGTGATCCAGCGCGCCGACGAGCTCCTCGTCGTCACCGACATGTCGGTTCCCGCCATCCGCCATTGCCGCCGGCTGATCGACTTCTTCACGCAGGACAATCCCGCGCTCACGGTGGACATCGTCGTCAACCATGAGAACCGGCCGCTCCTCCAGTCACGGGTGCACCGCGAGGCGGCCAAGGCGCTCGAGCGCAAGCTCGACCTCTGGCTCCCGCATGACGCACGCGCGGCCACGAATTCCGCCGATCGCGGGCAGCCGCTGTCCCTCGCCGCGCCACGATCGCCGCTCGGCAAAGCCATGGGCCGTCTCGCGCAGTCGGTCGTCAACCGTCATCAGGAAACGGCCCGTCGGCAGGGCAACAGTAAGGAGTAATCGTCGTGTTCAAGCAGTTCACCCGTACGGAAAAGCCCGTCGACCCCAAGATCGTGGCCATCGGAGCCCGCGCCCCGCGACAGGAGGCGGCCCCCGCCGCCCCGACCGCGGAGGAAAGCGAGCTGATGGCCCGCCTCGAGCTGAAGAGCAAGTTGCACGACGTGCTGCTTGACCGGCTCAACCTCGCCGTCATCGACCGCGTGCAGCCTGACGAGCTGCGCCGCGAGGTCGCGGCGCTGGTGTCGCAGGCGCTCACCGAGGAGGGCCGCCCGATGCGGACCGAGGAGTTCAAGCAACTTGTCGACGAGCTTCTCGACGAGGTGCTCGGCTTCGGCCCGCTGGAGCCGCTGCTGGCCGATCCGACGATCAACGACATCCTCGTCAACACCCACCGCAGCGTCTATGTCGAGCGCGCGGGTGTCCTGGAAAAAAGCCCGGTGCGGTTCCGCGACGAGCGCCACCTGCTCAGGATCATCGACAAGATCGTCTCGCGCATCGGCCGCCGGGTCGATGAATCGAACCCCTGGGTCGACGCGCGTCTCGCCGACGGCAGCCGGGTGAACGCGATCATCCGCCCCTGTGCCATCGACGGCCCGTCGATGTCGATCCGCAAGTTCGCGCGCCGTCCCCTGACGATGGAACGCATGATCGAGATCGGCACGCTGAACGAGGCAGCGGCGCTGCTCCTCCAGGGGCTCGTGAAGGCGAAGCTGAACATCCTCATCTCCGGCGGCACCGGCTCGGGCAAGACGACGATGCTGAACGCCATGTCCCGCAACATCGGCGCACGCGAGCGGATCGTCACGATCGAGGACGCGGCCGAACTGCAGCTCCAGCAGGATCATGTGGTGCGGCTGGAAACCCGGCCCGCCTCGCCCTCGGGCGGCGGCAGCGTGACCCAGCGCGACCTCGTGCGCAACGCGTTGCGGATGCGCCCCGACCGGATCATCGTCGGTGAGGTCCGCGGAGCGGAAACCTTCGACATGCTCCAAGCGATGAACACCGGCCATGAAGGCTCGATGACCACGGTGCACGCCAATACCGCGCGCGACGCGCTCGGCCGGATCGAGCAGATGGTGACCATGATCGGCCTTGACTTCCCGGTCTCGGCGATCCGCTCGCAGATCGCCTCGGGCCTCAACGTGGTAATCCAGCTCAACCGTCTCAGCGACGGCACCCGGCGGGTGATGAGCATCTCCGAGATCACCGGCATCGAGGGCAGCACGATCACGATGCAGGACATTTTCGTCTACCGTAAGACCGGCACCACCGAAAGCGGCCAGGTTCTCGGCGAATTCATGGCGACCGGCATCCGGCCGCGCTGCGCCGACGCGATCCGGGCGGCCGGCGTCGACCTGCGCGGCGACCTCTTTGCCAGCCGGGGGACAAGCCAATGACCAGCTTGCCGCAATTCGAACTGAGCTCGCTGGCCTATGTCGGGGTGTTCCTCGGAGCGCTTCTGATATTCGAGGGCCTGCGCCAGATCGTCACCCGCAGCGAAAGCCGGACAGAGGCGCGCAACCGCCGCATGCGGATGATTGCCGACGGCGCCTCGACCGAGGATATCCTGCGGCTCCTGAAGCCGCGGACCGACGGGTGGCAGCTGAAATCTCTGCCGCTGATCGGAACCCTGCCCGCGGATATCCGCAAGGCCGGGCTGACGATCAAACCTGGTGCGTTCCTTTCGCTCTGCCTCGCGGCCACGGGTGTCGTGGCGCTCGCGGCCTCGACGGTGACGTCGCCGCTGACAGCGGCCGGGGTCGCGGTCCTGGCGTGCCTTGTGCTTCCGCTGCTGCGGCTGCGCGCCCTGCGCAACAAGCGGATAAAGGATCTGGTCCAGCAGCTTCCGGACGCGCTCGACCTGATGGCGCGCTCGCTCAAGGTCGGTCATCCGTTGAACACCTCGATCGCCGCCGTCGCGCGGGACATGCGCGACCCGATCGCCTCGGAATTCGGCATCGTGGTCGACCAGGTCAGCTACGGCGACGATCTGGTGGATGCCTTTACGGATTTCGCCGACCGCATCGACGTCGAGGACGTGCGCTACCTGGCGGTGAGCGTCGCGATCCAGCACGGCACCGGCGGCGACCTCGCGCGGGTTCTCTCGACGCTGTCCAAGGTGATCCGCGACCGCATGGCGATGCGCCGCAGGATCCAGGCAATCTCGGCCGAGGGTCGGCTCACCGCTGTGTTCCTTTCGGCATTGCCGATCCTCATCTTCTTGGGAAGCTCGGTGACAAACCCAAACTACTATTGGGGCATCTCCGGTGACCCGCTGTTCCGGCCGTTCGCGGCCGTCGTCGTGGCGCTGACCGTTGGAAACTACATTGCGATGCGCCGCCTCGTGAACTTCAGGATCTAAGTGGAGGCCAGGATGTTCGACACTGTACAATCTCTCGTGACCGACGCCGGAATCACAATACCGACCCTCATCATCCTCGGCGTCGGCATCGGCGTGATGCTGTTCGTGGTCGGCCTGTCCGGAAGCTCCTCCGGCAAGGATCCGGTCCTGCGCCGCATCGAGGAGCAGGGGCGGCGCAGGCAGACCACCGCCGACAATGGCATCCTGCGCCAGTCGAGCGCGGATCCGACCGGGCTGATGAAGACCCTGATCCCGGTGGACCGCAAGCAGCGCGGCGCGGTCGAGCGCCAGCTTGCGCTGGCCGGGTTCATGGGACCGCACTCGGTGCGCAATTTCTACCTCATGCGTCTCAGCCTCGGCATCATCATGCCCGGTCTGCTTCTCCTGGCGATCTGGACCGCGCGCACCGGTGCGCTGGCCGTGCCGAGCCCGATCGAAGCCGCGATGGCGAGCTGGAGCCCGGCGCGTGTTCTCATCGTCCTCGCTTTCTTCGTCGTCATGGGGTTCTTCGGCCCCGCGCTCTGGCTGAAGGACCGCGCGAACGAACGCCGCCGCGCCATCGAGGAGAGCTTTCCCAACGCGCTCGACCTCGTTCAGATCTCGGTCGAAGCCGGGCTTGGCTTCGACGCGGCAATGATCCGGGTGGCCAACGAGCTCGAGACCACCGCGCCCGAGATCTCCCAGGAGTTCCTGGCGGCGCAGCGCGAGATCCAGGCCGGACGTTCCCGCGACCGGGCGCTGCTCGACATGGCCGAGCGCACCGGCGTGGACGAGGTGAACTCCTTCGCCAACGTGGTGCTGCAATCCATGCAGTTCGGAAGCAGCATCTCCGAGACGCTGATGACCTATGCCGACGAAATGCGCCGCAACCGCGAGATGCGCGCGCAGGAGATGGCCAACAAGCTGCCGGTCAAGATGTCGGCCATCATGGCCTCGCTGATGCTGCCGGCCCTCCTCCTGCTGTCGCTCGGTCCGGTTGTGATCCGCTACATGCGGGTGATGATGTAGTGATTCTCCGGCGCGGGCGGCATCGGCCATCCGCCCGCGCCAGTACAGCAACAATTCCCAAAATCGGTACCTAATTATTCCCATGAGCCCTGAGAAATTCACCTCAGGGTTGCATTTGTTAACGATAACAGCCGAAACCGCGTCAGAACGTTGACAGAAGAGCGCGCCCACTGTCAGCATGATTTCGAAGGCGCACTGGTTTGAAACGCCGCATTTAATTCCAGCCTTGGATTTTATGGGCTACGCCTTCGTTGACCGCCGACAAAGCGGCCGTACGAGTGTGTTGGAGGTGTTATGATTAATCGCTCCGCTGGAATTGGCGACAACACCGCGCCCTTTTCCCCCGCTGTTCAGACAGACGTTGTCGATGCGATCGCGGACTGGTGCGAGGCGCTGCATGGCAGCCTGCCGCTCCAGGAGGCTTTTGCGCATTTCGCGATCGGTCTCGGGGCCGAGGCCGGGATGCTCGTCCGCACCCATGTAAGCGATTTCCGTCCGGTCCGCGTCGCGATGTGGGACCGCCGCGCGGACAACACGATCGCCCCACTCCGCACCTCCTTCGCGGACAGCTTCTTCGGCCCGGCGATAGCGCGGCCCAAGGTCGCCTCGATCTGGCTCGCCTCGGATCATAACGACGATCCGAGCCATCACCCCGATCCGGCGCTGGAATCCTGGCAGGAACGCCGGAGCCTGTCGGAATTCGTCGTGCTCGCACTGACCGGAGGCGGGGTCACGCGCGATCATATCGAGCTGCATTTCCAGACCCCGCTTTCCCCCGAAAAGCTGGCAACACTGAACTCGGTCCTGCCGCCGATGGCGCGGACCTGGGCCAGCCGCCAGGTCGGGCTGGTGACGCGCTCGGTGGTCAATCATCGCACTGTCACGGAGCTGCCTCGCCCCAGCCGGCCCAAGCCTGCCCTGCTCGGGCCTGCGAATCCGGCTGGGCTCAGCCGGGCCGAATTCCGGGTTTGCATCCTCCTTGCTCGGGGGCTCTCGGTGGTCGGCGTCGCGAGTGAACTGGCGGTGTCGGACTCCACCGTCCGCTCGCATCTGCGCAATGTCTACGCCAAGACCGAGACCTCGAACCTCGCCGAACTGGTCTACAACCTTGTGACCTCGGCGGCGGAGCCGGTGCCGTCGGATCCGCGCTGCGCATGAAGGGGGCGCGACCATGCCGACAGCCCTGATCCCGCTCGTCCTTGTCGCGCCGCTTCTTGTCTGGATGGCCTATGGCGACCTGCGGTTCCTGCGGATCCCGAACCTGCTTTGCATCGCGTTGATCGGGGTCTTCGCCGCCTCCGCGCTGGTTGCGCCGCCGCCCGATCTCGTCGCGCGGCTGATCATCGCCGGCGCGATTTTCGGCATCGGCTTCGTGACTTTCTGCCTCGGCCTCTTCGGTGGCGGCGACGTGAAGGCACTCTCTGCGCTCATGCTCTTCGTTCCAGCCGCCACCCTGCCGCTCTTCTGCATGGTCTTCTCGGCCTCTATGATGATCGGCATCGCCTTCGTCCTTGGTCTGCGCGCGATCCCGGCCACCGGGGCGCTCGACTGGGCCTCGATGGAGCGGAGCCGGAAGTTCCCGATGGGCGTGTCGATCGCGATGGCCGGCATCGCCCATCCCTTCGCGGTGATCTGGCTCATGCCGGAACTGCCGATCTGACGGCGGCGCGATGAGCCGCGCTCAGTGCCCTTTCACCGGCACCCGCGCCTCCAGCTTCCGGAACCCCAGCGCGAGCAGCCCCGCGATCACCAGGTAGACGACGGCGAGCAGCAGGAGCGGCTCGTAGACGATGAACGTGTCCTGCCTGACCCGCGAGGCGACCGCGTAGATCTCCACGATGGCGATGGTGGCGACGAGCGGCGTCGCCTTGAGCTGCAGCACCGTCTCGCCGCCGAGCGTGGGCAGCGCCGTCTGGATCGCCTGCGGCAGCCAGATCCGGCGGAACATGGTGAAGCGCGGCATGCCGAAGGCCTGCGCCGCCTCGATCTGACCGCGCGCGACGCTGGCGAAGGCGCCGCGCATCACCTCGCCCTCGTAGCCTGCATAGGACAGGGTGAGCGCGAGCACGGCGTAGGGCCAGGCCTGCCGGAGATAGGGCCAGAGCTCGCTCTCGCGTATCCAGGGATATTGCGGGAAGAGCGAGCCGAGCCCGTAATAGAGCAGCCAGATCTGAAGCAGGAGCGGCGTTCCGCGGATCACCGTGCAGAACACGCGAGCCGGGGTGGCGAGATACCACGGGCCGACCGCCTGCGCGAGCCCGAGCGGGATCGCGAGGAGAAAGCCGAGAACCGTGGTCACGACCAGCAGCCAGATCGTGCGCCAGATGCCCTCGAGCGCGAGTGGCGCGTATTTCGGGATCCAGTCCCAGCGCAGCGCGAAGGCGCACCAGAGGACAAGCGCGGCAAAGAGCCCGATCATCACGATTCGGTGCGGCAGGAGCCAGGCGCGCAACGCGGTCATGTCGCGGCCTTTCTGAGCGACGGCTGGCCGCGGCGGGCCCAGGCCTCGATCCGGGCGAAAACGCTGCCCGAGAGGAGCGTGACCATCAGGTACAGCGCGCCGGCGGCGAGGAAGAAGGTGAAATAGGCCCGAGTGCTGCTCGCGGCCTGCCGGGTCTCCTGCGTCAGTTCGTTGAAGCCCACGACGGCGAGGAGCGCGGTGTCCTTGGTCGCGATCAGCCAGAGATTGGCAAGGCCCGGGATGGCGAAGGGCATCATCGCCGGGATCGTCACCCGGCGCAGCATCAGGAAGGGCGGCATCCCATAGGCGCGGGCGGCCTCCATCTGGCCCGAGGGCACCGCCTTGATCGCGCCGCGCAGCACCTCGGTCGCATAGGCGCCCTGCACGATGCCGAGAACCCAGATACCGGCGGCGACGCCGCTGATCTCGACCCGGCCATAGCCCATCGCCTCGGAGGCCTTGTTCAGCAGATCCGTGCCGACGTAGTAGAGGATGAGGATAAGGACGAGCTCCGGCACCGCGCGCACGACGGTCGTGTAGACCGCGAGCAGGTCGCGCAGCACCGGCCCGCCGTAGAGTTTTCCACAGGCGCCCCCGAGCCCGATCAGAAGACCGAACCCGAAGGCGCCGAACGCGATTTCCAGTGAGTGGAGGAGGCCGCGCAGAAGGTTTCCCCCCCAGCCGGGAGGGGAGAGGGACAGAAGTTCGATCACCTGGTCCACGGCCGCGACTTAGCTGCCGTAGATGCTGGACGAGAAGTATTTCTTGGTGATCTCATCGTAAGCACCGCTCTCGCGGATCGCGGCGATGCCCCTGTTGATCTGCTCGCGCAGCGCATCGTCGCCCTTGCGCACCCCGGCGCCGACGCCGAGCCCGAGGATCGCAGTATCGTTTTCCACCGCGCCCTTGACCTCGCAGCAGGCGCCGATGTCGGAGGCCACGAACTCGTCCATCGCGATCGAGTCGGCCTGCGCCGCGTCGATGCGGCCGGCAGCGAGGTCCTGGTTGATCTCGTCCTGGGTCTGGTAGACGCGGATCTCGCCGGCGTCGGCGAAATGCGTCTGCGCATAGGACTGGTGAACCGTCGAGGCCTGCACCCCGAGGATCTTGCCAGCCAGCCCCTCAGGCGTTGGCGAGATGTCGACCGCCTTGTCGGCGACGATCACCGTCGGCGTGTCATAGTACTTGTCGGAGAAGTCGATGGACTGCATCCGCTCCTCGGTGATCGACATCGAGGCCATGATCGCATCGATCTGCTTGCCGGTGAGCGAGGGGATGATTCCGTCCCAGGCCACCGGCGTGATGACGCAATCCATCTCGGCCGCCGCGCAGACCGCGTTGATGATCTCGATCTCCCAGCCGACCCAGTTGCCCGAGGCGTCGGGCGAGGAGAAGGGCGGGTAGGGCTCGGCGGCAATGCCGATCTTGACCTGCTCGGCCAGAGCCCCGCCCGCCGTCATCGCCAGCGCCAGAATCCCGGCCGCGAGTTTCGCTTTCATCGTCATGTGATAGTCTCCCCGTTGGTTGTTCCGCCTTCAGCTGACGGATTTCAAAAACTGCTTGAGCCGCTCCGATCGCGGCGCGCCGAAGACCTGATCCGGCGGTCCCTCCTCCTCGATCCGGCCGTTCGCGAAGTAGATCACATGGTCCGCGACCTCGCGGGCGAACTTCATCTCGTGCGTGACCAGAAGCATCGTCCGCCCCTCGGCGGCGAGGTCGCGGATCACCGTCAGCACCTCGCCCACCAGTTCGGGATCGAGCGCGCTCGTCGGCTCGTCGAAGAGCATGGCGCTCGGGTCGATCGCGAGCGCGCGGGCGATCGCGGCGCGCTGCTGCTGGCCGCCCGAAAGGAAAGCCGGATAGGTCGCGGCCTTGTCGGCGAGCCCGACACGGTCGAGCAGCACCATCGCGCGTTCGGCCGCCTCCGCCTTCGACACGCCGAGCACATGGACCGGCACCTCGATGACGTTCTCCAGAAGCGTGCGGTGGGTCCAGAGGTTGAAGGCCTGGAACACCATGCCGAGCCGCGAGCGCACGCGTTCGAGCTGCTTGCGGCTCGCGGGCGTCCCGTCCGCCCTCATCGCGATCTCCTCGCCGCCGATCACGATCCGGCCCGAGGTCGGCGTCTCGAGGAAGTTGATGCAGCGCAGGCAGGTCGACTTGCCCGAACCCGAACCGCCGATGATCGCCACGACGTCACCACGGCGCGCCGTGAGCGAGACGCCCTTCAGCACTTCGAGGTGGCCGAAGGACTTGTGCAGGTTTTCGACCCGAATGGCCTCATCCGCCGTCGCGATCGCGCTCTGAGCAGGGTGGGCCGTAGCCAGGTCCATCATGCAGAATCTCTCCCAAACACTCCGACAGTAAGGTTCAGACTCGGAAATTATGCAAGCGTATAATTTCGGTCTTTTCTCTTCGGTGGATCCATGCCTATCTGGGCGCGACGAACCGAGCCGCCGGAGGAGGCCCCCCGATGACTGATCACTCCTACGAGTTCACCCGCGCGATCACCCGGCGTCCGGGCCAAAGCATCACCCGCGGCCTGCGCGCGGTCGATACCGGCGCGCCCGATCTCGACCTGATGCTCGCGCATCACGCCGATTATGTCGCGACCCTGCGCGAGGCCGGCGCGACGGTGACCGAGCTGCCGCCGCTCGAGGACTTCCCCGACGCGCTCTTCGTCGAGGACACCGCACTCTGCCTGCCCGAAGGCGCGGTGCTGATGCGCCCCGGCGCACCGTCGCGGCTCGGCGAGGTCGCCCACATGGCGCCGGTCCTGCGCGACCTTTATGCCGACGTGCGCGTGATCGAGGGCCCCGGCTTCATCGAGGGCGGCGACATCCTCACCACCGGCCGCGAGGTCCTGGTCGGCCGCTCCGCCCGGACCGACGCGGCGGGAGTGGCGGAACTCGCCACGATCCTGAAGGACTGGGGCCGGCCCCTGCGCGAGGTCGCGACCCCGCCCGGCGTCCTGCATTTCAAGACCGACTGCTCGCTGCTCGACGGCGAGACGGTTCTTTCCACCGAACGGCTCGCGGCGAGCGGCTGCTTCGAGGGCTACCGGGTGATCCTCACCGCGGACGGGGAGGAGGCGGCGGCGAACGCGATCCGCTTCAACCGCTTCGTGCTGATGGCGGCCGGCTTCCCCGCCACCGCCGAGCGGCTCCGCAGGGCGGGCTACGAGGTCCGAGAGATCGGCAATTCCGAATGCGCCAAGCTCGACGGCGGCATGTCCTGCCTGTCGCTGCGGCTCTGACCGGGGCGGGCCCGTCAGCGGCGGCATGTAGCCGGGGGACGGCCCCGGCGCGGGGCGGATTTGAGTCGCGCGCGAATCCTGCTAGGTTGCTCTCCACGTGCGGACCTACCGAGGAGGGTCATCATGCATCCCGATCTTCGCGTGCAGCGCCGGGTGCTCGTCGCGTCCTACACACGGTATATGGTTGCGGACCGCGAATGGACCGTGGCCACTCAGGAGGCCCGGTCGTGGTTTCCCGCCGGAAAGCGGCCAACCTCACCGCTGCTCGGCGATCCCGGATCCCGGGTGCGGCGGCTCTACGAGGCGCGCGAGCGGGCGCTCCAACGGCTTCTGCTGGCGCGCGAAAAGCTGGAGCGCGCCCGCCTTCGGCTGGCCGAACGGCGCCGCCGGGATGCCGAGGGCACCAGGATCTACCTGCTGACCTGCTAGGGCGTCGCCCGCTACAGCCCCGGAACGCATTGCCCGGCCAAGGGATTTGCCGGACAATTCGCTACGCCACCCGATCCGGGCAAGCGGAAAGGCCGATCACATGCGGGCAATGGTATTCGACGGACACGCGCCGCGCCTCAGCCTCAGGGATGTCCCGAAGCCCGTACCCGGCGCCAATCAGGTTCTGATCCGGGTCGAGGCCTGCGGCGTCTGCCGCACCGATTTGCACGTCGTGGACGGCGACCTGAAGCACCCCGCGCTGCCGCTCATTCCGGGCCACGAGATCGTCGGCCGCGTCGAGCGCACCGGCAACGCGGTGGCGGGTCTCCAGAACGGCCAGCGCGTCGGCGTGCCCTGGCTTGGCCATACCTGCGGACTCTGCGACTACTGCGCCTCGGCGCGGGAGAACCTCTGCGACGCACCGGGCTTCACCGGCTACACGCTCGACGGCGGCTACGCCGAATACTGCGTCGCGGACGCAAGGTTCGTGTTTCCCCTGCCCGAGGAGGCCGAGGCCACCGCCCTCGCGCCCCTGCTCTGCGCCGGCCTCATCGGCTACCGCAGCCTGAAACTCGCGGGCGATGTCTCGCGCCTCGCGATCTATGGCTTCGGCGCGGCCGCGCATATCCTCTGCCAGATCGCGCGGCACCGGGGGATCGAGGTCCACGCCTTCACCCGCGACGGCGACACCGCGGCCCAGGACTTCGCCCGCAGCCTCGGCGCCGCCTGGGCCGGCGGCTCCTCGGACACAGCCCCCGTGGCGTTCGACGCCGCCATCATCTTCGCGCCGGTCGGCGCCCTCGTTCCCGTCGCGCTGAAAGCCGTCCGCAAGGGCGGGCGCGTGGTCTGCGGCGGCATCCACATGAGCGACATTCCCGGTTTTCCCTACGCCGATCTCTGGCAAGAGCGGTCGATCCTCTCGGTCGCCAACCTGACCCGCGCGGACGGCGAGGAGTTCTTCCCCCTCGCCGCACGGGCCGGCGTCAGGACCGAGGTCGTCACCTACCCGCTTGAAAGCGCGAACGAGGCCCTGGACGATCTTCGGACCGGGCGGTTGCAGGGAGCGGCGGTGCTGACGCCGTGACCGCGTGATCCCGGATCAGTTCCCGCCCGGACGCATGAGGCGTATGGCCGCGGAGAAATCGGCACCCGCCTCAACGACCCGCGCGCGCGGCGTGATCAGGGCGGCACGCCGCCGCGCCTCCATCGACCCCTCGCCGCCGAGGACGCCGAGCGACTCGACATAGTCCGGCAGATGCCCCGACATCACCAGCCGCCAATCCATCGGAAGGTCGGGCGTGATCGCCTGGGCGAGCTGGTAGACCACGGTCGTGCAGTTCGCCGTCAGCGTGTTGTAGAAGGCGGGATCGCGTTCCAGCCGCTGGGCCAGCGCGACATAGGACATGAACAACGTGCGGCGCTGCGCGGCGTCGAGTTCGATCGGATAGAGGCTCACCTGCTCGCCGCGATGGTTCGTGCGCAGTTTGACGATGTCCTCCTCCGTCGCGGCGATCAGCACCAGTTCGAACTGGCGGAAGAAGCCGCCGATCTCGTTGAACGTCTCGCCCACCTCGCGCCGGATCTCGACCGAGAACACCACATGCTCGCCGTCCTCGAAGCCGAAGCTCACCAGAAGATGCGCAATGTCCGGGCTGTCCCAGACCGAGGTCAGCATGTCCACGCTCTGGAGCCGGTCGAGATCGTAGGACGCGGTCGTCCAGCGTTCCTTCGCCGCGTTCTCGCTGGCCCAGTCGAAGTCGCGCAGATCGCGCAGCGTGACGGTATCGCCCGTCACCTCGGCCCGCACCCCGTGACGGACGTCGAAATCCCAGTCGCGGTCCTGGCGCGGAGTGATGGTCTGGTACCAGCCGCCGACGCCGAGCGCCGCCAGCGCGAGGACCGCCCAGCCGGCGCGCCGCGAGCGGATCCGCGCCAGCCCCGCAGCGATCAATGCCCCGAGAAGCGCGCTCCAGCCAGCCAGGCGGGCGATCCCGTCGAGCTGGACCGAGAAGGCCGTCGCCGCCCAGGCGGCGCCCAGAAGGGCGACCGCCGCGAAGACGGAAACGCCGAAGATGCGAAACGTCCGTTTCATGCCGCCTGCTCCCTCTCGGAAATGGCGGGGTCTGGCTCCAGACCCCGCCGTCCCTCCACGCTCAGACCCGGTCGCTCGAGGCTTCGGCCAGAAGCCGCTCGGTGCGCGCATCCTCAAGCTTGTTGTAGATGCGGTCCGATTCCTCCTTGTCGCGCAGCGCCTTGGTGATCGAGGCCGTCGAATAGACCAGCATCAGCGCCGCCATCGCGTAGTAGCCCTTGGCGGAAAAGCTCGCCTCGAGCGAGTAGATGCCGCCTGCCATCATCACGACGGCGACGCCGAAGTTGAAGTAGGTGAAGGCGTTCCAGGCATTGGAAACCTTGGGCGCGTAATTGATCATTTGAACCTCCTGAGAATTTGTCGGCGTCACGCCTTTGTTGTGAATCCGCCCCGGCGCAAGCGCGCCGGAACAGGGATGTGCTCATGCGGCCGGTCCGCAGCGGCCGCGCTGCCGCGATCCGGCTCAGTTTACCCGGCCGCGGAGCCGTTCGAGCACCGCCGCAGCGTCCGGACGCAGCGGTGCGCCGCAGCCCGCCGCCGCGAGCCGCGCGCTGGTGGCCTCGGCGCTGGTGCCGGCCGAAAGCTCGGCCACCGCAGCCGCCGCCGCCTCCGCATGGGCCTGCCGCTCCTGCAGCCGGTCCAGCGTCGCCTCGGCCTCCTTCAGGCTCGCGAGCACGCCCTGCGGGACCGTACCGCGCAGCTTTTGCGACTTCGCCGTCGCATCGGCGAGCTGGAGCCCGCGCTGCAGGGTCCGGAGCCGCCTCTCGGCCAGCCCCACTTCCTCGCGCAGCCGAGCGATCTCGGCGCTGTAGGTCTCGATCGCCCGGTCGGTGGTGGTGCGCTCGGCCTCGAGCTGAGCAATCGCCGCGGCCGCCTCGGTCGCGAGATCCTCGCGGTCCATCCGCAAGGCCGCGACGGCGCGTCCCTCGAGGTCGTCGAGCTGCTGGGCGATGCGGGCGGCGGCCTTCTTCTCGCGCTCGCAATAGGCCATCACCACCGCGACCGACCGCCGCGCGCTTTCCAGCCCCTGCGCCGCGTCGCGCAGCTGCTGGCGCAGGATCGTGACCGCATTGGTGTCGGCCATCGCCTGCGCGGCGTCGTGGCCGTGGCCTCGGATCAGGGTCGTCAGCGTCTTGAACATCTTCGCCTCCCCAGTTATGAACCGTGTTCATAAACTTTATGCCCGAGTCGTGAACACCGTTCAATAATTTTCTGAACACCGTTCACGAAACAGTGAGGCTCCGTATGGGAAACAAACGCGAGGCCAGGCGCACCGATCTGCAGAACCGCCTGATCGCCGCCGCGGAAGCGCAGATCGCCGAAACCGGGCTGGCCGGCGTGAAGGCGCGCGAGGTCACGGCTAGGGCCGGCTGCGCGCTCGGCGCGCTCTACACCGCCTTCGACGATGTCGACATGCTGGTCCTCCATGTCAATTCGCGCACGCTCACCCGGCTCGGCGAGGCGCTCAAGACCGCCCGCGCGACCTGCGACGGCACGCCCGAGGAGGTGCTGCAGGCGCTCGCCGCCGAATATGTCCGTTTCGCGCGCGACAACCGCAGGCTCTGGTCCGCGCTCTTCGAACACCGCCTGCCGGAAGGGGTCGAGCCGCCGACTTGGCACAAGCGCGACCACGCCGTGCTGATCGAGGAGATCATCGCCCCGCTCGGCGCGCTGCGGCCCGATCTGTCCTCCAAGATGCTGCTGATGCGGGCGCGCACCACCTTCGCCGCGGTCCACGGCGTGGTGCAGCTGTCGCTGCAGGGGCGGTTCGTCGGCGTGCCGCAGGACAGCCTCGCCGCCGAGGTCACGGCCCTCGTCGACGCGATGGTACGCGGCGCGCATCTCGCGCGTCCGGGAGCATGACCGCCGGCCTTTCCGATTGCGATCCGCCAGCTTTGGTCATACCTTTTGACCAATCGCAGGAGATGCCATGCCCTTCCGCAAGGTCGAGCCCGAGAAGCTGTCGTACTCCGTCGTTCGCCAGATTGAGCGGCTGATCCTGCAGGGTATCCTGCGCCCCGGCGAACGCCTGCCGGCCGAGCGCGAGCTCTCCGAGCGGCTCGGCGTCTCCCGCCCGAGCCTGCGCGAGGCGGTGGCGGAGCTGCAGGAAGCCGGGCTCCTGACCGCCCGCGCCGGCGCCGGCATCTTCGTCGCCGAGGTTCTGGGCTCGGCCTTCGCTCCCGCGCTGATCCAGCTCTTCGCGAGCCATGAGGAGGCGGTCTTCGACTATCTCGACTTCCGCCGCGACCTCGAGGGGCTCGCCGCCGAGCGTGCTGCCCGGCTCGGCTCCGACACCGACCTGCAGGTCGTCGACGCGATTCTCAGCAAGATGGAGGCCGCGCATCTCAAGCGCGACCCCGCCGACGAGGCGCGGCTCGACGCCGAGTTCCACATGGCGATCATCGAGGCGAGCCACAATGTCGTCATGCTGCACATGATGCGCTCGATGTTCGACCTCTTGCGCCAGGGTGTCTTCTACAACCGCCAGGTCATGTTCAAGCAACGCATGACCCGCGACGCGCTGCTCGACCAACATCGCGCGATCAACGCGGCCATTCAGTCGCGCGAGCCCGAGGCTGCCCGTGCCGTCGTCGAGGCGCATCTGAGCTACGTCCGCCAGGCGCTCGAGGACGACCTCAAGGCGAGCCGCAACGAGGCCGTGGCGCAGCTCCGCTACGAGCACGAGCAGGCGCGGCGCTGACGGCCATCAGGGGCAGGTATAGCCGCCGGTGACATCCATCACCGCCCCGGTGACGTAAGAGGCGTGGTCCGACAGGAACCACAGCACCGGCTCGGCCATCTCCTCGACGCTGCAGCTCCGACCCATCGGAACGCGGGTCAGGAACTCGTCGGCCCAGCCGGGATGATCCTTCATGTACTCCTCGTTCATTTCGGTGCGGGTGAAGCCCGGCCGCACGCAATTGACGCGGATCCCCTCGCCCGCGAGCTCCTTCGCGAGCCCCATCGTGAAGGTCTCGATCGCGCCCTTGGTCACCGCATAGTCGAGATAGGCCCCCGGCGCGCCGTGCTTCGCCGCCGCCGAGGAGATGTTGACGATCGCCCCGCCCGGCCCGCCGTTGCGCGTCGACATCCGCCGCACCGCCTCCTTGGCACAGTAGAACGGGCCGAGCACGTTGACATCGAAGATCCGCTGCGTCTTCGCGACGTCGAGATCCTCCACCCGTCCGGTGCTGCCCATGATCCCGGCGTTGTTCACCAGCGCCGTAACCGGGCCGAGCCGCTCGTCGACGGCGGCGAACATCGCGGCGACCTCACCCGGGTCACCGACATTGGCGCGCCGCGCGAAGGCCGCGCCTCCGTCGCGCCGCACCTCATCCACCACCGCCTCGGCGCACTCGCCGTTCGCAACGTAGTTCACGCAGACGGCCATTCCCCGCCGGGCGCCACCCCGGCAAACCGCGGCGCCAATGCCCCGGCTGCCCCCGGTCACCACAAGTACCGACATCGCTTCCTCCCTGGCTGGATGAGGAAGTCTAACACGGCGCGGCACACCGCTGGCGCCGCCCGGAAACGAAAAAACCCGGCGCGGAGCCGGGTTCCTTCACATGGTTCGGCTCTAAGCCTCAGTGCAGCTTGGCCTCGACCTCGCCGATCGCCTCTTCGATCAGCTTGCCGCGCTCGGCCGCGGTCATCTGCTTGGCGATCATCTCGCCCGCCGCCGCCACCGCGATGGTCACGGCGCGGTCGCGCACCTCGCGCACCGCCGAGGCTTCGGCCGAGGCGATCTGGTCCTCGGCCGCCGCCAGACGGCGCGCGATCGAGGCCTTGAGATCGGCCTTGGCCTGTTCGGCCGCGGCCATCGCCTCGCGCTTCGCGGTCTCGACGATCCGCACGGCCTGGTCCTGCACTTCCTTCTGCTTGCGCTCGTAGGAGGCGAGGATCGACCGCGCTTCGTCATGCAGCGCCCGCGCCTCGTCGAGGTCGGACTTGATGCCGGCCGCGCGCTTGTCCAGCAGCCCGCCAAGAAGCGCCGGCACCTTGAAGTAGACCAGCACGCCGACGAACAGCAGGAACGACAGCGTCACCACGAAATCGGTGTTCCGGAGCGAGAAGAACGGCCCCGTCGCCGCCAGGGCGGGCGTCGCGGCCAGGCTCAGGAAGATTGCGAGTGTCCTCATGTCCCTACCCTTTCAGCCGCGTGTCGACCGCTGCGGTCACGGCCGAGGCATCGGCCTTGCCGCCGAACGCCGCGACGATCTCCGCCGCCGCCGACTTTGCGACCTCGGCGACGTTCTCGACCGCATGGGCGCGGATCTCCTCGATCCGCTTGGCCGATTCCGCGGCCTTCGCGGCGATCTCGGCATCCGCCTTGGCGGTCGCGGCATCGAGATCCTCCTGGATCGCGGCCCGCGCCTCGGCGATGATCTTGTTCGCCTCGGCCCGCGCGTCGACGAGCGCCTGGTTGTAGGCCTTCTCGGCCTCCTCGGCCTTGAGCTTCAGTTCCTCGGCCGCGGCGATGTCGTTGGTGATCGTGCCCTGGCGGTCGGCCAGGATGCCACCGATCCTCGGCAGCGCGATGCGCGAGAGGATGAAATAGATGACGATCAGCGCGACGACGAGCCAGAAGATCTGGTTCGGGAACGTCGCGAAGTCGAGCTGCGGCATGCCCGCGGATTCGGCCGCGTGCCCTGCCGCTTCGGCCGCGTGGCCGACAGCTTCGGTTGCCGTCTCGGCAGCCTCATGCGTGGTGTTTGCCATCTCGGCCCCCTCGAAACCCGGAATTACAACCCGGATGGGCGCGAAGGCGCCCATCCGGCCGTAAGGATGGTTCTAAAGGATCAGACGGCGAACATCAGCAGGAGCGCGACGAGGAACGAGAAGATCCCGAGCGCTTCGGCGAAGGCGATGCCGATGAAGAGGGTCGCGGTCTGACCGGCGGCGGCCGACGGGTTGCGCAGCGCGCCGGCGAGGAAGTTGCCGGCAACGTTGCCCACCCCCATCGCGGCTCCGCCCATGCCCATGCAGGCCAGGCCAGCGCCGATGTACGCACCCATTTGAACGATAGAGCCTTCCATGTTCGTCACTCCTTACGGTTGGAATTGGCTGGAATTGGTTACCCTGACCTCAGTGGTGCGGATGCAGCGCATCCTTGAGGTAGACGCAGGTCAGGATGGTGAAGACATAGGCCTGGATGAAGGCCACGAGGATCTCGAGCCCGTACATCGCGGTGATCGCGATGATCGACAGCGGGGTCACGGCCACACCGATGCCCGAGATCAGAATGAGGGGAGCGAAGGCCGCGAAGACCTTGATCACGGCGTGGCCGGCCATCATGTTGCCGGCAAGTCGGATCGAGTGGCTCACGGGCCGCACGAAGTAGGAAATCACCTCGATCAGCGCGAGGATCGGGCGCAGCGGCAGGGGCGCCGAGGAGACCCAGAAGAGCCCGAGGAAGCCCGCGCCGTTCTTGACGAAGCCGACGATCGTCACGGTCAGGAACACCGCGATGGCCATCACGGCCGTGACCGCGATGTGGCTCGTGGTGGTGAAGGCCTTGGGCAGCAGGCCGAGGAAGTTCGAGAAGACGATGAAGCAGAACAGCGTGAAGATGTAGGGGAAGAACTTAAGCGCGTCCTTGCCGGCGACATCCTCGACCATCTTGTGGATGAAGCCGTAGGCGAGCTCGGCGATCGACTGGATCCGGCTCGGGATGATCGCCCGGCCGCGGGTGCCGAAGACGAAGAGCCCGGTGATCGCGAGGATCGTGAGCGCCATCCAGAGCGTCACGTTGGTGGGCGTCATCATGCCGACCGTCTCGCCGCCGAAGAGCGGCTTGACGATGAACTGATCCATCGGATGGAATGCCAGACCTTCGCTTTGCGCTTCCGTCGCCACGTCTATTCCCCTTCGTCCCTGGCGGAGGTCCCCGCCGCCTGTGCGCCCTGGATCTCCCTGGCGGTGCGAAGCATCGTCTTCACCCCGGCCACGAAGCCCAGAAGTATGAACAGCACCAGAAACAGCGGCATGGTCCCGAAGACCGTGTCGAGCCCGTATCCGATGCCGAAACCGATGGCCAATCCGGCCACCAGCTCGATCACCATCCGCCAGCCTTGGCTCGCGGCAGAATAATGCTCGTCCGCGCGGGGCTTCGGCGCGCCAGCCTTCTTCGCCTCCGCGAGCCTCTTCTCCAGCGCCTGCAGGCGGCCGGGATCGGGTTCGTCGGACATCGAAAGCGCCCCCTCGGACAGTCGCCGGATTGCTAGTACCCCAAGGCGCGTGAGTCAATCCGGCTGTTCATTTGCGGCACGCCCAATAACTCAATGATAAAGTTGAGTTATTCACCTGACGCCCCAACAGCGCGCTCGCGCGGCTCAGCCGCGCGCTCCGCATTTCCGCCCGAACCCATATTCAACCGCGCGGTTAAGGATCGCCCCGGCCCTTCCCGGCGCTTCCGCCCGGCGCGGCGAGGCGCTAGTCTCGCCGCCATGACTCTCGATGCCATCTTCGCGGCTCTCGCCGACCCGACCCGCAGGGCGATCCTCGCCATGCTGCTCGAGGACGACATGGCCGTGACCGATGTCGCCGAACCGTTCGAGATGTCGCTCGCGGCGATCTCCAAACACCTGACCGTGCTCGCCGAGGCCGGGTTGATCAGCCAGGAGCGGCGCGGCCGAGTGAAATGGTGCAAGCTCGAACCCGACGCGATGCGCGCGGCGACCGTGTGGATCCAGGGCTTCGGGCAGTTCGATCCGCTGGACTTCGACGCCTTCGAACGTTTCCTCGAAGTCGAAATGCCCGGCGACGACCCGTCAAACAGTTGAGCGCCCGCAAGCGGGCGCGAGCGTTGTCTCGCACCCGCCGCCAAGGCAGCGGGTGCTCGGCACGCCTCCGGCGGGGATACTTTGAAAAAGAAGAAAGGAAAGGCCGTTGCCTCTTCTTTTCTCCAAATATCCCCGCCGGAGGCAAACCGCACGAAGTGCCAGAAGGCGTGCGCCCGCCCTGCGGGCGCTCAATCCGGGTGCGCCGAACCGGGCCGCGCGCCGGCTTCCTCCTTGACGAGCAGCACCAGCGCCAGCGCGGTCAGGACAACGCCCGCGGCGACCCGCGCCGGCGGCGCGGCCTGGCCAAGCGCGATCTGCCAGAGGATCACCCAGGAGGGGATGAGATAGGTATAGGCCATGACCTTCGACGCCGGCAGCCGCAGCGTCGCGAACTGCAGGAGCACGAAGGTCGCGGCACTCGCAAAGACCGCCGTGTAGCCGAGCGTGATCCAGACGATCACCGGCAGCGCCGTCCAGTCGGTGGCGCGGATCGCGCCCCAGCCGTAGAGCGTCAGCAGGATCGCGCCTGCCACCAGCACGCCGAAGCTGAAGACCGTGGCGCTCTCGCCCCGGTTTAGGCGCCGGACCAGCGGGGTATAGAGCGCATGGGCCATGCAGCCGGCGAAATAGACCGCCTCGCCGCGGCCGACCTGCAGGTCGAGAAGCGCGGCCGGGTCGGCGCGGAAGATCACCCAGATTGCCCCCGCCGCGCCGATCGCCAGTGCCGCGGCGATGCGCGGCGTGGTCACCTGGCGCAGAAGCAGCCAGCCGAAGCCCGCCGAAAGCACGGGCGTCAGCGTGAAGACCGCCGCCGCGGAGACCGGGGCCGCGGTTTTCAGGCCCTCGAACATCAGCACGAAATAGGCCCCGAAGCTCGCCCCGAGCAGAAGGTAGCGCCACGGTGCCGCCAGTGCGGCGCGCGGCACCCCGCCCCGCGCCCGGACGACCGCGCCGATGATCGCGCCCGCCAGCACGAAGCGCAGGGCGGTGAAGGCGGTGGGCGCGATCTCGTTTGCCATCATCGCGCCGAGCGGGAACGACCCGGCCACCAGCGCCGAGAAAAGCAGCATCGCCAGATGGCCGCGCGTCGCCTGGCTCATCGGCCTAGCACATCCCGCAATCGCGCGCGTCTTCCTTCAGCGCCTTGAGGAACAGCTGGATCCGGGGCGTGCGGTGCAGATCGACATGGGTGACGAGCCAGAGCGGGCTGTTCCAGTCGTCGCGCTGCGGCAGCGCCTCGACCAGCCCCTCCTCGCGCCGCGCCGCGAGGACCGGCAGGAAGCCGATGGCGGCGCCGGACCGGATCGCCTCGCGCACCGCCTCGGCCTCGTTGGTGCGAAAGGCGATCGCGGCATCGGGCACCTTCGCGGCGAGCCAGCGGTGGAACGGCGCGCGGCTGTCGGGATCGGCCGGGCCAATGAAGCGGTGACCGGCGAGGTCGGCCTCGTCCGCCGGCAACCCGTGCGCGGCGACATAGCTCTCGGCCGCGTAAAGTCCGGTCCGCTGGGTGCAGAAGGCCTGCACGACGTTGTCGGGCTCCTGCGGCTTGCCGCCGGCGCGGATCGCCACATGCGCCTCGCCATACTCCAGCCGGAAGAGCCGCGCGTCGCTGATGTAGCGCACCCTCAGGCCGGGAAACTCGGTCTGCAGCCGCAGCAGCGTCGGCGTCACCAGCTCGGCCAGCCCCGGCAGCGAGGTCACCACGAGCTCGCCCGAGATCTCGGTCGCGGCACCGGTGATGCGGGCGGCGAGATGGGCGAACTGGTCCTCGGTGGTCTGCGCGACCTTCAAAAGCTCCTGCCCGGCCTCCGTCGCGGTATAGCCGCGCGGATGGCGCTGGAAGAGCTTGGCGCCGAGCCGCGCCTCCAGCGCGTCGATATGGCGGATCACCGTGGCGTGGTGGACGCCCAGCACCTCGGCCGCGCCAGAGACGGTGCCGACGCGGGCGACCTGGAAGGCAGTGCGGATCTCGTCCCAGTTCTCGAAGGTCATATATGTGCGCCTATCAACAGAATTGGTGCGATCATGCCAGTTGTGTTCACAATGGCAATGAACATTTTGGTGACCAGACACCGAAACCGCAAGGATACCGACATGACCAGCATTCTCCGCATCGAGACCTCGATCAAGGGCGAGGCCTCCGTCTCCCGCAAGCTCACCGACCGCATCGTGGCGCGTCTCACCGACGCAACACCCGGCGCCCGAGTCACCGTGCGCGACCTCTCGGCCGGCGTGCCGCAGATCGACGGCGCCTGGATCGGCGCGGTCTACACCCCGGCCGAGGCGCGCACCGCCGACCAGGACCGCATCGCCGCCTATTCGGACGCGCTTCTTGACGAGGTGAAGGCCGCCGACGTCCTGGTGATCGCGCTGCCGGTCTACAATTTCGGCCTGCCCGCGCAGCTCAAAAGCTGGATCGACCACCTCGCGCGGAAGGGCGAGACCTTCCGCTACACCGAGAAGGGTCCGGAGGGCCTCCTGACCGGCAAGCGCGCGATCGTGGCGCTTTCTTCCGACGGCACGAAGATGGGCAGCGAGATCGACTTCGCCTCGGGTTACCTGCGCCACATGCTCGGCTTCTTCGGCATCGCCGATGTCGAGTTCATTGCAGCCGACCGGATGGTCTTCGATCCCGAAGCGACGCTGAAGGCGGCGGAAGCGGAGGTCGACCGGCTCGCGGCCTGAACCTGCCACGACGATGCCGCAATCGTCGCCATGATGGGGCCATGCGAATCCTTTTCGAAACCGACGACCGGCTCATCATCGAGGACAAGCCCCTGTTCCTGGGGCTTGTCCTTGTGTTGTTCACCCTGAGCTGCGTCGGCTGGACCGTCAACGAGGTGCTCGCCGGCGCCTATCTGCGCGCGGCGCTCGCCTTCGCCGTCTCGCTCGGCCTCACCGCGATCGCCGCGCTCGCGGTCGAGCGGGTCTGGCTTGTCCTCGACCGCGCGGCGGGGCGCATCGAGTTCCGCCGCCGCAATGCCCAGGGTTTCCGGACCGAGCGGTTCCCGCTCTCCGAGCTCGCTCCGGACGGCGTGCTGATCCAGAGCCGCGACGACACCCACCGCCTCGCGCTACGGCTCGCCTCGCGCGACAAGCCGGTGCCGATGACCTGGTATTACCAGAGCGGCAATCACATCCGCCGCTGTGCCGAGACCACCAGCCGCTGGCTACAGGACTGAGAACGGCTTCGCCGCGCGGCCCCGGCTCTCAACGTCCGGCGATCTGGACCGCCACAACCCGCGCGTCGTCGCCCACGCCGCAGAGCAGCGCCGAGCGGCGCGAGCGCATGAAGTGCAAGCCAACGAAATAGAGGCCCGGAACCACCGTGCTGGCGCCATCCGACTGGAGCGGGAAGCCGTCGGCGTCGAAGGCCTCGGGCCAGGGCAGCCAGGAGAGATAGTCGGGCCGGAAGCCGCCGGTGAATATCAACGTGCCGAAGGGCCGAAGGTCGACGGAGTCGATCACCGGGGCCTCGAACGGCTCCGGATCAGGCAGGTCGGGAAAGGCGATCCCCGCCGTGGCGGCGTAACCCGCGAAATGGTCGCGCAAGAGCCGGAACTTCTCGTCGCCCCATGCGACGCTCTCCGCAAGGTCCGGGGCAAAGCGCGCCTGATCCCCTTCCACCCCGAGGAAACGGCCCACCAGCGTGATCTCCTGCGCGGCGAGGGTCCGGTAATGCAGGTCATGGCCACCGCCGTGCCCCGAGGCGAGGACATTCGCGAACAGCCGCGCCTCGGGCGGCAGCGTGGTTGCGTCGACATCCAGAAAGCCCGACTCGATCAGCCACCACATCAGGTCCCGCTCGCCGATGCGGCGCGGCGCCCAGGGCGCCCGCCCGCAGGACAGAACCACGGTCCGCCCCGCCGCCGAGAGTTCCTCGGCGAGCTGGCAGCCGGTCTGGCCGCTGCCAACGATCAGGACATCGCCCTCCGGCAGGTCCGCGACCGCCGTATATCCGGAAATGTCGATTCCACGCAGGTGCGCTGGTAGCCCGCCGCTGCCGGGCAACACATGGGGCTTCTGGTAGGCGCCCGTCGACACCACGAGGTTGCGCGCACGCAGCACCGCGCTCCCGTCGATCTCCACCTCGAACCCGCCCCCGGCATTCCTCCGGACCGCTGTGACATCGACTCCGGTCCGGACCGGGCAGCCGAAGGATGCCGCGTAGCGTTCCAGATAGGCCACGATCTCGTCACGCGGCATGAAGCCGTCGGGATCGTCGCCGTCATAGGGAAAGTCCGGCAGCTGCACCGACCAGTTCGGCGTGACGAGGCAGAACTTCTCCCACCGGTTGGCCCAGCCCGCGCCGATCCGGTCGCGCTCCAGCACCAGATGGTCGACGCCGCGCTTGCCCAGCTCATGGCTCGCCGCCAGCCCCGCCTGACCTGCGCCAACGACGACCGTATCCACGACCTCCATGCCGAGCCTCCCGTCCGTACAAGCCCCCAGCCTAGCCCGATCGCGCCCCGATTGCACACCGCGCCGGGCAAAACGCCCCATACCCCGCAAGACAACACGCGCTTGACTCAGCCCCCCCGCTCGCCTAAATCCTCCCGGATTCCGGAAGTTCCGTGCTTCCGGTCCCCGCAGATCAGGGGATCGCCACCAGTCAGCGCGTTGCGCCCACTGGTGCGATTTGCGTTTGGGCGCTTCCTCACTATCTGAGGGGCGGGGAAGTCAACGAGGCCAAGGAGGGCCGCGAGATGTTCGAGAACCTGTCAGAACGCCTTGGCGGCGTCTTCGACCGGCTGACGAAACAGGGCGCCCTCTCGGCCGAGGACGTCAAGGCCGCGCTGCGCGAGGTGCGCGTCGCGCTGCTCGAAGCCGACGTCTCGCTCCCAGTGGCCCGCGACTTCGTCAAGGCGGTCGAGGCCAAAGCCACCGGCCAGGCGGTCACGAAATCGGTCACGCCGGGCCAGCAGGTCGTCAAGATCGTCCACGACGCGCTCATCGACGTGCTGCGCGGCGCCGAGGATCCCGGCGCGCTGAAGATCGACAACCCTCCCGCGCCGATCCTGATGGTGGGCCTGCAGGGCTCGGGCAAGACCACCACCACCGCGAAACTCGCGCGCCGCCTCAAGGAGCGCGAGAAGAAGCGCGTCCTGATGGCCTCCCTCGACACCAACCGCCCCGCCGCTATGGAGCAACTCGCCATCCTCGGCACCCAGATCGGCGTCGACACGCTGCCGATCGTCAAGGGCGAAAGCGCGGTGCAGATCGCCAGGCGCGCCAAGCAGCAGGCGACGCTCGGCGGCTACGACGTCTACATGCTCGACACCGCCGGCCGCCTGCATATCGACGAAGTCCTGATGGACGAGGTCCAGGCCGTCCGCGATGTCGCCAAGCCGCGCGAGACGCTCCTCGTCGTCGACGGCCTCACCGGCCAGGACGCGGTCAATGTCGCCACCGAGTTCGACGCCAAGGTCGGCGTCACCGGCGTCGTCCTGACCCGGATGGACGGCGACGGCCGCGGCGGCGCCGCGCTCTCGATGCGCGCGGTCACCGGCAAGCCGATCCGCTTCGTCGGCCTCGGCGAGAAGATGGACGCGCTCGAGACCTTCGAGGCCGAGCGCATCGCCGGCCGCATCCTCGGCATGGGCGACATCGTGGCGCTGGTCGAGAAGGCCCAGGAAACGCTCGAGGCCGAACAGGCCGAGCGGATGATGAAAAGGTTCCAGAAGGGCCTTTTCAACATGAACGACCTCAAGTCCCAGCTTGAGCAGATGCTCAAGATGGGCGGCATGCAGGGCATCATGGGGATGATGCCAGGCATGGGCAAGCTTTCCAAGCAGATGGACGAGGCCGGCTTCGACGACACGGTGCTGCGCCGCCAGATCGCGCTGATCAACTCGATGACGAAGAAGGAGCGCGCCAATCCCGACCTCCTGCAGGCCAGCCGCAAGAAGCGGATCGCCGCCGGCGCCGGCCTCGAGGTGAGCGAGGTCAACAAGCTTCTGAAGATGCACCGCCAGATGGCGGACATGATGAAGAAGATGGGGAAGATGGGCAAAGGCGGCATGCTCAAGCAGGCGATGAAAGGCATGATGGGCGGCAAGGGCGCGATGCCCGACATGAACGACCCCAAGGCGATGGAGGAGGCCGCCAAGGCGCTGAAATCCGGCATCGGCGCCGGCATGGGCGGCGGCCTGCCCGGCGGGCTCGGCGGCATGAACCTGCCCGGCGGCCTCTCCGGCCTCGGCTTCGGAAAGAAGAAATGACCTGTCGGGTAACGCAGGACGCCGAAGGCCGTCCGGTCCTCAGGACCGAGAGGCTGCGCCTGCGCGTACCCAACGGCCGTGATCTTTCGCCCTCGGCCCGGTTCTGGGCGTCCAAACGCTCGCATCTGATGGGTGGCCCGTGGACGTTTGAACGGACGCGCGAAAGCTATCTCGACATACTCGATCAGTGGCGCCGCCACGGCTTCGGCCTGTTCACCGCAACGATTCGCGACAGCGACGACGGGATTGGCGCCATCGGCCCGTTCTACCCTGAGACCCATCCCGAACCCGAACTCGGCTGGAGCCTCTGGAACGAGGCGAACGAGGGCCGGGGCCTCGCCTTCGAAGCCGCATCGGCGGCGCGCGACTGGTTCTTCGCCACCAGCGGGTTCCGGACCGCCGTGTCCTACACAGACCCCGACAACGCCACCTCGCACCGCCTCTGTGAACGGCTCGGCGCGGTCGTCGATCCAGACGCCCGCCATCCTTACGGCGACGAACCGACGTTGACGTGGCGCCATGATGCCGGGAGGGCCGCATGACCCCTCCCACGCTCCAAACCGACCGCCTGATCCTCCGCGCCCCGAAGCTTTCTGACTTCGAGCACTGGGCGGCCTTCTTCGCCTCTCCCCGCTCGATCCCCGAACGCGGCATGATGAGCCGGGACGAGGCGTGGAAGAACTGGGCCGCCGATGTGGCCCTCTGGCCGCTCAAGGGCTACGGCGCCTTTGGCCTCGACGACCGCGCGACCGGCGCCTATGTCGGCGAGGTCGGCATCTACGAATTCGCGGGCTATCCCGTACCCGAACTGGGCTGGTTCGTGATCCCGGAAGCCGAGGGCAAGGGCTATGCCGCCGAAGCCGCCCGCGCCGTGATGCTCTGGGTGCGCCGAACCCTCGGCTGGGACCGGCTGATCAACATCGTCGACTCGGCCAACGACCGGTCCATCGCGCTCGGGCTGAAGCTCGGCGGCGTGATCGACCCGACCATCCCCGGCACCGATCCCGGAGACGTGGTGATCGTCCACGACATCAGGGGGCTGGCATGACACCAGTGCTCGCCAATACCCCGGTGATCGAGACCGAACGGCTCGCCTTACGCGCGCCGGCGGCCGCCGACTGGCCGGCCTGGCGCGGCTTCGCGATGTCGCCGCGCTCGGCCTTCATCCGCACCGAGGAGTTGGACGAGGGTCTCGCCTGGCGCGCCTTCGGCCATGTGATCGGCCACTGGGTCCTGCGCGGCTTCGGCATGTTCGTGTTCACCCTCAAGGGGACTGACGACGCCCTCGGCATGGCCGGCCCCTGGTACCCGGCGGGCTGGCCCGAACGTGAAATCGGCTGGACCGTCTGGAGCGAGGCCGCCGAGGGCAAGGGCTACGCCCGCGAGGCGGCGGCGGCGGCGCGCGACCACGCCTTCTCCGTCCTCGGCTGGACCACGGCGGTGAGCTACATCCACCCCGACAATGTCCGCTCGATCGCGCTCGCCGACCGGCTCGGCGCAACGCGTGACGAGAAGGCGGCGCATCCCTCCGACCGCCCGACCCTCGTCTACCGCCACCCCGCTCCGAGGATGCGCGCATGACGGTGACGCTCACCATCCCCGAACTCGCGACCGCGCGGCTCACGCTCAGGGCGCCGCGGCTCGACGACTTCGGCCATTACGCCGAGATCCTGATGTCGGACCGCGCCGAGCATATGGGCGGCCCCTTCGATCGCCACGCCGCCTGGCTCGACTTCGGCGCCGAGACCGCGAGCTGGCAGCTGCGCGGCTACGGCCCCTTCGCGATGGAGGACCGCGCGACCGGTCGCTTCGTCGGCATGTCGATCCTGCATTACGAGATCACCGACCCCGAGCCCGAGCTCGGCTGGATGACCACCGAGGAGGCCGAGGGCCAGGGCTTCGCCTACGAGGCCGCGGTCGCCACCCGCGACTATGTCTTCGACCGGCTCGGCTGGGACAGCATCGTCTCCTACATCGCGCCGGGCAACCGCCGCTCTGTGGCGCTCGCCGAACGGCTCGGCGCGCGCCTCGACGCCGAGGCCGCGCGCCCCGAGGCCTGCCCCGGCTGCCTCGTCTACCGCCACGACCGGGAGCCCCGCGCATGACCGTTCCGGCTTCTTCATTGCCCCAATACCCCGGGGTCCGGGGCAGCGCCCCGGTCCCGCCCCAGCCGCTTGCACCGTCGGTACGCCGTCTGTACGCGCGCTGCAGGCAGGCGGCACGCAAAACCGCCCCCCGTCCCCAGTCCCGGAGGCCCGAATGAGTGACCCGACGACCCGCGCCGCGAGCCTCCTGAAGGGCCACCGCGACTCGATCGACCGGCTCGACGCGATCCTGGTCTACACGCTGGCCGAGCGCTTCAAGCACACCCAGGCGGTGGGCCGGCTCAAGGCCGAGCACGACCTGCCGCCCTCGGACCCGATGCGCGAGGCCAGCCAGATCGAACGGCTCCAGCGGATGGCGCTCGACGCCGACCTCGACCCCGAATTCGCCAAGAAATTCCTGAGCTTCATCATCTCGGAAGTCATCAGGCATCACGAGCAGCTACAGAAATAACCAAGGAATGACAGGCACTTCGCCTGCGTCACAGCCAGATATAGGAGAACTGACATGGCTATGAAGATCCGCCTCGCCCGTGGGGGCTCCAAGAAGCGCCCGCACTACTCGATCGTCGCCTCGGACAGCCGCATGCCGCGCGACGGCCGCTTCCTCGAGAAGCTCGGCACCTACAACCCGCTCCTGCCGAAGGACAGCGAGGAGCGCGTTAAGATGAACATGGAGCGCGTCCAGTACTGGCTCTCCCAGGGCGCCCAGCCGACCGACCGCATCGCCCGCATGCTCGAAGCCGCCGGCGTCCGCGAGAAGGCCACCCGCGCCAACATGAAGAAGGCCGAGCCGGGCGCCAAGGCGAAGAAGCGCGCCGAGGAGAAGGCCAAGAAGGCCGCCCCGGCCGAAGCGTCCGAATAAGGCGCTGAACCATGATGGTCGGCTTCTTCCTGCGCCGGTTCGTCACCTTCGCGCTCTGCGGGGGCGCGTTCTGGCTCGGGATGAGGACCGACCGGCTCATGGTCCCCGAACCGGCCGCCGCCGCGGTGGCGGCCGCCTGCCCGGAGGCGGCGGATGGCAACTGACCGGATCTGCGTCGGCGCCATTTCTGGCGCTTTTGGCGTCAAGGGCGAGGTGCGGCTGAAAAGCTTCTGCACCCAGCCCGAGGCGATCGCCGCCTATGCCCCGCTTTACACCGAGGATGGCTCGCGCAGCTTCACCGTGAAGATCACGCGCGAGGTCCCCGGCGGCCTCGGCGCGCGGCTATCGGGCGTCACGACCAAGGAGGAGGCCGACGCGCTGCGCGGCGTGTCGCTCTTCGCCGACCGTTCGAAACTGCCGAACCTGCCAGACGACGAGTTCTACCATGCCGACCTGATCGGGCTCGAAGTGCTCGATACCGGCGGCCAGCGGCTCGGCACGGTCCGGGCGGTCTTCAACCACGGCGCGGGCGACATCCTCGAGATCTTCGCGCCGGGCCGCAAGACCGCGCTCCTTCTGCCCTTCACCAAGGCCATCGTGCCGACCGTCGACCTCACCGCCGGCCGGATCATCGCCGACCCACCGGAGGAAAGCGAGTGACGGAGGCGGACAAGCCGAAGTCCCATGGGCGCTTGCGGGTGTCCGTCTCGGCGCGGCCGCGCGATCTCATGGAAGAGCCGCTGCGTCTGAAGGGCGCCTGGACGGCTCGGATCATCACCCTTTTCCCCGAGGCCTTCCCCGGCACGCTCGGCCTGTCCCTCACCGGCAAGGCCCTGCAGGACGGGCTCTGGGGGCTCGAGACGATCCCTTTGCGCCCCTTTGGCATCGGCAAGCATCGCAATGTCGACGATACGCCCGCAGGCGGCGGCGCGGGCATGGTCCTGCGCGCCGATGTCGTGGCAACCGCCTTCGATCAGGCTGCCATCGGCACGCCCCCTGACCGTGCCAAGTGGCCGGTGGTTTATCTCTCCCCTCGCGGCAAACCTTTCGATCAGGCCATGGCCCGGCGCTGGGCCGGGACCGAGGGGATCACCCTGCTCGCCGGAAGGTTCGAAGGCGTCGACCAGCGCGTCCTCGATCACTACGCGGTCGAGGAGGTCAGCCTCGGCGACTTCGTCCTGACCGGCGGCGAGATTGCCGCGCAGGCGATACTGGATGCGGTAGTGCGGCTCCTGCCCGGCGTCCTAGGCAACGCCGCCTCGACCGAGGAAGAAAGCCATTCGCACGGGCTGCTGGAGCACCCGCAATACACGAGGCCCGCGGTCTGGGAGGGGCGCGAGATCCCACCCGTCCTCATGTCCGGCCACCACGGCGAGATCGCGAAATGGCGGCGCGCCGAGTCGGAGCGGCTGACGAAGGCGCGTCGGCCGGACCTCTGGGCAGCGCGGAAGGAAGGGGCGAACAAGTGACGCGCCGGTGTCTTGCCGCGTAGCGCGACCCAGCCTTCGGATTTCATCCGCCTCGTTGACGACCGGAAGTTGCGACCGTCACTGCGCCTGGATTGACTCCAGGAATTTGACCAGAGCGGTCACCCGCCCGAGTGCAAGCGCCTGCGCATCGACGTCATGGGGAACGGACTGCGACCGTTTAGCCGCGGTTTCAAAATAGCGATCGCCCCAGATCGGCATGTCTCGGTCCCCGTGAGGATTTATCATATTCTGCCCGTCAATGATCTCTTGAATTGTCCCGGTCGGGAATTGGCCGCTGTATCGAGCGGAGATTTGTGTCAGATCGGGCGGCTTCTTTTCGAGGACTGCGGCTACTGGACCGTCCCCGTGCGCTTCCGCACCGTGGCAAGACGCACAATGGGCCGTGAACTCTGCGTGGCCCAACTCGATCTGGGCGGCTTCGTCGAATGCCAGAGCCGCGCCGGTCCACGCGCCGACTGCGACGCTCACTCCTGCCGCAATTGGCGCGGCACGGCCGACAAATCTGAAAAGATGCATTTTTTCCTCCTTTGCCACATGCCGATGAACGAATGCCAATCGGTCGAGATCCACGACCAAGCCGGGGTCGCCTCAACGCCGTTGGTCTCAACACTTCGGCGTACCGCCGGAACGTGTAGTCAGGATTCTGACCACCATGCTCCACTCGTGATGCGACGCACTGATATGCATCAGTCGGCACGGCCGTTTCTGAGCAAGTGTGCTGGGTTGAGAATGCGCCGCCGTTCTGTTTCACCCTCGATCCGCAGGAACTGACCATGTACAGCAGCCCAACCCTGCTTGATTGCTCGCGGCGACGTGACCGCCTCGGATGATGAACTGCGCCTCGGCGCCCGGCAAAATTCGCTTGATCGCAAGGCGTAGCCCCCCTATACCCCGCCCGTCCGGGGCTCTCGCGAGTCGTCCGGACCTGTCGTTTATTGGCCAGGGCCCTTCGCTTTCTTCGGCAAGGTGCGGCCCCAGGGCGGCAGCAACAAGGAATGACGACCTGATCTCTGGCGGGCGCTCATGCGGACCCGGAAGAAGACCGAGAGCTCTGAGGCGCGCACATCTTCGCGGACAGAACCGCGAGCATTGGAAAGGATCACGCGATGAACCTGATCGCGCAAATCGAAGCCGAGCAGATCGCCGCTCTCGGCAAGTCCATCCCGGACTTCAAGGCGGGCGACACGATCCGTGTCGGCTACAAGGTGACCGAAGGCACCCGCACCCGCGTGCAGGCCTACGAAGGCGTCTGCATCTCCCGCAAGGGCGGCTCGGGCATCGCCGCCTCGTTCACCGTCCGCAAGATTTCCTTCGGCGAGGGCGTCGAGCGCGTCTTCCCGCTCTACTCGACCAACATCGACTCGATCGAGGTCGTGCGTCGTGGCCGCGTGCGCCGCGCCAAGCTCTACTACCTGCGCGACCGCCGCGGCAAATCCGCCCGGATCGCCGAAGTTACCAACTACAAGCCCAAAGACGCGGCCAAGGCCTGAGGAGCGGGACCATGAGAAAAGACATTCACCCCGACTACCACATGATCGACGTCAAGATGACGGACGGCACGGTCTTCAAGGTCCGCTCGACCTGGGGCAAGGAAGGCGACCAGATGGCGCTCGACATCGACCCGCTGGCGCATCCCGCCTGGACCGGCGGCTCGGCCAAGCTGATGGACACCGGCGGCCGCGTGTCGAAGTTCAAGAACAAGTATGCCGGCCTCGGCTTCTGAGCCAGCCGCATCGAAACGCAAAGCGCCGCCCCCTCGGGCGGCGCTTTCATTTTGGTCGGCCCGCACGTCGGGGCCGGCGCGTCGGGGCCCGCGCTCAAAGTGCCTCGGCGCAGCTCGCCCCCTTCGCGATGGCCTCGGCCGCCCCGAGCAGGCTGAAGCCGGCGATCGCCGTGCCGGCGGCGTCGCGGATCGCGAGATCGGGCTGACCCTCAGCCCCGATCCCGGTCGCCGCGGCCAACGCGGATTCGAGGTCGGAAAACGCGGTGCCGGTTTCGTCCGTTAAGAGGATCGCAAGACCGTCGATCCGTGCCGCGAGGCTCACCGGCGAGGCGGCGCCAACCGCGATTTCCACGTTGCCCGCGCCGTCCTGCCAGCTTCCGGGAACCTCGGTCCACTCGAAGGACTCGATGGTCGCGAACGCCCGGTCTGGCAGATGGACGAAGGTGAGCTTCGCGCCGGAGTCATCCACGGCCGAGGTGGTGACAAGGCAGCTGTCGTCGCGCCCCATAACGGTCCAGGCCGAATGTTCCTCGATGAAGGCGGCGGCCGAAAGCGTGGCGGGCGCAGCAATCAGGGTCAACGCCGCGGCTACGGCGCATTGCAGTCGTCTCAAGTTCAGGTCTCCCGTTCGCCCCCGCGCGGCAAAAGCATCAGAACGACGGAAACCGCAACCGGGAATTGAGCCCCGGCAAGCCGCCGGCGCTTTTCTCGGGCACGGCGGCATGCCTGCGGCACTCCGCATGGCATTCGCGCCACGAAAGTGGCACGAACACATGGGTGGCAGCTTCCTCCGGGTAAAAACACCACCTATAGTGGCGCCAACAAGGGCAGCAGCGGTGCCCGCCGGCGAAGCGAGGGCAGATTAGTGGCGCATATCATCGTCGTTGGCAACGAGAAGGGCGGCTCCGGCAAGTCGACCACCTGCATGCATGTCGCGACCGCGCTATCGCGGATGGGACACCGGGTCGGCGCCCTCGACCTCGACCTGCGCCAGCGGAGCTTCGGCCGCTACATCGAGAACCGGATCGCCTTCTGCCGCAAGCAAGGGATCGAGCTTCCGACCCCCGACTACCGCGAACTACCGGAGATCGACCAGGCCAGTCTCGCGGCCGGCGAGAACGTCTACGACCGGCGCCTGTCGGCAGCCGTGGCCGGGCTCGAGCGGGACGTGGACTTCATCGTGATCGACTGCCCCGGCTCGCACACGCGGCTGAGCCAGGTTGCGCATTCGCTCGCCGACACGCTGATCACGCCGCTCAACGACAGCTTCATCGATTTTGACCTCTTGGCGCGTGTCGACCCCGACACGAGCCGGGTCACCGGCCCGTCGATCTATTCGGAGATGGTGTGGAACGCGCGCCAGCTGCGGGCGCGGGCGGGGTTGAAGCCGATCGACTGGATCGTGTTGAGGAACCGGCTTGGCGCACAGCAAATGCACAACAAGCGCAAGGTCGGCGCGGCGCTGGAGCAGCTGTCCAAACGGATCGGGTTCCGCGTCGCGCCGGGCTTCACCGAGCGGGTCATCTTCCGCGAGCTGTTTCCGCGCGGGCTGACGCTGCTGGATCTGCGCGATGTCGGCGTCGAGGGGCTGAACATCTCCAACGTCGCCGCCCGGCAGGAAGTGCGGGACCTCGCACGCGAGCTGAATCTGCCCGGCGTCGAGGTCGATTTCTGAGGCCGTTCAGGCTACGCGCGGCATCCGGCGCGCGCGGCGACAGAACACGGTCGGACGCGCGATTTGATCGCCGCGTTCCTCGCCTTTCTCGGTTCCCATATGGATCAGACGCAGTTCGAACGCGTCCGGCTCCTCCGCCTTACGACGCGAGATACAGTGCAGGATGGCCGCCATGATTTTCATTTGTTGTGGTCCTTCGCATCTGCGTGCCCCTCACAATCGAGCCTGACCGCGATCCATGTCCGAATAGTGGCGCCCTAGCGGTCATTCGGAGGATTTCCGGTGAATGCAGCGCCCTCTCGATGCCCAGCCGAATACAATCCGTCAGAGCGAGTCGCTTTGTTCCCGCAGCAGATTCAAGGCGGCCCCGGTTACGCGCCCCCGCCGGGCGCAATTGTGGCAATGGGCGGGCGCGTCGACTGAGGTGGATGCCGGCCGGCGCACGCGCCAGACGCCTTGCAAACAAGGGTGGGAGCGCCCGGCGAGCGCTCGGAGGCGGTTACGAACCGCCCCGAAATCGGTGAAGCTCAGGCGTAATTGAACCACCATTTTGCCACAAAAAATTACTAGCGTTCACGGGGTGCCTTGCGAGTTTCGTCCCTGTGCAGCGCGGCGGCGGACTTGCTATCGCCCATCGGAGCAATGAGACCCATGACGGCTCAACGCATGACAGTTCCCGGCCTGCCCCCTGGCACCCCCCACGGTGCCAGGTCCGGCGATCTCATGCCTCGCCTGAGGGCTCTGGAGACCATCGCTCCCGGCATCGGCTTCGGCGTCCTGCTCACCGATTACGAGGGCACCACGGACTTTCTGGCGAACAGGGCACTGCCGCCGCTGACGCAGGACGATCAGCCGCCGCGCAGCTGCCAGCGCATTGCCGAACTCAGGAACGGCGGCTTCTACGAGCACATGCAGGTGTTCGTCAGCACGCCGGGGCTCCGCCTCACCCGCGACCACGTCAGCAAGCTGATGGTCGCCGCCCTCGACATCCTGTCATGCCTCGACCGGTCCGCCGGTCAGGTCCTCTCGTCGCTCGAGCATCTGCGCGAGGGGCATAACGATCGCAACCGTAACTAAGGAGCCCTCGAAGATGCTTGAGAACGCACCCTTCCTGACCTCCGCGAACACGACGCTTGCCAGGCTCACGTCGGAGTTCTCCGAACTCGCCGACACGCTCGACCGGCTTGGAGCGGCCGCCGATGCGCGCACCGCGTCGCGCGCGGCGGGGCTTAAATCGCGCCTTCAGTCCTTTTCACCGCGGATCACGCTCGTCGGCCAGGTCAAGGCCGGCAAATCGGCGCTGACCAACGTGCTCGCCGCCTCGCCCGGTCTCCTGCCCTCCGACGTCAACCCCTGGACATCGGTGGTAACCACGCTGGCGATCAACACGCGGGCGCCGGCGGATCCGACGGGCCCTGCCAACACCAAGGCGCGCTTCACCTTCTTCAACCGTGACGAATGGGACAATCTCGTCGTCAACGGCGGTCGGCTCGGCGAGCTTGCCGAGCGTGCCGGCGCCGAGGACGAGCTGATTGAGATCCAGCGCCAGATCGACACGATGCGGAAGACGACCGAGGCGCGGCTCGGCAAGCATTTCGAGCTGCTCCTGGGGCAGAACCATTCCTACGGCTATGTCGATCACGAGCTGGTGGAGCGCTACGTCTGCCTAGGCGACGGGCCCGACCTTTCCGATGCCGGCGCCGCGACCGGGCGGTTCGCCGACATCACCAAATCGGCCGAGTTCTACCTCGACGTTCCGGAATACGATTTCTCGATGACGCTGTGCGACACGCCCGGGGTCAACGACACCTTCCTGATCCGCGAGCAGATCACCCTGCGCAGCCTGCGCAATTCCGATCTCTGCGTCGTCGTGCTCTCGGCCCATCAGGCGCTGACCACGGTCGATCTTGCGCTGATGCGGATCATCTCGAACCTCGAGAACCGCCAGATCATCCTTTTCGTCAACCGCATCGACGAGTTGAACGATCCGATGGCGCAGATCCCCGAGATTCGCGCCGGCATCGAACAGACGCTGAAGAAGTTCAACATCGGCCCTGATGTCGCGGTGATCTTCGGCAGCGCCAAGTGGGCCGAGGCGTCGCTGACCGCCTCGATGCGCCTGCTCAGCCCGGACAGCCAGCACGCGCTCACGGCCTATGCCTCGAGCCGGCCCGAGAGCAAGAGCGAGAGCGGCTGGGAGACGATGTGGAACCTCTCCGGAGTACCCGACCTTCTCGAGGCGATCGGGGAGCGGGTCTGCGAAGGCACCGGCAAGCGCCAGCTCGAACGGACAAGGCGCAGCGCCCGCAACCTCGCCAACGAGGCCCGCGCCAAGGCCGTTGCCGCGCGCCAGCCATCCCGAGTAGTCAACATCAAGCTTGGCGAAGGCGGCGCCGCCGCCGCGATGCGCGAACTTTCCACCAGGTTCGAGACAGAGGTCGCGACGCTCTGCCAGCGCCTCCGGGATGACCTCTCGCAGCGCATGCAGACCGCGGAAGCGAGCTTCGTTAAGCGCGCGACGGATTCGCTCGTGACCTATCTCGAGCAGCATGGCGAGCAGGGCACCTGGAACTACGACCCGACCGGTCTCCGGGTCTTGCACCGCACGGCCTATGCCAGTTTCTCCCGCGCGCTCGCCGCGAAGGTGAGTACGCTCTACGGCGAGGCCGCCTCGCATGTGCAGGGGCTCTATCTCGTGGTGCTCGGCGACGAGCTTGCCGATTTCAGCGTCGAGCCGCCGCATCCGCCGCGGGTGCCGGCGCCGGTCGGACTCGGCCGGACCATCGCGCTCGACCTGCAGAGCACCTGGTGGCGGCGCTGGTGGCAGAAGCGGCGCGGCGCGAGCGCCTATGCCAAGGACTACGCCCAGCTGATCAGCGCCGAGGTCCACGCGATTTCCAAGGAGATCGAGGACAGCCAGGTCGCCGCGGTGCTCGAGAACACCCGCGCGACGCTGCGCGACTTCCTGCGGGAGCATGAAGAGACGATCAGCCGCATCACCAATGCCGACGCCTCCACCGACGAAAAGGCGGAAGACCCGCTGGCCGGTTTCCGCAGCGGCGGCGACGCGAATACGACCTTCAGCGAGATCCTCAAGGGTCTTGAAGAGATGGCAGCCTGAGCAGGACTGAAAGATGACCGACAGCAAGAACGAAGAGCGGCGCGAGGTGACGGCGGAGTGGATGTCCCGGCTTGAGGGCTGGGCAAGCCGCAAGCCGTGCATCGCGCTGATGGGGGAGTTCAGCGCCGGCAAGACGACACTCGTGAACTTCCTTCTCGGCGAGGACGTGCTTCCGACGCGCGTCACCGCCACCCAGTTGCCGCCGGTCTGGATGAGCTACGGCGAGCCCTCGGCGCATTACGTCGACACCGAGGGCCAGCACCACGAACTATCGATCAGCGACCTCCACGACGTCCCGGTCGAAGGGGTGCGCTATATCCGCCTGTTCTGCCGCGGCCGGATACTCGAGACGATAGACCTGATCGACACGCCCGGCATCTCCGACCCCTCGATCCCGCGCCACATCTGGGAGATCGCGGTCGGCTACGTCAACGCGATCCTGTGGTGCACGCATTCCACCCAGGCCTGGCGCGAGACGGAACGCAGCGCCTTCGAATCCCTGCCCGAACGGCTGCGCGCGGGCAGTGTCCTCCTCGCGACCCGCTCGGACAAGCTGACCGCGCCGGAGCGCGCGCGCGTGGCCGGGCGCCTGCGCCGCGAAGCTGGAGACCTGTTCCGCCAGGTCGTCATGTTCTCGGCCACCGACGCGATCAAGGCGAGCGGAGAGGACGAGGCGAGCGACCTCTGGGCGTCAAGCGGCGCGCAGGATCTTCTCGACGCGCTGCAAGAGGTCGCCCACGACATCGCCGACCGCCGCAAGGACATGCTGTCACGCTACGAGGTGGTCGGGACTTCCGCCACGAAACGCCCGGCACCACTCACGCTCGTCGCGGCCTCCGTGGACGACGAGGGCGCCCCCTCCCGGCCGCACGTCCTGCCGAGCCGCGTCGGCGGCACCATCCGGCCGATGCGCCCCGAAGCCCAGCCGCGCGCGCGCCTGAGCAGTACCGAAGCCAATACGCTGCGCACGCAGATGCTGGTCACCGCCACGCCGGACGGCGCCACGAAAGCGCCAGAGGCACCGGCCGCGATGCCGCTCATGCTCAAGGCGCCGATCAGGCCGGTTGAAGAGGAGGCTTCCGGCGAGGGGAAGGCGACGGCGACGGCGACGGCCGATCAAGACGACACAGACGAGGCATTCACCAGCGCTCCGGAGGAAGCCATCGAAGCCTATGAGGACGAGGCGTCCGCGGACAGCCTCGACGACGTCGACCTCAGCTGGTTCGCCTCGTCGACCACGGAACCCGAGAAGACGACCGCAGCATCGGACCCCCCCGAGGACAGCGAGTTGTCGACGGAGAAACCGGCCGAAACCACGACGGTGAAGGTCGAAGGCGCACCGGATCACGACAAGGACGACCTGCCCGGCTCGGTCGCGCTCTGGCGCGAAATCGTCGCCCGCTCGCCGCAGATCGAGACCGTGCCCGAGGTGCTTGGGCTGATCGAGGAATTCCTCCGCGCCGACGATGCCCGCCGCCGGCGCGAGGCGGCCTCGGCCGAACGCGCGGCTGAAGATAGCGCCGGCCGAACGCCGCTCCGCCTGCCGCGGCGCGCATGACAGTGAGCACTGTCCTATCCGTCGCGACCCTTTCCGGCCCGTCCCGCTCCGGGGCGGGCCGCTTGTCCATTTCCGAGGAGTCCGCGCCATGTCGTTTCGTGAAGTGATTGAGGCCGGGCTGGACTCGGCCCCCGACTGTATCGCGCTGTCCTATATCGATATGCGGGCACGGCTGGTGCTCAACTCCGCGAGCCGCACGCCCCTGCCGCAGGAGTTGCTCGACCGGGTCGCGAACGTGGCGGCCCGGCTGTTCCTCGGCCCCGCCTTCGGCACGGCCGGAACTACGTCCGAGAAGGCGGATCAGGCGGCGATCCTCGGCAGCCGCCATATCTACCTCTTCCAGCGCATGCAGACCTTGCCCGACCACGCCTTTTGCCTGTTTTGCGAGCGCGGAGCCGATGCAGCGGGGCTGCGCCGGCATGCGTTGTCCTTGCGTGCAAGGCTCGCACATGCTCTTTGAGCAGTAAGCCGATTGACCGAGGGCCCGACAGCAATGACGCTCAGTACCGAGATCGTGACGATACTGGCCGGGGTCGACGAGACCGCCGCCATGCGCGGAAGGCCCGAGCGTGACCTGCCCGGCACCAGCGCCGAGTCGCGTCTCGAAGCGATGTTTGGCGCCATCGAGCACACGATCCTGCCGCGTCGGCTCAACTTCAGCTCGGAAGACGGAATCCGGCTCGAACTGACGGCTCGCAGCGGCCGGCTGTTTGCGCCGGGCGGTGCGAGCGGCCTTGCCGATGTCGCGCGTGCGCTGGTGGCGCATGCGCGGCGCGCGGGCCCGCACGCGGTCAGCAGCACCCCGACCAGTGACGACGGCGAGGACGGCGATGTCAGCTTCGCGCTGGCCGAGCTTCGCGCAGCCTGCGTGCAGGCGGCGGCCGCCGCGCCGGAAGCGGACGCGGCGCCCGAAACGGTGACTGACGACGGCAGCTTCTACGGGCTGATCGCAAGGGCCTGCCCCGTGCGGGCCGAATTCGCGGAGGACGGGACGCGGTTGCGCGATACCGGCGACGCCTCGCTGCCCGACGCGGCGGGCGCCGCTGCGCTGCTTGCCGAACTCGCCGCGCTCGAAGGCGACATGGCCGCGCTGGGAGATGCCCCGGCGCTGGTCGTGCTCGGCGAAGGGCGCGAAGGCGACCTCGTCCTCTGCGGCGATGAAACCGGCGCGGTGGTCGGCCGCCTTGGGGTAGCGGGGTGGTCCGAACTGGTAAGACTCTGGGATGCCGTCGTGCCTCCCGCGGTGGAACAGGATGAGTAACGGTGGGGATGCGGCGATGACCGATTTTACCGAGGTAGCCCAGGTGCGCGCGTTCCTGACCCGTCTGCTTGCGGCGATGGAAGCGGACACGAGCACCGAGCCCCGGATCGACCCTGCCGCGCGCGAGCAAGTGGCGGGCTGGATCGCGCGGCTCGATCACCCGGTCCGGATCACCCTCATCGGACCTGCCGGAGCCGGCAAGTCGAGCCTTCTCAACCTCCTCGTCTGCGAGGAGATACTTCCGACTGCGCTCGGCGGCGTCCCCCTGCCGGCGGTGGCCCTGCGTCACGCGGACGGCTACGAGACGGCGGCGGGCTGGTGGGACCGCCCCGAGGAGCGCTTCGACGGGCTCGCGCTACCCGAGGCGACGGCGCTGGCACCGGACATCCTTTCGGTCGGCCTCGACAGCGAGCTGCTCGAAGATCTCAACTTCATCGAGCTTTCGAACTTCGACGACCCCGCGGCGCGAGCGAACGGATTTTTCGTCCTGAACCGGCTGACCGACATGGTGATCTGGTGCAGCCGTGCCGGCGCAAGCTGGACGGCCCGCGACCAGGAGCTTTGGGCCCAGGTTCCGACCGCGCTGCGCCGGCGCAGCATTTGCGTGCTCACCCATGCCGACAGGCTGTCCCCGCAGGAGCGGGCCGCCTGTTTCGACGGAACCGGCGCGCCTTTCGAACATGGCTTTACCGCCGTCCTGCCGATCGCGACGCCGGAGGGTTGGCAAGCGCTCCAGAGCACCGAGCCCGGCGCCGAACAGCGTTGGTCCAGAAGCGGCGCGGACGCGTTGCTGAAGGCCATCATCGAGATGGCCGGATCGATCTTCGACAGCGATCTCACGAAGATCGTGCAAGAGATCGAGCACCTGCCCGACACCTTTCTGACCCTCGGCCGCGATCAGGCCATGGAACCCACGCCGTCACCGGCGCCCGCCAGCGAAGCATCGTCCGCGACCGAGGTGGCAGAGACCGCGCCTGACGACGAGGCACCCGACGATGGTCTCTTCGCCCGCTGGAAACAGGAAGTGGCAGACCTCCATGCACGCGCCCTTTCCGGCAACTTCGCGGCCGACGGCGACTTCGTCGAGGCCTGTTGCGCGCTCGTCGGGGAGTTTCTCGACGAGCCGGACGCACTCGGCGGACGCGCGTTCGCCGGACACTGGCTCACCGAAGAGTTCGAAAAGGCGCGCGACCTGCTCGTGCTGATGCAGTACGAGGCGGACTCTCCCGCCGGCGCCGCTGCGGCGCTGCTCTTGGCGCAACTGACGGACGACCTCGCCTGGGGCGCGTCGGACACCGCCGGGGTCGAAATCGCGGAAAAGCCCCGCAAGCGCGCCTGATCCGAGGAGAATCCTCGCGCCGCCAGGCTGCGCCAGCGCAGACCGCCAGAAAGAAGAAAGCCCGCCGGCTCCTTCAGGGCCGACGGGCAGGTGCCGCCATCGCGTGACGGTGATGTGCCGCGGACCGGTACCGGTCCGCGGCCGATTGGTCAGTTCGACGCCGAGCGCTCGTTCACTTCCTGCAGCGTCCCCGAGATGACGTCATACCATTCGCCCGTGTCGCGCATTTCGGTCAGGCCGCGGTTGATCATCGCGAGGTATTCGCGGCCGAACGGGTTCGACTTGTGGGCCAGCGCCGCCATCGTCATGACCGACGACAGGTAAGGGTTCTCGACCACCTCGGCTTCGATCCCGAGCGTCTTGATCACGTCGGCCGCCGACTGCACTTCCATCGCCACGATGTCGATATTGCCGAACATCATGCCTTCGAAGCATTCCTCGCGCTTGGCCGGGCGCACCATGGTGATCGTCGGCTCCACGAGACCCTGCTCCTCGAGGTCGAAGGTGTAGTAGCCTTCGAGCCGGCAGATCCGCGCGCCTTCGAAGTCCGCATAGGCCTTGGCGGTGGCGTATTTGCTGCCCGGCTTGGCGTAGAAGCCCGAAACCGGCTCGTAAAGCGGCAGCGATGCGTCATAGTCGGTGCAGCGCTTGGCCATCGACTCGGACAGCATCCCGATCTTCTCGCAGTTCGGCATGTACCAGGCGAGGCCGATGTCGAACGCGCCCGAAGGCAGCAGCGCCGTCGTGTGCGAATCCCAGTCGTCGACCCAGTTGACGGTGTATTCGCGGTCGTTGCCGCCGCGGTGCATCGCAGTCGTCGCAAGGCGCACCGCGATGCCGCCGCCGGTCAGCGATTCATCGGCGAAGGGGCTCCAGTCGTTGCCGGAGACGAATTTCACCTTCGGCCGGTAGGCGCCGACGCTGCTGCCGCTCGAAGACCCGGTCGAGCTGGCCTCGGGAAGCTCGATCGACGGCGCCGGGGCGTCGGCCGTCAGACGGCCGTCCTCACAGGGCAGCACGAGCTCGGTGCCCGGCTCGAGCCCGTTCGGATTGGAGCCCAGGATCTGGCGGTTTGCGTTGAAGATGATCTGGTAGTCGAGCGATCCGTAGGCGGCCTTGGCGATGGTGCCGAGCGTATCGCCATCCTTGACGGTGTAGTTGGTACAGGCTTCCTGCGCGAAGGCGGCCGGGGACATGATCGCGACAACGGCGCAGGTGGCGGCCAGTTTGACGAATGTGGCTTGGATTTTCACGGGCTATTCTCCTGTGCTGGTATCTGGGTAAGGGTCAGACCCTTCGATGAGTTGAGGGGTGATCAGGACTTGGGTGCGACTTTGCGGGCCTGCTCCAGCAGCCCGGCGGAGACGATGTCGTACCACTCGCCGCTCTGGCGCATGATCGCGAGACCGGAATTGATGGTGGCGATGATCTCGTCCGCGTTCGGGTTCTGCTTGTGGACGAAGACACGCAGCGTCTTGATATGGGCGAGGTTCGGGTTCTCGATGGCTTCGTTCTTGAGCCCGAGCGCGTCGAGCGCCTCGGCCGCGACCTGGACCTCGATGTGAACGACATCGACCGAGCCCGCGGCGAGCGCCGAGAAACACTCCGCGACGGTGACGGGGCGAACCAGCGTGATCTCGGGTTCGGCAAGACCGGCGGTGCTCAGCCAGGCCAGCGAATGGCCGTCAGGCCGGCAGATCCGCTTGCCGCGGAAGGCGTCGAAGCTCTTTGCGTCCTCAAGCCCGCTGCCCTTCATCGCGAAATAACCGTCGACGATGTCGTAGAAGGACTCGCTGTGCGCGAAATCGGTGCAGCGGTAGGCGTCGGCCGCGGTCAGGACGCCGAGATTGCTGCAGTCCGGCAGGCTCCACGGGAAGGTCGCGTCGAAGGCACCGCTCGGCAGCAGGGTGTCGAGATGCGCGCCCCAGTCGTTGACAAAGGCGATCGAGACATCGGCGCCGCTGTTGGCACGCACCATGGCGGTCCGCACGAGCTGGGTGATGATGCCGCCACCGGAAAGCTGCTCGTCGGCGAAGGGCGGATAGTCGTCGCCGGTGATGAAGGAGATCTTCTCCAGCGGCGCGACTGCAGGCGTTGCCGGCGCTGCGGGCTCCGTTGCGACCTCGGCCGCGACTTCGGTCGCCGGTTCGGCCTCCTCCACCACTTCCGCGGTCGCTGGCGCAGCCGGCTCGGCACTCTCCGCATCGGCGGCGACCTGACCGTCGAGACACGGAATCTCGAGCATCGTCCCCTTTTCGATCAGGTTGGGATTGCCGCCGATGGTGTCACGGTTGGCATTGAATATCCGCTGGAAGTTGTAGTCGCCATAGGCCGTTCGGGAGATGCTCGACAGCGTGTCGCCGGGCTGCACCGTGTAGCGCGAGCACGCTTCCTGCGCGGAGACGCCGAACGGCACGGCAACCACCGCGAGACAGGCGGCTGCGAGGGTCTTGCGAAGGGTTCCGTTATCCATGCATTGGCCTTTTTTTGCGCAGGAAGACCCCGCCCGGCAAACCGGCCGCCTGTCCTGCCTGTTGGGTTTTCGTTTGAACGCCGCCACACGCGGGCGGGTTCACTCATTAACTGATCTTGATCACGGCCACCGAGATGTTGTCCTGGTCGGGATCGCCGAGGGACTCGACCGAGGCGACGAGCGCCCGCGCGAGAACAGCGCTGCTTTCGGTGCGCAACCTGCTCACAATGTCCTGAATCTCCTCGTCGGTGAGGAACTGCAGCCCATCGCTCGAGGCGATCACGATGTCGCCAGGCACAAGCTTTACTGGTGCCTTGCCCCAGTCGATCCGGGGGATCGCACTGCCCATCAGAACTGAGGTCAGGCAGTTGCGGTCAGGATGGTTGCGCGCGGTTTCGGCGTCCATCATACCCGTGCGCACCATCAGGTCGATCTGCGGCGCCATCGAGTGGTCCTCGTTGATCTGCCGGAGGCCCTCTTCGCTGAAGACGTAGAGCGGCGAGTCCCCGACCGAGATCCAGTGCAGCCGGTCCTCGTGCACGACGGGCGCTATGAGTGTCGTACCCATCCCCGCGACGTCGCGGTTCTGCGCCACATAAGAAGCGATCGACGCGTTGGCGCTGGTGGCGGCTTCATGCAGGATCGAGGGGATATCATCGTCGCTGACTTCGCCCGGCTCTAACCGGTCGCCAAGGCTGCGCGACATCTCCTCTACCACGATGGCGCTGGCGATATCGCCCGCCGCGTGGCCGCCCATTCCGTCGGCGAGAACGGCGAAACCGATCGGACGATTGGCGGCGCACCGGGCCGCCACGGCGTCTTCCTGGTAATCGCGCTGGCCCTTGTGGAGCGCGGTGGCTACATCATAACGCATTGAACAAGCTACTTTCTTACTGATCAGCCCAAGTGAAATCCTCGTCGCAGAAGGCAACGAAGCTGAGTGTCGTCTCACCGATGCGGATCAGATCGCCGTCCTGCAGGTGCTCGGTCGAGAGGACCGGCTTGCCGTTCAGCCGGACGATGTTCGCCTTGCCGCCGTGGCCGAGATAGAACTTGCGCTCCTCGTCGTCGAAGGCGATCGCGGCATGGTTGGCGCGCGAGATGTTGGTATCGCCGAAATCGAGCTGGATCGCCTGGTCGTCGCCGCGCCCGATTTGCGAAACGCCGGCCTGCAGTGTGAACGAGGCGCCACGCCCCGGCCCCTTGACGACCACGACCCATCCGAACGGGAATTCCGAACGGCCGGTCACCGGCGCGCTGGCGGCGCCTTCGGCGAACAGCTCCGCCACGCGCCCGCCGGAGCGGTCGAACCCGAGGAAGGTCGTCTTGACCCGGCTCGAACGGCGCGGCGCAGAACCCTGCTCGGAATCCACGGCCGCAGCCGCGGGGGCAGGATCGGCAGTCGGAGCTGAGGGGGCGACAGGCGCCGGGGTGCTAATAGGCGCGACCTCGGCCGCGGGCCGGACCTCGGAAGCCTTGACCGGGGCGGCGACGGGTTGCGGCGCGGTCTCGGCCGTTTGCATGGCCGACGACAGGCGCCGCAGGATCAGCGTTTCGAAGGCTTCCACCTGCCCGGTGTTGGACGCGGCCGGCTTGGGCGTCTCGGCGGCAACCACCGGCGCTGGCTCGGGCTCGGATGCCGGCGCGGGTTCGGGTGCGGGCTCCGCAGCGCGCTCCTGCATCGCCTTGCGCCGCGACACGAGATCGAAGGAGAAGCCGCGGTCTCCGAGTCCTTGCAGTGGTCTTATCTTCATTGTCTCGGCCTTCTGGGTTGATGTGTCAGGTCGCGGCGACATCCGCGGGAGTACTTGAAAAGAAACGGCTCCGGGTCACCGCACCGGCTCAACTCGCGGGCGCCAGAGACATCGTCACGGTCGTCGTCTGGCCACCACGCTGCACTTCGAGCGTCGCCTCCGTGGTTTCGCCGCCAGCGAGCTTCTCGATCAGACGCTCGGCGGAATCCGCGGCATCGAACCGCGTGTTGGTGGATACCTCGCGCAAGAGCACATCGCCGTCGTGCAGCTTGGACGTAGCACCCTCGGTGACTCCAACCGCGACGGTCTTCCACGCGCCGTCGACCAGACGGCTCTCGAGACTCGTCGCATCGGCCAGGCCGACCCGGCGCACGGCGGGAATCGCGATTTCCACGCTTTGGTATTTCGCCCCGCCCGGTGTCTTGATCCGCAGCTCGGCGTGGGCCATTCCGTCCTTGCCCACCGTGATGTCGCGCAGCACCTGCGCCGCGAGATCGTTGGTGATCGAGATCGGCCGGCCGTTGATCGCAAAGATCATGGCGCCGTCGACCATCCAGTCGCCGACCAGGGCCGGGTCGACGCCCTCGTTCACGCCGGTCAGCCGCGCGAACCGGGTGGTGCCGATCACGCGGTATTCGGACGCGAAGGGCAGCGACACATCCCAGACCGCGTAGGAGAGTTCGGCGCGCACCGGCGCCGCCGCACTCTCCGCCGCCGCGCCCTCGGTGGCAGCGGTCTCGATTACCGGGCTCTCTGTGGCAGCACTCTCGGTGGTCGCTGTCGTAACTGCCACGGGTTCAGCCACCTTTGCCTCGGTCGCCGTCTTCGTCTCCGGCGCAGGCGTCTCCGCCACCCCGGTCGCAGCTGGAACCGTCTTGGCCACGGGTTCCGGGCCGGTCATCGTCATCGCGACGCCGACCGCCGCCACGATCGCGATCGCCGCGGCGCCGAGCATCAAGCCGCGCCGGCTCTTGCGCTCGGTCGGCGAAGGCGCGACCGCCTCCATTCGCCCGGTTGGCCGAAGTGCCGCCACCTCCGTCTTCCCGGTCGCCGGAGGCGCCGACGCCTCCTTCCGCCCGGCGCCGTCTTGAGGCGCCGAGGCCTGTTCCTTCTTCTCCTGCGGCTCGTCCTGCGGATCCGCCACGTCCTGCTGACCGGCCTCGGCCACCATCCCGGCCACCGCCGCCTCGATCGCCGCAGCCGCCGCCGAAGCCGACGCCACCGCCGCTCCGTCCAGAAGCGACAGCCAGTCGCCCGCCGACTGGATGCGATTGCGCGGCAGCACGTTCATCGCGTGGTCCACCGATCCGAGGAAGCCCTCGGGGTATCCCGGGAACCGCCCCGCGAGCGGCACGTAAGGGTCGGGCTTGGATTCGGCGATGGCGGCGAGCCGCACCTGGCTGTTGGCCGGAGCCTCCCCGGCGATCGCGTGGTAGATCGAGGCGCCGAGCGCGTAGAGATCGCTCCACGGCCCCTGCTCGCTGCCGGCGATGTAGAATTCCTGCGGCGAGTAGCCGTCCTTGACGACCCGGAGCGCCGAGAGCGCCCGGCTGGCGCGGGTCGCCTCCTCGCGCGCGGCGCCGAAGTCGATCAGGATCGGCTCGCCGGCCCCGTTGATGAGGATGTTGTCGGGCGCGATGTCGCGGTGCAGGAGGCCACTGGCGTGCACGAAGGCCACGGCGTCCAGGAGCCTGCGCGTGATCGACACGATCCGCGTTGGGGCGAACTCGACTTCCGGATCCTCGATGATCGCAAGCAGATCGCGACCGTTGACGTAGTCGATCGCCATGTAGGCTGTGTCGTTGTCCTCGAAGACCTGGTGCACGCCGACGATGTTCGGATGAACGAGCTTGGAGAGGTTGCGCGCCTCCTGCACGAAGAGCCGCACGATCGAGCGGAACTCGGCCTGGTGGGCGCGCGAGCGGGCGCCGACGATGGTGTTCGAGCGCCGGCAGAACGCGCCCGGAAAGCACTCCTTGATCACGACGTCGCGGTCGAGGCTGTCCTTGGCCAGATAGGTGATGCCGAACCCGCCGTGATTGAGAAAGCGGGAAATCGTGTACTGGCCGTTCAGAAGCTTCGTGCCCGCCGACAGCTCGTCCACGAAGTCTTCCTGATCGACAGGGGTTTCCGCCTCAAGTTGCGCTTGCATTTTAAAATCGTTCCCCACGTTTCTGCGGTCGTACCAATGCAAAAGTCACGCCCGGCGCATCCCAACGCCGGCACAACTCGTACAAAAGAACGTAACAACATCCCCTGAGAACAATTGTTCACAGGATGAAAAAGGCCGAATTTTGGCGCAACATTGGCGCAACGGCGACGGAACCCAAGGGTGATTGATTTTACTCTTTTTTCACCCGACGCGACGACACGACAATTCCGGAGATACGGCCAAAAATCCGCGCGCGGCTCAATCGTGGCGCGAATCGCTTTCGACTGACCGCATCTACCGGAGCCGCCGGGTACGCACCACCGCGGAAACCCTCAGATCGCGTGGATAAGCGCCATTGCGGCCATCGTGACGGCGAGTGCCGCATAGGCCCATTTTACAGGTCCAAGCCCACCAAGAAACACGTCCAGACCGCCAGCGGACCGGTCGTTTCGCGCCGGACGAAGTCGCGCGATAAAGACCCTCATGCCGGTTACCGCAAGCGTGACCGCACCGAGACCGAATGCCACCCAGACGAGTATCGACACGAATCCGCCCCATTTGCCATAATGAACGCCGATCGCCACCGGAAGGATCCGGGCCATCGCATTGCCGGTCTCGGGCAGATCGCGCGCGACGATCCCCATCGTCGCGGGATCGAACCGGACCTCGGCCGGACCGAACATCGCCCCCCGGCCCGCGATATGGCCCACGACCGCGAGCGGCTCTCGCGGCAGCCCGGGAAGCGTGATCTGGGTCGCGACCAGTTCCGGCACCACCGCTTCGGCGGCGGCCACCAGCCGATCGAGGTCGTGGCCGTCGAAGCCGGCGGGCAGCCGCTCTGCGCGCACAGCGAGCGCGCCGGGCGGCGGATGCCGCGGGCGCACTCCGATCCGGTCGAGCAGGAAGATCATCCCGCTCACACTGACGATCAGCAGGAACGGCCAAACCCAGACCGCGACCAGCCGATGCCATGCCCCCATCCGCAGCCGGGCATCTCCGCCCGCAGCGGGCCGGCGGAGCATTCCCCTCCAGAACCGGCGGTAGGTGACGAGCCCGGTGACCAGCATTGAAAAGAGCGCGACCGACAGCGCCGTCACGGCGACCTCCGCCGGCCTCCACCGGGTCAGGTAGTTGACATGGATCTCGCGGATCGCATTGCGTGCCGCCGCCAGCCCAGCGCCACCCGAACCAAGCACCCGCCCGTCCGCCGGATCCGTCCAGACCATCCGCGGCCGGTCCCGCGCGTCCTTGACATAGGCGATGTCGCCGAACCAGGGCCGCTCGGAGCGCCGCATGATGAAGATCTCGGTACCGGGATCGGCCTTCCGTATGTTGTCGTATGCCGCTCCGAACGTGGTCTGCTCGGGCGGCGTCAGGCGGGCCAGCCACAGGTCCGGCCGGCCGGCAAGGGTCAGTTCCGGCGAGAAGAGAAGGAGCGTCCCGGTCACGAAACTGAGCGCGAACAGAAGGCTGAGGTTCAGCCCGACCAAGGCGTGCAGCCGAAACAGCACCCGTCGCAGGTTCCGACCGGCCATGATCAATCACACCATATCCAATATCCGTCCCGCCGAACTGGTAGCATTGCCACGGCCACGGCGCAAATCCCCGCCGCAGCGAGGCCGGCGCGGTCTTGTGGATCCCACCCTGCCGCCGCAGGATGCCGGAGCAACCCCGGAAGGCACGCGATGAACATTCTCGATCTCGGAGACATCCAGCTCCACTGGCGCGAGGACGGCGACCCGGCCGGCGCGCCGGTGGTCTTCGCCAACTCGCTCGGCACCGATCTGCGGATGTGGGACAAGCTCGTGCCACGCCTGCCGCAGGGGCTGCGGCTGATCCGCTACGACAAGCGCGGCCACGGGCTGTCCTCCTGCCCGGCCGGGCCCTACGGGATGGGCACGCTCGTCCGCGATGCCGAGCGGTTGCTCGACGGGCTCGGGGTGCGCGACTGCGTCTTCGTCGGGCTTTCGGTCGGCGGGCTGATCGCCCAAGGGCTCGCGGTGAAGCGGCTGGATCTCTTGCGCGCGATGGTGCTGTCGAACACCGCGGCCAAGATCGGCACCCAGCAGATGTGGGCCGACCGCATCGCGACGGTCCGCAAGGACGGGATCGAGGCGATCGCCGACGGACTGATGGAGCGGTGGTTCTCGAAGCCGTTCCGCGCCACGCCCGAGCTGCGGGGCTGGCGCAACATGCTGACCCGGCAGCCGGTCGAGGGCTATGCCGGCACCGCCGCCGCGATCGCCGGGACCGATTTCATCACGCCGACCTCGGGCCTCACGCTGCCGACGCTGGTGCTTGCCGGCTCGGAGGACGGCGCCACCCCGCCCGACCTCGTGCGCGAGACCGCGGGCCTGATCCGCGGCGCCCGGTTCGAGCTCATCCGAGGCGCGGGTCACCTGCCGCCGGTCGAGAAGCCGGGCGAATACGCGACGCTCCTGACCGGCTTCCTTACCGCGATCGGCCATCACTGAACGATGGCGCGCTTTCTCCTGATCCACGGCTCCTGCCACGGCGCCTGGTGCTGGCGCGAGGTGATCGCGGAACTCGCCACCCTGGGTCACGACGCGAAGGCCATCGACCTGCCCGCCCACGGCGACGACCCGACTCCGGCGGCGGCGGCGACGCTTGACCTCTATGCCGAGACGATCCTCACTGCTATCGAAGCGCCGGTGACGCTGGTCGGCCATTCCGCCGGCGGCTACCCGATCACGCTCGCGGCCGAACGCGCGCCGGAAAAGATCACCCGGCTCGTCTATCTCTGCGCCTACGTCCCCGCCCCCGGCCTCTCGATGATCGAGATGCGCCGCGCCGGGCCGAGCCAGCCTCTCGCCGGCGCCGTCCACGCCGATCCCGACGGCATCAGCTACCGGATCGACCCGGAGAAGGCGCGTACCACCTTCTTCCACGACTGCTCAGAGGCGGCGCTGGCAGATACGCTGCCCCGGCTCTGCCCCGAGCCGATCGCGCCGCAATCGACCGCGCTGCCGCCGCTGCACCACTGGCCCTCGGTCGAAAAGCACTACATCCGCTGCGACGACGACCACGCGATCCCGCCCGGCTACCAGACGACGATGAGCGCCGGCTTTCCCCCTGCCCATGTCAGCGCCCTGCCGACCGGCCATTCTCCCTTTCTCTCGGCGCCCGCGCTCCTCGCCCGGCGCCTCGACGAGATCGCCCGGACCCGGCCCAATCTCCGCCCCGACGGCGACACGCCCGGTTGAAGCGCCTCCCCTCCCCCTCGTGGGGAGGGGATGGGGGTGGGGGGCGACACCGGGCCCCGACCCGAACCTGCGGCAGGGAAATCCCGCCTTTCCCCGCCGCGCGGCGTCCGCTAGCGTGTCCGGGCCCGACGGGCAGGACACCCCATGCAGAACCGCCTCGCGCTGATCTTCATCCTGATGACCGTGATGATCGATGCCATCGGCATCGGCATCATCTTCCCCGTCATGCCCAACCTCCTCGCCGAGGTGACCGGCGCCGACATTTCGCATGCGGCGCTCTGGGGCGGGGTCCTCGCCACCTCCTTCGCGGTGATGCAGTTCCTCTTCGGCCCCGTCGTCGGCAACCTCTCCGACCGCTTCGGGCGACGGCCGGTGATGCTCACCGCGCTCGGGGTGATGGCGCTCGACTACGCGATCATGGCAGTCGCCGGTACGATCTGGCTCCTCCTTGTAGGACGCGTCGTCGCCGGGATCACCGCGGCGACCTACACCACCGCCTCGGCCTATATGGCAGACATCTCGCCGAAAGAAGACCGCGCGAAGAACTTCGGCCTGATCGGCGCGGCCTTCGGGCTCGGCTTCATCGCCGGCCCGTTCCTCGGCAGCCTGCTTTCGACCCTCGGCATCCGTGCGCCCTTCTGGGGCGCGGCGGCGCTTTCGGCCGCCAATCTCGTCCTTGGCCTCGTCGTCCTGCCGGAATCGGTGACCGACCGGATCCGCCGCCCCTTCTCCTGGGCGCGGGCCAATCCCCTCGCCTCGTTCCGCGCCATCGGCCGGCTGCCCGGCCTCGGCCGGCTCCTCGCGCTCTACCTCGTCTACAACGTCGCACTCCATGTCTACGAATCGGTCTGGGCCTTCTACGGCAAGGCCCGGTTCGACTGGGACCCGTTCATGATCGGCGTCTCGCTCGCCGTCTACGGGCTCTTCTTCACGCTCGTGCAGGCCTTCGCCATCGGCCCGGTGATCCGCGCCGTGGGCGAGCGTCGCGCGGCCCTCTACGGCCTCTGGATCGAGTTCGCGGCCTGCCTCTTCTTCGCCTTCGTCACCTCTGGCTCCGCCGCCATCGTCTTCACCGCCATCGCCGCCTTCGGCAGCATCGCCGGTCCGGCGATGCAGGGGCTGATGTCGAACGGCACCCCCGACGACCAGCAGGGCGAACTGCAGGGCGTGATAGCCTCGCTGACGGCCGTCGGCATGATCCTCTCGCCGATGCTGATGACCGGGACCTTCTCGTGGTTCACCCGCCCCGGCGCCGCGCCCTACTTCCCCGGCGCGCCGTTCCTGCTCGCCGCCGCGCTGGTGGTCGTTTGCGTCATCATCCTTGTCGCGCGTTCGCGCGAATCCGCACCCGCCGACCCCGTAGCCTGACCCCGAACGGAGACCGCGATGCCCCAGATCCGCGCCGCCATCTGCCATGCATTCGGCCAACCGCTCACGGTCGAGACGGTCGATCTGCGCGCGCCCGGCCCCGGCGAGGTCGAGGTGACGCTCGACGCCTGCGCGATCTGCTATTCCGACATCTCCTATATCGATGGCGGCTGGGGCGGCGCGCTGCCCGCGGTCTACGGCCACGAGGCGGCCGGCCGGGTCAGCGCCACCGGCCCCGGTGTTGTCGCCTACGCGCCGGGTGACCCGGTCCTCGTCACGCTGATTCGCGCCTGCGGCACCTGCGCGCCCTGCGCCACCGGCCGCCCGGTCCACTGCGCAACGCCCCCCGGCACCGAAAGCCCGCTGAGCTGGAACGGCAAGCCCCTCAAACAGGGCCTGAACTGCGGCGCCTTCGCCGAACGGGTCGTCGTGCAATCAAGCCAGCTCGCCTCCCTGCCCGCTGGCATCCCGATGGAGGCCGCCGCGCTTCTCTCCTGCGGCGCAATCACCGGGCTCGGCGCCGCGGTGAACACCGCCCGCATCCGCCCCGGCGAGGTGGTGACGGTGATCGGCGCGGGCGGCGTCGGCCTCAATGCGATCCAGGGCGCCCGGCTCGCCGGCGCCGCGCGCATCATCGCCGTCGACATGAACGCCGAGAAACTCGCCACCGCGATCGAGTTCGGCGCCACCGACGGCGTCCTCGCCACCAATCCGAAACCCTGGACGGAAGCAAAACGCTTCGCCGGGCGCGGCGCCGACGCGGTGCTCGTCACCGTGGGGGCGATCCCCGCCTACGACACCGCGCCGCGCTTCCTCGCCCCCGGCGGCCGCATGGTCGCGGTCGGCATGCCGCATTCCGGCGCGACCTCCGCCTACGAACCGGTGATCCTTGCCGCGACCGGACAGAGCATGACCGGCTCGCTCATGGGCGACACCGTGCTCGCCCGCGACATCCCCTGGATCACCGATCTCTACGCCCAGGGCCGGCTCAAGCTCGACGAGCTGATCTCGGGCCGCTTCAGCCTCGACGAGATCAACGAGGCGATCGCCGACACCCGTGCCGGCAAGGCCCGCCGCAACGTCCTCGTCCTCGGAGGCTAGTCATCGAACGCGCCGTCCCAGCCGAAGCCGACGAACGGCACCTCGTCGCCGCCGAGCCGCCGGTAGAGCGCGAGCGCCGGCCCATTGTCCGTCTCGGTGCCGAGCCAGATGCCCACGCAGCCCCGCGCCCGAGCTTCGGCGAAAAGCACCGCCATCATCGCCCGGCCGATCCCCTGCCGCCGCCATGCCTCGCGCACTCCGACCTCGTTGACGAAGAGGGCCGGCCGCTTGTCGGGATGCAGAAGCACTGTCCCCGAGGCGAGACCCACCACTTCCGCCCCGGCGAGGGCCAGCACGATCATGTGGCCGGGATCGGCCAGAAACGCCGCCGCCTGTTCCGGATCGACCGGATAGTCGAAGAGCCCCGCACCGACACCGGTCAGGAGCGCCAGCTCGCCGGGGCCGAGAAGCTGATATGTGATCGGTTCCGTCATGCCGCCCGCTCCCCTGCGAGCCTAGCACGATCCCGCCGCGAAGCCGAAGCCCCGGCGCCCCGGCGCCGTCGCAAACCCCGCTCAACCGCATGAGGACGAGATGAAACTCAAGGACCTCGAGATCTTCACCGTAGCACCGCCCGCCCCCGGCTGGGGCGGCCGCTACTGGATCTTCACCAAGCTCACCACCGATGACGGCATCACCGGCTACGGCGAGTGCTACGCCTCCTCGGTCGGTCCGAAGGCGATGGAGGCCGTCATCACCGACGTCTTCAACCGCCACATGGCCGGCGAGAATCCCGAAAACATCGAACTGATGTTCCGCCGCGCCTATTCCTCGGGCTTCACCCAGCGCCCCGACCTCACCGTGATGGGCGCCTTCTCGGGGCTCGAGATCGCCTGCTGGGACATCATCGGCAAGGCGCGGAACCGCCCGGTCCACGCCCTTCTCGGCGGCAGGATCAACGAGCGGCTGCGCTCCTATACCTATCTCTACCCCGAAGCCGGCAAGGAAACGGCCGAGTTCTGGGTCAGCCCCGACATGGCCGCCGAGGCGGCGGCGCGCTTCGCGGGCATGGGCTTCACCGCGGTCAAGTTCGATCCCGCCGGCCCCTATACGATCCGCGGCGGCCACGATCCCAGCCAGTCCGACATCTCGCGCTCGGCCGCCTTCTGCAAGGCGATCCGCGATGCGGTGGGCGACCGCGCCGACCTTCTCTTCGGCACGCACGGCCAGTTCAACGTCGCCGGCGCGATCCGGCTTGCCCAGGCGATCGAGCCCTACGGGCCGCTCTGGTACGAAGAACCGATCCCGCCCGACAACCTCTTGGACTTCGCCGAGGTGCAGAAGGCGGTGCGGATCCCGGTCGCGACCGGCGAGCGCTTCACCACCAAGGCCGAGTTCGCGACCGTGCTCAGGACCGGCGGCGCCCGCATCCTGCAACCCGCCCTCGGCCGCGCCGGCGGGATCTGGGAGATGAAGAAGCTCGCCGCCATCGCCGAGGTCTTCACCGCCCAGATGGCCCCGCATCTCTATGCCGGCCCGGTGGAATGGGCGGCCAACATCCAGCTCGGCGCCTCGATCCCGAACCTCCTTATGGTGGAGACGATCGAGACCGGCGGCGCCTTCCACCTCAAGCTCATCAAGAACTCGATCAAGTGGGAAGAGGGCTACGTCATCGTCCCTGACACCCCAGGTCTCGGCATCGAGTTCGACGAGGATCTCGCGCGCGCCCATCCCTACACCGGGACGCGCCTGCACCTCGAGATGCAGGAGGCGCCCTGCGACTACGCGAGGCCCAACTGGTTCGAGGGCGGCGCGCCCGCGACGAAGCGGCCCTGAGCGGCCGGCCGAAACCCGCCGCCGCCCCGGCACGCGCCCTTGACGCGCCGGGGCGGCGCCCCATCTAGATCGCTAGCCCCACCCGCCCCGATCACCGGCGGCGGCATTCCGGCGTCCACGAGGTAGTGAAATGCGCCGCCCCTCCGCCCAGCGCGGACCCGCCCCCCGATGAACGCGCCCGTTCATTTTCCGGACATGGGCGAAGAACCCCACGGCCCGTTCCGCGAGCCGAAGCCCCTGTCGCAGGTCCTCGTCGAAGCGGTGTCCGGCCCCACCCCGCGGCTCACGCTAGGCGAGCTGGTCGGTCATCTCTCCTCGCGCGGGCTCGCGCCGCTGATCCTGCTCATGGGGATGATCAACGTCGTCACCATCATCCCCGGCTCCTCGACCGTGCTCGGCCTGCCGCTGGTCTTCCTCGGTCTTGCCCTTCTCGTCGGAGCCCGCACGCTCTGGCTGCCGGCGAGCCTCCGCGACCGCAGCTTCGACCGCGCCGCGCTCCAACGGGGAGTTGAGCGCGCCCTGCCCTACCTGCAGCGGATCGAGCGCCTCGCCCATCCGCGTCTCTGGCCCTGGGGCCAGGTGCTTCTCGACAGGATCTACGGCGCGATCGTGCTTTTCCTCGGCCTGATGGTGACGCTGCCAGTGCCGTTCGGCAACACGATGCCGGCGATCTCGATCATCCTGCTGTCGCTCGGCTTCACCGCCCGCGATGGGCTCTGGGTCGTGGCCGGCCTCTTCACGACCGTGCTCGCGCTCGGTATCGTCCTTGGCTTTGCCGGCGCGGCCACGGTGGTCGGCGCGAGCCTTCTGGGATACTGATGTCCGGCCGGCACGGGTGCTGCCGGTGCCGCCCTTCGACAACGAGACTGATAGACAAACCGTCGTGCCGGCTAAAGGACGAGCAGATGGCGTGTCCTCGGCCGATCGCCGGTCAATCGACCCTCTGGATCTATTGCCGACCCGACCCGCGCCCGGAGAGCCATGACAGGCCGCGCGTCGATGATCGGCCTGTCCCAGGTGGACCAACCTTCATTAATCACAATGGTTTGCGCTGGGACATGCGCCAAGGGAGCATGGGCCGCCGACGCCTCATTTTAACCACTGGAAATGATGGGCCGACCGCCGCGCAGGAAGCTCGGGCCTCATGGTTGCGCGCGAGCTCAAGTCCCGCGCCGGCTTCACCTGCCGCGAATGCATCCGCCGGAGGCCGGGACATACCACCGGACGACACGAGGTCAATGCGGTTTCCCGCTCGCCCGAAATGAAACGCCCGCGCCTTTCGGCACGGGCGGTCGATTCCGTCGGTCGATCCGCGATCAGCGGCGCAGGCCGAGGCGCTCGATGAGCTTGGCGTAGCGCGCTTCGTCGTTCTTCTTGAGGTAGTCGAGAAGCTTGCGGCGCTGGGCGACGAGCTTCAGCAGGCCGCGACGCGAATGGTTGTCCTTCGCGTGGGTCTTGAAGTGCTCGGTCAGCGTGGCAATCCGCGAGGAGAGGATTGCAACCTGGACTTCCGGTGAACCGGTGTCGTCCTTGGCGGTCGCGAATTCCTTGATGACGCGGGCTTTTTCTTCGGCAGTGATCGACATCGGGGTCTCCTTTCGGTGTCAAAGGGTCATGGCGCAAGCCGGGATGTCGTCCAGCAAGGCCCGTGGAGTGCACCCGCCGTTTCCAGCGGATGCGCGCGTATAGGGGAAAACACCCGAAAAGAAAAGCGGGAAATACCCCCGCTGTCAGGCGGCGCCCTTCGCATCCTCCGGCATCAGCGCGATATCGGTGGGCGTCAGCGCGGGATAGCCTAGAACATGGGCGATGACCAATCCATCGATCCGTATCTCCATCGCCCCCGCCACCTCCTGCGACGACCCGACCGCAACCTCCGGATCGGGATGCCGCGCCGGGTCGTAGATCAGGACCAGCCGATCCTGTTCCGGATCGTAGTCGCCGATCGTCGTGACGCCCTCCTTGTCACCCAGCCAGTCGGCGAGTCCGAACGTATCCGCCCCGGCGCCGCCCTCGGCCCAGTCGCCCGCTCCGACGCGGATCGTGTCGTCACCCGCGCCGCCGTTGAGAAAGTCGCGCCCGTCGGTGTCCGGATCACACCCATTGGGCACGCGGCCGTCGAGGATGTCGCGACCATCGCCGCCCATGAGCGTGTCCTGCCCGGCCCCGCCGACGAGCGTGTCGTCGCCCAGCGTGCCTTGCAACGCATCGTCGCCATCGCCACCGTGAAGCAGGTCGGCGCCGCCGCCGCCGATCAGCGTGTCGTCGCCCGCGCCGCCGTCGAGCGTGTCGTCGCCTTCGTGGCCCGCAAGCAGATCATCGCCGTTCTCGCCATGCAGGTCGTCGTTGCCGTACCCGCCGTGCAGGGCATCGCCACCGCCGCCGCCAAGAAGCGTGTCATCGCCGTCCTGCCCGTGAAGGTCGTCGCGCCCCTCTCCGCCCGCGATGAGATCGTCGCCGCCATAGCCGCCGATCTGGTCCTCTCCGTCGCCTCCCGACAGGGTCTCAGCCTCGTCAGTGCCCGACACGATCAGGTCCAGCGGTGCTCCCCCGATCCCGTGTTCCCGCGAGGCGTCGTCGTCCTCGGACGGCGGATAGCCATGGCCGCCGATCCGGTCCTCCCCTTCGCCCCCCGACATGGTCTCGGTCTCGTCCGTGCCCGACACGATCAGGTCCAGCGGCGTTCCCTCGATCCCGTGCTCCTGCGAGGCGTCGTCGTCCTCGGGCGGCGGATCGCCTGCACCGGGATCCTCGCCCGCCCTCAATATGCCGCTGAAATCAACCGCGGCCCCCACCATCATCAGCCCAACGAGGCTGGCCAAAATGAACATGCCATCCACCCGATCTTCGCGGCCGGCAATCCCCGTGGCCGGCACACCCCGCTGCCAGTGAAGCGCCGAAACCTTAAGCCGGGGCCAAGAAACCTGCAGCCGATTCAATTCTCCGCATTTTCCGCCGGAGCCTCGCGCCAGGGTTCAGGGTGGCGCGCATAGCCGACGTAGAGCGGATGGCGTGGATGGCCACCGCGGGTCAGCCCGAGATGCCAGAGCGGAACGTCCGCCGCTCGCAGCGCCGCCGCGACCTCCAAACCGCGGCCGAGATGGGTGCCGTGCACGCCCCAGCCGCAGAGGACCAGCGCCGCCTCCGCCGCGGCCGCGAGTAGCGCCGCGTCGTTATGCGGCCCGACCGGCGCGGCCGCCCGCTTCAGCTCGCGCGGATCTGTGGCGCGGTAGCCGAAGATGTTGGCGACGGCAAAGCCGCCGAACCCCATCGCCCGTGCCCGCCGCTCGCAGCGTTCGACCGTCGGATCGTTCCGCTCCTCGGTCGCCGTCGAGGGGTTGAGAAGGACGAAGAGCAGCCGCCCGCCCCGCCCCCAGTCGCGGCGCAGCAAGTAGCGATACGCGCCGCAGTCGGAATAGATCGCCGCGGACCGGGTTTCGCCGTCCTCGTGCCGATGGTTGATCACCGGAACGGGCAGGGTGCGGAGAAGGTCATGCCGCGCCCGGTCTCGGGATGGTTGCAGCGCAGGCTCTCGGCATGGAGCATAAGCCGCGGGAAGTCGCGCGCATCCCCCTCCGCATAAAGCGCGTCGCCGAGGATCGGGTGACCGAGTTCTCTCATGTGGACGCGCAGTTGATGGCTGCGCCCGGTGATCGGCATGAGCCGCACCCGCGTCGTGCCATCCGGATCGTGGCCGAGCACCTTCCAGTCGGTCTGGGCTGGCTTGCCGGTCTCGTGGTTGACGTGCTGGCGCGGCCGGTTCGGCCAGTCGACGATCAGCGGCAGGTCGACCCTGCCCTCCTTCGGCTCGAGATGGCCCCAGAGCCTTGCGCGGTAGGTCTTCTTCGTCTTGCGCCCCTCGAACTGGGCCGAAAGCTCGCGCTGCGCATGGCGGGTCAGCGCGAAGACGATCACGCCTGACGTGTCGCGGTCGAGCCGGTGCACCAGCAAAGCCTCGGGATAGACCATCTGCACTCGCGCGATCAGGCAGTCGGCCAGATCCTCGCCCTTGCCGGGCACCGAGAGGAGCCCAGCGGGCTTGTCGATGACGAGAATCGCGTGATCGGCATGGATCACGTTCAGCGGATCGGCGGGCGGATTGTAGGCGGCATCAGTCATGGGGCGCACCGGTAGCACGGCCACGGGCGCCGCGCAGCCCCCTTTATCCTGCCCCAATATCCCCGCCGGAGGCTTCCGCCGCCGCCGTCCGCGCCCACCTGCGGGATCAGACGAGGCGGTGCCCCGCCGCCTTCAGCCGGCGCGCGATCTCGGCGATATGCGCCGGGCCGGTCTCGCAACAGCCGCCGACGATCGTCGCGCCCATCCCGACCCATGTGATCGCGAACTCGGCATAGCGGGCCGGTGTCATCTCCGGCCGCCCCGCGAGCGCGTCGACCGTCGGGCTGTCCTTGAGAAACGCCTTGGTGATCTGCTGGAATCCGTTGGCGTAGGCGCCGAAGGGCAGACCGAAGCGGGCGAGTTCCTCCAGCGCGGCCGCCATCGCCTCGGGCGCGGAGCAATTGGCGAGGACCGCCGCAGCCCCGCCGCGCTCGACGATCGGGCCGAGCGCGGCGACCGGCTCGCCCGAGCGCAGCCGCGCTCCGTCCTCGTCGTCGACCGTGACAGAGATCCAGACGGGCCGACCGCCGACCCTCGCGCCTTCGAGCACCGCGCGCGCGTGGGCAAGCGAGGCGACGGTCTCGGCGAGGAACACGTCGACGACCGGGGCGAGGAGTCCGGCGATCTCGGCGTATTTCGCGACCGCCTCGTCATGCGGCGGATGGGTCTCCGGCCGGTAGGAGGCGACAAGCGGACCGAGCGAGCCCGCGATCCGGCCGGATCCGTGTTCGGCCCGTGCTGCCGCGGCCTCGGCCAGCGCCTGCATGTGCAGGCTGGCAAAGCGGTCGTCGAGCCCGGCCTTCACCAGCCGGTCGTGATGGATCGCATAGGTATTGGTGGTCGCGACCGTGGCGCCGACGGCGAAGTAATCGGCGTGGACCTGGCGCACTAGGCCGGGATGGTCGAGCATCACCTGGGTCGCCCAGAGCGGCGTCGGCTTGTCGCCCGACCGCGCGAGCAGTTCCTGGCCCATGCCGCCATCGAGAAGGGTTACCTCGGCCATCGTCTCACTCCGTTACCAGTTTCGCCGCAAGTCCCGCGAACATCACCGCCGCGATCCGGTTGAGCGCGTTGAGCCTCGCCCCGATGCGCGCGCCAAGCACGCCCGCGACGATACCATAACCGACGGTGACCAGGGTCGCGGTGAAGGTGAAGATCCCGCCGAGAAGCAGGACCTGCTGCCAGATCGGCCCGTAGGCCGGGTCGGTGAACTGCGGCAGGAAGGCGAGGATGAAGAGCACCGGCTTGGGATTGAGCGCGTTCGACAGGAAGCCGCGCGCCACCGCGCGCCAGGGCGACATCACGCCGCGCACCCGCCCCTCCGGCCCCGCTGCCCGCCAGCTCTTCCACGCCAGCCAGAGGAGATAGGCCGCCCCGGCCCAGCGGATCGCCCCGAGCGCGCCGGGATGGGCCGCGATCAGCGCCGAGAGGCCGAGGACCGCGAGCGTCACATGCCAGACCACGCCGAGCCCGACCCCGAGCCCCGCCATCGCGCCGGCCCGCGGCCCGCCCTGCAGCCCGCAGGCGGTGGTGAAGAACACGTCCGCCCCCGGCGCGAGGTTGAGGATCAGCCCGCCCATCGTGAAGGCGATCAGGCTCTGGGTCGGAAAGATCTGGATCAGATCCCACATCGCTTGCGCTCCGCTGCGGCTCGCCCAAAGCCCTGACCGAAAGCTCGGGTCCGGTCAATCCCGCGCGGGATTGACCTCGCCCTCGGATGTTGCGAGCGTCGGTCCGGCAGAGGAAGGTTCCGATGGATTACGAGACGGTCAAGGCCGAGGATTTCGGGCGTTCGCTTTCCGGCATCGGGCTCAATCTCCTCGTCCGCGATGTCGAGCGTCTGGCGGCTTTCCTCGGCGCGGTGTTCGGGATGACCGCGCACCGGCTCAGCCGGGATTTCGCCATCATGTCATATCACGGCGAGGTGTTTCAGCTTCACGCCGATCCGACCTACCACGCGCACCCCTTACCGGCACTTCTGCCCGAGGCCGGTCCGCGCGGCGCCGGGGTCGAGATCCGGCTCTACGAGACCGATCCCGACGCCGCCGCCGAACGGGCCTCGGCCTTCCCGGAGGCGACGATCCTGCAGCCGCCGACGGACAAGCCGCACGGGCTCAGGGAATGCTACATCCTGTGCGAGAACGGCTACGCCTGGGTACCGAGCCGGAGGCTCTGACCGCAGGCGTCACGAACCCGGGGTCCGGTCGTCGATCTCGTAGTAATCGCCCTTGTCGGCAACGAAGATATGCTCGGCAAGCCAACCGCCGGTCGGTCCGACCACCGACCCGGCCTCCACCGAGAACTCGCCTTTGGCCGATCGGAACCAGAGGCTCGCGCCGCAGCGGGCGCAGAAACCGCGCCGCCCGTCACCCGGGGTCCGGTACTCGGCAAGGGTTTCGCGGCTCCGCCAGGTGGCGGCGCTCTCGTCGGCGTCGAACGATGCCGCGTAGTGGCCCGAGAGCTTGCGGCACTGCGTGCAGTGACAGGCCGTGATCGGGCCCGCCGCCCCGGGCACCGTGAAGGCCACGCCGCCGCAGAGACAGGCGCAGTCGAGATGGTCGGGCCGCGCCGCCGGCGCGTCCGGGCGCGGGCCCTCGCAGGAGTAATAGTCCGCCGCATCCTCGGTGTGGATGTGGCGGGTGAGCCTCAGCCCGGTCGGCCCGTCGAGCGCGCCCGGCGCGATCGCCATGCGGTCCTGTCCGGCCGGTTTCCAGAAGAGGCTCGCCCCGCAGCGCCGGCAGAAGCCGCGCCGCGCGGCGGCAGAGCTGTCGTACCAGGCAAGCGTCTCGTCCGAGGTGATGCGGAGCCGGTCGAGCGGCGCCGAGGTCGCCGCCCAGAAATGCCCGCTGGTGCGCCGGCACTGGCCGCAATGGCAGGCCCAGACGTCGCGCAAGGGGCCGTCGGTCTCGAAAGTCACGCCGCCGCAGAGGCAGCTGCCATGGTGATGTTGGGTGTCGCTCATGCGGCGACGTTCTCACGCCGGCCGGTGCGCCGCCCGGCGATCCGCGTCACAGATGGCCGAAAACCGACTTCAGGATGGCGGCAAGCCCGCGCCCGTCTTCCTCGGTGAAGGCGCCGGGCTGGTCGCTGTCGATGTCGAAGACGCCGATCAGCCGCCCGTCCTTCGCGAAGACCGGCAGGACGATCTCCGACCGGGTCGACGAGGAGCAGGCGATGTGATCCGCGAAGGCCTCCACGTCGTCGACGATCTGGATCTCGCCCGAGCGCGCCGCTGCACCGCAGACGCCGCGTTCGAACGGGATCGCGAGGCAGCCATGACCGCCCTGATAGGGGCCGATCTTCAGCATCCCCGGCGCCGTGACCCGGTAAAACCCGGTCCAGTCGAAGCGGTCGTCGGAATGGTGCACCTCGCAGGCCACCGTGGCCATCAGCGCGACCGCGTCCGTCTCGCCTTCGGCAAGGCTCGCGATCACGGCGGCGAGCGTGGGATAATCGACGTTCATCTGTGCTCCTCTTGGCGGCCGGCCGAGGGCTGCCGCGCCCCGGTCCACCGGCAGTATCTCCGGCAATGTGAAGATCATGGGCGTTCGATGGCGATGGCAGTGCCCTCGCCGCCACCGATGCAAATCGCGGCGACGCCCCGCTTCAGCCCGCGCTTTTCCAGCGCGTTCAGGAGCGTCACGATGATCCGTGCGCCCGAGGCGCCGATCGGATGGCCGAGCGCGCAGGCGCCGCCGTTGACATTGACGATGTCATGCGAGAGGCCGAACTCGCGCATGAAGGCCATCGGCACGACGGCGAATGCCTCGTTCACCTCCCAAAGATCGACATCGGCGACCGGCCAGCCGAGCCGGTCGAGAAGCTTCCGCGCCGCCGGAACCGGGGCGGTCGGGAACTCGGACGGGGCATGGGCATGCGACGCGTGGCCGAGGATCCGGGCGCGGATCTTCAGCCCGGCCGCCTCGGCGGCGCGGCGCGAGGCGAGGACGAGCGCCGCCGCGCCGTCGGAGATGGACGAGGAGTTGGCCGCCGTCACGGTGCCGTCCTTGCGGAAGGCGGGTTTCAGCTGCGGGATCTTCTCGGGCCGCGCGGTGGCGGGCTGTTCGTCGGACGCGACGGTCGTCTCGCCCTTGCGGGTCGCGACCGTCACGGGCGTGATCTCGCCATCGAACGCGCCGGACTTCTGCGCCTGAAGCGCTCGCGACAGCGAGGCAAGCGCGTAGTCGTCCTGCTCGGCCCTGGTAAACTGGAAGGCCGAGGCGCAATCCTCGGCGAAGGTGCCCATGAGGCGCCCTTTGTCATAGGCGTCCTCGAGCCCGTCGAGGAACATGTGGTCGATGACCTGGGCATGGCCGAGCCGCGCGCCGGAGCGCATCTTCGGCAGGAGATAGGGCGCGTTGGTCATGCTCTCCATCCCGCCCGCGACCATGATGCCGGTGGTGCCGAGCGCGATCTGGTCATGCGCCATCATCGCCGCCTTCATGCCCGACCCGCACATCTTGTTGAGCGTCGTCGCCGGCACGGCGTCCGAGAGGCCGGCCTTGAACCCCGCCTGCCGCGCCGGGGCCTGACCCTGACCGGCTGGCAGAACGCAGCCCATCAGCACTTCCTCGACGAGGTCGGGGGCCGCGCCGGCATCCGCCAGGGCCGCGGCGATCGCGGCACCGCCCAGCGTTGCCGCATCGGAGTCCGAGAAAGCTCCCTGGAAACCGCCCATCGCGGTCCGCGCCGCGCCGGCGATCACTACATCTTCCATCATCGGTCCTTCCGTATCCGGTTCCGCTTCCGGTCCAAGGCATACCGAATAGTAAGGATTGGCGTCTAGCCTCCAGAGACCTGTTGGAGGTCTGCACCATGAACCTGACTGCCGAATCCGTTGCGGAGGCGCTCGTCGTCAACGTCGACGAGGAGCGAATAGATGCCGCCGTCGCGATCCAGTTCAAGGACCGGATGCGCGACCTGACAGCGGGGGCCGGCGGCCGGATCATTCTCGACCTCGGTCGCGTCATATTCGTCGACAGTTCCGGCCTCGGCGCGATCGTTTCGGTGATGAAGTTCCTCGCGCCGGCGCATCGGCTGGAACTGGCCGGACTTACGCCCAATGTCGGTCGGGTCTTCCATCTGACCCGCATGGACAGCGTGTTCCCGATCCACGCCGATGTCGCGGCGGCTCTTCACGGCGCCGGGCATGATCTCTGACGGCGAAACCGGATCACCCCGTCGCGAACCGGCCGGAAGGGTTTCCGCCCCGTCCACCGGGGAGGGGTTTCACCTTTGCTTCGAGGCCGACCCCTGCACCGTTCGCCGCGTACTTGGACAGGCGGTCGCCGAGCTTGCCCGCGGCCTCAGCCGGGACGATGCGGGCACGTTGGAACTGGCTCTTGCCGAGGTGCTCAACAACATCGTCGAGCACGCCTATGACGGACGGACGTCCGGACAGGTGGAAGTGTGCCTGCACCGGGAAGCGGGATGGATCTGCTGCCGAATCGTCGATTCCGGGCACGCGATGCCTGCGCTCACGCTTCCCGAGGGCCGCATGCGGCCCCTTCCGCCTCGACTTGACGACCTCCCCGAGGGCGGTTGGGGGTGGTCGCTCATTCGCACGCTGGCGACCGACCTCGCCTATCGCCGCGAAGATGGCAGCAATTACCTGACGTTCCGGCTTCCGCTGTCGAGATGACGCGCAATCGTCGCCGCAATTATGCCGCAAATCCACCCAATCCCGGCCCGATTGAAGAGCAAGGATTAACTCGTAGCTGCTAAAAGCTTCCCTCGGCGCCGCGTTCAACAGCCCCCACCCATTGCGCGGCGTCGAGGACTTTAATTTCCTTGATCAAAGCGCGCGCCCAATTATTTGCCCCGGCCTTCGCGCATCATAGGAAATACTCCCTTCGGGCAATCGAACGATCCTGCGATCTGCCCCGATCGGACGCTCGCCAATTGCGCCCGCCCTGTCGATTGATCGCGCTTGCGGTCGAAACCAGAGCGCCACGTCCCGGAAAGCGCTCCAAACGCGGCCACAGCGGGTCGACTGTTCACGCGTAGCGCAATAAGCGTATGGCTCCGCGATTCTCCTCGCAATCACGACAAGTTCGAAACGAAATTCCAGCCACCGTGCCGTCGGATACAGCTGCGTGGACGGCGGCCGGATGATCTCGGAAATCGCCCGTCTCGGCACGCAAGCCGCATGCGTGATCTCACGGCTGGACTTGCCGATTTCAGTTCAATTGGAAATGCAGGGGATAGCGGCCGTTCTCGAAGTCGCCGAAAAGATCGTGGACATCCGGATGATCCACCGGCTCGCCAGACTGGTCGGCCACGAGATTCTGCTCCGACACATAGGCGACGTAGTAATTCTCCTCGTTCTCGGCCAGGAGATGGTAGAAGGGCTGGTCCTTCACCGGGCGACTATCCTCGGGTATCGCCGCGTACCATTCCTCCGTATTGGAGAACATCGCGTCCACATCGAACACGACACCGCGGAAGGGGTGCTTGCGGTGCCGCACCACCTGCCCGAGGTTATATTTCGCGTTCGTCTTCAACATCACGCCGTTCCCCTCCTTTTAAGGTACCCTTTGGCGAGTTGCCTGTCTATCGTCGAGGCCGAATGGAGCGGAAACAGTCTGTGAACCGCATTCCTACAGTTTTTCGGAACGTTGCCTGACGGACACGGATCTGCACCTCCTCCGGCTTGCCGCACCGCTACCGGATCGCCGGCGGTCGACGGCGCCCCGAGACTGGCCAGGGGAGCAACGCGTGGGGGATTTCCTCGCAGGTGGATATGCCGTAGACTCGATAAAAAAAGAGATCGAGCGAGGCAGTATGAGCAGAATTCTCCGCTTGGGCGTTCTATTGCTGTTGGTGTCCTGCGGCGGCGGCAACAATTCCGCGCCGCGCGATCTCGACAACGCCTGTTCGATCCTCGACCAGCGGCCGAAATACCACGGCGCGATGAAGCGCGCCGAGGAGCGCTGGGGCGTTCCGGTCCATGTGCAGATGGCGACGATCTACCAGGAGTCGAAGTTCATCGGCAATGCCCGTACCAAGCGGCGCTACGCGCTCGGCTTCATTCCGGCCGGCCGGCAGAGTTCGGCCTATGGCTATTCGCAGGCGCTTGACGGCACCTGGGACGACTATCGCCGCGACACCGGCCGGCGCGGGGCGAAGCGCAACAGGATCGACGACGCGGCGGATTTCATGGGCTGGTACATGAGCCGCTCCGAGAGGAAGCTCGGCCTGTCGAAGTGGGACGCGCAGAGCCAGTACCTCGCCTATCACGAGGGTCAGGCGGGCTATGCACGGGGCAGCCACCTGCAGAAGGCCTGGCTGATACGGGTCGCGGCGGATGTCGGCCGCCGGGCCGACATGTACCAGCGCCAGCTCATCACCTGCGACCGGCTGTGAGGGATCACTTCCGGCGCTTCTGCCGCTCCGCTTCTGCGTGGATCGAGAAGATCGACGGGCGGTAGCTGTTGCCGGCCTCGAGCGGGCCGAGGATCACGGTCGTCTGGCCGCCGGCCTCGTCGGTCACGAGCCACTGTTTCAGCGCGACGGGATTGGCCGAGAAGGCGAGCTGCAGCGTGCCGTACTCGGGGTGTTCCGGATCCTGGGCGGTGACGATGGTGAGGGAGCCGGATTCGGTGTGGCCGACGACCATCTTCTCGCGGGAGAGGTCGACATTGGCGGCGAGGATCAGGTTGAGAGGGGTCTTCTTGAGCGGGTACTGTTCCGGGGGCTGGTTGGATTTTCCATCAAAAATAGCCACTTGGCCGCCACTTGCCAGCACCAGCGTGCGGTCGGGGGGACCGTATTCGAAGCGCATGCGGCCGGGGCGGCGGATGATGACCTTGCCGGAGGAGGTGGAGCCGTCGGCATTGATCTGCTGGAACGGCGCCTCGGCGGTCTTCAGGCTGTTGAGGTAGCCGGAGATCTGCGCGAGCGGGATCTTCTCGGCAAGGGCCGGGGAGACCGTCAGGGCGAGGGCGAGCGGGGCGAGGAGGAGACGCAGGTGTTTCATCATGCGCCTTATCTAGGTCAGGCCGCGCAGTTATGCCATAACGTCGGATTGTTGTCGGCAAACCGTATGGCAGACGCGGCGCCGTGGTCGTGGCGCCGCCGCAACGCCCCTGTCCACCAGTGCGTCCGTCCATCCCGGCAAACGGATCCCGCCGTCGCGACATGGAATCGAACGCCCGCCCCGGAGAGGCTGCCGTCACCGCCTCGACAGCGTCGGTGCCGGCTTGCCGCTCAGAACCGGTAGGTCGCGCCGAGGATCGGGCCGGACTGCCGGAACGTGAAGGGCCGGCCGTTGATGTCGTGATCGAAATCCATGTACCGCCAGCCGCCACTGACAACCCAGTTCTGGTTGATCTCGTAGCTTACGGCCGCGAGCGCCTGCCACGTCTCGCTGTCGCTGCTGAACCCGCCATAGTCGGCCAGGACCATGCCGCTCCACCGGTCGGCGATGGGGAACCGCACCCTCGCGCCGATCACCGGGTCGACCCAGTCGTCACCGGCAGTGACCCGGCGCCCCGGCAGAGCGCCGGAGAACAGCTCAAGCGTGTTGTCGGTACTGAACCATCGGAAGCCACCGGCAATGTCGATCGAGGTAGAGGACTGCTCATAGACCGTGTACATAGCGTAGCCGGAGAATATCTGCGTCTTCAGATCAAGATCGGTGCCCGAGAACGCTCCGCCCAGCACCGGACCGCCCGGGATCGAGAGGTCGGTGAGCATGTAATCGGCAAGCAGCGACCAGCGCCCGTTGCGCGCCTCGAATGTCCCCATCAGCGCCAGATCGAGATTGTCGAGCGCATCGGAAAAGCTCAACTTGGACTCGACCGGCCCCACCGCCGTCCCGATGCTGGTCTTGGTTTCCGCCCCCCAAAGGTAGAAGGTCGCAAAGTAGCTCCAGTCGCTGGACTGCGCCGCAGCCTGTCCGGCCACGAGCGCGAGCGCCGCCACGCTGCAGGAAGTGGGGATCAATTTGCGCATCAGAAACTCCATTTGCTTTACGGTCCAAGACATTGCGCGAGAACGCGCCGGCGATCCGGGCGCGGCCATGATGGCATCGTTCCTTCCCTCCACCAACAAAAAACAGTCGCGGCCGCGGCTTGTCGGAACCCCGGCGCGGGCCTGCGGGAGTCGCGGGTTTCAAGCACTCTCTTCCCAATCCCCCGGTTTTCCTGTAAGGGCCGCGCATCTGTGACGTGAGCCCATGCCCCCGGGCGCATGCGAAGGATTGGGGGCGGCGGCAATGGGGCCGCCATATGAAATGGGAGACACGGGATACGCCCGTGGGTGCTCCCGAGAGGAACCGATATATGTTCAACGTGACCAAGAAATCCATCCAGTGGGGCCAGGAAACGCTCACGCTGGAAACCGGGAAGGTCGCCCGTCAGGCCGACGGCTCCGTCATCGCCACGCTCGGCGAGACCTCCGTCATGGCCAACGTGACCTTCGCCCGCGAGCAGAAGCCGGGCCAGGACTTCTTCCCGCTCACCGTGCATTACCAGGAAAAGACCTATGCCGCCGGCAAGATCCCGGGCGGCTTCTTCAAGCGCGAAGGCCGTCCTTCCGAGAAGGAAACGCTGACCTCGCGCCTGATCGACCGTCCGATCCGCCCGCTCTTCGTGCCGGGCTTCAAGAACGAAGTGCTGGTGATCTGCACCGTTCTTTCCCACGACCTCGTCAACGATCCCGACATCGTCGCGATGATCGCGGCCTCGGCGGCGCTGACGATCTCGGGCGTGCCGTTCATGGGCCCGATCGGCGCCGCGCGCGTCGGCTTCGCCAATGGCGAATACGTCCTGAACCCCGAAGTCGCCGACATGGACCAGCTCCGGATGAACCCCGAGCAGCGGCTCGACCTCGTCGTCGCCGGCACCAAGGACGCCGTGATGATGGTGGAATCGGAGGCCTACGAGCTTTCCGAGGCCGAGATGCTCGGCGCCGTGAAGTTCGGCCATGACGCGATGCAGCCGGTGATCGACCTGATCATCTCGCTCGCCGAGGCCGCCGCCAAGGAGCCGTTCGACTTCCAGCCGGCCGACTATTCGGAGCTTTACGCCAAGGTGAAGGCCGCCGGCGAGGCGCAGATGCGCGCAGCCTTCGCGATCCTCGACAAGCAGGAGCGCACCAACGCCATTTCCGCCGCCCGCGACGCCGTGAAGGCCGAGCTGACGGAAGACGAGCTGGCCAATGCGAACCTCGGCTCGGCGTTCAAGAAGCTTGAATCCTCGATCCTGCGCGGCGACGTCGTCGCCAACGGCAAACGCATCGACGGCCGCGACACCAAGACCGTGCGCCCGATCGTCTCGGAAGTCGGCATCCTGCCGCGCACCCACGGCTCGGCGCTCTTCACCCGCGGCGAGACGCAAGGCCTCGTGATCACCACGCTCGGCACCGGCGAGGACGAGCAGATCATCGACGCGCTGCACGCGAACTACCGCTCCAACTTCCTGCTGCACTACAACTTCCCGCCCTACTCGGTCGGTGAAGTGGGGCGCTTCGGTCCTCCGGGCCGCCGCGAGATCGGCCACGGCAAGCTTGCCTGGCGCGCGCTGCAGGCGGTTCTGCCGGCGCCGACCGACTTCCCCTACACGATCCGCATCGTCTCGGAGATCACCGAGTCGAACGGCTCCTCGTCGATGGCCACCGTCTGCGGCTCCTCGCTGTCGATGATGGATGCGGGCGTGCCGCTGAAGGCGCCGGTCGCCGGCGTCGCGATGGGCCTGATCCTCGAAGAGGACGGCAAGTGGGCGGTTCTGACCGACATCCTTGGCGACGAGGATCACCTCGGCGACATGGACTTCAAGGTCGCGGGCACCGAGAACGGCATCACCTCGCTACAGATGGACATCAAGGTCGCGGGCATCACCCCTGCGATCATGGAGCAGGCCCTCGCCCAGGCGAAGGACGGCCGGATGCACATCCTCGGCGAGATGGCCAAGGCGCTCTCCGAGGGCCGGTCGGAGTTCTCCGCCCACGCCCCGCGCATCGAGACGATGACCATCCCGACCGACAAGATCCGCGAAGTGATCGGCTCGGGCGGCAAGGTGATCCGCGAGATCGTGGAAGTGTCGGGCGCCAAGGTCGACATCAACGACGACGGCGTGATCAAGATCGCCTCGGCCAACGCGGAGTCGATCAAGAAGGCCTACGACATGATCTACTCGATCGTGGCCGAGCCCGAAGAGGGCAAGATCTACACCGGCAAGGTCGTGAAGCTCGTCGATTTCGGCGCCTTCGTGAACTTCTTCGGCAAGCGCGACGGTCTGGTGCATGTCTCCCAGATCGCCAACAAGCGCTTGCAGCACCCGAACGAGGTGCTGAAGGAAGGCCAGGAAGTGAAGGTCAAGCTGCTCGGCTTCGACGAGCGCGGCAAGGTCCGGCTCGGCATGAAGATGGTCGACCAGGAGACCGGCGAGGAAATCGCGCCGGAAGCGAAGGAAAAGGCCGACACCGCCGAGGCGTGAGGTCTGGCTGAAACGAACCGACGGCCCGGGCACCCGCCCGGGCCGTTTCGTTTTGCGATGCGCCGGCTCAGGGGCCGGGACCGCGGGAAACCCGGCGTTGAGGCATGCGGCATCGAAGCCGTGCCCCGGACCGCCTCAGGACGGCGCGGGTGAATTGCATTCCGCCGCGAAAGCCGGAAGGATGCGGCAACAATGGTCATAGCCGCGAAACGAACAACCCAACATGGCAGGCTGACGGTTCCGCAAATCCGGCTGAACCGCAACTCGCCCGTGGGCCTTCGCGATCAGGTGCAGTCGGAGATCTCGCGGCTGATCTCGACCGGCGCGATCGCGCTCGGCGCCCGGCTGCCGTCCTGCCGCCAGCTGGCCCAGGACCTCGGCGTGTCGATCAACACCGTGCTCGGCGCCTATTCGCGGCTCTGCGACGACAAGCTCATCGCGGCGCGGCCGAGGGCGGGCTACTTCGTCTGCAACGAGCTGCGCATCCCGTCGAACCCCTCCGCATCGACCGAGGAGGTCCCGCCCGCCAAGGCCGACATTCTCGGACGGCTCGGCCGACACCGGCAGCCCTCGCGCGGGACCTATATCCTGCGGCCGCCGAACTGGCAGGAGTTCCGCTACCCCTTCGTCTGCAACCAGATCGACACCGGGCGGTTTCCGATCGCCGAATGGCGCGAATGCACCCGGCTCGCGATGAACCGCCGCGACCTCGGCATCTGGTCCGGCGACAACCAGTACTGGGACGCGCCGGAACTGCTCGACCAGATCTGCAACCGGCTGCTGCCCCGCCGCGGCGTCACCGCGCGGTCTGAAAACGTGCTGGTCACGCTCGGCGCGCAGCAGGGGCTCTACCTTGTCGCGAGCCTGCTCCGGGGCGCCGGCCGGGTCGTCGCGATGGAGGATCCGGGCTATCCCGATGCCCGCAACATCTTCGCCCAGCTCTTCGACGAGGTCCGCTTCATCCCGGTCGATGCCGAGGGCATCGTGGTCGATGACAGGCTGCGCGGCGCGGACCTGGTCTATGTCACGCCGAACCGGCAGTTCCCGACCACCGTCTCGCTTTCTCAGGCGCGGCGCCGGGCGCTGCTCGCGCTGGCCGAGGCCGAGGATTTCCTCATCATCGAGGACGATTACGACTGCGACGTCGATTTCCGCGCGAGCCCGCCCCTGCCGCTCTACCAGATCGACCGCAGCGCTCGGGTGATCTACACGACGAGCCTGTCGAAGAGCCTCGCGCCGGGGCTCCGGCTCGGCTTTCTCGTCGCGCCGGAGGAGCTGGTCACCGAGGCCCGCGCGCTGCGCGGCATGATGATCCGCCATCCGCCGCTGGTGCTGCAGCACACCGCGGCGCTGTTCCTCCGGTTCGGCCATTACGACGCGCTCTGTTCGCGGCTCCATGCCGCCTTCGAGCGGCGCTGGTCGATCGCTGGCGCGGCGCTGGCGCGCGACTTCTCAGACTTCGGTATCATCGGCGCGACCGGCGGCACGAACTTCATGCTGACCGATCCGACGCGGCGGCGGCCCGGCGCCGCGATCGTTCGCCGGGCGCTCGAAGAGGGCGTCGTGGTGGAGGCGGTGGAGCCCTGTTTCTTCACCGGAAGGGAGGGCGGCTTCGCCTTCCGCCTCGGGTTTTCCAGTGTGCCCGCCGCCGATATCGAGCCCGGCCTCGCGGTACTGCGGGGCGTGATCGACGACCTCTGATCTGTACCCACAGTTTGACTGGTTCTGTACCTGTACCCACCCGCGGGTCTGCTGATACCGATTGCGGTGGAGGCAGGCTCGGCCCTATGAGGCGGGCTTGGATGTGGGAAGAAGGCCGGGCGCGCGGGAGCGGCGCGACGGCACCACGAACGGGGGGATCGGCACGATGCCGTTGGACGCAAACGGAGCGTTCCTGAGCTTCAGGAACGTCAAGAAGAGCTATGACCAGAAGACACTGGTCGTGAAGGATTTCAACCTCGACGTCCAGAAGGGCGAGTTCATCACGCTGCTCGGCCCGTCGGGCTCGGGCAAGAGCACGGTCCTGATGATGTTGGCCGGGTTCGAGGGCGTGACCTCGGGCGACATCGTGATCGCCGGCCAGTCGGTGACCAGGACCGCGCCCTACCGGCGCAACATCGGCATGGTGTTCCAGAACTACGCGCTCTTTCCGCACATGACGATCGCGGAGAACCTCGCCTACCCGCTCCGGGTCCGCAAGATGAACAAGGCCGCGGTCAAGGACCGGGTCAACGAATACCTGCGGCTGATCGAGATGGGCAGCTTCGGCGGCCGCTATCCCGGCCAGCTCTCGGGCGGCCAGCGCCAGCGCGTGGCGCTAGCCCGGGCGCTCATCTTCGAACCCTCGCTGATCCTGATGGACGAGCCCCTCGGCGCGCTCGACAAGAAGCTGCGCGAGCAGATGCAGTACGAGATCACCCGGCTGCACGAACAGCTCGGCTTCACCGTCATCTACGTCACCCACGACCAGACCGAGGCGCTGACGATGTCGAGCCGGATCGCGGTCTTCAACGATGGCGTGGTGCAGCAATGCGCGGCCCCCGCGCAGCTCTACGAGCGGCCGTCGAACGCCTTCGTGGCGGACTTCATCGGCGAGAACAACTTCATCCCCGGCAAGGTCGATCGGATTGAGGGCGGCAAGGCCCGGGTCACGGTCGCCGGCGGCGGCACGATCACCGCCGACGCGGCCGAGGGGCTGAAGGCGGGCGCCGACTGCGTGCTCTCGATCCGGCCGGAGAAGCTCTTCATCAAGCCGACCAGCCACGCCTACGACAACGAGCTCGTGGCCGAGCATGTGACCCATCACTACGTCGGCGATTTCATCCGCTTCTACTTCCGCGTCGCGGAAGGGACCGAGATCACGATCAAGGTGCTCAACGATCTGGCGGCGCCGGACCTGAAGGCGGGCGACAAGGCCTCGCTCGTCTGGCTCGCCAAGGACTGCATCGCGTTCCCGGCCTGACCGGCACGGCTATCGGATTCACAGGGAGGAGACCCATGAAGACCAAACTGAAACTGCTCGCCGGCACCACGGCGCTGGTTCTGGCCTCGCTCGCCCAGGCGCAGGCGGAAAGCATGACCGTCGTGTCCTTCGGCGGCGCCTATGGCGCGGCGCAGAAAGAGCACATGATCGACCCCTTCGTCGCCGAGACCGGCAACGAGATCCTGTTCGAGGACTATTCGGGCGGCATCGCCGAGATCAAGGCCCAGGTCGAGGCTGGCAACGTCCAGTGGGACGTCGTCGACATCGAGACCATCGACCTCGAGCGCGCCTGTTCGGAAGGGCTTCTGGAGGTGATCCCGCAGGACATCCTACCCGCCGGCGATGACGGCGTCGCGGCGGCCGAGGACTTTGTGCCCGAGGCGATCGCCAGCGAATGCGGCGTCGGCGTCATCGTCTGGTCGATCATCTTCGCCTACAACGGCGCGGCAGAGGGCGACAAACCGGCGACTATCGCCGATTTCTTCGACACCGAGAAATTCCCCGGCAAGCGCGCGCTGCGCAAGCGACCGCAGGTCAACCTCGAATGGGCGCTCATCGCCGATGGCGTCGCGCCGGCCGATGTCTATTCCGTGCTCGCCACCGAGGAGGGCCAGGCCCGCGCCTTCGCCAAGCTCGACACGATCAAGAACGACATCGTCTGGTTCGACAGCTGGTCGCAGGCGCCGCAACTGCTCAACGACGGCGGCGCGTCGATGGTGCAGTCGGCCAACGGCCGCATCTTCTCGGCGATCAAGGAGGACGGCAAGCCGTTCGAGATCGTCTGGGACAGCCATGTCTACGACCTCGACGTCTGGGCCGTCGTGGCCGGGTCGGAGAAGAAGGACACCGCCTTCGAGTTCATCTCCTACGCCACCGGTTCCAAGCCGCTCGCAGGGATGGCGGACGTGGCCTACGGCCCGACCCGCAAGTCCTCGACCCCCTATGTCGACGCCTCGGTCAACGAGGACCTGCCCACGGCCCATCTCGACCAGGGCCTGAAGGCCGACGGCATCTTCTGGGCCGATTTCGGCGAAACGCTCGGCGAGCGCTTCAACGAATGGATGCTGAAGTAAACTGACGCTCCCCGACTGGCCGCGTATCGCAAGAGATACGCGGCCACTTTTCCCGAGACCTACGCGAGACGGACATGACCCCCAGCGCCCTCGACGCGAACGATACCGCTTCCGCGCGCCGCGAGCTTCGCCGGCGCAAGCTGACCGCGTTCCTCTTCGTCGCGCCGCTCCTCCTCTTCCTCGTCTTCGCCTTCGTCGCGCCGATCGCGACGATGCTGGTGCGCAGCGTCTACCACCCGGTGGTGTCGGAACTGATCCCCGAGACGCTGGAGGCGCTGAAGGACTGGGACGGCGAGGCGCTGCCCCCGGCCGAGGCGCGCGCGGTCTTCGCCGCCGACCTCAAGCGGCTGGCGGGCGAGCGGCTCTCCGGCAAGCTCGCCGAGGAGATCAACCGGGCACTGCCGGGCAGTTCCAGCACGATCAAGGCCTCGGCCCGCAAGCTCGGCCGCATGGATGACGCCGAGCTCGCCTCGGCCGGCGGCGCGATCCTCGCCGCGGCGGATGCCGCATGGGAGAATCCGAAGATCTGGAAGGCGATCCGCGATGCGGGCGCGGCCTATACGCCGGATTACTATCTCACCGCGCTCGACCTCGAAATGGCCGACGGCGGCGGCGTCCAGCCGCGCGACGGCGCGAAGATCTATGTCGACCTCTACACCAAGACGCTGCGGATCGCGCTCTACATCACGGTGCTGACGCTGATCGGCGGCTACCCGCTGGCCTACTACCTCGCCAATGCGGAATCGAAGAACGCCAACATGCTGATGGTCTTCGTGCTGCTGCCGTTCTGGACCTCGCTGCTGGTGCGGACGACCTCGTGGATCGCGCTTCTGCAGACCAGCGGCGTCGTCAACTCGGTCCTGACGGGGGCGGGCATCACCCGTTCGCCGCTGGAGATGCTCTACACCCAGTTCTCGACCGTGCTGGCGATGACGCATATCCTGATGCCGTTCATGATCCTGCCGCTCTACTCGGTGATGAAGGGCATCGACCCGAGCTACATGCGCGCGGCGATGTCGATGGGCAGCAAGCCGATCCCGGCCTTCCTCAAGATCTACCTGCCGATGACCCTGCCGGGGCTGAGCGCCGGGGTGCTGCTCGTCTTCATCATCTCGGTCGGCTACTACATCACCCCGGCCCTCGTCGGCGGCACCGACGGCCAGATGATCTCCAACATCATCGCCTTCCACATGCAGCAGTCCAACAACTGGGAGCTCGCGGCCGCGCTCGGCTCGCTCCTGCTCGCGATGATCCTCGTTCTCTACTGGGTCTACGACCGCTTCGTCGGCGCGGGCAACATCAAGCTGGGATGACGACCATGAAGCACCTGCCGGCCTACTTCACCTTCTGGCACATCCTCGGCCACTACTCGCTGAAATGGACCGCCTACCTGGTCCTCGCGTTCCTGATGCTGCCGATCGTCATCATCGTGCCGCTGTCGTTCAACGCCGAGCCCTACTTCACCTTCACCGACGGCATGCTCGCGCTCGATCCCGCGGCCTATTCGACGCGCTGGTACCAGGCAATCTTCTCGGATGCGAACTGGCTCCTGTCGATCAAGAACAGCTTCCTGATCGGGGCGCTGGCGGCGACGCTCTCGACCGTGCTCGGCACCATCGCGGCGGTCGGGCTTTCCTCGCCGGTGATGCCGTTCAAGCGGCTGATCACGGCGCTCCTCCTGTCGCCGATGATCGTGCCGCTGATCATCATCGCGGCGGGGATGTTCTTCTTCTATACGCGCTTCAACCTCGTCGGCTCCTACGCCGGGCTGGTCATCGCCCATGCCGCGCTCGGCGTGCCCTTCGTGATTATCACCGTGACGGCGACGCTCTCGGGCTTCGACCGCTCGCTCTACAATGCCGGGATCAGCATGGGCGCCTCGCCGGTCAAGGTGTTCTGGGACGTGGTGATCCCGCTCATCCGGCCTGGCGTGATTTCCGGCGGGCTCTTCGCCTTCGTGACCTCGTTCGACGAGGTGGTGCTGGTCTTGTTCCTCGCCGGGCCCGAGCAGCGCACGATCCCGCGGCAGATGTTCTCGGGCCTGCGCGAGCAGATCAACCCGACGATCCTCGCCGTCGCGACGCTCCTGATCCTGATCTCGATCGCGCTTCTGGTGACGCTCGAGATCCTCCGGCGCCGGTCGGAGCGGATGCGCGGCACCGAGTTCTGAGAGCCGTGCCCGATACACCTCCCCCCGAGATCCGTCGCGAACCCGGCGCGCCCCGTCGCGCCGGGCCAAGCCCCGGCCGCGCCCGGCTTGTATCATCAGGCTTTCGCCGCCAATCGTCGGCGAGAATGAGACCGATAAGACCCTGTCCCGACGCGGCGGGCGCGCCTGCGCGCGCCTGGCCGACCCGAAACCGCACCGCCGGGACCGCCGGCGCCGCCCAGACGCCCGGATCCATCCATGTTCGCCGCTTCCGACCTCCGCGATGCCTTCTCGCTCTCGCGCGCCAAGACCCTCCGCACCGGTGTCCTCTCCGCAATCGTCGTCGCCTTCGCCGCGCGCTTCCTGTCGGAGCATTACGGCGCCCCGGCGATGCTGATGGCGCTCCTCCTCGGCATCGCCTTCCAGTTCCTGCACGAGGAGGGCCCGTGCCGCGCCGGCATCGACTTCTCGGCCCGCACGCTCCTGCGCGCGGGCGTGGCGCTCCTCGGCCTCCGGGTCAGCTGGCAGCTGCTTTCGGGTCTCGGCGCGGGGGCGGTGGTGCTGACCGTGCTCGGGGTGGCGCTGACGATCGGCGCCGGAATCCTCGGCGCGCGGCTCCTGGGGCGAGGCGTGCGGTTCGGCGTGCTGACCGGCGGCTCGGTCGCGATCTGCGGCGCCTCGGCGGCGATGGCGATCGCGGCGGTGCTGCCGCGCAACGAGCATTCCGAGCGCAACCTCGTCTTCACGGTGATGAGCGTGACCGTTCTCAGCACCCTGGCGATGATCGTCTACCCGATGATCGTCACGGCGCTCGGTCTCGACACCCATGCGGCGGGGCTGTTCCTCGGCGGCACGATCCATGACGTGGCCCAGGTGGTCGGCGCGGGCTATATGGTCTCGGACGAGACCGGCGACGTCGCCACCGTGGTCAAGCTGCTGCGGGTCTCGATGCTGGCGCCGGTGGTGTTCATCATCTCGCTGGTGGTCAACATGAAGGGGCTCGGCGGGACGGACAGCCAGCGCAAGACCCCGCTCCTGCCGGCCTTCGTCGTCGCTTTCCTCGTGCTCGCGGCGGTAAACTCGGTCCTCGGCATTCCCGAGGCGGTGGCGAACGTGGCCAACGAGCTGTCGCGCTGGCTTCTCCTGATCGCGGTCGCGGCGGTGGGCATGAAGACCTCGTTGAAGCAGGTCCGCGAGGTCGGCGGCCAGGCGATTCTTCTCGTCGTCTGCGAAACGGTCTTCCTCGGCCTGCTCTTCCTCGGCGCGCTGCTGCTGCGGCCGGGCCTGTAGGCGGCGCCCCCGAGCCGGGCTCGGAGGCGCTAGAGGGGTTCGCGCGGCAGGGATCAGGCCGGCTGTTCCGGCCGCGTCCCGAGCGTCACACTCGTGTCGAGCGGCTTGCCGGCGCGGAGGAGGCCGAGCTTCACCTCGGTGCCCGGCGCGTCGGTGGCGATCATCCGGGTCAGGTCGCGCGGCTCCTTCACCGCCGTGCCGTTCACGCTGAGCACGATGTCGCCCCGCGTCAGCCCGGCCTTGGCCGCCGGCGTGTCGGCGGTGACGTCGGTGATCAGCACGCCTTCGGCCTTCACCAAACCGAGGGCCGCCGCGATGTCCTCCGTGACCGGCTGGATCTGGACGCCGAGCCAGCCGCGCTCGACCGTGCCGTCGCCGGCGAGGTCGGCCACCACCTTCGCGGCGGTCTCGGAGGGCACGGCGAAGCCGATCCCGACCGAGCCGCCCGAGGGCGAGAAGATCGCGGTGTTGATGCCGACGACCTCGCCTTCCGCGTTGAAGAGCGGACCGCCCGAGTTGCCCTTGTTGATGGCCGCGTCGGTCTGGATGTAATTGTCGAACGGACCGGAATTGATGTCGCGGCCAAGCGCCGAGACGATGCCGGCGGTCACGGAGTTGCCGAGGCCGAAGGGGTTTCCGATCGCCACCACGTCCTGGCCGACCTTGAGCCCGGTGGAATCGCCGAAGGCGACCGTGGGCAGGGCGCCGCCGTCCTCGATCCTGACCAGCGCGATGTCGGTCGCAGGGTCGGCGCCCACGACCTTGCCGTCGACCTTGCGGCCGTCGGCGAGCGTTACGGAAACCTTGTCGGCACCCTCGACGACATGGGCGTTGGTCACGATCTGGCCGTCGGCCGAGATGATGAAGCCGGTGCCGACGCCGTGCATCTCGGGCCTGTTGCCGTCCGGGGTGCCGGGCATGGGCATCGGCATGCCGAACCGCTGCATGAACTGGTCGAGCGGGAAGCCCTGCGGCATGTTCTGGCTGTAGTATTCCGTCGGATCGGCCTTCTTCGTCACCTCGATATAGACCACCGCCGGCGCGACCTTTTCGACGAGGTCGACATAGCCGCCCTGCGGCATCGCCGAGGCGGCAAAGGCGGGGGCGGCGAGCATCGGCGGCAGCGCGGTCAGCGCCGTGGCGCCCATCAGGGCGCCGAGAACCAGCGCGGAAACCCGGCTTCGGGCTGTCTTGGTAGCGGTTTGCATGTCGTATCTCCTTAAGTCGTGTCCGGTACCGGACCGGGGATGGACATGACTTAGGTCTGCAACCTTTCGGGCGTCCGACGCGAAGATTGCAAATCCGACAGGTTTCTCACGAAAGGGTCAGATGCCGCGCGTCAGGAGTTCCGACAGATATGTAACCCCGCATTCAGGAACGGGTCGGAACCCCGCGCCATAATCCCTTTCACACCCCGAACGACCGTCTTTTGAAAGGCATGTGGAATGATTACCTTTCCGGCGCATGAGACCGGCGTGGATGCCTCGAAGGACAACATGAAACTCCTGCTGATCGAAGACGACCAGACCACGGCCGCCTATATCGTCAAGGGCCTTCGCGAGGAGGGCCACGTCGTCGATCACGTCGCCGACGGACGCGACGGGCTCGTCCCGGCGATGGCGGGCGGCTACGACGTGATGATCGTCGACCGGATGCTGCCGGGGCTCGACGGGCTGTCGCTGCTGCGCGCGCTGCGCTCGGCCAAGGTCACGGTTCCGGCGATCTTTCTTACCGCCGTCGGCGGGGTCGACGACCGGATCGAGGGGTTGCAGGCGGGCGGCGACGACTACCTCGTCAAGCCCTTCGCCTTCGGCGAGCTTTCGGCGCGGATCGCGGTCCTCGCACGGCGCGCGTCCCAGCCCATGACCGAGACGGTCCTGACGGCGGGCGACCTGCGGATGGATCTCATCGCGCGCACGGTGACCCGTGCCGGCCGCACGATCGACCTCCTGCCGCGCGAGTTCGCGCTCCTGGAACACCTTTTGCGCCGAAAGGGCCGGGTCCAGACCCGGACGATGCTCCTGGAAGCGGTCTGGGACCTGAGCTTCGATCCGCAGACCAACGTGGTCGAGACCCATGTCAGCCGGCTCCGCGCCAAGGTCGACAAACCCTTCGACCGCGAACTGATCCACACCGTGCGCGGCGCGGGCTACAAGATCGAGGCCTGAGCGATGCGGTCCGGGCTCATCCGCGCCCTGCGGCGCAGCGCCGGCTCGACGCCGATGCGCCAGGCGATCGGGCTCGTGGCCGTCGTGGCGGTGGTCAACCTTGTGACGCTCGGCCTCGCCTATCTCAGCCTTCGCAGCGCGATCGAGACCGGCATGCGCGCGAACCTCACGCAGCACATGGCGGGGTTCCAGGTCGCCGCCTCGCCCAGCGCGCTCGAGATCCTCGTCATGGCCGAGGCCAACGCCGCCGATCCCGCGCAGCGTGTCTTCGCCTATATCGCGCCGGATGGCCGCGTCACCGGCAATGCCAACGCGGTGCTGACCGGCGCCGGTGTCCAGATCCGCAGGATGCCCGAGGGCCGGCCGCTGGGCGAGCACGGCTACTTCCCCCTGATCGAACGGATGGCGGGCGGTGTTCTCATCCTCGCCGAAAGCCGGACACCGATCCACGAGCTTGGCAGGACCTTCCTGGCACTACTGGCGCTCAGCCTCGCGCCCACGGTTCTGATCTCGCTCGGCGCGGGCGCGATCATCGCGACCCGGGCGCGCCGGCGCGTCGACCTCATCGAGGCGACGCTCGGCAGGCTCTCCGAAGGCGCGCTCGACGCAAGGATCCCGGCCGAGCCGGGGCGCGCGGACGACCTCGCCCGCATCGGCGTGCAGGTGAACCGGATGGCCGCCGCGCAGGAGGCCGCGACCGAGGCCCTGCGCCAGGTCTCGGCCGACATCGCGCATGACTTGAAGACGCCGCTGCAGCGGATGGCGGTCCTGCTCCACGACCTGCGCGACCGGCTGCCCGACGCGAGCACCGAGGCCACACTCGCCGACCGCGCCATCGCCGAGGCCGACGGCGCGGTCGGCATCTTCCATGCGCTGTTGCAGATCGCCCAGATCGAGGGCGGCGGCGCGCGCGCGAATTTCGCGGCCCTCGACCTCGCGCATGTCGCGGCCGAGATGACCGAGCTCTACGCCCCCGCCGCCGAGGAAGATGGCCGCAAGCTGGCGCTCCTCCTGCCCGACGGCCCGGCGACGATCATGGGCAACAAGGGGCTGATCGGCCAGGCCCTCGCGAACCTGATCGAGAACGCGCTGCGCCATACCCCGCCCGGCACCGATATCGGAATTACCGTTCGCCAGGACGCGGACAGCGTCACGCTTGTGGTCACCGATCGCGGGCCGGGCGTTCCCGAGACCGAGCGTGAGAACGTCCTGCGCCGGCTCTACCGGCTCGAGCGCAGCCGCACGACGCCCGGAAACGGGCTCGGGCTGGCGCTCGTCGCCGCCACGGCGGGCCTTCACGGGGCGGACCTTGCCCTCGAAGACAACGCGCCCGGCCTGAAGGTCAGCCTGTGCTTTCCGGCGGCGGCAGAAGTACCTGACACCCGGAGCCGGAGGAGCGCTTGAAACGATACACGATGCCGTCCCTGTCGCTGTTCCACACGTTCGAGGTCGTGGCCCGCCGAAAGAGCTTCACGCTCGCGGCGGATGAGCTGTGCCTGACGCAAAGCGCCGTCAGCCGGCAGATCAAGGCGCTCGAGGAGCAGCTGGGCGTGGCGCTCTTCCGGCGCCTGCACCGGGCGATCGAACCGACCGCCGAGGGGCGGCGGCTCTTCGAATCCGTGACTCGGGGCCTGCAGGAGATCGAGACCTGCGTCACCGGGCTGCGCGCCGCGACGGTGAATCCGCAGATCACCGTCGCGGCCTCGGTCGCGTTTTCCTATTTCTGGCTGATGCCGCGGCTGGAGAGGTTCAGCGCCCGGCATCCCGAAATCGACCTCAGGATACTCGCGACGGACCAGAGGGTGGACCTGCGCCAGGAAGGCGTGGATGTGGCGATCCTCTACGGCGTCGGGCTATGGGAGGGCGCCCGGACGCATCTTCTGTTCGGGGAGCGGGTCTATCCTGTCTGTAGCCCCGAATACCTGCGGAGCCACCCGGAGCTCCGCGCGCCTTCGGACATGCTCGACCAGACGCTTCTGCATCTCGACGGCGGCGGCAATATCTGGGGCGGCGTGGACTGGCGCGTCTGGCTTGCGACCCAGGGCGCTACGGGTCAGCCGGTGCGGCGCGGCGTCCGCCTGAACAGCTATCCGATGATCATCCAGGCGGCCGAGGCCGGGCGCGGCGTGGCGCTGGGCTGGAGCTACATCACCGACCCGATGCTGGCCGAGGGGCGCCTGGTCCGCCCGGTCGACAAGGTGCTGGAGACGCGCGAGGGCTATTACGTTGGCGCATTGGAGAAAGACGCGGATGTTCCTGCCATAGCCAGTTTCCTTCAGTGGATAAGGGGTGAGGTTGCAGAAAACTCGCCTCACGCATGATCTTCGGGAATGCATTGCATTCGGATTGATCGTTTGAACCCCGGCGCAAAAGCCGGTCAACTGCACCCTCGGAAGACCTCCGGAGGGCCGTCATGTCCAATCTTTCGCCTCGCCGATCCAAACGCCCGGGACGCGGTGGCGCCGAGCCGACGCCGGCGCCACCTCCGATCACGCCCGGCATGGTCGGTGGGCAGTACCAGCCGCTGACCGGGTCCGAGATGGAACGGATCCATCAGTTGGTTCTACGTCTTCTCGAGGATCTCGGGCTTTCGCAGGTCACGCCGAGCCTCGAGCAGCGCGCCATCGCGGCCGGGTGCCGGGTCGACGAGGACGGCCGCCTGCGGTTTCCCCGCGCGCTGGTCGAGGACGTGATCGCCCGGACGCGGCGCCGGTTCACGCTGCACGGGCTCGACCCGGTCCACGATCTGGAGATCGGCGGGCGGCGCGTACACGCGGGCACCGGCGGAGCGGCCCCGACCATCATGGATTTCGTGACCGGCAGGTACCGCGAAAGCACGGTGGCCGATCTCTACGACATCGCCCGCCTGGTGGACCGGCTCGACAATATCCACTGGTATCACCGCTCCGTCGTGGCGCGCGACACCGACACCATCCTCGATCTCGACATCAACACCACCTATGCCTGCCTCTCGGGCACCACGAAATCGATCGCCGTCAGCTACACCGACGGCAACAGCGTGCGCGCCGTGCAGCCGATGCTGGACATGGTCGCGGGCGGCGAGGGCAGGTTCCGCGAGCGGCCCTTCTGCACCGCCGTCTGCTGCCACGTCGTGCCGCCGATGCGCTTTGCCACCGAAAGCTGCGACGCGCTGGAGGCGGCGGTCCTCGCCGGCATGCCGATCCTCCTCGTCGCGGCCGGTCAGGCCGGGGCGACGGCGCCGGCGGCGCTGGCGGGGGCGGTGGCGCAGGCCTGTGCCGAGGTGCTCGCGGGGCTCATTCTGTGCAACATCATCGACCCGAACTGCCGCGGCATCTTCGCCGCCTGGCCCTTCGTATCGGACCTGCGCACCGGCGCGATGTCGGGCGGATCGGGCGAGCAGGCGCTCCTGTCGGCGGCCTGCGCGCAGATGGCGGGGTTCTACGACCTGCCGAACTCGGTCCCCGCGGGCATGACCGACAGCAAGCTGCCCGACGCCCAGGCGGGCGGGGAGAAGGGCTACACGATCTCGCTCGCCGCCCATGCCGGGGCCACGATGATCCACGAATGCGCCGGGATGCAGGGCAGCCTGATGGGCACCGCGTTCGAAAGCTATGTGCTGGACAACGACCTTCTCGGCGCGGTGCTGCGCACGGTGAAGGGGGTCGAGGTCAGCGAGGATGCGCTCAGCTTCGAGGCGATCCGCGACGTGGTGATGGGTGCGGGGCACTTCCTCGGCCATCCGCAGACCTTCGCGCGGATGAAGACCGACTACCTCTACCCGGAGATCGCCGACCGCCGCAGCATCAGCGAATGGCAGGACGCCGGTGCAAGGGATGCGCGCGAGGTGGCGCGCGGCCGGGTGCGCCAGCTCCTGGCCGACCACTATCCCCGCCACATCAGCGACAGCGTCGATGCACGCCTGCGCGAAAGCTACAACATCGTTCTGCCGAAGGCGCGCATGCGCGCCGGCAACGGTATCTGGTAAACCCGCCAAGCAAGGAAGCTCGTCATGCAGTCGCAAGCGAAAGTGGTCATCGTCGGGGGCGGCATGATGGGCGTCGGCCTCGCCTATCACCTGGCCGAGGAAGGCTGGAAGGATGTGCTGCTGATCGAAAAGGGCGAGTTGACGAGCGGCTCCACCTGGCATGCGGCGGGCCAGTGCCCGTCGTTCATCGGCAACTACAACATGGCCAAGATCCACCACTACTCCAACACGCTCTATCCGCGGCTGGAGAAGCTGACCGGCCATCCGACCGGCTGGCACGGCTGTGGCGGCATCCGGCTCGCCACGACGCCGGAAGAGGTGGACTGGTTCCGCCATGTCGCGGGCTTCGCCGCCAACGTCGGCTTCGAGATGGAGATCATCGGCCCCGAGCGGATCCGCGCGCTGAATCCCTGGCTGAACACCGAGGGCATCCTTGCCGGCGCGCATACGACGATGGACGGCCATGTCGACCCGGCCAGCGCCTGCAACGCGATGGCCGCCGGGGCGCGGCAGCTCGGGGCAACGATCGTCCGGCGCAACCGGGTGACCGGCATCAACCGGCTGCCCTCGGGCGAGTTCGCGGTGGTGACCGAACAGGGCAGCGTCATCTGCGAGCACGTCGTCAACGCCGGCGGCTGCTATGCCCGCGAGGTCGGCGCCTGGGTTGGTGCCGAAACGCCGATCACCAACATGGAGCACCAGTACCTGGTGACGGAGCCGCTCGCAGCCTTCAAGGGCCTCGATACCGAGCTGCCAGTGATGCGCGACCCGGCCACCGCCGGCTATTACCGGCAGGAACAGAAGGCCGGGCTCGTCGGCATCTACGAGCATTACGGCGCGAAGGAGGCCTGGGCGGGCCGCGGCGGCCGGCCGGAATGGCAGAGCGAGAACGAGCTGTTCGAGGGTGACCTCGACCGCATCGCCCCCTGGCTCGAAAAGGCGCTGGAGCGGATGTCGATCTTCGCCGAGGCGGGCATCAAGCGCGTCATCAACGGTGCCATTCCGCACACGCCGGATGGCAACCCGCTGGTCGGCCCCGCGCATGGGGTCCGGAACTTCTGGCAATGCTGCGGATCGTCGATCGGCATCGCCCAGGGCGCCGGGTGCGGAAAGTACCTCGCGCAGTGGATGGTGCATGGCGATGTCGAGATCAACATGGCCAGCGTCGATCCGCGCCGCTTCGGCGGCTACGCCGATGCGGACTACACCCGCGCCAAGAGCTTCGACGACTATCACAACATGTTCGAGACCCCGCTGCCCGGACGCGAGATCCATGCCGGCCGTCCGAGCCGGGTGACGCCGCTCCACGACAAGCTGACGGCGAGAGGGGCCGTCCACACCGAGGTCTACGGCTGGGAGCGGCCCAAGTACTTCGCCCCGGCGGGCTTCGTCGAACAGCTGCAGTACCGGCGCAACAACACCTTCGACCTGGTGGCCGCCGAGTGCCGGGCGGTGCGAGAGCGCGTGGGCGTCATGGACCTGTCGAGCTTCGCCAAGTTCGACGTCACCGGCCCCGGCGCCGAGGCGCTTCTCGACCGGCTGACGGCGAACCGGCTGCCGCGGAAGCCGGGCGGCATCACCCTCACCCATGTCCTCTCGGAGGGTGGCCGGATCGAGGGCGAATGGACCATCACCCGGCTTGCCGACGACCGCTTCTATGTGCTGACCGGAGCCGGTGCCGAGCGGCAGGCGCTCGACCATCTGCGCGCCGCCACCGGCGCGGACGTGACCATCACAAATGTGACCGACGATTACGGCATGCTGGTCGTCGCCGGCCCCGGGGCACGCGCCGTTCTGGCGCCGCTGACCGATGCGGATTTGAGCAACGAAGCTTTCCGCTGGCTCACCGGGCAGGAGATCACCGTCGCAAATGTTCCGGTCCGCGCGCTTCGGGTAACCTATGTCGGTGAGCTGGGCTGGGAACTTCATGCCCCGATGGCCGAACTGGGCAAGCTCTACGATGCGATCCGGGCATCGGGAGAGCCCCACGGCATCGCCGATTTCGGCAGTCACGCGGTGAATTCGCTGCGCATGGAAAAGGGTTATCGCGGTTTCGGCGCCGAGTTGACCAACGAGATCACCCTCGTCGAGGCCGATTGCCTGCGCTTCCACGCGCCGGACAAGGGCAACTTCATCGGCCGCGCCGCCACCGAGGCCCGCCGCAGGACCGGCGTTGCGACCCGGCTTGTCTATGGTACGGTCGCGGCAACCGATTGCGACATCTACGGCGGCGAGGCGGTGATGCTGGGCGACAGGGTTGTGGGCGTCTGCACCTCCGGCGGCTTTGGCCATGCGACCGGCAAGAGCCTTGCCTTCGCCTACCTGGATCCCGATGCCTCGGGTGACCTGGAGGCGGTCATCCTCGGCGAACGGCGCGCCTTTACGCTGCTCGACGAACCCGCCTGGGATCCCGGAAACGCTCGTCAGAGAGCGTGACGCCGGATTCGTCAGTCCGGCTGGAACCCCTGGATCAGCCGCCGCAACCCGACCAGGGCGCCGAGCAGGATCGCGCCGAGTGTGACCGGTGCGGAATAGGCCAGCGTGGACATCGCACTGATGCCCTGCCCGATCGAACAGCCCAGCGCCAGCGTTCCGCCGATGCCCATCATCGCCGCCCCCGAGATCTGGCGGCCGAGCTCGCGGGGATCCTCGCAGGCCTCCCAGCGGAAGCGGTGACGGATGCTCGACCCGATGAACGCACCGGCGAGAACGCCGGCGACGACACCGACCGAGAAGCCGGGACCGCCCGCGCTCGACGTCATCGCGTAAAGGATCGTGCGTCCGAGCGGCGCGGTGAAGGACGGCCCCTCGACGCCGATTTCGCCGAAACTGTACTCGGCGAGGAGCGAGGTGCCGACGAAGCACCAGACCACCGCCAGACCGGCCGCGACGCCCCAGCAGATCTGCCGCGGCGAGCGGCGCAGCGGCCGGTGGCCGAGTGCCCATGTGAATGCACCGCCCCCGGCGATCAGGGCGAAGAGGAGGGGTGGCAGCCCGGACAGGTCCGCGAAGAGATGCGCGAAGCCCTGCGGACCCTCGGAGGGTGACTGCGCGAAGAGCGCGACCCGGATCGGCGCCAGCGGGCCGGACAGCGTCACGAAGGCGAAGATGCCGATCACCACAACGACGACCAGCGACCGCAGGTCACCGCCGCCGAACCGCACCAGCGCGCCGAAGCCGCAGTTTCCGGCCATAGCCATGCCGTAGCCGAAGAGAAGCCCGCCGAGAACCGAGGCGAGGGGGTTCCAGCCAATCGTGTGGTAGAAGCTCGCTGCCGGATCGGCCCAGCCGAGCGCTGCGGCGGCGAAGATGCCGATGATCGAGGTGCCGAGCACCACGCCCCAGAGCCGCAGCCTGCGCTGGTCCTCACCATAGAAGGCCGCCTCGATCGCACCGAGCGTGCAGAACTCGCCAAGCCGCGCGGCGAGCCCCAGAACGATGCCGCCGACGAGCCCGACGATTGCGGCGAGAGTGCCAGCAGGGAGTGACTCCATCGTTTTTCCTTACCTCCCGTCGGTGCCGATCGACAGCCTTTCGGCCTTCAGGTGTCGTTGCAGTACATCTCGAAGACTAGTTCGACGACCCGCGCCGCGCGATCGTCGTTGAGCGAATAGTAGATCGCCTTTCCGTCCCGGCGCGTCTTGACCAGACCCTCGAGACGCAGCCGCGCGAGCTGTTGGCTGACGGCAGATTGCCGCGACAGGAGTAGCGTTTCAAGCTCGGTGACGGACTTCTCGCCGCTGGTGAGAAAGCACAGAATCATCAGCCGCCCGTCATGGGCGAGCGCCTTGAGAAGGCTGGATGCCTGCTCGGCGCGCTCCGCAAGGACCGCGGAGTCGATGTCGCGACGCCCGTCGCTGCCGCAACCGCGCGGCTCCGGATTGCCCTTGCTGTCTGGTGCGTCCAACGGGGTGAATCCTTTCAGCTCGGGCTCAGAAGCTGATGTCGTCCTCCACGGCAGCGATTCCCGCGCGGGCGCAGGCGTCGTCGAGATCCGGCCCCGGCGCCCCGGAAACGCCGACTCCGCCGACCAGCGATCCGGCCGCGTCCACCGGCACCCCGCCGCCGAGCGCGATTGCCTGCGACAGGTCGCGGATCCCCGACGAGATCGTGCCCGCTCCGGTCTCTTCCGCAAGCGCCAAGGTGTCGGTGCGGAAGCTCACCGCCGTCCAGGCCTTGCGCCGCGAGGTTTCCTCGACATGGGGCCCCGCGAACTGGTCGCGGAGAAAGACCTGCGTCACGCCGAACCGGTCGACCACTGTGACGCCGACCTGGTAGCCCTTGCCGCGGCAATCCTCCAACGCCGCCTGGGCGAGACGGAGCGCGGTCTCCGGTTTCATCACGCTGAACTGGACAAGCGCCTCGTTATCCTGCGCCACGGCAGGACCGGCAAACAGCGCGACGGCAAGTGCCACTTTCTTCATTCCTCGCTCTCCCTTTCGTATTGGCCCGTCTCGACGAGCATCTTTCCAAGCAATCCCCAGAAGAAATCCTCGCCCGGATGGCCTTCGATCCGGCCGGCCTCGCGCCCGTCGGCCAAGAGGATGAAGGTCGGCGTGAACACCGGCCGTGCCCCGATTTCGGCATCCGCCGGATAGGGCCCGTGTATTTGCACGCGCTCCAGCGGCGCCGCCCGGCCCTCGGGCGTCTTCGGATAGATCGGGGCGATCACCCGGTCCCACTCGGCGCAATAGGCACAGCCCTCGCGCTCGATCATCAGGAGCCGGAGATCGGCCTGCGCTGCGCTTGCAGCGGTGCCGGCCAGAAGCGAAAGGCAGATCAGGGCGCTACGCATTGTTGACGCCTGCATTATTACATATAAATATCGTAATATGTTTTTGCACGACCGGCAAGGCGAGGTGTTCGGTGCTGCTCGATCCCACAATTGGCGGCGCGATTCTGGCCGGGCTGCTGTCGTTCCTGTCGCCCTGCATCCTGCCGATGGTGCCGTTCTACCTGTGCTACATGGCCGGCATCTCGATGGCGGAGCTGCGGTCGGACGCGTCGGTGGCGCCGGGCGCGCAGCGGCGTCTGGTCCTGTCGGCGGTCTTCTTCGCGCTCGGCGTGACCTCGATCTTCGTGCTCCTCGGCATGGGGGCCACCGCGATCGGCAATGCCTTCCGGCAGTGGATGGAGCCCCTGTCCTGGGTTGCCGCCGTGGTACTTCTGGTCTTCGGGCTGCACTTTCTCGGGATCCTGCGGATCCCGTTCCTGTACCGCGAAGCGCGGATCGAGGCGAAGGTGGCGCCGACGACCATCGCCGGAGCCTATGTCATGGGCCTCGCCTTCGGCTTCGGCTGGACGCCCTGCGTCGGACCGGCGCTCGCGGCGATCCTGATGGTCGCGTCCAGCCTCGACACGATCTGGCGCGGGGCGATGCTGCTCATGGTCTACGGGCTGGCAATGACCGCGCCGTTCGTGCTGGCCGCCGTCTTCGCCAAGCCGTTCCTGAGCTGGATAGGCCGATACCGGAAATACCTTGGCCATGTGGAAAAGGTCATGGGTCTCATGCTGATCGTCTTCGCGGCGCTGATCGCGACCGGGTCGGTCAATGCGATCGCCCAGTTCATGATCGAGCACATGCCCTGGACCATGAACTTCGTTTGACCCTGCAAGGGAGGAAGCCATGAAGACCATCATCCACGCGATCGCCATTCTCGCCGCGCTCGCGACGCCTGCGCTGGGCGTCGAGCTCGGCGATGACGGCCTGCACAAGCCCAACTGGCTGCGCGACACGTTCAAGGACCTGCGCGAGGATCTGGCCGAGGCGAATGCCGAGGGAAAGCGCCTGATGGTCATCATCGAGCAGCGCGGCTGCATCTACTGCACCCGCATGCACGAGGAGATCTTCCCCGACCCCGAGATCGACGCGCTGATCCGCGACAACTACTTCGTCGTGCAGATGAACCTTTTCGGCGATGTCGAGGTCATTGATTTTGACGGAACGGTGCTGCCGGAAAAGGAGATGGCCGTGCGTTGGGGGGTGGTGTTCACCCCGACGATGATCTTCTTCCCCGAGGAGGTTCCCGAAGGGTTGACGGCCGCGCAGGCTTCGGTCTTCACCGTGCCGGGCGCGTTCGAAAGAGGGACCACCTCGGCACTCTTTACCTGGGTTCGCGACCACGGTTACGAAACAGGTGAGCATTTCCAGCACTTCGTGGCGGAACGCGCGAACGCGGGCGGTTCGAACTGACTGTCTGCCTCTCGAAGCTAGAATACATTCTCACATTCACGTAGTTGAATTTTTTGTTGCGTGCGACAGTTTGCCTCGGGTACGCTCTGAGTCGGAGGAAATCAGGGAGGACTTCGATGAAGCGCCAGATTGTTCTTGGCCTTGCCTTGTCGGCGCTCGCGGCCCCGGCGATGGGCGCGACGGCGCCGTCGGCGGTGTCGTTCGCGGAAGGCGCGGTGGCCGGGTCCCTGACCGGGACGGCGGGCAACCCGGAAGAGGGGATGAAGGTGATTTCGGATCGCGGGCTTGGCAACTGCGTTGCCTGTCATGTGATCTCGGCGATGCCGGACGTCGCTTTCCAGGGCAATGTCGGACCGACCCTCGACGGGGCCGCCGACCGCTGGAGCGAGCAACAGCTCAGGGGCATCGTCGCCGATGCCAAGAAGACCTTCGACGGCACGATCATGCCGTCCTTCTACAAGAACGAGGGCTACATTCGCCCCGGCGACGCCTTCACCGGAAAGGCGGCCGAGGGTGAACTGGCGCCGCTGCTGACGGCGCAGCAGATCGAGGACGTGGTGGCCTATCTCCTGACGCTCAAGGAATGAGCGGGCGGGGACGGACGGATCGAATAAGAAGGAAGCAAGCGATGCAACTATCCAGACGAAACGCGATGGCGATCGGCCTCGGCGGCGTCGCCCTTGCCATCCTGCCGCGGCAGGTGCGCGCGGCGACGGTCGAGGAGCTCACGGCGGCCTTCGCAGGCGGCGCCGCGGTCGGGACCGGCGGGCTCACCCTGACGGCGCCGGAGATCGCGGAAAACGGCAACACGGTGCCGATCTCGGTATCCGCACCGGGGGCGGCGGCGATCATGCTCATCGCCACGGGGAACCCGACGCCCGCTGTCGGCACGTTCAACTTCGGCCCGGCGGCCGGGTCGCAGGCGGTTTCCACGCGAATTCGCTTGGCCAAGACCCAGGACGTGATCGCCATGGCGAAGATGGCTGACGGCAGTGTCGTGCAGGCTCAGGCTACGGTCAAAGTCACCATCGGCGGCTGCGGCGGCTGAGGCAAGGGAGCAAGGAAATGGCAAAAGACGTCAAACCCCGCGTGAAGGTTCCGAGCTCGGCCGCTGCCGGCGACGTGGTGACCATCAAGACGCTGATCAGCCACCCGATGGAGTCGGGCCAGCGCAAGGACAAGGACGGGAGCCTCATCCCGCGCTCGATCATCAATCGCTTCACCTGCGACTTCAACGGCCAGAACGTCATCGACGTGACGCTGGAGCCGGCGATCTCGACCAACCCCTACTTCGAGTTCGACGCCAAGGTCGATGCGGCCGGAGAGTTCAAGTTCACCTGGTACGACGATGACGGCTCCGTCTACGAAGAAACCAAGGCGATCGAGGTCGCCTGACGCGTTGGGCAAGGATGGCGCCGCCGCCGGCCCCGCCGGCGGGCGCCTCTCAGGGAGGAAAACGGATGAAGATGAGAATACTCGCCGGCACCTGCGCCCTCGCGGCTTTTGCGCTCTCGGGCCTCTCGGCGGTGGCGGATCCCGCAGATGACACGCTGGTCGTCAACGGCGAGATCCAGATGATCACCCATACCGACAAGGCGCCGGACTATATCGACGGTCTGAGTGAGCAGTACTCGGGCTGGCACTTCCGCGAGGCCGACACCCGCGTGATGCAGGCCGACGACTTCGACAATCCTGGCATGCTCGGCGTCGAGGCCGCGACCGAGGTCTGGAACGCGGTCGACGGAAGCGAGGGCAAGGCCTGCGCGTCCTGCCACGAAGCGCCCGAAAGCATGGCGGGCGTGCGGACCCAGATGCCGAGTTTCAACGAGGCCAAGGGCGAGATGTACACGATGGAGATGTACATCAACGAATGCCGGGCCGAGCGCATGGGGGCCGAGGCCTGGGACTGGGACAGCTCCGACATGGTCAACATGACGGCGCTGATCTCCTCGGTCTCGCGCGGGATGCCGATGAACGTGGCCGTCGACGGGCCCGCCCAGTCCTACTGGGAGAAGGGCAAGGAGATGTACTACACCCGCTATGGCCAGCTCGAACTCGCCTGTTCGAACTGCCACGAGGACAATTACGGCAACTTCATCCGCGCCGACCACCTGAGCCAGGGCCAGATCAACGGCTTCCCGGTCTACCGGCTGAAGGACGCCAAACTCTCGTCGATCCACAACCGCTTCAAGGGCTGCATCCGCGACACGCGGGGCGAGACCTTCAAGCCGGGCTCGCCCGAGCTCATCGCGCTGGAGCTTTACGTCGCCTCGCGCGGCAACGGGCTGTCGGTCGAGGGGCCGTCGGTACGCAACTAGTGACTGCGGCCGGGCGGCATATCGCCCGGCCGTTGCATCCGCTCAATGAAAGACGAGGCAGGGCAGCCCGCGCTTTGGCGCGCGGGCGGGCCTTTGCTCAAGGATAAGGACGTAGAGATGATCTCGCGGCGGGACTTTCTTCAGGCGACGGTGGCTGCCTCGGCGCTCTGGGGCGCGTCGGGCGTCGGCAACTGGGCGCGGCTCGCCGCGCAGCAGCGGCTCACGCAGGCCCAGCTTCTGGAGTTCGAGGATTACGGCAACGTGACCCTCATCCACATCACCGACATCCATGCCCAGATGAAACCACTCTGGTTCCGCGAGCCGGAGATCAACATCGGCGTCGGCGACAACCGGGGTGTGCCGCCGCATGTCACGGGTGCCGACTTCCTGAAAATGTTCGACATCGAAACCGGCAGTCCCCATGCCTATGCGCTGACCTACCAGGATTTCGAGGCGTTGGCGAAGGCCTACGGCCGGATGGGCGGGCTCGACCGCTGCGCGACCGTGATCAAGGCGATCCGTGCGGCGCGACCCGATGCGCTGCTGCTGGATGGCGGCGACACGTGGCAGGGCTCGCTCACCGCGCAGCGCACGCTTGGTCAGGACATGGTCAACGTGATGAACGCGCTGAAGCCCGATGCGATGACCTCGCACTGGGAGTTCACGCTCGGCATCGACCGGGTGACCGAGATCGTCGAGGGGCTCGCCTTCCCCTTCCTCGGCGCCAACATCTTCGACGCCGAATGGAACGAGCCGGCCTACGAGCCCTACAAGATGTTCGAGGTGGGCGGTGCGCAGGTCGCGGTGATCGGCCAGGCTTTCCCCTACCTGCCCATCGCCAACCCGAAATGGATGTTCCCCGGCCTTTCCTTCGGTGTGCGCGAGGAGCGCATGGCCGAGGTAGTGGCAGAGGTCCGCGACGCCGGCGCCGATCTGGTCGTGGTGCTTTCCCACAACGGTTTCGACGTCGACCGCAAGATGGCCGGCAATGTCGAGGGGATCGACGTGATCCTCACCGGCCATACCCATGACGCTCTGCCCGAGCCGGTGATGGTGGGCAAGACGCTGCTGATCGCCTCCGGCTCGAACGGCAAGTTCATCAGCCGTGTCGATCTCGACGTCCAGAACGGTCAGATGATGGGCTTCAAGCACAAGCTGATCCCGATCTTCTCGGACGTGATCACCCCTGACGCCGAGGTCGCCGCGCTGATCGACGCCGAGCGCGAGCCCTTCAAGGCGGAGCTTGAGGAGGTCATCGGCACGACCGACAGCCTCCTCTACCGGCGTGGCAACTTCAACGGCACCTGGGACGACCTGATCTGCAACGCGCTGATCGACGAGCATCAGGCCGACATCGCACTGTCGCCGGGCTTCCGCTGGGGGCCGTCGCTCCTGCCCGGCGAGCCGATCACCCGCGAGGATCTGCATAACGCGACCGCGATGAACTACCCGGCCGCCTACCGCACGGAAATGACCGGCGAGACGCTCCACACGATCCTCGAGGACGTGGCCGACAACCTCTTCAACCCCGACCCCTATTACCAGCAGGGCGGCGACATGGTCCGCGTCGGCGGCATGGGCTACCGCATCGACGTGACCAAGCCGCAAGGTTCCCGCATCACCGAGATGACGATGCTCAAGTCCGGCGAGGCGGTCGATCCGGCAAAGACCTATGCCGTCGCCGGTTGGGCCAGCGTCAACGAGGGCACCGAAGGCCCGGCGATCTGGGATCTCGTCGAGGCGTGGATCAAGAAGCAGGGCACCGTGTCGATCGATCCCAACACCTCCGTGCAGGTCGCGGGGGCATGAGATGAGCAAGAAGACCACGAGACAGGAGGTTTCAATGTCTGGAACCGACGAGACAGGCACCAGCCGCCGCGCCTTCCTCGGCGCCGGGCTTGCCGCCGGCGGCGCCGTCGCGACCACGGGGCTGGCCCGCGCGCAAGATGCCGACCCTCTGATCACCGAGGTGCAGGACTGGGCCTCCGCCTTCGGCGATCCAGTCGACGCGACGCCCTACGGAATGCCGATTCACTACGAATCCCACGTCGTCCGGCGCAATGTCGAATGGCTGACGGAAAGCCCGGTCTCCTCGATCAATTTCACGCCGATTCATGCTCTTGAAGGCACGATCACCCCGCAGGGCTGTGCCTTCGAACGCCACCACTCCGGAGCGATCGAACTGGCGAAGCAGGATTACCGGCTGATGATCTCGGGCCTCGTCGAGAGGCCGCTGGTCTTCACCTACGAGGATCTGACGCGGTTCCCTCGGACGATCACCACGGCCTTCTGCGAATGCGCGGCCAATGGCGGCATGGAATGGGGGGGCGCGCAGCTTGAAGGCTGCCAGTTCACCCAAGGCATGATCCACAACATGGAATATACCGGCGTGCCGCTGCGGCTGCTGCTGGAGGAAGCCGGGGTGAAGCCCGAGGGCAAGTGGGTCTATGCCGAGGGCGCCGATGCCTCCTCGAACGGTCGCTCGATGCCTCTGGAAAAGGCGATGGACGATGTGCTCGTGGCCTTCTTCGCCAATGGCGAGGCCCTTCGGAAGGAACACGGCTACCCGGTCCGGCTGGTCGTGCCGGGGTTCGAAGGCAACATGTGGGTCAAGTGGCTGCGCCGCATCGGGGTCTATGATCGGGCCGTTGAAAGCCGCGAGGAGACCTCGAAATACACCGACCTGATGCCCGACGGCCGGGCGCGGAAATGGACCTGGGTGATGGATGCGAAGTCGGTCATCACCTCGCCCTCTCCGCAAGCGCCGATCCGTCATGGCAAGGGGCCTCTGGTGATCACCGGCCTCGCCTGGTCCGGTCATGGCAAGGTCGCGCGCGTCGACGTCTCGCTCGACGGCGGCGTGAACTGGGTCGAGGCGCGGCTCACGGGCGACGTGAAATCGAAGGCCCTCACCCGCTTCCACCTCGACCTCGACTGGGACGGATCGGAGATGTTCCTGCAGTCGCGCGCGGTCGACGAGACCGGGTACGTCCAGCCCACCAAGAACCAGCTGCGCGAGATCAGGGGGCTGAACAACGTCTACCACAACAATGGCATCCAGACCTGGTGGGTCCGCGCCGACGGGGAGGTCGAGAATGTCGAAATCGCTTAAGCTTCTCGCCCCCGCGCTGGCGCTTCTGGCCGCACCCGCCTTCGCCGAACCGCTTGGCCTCGGCCGCGCCGCGCTGCCCGAGGAGATCGCGGCCTGGGATGTCGCGGTCCTGCCCGACGGCACCGGCCTGCCGGACGGCTCGGGCGATGTCTTCACCGGCGACGAAGTGTTTGCCGAGAAATGCGCCTCCTGTCACGGCGACTTCGCGGAAGGCATCGACAACTGGCCGGTGCTGGCCGGCGGACAGGGGTCGCTGACGAACCGCCGCCCGGTCAAGACGATCGGGTCATACTGGCCGCATCTCTCGACCGTCTGGGACTATATCCACCGCTCGATGCCCTTCGGCGCGGCCCAGACCGTCACAGCGGACGAGACCTATGCGATCACCGCCTTTCTGCTCTATTCGAACGGGATCGTGGAGGACGATTTCGAGCTGTCGCAAACGAACTTCAAGGACATCGTCCTGCCCAACGCCGAGGGGTTCTACCCCGACGACCGGCCCGGGACGGAGTACCCGCACTTTTCCGTCGCGCCCTGCATGCAAGGTTGCCGGGAGCCGGTGAAGGTCACCAAGCGCGCGGTCGAGCTGAAAGTCACGCCGACGGATCCGGACGGCAAGCCCGCGGGCACGCTTCCGGACCTGCGTGTCGGGGCAGCTGCGGGACAAGCCGCCACGGAGGAAACCGCGGCCGAAACCGAACAGCCCGACCCGGAGCCTGCCGTCGAGGCCACCGCCGAGACCGCCGCCGCCGATCCGGCGCTGATCGAGGAGGGCGCGAAGGTCTTCAAGAAATGCCAAGCCTGCCACAAGGTGGGCGAAGGTGCCAAGAACGCCACCGGCCCGGCGCTGAACGGCATCGTCGATGGCGCAGCCGGCAGCGTCGAGGGCTTTCGTTACTCCAAGCCCATGCAGGCCGCCGCGGAAGGCGGACTGGTCTGGAGCCATGAGGCGCTTGCCGAGTTCCTTGCCGACCCCAAGGGCTACATGAAGGGGACCAAGATGTCCTTCGCTGGCCTGAAGAAGCCCGAAGAGATCGAGGCGGTTATCGCGTATCTCGCCTCGGTCGGTGGGTGAGATGGCCGGGCGGGGCGCGACATGCCTCGCCCTTTGCCTAGCGCTCGCCGGGGCGCCGGGCACGACCGCTCTGCGCGCGGCCGAGATTGGCGATGCCGAACGCGGGGCCGAGATCTTCGGCGAGTGCTCTGGCTGCCACGAGATCGGGCCGGAGGCTGAGAACGCCATAGGTCCCAAGCTCAACGGCGTCTTCGGCAGACGCGCTGCCGCCGTCGACGGGTTCGCTTATTCGAAAAGCCTGACCCGCGCCGGGCGGGACGGCCTCATCTGGACGCTCAAGACCCTCGACGCCTATGTCGCGAACCCGCGCACGTTCGCCTCGGGGACGCGCATGTCCTATCCTGGCCTGAAGGACGAGACCGACCGCGCCGACCTCCTCGCTTTCCTGCGCGATTACTCCGACCGCCCGCGCGACATCCCCGAGGCGGAGCCGACCGCGCGCCGCAGCCTGCCCGAACTGCCGCCGGACATCCTCGCCTTGAAGGGCGATCCGGCCTACGGCGAATACCTCGCGGGCGAATGCCAGACCTGTCACCGCGCCGATGGAGGGGATGCCGGCATCCCCTCCATCACGCGCTGGCCCGAGGAGGATTTCGTGCTGGCAATGCACGCCTACAAGCAGAAGCTGAGGCCGCACCCGGTCATGCAGATGATGGCCGGGCGCCTTGCCGAGGAAGAGATCGCGGCGCTCGCCGCCTATTTCGCAACCTTGACGGAGTGATTTCAGTAACGGGAGGAATGACGATGACGATGCAGAGACGCCAATTTCTTGGCACGATGGCGGCGGCCGGTGCGGTGCTCGGGGCACCCGCCGTCTTCGGGCAGGCGAAGCCTCGCGTGGTCGTCATCGGCGGCGGCGCGGGCGGGGCCACCTGCGCGCGCTACATCGCGAGGGATTCCGAGGGCGCGATCGACGTGATCCTCGTCGAGCCCAGCGAAGTCTACTACACCTGCTTCTTCTCCAACCTCTACCTCGGCGGCTTCCGCGACTTCGAGAGCCTCGGCCACCGCTACGACAAGCTCGCCTCCGACCATGGCATCACGCTTGCCCGCGACATGGCGGCGGGTGTCGACCGAGACGCCGGAACCGTGACGCTGGCGGGCGGCGAGATGCTTTTCTACGACCGGCTGGTCATCGCGCCGGGGATCGACTTCGCCGATGGTTCGGTGCCGGGCTGGGATCTTTCCAAGGCCGAGATCATGCCGCATGCCTACAAGGCCGGACCCCAGACCCAGCTCCTGAAGGCGCAGGTGGAGGCGATGCCCGAGGGCGGCACCTTCTGCATGATCGCGCCGCCCAATCCCTACCGCTGCCCGCCGGGACCCTATGAGCGGATTTCGATGGTCGCGCATCTCCTCACGCAGGCGAACCCCTCGGCGAAGATCCTCCTCGTCGATCCCAAGGAGAAATACTCGAAACAGGGGCTCTTCGAGGAGGGCTGGCAGCGGCATTACTCGGGGATGATCACCCGCATCGGCCCGGATTTCGGCGGCGACAAGGTCGAGGTGCGCCCCGAGGCCATGGAGGTGGTGATCGACGGCGAGGTCGAGCGCGTCGATGTCTGCAACGTGATCCCCGGCCAGCGCGCCGGTGCCATCGCCGAGGCGGCGGGCGTGACGGATGATACCGGCTGGGTGCCGGTCAATCCGCATTCCATGGCCAGCCGCGCCGACCCGAAGGTCTTCGTTCTGGGCGACGCATCGGCGCAGGGCGACATGCCGAAATCCGGTTTCGCCGCCAACAGCCAGGCCAAGGTCGCCGCGATGGTGATCCGGGCCGAGCTTTCGGGTTCGAAGGCGTTTCCGGCGAAGTATTCCAACACCTGCTGGTCGCTCATCGCCACCGATGACGGCGTGAAGGTCGGCGCCTCCTACGAGGCCACGGACGAGAAGATCGCGAGTGTCGACAGCTTCATCAGCCAGACCGGCGAGGACGCAGCACTTCGCAAGGCGACCTACGAGGAGAGCCTCGGATGGTACGCGGGCATCACCGCCGACATCTTCGGCTAGGAAGACCGGTTTCCAAACATGGAGGAACGGACATGCGGATGAGATGGAAAGCGGCGCTCGCCGCACTGGTGGTTTCGGCCGGTGGCGCGGTGGCGCAGGACGCGACAACCTATCCCTTCGACGGCAGCTTCGAGGACGCGACCTTCAGCGTCGAGACCGCGATCGTCGGCAAGGGCCTGGTGATCGACTATGTCAGCCATGTCGGCGACATGCTGAACCGCACCGGCGCGGACGTGGGCAGCGACGTCAAGATCTTCGACGCGGCCGACATCTTCCTCTTCTGCTCCGCGCAGATCTCGCGGAAGGTGATGGAGGCCGACCCGATGAACATCGCGCATTGCCCGTACGGCATCTTCGTGACCGACCGCGAGGGCGCGGTGTCGATCGGGTATCGCAACCAGCCCGACGGCCCGATGCAGGAGGTGCAGACGCTCCTCGATTCCATCGCGCGGGAAGCCGCCGGCCAGTAGCGCAAGGGGGTTGATGCAGACCATGCCGCGCCGCTTGCGCCCGCGCTGGAGGCAGGCTGATGGGTAAGGAGAAGCCATGCTCGAGGCGCTGATCGACCGGCTGGGCGAGCCGGTCGTGCTGTTCGGTTTCGGTCTCATCATCGGCGCGGTGTTCGGCGCGGCGGCACAGCATTCGCGCTTCTGCCTGCGTGGCGCCACGCTCGAAGTGGGGGCGTTCAGCATCGGGCCGCGGATGCTCGTCTGGATCATCGTCTTCGCGACGGCCGTATCGGTCACGCAGGGCGCCGTCGGCCTCGGCCTCCTCGACGTGTCGGCGGCCCGCCAGCTCGCCGCGACCGGCAGCCTGTCCGGCGCGATCATCGGCGGGCTGATGTTCGGCGCGGGCATGATCCTCGCGCGCGGATGCGTGAGCCGGCTGCTCGTTCTCTCGGCCACCGGGAACCTGCGCGCGATCATGACCGGTCTCGTCGTCACGCTCGTGGCGCAGGCAAGCCTTCGCGGCGCCCTGTCGCCGGCGCGGGAAATGCTGGCGCGGCTCTGGACGGTCGAGGGCGGCGCGGGCCGCAGCCTGGGGGAACGGCTCGGCATCGGCTCCGGTGCGGCCGGCGCGGTCTCCGCGATCGTCCTCCTCGCCGCGCTCGTCATGGCCTTCCGTCGCGCGTCGGCACCGAGCCATGTCGTCGCCGCGCTCTTCGTCGGCCTCGCGGTCGCGGCGGGCTGGATCGCGACGGCAAGCCTCGCGGCGGTGTCGCTCGAGATCGTGCCGGTCTCCAGCATCACCTTCACCGGTCCGTCGGCCGATACGCTGATGGGGCTCGTGAACGAACGCTACCTGCCGCTCAGTTTCGCCGTGGGCCTCGTGCCCGGCGTCTTCGCCGGGTCGCTGGCCATGTCGCTGGCCACGCGCGAGTTCGGCGTCGTTCGCTTCGGCCCCGATGCCCCGATGGAGCGCTACCTGATCGGCGCCGTGCTCATGGGCTTCGGCAGCATGCTCGCCGGCGGCTGCGCCGTCGGAGCGGCGGTATCGGGAGGCGCGCTCCTGTCGCTCACCGCGTGGGTCGCGGGGGCGTCAATGTGGGTCGGAGCCCTGCTGATGCCACTCTTCATCCCGTCGCTCGCCAAAGAGAGGCCGCGCTAATCGCCAACGGCACACTGGCAGGGGCGCTATGGTCGACAACCTCACGGCGCTCGGCGAATTGCCGTGACCACCGCCATCGTGAGGGCGGATCCAGCGAAACCGGCGATGGCGGGATCGGCCAGATCCCCGACATTCATGAAGTCGAGCGTGTCAAAGACCATGCCGCCGGCGAGCCCGCCGACAAGACCGGCCGCGATGTTGCCGACCGGGCCGAACCCTCTGGCAAACATGCTCGCCAGCCCGCCGACGATCGCGCCGCTGATCAGGCTTACGATGGAATCGACGCTCATCAGGTATTCCATTGGCGGATCTCCCAACCTCAACACGAAACGGGGTCGTCATGCGTTCGACTGTGCGCGAGGGTCATCTGGCAACCCCGGCGCCGGCGGCGTCGTTGCCGCGCCGCCAGCGTCTTGACCGGCGGGACAGCAGCGCGAGCAGGATCAACGCGACCGGAACGCCGATCGCAACCGGCAGCACGCCGGCAGGATTGGAGCTCGTGAAGGGCATGACGGTCAGATGGAGGCCGGGGCTCGACACGGGCAGGCTCGTCGCCTCGGGACCGTCGGGCGTCGGGACGACCGTCAGATAGACCAGGTAGTCGCCTTCCAGGATCGCCTCGACCGTCCATGACTGCTCGACGGACTCGCCCGGTGCGAGCGGGTCAAGAGCCTGGGTCCGCTCGGGAGACCAGTCCTCGGGATCGACCGGATCGCCGATCTGGGTCTTGATGATGTTCATCGCCACGTTCAGCGGCGCCGACGGCCGCGTCCCGGTGTTCACCACCGTCGTGGTGAACTTGACCTCGTCGCCGGCATTGACCGTCTTGTAGGTGAGGTCGATCCCGATCTCGAGCGCCTGCCCCGGGATCCAGTCTTGCGCCGGGGCCGGCGCAGGCGTCAGGAACGACGCCGTCGCCGCGACCAGAACGGATGCCGCCGCACGCCGCGCGCCCTTCCAGAACGGCCGCGGCACACCGCCGTCGAGCCGCATCCGCGGGGCGGCATAGGCGAACAGCACGACGAGAATGACCGCGGCCGATAACAGGGTGGCTACGAGGTAGCCCGACTGCTCCGCGAGGGTGCGGTTGTTGACGAGGAGCTTCTCGATGAACGCGCTGGTGGCTTGCAGGGGATTCAGTTGCTGGATGAAGTAGCCGAGGTCTCCCTTGTGGGCGCCGCCGGGGAACTGGGTCGGAATGAGCAGGATCACATAGATCAGCAGGCAGGCGAGCAGGCTCTTCTTGTTCGACTTCGACCAGATGCTCACCAGCATGCCGAACCCGGTGAATGCCGCGGCCAGGACGGTCCCGAGCAGGGTTCCGATCACGACCGCCTGGCCGAACACCGCGTCCCCGCGTGCCACGGCGGCCATGTAGGGGATCGACAGGATCAGCGCCGCCGGCCAGGGCGAGAGCGCCGCGATGAACTTGCCGAGCACGATCTGGCGGCGGCTCGCCGGGGTGAGGAGCAGGGCCTCGAACGTGGCGCGCTCGCGTTCGCCGCTGATGCTGTCGGCGCCGAGGATCAGGCTGATCAGCACGCCGAAGGAAACGCTGCCCAGCAGGGTCAGATAGACCATCTCGGCCGCGGGGATCGCGCTGATCTGGCTTTCGGTGTTCTGCAGGACCGCCGCGGTCGACATCAGGATGCTGAACAGGATGAGCAGGATCAGCACGCGGCCGCCGATCCAGAGGTCGATCAGCTCCTGCTTGGCGATGATCCACCAGAGCGGGGGAGCGGATGCCGGGTCCGGTCGCGCGGGCTGCCGCGCGGACGCATCGTTCTGAAGATTCATCTGTTCCCCCCCGCTGAGTTGCCAGGTGCCCCGGCACCACCGCCCTGCGCATCCGGTTTCCTGCGCGCCGCCCCCGGTCCGAACCGGAACGGATTCGCCGGCTCCAGGCCGAGGCGCGGTGCCGCGTAGATGAGCAGCACGCCGAGCAGCAGCGCGATGAACACGGCCGGCACCACGAGGTAGATCCACAGCTCGCCCGGCGACTGGTTTTCGACGAGCGTCATTCTCAGGAACCGGCGCGACGCATCCACCGGGTTGACGACCGACAGGATGAAACCCGCGGTCGTGTTCTGGAATTCGGTGGGAAGCTGCGCCGGCAAGAGCGCCAGGACATAAATGAGCAGCGTTGCCGACAGGCTGACCTTGGTCGAGCGTGACCAGATGCTGATCAGCATCCCGAGACCGATGAACGTAATCGCCAGCAGCGTTCCGACGATCGCGCCCCAGAGCAGGATCCGGCCGAGGATCGGATCGCCCTTCGACAACACGATCAGATAGGGCGCGGAGAGGGCCAGCGTCACCGGCCACGGCGACAACGAGGCCAGGAACTTGCCCCAGACGATCTGGCGCCGCGAGACCGGCGTGAGCAGCAGCGCCTCCAGCGTCGCGCGTTCCCGCTCCCCGCTGATGCTCTCGGCGGCGAGGACGAGGCCGGTGAACAGCCCGAAGGTGATTGCGGCAAGCAGCGCGACCAGGACGGATTCGTTCAGCGGCAGCAGCTGTATCTCGTTGTTGGTCGCCACCAGATAGGCGGTGATCGACATCAGCACGCTGAACAGGATCAGCAGGTTGAGCACATGCCCGCCGGCCCAGAGTTCCGTGAGTTCATGGCGGAACACGGTCCAGCCGAGCGAGCTGTCGCGCGTGGCGTGCGCCGTTTCGTCGCCCGCGTTGGAACGGGCGTTCATTCGATTGCCTCGGCGGTCAGTTCGAGGAACACATCCTGCAAGCGGCGGCCTTCGACCTCGAGCCCGATGATCGGGATATCGGCGGCGATGAGCGCCGTGAGGATCGGGTTCATGCCGCGATCCTCCGGACGCGCGTCGGCCCCGTCGGGGTCGGCATGGTCCACCACCAGCCAGCCGGGATCGGTTTCGTTCGGCATCACCCCGGTCACGCCCGGCACCGACAGGAGAACGGTCGCGGCACCGGCCACGGCGTCTTTCGGAACCCGGATGCGCGCGGCCACCCGGTTGTCGAGGGCGCGCTTCGCGCGGCGGGTGACCTCGGCCACGGTGCCCTCCGCCACCACCCGCCCCGCATTCAGGATGACGACGTCGTCGCAGATATTCTCGATCTCCGGCAGGAGGTGGCTCGACAGGACGACGCCGGCGTCGCGCTCGCGCGCGATGCGCCGGATCATCGCCAAGAGTTCCGTCTGGCCGCGCGGATCGAGCCCGAGCGTCGGCTCGTCGAGAAAGACCACGGCGGGATCGTTGACGAGCGCGCGGGCGATCCCCAGCCGCTGGCGCATGCCGTGGCTGAACGTGCCGATCGCCGAGTCGACCCGGTTCTGCATCCCCACATCCTTGAGCAGCGCGAGCCCGACGGTCCGGGCTTCGGCCGCCGAACGCCCGAACAGGCGGCCGAAATAGACCAAATACTCGATCGAGGTGACGCCGTTCGGGAATCCCAGCCCTTCGGGCAGAACGCCGATCTTGCGGCGGATCTTCTTGGGGTCCTTCGAACTGACTCCGGCGACCGAGAAATCACCCGACGTCGGTTCCAGCATCGTCGTCAGTATCCGGATCGTCGTCGTCTTTCCTGCGCCATTCGGGCCGAGAAAGCCCAGCACGCGTCCCGGCTGCAACGAGAACGTCAAGCCGCGAAGGGCCGGTCCCGCACCGTAGGACTTGCAAAGGTTCCTGGCCGTCAGAACCGGGGCACGGGCGCCGGGCAATTCGGACCCGGACGGGTTGGCTTGTGAACGGGTGTCGGGCGCCATCGGCAACAACCTCATCGCAAAGGAAATTTCGGCTGGTTCCGTCAGGCTAACTCAGTGACTGGCGATGCGTCGATATGGTTCTTGGGGGTAACCTGATCGGCTAGGTCGACTCCACTCATTGCCCGATCGATATATACGGCCGGTCAGGGCGCCGGAGGGTCCGAGGGGCGGTCGTTTACCGGCAGTCGATGCCGGGCATTGATTTCCCGCGTGGAATCGTGTGGCGTGGCGGCCGAAAGGAACCGCCATGCCCACGATCCGCCCCGAGAGCCCGTTGACGCCCGACCTCGCCCTGCTGATGGAGCGGCACACCGCCGCCATGCACGCGGAGACGCCGCCTGAAAGCATTCACATGCTTGATGCCGAGGCGCTCGCGGGGCCGGGCATCGACTTCTTCGTCATGCGCGAGGACGGCCGGCCGGTCGGTATGGGGGCGCTGAAGCGGATCGACGCGACCCATGCCGAGATCAAGTCGATGCACGTCCTCGCCGAGCTTCGCGGCCGCGGTCTGGCGCGGGCGATGCTCGACCATCTTGTCGCCTCGGCGCAGGCGGCGGGCTACGGGCGGCTCAGCCTCGAGACCGGCAGCGAGCCTCTCTTCGCTGCGGCGCGCGGGCTCTACGAGCGGGCGGGTTTCGAGGAATGCCCTCCCTTCGATGGCTACCGGCTCGATCCCAATTCGGTCTACATGACGCGGGCACTCGGCTGAGCCCGGAGGGTCAGTCGCCGATGCTCATCGCGAGGACCTGGCTGATCTCGGTCAGGCTGCGGCCGGACTGTGCGCGCCAGCGGTTGAAGGCTTCCTGCACGGCGGCGAGGTCGCGCTTGGACGTCGGCGCCTTGTCGACGATGCCTTCGGCAATCAGCCGGGCGGTCACGTCGGCCGAAAGGATGTAGGCGTCCTTACCCATCAGGCGCAGCACGCGCTGGCCGGTCACGCCGCCGAGCCGGGCGCCGCGCCTCGCCATGAACGCGGTGAGACCGGCCTGGTCCGCGTCCGGCCAGTCGCTGAAGAAACCCGCAGCACTGCCGTGCTCGCGGGCGAGGTCGGTCAGGAAGACGGCATTGGCGATGACGGCAGCGATCTTGGCGCCGTTGCGGACGATGCCGGTGTCGGCGAGCAGCCGGTCCAAGTCCCGATCGCCGTATAGAGCGACCCGAGCGGGATTGAACCCCTCGAAAGCGGTCTCGAATCCGTCCCATTTCGCCTCGATCACCTTCCAGTGGAAACCGGCCTGGAACAGGCATTTGGCCATCGCCGAGAGCCAGCGGTCGTCGGGAACCGCTGCGAGCGCCTCGCGGGGGGCAGGCATGGCGAGCCGCGCTTCGAGGGCGGAAGGGCCGCCCTTCCGGGCAGCTGCAATGGCGAAGATCTCGTCGAAATCACGCATGGGGCGCCTCCGGTCCGCTCGCGTCGGCCGGTCCGGCCCGCGCGCCCGGAATGCTGACCCGACAGGAGCCTTGCACGCAAGGGGCGTGACCCGCTAAAGGGAGCGAAGCGGTCCCGTAGCTCAACTGGATAGAGCAGCTGACTTCTAATCAGCAGGCTGAGGGTTCGAGTCCTTCCGGGATCGCCAATTTTTCCATATTGTTGCCAATGGGTCATAAGTGTGCGCAAAACCGCTGTTTTCCGTGCGCACCACGTCAGGGGCTTTGCGTCTCATCGCCTCGAAATTGCGCTATCACATTGATAAAAAGCAATATTGTTTAAATACCCCAGCCCACATCAGGAAACCATGCAAACGGCGCTTGGTTCTTGACTGTGGCGCCAAAGCGCCTCCGCCAGGCTCACCGGAGCGCGATCTCAGCCTCGCGCCGCAGATAGACTGGTCCGAACTCCTGCCCATCATGCGAAAACCGCGCGACTCGCGCGGCGGCTAGCTTGGCCCCCAAAGAGTTCCGGTGCATCCCGGTCTGGGCGGCCAGTGTCGTCATGGTGACGAAGCGACGGTGGAAAGCCTCGATATCCGCCTGGGTCATTCGATACTGGGGCCGGTTGGTTTTGGGATGGAGCACGCGAAGTGCCGGGGTCTGACCCGCTTCGATCAAGGCGGTGAAGTCTCCATGGTCGCGCAGACCGACGGATCTGCCGAAGGAGGCTGCCGAAACAAAGCCAGGCAGCATTCGTCCGACGTCCGGCCGCGCGCTTAGAACTACCGCCGCCAGCGCATCCACATCGCGCTTGCGAACTACAATACTATGGAACCCTTTGGCCCCTGCCTGTTGGCCCTTGGTGAGCGCCCCTTCCCGGATAGCCTTGAGCAGATCTCCAAGACAGAGCCCGCTCCGATTGCGGGCGAGCAGCAGGGTCTCCCAATTTCCGTCCTCCGCAGAGACCGGCCTGGCGCCCTCCTCCAGGTCCGACATCAACTCTAACCCGTCCGACAGCCGCCACGGGTTCTTGACCTTCGAAGCCCGAACGCGTGGTGCCAGCAATCCGTCCTTTTCCAGGGCGGCCAACTCCTGTCGGGTCGCGCCGATCGCGTCACGCATGGCGATAGGGCCCACAAGAGTCGGGATCTCGGCCAGAAGGGATGCATGGGCCTGAGCGTCGAACAGTTTCCGGGCTGGTGGGCGCCCATCCTGAGCGGAAATGGCCCCGGCCTCGATCAGGAAGTATTCGAGAACCTCCGCACCTACCCCTGTCTCCGCTGCGGCGGTTCGCAACGAATGAAACCGACGCTCAGAGACCTCAGCACCCAGAACAACCTCTCCAGCGGCAATTGGCCAGTGGTCCAGGATGCATTCCCGCAGGATCAGGCGAAAGGCATCGAACGCCCTCTCGCCAAGATATTCTCGAGCCAGACGGGAATAGAGCGGCCCGAAGGACTTCTTCGGTTCAGCGAGAGGACCGCTCGCCGATGCCGCAAGGCGGTCGAGAGCCTCGCGCATTGCGCCTGCCCCCCCGATGGCGGCCTCGAAGCCTGCCGCATGCGAGCGTCCCGAAGCGAAACTGTCGTCCGGATCCTCCTCGCGCAAAAAGCCCTGCCCCAGAAGTCTGCAGACCGTCGTTACCGCAAAGATTGAATGCTCTCCGAACCATGTGTCATCCTCGCCGTCCTGCAGCCTCCGGTCGAGCCAGAGATCATATGTCGAGGGTTCCCGCCCCGGCTGATCGAGGGCTTCGGAGAGGATCTCGGCTTCGACTTCGTGAAGGCGCGCGCCAATATCAAACCGATTTCGCGGGTTTGAAGCTTTCCAGAGAGGGACTAGAGGATGACTGTGGCGGACACAGAGTGTCGCTTCGCGCATCTGCCAGTCCCCGCGCATTACCATGGCCGCACCGACCGGGCCATCCGAAATGGCCGCGTCCTCGCGTAGACAGACAGGACAACCCCGCATCACCGGATTTCTCAGGGCCCGAGAAACGTAAAGCTCACCGCGGAAAGTCATCCGGACGTCACCGCACCGGACCCCGGTCCAGGATAGAAGCTCCTCCATCTGATCTGAGGCCAATCCAGCCCAGGTTGCAAAGGCACCGACAGCATGGGGGCATGCTCGATGAAGCACTTGAATGGAGCGCCCATGTCATAAGCCAAGGCAGGGGAATGCGTCCGCCATGTGGCTGCAAGCCGGGACAGGTACGAATACAAAGTTTCCCGGGGAGCCGGAGGCGGGTTGGAAATTGGCAGGCGGGTCATGGGAAATCGGACAGGATTGGTGAAGAGGATCGGTGCGCCGTCCTGCGCGGATGCCGCGAAGGCAACTCCGGAGAACGCGCATGACAAAAGCAAAGATCGAAGCGAGAGGCCCATTGAACTGACCTTCATGTCTGAAACCACGCCGGTGAACACGCCCGGCAGGCGTGGTTGAATTCTCTATTAGAATCAATAACTAACCCGGATCGTCGTCGCATCAGGCCGGCCCGGAAATCACACGCGGCGAAGCCATGCGCTCGCCTCCGGCAGCGCGCTTGACGAGATGCGTCGCACTTTCCAAGAGCCAGGCGCGGCGATACCGTCAATCCGGTAAATAGGGAGGCATCCATGGCCGAATGGCGGCAGATGAGCGCGGGCGATCTCGGCCGCGCAATCGGGCGGGGCGAGATCGACCCCGAGGAACTGACGGCAGCCTTTCTGGACGCGATCCGCGCCCACGCGCACCGCGACCGCATCTATGCCCGCCTCACCGAGGCGCGCGCGCTCGAAGAGGCGGCTGCGGCGGCGAAGCGGGCGAAGGCGGGCCAGCGGCTCTCGCTCCTCGACGGGGTGCCGATCTCCTGGAAGGACCTCTTCGACACCGCCGGCACCGCCACCGAGGCCGGCTCGCGCCTCCTTGAGAACCGAGTGCCGGAACGCGACGCCGAGGTGCTCGCCAGCGCCACCCTCCAGGGCCTCGTCTGCCTTGGCAAGACCCACATGAACGAGCTCGCCTTTTCCGGCCTCGGCCTCAACCCGGTGACCGCGACCCCGCCCAACGTCCACGATCCCGCGCTCGCCCCCGGCGGCTCCTCCTCCGGCGCCGCCGCCTCGACCGCCTTCGGCCTCGCCGCGGCAGGGATCGGCTCCGACACCGGCGGCTCGGTCCGCGTGCCCGCCGCCTGGAACGACCTCGTCGGCCTCAAGACCACCTCGGGCCGCCTGTCCCTGAAGGGCGTCGTCCCGCTCTGCGCCCGTTTCGACACCGTCGGCCCGCTGACCCGCACCGTCGAGGACGCCGCCCTCCTCCTCGCCGCGCTCGAAGGCACGAAACCCGCCGACCTCACCGGCGCAACGCTGAAGGGCGCCCGTCTCATGGTGCTCGAGACCACCGCGCTCGAGGATCTCCGCCCCGAGCCGAAGGCCGGCTTCACCCACGCGCTCGAACGCCTCAAGGACGCCGGCGCCGAGATCACGAACGCCGCCTTCCCCGACCTCGTCGAGGCGATGTCGCTCGCCGGCATCCTCTACACCACCGAGGCCTACGGCACATGGAAAGGCGCGATCGAGACCGCGCCGGAAAAGATGTACGGCCCCGTCCGCGACCGCTTCCGCGCCGGCGCCGCCCATTCCGGCGCCGATTACGTCGCCGCCTGGCACCGGCTCGACGCGATTCGGGCGCGCTGGGCCGCGCACACCGCCCGCTACGACGCGGTGCTCGTGCCGACCACGCCGAACCTGCCGCCCGAGGCGGCGCGGCTCGAATCCGAGCGCGACTATTTCGTCACCGAGAACCTGCTCACCCTGCGCAACACCCGCATCGCCAACCTGATGGGGATCCCGGCTCTGACCCTGCCGACCGGGCTGCCCGCGACAGGGATCACGCTGATGGGCACGGCCTTCGGCGAGGCCCGGCTCCTGCGCCTCGCTGCCGCCGCCGAGATCGCCTTGCGCTGAGGACGGAAATGCCACATTCCCCCTCCACCGGGCCGCGAAAATCGCTGCTTTTTCTGGACCGCGGCGGTGGCTGCGGCTAATCTGAATCCAAAATGGGGCGCAACGACCCTATAGATTGAGGCAGTATGGCGTTTCCCGAGCGGTTTTCGAACCTGCCAGATTACGCGTTCCCGCGCTTGCGGAAGTTGCTCGACCACCACAAACCCGGTGGCGAGCCCATTGCCATGACCATCGGCGAGCCGCGCCACCCGATGCCGGACTTCGTCGGCCCGATCCTTGAGAAGCATCTCTCCGAGTTCGGCAAGTATCCCCCGAACGAGGGCGCGCCGGGCCTTCTCGCCGCAATCGCCGGCTGGCTCCGGCTGCGCTACGGCGCCGATCTCTCGCCCGAGCGGCTCATGGTCCTGAACGGCACCCGCGAGGGGCTCTTCGACGCCTGCATGGCCCTCTGCCCCGAGGTCAAGAACGGCCGCCAGCCCGTGGTGCTGATGCCGAACCCGTTCTACCAGCCCTATGCCGCCGCCGCGCTGTCGGTCGGCGCCGAGCCCGTCTTCGTCCCGGCCGGCGCGGCCACCGGCTTTTTGCCCGACTACACCGCGCTTCCGGCCGACATCCTCGACCGCACCGCGCTCGCCTATCTCTGCTCGCCCGCGAACCCGCAAGGCTCCATCGCCTCGCGCGACTACATCGCCGAGGTTCTGGCACTCGCGGAAAAGCACGATTTCATCCTGCTCGCCGACGAATGCTATTCCGAGATCTGGCGCGATCAGCCGCCGGTCGGCGCGCTCCAGGTCGCCGACGAGATCGGCGCCGATCCCGAGCGGGTCGCGGTCTTCCATTCGCTGTCGAAACGCTCGAACCTGCCGGGCCTGCGCTCGGGCTTCGTCGCCGGCGGGCCCGAGGCGATCACCCGCTTCCGCCAGCTCCGGAACTACGGCGGCGCGCCGCTGCCGCTACCAATCCAGCACGTCTCGGAAAAGGCGTGGTCCGACGAGGCCCATGTCGAGGCGAACCGGGCGCTCTATCAGGAAAAGTTCCGCATTGCCGACCGCATCTTTGCCAAGGTTCAGGGCTACAAGGGACCGGATGGCGGCTTCTTCCTCTGGCTGCCGGTCGAGAACGGCGAGGAAGCGGCACTGAAACTCTGGCGCGAGACGGGGGTTAGGGTGCTCCCGGGCGCCTATCTCGCCCGCGACGTTGGCGGGCACAATCCGGGGAAGGGTTACATTCGCGTTGCGATGGTGGCCCCAAAAGAAGAAATGCGGCGCGGGCTCGAGATGCTCCGCGACTGCCTCTACGGTTGAGGACGAGGGCTATGGCATCGTACCAGGCAAGACAGCGCGATCCGCTTCTGGATCAGAACCTGCAGGCTGCGCTCGAACGGCGCGGCAAGGAACTTCTGGGGCTGGCGCTTCTGGTCATGGCGGTGATGACGGCGATGATGCTCGCGAGCTACTCGCCCGACGACCCGAGCTGGCTCGCCGCCACCGACTCGCCCGCCCAGAACCTGCTCGGCACGTTCGGCGCCTCGATCGCCTCGCCGCTCTTCGTCATTGCCGGCTACGGTTCCTGGGGCATCGCTCTGGTCTTCGCCGCCTGGGGTCTGCGCTTCGTCTTCCATCGCGGCGAGGAACGCGCATTGTCCCGCGTGATCTTCGCACCGATAGCGGTGGCGCTGATGGCGGTCTATGCCTCGACCCATGTCGCGGGCGAGGGCTGGGCGCACAGCTTCGGGCTCGGCGGGCTTTTCGGCGACACCGTGCTCGGCGCGATCCTCGGCGTCGCGCCGGTCAGCGCCGCCTTCGGACTCAAGGTGATGTCCCTCCTCGTCGCTGGCGGCGCGCTCGCGATGGCGCTCTTCGTCCTGGGGTTCGACCTGCGCGAGCTCGCCGGGATCGCCCGGTTCCTGCTCGTCGGCACCATCGTCGGCTACGATTGGCTGATGCGCGCCGCCGGCCGCGGCGCGGTCGCCTCGGTGCGCGGCGCCCAGGCGCTGCAGGACAAGTCCCGCGCCCGCCGCGAAGCGGCCGTGGAACGCGCCTCCCGCTACGCCCCGGAGGACGAGGAGGAGGACGAGGAGATCGCCGTCGCCCCGGTCCGCCGCGCCCGTACTGCCGAGGCGCCCCGCGCCGACGTGCTCCGCGCCGAGCCGCGCTTCGCCGTCCCCGGCCCGGCGGCCCCGGCCCCGCGCGAGAAGCGCGGCTTCCTTGCCCGCGTGACCGGCCTCGCCCGCCGCGGCGCCGAGCCCGAGTACGAGCCCGAGCCGGAGCTGATCGAATCCTATCCGACACAGAGCGGCTGGAGCGCCGAGGCGCCGAGCCCCGACCGCATCCGCGCCCGCATCGCCGACGCGGTGCGCACCCGCACCGTCCATGTCGCCGACGGCGAGCCGCGCCAGCGGGTCGAGCCGCCGCTCACCGGCGCGCCGCGCTACATGCCGCAGCCCCGCCGCGCCGCGCCCGAGCCCGCCCCGGTCGCCGGCCTCGACGACGAGGACAGCTTCGACGCCGCCCCGCCGCTCACCGCCGAGCCGCTCTTCGACACCGAGGACCACCCCGGCCCCTCCGCCCACGACGACACCTTCGCCGTCGAACCAACGGCCCCGCGCCCGATCGTCCAGCACGGCGCCCAGAAACCCCCCGCCCCCTCGCGCCAGGCCCTGGCCGAGGCCCAGCCGCGCCTGCGCTTCGACGACACCGCCCCGACCTACGAGACCCCGCCGCTCTCGCTCCTCGCCTCGCCCACCTCGGTCCAGCGCCGCCCGCTCTCCGACGAGGCGCTGCAGGAGAACGCCCGCATGCTCGAGTCCGTCCTCGACGACTACGGCGTCAAGGGCGAGATCGTCAGCGTCCGCCCCGGCCCCGTCGTCACCATGTACGAGCTCGAACCCGCCCCCGGCCTCAAGGCCTCCCGCGTCATCGGCCTCGCCGACGACATCGCCCGCTCGATGTCCGCGCTTTCCGCCCGCGTCTCCACCGTCCCCGGCCGAACCGTCATCGGCATCGAACTCCCCAACGCCTTCCGCGAGAAGGTGGTCCTGCGCGAGATCCTCTCCGCCCGCGACTTCGGCGACTCGGGCCTCCGCCTCCCCCTCGCCCTGGGCAAGGACATCGCCGGCGAGCCGATCGTCGCCAACCTCGCCAAGATGCCCCACCTCCTCATCGCCGGCACCACCGGCTCGGGCAAGTCCGTCGCCATCAACACGATGATCCTCTCGCTCCTCTACAAGCTCACGCCCGAGGAATGCCGGCTCATCATGATCGACCCCAAGATGCTGGAGCTCTCCGTCTACGACGGCATTCCCCATCTCCTCTCCCCCGTCGTCACCGACCCCAAGAAGGCCGTTGTCGCGCTGAAATGGACCGTCGGCGAGATGGAGGAGCGCTACCGCAAGATGTCGAAGATGGGCGTGCGCAACATCGAGGGCTACAACGGCCGCGTCCGCGAGGCGCTTTCGAAGGGCGAGATGTTCAAGCGCACCGTCCAGACCGGCTTCGACGAGGAGACCGGCGACCCGGTCTTCGAGACCGAGGAGCTGATGCCCGAGGCCTTGCCCTACATCGTCGTCATCGTCGACGAGATGGCCGACCTGATGATGGTGGCAGGCAAAGAGATCGAGGCCTGCATCCAGCGCCTCGCCCAGATGGCCCGCGCCAGCGGAATCCACCTGATCATGGCGACCCAGCGGCCCTCCGTCGACGTCATCACCGGCACGATCAAGGCCAACTTCCCGACCCGGATCTCCTTCCAGGTCACCTCCAAGATCGACAGCCGCACCATCTTGGGCGAGATGGGCGCCGAACAGCTCCTCGGCATGGGCGACATGCTCTACATGGCCGGCGGCAGCCGCATCACCCGCATCCACGGGCCCTTCGTCTCCGATGAAGAGGTCGAGGAGATCGTCAACCACCTGAAGAGCTTCGGGCCGCCCGAGTACATGTCCGGCGTGGTCGAGGGCCCCGACGACGAGAAGGAGGCCGACATCGACCTCGTCCTGGGGCTCGGCGGCAACACCGACGGCGAGGACGCGCTCTACGACCAGGCGGTGCAGGTGGTGCTGCGCGACCGCAAGGTCTCCACCTCCTACATCCAGAGGAAGCTCGGCATCGGCTACAACAAGGCCGCGCGGCTCGTCGAGCAGATGGAGGAGGAGGGCCTCGTCTCGCCCGCCAACCATGTCGGCAAGCGCGAGATTCTGGTGCCGGAGCAGTAGGGCGTGCCGGCATTGGTTGAGAAGCAATGAACCTAGCTGTTTGATCCCACGGTTTGATGGTGCGATCCATTCGTCGGAATGGAAGGAAGCACTATGGGACAAGTTCGTCACGGCTGCGCCACGACCACACACGCTATCCGAGCAGCAATACAGCGATCGCAAGCTTCGACCGCGGCGTTGAGCCGGGAGCTCGGGATCAATCCGAAGACCGTCGCGAAAGGGCGAAAGCGCGAGACGGTCGAGGATCGTAAGACCGGACCAAAGGAACCGCACTCCAGCGTTCTAAGCGAGGAGGACGAAGCGATGATCGTCGCATTCCGCCGACGTTCGCGACCTGGTCGAAGCCCGTCTCGGGGTCCATGACGCGGCCACCGAGGAGCGCGATGTCGAAGGTCGCGCCGGTCTGTGCGGCACCACTGCCGGCGGTAGCGAGCGTGGCGGCGGCAGCCGCGGCGCCGGCGTTGAACTCGCGTCGGGTAATTTCATGCTTCTTGCACAGTGCGAACTCCCTTTTTGGTAATCAGTCAATGCTGCGCCGGATCGGCTTTCCCGGCGCCGCGTCGAGAACGAGTTGCCCGTCGCGGACCACGAAGGCCCCGTTCACCAGGACCGTGTTCACGCCGACCGCCATCTGGTTGGCGTTTTCGAAGGTGGCGCGGTCGGCCACCGTTTCGGGGTCGAAGACGACGATATCGGCGTCCATGCCGATCTGGAGCCGGCCCTTGCTGCGCATCTGCGGCACGAAGTCCTCGAGCGTCTGCGCCGGCATCAGCGACATATTGCGGATCGCCTCGCTCAGCGACATCAGCCCGCGTTCGCGGACATAGGAGCGCAGCACCTTGGCGAAGGCGCCCGACGATCTGGGATGGCTGAACACCTTCTCGGGCAGCGGCCATGCGTCGCCTTCGTAGTTCAGGACCTTCCCGTCGTCGGTGAAGTAGGACCAGAACACCTCGTCAGAGGCGATCAGCACGGCGGGATGCGTCACCGAGGCATCGAGAAGCGCGAGATCCATCGGCTCGTGCTCGTCGAGGAAGTGCCACGTGACGAAGGTACCGGGGTTGTTCGCCTGGTAGTCGGCGAGCTGTTCCTCGGTCAGCCGGTCCTTGCCGAGCTGGAAGTTCTCGGAGGTCGAGGACATGCGTTCGCGCCAGTCGTCACCGCTGAACATCGCCGCGCCAACGACGGTGTTGGCCGCGCCGTAGGGATAGGCCTCGACCGAGATGTTGATGCCGTTGGCCTGCGCCTCCTCGACCATGTCGAGCATCGCGTGGATGTCCGACAGCGACGAGCTGTTGATGTGGCAGATGTGCATGTGGGCGCCGGTGATCGCCGCGTTGCCGATCAGTTCCTTGATCGCCTCGAAGGAGCTTTGCGGCTCAATGTTGCTGGCGTATCGCACATGGGTATAGGTGGCGACGCCGTGATCCCGCGCCATCTCGGCGAGCGCGAAGTATTCCTTCTGGCCGTAGCCGGGGGCATAGCCGGCATTGATGCCGATCCCGAGCCCGCCCTCATCAAGTCCCTGCTCGACAAGGGAGAGGATGCGGTCCAGCCGCTCGGGGGTCGCAACCTCGTTCTTCCAGTCGTTGCGGCTCTGGGCATCCTGGAAATAGGCGGTGGTGGACAGAGGGTCCGTACCCGAAAAGGCCGCGATGCGCCCGAAGGTCCAGCCCGATGCCGCCCCGTAGTTGATGGGCAGGCTCTTGGCCGACTGGGTCTCGTACCACTCGCCGATGGGCAGGACGCCGGATTCCAGCTCCAGCATCGTGGTGACGCCCTGAACCGCCTGCATGCGGTAGTCGCCGATGTTCTGGCCGTGGGCGTGAAGGTCGATGAAGCCGGGGGAGACGACCTGCCCGGCCGCGTCGACGATGACATCGCCGTGCAACGGGAACTCGCTGATCGCCGCGATCCGGTCTCCGTCGATGGCGACGTTGCGGATCGCGTCGAGCCCGGTTTCCGGGTCGATCACCCGCCCGCCGCTGATGACGAGGTCATAGGCTAATGTGCTCGTCGTGCCGGAGAGGAGGAAGAGAAGGGAAAACACCGCGCGCATGAAATCCTCCGTGCTGACTATCCTGGGTCAAAGCCGACCTGCCCGACCATCTCCCCGTTAACGAAAACCGCATCCCGATGCTCCATGCCCGATGCCCGCTGGGGAGGAACTATCGACATGGCTAGCACGGCGCTCGACTTGATCGTTTACATCCGGTGCCGGTGCACGCAGAATCTTGTCGCATCAGGATAAGTCATGGCATGCGGAAAATGGCCGTCAGGGCGCGCAGAAAGACCGATCCGAAATTCACGCGGGCCGCGTTGCTGATCACTTTCGCGACCGCGTTCGAGCGCCGCGGCGGAGACGCGAAAGCTGCCGCCCTTCGCCATCACCTTCCGCCCGAAGCCCTGACCGATCCCAACCTCCTGATCGAGGCCTCCGCGCTCTATGCCGCCGTCGAGGGCATGGCGGCGGCGCTCGGCGATCCCTATTTCGGTGCCTCCGTCGCGATCGAGGTGGCGCATCACGGCACCCCGGTGCTCCGGGATGCCGCGCGCGACGCCGTGACGCTCGGCGATTTCCTCTCGCGGGCGGTGACGGAGGTCGCGGCGCAGTTCGACAACGTCCGCTATTCCCTTCACGTCACGGCCGATGCCGCCAGCTTCGAGATCCAGCGCACGCTGCACGTGTCCGGAGCCTTGAAGCAGATCGACGCGATCGTCGTCTGCTTCTATGTCACCGTGTTCAAGCTCGGCCTCGGCGCGGGTTTCGATCCGAAGCGCCTCATCGTCACCGCGCCGAGCCGCGACGGGATCCCGCCGGGGTTCCTGCCCCGGTCGGCCTTCATCAAGTCGCCGATCAACGGATTGCGGATCGCCTTCCCGACGGAGTGGCTGACACTCCCCTTCGCGCTGGACTGGGCGCTGTCCGAGACATCGCGCGGCGAGTTCGGCGACGATCCCGGCGCGGCACCGACCGTCGCGTATTTCCGCAACATCGTGGCCAAGAACCTGGATTACGCGGACTTGCCGCTCGCCGAGTTTGCGCGGATCTGCGGGATGCACCCGCGCCGCGTCCAGCGGCTGCTCGCGGCCAAGGGCACCTCGTATCGCCAGATCAAGGACGAGGAGCGGCGGAGCCTCGCGGTGGAGCTCGTGTCGGAAACCCGGATCCCGTTTGCCGACATCGCGCAGCGGGTCGGGTTTTCCAGCCTGCCGGCCCTGGACCGGGCGTTCCGGCACTGGACCGGCAGGACCCCGACGGCATTTCGCGCCGAGAGCCTCACGGCGGATCCCGGCGCCGCCGGGGCCGGGAATGTGACGCATGGACAATCCCGCGCCGGAGCGGATAGTTGAGCGATGACCTACGATGCGGACGTGATCATTACCGGCGGCGGGCTGAACGGCCCGGCCCTTGGGCTTGCGCTGGCGCAGGCGGGGCTGACGGTCGCGGTGATCGACGCCCAGCCGGCACGGGCGCGGGCCGAGAGCAATTTCGACGGCCGCGCCTATGCGCTCGCCATCGCCTCGAAGCGGCTTCTGGCGGCGACCGGCGTCTGGGACCGGGTCGCGGCCGCGGCCCAGCCGATCCTGGAGATCAAGGCGAGCGACGGGCGGCCCGGCGAGGGCCCAGCGCCGTTCTTCCTGCATTTCGAGGCGGCCGAGATCGAGGAAGGCCCGATGGGCTTCATGCTCGAAGACCGGCACCTCTATGCCGCCTTCCTCGCCGCGATGGAGGCGGAGGCGAACCTCACCCATCTGCCCGCCACCACGGTGACCGCGCAGGAAGCCGGTCCGGCCGGCATCGCGGTGACGCTCTCGGATGGCCGGACGCTGAACGCGCGGGTGCTCGCGGGCTGCGACGGGCGCGCCTCGGGCACCGCCGTCCGGGCCGGGATCAGCCGCACCGGCTGGGGCTACGGCCAGACCGCAATCGTCTGCGCGGTGGCGCATGAGCGCCCGCATGGCGGCATCGCGCAGCAGTTCTTCATGCCCTCGGGACCGCTGGCGATCCTGCCGCTGAAGGGCAACCGCTCCTCGATCGTCTGGAGCGAGACCGACGCCGCCGCCCGCGCCATCGCCGAGCTGAACGACGCCGACTTCCTCGAGGTGCTGCGGCCGCGCTTCGGCGACTTCCTCGGCGAGATCGAGCTGGCGGGCGGGCGCTTCACCTATCCGCTGAACCTGACGCTCGCGACGGCTTACACCGCGCCGCGACTGGCGCTCGTCGGCGACGCGGCGCACGGGGTTCATCCGATTGCGGGACAGGGGCTCAACCTCGGGTTCCGCGACGTCGGCGCGCTGGCCGAGGTGCTGGTCGACGCCCATCGCCGCGGCGAAGATATCGGTGCGGGCGACGTGCTCGACCGCTACCAGAGCTGGCGGCGCTTCGATTCGACCGCGCTGGCGCTTGGCATGGACGGGGTAAACCGGCTGTTTTCGAACGACAATCCTCTGCTGCGCGCGGCCCGCAATGTCGGCATGGGGCTCGTCGGCAGCGTGCCGGGCCTGCGCCGCGCCTTCATCCGCCAGGCGGCGGGGCTGGCGGGCGATCCGCCGCGGCTGTTGCGCGGGCAGAGGCTTTGACCGCAAGCTGGGCGGAAGCGGGGCGCAGAAGCGGAGGACGGCAATGGCGGACACGGCTGCAGGCTGGACGGGCGTGATCAAGGGCAAGCCCGCCCCGGGGCAGGTCGCGACGCGGTGTCGCACAACCCGCATGGAGGACATCGCCGCCTTCACCGACATGACCGGCGACCGCAACCCGGTCCATTACGACGAGGCGCTGGCCCGGAAGACCCGTTTCGGCAAGCTGATCGTCCAGGGTGGCGTCATCACCGGCATCCTCAATGCCTGCGTCGCCGAGGACCTGCCGGGGCCGGGCACGGTGCTTCTCAACACCAACCTGAATTTCAGGAAGGCGGTCGGCGTGAACGAGACCATCACCGGGCGCGTCGAGGTCGTGTCGGTGCGCGACGACAAGCCGATCTGCGAGTTGAAGGTATCGGTGCTGGACGCCGGGGGCGAGGTCTGCGTCGAGGGCTCGGCGACGACCTACACGATGCCCCTTGAAGGGCTCTGAGCGGCACCCTCGCCGGGCCGGAGCCTGGCGGCGGCCGGAAACGGCGGTCCCGGTGGCTCAGGCGTTGAGCAGCGCGTGGAGGCGGCGGAGTACGCCGGGCTGCTTTGCGAGATCGACGGTATCGGACCAGAGACCCTGCAGTTCGCGGATGGCCTCGTCACGCGCTTTCTCCGCGCCGGGATAGAGCGGCGCAACGAAGGGGCCGCTGACAACTGCAAGGTGGGACGCTTGTCTTTCGAGTTTCATCACCAGTCTCCTCAGACTGTCATCTCGGTTAACCATGCGCCCGAATCCCGGCATCGGGATGGCAGGACCGTGCCGACCGTGGAGCCATTTCGCGGCCCATTGCGGCGGCGCCGGTTGCGCGGACGGCTCGATCCGGCGGTCAGGTCGCCTCGCGCGGCAGGAAGTTCCGGGCCGATGTCTTGCCGCGCAACCCGCCCCAGAGATCGGCCTCGGCACCGAGCGCCTCGTAGAGGAACGCCATCATCGCCCGGACCCTTGCGGCGTTGCGCAGGTCGGGGTGGGTCAGCACCCAGAGCTCCATGTCGAGGTTGCGGATCGGGTCCGAAATCCGCAGGAGCCGGGGGTCGGCGTCGCCGACGTAGCAGGGCAGGAAGGTGAGCCCGAGCCCCTCGGCGGCGGCGTTCTGGACCGCGCGCGAGGCGCGGCACTGGAAGACCGCGCGGTCCTCGCCCTCCTCCCTCGTCTTCCAGACCACCGGCACCAGCCAGGGCGCGGTGCCCTCGATCAGGCAGAACGGATGCTCGGCGAGCGGGCGGTCGGGCGCGGACGCGAGGTAGCTCTCGGTGGCGTAGAGCGCGAAGCGGAAGGCGCAGATCTTGCGGCCGAAGCTGGTCTCGGGCGGGGCCCTGGTGGCGCGGATCGCGATCTCGGCCTCGCGCCGGTTGAGGTCGAGGGCGCCGTGGCCGGGGGTCACGTCGATCTGGATGTCGGGATGGTGGGCGAGGAAGCGCGCGACGAGGCCGGGCGCGTGATCCTCGGCGAAGGCCTCGGGGCAGGTGATCCGCAGCCGCCCGCTCAGCCGCGCGTCCTGCCCGAAGACCTCGAGGCCGAGCGCGTGGAACTCGCCCTCGATCCGCTCGGCATAGTCCATCGCGGTGCGGCCAGCATCGGTCATCATGTAGCCGTGGTCGAAGCGGTCGAAGAACCGCACGCCGGTCTTTTCCTCGATCGCGTTGATGTTGCGGAAGACCGTGCTGTGGGTCTTGCCGAGAAGCCGCGCGGCGCCGGAGAGGCTCTGCGCCCGGCAGATCGCGAGGATGATCGCGAGGTCGCTCCATTCGAGCGCGCGCTGCGTGGCCTGCAAGTCGGTGGTCTTCGGCATCGTCCGGGGCCTGTCCATTCCTGCAAACCGGGCTTTCGGGATTGGCGAATTCCCGGTCGCCCCCGAGCATGGCAGGTTTTTCTCAAGACCGGAACGGCCCGGTCGCCCCCACGTAAACCAGGGAGAGAGACGATGTTCATCCAGTTCGTGCAGTTCGAAACGACGCTGACGGAAGCCGAGGTCATGGCGATCGCCGAGGAGCGTGCGCCGCAGTTCCGCGCCATCGAGGGGCTTGTGCAGAAGTTCTACCTGAAGCTGGGCAAGCCCAACCATTACGGCGGGTTCTACATCTGGGCGTCGCGCGAGGCGATGGCGGCGTTCCGTCAATCCGAACTCGCCCGGACGATCCCCTCCGCCTACCGGGTCGTCGGCGCCCCGGATGTGGATATCCATGAGTTGCTCTTTCCGCTGCGTGACGACGCCGCACTCGCGCCCGGCGCCACAGCCGCCTGAAACCCCGGCGCCGCCCCCGGGCGGCGCCATCACCTCAGCCGATCTTGCGCGCCTCGCTCACCAGCATGATCGGGATGCCGCCGCGGATCGGAAAGGCGAGGCCGGCGCGCTTGGAGATCAGCTCCTGGCGCTCGGCATCGTAGGAGAGCGGCGCCTGCGTCAGCGGACAGACCAGCGCCTCCAGCATCCGCCGGTCGACCTTCACCTCGTCGTTCATTGCATCATCTCCTCGCCGCCGCCGCGCAGCGCATATTCCATCAGCGTCACCAGCGTCTCGCGCCGGGTCGCGAGCGACGGCGCCTCGAGGAGCGCTTGCTTGTCCTCGGGCTCGAACGGGCAGAGCATCGAGAGCGAGTTGATCAGGAGCTCGTCCTCGGCATCTTTCAGGCTGTCCCAGTCGGTCGAGAGCTGCTCGGCCTCGAAGAAGCGCCGCAGGAGCGCGAGGAAATCGTCGCGGTCGAAGCCCGCGTCATGCTCGGCCGGCCCGCGGTCGCGCGAAAAGTCATCCCAGCTCACCTCGGCCGAGAGATAGGGCGCGAAGCCCGAGATCTCGCGCGTCAGCCGGAAGCGCGAGACGCCGGTGAGCGTGATCATGTAGCGCCCGTCATCGGTCTCGGAAAACCCGGTGACGCGCCCGGCGCAGCCGATCGCGGCCAGAAGCGGCTGGCCGTCGGGGCCGGGACGGGGCTGGATCATCCCGATCAGCCGGTGGCGGGTCTTCAGCGTGTCCTCGAGCATCGCGAGGTAGCGCGGCTCGAAAATCTGCAGGGGCAGCCGGGCGCGGGGCAAGAGAAGCGCCCCCGGCAGCGGGAAGAGCGGGATCTTGTCCGGCAGGTCGCCATGGAGCTTCATGGACCCGATCCTAGCGGCTTGACGCCATCAGGCAAAGATCATCGACGAGAGTTTCCGGCGCCCCTTGAGCACGATCGGATCGGTCGGCTTCAGCGCCTCGAAGATGGTGAAGAGCTGCTTCTTGGCCGCGCCGTCGTTCCACTCGCGGTCACGGCGGAAAAGCTCCAGCAGCTCCTCGACCGCGCCCTCGACCTTGCCGGCGGCATGGAGCGCCTGGGCGAGGTCGAACCGCGCCTCGTGGTCGTCGGGATGCGAGAGCACCCGGTCGAGCAGCTCCGCGACCGGGCCGGCATTGGCGGCCTGCCGGGCGAGCGCCAGCTGGGCGCGGGCGGCCTCGATCTCGGCGGCATATGCGATCGCGGCCGGCACGGCGGCAAGGAGCCCCTCGGCCTCATCCTTGCTGCCGGCGGCGAGATGGGCGCGCACGAGCCCGCCATAGGCGCGGGCATTCTCCGGCTCCTCGCCGAGGATCGCGGCGAAGGTCTCGGCGGCATCCACCGCGGCCCCTTCGGCAATCATCTGCTCGGCCGCGTCGAGCGCCTCGGAGAGCCCGCCGTCCCCGGCAAGCCCGGCGAGCCGGTCGACGAAGGCCTTGATCTCGGAGCCCTGGACCGCGCCCTGAAATCCGTCCACCGGCTTACCCTCCCAGAAGGCGTAGACGGTCGGGATCGACTGGATACGCAGCTGCGCCGCGATCATCTGGTTCTCGTCCACATTGACCTTGGCCATGCGAACCTTGCCCTTGGCCGCGGTCACCGCGGCTTCGAGCGCCGGCCCGAGCGTCTTGCAGGGTCCGCACCAGGGCGCCCAGAAGTCGACGATCACCGGCACCTCGCGGCTCGCCTCGATGACTTCCTTCATGAAATCCGCCTCGGTCACGTCGCGGATCAGGTCGCCGGCCGCCGGAGCGTCCTGTTTCTGGCTGAATTCGAGCATGTCTGCCCCCGTTGTCTCGTGTCGCCTCCTATATGAGCGCCCGGGGCCGAAAGGCCAAGAGGCATCCGCCACTCCGCCCGGCTCTTTCATCTTGCCCGAAGTATCCCCGCCGGAGGCATCCGCCGCCCAGCCCGGGGCGATGGCTCAGCCCTTGTCGAAGAACGGCGTCACCTGCGCCACGATCACCGAGTTCTCGGCGAGCGCACGCTCCATCAGCGCGCGCTCGTCGTCTTCGATCTCGTGGCCCTGGGCCGCGCGTTCTTCGGCGGTGCCGTAGCCGGTGACATCCAGCGGCGCCATGTCGGCCTGCTTGAGGATCGCCACCGTCTCGCGCACCGCCTCGTCCTCGTCGACGCCCGAGGCATAGATCATCAGCGCCGCGCCGGTCGCGCCCTTGGGCAGGCCGTCACCGGACTTTCGGCCGACCTCGACAACGAGGGTGTAGACCTGCTGGGGTCGTTTCGGCTTCTCGGTCATTTTGCTCTCCAACCGCGCCCACCGAAAATCCTTCAAGGATTTTCGGGAAGAAAATTACTGAATTTTCTTCCCGCGCCCGGCCTCAGTCCCGCAGGAGATCGTTGATCGAGGTCTTGGCCCGGGTCTGGGCGTCGACCTTCTTCACGATCACCGCACAGTAGAGGTTGATGCCGCCCTTCGAAGGCATCGAACCCGCGACGACGACCGACCCCGCCGGCACCTCGCCGTAGAAGACATCGCCGGTCTCGCGGTCGACGATCTTCGTCGACTTGCCGATGAAGACGCCCATGCCGAGCACCGAGCCCTCGCGGATGATACAGCCCTCGACGACCTCCGACCGGGCGCCGATGAAGCAGTTGTCCTCGATGATCGTCGGGCCGGCCTGCATCGGCTCCAGCACGCCGCCGATGCCGACGCCGCCGGAAAGGTGGACGTTCTTGCCGATCTGGGCGCAGGAGCCGACGGTGGCCCAGCCATCGACCATCGAGCCCTCATCGACATAGGCGCCGATGTTGACGAAGGAGGGCATCAGCACCACGCCCTTGCCGATGAAGGCCGAGCGGCGGACGATCGAGCCCGGCACCGCGCGGAAGCCCGCGGCGCGCCATTCATGCTCGCCCCAGCCGTGGAACTTCGAGGGCACCTTGTCCCACCAGGTGGTGCCGCCGTTGCCGCCGGAGATCGGCTCCATGTCGTTCAGCCGGAACGACAGCAGAACCGCCTTCTTGGCCCACTGGTTCACATGCCAGTTGCCGTCGGACTGGCGCTCGGCGACGCGGAGCTTGCCGCTGTCGAGCGCGGTCAGCGTCGCCTCGATCGCCTCGCGGGTTTCGCCCCCGGTCGCGGTCGTGATCGTGTCGCGCGCCTCCCAGGCGGCTTCGATGGCGGTCTCAAGTGCGGCATTGGACATGGGCGTTCCCTCGGAATCTGACGTCGCGTGACCATGGCCTATAGGGCGGCTCGGCCCGCGAAGCAATGCGACCATGCGCGTCACAGTTGCGCCATCTTGCGCGGCCATGCTGGCATCCAGCCCGCAAAGGGGCTACGCCTTTGGGTAACAGGACCTCGAGGACGCTCATGAAAGAAGATCCCCGCCGCCACCCGTTCCGCCACAGCCACCAGGATGTGGAGACCGCCGACCGCATTCCCGACACGCCGCAGACCCGCGCCCCGGCCTACCGGCTCGCCTTCACCGATCCCGACTTCATGTGCCGCGAGGAGCTGCGCCCCGTGCGCCTGCAGCTCGAGCTTCTGAAGCCGCAGATGATCATGGACGAGCGCGGCATCGAGTCGACGATCGTGATGATGGGCAGCGCGCGTATCCCCGATCCGACCGGCACCGCCGAGCAGCCCGAGCCGCCGGTGATCGAGACTGCCGCGGGCGGCAAGACCGAGGCGGCGACCGGCGCCGCGGCGCTCGCGAAATGGTACGACGAGGCGAGGAAGCTCGCCCGGATCATGACCGAGAAGAGCCTCAGGAGCTACGGCCGCGAGGACGTGATCGTGACCGGCGGCGGCCCCGGCATCATGGAGGCCGGGAACCGCGGCGCGGTGGACGCGGGCGGCCATTCGATCGGGCTCAACATCGTCCTGCCGCACGAGCAGGCGCCGAACGTTTATGTAACGCCCGACCTCTGCTTCAACTTCCACTACTTCGCGATCCGCAAGATGCATTTCCTGATGCGCGCGAAGGCGATCTGCATCTTCCCCGGCGGTTTCGGCACATTGGACGAGATGTTCGAGAGCCTGACGCTGATCCAGACCGGGCGGATGAAGAAGGTGCCGTTCCTGCTCTTCGGCCGCGGCTTCTGGGACAGCATCATCAACTGGCAGGCGCTGGCCGAAGCGGGCACGATCTCGCCCGAGGACCTGAGCCTCTTTTCCTTCGTCGAGAGCGCCGAGGAAGCGGTGGAGATCATCGAGGGCTGGCAGAACGGCTGCTAGGCGGCCGGTTCAGCCGGCCTCGATCTCGATCATCACCGGCCCGTCGGGGCGGCGCAGGTCCCTCAGCGCCCCGGCCACCGCCTCGGGCGCCATCGCGACGCGGGCGAAGGGCATGGCGCAGGACTGCGCGACGGCGGCGAAATCGGGCGGCGTCGGGTGGCAGCCGGTGACGGCGACGCCGACGCGCGCCATCGAATCCGCGATCTCCTGATAGGCGTGGTTGTTCCAGATCAGGAAGGCGATCGGCAGCTTCTCGTCCACCGCGGTCATCAACTCGGGCAGGGAGAACTGCGCGCCGCCGTCGCCGGCGAGGCAGACGACCGGCGCGTCGGGGTCGGCGAGGGCCGCGCCGATCGCGGCGGGGATCGAGAAGCCGAGCGCGCCGAAGCCGGTCGCGGCGTTGAACCATCCGCCGGGGCGGTCGTGGTCGTAAAGCAGGTTGCCGGCGTAGATCGCCTGCGTCGAGTCGCCGACGAAGATCGCGCCCGGAACCGTGTCGCGCACCGCTTCGAGGATGGCAAGTTGCGGCAGCATCACCGGGTCGAGCCCGGCGCGGGCGGCGTCGATTGCCTCAGCCGCGCGCGTCGCGCCGTCACGGGGTGCGCGTTCCGGCAGCGCCCCGGTCAGCGCCGGAAGCACCGCCTCGGCATGGCCGCGGAGCGCGATCTCGGCCGGGTGGAGAGCAAGCTGCCCAGCCGAGATGTCGATCCGGACGAGCCGCGCCGGGACCGGCATCGCGCCGCCATACATCTCGTAATCGGTGGGGCCGAACTCGGTACCGACGGCGAGCACGACGTCGGCGGCGCGGATCAGGTCGCGCACCGGTTCAAGGCAGGGGCTCGCGGGCACCGCGAGCGGGTGACGGTGCATCAGGCCGCGGGCGTTCACGGTCTGCACCACCGGTGCGTCGAGCCGTTCGGCAAGCGCGGTGAGCGCGGCGTCGGCGTGCCTGGCGCCGCCGCCGGCGAGGATCAGCGGGCGAACGGCCTGGCCGAGCGCCTCGGCGGCGCGGCGGATCGTATCAGGATCGGGCAGAACCGGCGCGGCATCGGCGGGCGCGGGGACCGGGAGCGCGGGCAGACCCATCACGTCGAGCGGCACCTCGATATGGGCCGGGCCGGGCCGGTCGGAGGCGAAGCCCGCGAAGGCGCGGTCGAGGGCCGGGGCCAGCGCTTCGGCGCTCTCGACCCGGTCGGCGGTGCGGGCGACGAGCGCGGTCAGCCCGAGCTGGTCGGGGAGTTCGTGCAGGCAGCCGAGGCCACGCCCCAGCGTCGCCCGCCGGTTCACGCCGGAGATCACCAGCATCGGCACCGAATCCGCCCGCGCCTGGCCCATCGGCGTCAGCGTGTTGGTGACCCCCGGCCCGGTAATCACGAAGGCGACGCCGGGCTTACCCGAGACGCGGGCATAGCCGTCGGCCATGAAGCCCGCCCCCTGTTCGTGGCGTGGCGTGACATGGCGGATCGGCGAGCCCGCGAGCCCGCGGTAAAGCTCCACCGTGTGGACGCCGGGAATGCCGAACACCACGTTCACGCCGCGCGCCTCGAGCGCCTTCACAAGGGCTTCACCGATCGTCGTCACTTTCAGGCTCCTATCCGGCACTTGGCGTTGGCATGGGTCACGATCCGGTCGCAGGCGCGGCGGAAGCGGCCGTCATCGACGGTGAGCGCCACACGGACCCAGCCGGCGAGCGACTGGCCGAAGGCCGAGCCCGGCATCACCGCGACCCCGGATTCGATCAGGTCGAGCGCGTAGTCGCGGTCGCTCATGCCGGTAGCGGTGACGTCGATCAGCGCGAACATGCCCGCCTCGGGGCGGTGGACGCGGAGCCGCGTCTCCTGCGTAAGCCGTTCGGCGAGGTATTTCGCCCGCGCCGCGAAGCGGTGACGCATCCCGGCGGCGACCTCCGAGGGTCCGGAGACCGCGAGCGCGGTCATGTCGGCGATGAAGGGCTGGTTGCCGAACAGCATCGATTCCGACAGCGGCAGCAGCCGTTCGGTGAAGGCGGCGGAGCCGATGCACCAACCGGAGCGGAAACCGGGCGCGGCATGGGACTTGGAAATCGAGGAGACCACGACGACCCGCTCGGCGAGATCGCCGCGCGCGAGCGGCGAGGTGAAGGCGACGCCGTCGAAGACAAGCTCCTCGTAGACCTCGTCGACGATCAGCCAGAGATCGTGGGCGACCGCGAGACGGCCGATGGCGTCGATATCCTCGGGGCGGAGCACCGCGCCGGTCGGATTGTGCGGCGTGTTGAGGAGCACCGCCCGCGTCCGCGGCGTGATCCGGGCCGCGATGTCCGCGGCGGCAATGCGGAAGCCGCGCTCGGGCCGGAGCGGCACCGGAACGAGCGCAGCACCGCTCGCGGCGACCACGGCCTCGTAGGTGGCGTACATCGGGTCGCCGACGAGGACCTCGGTGCCGGGCTCGGCGAGGCCCATCAGGACGGCGTAGAGCGCTGTCTGGGTGCCGGGGAAGCAGAGCACCTGATCGGCGCCGATCGGGCGGCCGGCGCTTTCCGTGTAGCGCGCGGCGAGCGCCTCGCGCAGCCCCTCCTCACCGCGGCCGCTGGAATACTGGGTGCGGCCGGCGCGCATCGCCGCCGTCGCCGCCTCGACCAGCTCAGCGGGGGCGGCGACGTCGGGATTGCCGATCGTCAGCTCGATCACGTCATGGCCCTGCCGGGCGCGGGCGCGGGCATGGGCATGGATCTCCCATTTCGCGCCTCCGAGACCGGAGAGGCGGTCGAGAACCGGGGAATACTTCATTGGGACGCCTCATCGCGCAAAAGGGAAAGACCAAGGATCGCGCCGACCGAGTCGCGGGCGATCCCTTCAAGCTCACTGGACCCGAAGGCCTCGGGCAGCGCACCGCCTTCGAGCCAGAGCCCGTCGATCACCGCGTTGCAGGCGATGGCGAGCCGCCGCGCCTCGGCCTCGGGCACGGGCCGGCCGGATTCGGCCAGCGCGTCGGACAGGAGCCCTTGCAGGAGGTCGCGGTAGCGCAGGTAGCTCTCGCGGTGGGTGGCGTGCATCGCCGGGTCGCGGCGGATCATGTGGATGAAGCCGGCCCAGAGCGAGACCGCGCGCGGGTCGGCGACCGGCGGCGTGACCGAGCCCGCGACGAAATGCGCGAGCCGCGCCCGCGCCGTGCCGGCGCCTCCAGCGGAGGCCTCGGAGGCTTCGGTCTGGGCCTGCATATGCGCCTCGTAAGCGGCGTTGACGAGCTCTTCCTTGGTCGAGAAATAGTGCCGGATCATGCCCTGGGTGAGCCCCGCCTCGGCGGCGATCGCGCGCACCGTGGCGGCCTGCGGACCGAACTCGGCAATCAGTTCCAGCGTCGCGCGGATCAGCGCCGCCCGACGGCTGTCGGGATCCTCGCGGGTGAAGCTGCGGCGCGGTTCGGACATCGGCTCCCCGGATTCGGTGTGGAAATTATACGCTTGCATAATTACCGGAACCGGAGGCGGCCACAACCGGAATCTGCGCCTCTCCGACGCTGTCAGGCGGGGCGGAACAGATAGGTGTAGTAGTTGCTCGATCCGAAGAACACGCCCTCTTCCGAGGCGGCAAGTTGCGCGTCGGCCCAGGCGTTGGCCTCGGCCTCGGTCATCACGCCCGAGCGCGGCCCGAGCACGCGGAGCCCCTCGACCGCGCTGACCCAGAAATCGGCGCGGCCAGCTTCGGTCAAGACGTAGGAGAACATGCGGTCGAGCACGAGGCCGTGGCGCTTGGCGATCCGCAACATCTGGCGCAGCACCCGCGGCTGGGTGACGAGCGCCTCGATCACCCGGTCGGAGTTTTGCCGCGACTGCTCTGGATCTGCTTCCTCGAAGGTGAGCGAGGCATAGTCGCCGTCATAGACCACGATCCTGCCGCCGGGCCGCACCACCCGCGCCATCTCGCCCAGAACCGCGCCGGGATCGTCGAGATGGCTGAAGAGTGTGTGGGCGATGACGGCGTCATAGCTGGCTTCGGCGAGGTTCAGCGAATGGGTGTCGCCCACCTCGAACCGGGTCCGCTCGCCTGCGCCCTCGTCGGCCGCGTACCGCCGCGCCGCGCGCACGAGGTAGTCGCTGAGGTCGATGCCGTGGCAAGTGCCGGCGAAATCCGGCCGGGCGCAGATCCGCCGCGAGACGAGGCCGGTGCCGCAGCCGAGGTCGAGGACCGAGGCGGCGCCGTCGATCTCCATCGCGTCGAGATAGTCGTCGAGCATGCCGACGAACGCGGCGTTCTTTCCCCGCGCCTCGAGCCGTGCCACCATCACGTCGAGCGTCGCCTCGTCGAGCCGGTCGGTGCCGTTCCAGGGATCGGTTCCAGCCATCGTTACCCCTCCTTCGTCATTGCGGTCACGTCGAAGGATAGCACGAAGCGCCGCGGCCCGCTCAGCGCCGCGCCGGTCCGCGACGGCGCGCGGAAAGCGCGTGGCGGATCCAGGCGACGGCCCTGGCGATGACCGCGCGCAGGCGGCGGCGACGCGCGGTCGAGGCCGCGCGGCGGCAGAGCCGCACCT
>NZ_JAPDOG010000001.1:37814-436996 GCF_026013545.1 Defluviimonas salinarum | reverse complement strand
TCGAGGACCTCGCCTTCCTGGTCGATGGCCCGCCACAAGTAGTGTCGCTCACCGTTGATCTTCACGAACATCTCGTCGAGGTGCCATTGCCACTGCGGCCCGGAACGCAGCCGCTCCGCCCGGTTCTTGCGGATCTCGGCGGCGAACATCGCGCCGAAACGCTGCCACCAGAACCGCACCGACTCATGGCTTATCTCGATCCCGCGCTCGTGAAGCAGGTCCTCGACGTTCCGAAGCGACAGCGGGAACCGGACATAGAGCATCACTGCAAGGCGGATGATCTCGGGGCTGGTCTTGAACCACTTGAACGGGCTGGGTTTGGTCATGGCCGGACGCTAGCCGCCGCCTTATCACATCTCAAGCCAAGTTTCCCTGACAGGACCGTCTGCCAGCATCGATCGTTCAATTCAGTCATCTAAAAATCCCGCAAGCAATGCCCCGACTTCGGCGCGGCGTGAATACATCACAAGATGACCCGCATCAAAGACCCGGAGCCTCGCGTTCGGCAGCAGCGCGGTGAGCAGCATCTGATTGGTGATCGGGATCAACAAGTCCAGTGCCCCTCCGATGATCTGGGTGGGCGTCTTCAGATCGCCAAGCCAGGACACACTGCTCCAGGAGCACAGGGCCTGAACCTGAGCTGCATAGCCCTTATAAGTCGGGCGGATCGCATGCATGGTGTATTCTCGGAAGAGCGCTGGTTGCAGGATTGCCTCGCCGCCATACATGAAGGGGCCGATGAAATTTCCGTAGGCCTTGTTCGCATAGCGCAAGGGAAACATGATCTCGAAAAGTGCTACAGGCGAGCCCCACCAACTGACGATCCCTCCCGCCGAGGTGATGGCCAAGACCAGCTTGCGCACGCGGTCCGGCTGGTCTCGGGTGATCTGCTGCGCCACCGCGCCGCCCCAGGAAATGCCCATCACGTCGAATTGCCCGACGCCGAGTTGATCCAGGACCTCGCCCAACATGGCGGCATGCTGTGGGATCGTGGTCACATCGCACGGAACGTCCGACCGGCCTACCCCGGCCGCATCGAACGCGATGATCGGCCGGTCAGGAAGCTCATGCAGCAGCGGGTAGAGAATTTCGACGGACTGCCCGAGACCATTGCAGATCACCAATGGCACGCCCGGCCGATCCAGATCCCGGGTATAGACCCGCAAAGCAACGCCGCCGGCAGAAAGCATCCGAAACCGGCCGTTTTCGGTGGCATTGGGCGTATGCGGCACGTACTACCTCTTCAAAAGCCCGGATCTCGCCGTTGGGCGGCCGGAAACTCAACCGTCCTGCGGCACTTCTTCCAGCACATATGCCCCCGGCGCCGCAGCTCGTTCGGGATCTTTCGGGTTGCCCGGGGCGCTGCGTTCGTCGGCCCCGCTGGTCCTGTCCAGCCACCCGAGCCAATGCGGCCACCAGCTGCCTTCGGTGCGCTCGGCCGAGGCGCGCCATGCCTCTGCCGGGCCCGATCGGTCACCGCCCGCCAGAAAGTGGCGCCGACTCCCCGCCGGATGGTTGATGACGGTACCGGAGACATGGCCGCCGGAGGTCAGCACGAACTCGGTTACGTTCGGCAGGAGTTTTGTGGACGAGTACGACGTCGTCCAAGGTACGATATGGTCGCCCGTTGCCGCCACGAAACAGCAGGGAACGTCGATTTTGCCGCAATCGACCGGCTGGCCCAGCAGGGTCAGTGCGCCGGGCTCCTTCAACCTGTTGGCGTGATACATTTCCTCGACGAAGAAGGAATACCACTTCGCGGGCAGGTTCGAGGTGTCGGCGTTCCAGTAGAGGATATCGGAGGGCGGAGGGTTCTGTCCCTTGAGGTAGTTGTTCACGACAAAGCCCCAGATGCTCTCGTTCACATGCAGCATCGCCATGGCCCGCGCGATATCCCGTCCCGGGGCCACCTTGGCCGCGCCAAGCCGCTGCTTGTAGGCCGCGATCTGGGGCTGGTCGATGAACACCTTGACTTCGCCGGGGTCGCTGAAATCCAGCAACGAGGACAGGAACGTGGCCGAGCCCACCAGGGATTTCTGCGCCGTCGGCATCACCGCCAGAGCCGCAAGCAGCAACGTGCCGCCATTGCACCAGGACAGAAGGTCGAGCTTCTCCGCCTTCGCGATGTCGGCGGTGGCGTCCATGGCGCTCATTACGCCCCGGGTGATGTAATCGTTCCAGTCGTAGTCCCGGGTCTCGGGGCCGGCATTGCGCCAGGAGATGATGAAGACGGAATTGCCCTTCTCGAGCAGATACCGGATCATCGATTTCTTTTCGTTGATGTCGAAGATGTAGAACTTGTTCACGCAGGGCGGCACGATCAGGATCGGGACCGCGCGCACCTTCGGCGTTACGGGCGTGTACTGGATCAGCTCGATCAGCTCATTGCGATAGACTACCGCACCGGGCGTCGTGGCCAGGTTCTCGCCGACTCTGAATGCGGTTTCGTCGGTGGTGGTGATGTAGCCCTTCTCAAGGTCCGCAAGCATGTTCCGGAACCCGTCGACCAGGCTCTTGCCGCCGGTTTCCCTGGCCAGCTTGAGCACTTCGGGATTGGTCATGGCAAAATTGGACGGCGAGAGATTGTCGGCGGTGACACGGGCGTAGAAGCTCAGCTTGCGTTGTTCATGCGCGGGCAGGCCAGCTTTGTCCGCAAGATCCACCATGGCCTTGGACGCCAGTTCGTAGGACTGGCGCATGAGCGGAAAGATACCTTCGTTCCAGGCCTCGTCGCCGAACCGGCGATCCCTGCTCGGTTCGACATGCGCCTGCTTGCCCTGCAGACCGGATAGCCAGAGGTTCGTCATCTCGGATTGGTAGGACGACCATGTCCTGACCCATTCCCCCCAGGCCTCGGCGTTCGGCGCCGCCATCGCCTGCGCCGCCTTCGCCCAGCCATCGGCCAAATCGGACAGTTGCGACGGCTCCATCCCGGCGAAGAGCGGATGCGATCTGGTGGCCGCGAGCATCATCTCCGACAGCTTTTTCATGACATCCTGGTCCATCGCTCTCTCCTTTGTTCTTCCATGATCACCTGCGCCCGCGGTCCACCAGCAACTGCCGCGACACGATCAGATGCATGATTTCATTGGTGCCTTCGAGGATCTGGTGCACCCGCAAGTCGCGCACGATCTTCTCGATCCCGTAATCGGCGAGATAGCCGTAACCGCCATGCAGCTGGAGCGCGTCATTGGCTACCTCAAAGGCCGCGTCGGTCACGAATGTCTTGGCCATGGCGCAGAACTTCGTCGCGTCATGGGCCCTAGTGTCGAGCTTCCACGCCGCCTGCCGCAGGAAAATCCGCGCCGCCTGCAGCTTGATCTCCATGGCTGCCAGGCGGAACTGAAGCGCCTGAAACTGGTCGATCGTCTTGCCGAATGCCTTGCGCTCTCCGGTATAGTCCAGCGCCGCCTTCAGGGCTGCCTGCGCGCCGCCGAGCGCGGAGGCGGCGATGTTGAGCCGCCCGCCGTCAAGACCGGCCATGGCATAGGTAAAGCCGCGGCCTTCCTCGCCCACGAGGTTTTCCGCAGGGACTTCGCACGCGTCGAACTGCACCTGTGCCGTCGGCTGGGCCTTCCAGCCCATCTTGCGTTCCAGCCCGCCAAAGGACAGGCCCTTGGCGCCGTCCTCGACGAGCACCGCCGATATCCCGCGCGGGCCATCTTCGCCGGTGCGCACCATGGTCAGGTACACGTCGGAATAGCTGCCGCCCGAGATGAAGGCCTTGGTGCCATTCAGCTTGTAGCCCCCATTGGTCCGCTCGGCGCGGGTGCGGAGTGCCGCCGCATCCGAGCCGGAACCGGGTTCGGTCAGGCAGTAGGAGAACAGCTTCTCCATGCTGCAGAGTTGCGGGAGCCACTTCTGCTTGGTGTCTTCCGAGCCGAACTTGTCGATCATGCCGCCGCACATGTTGTGAATCGACAGGAGCGACGCGACGGCGGGGCAGGCCATCGACAGCGCCTCGAAAACCAGCGTGGCATCCAGCCGCGACAGGCCGGACCCGCCATATTCTTCCGAGACATAGATACCGCCCAGTCCCAGTTCGGCGACCCGCGGCCAGAGGTCCTTCGGGATGGTTCCCTGATCTTCCCACTGCAGGGCGAATGGCGCGATATGGTCCTGACCGAAAGCAAATGCCATCTCGAAGATGGCGCTCTGTTCCTCTGTTAACGCGAAATCCATGAGTTCAGCCTTTGTGTCAATTCGGGCATCGCGGCTATAAGCCGGGCAAGAAGACCGGGTTCCGCGGCCTGAAAGGTTGGTGTCGCACCGACCGGCGCGTTGATCGTGATGCTCCGGTCTCAGATGTGGATGGCATGTCCCAATGCTTTCAGCGCCGCTTCCTGGAAGCCTTCGCTCTGGGTTGGATGGGCATGGATGGTGCCCGCAATGTCTTCGAGACGAGCCCCCATTTCGATGGCGAGCGCAAAGACCGCCGCGAGCTCGGACACCCCTCCGCCGGTTGCCTGAACACCGAGGATCACATGATCGCTGGCCCTGGCGACCACGCGGATAAAGCCGCTGTCGTTTTCCATCGTCATGGCGCGACCGTTGGCGGTGAAGGGAAACTTGCCGATCTCGATATCGCGGTTCAGAACCAGTTCTTCTTCGGGGGTGAAACCCGGCGTGACGATGTCATGTCCGAGTTCCCTCGCCTCGTCCGGCGACAGGCCCGCGGTCACGATCTCGGGATCCGTGAAGCACACCGCCGGGATACATTGCTTGTCCCAGGCCTGCGGGCCGCCGGCAACGATCTCGGCCGTCATTTCCCCCTGCGCGATCGCGCGATGCGCCAGCATCGGTTCGCCCGTAACGTCGCCGATGGCATAGACATCGCGCATCGACGTCTGGCAACGGTCATCGATCTCGATGAACTGGCCGTTCATTTTCAGCGCCAGTTCGTCCAGCCCGCAATCATGAGTCCGCGCCTTGCGTCCGACGGCAACGAGAACCTTGTCGAACGGCAGTTCGGTGCTGTCGCCACCTTCCAGCGTGACTCGCAGCGCGTCCTTCCTGGCGTTCAGCCCCTCGGCCTTCGTGTTCAGCATCACGGTGATGCCGAGCGCCTTCAGACGGTCGGCAACGGGCTTGGTCAGTTCCGTGTCGTATTGCGGCAGGATGCGCGAGGTGAACTCCACCACGGTGACCTCCGCCCCCAGCTTGGACATCGCGGTGCCGATCTCGAGACCGATATAGCCACCGCCCACAACGACGAGCCTTTTCGGCACCGATGTCAGCGCCAGGGCCTCCGTGGAAGAGATCACATCGCCCCCGAACGGCAGGGACGGAATCTCAAACGGCACCGAGCCCGTTGCAATGACGATTTTTTCGGCGCGAATGAGCTGTTCGCCCATATCCGTCTTAACGATCACCGATTTGCCATCCCGGAAACGGGCATGGCCGATGATCGCCCGCACCCCGGCCCGTTTCAGCAAGGCAGTGACACCGCCGTTCAGCCGGGCGACGATGCCGTCCTTCCAGGCGACGGTTTTCTCCAGTTCGATCTTCGGCTTCTGAACGGAGATCCCGAGATTGTTGTCGCGGGTGAATTTCACCGCATGCGAAAACTCATCGGCCGCATGGATCAGCGCCTTGGAGGGGATGCAGCCGACGTTCAGGCAGGTGCCCCCATGGGCCTTGGCCTCGACGATGATCGTGTCCACGCCCAGCTGCCCCGCCCGAATGGCACAGACATAGCCGCCCGGGCCGGAGCCGATCACCAGCAACTTGCAGTTAAGTTCTTCCATGATCAGTCCTCCAGCATCAGCAGCGCAGGCGTTTCGAGAAGTGTCTTGAGTTTCTGGACAAAGACCGCCGCGTCCCAACCGTCGATGACGCGGTGGTCAAAGCTGCAGGAGATGTTCATCTTCTGGCGGGGCACGAATCCCTTGCCGTCCCAATGCGGACGCACCGCAATCTTGTTGATGCCGACGATGGCCACTTCCGGGTAGTTGATAATCGGCGTGGTGGCCAAGGCCCCAAGCGCCCCGAGCGACGTGATCGTGATGGTCGATCCGCTCAGGTCGTCCGCCTTGGCCTTGCCGTCGCGGGCCGCGCTGGCCAGACGGCCAAGTTCGGCCGCACTCTCCCACAAGGACATCGCCTCGCAATGACGCACGACCGGAACGATCAGCCCACCCGGCGTCTGGGTCGCAATGCCGACATGCACCGCTTCAAACTTACGAAACATGCCGGCGTCATCTTCGAAATGCGCGTTGATGTTGGGTTGCGCGGCGACCGCATCCACGATCGCGCGGATCACGAAGGGCAGGATGGTCAGCTTGCCCTTGGTTTCGGCCCTAGCCCGGTTCAACTGGCCGCGCAGCGCTTCAAGCTCGGTGACATCGACCTCTTCGACGATGGTGATGTGGGGGATGCGGGACTTCGACAGCGCCATGCGCTCTGCGATCTTGCGGCGCAGGCCGATCACCCTTTCCTCGGTTTCACCGCTCCGCTGCGGACGTTTGGCGACGCTTGCAGCGACCTGCCCGCCGGTCTGGTGGAAATGGGTCAGATCCTCATGGGTGATCCGCCCGGCCGGACCGCTGCCCATGACCCGACGCAGGTCGACGCCAAGCTCCCGCGCGCGCTTGCGCACGGATGGCGTCGTCAAGGGTCTTTCGCCTTCGGCGCGGCGTTGTGCGCCGGCTGGAGCGGTTGCCGCCTTCGGCGCCGGCCTAGGCGCCGAGGCCTCCGGTCTCGGCTTGGGCACGGGTTTTGACGGGATCGACGGAGCCGGCGCGGCGGCCGTGGCAGGCGCGGTCGAAGCCAGTCTCTTCGCGACATCCTCGACCGTCGTGTTTCCCGCGCCGTCCACTTCGAGCAGGATCAGCGTGCTGCCGATGGCCAGCGTGTCTCCAACGCTGCCGCCGAGATAAAGCACCTTGCCCGACGCATTGGACGGGATCTCGACCGCGGCCTTTTCGGTCATCACCTCGGCGATGATGTCGTCTTCCTTGATCTGAGCCCCGACCGAGACGCTCCAGCCCGTCAGCTCGGCCTCGGCAATGCCCTCGCCGACATCAGGGACCTTGATCTCAAAAAGCCCCTTGCCGTCTGCCACCTTCAAGTCGAACCTGGGCGCTGGGGGCGCCTCCGCAGGTCTTGCGGCGGCCGGGGCAGGCGCTTTGACGGCGGATGCCGCATCCGACGCGGCGGCCTCATCGGGGCTTGTGTTACCCTCGCCCTCGACTTCCAGCCGGATCAGATCGGCCCCGATGGCCATGGTGTCACCGGCCGCGCCGCCCAGCCAGACGACCCTGCCCGACACGGCCGAAGGGATCTCGACGGCGGCCTTGTCGGTCATCACCTCGGCCAGAGGATCGTCTTCCTTGACGACATCCCCGACCGCGACATGCCAGGCGCAGAGTTCTGCCTCTGCGATGCCTTCGCCGACATCGGGCAGCTTCATGGTGTAGAGCCCCATTTACGCCTCCATCAGTTTTAGCATGTTGCGCCCCACCCGGTCGGGCCCTGGAAAATAGGCCCATTCCTGCGCATGCGGATAGGGCGTGTCCCAACCCGCCACCCGCAGCACGGGCGCTTCGAGGTGATAGAAACATTCCGCCTGGATCTGCGCGGCAAGCTCGGCACCGAAACCCGAGGTTAGTGTCGCCTCGTGCAGGACCAGGCAGCGCCCGGTTTTCTGGACCGAGGCCATCACCGTTTCGGTGTCGAGCGGGATCAGTGTGCGCAGGTCGATGACTTCGGCGTCGATGCCCGTTTCCTCAGCCGCCGCGATCGCCACATGGACCATGGTGCCGTAAGTGACGATGCTCAACTCCTGGCCCGCGCGAACCACGGCAGCCTTGCCAAGCGGCACCTCGTAATAGCCGGGATCGACCTCGCCCAGCGGGTGGGTTTTCCAGGGCCGGACAGGACGGTCATGGTGGCCATCGAACGGGCCATTGTAGAGCCGCTTCGGTTCGAGAAAGATCACCGGGTCGGGATCGGCTATCGCTGCCAGCAAAAGCCCCTTGGCATCCTGCGGGTTCGACGGGATGACGGTCTTGAGCCCGGCGACATGGGTAAAGAGCGCCTCGGGGCTCTGGCTGTGGGTCTGTCCGCCCCAGATGCCGCCACCCGTCGGCATGCGCACGACGATCGGGCAGGTGAACTCACCGCCCGATCGGTAGCGCAGGCGTGCCGCCTCGGAAACGATCTGGTCATAGGCGGGGTACATGTAGTCGGCGAACTGCACCTCGACGACGGGTTTGAGCCCGTATGCCGCCATGCCGATTCCGGCACCGACAATCCCCAGCTCGCTGATCGGCGCGTCGAAACAACGCGAGCTGCCGTACTTTTGTTGTAGCCCCGCGGTGCAGCGGAACACGCCGCCGAAATAACCGACATCCTCGCCAAAAACGACAACATTCTCGTCACGCGCCATGGCCAGGTCATGGGCGTTCTGGATCGCCGCGATCATCGTCATCTGAGTCATGATCAATACCCCACTTCGTGGCGTTGCCGGACCAAATGCGGTGGCATCTCGGCGTAGACGTCTTCGAACATGTCGCGGGGCGACGGCACATGGCCCGAGTTAAGCGTGCCGATGGCCTCGGCGCGCTTCTGGCACTCGATCACCCTGTCGGTGATCTCGGCCTCGGCCTGCTTGTGGCGTTCCTCCGTCCAGACGCCTTTCCCGATCAGGTATTTCTTGACCCGGTCGATGGGATCGCCCAGCGGCCATGCCTCGCTCTCGGATTTCGGGCGATAAGCGCTGGGGTCATCCGACGTGGAATGCCCGCCGGCGCGATACGTCACGTGCTCGATCAACGTCGGCCCGAGATTGCGCCGTGCCCGCTCGACCGCCCATTTCGCCACCGCATGCACCGCGAGATAGTCGTTGCCGTCGACCCGCAGCGACGGGATGCCAAAGCCGTGACCGCGGGAGGCGAACGTGTGGGCGCCGCCGCGGGCGATCCCTTGAAATGTGGATATGGCCCACTGGTTGTTGACGACGTTCAGAACCACCGGCGCGGTGTAGGTGGACGCAAAGACTAGGGCGGCGTGGAAATCGTTCTCGGAGGTCGATCCGTCGCCGATCCAGGACGCCGCGATCTTGGTATCGCCCTTGATGGCCGAAGCCATGCTCCAGCCGACCGCCTGGATATACTGGGTCGCAAGATTGCCCGAGATGGTGAAGTAGCCGTGCTCCTTGGACGAATACATGACCGGCAGCTGACGCCCGTGAAGCGGGTCCGCTTCGTTGGAAAACACCTGGCACATCATGGTTTCCATCGGATAGCCCGATGCGATCAGCAAACCGGCCTGCCGATAGGTGGGAAAGTTCATGTCCCCCTTCTGCAGGGCCCGCTGAAACGCGCAGCTGATTGCCTCTTCGCCGAGGTGCTGCATGTAGAACGAGGTCTTGCCCTGGCGCTGCGCTGTCATCATGCGGTTGTCATAGATGCGAAGGGTCATCATGTCCCGCAGGCCTTGGGCGATCTCGTCATCGGTGAGACTGCCGGCCCAATCGCCTTGCGCCGCACCCTCGTCGTCCATCACGCGGATGATGGTGAAGGCCAGATCCCGCATCGCTTCGGCTTGTTCGTCGACCGCCGGCCGCCGCACGGTCCCCGCCGCGGGAATCTCGATGCCGGAAAAGTCCGGCGTGTCGCCGGGTCTGCATTCAGGCTGTGGAACCTTCAGCGAAAGCGGGGGCGTATCAGTCATGACGTCCTCGATCTGAGTGGGATTGCGGGAACAACGGCCTCACCAACTAAGTTGCAGTTGCGAACGGGCGGATGCGTGGAGCCCGGCCCGAGTTCGGGATGCCCGCGTCCGACCGCATTGACCGCGGCGAAAAAGCTGCCCGGTCCGGCGATGCCAATGCCGGTGGTTCGGCGGCCCGGCCTCCTGGCACCGCGAACCTGTGATTGCGGGCGAACGCCGTTTCGCGCCGGTATCCGCGTTCGCCGTGCAAACAGTAAGCCATCGCCCCCCTGCCTTCCAGCTGCGCAACGCGTGCTGCCTCGGCTGCAACATCATGGAGACGTATTATCCGTTTCGGCATCAAATTTCTGCCCGTTCTTCGAAGGCAACCGCCGAGAACGCGCGCAGATATTTTGCCTGGCGAGCAAAAACTAAAATATTCGTTCGATCGTTTTTTGCCGGCAATCAGCACTACAACATGTCGGGCACGAATCCGGTCTCGTTCTTGAAGCATTTCAGAGAAAAGGATGACCGGGAGTTGCGCACACCCTTGATGCGGTACAGTTTCTTGTTGAGGAAGTTCTCGTATCCCCGCGTCCCGTCGACGGCGACCTTGATGAAGCAGTCGTATTCGCCGGAGGTCAGGTGCACTTCCAGCACCTCGGGTATCTTGCTGAGTTCTTCACAGAGCTCGGCGATGCGCGTGACTTCATCGCGCGCCGCCGAAATCTCGACCAGGACGATATCGGAATAGCCGAGCAGGCGGTGGTTGATCACCGCGTTGTATCCTTCGATGTAGCCGTCGCGCTGCAGGCGCTGCACGCGCTGCCAGCATTGGCTGGTCGAGAGGGCAACGAGCTCCGACAGCTTCGTGTTCGGGATATTGCCTTCCCTCAGCAGGGTGCGAAGGATTCGGATATCTGTCGAGTCCAGAGGTTTCACGAATTTTCTTTCGTCATGTCGCGGTCTGGCGAAACCAGGTTTTGAATGTGCGCGATACTCTTTGTAAATTCCAACAGTCATTCTGGCAATGCGGAGGTAGAACAAGCGGCATCCGGTCGGAAGAGAAAGTCGCAACTTAGGCGTGCGGCAACACGGCTTTCACCGTTCCGTCCTTGCCACATGAGGGTCAACACATGAACCAGGTCGTCACCAAGCCGAATTTCGCCATCCGTGAACTCGAGCCCCGCGAGGGGTACGAAAGACTGGTCGAGGCGCGGGACGAGCAGACCGGGTTGCACGCCCTGGTGTCCATCCATTCGCTGCGCCGCGGGCCCGCGGCCGGCGGCTGCCGGATGTTCAACTACGCCAGGATCGAGGACGCAATCTACGATGTCGAGCGTCTGTCGCGGGGCATGACCTACAAGAACGCTGCGGCCGATCTGCCGCTCGGCGGCGGGAAATCGGTGATCATCGGCGATCCCAAGACGCAAAAGACGCCGGAACTGATGCGCGCCTTCGGTACGTTGATAGAATGTCTGGCAGGTGATTACTACACCGCCGAGGATGTCGGCGTGTCTCCGCAGGACATGGCGTATGTGGCGGAAAGAACCTCCTATGTCGCGGGTCTTGAAGGCGGCGAGTTCGCCAGCGGCGATCCGTCGCCGGTCACCGCGCGCGGTGTGTTCCTGTGCCTGAAGCAGACCCTGAAACATCGCCTTGGCTCTGACGATCTGACCGGCAAGACGGTCGCAGTTCAGGGGCTTGGCCATGTCGGCATGAGCCTGGCAGGAATGCTGCACGCGGCCGGGGCCAAGCTGATCGTGAGCGACATCAACGATGCGGCCGTGCGCGCGGCGGAAGTCGATTTCGATGCCATGGTTGTTTCGCCGGACGACATCTTGCGCCAGGACGTCGATGTCTTTGCCGGAGCTGTCAGACAGATTCGAACTCGTCTCCACAAGGACAGGATCGCTGCCCCTTACGCCGCGCCGAGTTGACGCCACTCGGCGAGAGCAGCGGCGCGGTTCTTCTTGAAATTTGCCCTCGAGTAGAAGCTGCGCTCCGAGTTGAAATGGTTGAAGACCGAGGCGTGGACGGCGGCGAACATCTGCAGACTTCGCATCCGCCGGAACCGTTGCATCGCCCGCTCCCGTCGTCGGAAAGGAAGGTGCGAATTCTCCGCTCGGTTGTTGAGCCAGCGGCCCGTTTCCTGCCGGTCCGCCGCGCCGACTTCTCTCAGCGCAGCACCGTAGGAGCGAAGCTTGTCCGTTACCAAGATGTGCGGCCGACCGTAGCGCTTCATTGTTTTCTTGAGGAATTTCAATGCAGCTTTCTTGTCCCGCGTTTTCGTCACGAAGCTTTCGAGGACCTCGCCTTCCTGGTCGATGGCCCGCCACAAGTAGTGTCGCTCACCGTTGATCTTCACGAACATCTCGTCGAGGTGCCATTGCCACTGCGGCCCGGAACGCAGCCGCTCAGCCCGTTTCTTGCGTATCTCGGCGGCGAACATCGGGCCGAAACGCTGCCACCAGAACCGCACCGACTCGTGGCTGATCTCGATCCCGCGCTCGTGAAGCAGGTCCTCGACGTTCCGAAGCGACAGCGGGAACCGGACATAGAGCATCACTGCAAGGCGGATGATCTCCGGGCTGCTGTGGAAATACTTGAAAGGGTCGCGTTTCGTCATGGCCGGACGCTACGAGGCCGACCTGCCAGTCTCAACCGGATTCCTTCTGACAGCGCCGCTCGCAGGCTCAAGACCCTCAGCGGCCTCACGCCCTACGAATATATCTGCAAAGTCTGGACTTCAGAGCCGGACAGATTCATCGTCGATCCGATCCACCAGATGCCGGGACTGAACACCTAGTCGGCGCCCTGCCTCGCCGCAAGCCAGGTTCCTCTGACACCGCCGAGCTATGATTTCGTCCATTGCCGCACCGATGACGGGAAGGCATTCCGCACGCTGAACATCCTCGACGAGTTCAGCCGGGAATGCCTGGCGATCCGGGTCAGGCGGAAGCTGAGTTCGGTCGACGTCATCGATGCTCTCACCGATATGTTCATCCTGCGCGGAACACCCACCTACATCAGATCCGACAACGGCCCCGAGTTCGTCGCGCAGGCGGTCCGGGACTGGATTGCCGCCGTCGGTGCCAGGACGGCCTACATCGAACCAGGGTCACCCTGGGAGAACGGATACTGCGAGAGCTTCAACGCCAGGTTCCGGGACGAGCTGCTCAACGGCGAGGTCTTTTACAGCCTCCGAGAGGCCAAGATCCTCATCGAGCAATGGAGGAAACACTACAACACGAAACGCCCCCACAGTGCTCTGGGCTATCGCCCGCCGGCCCCTGAATCCGTCATCCCGATGGACCAGAGGCAAGTCATGCACTAACAATCAAATCGGACCACTCAGGTGGGGCTGATCAGGATGGTTTGTTCCTCCGAAAGACCATCTGTGGCGAACCTATATAGCCCGGAGGATGGGTTGATCAATCTCACGAACGGCTATGAACCCTACATTGCGCTGGCAATTGTTCTTCTCTTGTTTGCGGCATTTATTTCCGAGCGCTTCGAGCCGGACGTAACCGCTGCGGGGGCTGCCGCAGTGTTTATTATCTTCGGGTTTGTCCCCACGAATGAAGTTCTGGCGGCATTCGCCAACCCTGCACCCCTCACGATCGCCGCGATGTTCGTAATCAGCGGCGCTTTGGTCCGAACCGGGCTTCTCGACGCACTCGCGAACCGGGTTGTCGCCGCGGCGAGAAAACGTCCGATTGCGGGCACAGCGGCGTTTCTCATCGTGACGCTTGTCGCCTCGGGCTTGATGAATAACACGCCGGTCGTCATTGTCTTGATACCGGTGGCCATCCGTTTGGCGCAGAGCCTCGACTTTGCTGCGACGCGCCTGTTGATCCCGCTATCCTACATGGCGGTCCTGGGCGGGACTTGTACTCTGATCGGCACGTCGACCAACCTCCTAGTTGACGGCGTGTCCCAGGCGTCTGGCTTGGAACCATTTTCAATTTTCGAGATCACGCCCGTCGGCGTGGTCGCCGCGACCACAGGCGGCCTGGCGCTCCTCCTGCTGGGTCCAGTCCTGCTTCCGAACCGAAAGGATCTTGCAGGACAGGGCTCCGACGATGAAGCAACTTTTTTGACAGAAGTACGCCCGCGAGAGGACTACCCGAGCATTGGTCGACCTATTCATGAAATCGCTTCCTTCAATCGACGAGGTATTGAGATCATAGGCATCCGCGCGCGGTCTGGGGTAAAGCGCGACGGATTGAGTGAACATGTACTCGAACCTGGCGACAGGATAATCGCCAAGGTGGCCACATCGGAATTGCTCACTCTGAGGAAAGTTCCAGGCATCGAAGTCGGGTTGCGCCAAGGGCCAACGGCGGAAAACATCCCCGAATTGATCGTCGCCGAAGCAATCGTGACGCTGTCGCGCCGAAGCCGCGGGGTACGAATTGCGCAGCTTGCCATTGGACACCGCTACGGAATGCGGGTGCTCGGTGCCCACCGACATGGCGAACTGCTTGGACCCGACCTTTCCACCGCACTTTTGCGCCCTGCAGACACGCTGCTACTGGAAGGAACTCCTGAAGGATTTGCCCGTCTGACCGAGGCGGGCGATCTTGCCGCGATCACAGCCGCGGGTGGGCGCGCGTTCCGCCGCGGGAAAGCGCCGCTTGCTCTGTTCGCACTTTTCTCGGTTGTGGTGCTCGCCGCCGCCGGGATCGCCGAGATAAGCGTGCTTTCCCTTGTCGCGGTCGCTGCCATCCTCGTGCTCCGGTGCATCGACAACGATGAGGCCTGGGCCTCCATTGACGCTAGCGTCCTTGTGCTGATCTTTTCCATGCTGATCGTCGGTACCGGAATGCAGAATGTAGGGGCTGTCAGCTTGATCGTGGAGACATTGGCTCCGGCACTCGTGGACTGGCCGCCAATTGTCACGCTCGCAGCGATCTACATACTGTCTTCGGCGCTTACCGAGGCGGTCACCAACAACGCTGTGGCTGTCGTGGTTACACCGCTCGCAATCGGTGTTGCGGCAGAACTTGGTGCCGACCCAAGGCCGTTCGTCGTCGCCGTGATGTTTGGTGCAAGCGCGAGCTTTGCGACCCCGGTTGGCTATCAGACCAACACACTGGTGTATGGCGCAGGAAACTACAGATTTGGCGATTTCCTCAGAATCGGTATTCCGATGAACATTATCGTCGGCGGATCGGTGGTGGGGGCGATCCCGATCTTCTTCCCATTCTAGATTTTCTGAACTTTCTACCCAGCTGCCGTGGCGCTTCCTGCTCGGGCTACGAGAAGCGTAAGGAGTAGCAGCATGAGGATCCCAATTGCCGCAGAGATGGCTGATCCTGCGAGAATGCCCAACTTCGCCGCATTCAGGACGGAACGGTCGAATGCGAGGCCCGCGATGAACAGTGACATCGTGAAACCAATCCCGGTCAGAAACGACCCGGCCAGAATGAACGGCCACGACAAGCCCGGCACGAGTGCCGCCAGGCCGGATCGGACGGCAATCCAGCTGAACCCGAAGACACCGATCGGTTTTCCCAACACCAGGCCGACAATGATCGCAAGCGAGATCGGTTGTGCGAAATCGACACCCTGAATCGTGATGCCGGCATTTGCCAGCGCGAAGATCGGCATGATTGCAAAGCCGACCCAAGGGTGCAGAATCAACTCGAGCCGTTCGACTGGTGAGAGCGACTCAGTGACCGCTCTGCCGGCTTGACGCAGGTCGCGGTGGCTTGCGGCATCTCGTTGTCGATGATCGCCGGCCCGAACCGCGAGTACCCGCCCAAGGATTGCACGCAGGCGGGCATCGCTCACCCATATGCGCGTTGGCGTCATCAGGCCCAGAATGACACCTGCAATGGTCGCGTGGACGCCGGAAGCATCGAAGCATAGCCAGACTGCCGCTCCCAGAAGGAAATAGACCGGTACGCTTCTGATCCCGACTCGCGAGGCGCCTGCGACGATACCAATCCCCAGAAAGCCCAATCCGAGAACTGACCAGTTCAACGCCTCACCGTAACCGAAGGCGACCACGAGGATCGCACCGACATCGTCAAAGATGGCCAGAGACAGCAGGAACAATCGCAAGGTGGGCGGGATCCGGCGTCCGAAGAGCGCCAGGCACCCGATCACGAAGGCCGTATCGGTTGCCATCACAGTTCCCCAGCCGTGCATGCCCGGCTGGCCGGACATCAACACAAGATACAGAGAGACCGGCACGATCATGCCACCCAAGGCGCCGGCGAACGGCAGGGCGGCCTGTCGAGGGTTTCGCAATTCGCCCAAAACCAACTCGCGCTTCAGTTCCAGAGAAAGCACGAAAAAGAAAAGGGTCATCAGACCGTCGTTGATCCAGTGCCGCAGAGAGCGCGTGAAGTCCAACGAGCCGAATGTTAGACCGATGGGGGTCTCCCAGAAACCAAGAAAGCCTGCTTGCCACGGCGAGTTGGCCAGCCCCAAAGCCAGCAGAACAGCCAGCAGCAGGAGCCCACCAGCTGCCGCTTCGATCTTCAGGAAGCATGCGAATGGTTTCGTGATGCTGTCGGCGACCTCATGGGGCAGGCCTTGATGAGTATCGATCACGGAAGAAGCATACCTTTTCGGGTCGTGAGAGGCTATGCCATCGCAACGCGGATGCGTTGACCACGAGAAGCAGTTGCCGGCGCCTCAGCCGCGTCCCGGACGGCTCAGGTAGCAAGCGTCCGGGCCTCCGCGAATGAAAGAAGTCTCCGGTGCTTCTCGTCTCATAAGTGCAGCCTTGCGCAGCGGAAGCTCTGCCAAAGTGTTATGCGCGTCGTCTCCCGCCGCCATCAGGCTATGTATTCAGTGATAGACAACTACTTGGCCCTCTCAATATTTTTTCTTGTGCTCGCCAAGATTGGTGAAGGCTTTGCCCTTCGTGAAGTCGGCTGTTGCAACGACCTTTTCCTTCACCTTCTTAGGTTTCTTCGCTTCACGGTTGCCGCGTTGCTTGTTACCTTTGGTCATTCCCGGGTCTCCTGATTATGAATTATTATGCTGACTAGATCGGCGTTCATATCCATCAAGAATGTGATTTCTCGTCCCGAGACTCCTGATGAAAGGGCGCGTCCATTCACATCATTCCACCCATGTCGGACGTTTCGCTACCGGCACCAGCCTCCTTGGGCTTTTGCGCGACCATCGCTTCGGTCGTGATCAATAGCCCGGCAATGGAAGCGGCGTTTTCCAGGGCGATCCGGACGACTTTTGTCGGATCGATGACGCCGGTCTTCAGCATGTCGACGTACTCCTCGGCTTGCGCGTCGAAACCGAAACTCGGGCTGTCGTTCTCGATCACCTTGCTAACAACGACCGATCCGTCGACCCCGGCATTTCCGGCAATCTGGCGCAGCGGTGCCTGGATCGCGCGGCGGACGATTTTGATGCCAGCATCCTGATCGCTGTTCTCGCCCTTCAGCGTTGCCAGCACCTTGCCGGCATGAACCAGGGCCACGCCGCCGCCGGGCACGACACCTTCCTGGACCGCAGCGCGGGTGGCATTCAGCGCATCGTTGACGCGGTCCTTGCGCTCCTTCACCTCGATCTCGGTTGCACCGCCGACCCGGATCACGGCAATGCCGCTGGCAAGCTTGGCCTGCCGTTCCTGCAGCTTCTCCTTGTCGTAGTCCGAAGTGGTCTCCTCGATCTGCGCCCGGATCTGGGTGACGCGCGCCGCGATCGCGTCCTTGTCGCCAGCACCGTCGATGATCGTCGTGTCATCCTTGGTGATCGTGACCTTTCTGGCGGACCCGAGCATGTCCATTGTGACATTCTCCAGCTTGGTGCCCATTTCTACGGAAATCACCTGACCGCCCGTCAGCACAGCAATATCTTCCATCATCGCCTTGCGGCGGTCTCCGAAGCCGGGCGCCTTGACGGCCGCGACCTTCAGCCCGCCGCGCAGCTTGTTGACGACCAGCGTCGCCAGCGCCTCGCCCTCGATGTCCTCGGCCACGATCAGCAATTGCTTGTCGGCCTGAATCACAGCCTCCAGCAGCGGCACCATGGATATGAGAGAAGTCAGCTTCTTCTCGTGAAGCAGGACGACGCAGTCATCCAGCTCGACGACCATCTTCTGAGCATTCGTGATGAAATAGGGGCTCAGATAGCCGCGGTCGAACCGCATGCCTTCGACCACTTCGGTCTCGGTCTCCAACCCTTTGTTTTCCTCGACGGTGATCACGCCTTCCTTGCCGACCTTGGCCATCGCGTCGGCAATCTGCCGACCGATCTCGACTTCTCCGTTGGCCGAAATGGACCCGACCCTGGCGATCTCGTGGCTATCACCGACCGGCCTGGACATGGTCTTGATCTCGGCCACGATTGCGGCCACGGCCCTGTCGATTCCGCGTTTCAGATCCATCGGGTTCATGCCGGCGGCGACGGCCTTCATGCCCTCCTTGACGATGGCTTGGGCCAATACGGTCGCGGTCGTGGTGCCGTCGCCAGCCTCGTCGTTTGTGCGGGACGCCACCTCCTTCACAATCTGCGCGCCCATGTTTTCGAAATGGTCCGAAAGCTCGATCTCCTTGGCGACGGTCACACCGTCCTTGGTGATGCGGGGCGCACCCCAGGATTTATCGAGAATGACGTTTCGGCCCTTCGGGCCGAGGGTAATCTTGACGGCATTTGCCAGCGTGTTGATGCCTTTCAGCATTCGGTCGCGGGCATCGGTACTGAAGCGAACTTCCTTGACGGACATGGTGTGAGTTCCTGAGACTGGGGTTGATGTGAAAGGATTCGAGCTCAGGCGATCACGCCGAGAATGTCGCTCTCCTTCATGATAAGAAGGTCTTCGCCATCGAGCTTGATCTCTGAGCCGGACCATTTTCCAAACAGGATCCGGTCGCCGGATTTGACGTCCATGGGGATGCGCTCGCCATTCTCGCGCCTTCCCCCGGCACCAACGGAGACAACTTCGCCTTCTTGAGGCTTTTCCTTGGCGGTATCGGGAATGATGAGGCCGCCCTTGGTCGTCTCGTCGCCTTCAATGCGGCGAACGAGAACCCGGTCGTGGAGGGGAGTGAATGACATCGACGTGCTCCTTGTCGAGGATTGTCAGGCGGACCTACCTTGGTCGAATGCCCCGCTTTGATGCGCGCAAGGCGGCGATACCCTGTTCGGGTTCTTCTTCGAGATTGCGGATCAAAACCGCCGTAGCATTGCATCACGGGCGTCGAACAGAGTTCCCGCCAGCGATAATTGCGTTGATCAAATCCGCGACCGAACGGTGCTGTGCCATTTCGAGTTCCGTGCCGAAGGCGTTCTGATGGGACGCCGCGGCGTCGCGAAGAACGCCCACGATCTCGTGCTCCGGCAGCAGTCCGCGATCGTTCATGGCAAGCAGGAGCGCCTCGCAGATCGATAGGGCGGCCTGGCCTGCATGTTCGCTTGCGGTGGACATCCGGGTTTCCTTCCTTGGCATTGTGAACCGGTGGAAGGTGAGGCTCAAATGCATCCGTACTTCTCGCAGGAAGTGTTCTATGCTGTACTGATTCAGAGCAGTGTCCGGGCCGATTTCCGCTCTTGGGTCGCGACTCGCCGGGAGGCCCCGTGACATCAGTTGAACACAGCCCGCTGACCCGCAAACTCTCGGCCTTCGTCGCCCTGTCGGAGGTCGAACTGGCCGTTCTTGAGCGACTGCACCAGCGTCGCCGCTCCTTTGTCGCGGGGCGGGACATGGTGCATCAGGGCCAGTCGGCTCAGGCCGCGTACATTCTGTCGTCGGGTTGGGTCTGTTCCTACAAGCTCCAGGCCGACGGGACGCGGCAGATCGTTGATTTCCAGGTGCCAGGGGATTTTCTGGGCTTGCGGAGCGTCCTCTTGCGCACGTCGGACCACAGCTTCGAACCCATCGTCGACATCGAGGCCGCCGAAGTGCTGACGAGCGATCTTCTCGATGCATTCGTGCAGACGCCGCGCCTTGCGACCGCCATCCTTTGGGCAGCGTCAAGGGACGAAGCGATGGTCGTGGAGCATCTCGTCGGGATCGGTCGGCGTGATGCGGACGCCCGCATGGCGCATTTCCTGCTGGAGCTGGGGTCGAGGCTTGCGCTGGTCGGCATAGGCAGCAGGGAAGGTTTCGACTGCCCTCTGACGCAATACCACCTCGCCGATACGCTGGGGTTGAGCGCGGTCCATGTGAACCGCGTCCTGCGGCAGCTTCGCGAGAGTGGACTGGTCACCTTTCGGGACGGCCACGTTACGTTTCATGACTATGTTGGGCTGGTGGAACTTGCCGAGTTCGATCCGGAATATCTGGACCAGACAGGGCCGCTCCTGAAATGAGAGGGCCGCCCTCTCTTGCTCGACAGGCAGCCCCAGTGTTCACGTCAGACGCCGGAGGTTACGCGAGGGCGTGGGTCGCCGCATCGAGTTCCTTGTTAGTCTCGGCGTCGTTCTTCGCGGTGTTGGCCTTCTCGGCTGCCTGGCAGTGTTTCAGCGCCGCATCCTTCTTCGGGCCAGCGGGCGCCTTGTCCCATGCGGCCTTCACGGAGGTCATCTTCTCGGCAGTCTTGTTCTGTTCGGGAGTCATTGGGATTGTCCTTTCCTGGACGCTCCGAGAATAAGAAGCGTGTCGACATGCCGTCCTTTGGGGATCGACACGCCCACACGCTTCTCGGGTACTCGGAAAGCTGCGCCACCAAACATTCGGCGGGCACGTCTCACCTAGCCGAAGTCAGCGCCACGCCGCACTGACGCAGGTTAGTCCCGGCGCCTGCGGCAGGTCGATTGCCTATGCGGTTCTCAAGTCACCGCAGTTTGCTGGTGGGAAATCCTCAGCCAGCTGTCGTCATCTTTGAGGTACGTCGAGGCGCAGAGGGCATTGTAGATCGGCACGTCGGCCTTCTCCGCCGAGACACGGTAGGTGAGAATAGCCATGTCACGACACCGCGTGACGCGCCGTTCGACCATGACAACGGAGCGCCAGCCGGTCCTTTCACGAAGATGGGTCCAGATCTGGTCACCCTGGAGGATGCCGGGCGGATAGGGGAAGACCATGACTGCGTTGGTCGCTGTCGTTGCCCGCGCGTTGTCGGCGCCACTGATCCAGAAGTGTTCCTCCATGTCCCAGAGTATGCCCTGTTCGTGTGGAGAGAGCGTACCGGACTTGTGCGCTGCATGTGTCGGTCTGCTCGCGGTCGCGATTGAGACGGTCATTCGCCTGACCCCGACCCGCCAACCATGAACATCTGATACAGCACAAAGATGATCGCGAGCACTGCCCAGATCGCGCCGCGTGTTCCCGGGCGGCCATCGGCTACCGTCGAGGCAGTGCGCTGCAGGGCACCTGACGTCCGGCCTTCAGGAAGTAGCTGGCTCAAGTCTCGTGCGACCCTGCCATGATCGCTTGCGAGCGAGGGAACATCCTGAAACTGGGCAAGCAGCGTTCCCAACCGCGCTCGCGCGCCGTCGTGTCCTAGCGTGACCAGTTCAGCGGTTTCCTTCCATGGATCGAGTCCGAGCCGCGCGAGCGTGGAGAGGACCGTCACGGCATAGCCGTTCCGGTCCTCGCCGACCGAGGCATAGAGAAACCGATCGAACTCGGGCGGGTGCGGGTTGAGAAAATTGGGGTCGGCCATCGCCAATCCTTTCAAGGGTTGCAGGAATGCAGATCATCCCTGTTTCCCAAAGGATACGCGCAGGTCGGTCTCGCCGCCCTTACACAGGTCAGTGGGGGGCGACTGCCCTCAGGGAGGTCGCAACCGGTTCGGGGCCCGAGACTAACATGCGTCAGCGCCAGTCGGACGATCTCGACGTACAAGAGAATAAATCGTTCGACTGGTCCGTCCCGGACTCCACGGGGCCGTCAACAGTGGTGAGCGACGGATCTGCCAACATCGCGGAGACCAGAGATGAACATGCGGTCGACCAGATCGACAGTGACGTTTTCAAACCCGTTTATCTTGCCGGGATACCCGGGCGATTTGCCCGCCGGCGACTACGAAGTTCTTGTCGAAGAGGAGCTCCTCCAGGGCCTCAGCTTCGAGGCCTATAGACGGACGGCGACGTACCTGACGGTGCGCGGCAAGGGTGCTCATGCGGGAAGAACTGAACTCCGGGTGACAACCGAGAGCGACCTGAAAGAGGCGCTGAGCCGGGATGCGACCACAAATGGAACGAACAATCACAGCGAGGCGGCGCTTTCCCCGCAGGAGGCATTGAAATGAACACTCCCGAATGGCTCAAACCCGGCATCTATGGCGCGCTGATCGGTGCGGTCTGTGTCGGTGTCGTCGGCTTCACCTGGGGCGGCTGGGTGACAGGCGGAATCGCGGCTGGTAGGGCCGTGACCATGGCCCGTGACGATGTGGTCGCGGCTCTGGTGCCGGTCTGTCTCAACATCGCTCGGAACGACCCGGAGCGCGCAGAAATGTTGGCTACAATCCGAGGATCTTCGAGCTACCAGAGGCGCGGTGCCGTCATGGCGGCAGGCTGGGCGACCATGCCGGGAACCGATGCCTCGAACCGGGATATCGCGCAAGCTTGCCTGTCAGCCCTCGATGTCGATGGATCACCGGAGCGCGCGGAAAGCGCGGTCGAAGGAGGATGAACCGCGCCATGCCAATAGCGTCACCCGAGACCACCGATCTGGAACGGCGTGTGCTCGCCCATGAAAAGGTGCTTCAAGCCCTGATCGCTTTCATGGCCCGCGCGGAGCCACGTTTCATCGAGCACCTGAAAGAACGGTTCGTCGAACCGATGAGTATGGCCCGGCACGAGCACGACCACCGCCAAACCGACGATTATGCGGAAGAATTCATCCGGGCCGTGATGCTGCTTGGGGAAGTCCGGACGCCTGGTCCCAAGGAAACCAACGTGATTGATGAGCAAAGCGGATCACGCAAAGGCCAAGAGAGAAAAGGATCTCTCATGGAGCACCCCGCGAAGTTTGATCGGGTTCAAGTGCGCGACAGAAATGGCATCTGGGAAGTGAAGGTCGACGGAAAGTTCAGCGGCGATTACCATCAGAAAGAGCAAGCAGTTGCGGCGGCAGCCTTACTCAAGTTGTCCCTGCGATGACCGATCGCACTCCCCCGACAGTAACGCAGGAATTCTCGATCCAGGTGGCCGAAAACGAGGGCATGCCCTCGAGACCGAATTCCAAGGGCTCCACCCCATCGGTCGTGCGCACCCGACGGCTGACCGGAACGCTCACGCTTGGGCCATCGAAGACACGGGCGGCAACGGACGGACTCTGGTCGGCAAAGGAAGCGAAAATGAGACACCTCAAAGAACCGGCGAGGCACCCGCTGGCAAGACTGATCTCGAGGATGGCAGTCGTGGCCGGTGTGATCGCGTCCATGGCCTTCCCCATCCTTGCGCAGGATGGCACCGGTCCGATGCCTCAGAGCGCTCAGGCGCGCAGCTATGGTGGCGGATGGGTCTGCGATCTTGGCTTCCGGGTGGAGGGCGCCGAGTGCCTGGCTCTCGATATCCCTGAGCATGCCTATGCAACCGGGCGCTCCTATGGGACGGGCTGGGAGTGCGGCCGCGGGTATGAGGAGGTGGACGGGACGTCCTGCAATCCCATCCCGGTGCCCGCCAATGCCTTCCTCCGGTCTTCCGGCTACAATTGGCAATGCAAACGCGGGTTCCGGCAGGAGGACGAGGCATGCGTAGCCATTGTTCTTCCCGAGCGTGCCTACTTGACAGAAGACAGCTCGGGCACGGGATGGACCTGCGATCGTAGCTATGAGGCCGTTGCAGGAACATGTACGCCGATTGCCGTGCCAGAGAACGCATATCTCACCAACGCAGACTATGGCGCCGCCTGGGCTTGCGAGAGAGGCTTCGTCAAGATCGACGACCGATGCGACGCCATTATCTTGCCTGCGAACGCCTATCTTGACCAGGCATCCTATGGACCGGGCTGGAGCTGTGAGCGTGGATACGAGCCGCTGAGCGGCGCCTGCGTCGCCATCGATCTGCCGGAGAACGCCTATCTCGACCGATCCGGCAACCGGTGGAGCTGCAATCGAGGCTTCCAGCTCTCCGACGGGGCGTGCATCCTTGCAAGATGATGGTGACAAGACGACGCGCGGCCGTGTGTCCGGCATGCGCGTCAGCATAGGGTGTCGTCTGCGATACAGCTTCCCTCAGCCGACGCCGCTGATCGCGCTGCTGAACGTGCACTACTCGCGGTTTGGCGATCTGGAGTGCGCCGATTATCTCGTGACGTCGCCGAGTGTGCCACTCGAAAGCTACCGGGATGGCTTCGGCAACTGGTGTACGCGCGTCCTGGCTCCGGCGGGCGACTTCTGCCTGTCGACGGATGGCATCTTCCGCGACACGGGCCGACCCGATCCCGTCTCTCGCGGTGCACAGCAGCACGCCGTTCAAGATCTACCGTTCGAAACTCTCGTGTTTCTGCTGGGCAGCCGGTATTGCGATACAGACCTCCTCTCGGAAGAGGCCTGGCGTCGCTTTGAGACCACCGAACCCGGATGGTCACGCGTTCAGGCGATCTGCGATTTCGTGCACGGGCATGTCCGCTTCGACTACATGCAGGCGAAATCGACGCGCACCGCATCGCAGACCCTGGCCGAGCGGCAGGGCGTCTGCCGCGACTTCGCCCATCTCGCCATCGCCCTGTGTCGCTGCATGAACATTCCGGCCCGCTACTGCACCGGATATCTGAGCGACATCGGTGAACCTCTGCCTCATCCGCCCGGGGATTTTGCCGCGTGGATGGAGGTATTCCTTGCTGGAGAATGGCACATGTTCGACCCGCGGAACAACAAGCCGCGGTATGCGAGAATCCTGATCGCGCGCGGCCGCGATGCCGCCGATGTCCCTCTGACCCAGACCTTCGGCCAGAACACTTTGGCGGAATTAAAGGTCTGGACTGATGAATTGGCCTGACTGTCGTTGGCTTCCTTCTCGACGCGCCATCGTAAATCGGGTCGCCAGCCCCCATATATGTAGTATCGATGCCAGGCATCCCGGTCCGACATGGATAAGGAGTTGGCGCCGGCCAATCAAAGGATCGATGACATGTCCTTCAAGGACCTGACCGCCAGGGCTGCGGCCGCAATGAAGCCGAAGCCTGCGGAGACCGCCACGACCCCTGTCAAGGAGAAAGAGGCGAAGGCCGCCGGCACGGAAGCACCAGCGAAATCTAGGACATCTTGAGATGTGCACCGGCCACGCGCCTCATTCTTTACGGGCGCGCGGACCACCCACAGCAACAAGGGAGAGGATCACGCCGACGGAAGAACTGACGAGCATGAGCCGTGGGGTCCGGCGGTTGCACTATTCCGGCAGTTCGGTCCACCACTCTGGCCAGTTGACCTTGCGGGGCGTGCGCGTCGCCTTCACCACCGTTCGCTGTTCCTCCCGGGTGAGCCAACGGCTGCCAAGCCGTGCGAGCGCGGTCTCGACGATCCAGGGCTCGAGCGCCATGCGCGCCGTCGGACGTTGGCGATCGAGCTTGCGTGCCATCCGCAAGGGCTCGAGCGCGGGGGTCACGCTGCCGGGTGCGACACAACTCCGGACGATGGTCATTATGGGCATGTCGTCCCGGAGCACCTGCTTCGCCCGCGCGTGCTCGATCGAGGCCAGGGCCTGGCGCGAGGCGGCGCCATCGCCTTCAAGCCCTTTCTTGGCGAGTTGCAGGAGGAACGCCTCGGCCGCCGTGACGCGTCGATCCCGCCCGTTCTCGCGGATCGTGACCGTCTGGCCGAGAACGGCGTCATAGGGAATGCCCGTCTTCCGCCCCCGGGGGCGGCCACGCGGATTGCCGCTCTGGCCTTTGGCGAACCGCGTCGCGCGCGGAGGCTTGCCGTAGCCGGTGTCGTCTTCGCCCGAGTTGCCGCTCATGCGCGCGTGCCTCGCGGCCATCGCAGGCTGTCGGGGTCCCGCGTGCAGCGCCGGATCTCGCCGATCTCCTCGTCGGTGAGCCTCGCACCACCGCGGCGTCGGCCGAGGGCGGCCTGCACGGCCCAGGGCTCGAGCAGGAGGCGCTGGTAGTTGTCGCTCGGCCCGTAGTCCCGGGTGTTCTCGCTGGCGATGCCCAGGATCAGCAGCGCGGCATTGGCATTGTCCGGGTCTTCCTCGGTCCGTTGTTTGACCTGCACCGAGGGTGCAGGCGCCATCTTCGCCAGGACCTGTTCGCGCTTCGCGATCATTTTCAGCACGTCGCGGCGCGCGGAGCGATTCCCGGCAATCGCGTCCTGGTAGGTCCGGTGCTGCAGGGCCTCCTCGACGCTCACCTCCTGCGGCACCCCGCTGCGGGTGATGGTCAGGGTCTTGTCGACGATGATGTCGAAGGCAGAGGTCGATCCGGCGCCGGCCCTCTTCTTCGGACGCCCGTTCGGATTGCCGCTCTGTCCCTTGCGGAACCGGCCGTGCTTCGGCGGCGCTGACCTTGATCCCGTCATCCCGCACCTCCGTCCCGCACGAGCTCGGGCTCCTGGCCGGTCATCGCCGACCAGCGGGCAAGGGCGACGTCGACATAAGCCGGATCAATGTCGACACCGCGGAAGTGGCGGTCGGTGCGCTCCGCCGCGATGAGCGTGGTCCCGGACCCAAGGAAGATGTCGAGGACGAGGTCCCCGCGCCGGGTGACGTCGCAGATCGCGTCGGCGACGAGGCCAACGGGCTTCACGGTCGGGTGCAGATCGAGATCGGCGCGACGGCTGCCCTTGAACGAGTTCACCGAGGCGTAGTCCCAGACATTGGTCCGGTTCCGGCCGTGCCGGCCCAGCTCCACCATGTTGGCGTGCGGCGCCCGGCCGACGCGGTAGACGAAGATCAGCTCGTGCTTCGAGCGGTAAAGCGACCCCATCCCGGCATTCGACTTGTTCCAGATGCAGAGGTTCAGGAGCTCGCCGTAGACCTTGTTCCCGACGACCGACACGTCCTCCATGTGGCGCCAGTCCATGCAGACGAAGTGCACCGCCCCGTCCCGCGAGACCGCCGTCGCCGCACCGAGGGTCGCGCCCAGGAAGGCCCTGAACTCATCCTCCGTCATCTCTCCCGAGGCCATGGCAAACTCGCGGTGCCGGCCCCGGGCATTGGCATGCCCGTTGATCCGCACATTGTAGGGCGGGTCAAGGAAGGCGGCGTCGATCCGGCCATCGCCGATGACCGCGGCCAGGAACGCCGGATCGCGGCTGTCACCGCAGCCGATCCGATGCGGCCCGAGCGCCCAGATGTCGCCGGGCTTCGTGCGCGGCGTCGTCGGTACCGCGGGGACCGCCTCGTCATCGGGATCGGGAGGCGCCCCGAGCAGCACGTCGAGCTCGCCCGTCGAGAAGCCGGTCAGCGTCAGGTCAAGCTCCACGTCGAGGCCCGCCAGCTCGCCGAGCTCCATCTTGAGGAGATCGAGGTCCCACCCGGCATTCAGCGCGATCTTGTTGTCCGCGATCCTCAGGGCGCGTATTTGGGTCTCGGAGAGGCCCGACAGCGTGATCGTCGGGACCTCGGCAAGCCCCAGCTCCTTCGCCGCGCGAAGACGGCCATGCCCGGCGATGAGCGCACCCGTCTCGTCGATCAGGATCGGATTGGTGAAGCCGAAGGCCTCGATCGCGGATTTCAGCTGGGCGATCTGGCTCTTTGGATGCGTCCGCGCGTTGCGCGGATCGGGCCGCAGGGTCTCGATCGCGCGGTACGCCACCGACAATGGCTTCGACGGGTGATTGCCTGCGTCCATGCGCCCCACAAATAGTTGTTATCACATCACTGTACCCAATATGCGGGGGTTCGAATGCGTATTCAAGAGACGAAGGTTTCAAACTGGACTTGCCGCGCCAGCAGAGCGTTTCTGTCCGCACGCCCGGCCCGCTCCCCGGGCGCGTCGCGGTAGCGGCGGAAGGTCCGTCGCCTCAGCCACGGAGACCTGTCATGGCCCGCAAATCCAAGTCCACAGCGGCGACCACCCCGCCGCCAAGCAAGACCGCCATCCTGGTGGCGCTGCTCTCCCGCCCCGAGGGGGCAACGCTCGACGATCTCGTCAGGGCAACGAAATGGCAGGCCCACTCGGTTCGGGGCGCGCTGGCCGGGAGCCTCCGGAAGAGGGGTCACCTTGTCGTCTCCGAGAAGACCGAGGGCGTCCGGCGCTACCGGATCGCGGCCGCAGGATGAGGGGGCCGGAGCGCCTTGGGCCGGAGATCGCGGCGCTGGAGCCGCTCGATCTCGACGGGCTGCGCGCCGCCTGGCGCGCCGCCTATGGCCCGCCGCCGAAGCTGCGTTCGGTCGAGCTCCTGCGGCTGGTGCTGGCCTGGCGCCTGCAGGCCGATGCCCAGGGCGGCCTCGACCGCGAGACGCGGCGCAGGCTCGCGCGCAAGGGACCGGTGCAGGCCGAAGGCCTCGATCTCGGCGCCGGCACCGTGCTGACCCGCGAGTGGCTGGGGCGGGTGGTCGAGGTCGTCGTCGAGCCGGGCGGCTTTCGCCACGAGGGCCAGCTCTATCCGAGCCTGTCCGCCGCGGCCACGGCAATCGCGGGCTCCCGCTGGAACGGTCCGCGTTTCTTCGGCCTGCGCAGGGGCGCGACATGACCCGGGCCCGGATTCGCGCCGCGATCTATACCCGCAAGTCGAGCGAGGAGGGCCTCGACCAGGAGTTCAACAGTCTCGACGCGCAGCGCGAGGCCTGCGAGGCCTATGTCAGGAGCCAGGCCGGCGAGGGCTGGCACAGCTTGCGCGACCGCTACGACGACGGCGGCGTCTCGGGCGGCACCATGGAGCGGCCGGCGTTGAAGCGTCTGCTCGCCGACATCATGCGTGGCCGCGTCGACGTGGTGGTCGTCTACAAGATCGACCGGCTGACCCGCTCGCTCGCCGATTTCGCGCGTATGGTCGAGATCTTCGAGCGCCACGCCGTCAGCTTCGTCTCCGTGACCCAGGCCTTCAACACCACCAGCTCGATGGGCCGGCTCACCCTCAATGTGCTCCTGTCCTTCGCGCAGTTCGAGCGCGAGGTGACCGGCGAGCGCATCCGCGACAAGATCGCCGCCTCCAAGGCCAGGGGCATGTGGATGGGCGGGACCCCGCCCCTCGGCTACGACCCGCCGCGCGATAGCAGCCGGGCCCTCGTCGTGAACAAGGACGAGGCAAGGGCGGTGCGCACCATCTTCCGGGCCTATCTCGAGCTTGGCTCCGTGAACGACCTCCAGCGCTGGCTCGCCTCACGCGGGATCGGCTCGAAGGATCGGAACGGCAAGGCTGGGGCGGCCGCCGGCGGCAAGCCCTTCAGCCGCGGCGCGCTCATCCACCTCCTGCGCAACCCGGTCTATCTCGGCCTCATCCGCCACAAGGACGCGTTGCATCAAGGCCTCCACGAGCCCGTCCTCGACCGCGCGCTCTTCGATGCGGTTCAGGAGCACCTTGCCGCGCACCGGACCCGCGGTGCGCGCGGGACTGGCTCCGGGCTGCCCCGCGCCCCGCTGACCGGACGGATCTTCGACGCGGCGGGCGAGCGGATGTCGCCGACCTTCGCCGTGGGGGCCCGCGGCCGCCGCTACCGCTATTACGTGTCCGCCTCGCTGCAACAGGGGCGACGGAGACCGGATGACACAATCCTGCGCCGCGTGCCGGCCGGCGTCCTCGAGCAGGCGATTGCCGAGCGTTTGCGCAGGATCGCCGGAATCGACGGCGCAGCCCCCCTTCGCACCGTCATGAGGGTCGATGTGCACCGCGACCACGTCGCCCTCACCCTGCCCAGAGACCTGCGCCGGGCGCTGAGGGCCGACCTTGCCCCCGCCGAAGACCTCTGCGAGGAGCCGTCCGACGGCCAGCAGCTTCGGCTGATCTTGCCGGTCAGATTTCCGCGCCAGGGTGGTGCGGCGTCCATCACCCCGGCACAAGTCGCCGGCCCGCAGCCGGACGCCACCCTTATCCGGGCACTGCGCGCCGCCCACGCGATGCTCGAACCCGATGCCACGGGCCGGCCGGGCCTCGCCGCGAGCCCGACCTCTCCCCACCGCCGGCGGCTGGTCAGGCTCGCCTTTCTCGCGCCAGCCCTCCAGGCCGCCATCCTCTCGGGGCACCAGCCGCCTGGCCTGACCCTGGCGCGATTGCTCGCGGCCGACATGCCGATCGACTGGAACGATCAAATGACGTATTTCGGGGCGTGCCGGCGGACAGGTTGAACTCCCCTGTTTTGCGGAAGAAACTGCCTGTTCTGCGTGACAGATCGCCCTGTTCTGCGCTTCTTGCCCCCTGTTTTGCAGAATAACAGGAAAGTGGTCCGAGAAATTCGCAAGCGATTGTAATTACATGCTTTATTGCATCACGCCACTCATCCCGTGTGCCTGAGCCCCTGTTTTTAGCAGGATTCTAAAAAAAATTCCCTGTTCCTGTCGAAACTCACCCAACCATCGGGCCGCCAGAGACCGGCCAGACAAACCGCCCCACACGGCGCCGATCAGGTCTTAAAGAATCGAGGGCAGATCCGGAAGGCGGCAGAAAACAGCGCCTGTTTCCGGGGCTTGCGAGCCCAATCCACGGGCGGAGAAAGGTGTGAGGACTGGGTGGCGGAGGAAGTGTAACAAATACCGAACTCTCTCCCGTGTCGATGGCTTCAGCGCGGGATCGCAGCGAAAATCTGCGCATCAACGAGGGACAGAAACTCGGTCTTTAGCCAGAAGAGACGCTCGGCCCGCCCTGACCATCATCCGCTCCCAACTGGCGAACGGCCACCAGAAGCTCCTCAATTGCGTGCTCTGCGGCCGCAAGCTTCACAGCCACCATCAGATCCTGTCGTCCCGCCAGCGCAAGGAATGTTCCCAGCACTTCGTCGGAGTGTCGGGCCAGCGAGACCAAGTGGTTACCGCTCGGACCGTACCGTCCGGCAAACCAATTCTTCACTGTCTTCTCGTTCGCTCCGGTCCAGGACGCCACGACCTTCGCCCCCGCCCTGCTGTCGCCGAGTGATCTGCGCAGCGCCGCTGCGATTTCGTCGGCGAACCCGTGCTCGGATTGCTGCCGATCGTTTCCACCATACCCGTTTTCTTTCGGAAAGAACTTGCCCTTTTTCGGAAACGACATTCCGGCCTCCCTCGCTTTACATGGACCGGAGGGATTCAGCCCTGGATTCAGGCGGTTCGGATGGATTTGCCAGCAATACCGAGGAGATGCATGTGTGAGCGGTCGATCTTCGACCATTTCCGGCAAGAGCGACGGTGCGCCAGAGATGGACGTCCCAGCAGTCGCCTATGTGCGGATGTCGACCGATCACCAGAAATACTCGACCGAGAACCAGCTGGACGTCATCCGCAACTACGCCGCTGCGCGGGGCTTGCAGATCCTGCGCGTGTTCGAGGACTCCGGGCGATCCGGGCTGCGACTCGACGGCCGGGAGGCGCTGCAGAACCTGATGGCCGAGGTCCAGTCCGGCCAGGCCGACTTCAAGGCAATCCTCGTCTACGACGTCAGCCGCTGGGGCCGATTTCAGGATGCCGATGAAGGCGCCTATCACGAGCATGTCTGTTCTCGCGCAGGGATCCGGGTGCATTACTGCGGCGAGCAGTTCGAGAACGACGGCAGCATCGGCTCGAACCTCTTGAAGACCGTGAAGCGCGTGATGGCCGGCGAGTACAGCCGCGAGCTGTCGGTGAAGGTCTTCGCCGGCCAGTGCCGCCTGGTGGAACTCGGCTATCGCCAGGGCGGCGCGGCCGGATACGGGCTGCGGCGCGTGCTGATCGACGAGCACGGCAACCCCAAGGGCGAACTGTCACGTGGCGAGCAGAAGAGCCTGCAGACCGACCGCGTCATCCTGGTCCCCGGCCCCGAGGAGGAGCAGCGGGTCGTCCAGCGCATGTACGAGATGTTCGTGAACAATGGGCGTGCCGAGCGGGAGATCGCGGAGGTCCTGAACGCCGAAGGACTTCGCACCGATCTCGGCAGGCTGTGGACTCGAGCAACCGTGCATCAGGTGCTGACGAATGAAAAATACATCGGGAACAATGTCTTCGCGAAGGTGTCGTTCAAGCTGAAGCAGCGCCGCGTGGTGAACCCGCGCGAGATGTGGATCCGGGCCGAGGGTGCGTATCCCGCCATCGTCGATCAGGCGCTGTTCCTGCGTGCGCGGGAGATCGTGGATGCCCGGAGCCGCCATTTCTCGGACGAGGAACTGCTCGACGCGCTGCGCGCAATCCTTCAGCGACAGGGTATGTTGTCGGGCCTGATCATCGACGAGGAGGACGACCTTCCGTCTTCCAGCGCCTATCGCAGCCGCTTCGGCAGCCTCCTACGCGCCTACCGGCTGATCGGCTACGAGCCGGACCGCGACTACAGCTACATCGAGATCAACCGCGTTCTGCGACAGGCCCATCCGCAGGTGGTGGCCCAGATCATCGCCGGGGTCACGCGGCACGGCGGGTCGGCCGTGCAGGACCTGGATACCGACCTGCTGCGCGTCAATGACGAGTTCACGATTTCCATCGTTCTGGCCCGTTGCTCTGCGACGGCAGCCGGGTCGCTGCGCTGGCGCATCCGTCTCGACACCGGACTGGCTCCCGACATCACGATCGCCGTGCGCATGGACGAGGTGAACGAGGCGCCGCGCGACTATTACGTGCTGCCCAGCATCGACATGACATTCGGGAAACTGAAATTCGCCGAGCAGAACGGGCTCGCGCTCGATGCGTACCGGTTCGACACGCTCGATTTCTTCTACGCGCTCGCCTCGCGGGCCAGGATCCCGGAGGTGGCGTGATGCCCGACGACATGGAGCCGACCAGCCAGAAGCAGGTGACCCTGATCCCGACCGAACGGATCCGGGTTCTCAATCCCCGCGTCCGCAACCGTCGCACCTTCGAGGAGATGGTGGAGAACATAGCACGGATCGGCCTGAAGCGCCCGATCACCGTGGCGCCGCGCGCCGGGACAGATCCGCAGGAATACGACCTTGTCTGCGGACAGGGTCGACTCGAGGCCTTCATCGAACTGAAGCAGGACCGGATCCCGGCCATCGTGATCGAGGCCGACGAAAGCGATTGCCTCGTCATGAGCCTCGTCGAGAACTGTGCGCGGCGGCAGCACAACCCCATCGACCTGATGCGCGAGATCGGCGCACTCCGCCAGCGCGGCTACAACGACCGCCAGATCGGCGAGAAGATTGGCGTGTCCACCGAGTATGTGAATATGATCGCTGGTCTGTTGGAGAAAGGCGAAGAGCGCCTGGTCTCGGCCGTGGAGACCGGCGTCCTCCCGCTGAACCTCGCCATCCAGATATCCAAGACGGACGCGAAGGGCGCGCAGAAGGCGCTGATGGACGCCTATACCCAGAACAAGCTGCGGGGCCGGAAGCTGGCGCTCGTGCGCCGCCTGATCCAGCAGCGCGAACTGCGCGGTCCGCAACTCCACAGCAACCCGCTCGGGCGCAAGCCTCCAAAACGTGCCCTGACGAGCGAGGGGCTTGTCCGGGCGTATCAGCAGGAAGCCACGCGCCAGAAGCTTCTGATCAAAAAGGCAGAGCTCACCCAGAGCCGGCTTATGTTCGTGCGCGAGGCCTTCCGAAAGCTCTGCGCGGATGCGCATTTCATGACCCTGCTCCGGGCGGAGGGGCTTGAGACGATGCCCGCCGATCTCGCGCGGTCCGTGACTGAGGGGACACTGGCATGAAGCGCGACGCTCGCGACACCACGAAGCGCGTCACGCTCGGGTTCGAGGACGACTGCGTGACCCTCCCCATCGACGCGATATTGCCGCTTCGCGCCTTGGGCAAGACCGCGAAGTCTAGCCGGAAATACCGTCAGATAGTGGCCTCCATCGCGCAGATCGGGATCGTCGAGCCGCCCGTCGTGGTTCGGAACCCGGACAAGTCGGCCACCTGGTTGCTGCTGGACGGCCACCTGCGGATCGAGGCGCTGAAAGACGCAGGCGAAAGCGAGGTGGAATGTCTCGTTTCCACAGACGACGAGGCTTTCACCTACAATCGGCAGGTCAGCCGCCTCGCGCCGATCCAGGAACACAAGATGATCCGCAAGGCGATCGAGCGCGGCGTGCCTGAAGAGAAGATCGCGCTCGCGCTCGATCTCAACATGAGCAGCATCCGGCGTAAGGCGCGCCTGCTTGACGGCATCTGCGAAGAAGCCGTCGCGATCCTGAAAGACAAGCCGTGCACGAACGCCGTGTTCGATGCGCTTCGCAAGATGAAGACCATGCGGCAGATCGAGGCGGCAGAGCTTCTGGTCAACGCGAACAACTATTCCGTCGCCTACGTGAACGCGATCCTCGCGGGAACGCCGCAGGCCCAACTGGTCGAGTCCTCCAAGCCGAAGAAGGTCAAGGGCATCACCCCCGAGGCCATGGCGCGCATGGAGCAGGAACTGGCCCGTCTGCAGGAGGGGATCGCCTCGATCCAGGACACCTACGGCCAGGACCACCTGCATCTGACCGTGATCAAGGGCTATGTCGGCAAGCTGCTCGGGAACGCCCGGGTCGTACGCTACCTGGCGCAGAACCATCCCGAGTTCCTCGGCGAGTTCCAGACGATCACCGAGATCACGCCGACCGAGGCCGCCGACGCCGAGTAGCCGTTCGCGGCGAATGAAGGGGACCCGGACCCGATAAGCGCGGGGACCGCGGGAGACGCCGGACTGTGGGCCGGATCGAGCGCGGCGGTGGGGATGGCGGCGAACCCGCACGGAGCCCACCAGGCTGGCTCGAGTTTTCGCCGGCCGCGCGGCCGCGCTTGCGGTTGTGTCAAACTTCGGGCGTGTCGAGTCGTTGCTCGGCTCGGCACGCTCGTTTCTGATTGAGGATTGACCTGTATTGATTGGGCTAGACCTGTAGTCTTCGACCAGCGGTAGCCAGCATTGGACTGGCTTACCCTAGCTTGCCCTGATATGTTCAGAGAAACATTGAGGGCGTTGTGATGGCGGATGCGGCTGACCAAGCCATGACCGTGCGGGATGTGGCTGGCTACCTGAACGTCGACGAAAAGACGGTTTATCGGCTCGCAAAGCGCGGCGATCTGCCGGGTTTCAAAGTGGCCGGCGCATGGCGCTTCAAGAGGTCGGACCTCGATGGCTGGATCGATCTGCAGAAAAAAGCTGCGAAAAAAGAGAGTTTGAGGGGGCCCGAGTGAGCGATCTGAACATCAGCAATTTTATCTGGAACATCGCCGATGATGTTCTGCGCGATGTCTATGTTCGCGGCAAATACCGGGACGTCATTCTGCCGATGACCGTCATTCGTCGGCTCGACGCCGTGCTTGAACCGACCAAGGACGCGGTCTTGGCCATGAAGGCGCAGCTGGACAAGGCAGGAATCGCCAACCAGCACGCGGCTCTTTGCCAGGCGTCGGGCGAAGCCTTCTACAACACATCGCAGTTCCGGCTTCGCGACCTCACGTCTCGCGCGCGCCGCCAGCAGCTGAAGTCGGACTTCGAGGCCTACCTCGACGGCTTCTCGCCGAACGTTCAGGAAGTGCTCGACAAGTTCAAGTTCCGCAATCAGATCCCAACGCTTGTCGAAGCGGACGCGCTCGGGTTCCTGATCGAAAAGTTCCTCGACCCATCGGTCAATCTCAGCCCCAAGCCCGTGTTGCACCAGGACGGAAGTGTGCGTCTGCCGGGGCTCGACAACCACTCCATGGGAACAATTTTTGAGGAACTAATCAGGCGATTCAACGAAGAAAACAACGAAGAGGCCGGAGAGCACTTCACGCCGCGCGACGTGGTGGAGCTCATGGCGTACCTGATCTTCATGCCGATCGCGGATGAAATTCAGTCCGGCACCTATCTCGTCTACGACGGCGCCTGCGGCACGGGCGGCATGCTGACAGTGGCGGAAGAGACGCTGGTCAAGCTGGCTGCAGACCATCGCAAGGAAGTGTCCGTCCACCTCTACGGACAGGAGGTCAACCCAGAGACCTTCGCCATCAGCAAGGCGGACCTCATCCTCAAGGGTGAAGGCGCCGAAGCCGAGAACATGAAGTACGGCTCCACGCTCTCCAGCGATGCATTCCCATCGCGCGAGTTCGATTTCATGCTTTCGAACCCACCCTACGGCAAGAGCTGGAAATCCGATCTCGACCGGCTCGGCGGCAAAAAGGACATCACTGACCCCCGCTTCGTGATCGAGCACGGTGGCGATCCCGAGTACAGCCTGATCACGCGCTCCAGCGACGGCCAGATGGTGTTTCTGGCCAATATGCTGAGCAAGATGAAGAAGGCCACCAAGGTCGGCAGCCGGATCGCCGAGGTCCACAACGGCTCGTCACTGTTCACCGGCGATGCGGGTTCAGGCGAAAGCAATGTGCGACGCTGGGTCATCGAGAATGATTGGCTTGAGGCAATCATCGCGCTGCCGCTGAATATCTTCTACAACACCGGTATCGCGACGTACATTTGGGTGCTCAGCAATCGCAAGGCAGAGTCCCGCAAGGGCAAGGTCCAGCTGATTGACGCGACGGCGTGGTTCAAACCTCTGCGAAAAAACCTCGGAAAGAAGAATTGCATTCTCGGGACGGATGACATCAAGCGCATCTGCGACAGCTTCCTAAACAGCGAGGAAAGCGAGCAGTCGAAGATCTTCCCGAACGCGGCGTTCGGTTACTGGAAGGTGACGGTCGAGCGGCCCTTGCGCTTGAAGGTCGGACTGTCCGCGAGCGCGCAGCGTCGCTTCGCGAAGACGTGCACGGAGGCTGCTGAAGAGCCCCTCATTGGCGTCGTGGAAGCAGTAACCGAGCGACTTGGCGAAGGCCCCCATCTCGATTTCAACCGCTTCCTTGAAGAAGCCGAAGCTGTGGCGGGCAAGCGCGGCGTCCGTATGACGGCCAAGCGCCAGAAGCTCCTGATGGCAGGGTTGGGCATCAAGGATCCCGGAGCGGAACCGGTCATCAAGAAGGTGTCCAAGATCAAGCCGGGCGCCGATGCTGAATCTGATGCGCTCTACGGCAACTATCATCGGACCGTCGGTGGCAAACCAGCGATCGTCGAATTTGAGCCGGACACGGAGTTGAGGGACACCGAACAGGTGCCGTTCTTGGAAGACGGCGGTATCGAGGCGTTCTTCCGTCGCGAGGTTCTGCCTCATGCGGCCGACGCCTGGATCGATCCGTCCAAGACGGTCATCGGCTATGAAATCTCTTTCACACGGCACTTCTACAAGCCGCAGCCGCTGCGGACGCTCCAGGAGATCGAGGCCGACATCCGGGCTCTGGAGCAGGAAACCGAAGGCCTTCTTGAAGACGTGCTGACGGGAGGCCGCTGAACATGGCCACCCAACGGTACTCGGTCACCCCCCATCCGATCGAAACCCTGCTCACCTGGGTAAAGTCCGGCGAGATCGCGATACCGGAAATCCAGCGGCCCTTCGTATGGGATGCGACCAAGGTCCGGAACCTTCTGGATTCCCTCTATCAGGGCTATCCGGTCGGCTATCTGATCGCCTGGCGTAACCCGTCGGTCCGGCTGAAAGACGGCTCCACATCCTCGGGCAAACGCATCCTGATCGACGGGCAGCAGCGCGTCACAGCGCTCATGGCCGCGTTGCTCGGCCAGGAGGTGCTGACCAAGGATTACGAGACCGTACGCATCCGGATCGCGTTCCACCCGGTCGAGGAGCGCTTCGAGGTTTCGAACCCGGCCATCCAGAAGGACGCCTCATGGATTGCGGACCTGGCGACGGTCTTTGCGCCTGACGCGAGCCTGACCAAACTCACGCGTGAATATGCAGCGCGCAATCCAGAGACTGATCAGGACCAGATTTCATTGGTGCTGGAGAAAGTTCGCAAGATCATCAACAACCAGGTCGGCATTATCGAGCTGGCCGAAGACCTCGACATCGAGACGGTCACCGAAATCTTCATCCGGGTGAATTCGGCCGGGGCATCGCTCAGCCAAGCTGATTTCGCCATGTCGAAAATCGCGGCGAACGAGACCTATGGCGGCAACATGCTGCGCAAGGCGATCGACTATTTCTGTCACCTCGCCGTCGCGCCCGAATTCCTGCCTCGCATCGAGAAGGGCGACAAGGCATTCGCCACTTCCGAGTTCCTGCCGAAGATGCGCTGGCTAAAGGACGTGAACGACGACCTCTACGACCCGTCCTACACCGACATGCTGCGCGTGGCGTTCACGTCGGAGTTCCGCAGGGGCAAGCTGCAGGATTTGGTCGCCCTGCTGTCGGGACGTAACTTCGAGACGAAGCAGTACGAGGAAGCGGTCGCCGAGGAGGCCTTCGACAAGCTGAAGACCGGTGTCCTCAACTTCATCAACAAGACCCATTTCGACAGGCTGACGATGATCCTGCGCTCGGCCGGGTTCGTCACCTCGGGCCTGATCCGTAGTCAGAACGCAATCAACTTCGCGTACATCCTCTACCTTCGTGGCCGCGCCGAAGGCATACCGGCCGCCGACATCGAGCGTCTCGTGCGGCGCTGGTATGTCATGTCGCTTCTGCGCGGGCGCTATTCGGGCAGCCCCGAGACGGCTTTCGACTTCGATATCCGCCAGATCGAGTCCCGCGGTCTTGCGGTCTATACGGACGCGGTGATCGACGCGGAGCTGCCTGAAAGCTTCTGGAACACTCTGCTACCACAGGAGATGGACACCTCCTCCGCCTCGAGCCCCTATTTCCTTGTCTATCGGGCAGCGCAGGTGAAGCTCGGCGACCTCGGCTTCCTGTCGCGGGACATCACCGTGCGTGACCTGCTGCTGAACCGCAGCGACGTGCACCATGTCTATCCGCGCAATCACCTCAAGGGCCAAGGTCTCACACGCGGCCGCTACAACCAGATCGCCAACTTCGTCCTGGCCCAGAGCGAGATCAACATTGGCATCGGTGACCGCGATCCGAAGGTCTACTTTAGCGAGCTGGCGGACCAGTGCAACGGCGGCGCCAAGAAGTATGGTGGCATCACGACGATTGAGGAGATGCGGGCAAATCTTCGAATGAGCTGCTTGCCAGAGTGCATGCTGGACGGGGAGATCCCCGCCTTTGACGACTTCTTGGAGGAGCGGCGCAAGCTGATGGCGCAGAAGATCAAGACATATTTCGAAGGACTTTAGATTGTACGCTGAATACACTGCCAGAATTGGGGAATGGTGAATGGCTGAACGGGAAGATCTTCTGGCTTCTATTGCGGCGACAACCGCCGACTATCGTGAGGGCGACCTGCCTGCGCCAACCCCGGCGCATGTTGAGCGCTGGATCAACCAGTTCGACGCTGCGGTGCAAATCCCGATCCTGCGCGAGATGGATCACGTCCTCAAGAAGACATACTTTTCCCGCGCAAGGACTGCGAAATTCCTGGCGGGCCTGTTTCAGACCAAGAAGCTGGTTGGCGATGACCCGTGTGCATTTTGGAAGGGCGTAAAGTTCCTCGACATTCAGGGCGGTGGAGCAAGCCAAACGCAGATGATCGCGCTATTCAGCAAGCTGCTTGAGGCCAACTGCGGTTTCGAGGCCTCCGAGTGCGGGAAAAACGCGGAAGTCTTCCTTTACATTGATGACGCGACATTCACCGGAAACAGAGTAAAGCAAGATATCGAGAAGTGGATCGCCGGGGACGCGCCTGCGAAAGCCACAGTGCATATAGTAATGATCGCCATGCACACAGGTGCCCGATATTATGCTGAACAGCACAACAAGGGGAATATACTGAAGGCAGCGAAAGACGCTGGGAAGGATATCACCTTTCATTGGTGGTGCGAGCTAGATCTCGAAAATCAGAGAGCTCACACAGATTCCTCAGACGTATTGCGGCCGGTTCGCATCCCGGATGATCCGGCGGTCGCGGAATACGTCGGAGCAATGACCTACAAGCCACACTTGCGAACGCCAGGACAGGTCGGTGGAAAGGGGATTTTTTCAAGCGACGAGGCGCGCCAGCTTCTGGAAGAAGAATTTCTGAAAGCTGGCGTGCGCATTCGGCAGATGTGCCCGAACCTGAATAAGTACCAGCGTCCGTTGGGAAACATGCTCCTTGAGACCCTTGGCTTCGGCTCGCTGATCGTCACCTTCAGGAACTGTCCGAACAACGCGCCGCTGGCGTTGTGGGCGGGCGATCCTTGGCACCCCCTGTTCCCGCGGACGACCAACAGCGACACGTCGATGAAGCGCTTCATGGCGATGTTGGCGAAGGACGTGTTCTGATGTCTCAGGCCAGCCAGGTTCGCACATATCACCGTGCCGCCAGCGTCGTCTTTCTCAAGACGAACGAGCGGTTTGGTGGTCTGTCGAACATGGCGCCGGGCTTTCCATTGCGGGTGAACGGCGTTCGCATCCGCACGTCGGAAGCTCTCTATCAGGCATGTCGCTTCCCGCACATGCCCGAGGTGCAGCAGCTCATCATCGGCGAGAACAGCCCGATGACGGCAAAGATGCGCAGCAAGCCGTACCGGCGGGTGTCCCGCCACGACTGGGACTTTGTGCGGGTCAAGATCATGCGATGGTGCCTGCGCGTGAAGCTGGCGCAGAACTGGCGTGAGTTCGGCAGGCTGCTCTTGGCGACCGGGGACCGCCCCATCGTCGAGCAATCCAGGAAGGATGATTTCTGGGGCGCGAAGGTTGCCGACGATGGCACGCTCGTCGGTATGAACGTGCTCGGGCGGCTGCTGATGGAACTGCGCGAGCAGCTGAAAGGCGACGAGGCGGAGAGCTTGCGGTTCATCGAGCCGCTGGCGATCTCCGAGTTCCTGCTGTTCGGTCAGCCCATCGAGGCGGTCCAGGCCGCGCCCAATGCCGAGATCCCCGGCTGGACCACTCGGCGGCCATCCCACGCCGATACCGCGCCACCGCAGCCCAGTGATCCCCAGCCTTCCCTATTTGAGCAGCCAATGATTACCGAGACCAAGCCCGCAGATTCCAATCCTCACATCGAAGCTGCGAGCGGCCGGAATGCCCCGGCGCGTTTTCCTCAGTATCGGGAGAGTGGTCTTCCTTGGCTGGGCGAGATCCCTGCGCATTGGGATGTCCGTCGCAATGGCCGCCTGTTTGCTGAGCGCGTCGAAACCGGCTTCGAGGAATTGCCGATCCTCGAGGTTTCTCTGCGAACGGGCGTTCGCGTTCGCGACATGGAGAACGGCACGCGCAAGCAGCAGATGGCGGATCGCAGCAAGTATAAGCGGGCCGCCAAGGGCGACATCGCCTACAACATGATGCGGATGTGGCAAGGCGCAGTGGGCGTCGCTCCCACGGATGGCCTCATCAGCCCCGCCTATGTTGTCGCTCGTCCATTCCCTGAGGTCGAGCCGCGCTACTACGCGTACCTGTTCAGAACCGATGCCTATAAGCGCGAGGTGAATAAGTTCTCGCGGGGCATCGTGTCGGACCGCAACCGGCTCTATTGGGATGAGTTCAAACAGATGCCGTCTTCTTTTCCTCCGACAGAGGAACAGTCGCTGATTGCCGATTTCCTTGATGCCCATGGCCGTCTAACGGCACGCCTGATCCGCAACAAGCGGCGGCTGATCGGGCTGTTGAATGAGCAGAAGCAGGCGATCATCAACCGGGCCGTCACGCGCGGCCTGAACCCCGACGCCCCGATGAAGCCCACTGGCATCGACTGGATGCCCGAGGTTCCGGCGCATTGGGAGGTCATTCCGCTACGTCATCTTTCCACGTGTCTGGACGGTCGGCGCGTTCCGCTTGAGGCGTCAGCCCGCGAAAAGATGCTGGGCGACATTCCCTATTGGGGTGCCAACCAGATCATTGATCACTTGAACGACTTTCTGTTCGACGAAGACTTGATCCTTCTGGGTGAGGATGGCGCTCCATTCTTTGACCGCAACAAGCCAGTCGCGTTCTTCTCACAAGGGAAGGTTTGGCCGAACAATCACATCCACGTCCTTCGGCCAAAGCCCGGAAATCGACCTGAGTTCATTGTGCACGCGCTGAACTGCGCGGACTATACGAACTACGTCGGGGGCGCGACGCGTGACAAGCTCACCCAAAGCTACATGAAAGCCATACCCATTCCTGTCCCCCCAAAGGACGAACAGGACGTCATACTGGATCGTCTAACGCAGGAATGTACGCCACTGGAGACGACCGCAGAGCGCGCGGCGCGCGAGATTGGCTTTATTCAAGAATATCGCGAACGCCTGATCGCAGATGTTGTCACCGGTAAACTCGATGTTCGGCACATCGAGATTGCGGCTCCCGCGGATGAGCCAACGGCCGACGAGGACGACGCGTTGGAGGAGGATCTGGAGGGCGACGACGCCGAGGTGATGGAGGGGGCCGATGCCGACGACTGACACCAGCGAAAAAGGCCTCGAAGCCCTCATCGTCCGGTCGCTGATCGACGAGGCCGGTTACGTCGCTGGCGACTCGAAGGATTTTGACCGGGACCACGCCGTCGACCTGGCCAAGCTGTTCGACTTCCTTAACGCCACGCAGCCGGAGGCCGTCGAAGCCTTGGGCATCGGTGAAGATGGGCCGAAGCGCCTGCAATTCCTTCACCGGCTGCAAGGCGAGATCGCCAAGCGCGGTGTCATCGACGTTCTGCGCAACGGCGTGAAGCATGGCCCTGGATCGGTCGAGCTGTTCTTTGGCACGCCGACCCCAGGCAACGCGAAGGCCGAAGAGCTGTTCGCCGCCAACGTGTTCAGCGTCACCCGGCAGCTGCACTATTCCAAGGATGCGACCAAGCTGTCGCTCGACGCGGCGCTGTTCATCAACGGCCTGCCGGTCGCCACCTTCGAGTTGAAGAACAGCCTGACCAAGCAGACGGTCGAGGACGCGATCGAGCAGTACAAGCGCGACCGCGATCCCAAGGAGCTGTTGTTCCAGTTCGGCCGCTGCGTCGTCCACTTCGCGGTGGACGACCACGAAGTGCGGATGTGCAGCCATCTGAAGGGCAAGGCGTCCTGGTTCCTGCCCTTCAACAAGGGCTGGAATGACGGCGCGGGTAACCCGCCGAACCCGCATGGCCTGAAGACCGACTACCTTTGGAAGCAGATCCTGACCAAGCGCAACCTCACCGACATCCTGGAGAACTACGCGCAGGTGGTCGAGGAGACGGACGAGCGCGGAAAGAAGAAGCCGCCGAAGCAGATTTTCCCGCGCTTTCACCAGCTTGACGTGGTGCGCAAGCTGCTGGCTGACGCCGAGGCCTCCGGCGCCGGCCGACGGTACCTGATCCAGCACTCGGCAGGTTCGGGCAAGAGCAACTCGATTGCCTGGCTCGGCCACCAGTTGATCGGGCTGGAGACCGGCGGGAAGCCGACCTTCGACACCGTCATCGTTGTCACCGACAGGCGCAATCTCGACAAACAGATCCGCGACACGATCAAGCAGTTCGCGCAGGTATCGTCTATCGTCGGCGCGGTCACAGAGGGGTCGCAACAGCTTCGGACGTTCCTTCAGCAGGGCAAGAAGATCATCATCACCACGGTGCAGAAGTTCCCGTTCATCCTGGACGAAATCGGGGATGGCCATCGCGGACGAACCTTCGCCATCATCATCGACGAGGCGCATTCCAGCCAGGGCGGCCGGACGTCAGCCAAGATGAACATCGCGCTTGCCGCGAATGGCGCCGAGGAGGAAGACGAAACCGTCGAGGACACCATCAACCGGCTGATGGAAGCGCGGAAGGTGCTGCCGAATGCGAGTTACTTCGCCTTCACTGCCACGCCCAAGAACAAGACGCTGGAGATTTTCGGCACGGCGGTCCCCGAGGGTGGGAAAGTCAGGCACGTCCCCTTCCACAATTATTCGATGAAGCAGGCCATCGAAGAGGGCTTCATCCTCGACGTGCTCAAGCACTACACGCCAGTCGAGAGCTACTACCGGCTCATGAAGACGGTGGAGGACGACCCGCAGTTCGACGCCAAGCGGGCGCAAAAGAAGCTCCGGCGCTATGTCGAATCCCATGACCATGCCATCCGCAAGAAAGCTGAGATCATGGTCGACCACTTCCACGACCAGGTGATGGCTCACCGCAAGATCGGCGGCGCGGCGCGCTCGATGGTGGTGACCAGCGGAATTCACCGGGCCATCCAGTATTTTCACGCGTTCGGGGAGTATCTGAAGGAGCGCAAGAGCCCCTATCAGGCCATCGTCGCCTTCTCGGGCGAGCACGAATATGGCGGTCAGAAGGTGACCGAGGCGTCGCTCAACGGCTTTCCTAGCAACAAGATCGAAGAGTTGATCCAGAAGGACCCGTACCGGTTCCTCATCGTCGCCGACAAGTTCCAGACCGGCTATGACGAGCCGCTTCTGCACACGATGTACGTGGACAAGACTTTGTCCGGCATCAAGGCTGTCCAAACGTTGTCGCGCCTAAACCGGGCGCATCCTCAGAAGCACGACACCTTCGTGCTGGATTTCATGAACGATGTGGATGGCATCAAGGCGTCGTTCGAGGACTATTACCGCACGACGATCCTGAGCGAGGAGACCGACCCGAACAAGCTGCACGACCTGAAAGCGCGGCTCGACGGCTACCAGGTCTATTCCTGGGAGCAGGTGGAGGACCTCGTGGCGCTGTATCTCGGTGGCGCCGACCGGGACCAGCTCGACCCCGTCCTCGACGCGTGCGTCGCGGTCTACAAAGCCGATCTCGATGAGGATGGGCAGGTCGACTTCAAGGGTAAGGCAAAGGCTTTCACGCGCACCTACGGATTCCTCGCGGCCATCCTGCCCTACACGAATGCGGAGTGGGAGAAGCTCTCAATTTTCCTGAACTTCCTAACGCCGAAATTGCCGGCGCCCGAGGAGCAGGACCTGTCGAAGGGCATTCTGGAGGCCATCGACATGGACAGCTACCGGGTCGAGGCGCAGGCGACGATGGCGATTGCGCTTCCCGATGCTGACGCGGAAATCGGCCCTGTGCCGTTGGGCGGAGGCGGTCGCAAGCCTGAGCCGGAACTGGACCTGCTCAGTAACATCCTCAAGACGTTCAACGAGATGTTCGGCAACATCGACTGGAAGGACGCCGACAAGATCGGGAAGGTGATAGCTGAGGAGTTGCCCACGAAGGTCGCGGCCGACAAGGCCTATCAAAACGCGATGCAGAATTCGGACAAGCAGAACGCCCGCATCGAGCACGACAAGGCACTGGAGCGCGCGGTCATCGAACTGCTATCTGACCATACCGAGCTATTCAAACAGTTCAGCGACAATCCATCGTTCAAGAAATGGCTTTCGGAGACGATCTTCGCGGCGACCTATGCCGAGAAGGCGGCACCGACCGGTTCGGCCGCTACTCGCAGCTGAACCAGCGCATGGCGATTTGGATCAGATGGTCATGATCCCCGCATGTGGCCTCTTGGTAGAACGCGTCGATCTCAAGCTGCGAGAGCCCCGCTTCTTTTGCGGCCCGTCCGCACAAGCCGAGGATCAAGAAGGCATTACTGTCATGTCCAGTCAGTTGGACTGTTATGTTTGGATACTTGGGGGGCATTAACGGCTCCTACAGCGCAGTAGACACATTCCCTAGAGCGCTAATTTTTCATTCTATATCAACATGATAAATGGATTACGTTTCGCGCGAGACCGAAAGAGACGCCGTCGCCTGTGTTGTGTCTCAGTAATCCGTCTCGACATAGACCCCCGAGCAATCGTAGGCGACCGCCGCCGCCGTGGCGCCGTTGTTCATGAAGTTGCGCGGGCTCAGGAGTTGCGTGGCGGCCGGGATGTCGGTGTCGAACATCACCTCGACCACCGCCCCGCTAACCTCTTCGACTACCCGGACGCCGATCTCGCTGCTGTTCGGGGCGGCGAGAAGCGTGAGGGTCAGGACGTTCGTCGTGCTCGCCACCGGGAAACTCGCCCCGAGATCGGTGAGCGTCGGCGCGCCGGAGGCATCGTTCTGGACCAGCTGCCAGTTCGTGTGGGTGCCGCGCTGGAAACCGATGCCGATGCAGTTGACGACGGCCGACAACGTCAGGGTCGTCGCCAGCGCTGTCGTCGATCCATAGAGGCCGAAGAACCCCATGCCGGTCGTCTGCAACGTCACCAGCGAGAGCCGGTTCACATAGGTGAAGCCGCCCAGCCCGTGCGCATTGCCGCGCCAGCAGACCCAGCCGGCCGAGCGTTCTTCGGCCGCCGCATCGGCGGTGGCGGCACTGGTCACGCGCCAGCGGCGCATCGAGGTCGAGAGGTTGGTGGTGGCGAGCGTCGGCGTGGAAACCGTGCCGACGGCGGTACGTGGCATGCCGTTGGTGTTGACGGTCGTGCCGGTGGACGGCGCCCAGGTCGCGATGCGGTTCACCCCGAAATGAGGCTGCAGCGGGAAGAACCGCCCCGAGGGGCGCTGAACGTCGAGCCAACCGGCCCCGGCGCGGTCGTGGGCATAGAGGGCGAGCTTGCCGGTCGGCGGCGGCGCGGGCACGGCGCTCACCGCCGGGAGCACTACGGGTTCGGGCATCTCGACCCGACCGGAGCTGCGGTCGATCCGGATCGCCTCGTAGAAGGCCGAGCCGTCCGGGCTGACCTTGAAGCTGAAATCGTCGCTGCCGAGAAGGCCGATCAGGGCGCGTGCCGACCAGTTGGTCTTGAAGGCGAAGGAAGCATCGTTGGCGGGCGCAGCCTTGTTGACGGTCGCCTCGATCCCGGCGCCCGCGTTGTTCAAGAGGACTGCGGGCGTGTTGACCGAGAGCCGGTTGTAACTGTCGGCCGTCGCCCCGCCGAGGCCCAGAAGCTGCGCGGTCAGGTTCGCCTGGGGCATGCCGACCTGCGTCACGGCATTGGCGAAGGTGACCGTCGGCGTGTTGACCACCGTGGTGCCGTTCGCGCCCGAGGTCGCGGGGCCGATGTTGACGACCGTGTTCGACCCCGACGCGCCGCCGGTGCCGAGGTTCACGGTCTTGCTGAGGCCGGTGGTCGTTGCGCCGGTGCCCATTCCGTAGGTCGCGGTGCCTGTCGCCGTGCCGATGGTGGCCGTCGCGGCCGAGACCGTGAAGGAGCCGGAGGCGGTCAGCGTGCCGGAGAAGGTCTTGTTGCCGGTGAAGGTCTGGGTGCCCGCCAGGATCGCCAGTTCCGAGGACGTGTTCGGCAGCGTGTAGCTGCGGGTCGTGCCGGTGCTGATACCGGAGAGCGCGAAGACCGCCTTCTTCGTGGGATCGGCGTCGTTCACGAGGCTGAAGACGGCATCCGAGATGTCGCTCGGTTCGCCCACGATCTCCCAATCAGCACCGGTCCAGACGAGAAGCACGGCCTCGTCCTCGACCCATGCCCGCCAGCCGGTCCGGGGCGGCAGACGCAGCCAGGCGCCGTCGGTCCAGACGGCGATGTTCAGGTCCCACCCCGCCCAGTCGCCGGTGGCGCCGGAAGCGACGACGTAGCGGTCGCCATCGGCGGGGCTTCCCGGCGGCGCGGTCAGGTCCCGGTCAATAACGGAAAGCTGGACCAGCCCGTCCAGGATCCGCAGCGCCTCGTTATGGGTGACGTGCTTCTGGGCCTGCGCCGCCAGGATGTAGGGCAGTAGAAGATGGGTCGTGGCGTCGGACATGGGATGGCCTTCAGAAAGTCAGCGTGACGGGTTTCGGCGCGCCCCGCCCGACGAGGGAGGAGAGCTGGTAGATGCGAATATCGAGCGTGTCGCCTGGGCCGAGTAGCGCGCCCCAGTCGGCGGTCTGCTGGGCGGCGGTGTAGATCGCGCTGGTGGTGGCAGTGCTCAACATCCGCTTCACGTTGGCGCCGTTGAGGATCTCGACCTCGTAGGCCTCCAGTTCCTCGCCGAGCGGCACTTCAAGCCCGCCCCAGCTGTCGGCCGCCAGCGCGCGGGAGCGGCGCGTCCAGCGGATCGTCAGATCGCCGGGTGTGCGCGGCCTGCGCCAAGGCTGCTCGACATGGGCGACAGAGAACGGCCGCAGCCCAACGCCCTCGGGCGTGAAGGCCTGCGCGACATAGGTCTCGTTGTTGACTGGGCGGTTCGCCGGGCCGATCCGCCAGTTCCATGGGATGCCAAGATCGGCCTCGGCGATCGGCAGCGATGCCAGCGCTGCGTCGATCACCACGACGCGCGCACCTGTGGGCACCGGATTGCCGATTGCGCCCTCTGTCCCCCGCTGGCCGCGTAGGAGTCGGGTAAGGCGATACCGGCTGGGGGCAATCAGTTCGGCCGCGCCCGCCTGCACGACCTCCCAGACACCGGGCGCGCTCTCGATGGCGATGGCATTGGCACCGCCGAACAAGGTCAGGTCCGTGACGCTTTCCAGCGTGCCGGTCAGCAGATCGACCACCAGCGCATTGCCGAGATCGAAGCGCGAGGTCGGCCCCGCGAAGAAGTCGGTGACCAGCGCACCGATCCGGGCGCGACTGCCGAACGTGGTCAGCAGCTCGAAGCCATCGGTCGCGGGGCTGCGGAACACCGCGATCTCGCCGGGCCACGGCACGGCATGCGCCGCTGCGAAGGAGCGATGCGCGGGCTGGTCCTCTGTCAGCTGCGGCAGGTCCATCAGCACCGCATCCGGCGCGCCGAACACCACGGCCCGCGTCAGCGACGCCGCGCGCGGATCGCCGGGCGGCAGGTCGTAGGCCTCCCGATCCTGACGCACGGCCTCGATGCCGCGCGCGTCGGCGTCGGCAATCGAGATGAGTCGCATCTGGATGGACCGGCCGTCATGGGCGAGCATCACCACATCAGCCGGGTCGAGCGCCAGCCGCGAGGGCGGCAGGCGAAACACCGCGCTCTCGCGGCCGGTCCATGCTTCCATCAGCGCGCGGCGGCAACGGCGCTCGGCTTCCTCGGGCGGCACCGCCATGGGGAAGCTTTCGGAGGCGATGCGCGTGGTGTCGACGGTGATGCGCCGGGCCTCGACCTGTGCCGCATCGTAATCCTCGTCCGCGCGGGCCACCTGCCATTTCAGGGCCTGGGGCAGCTCGGTCTCCTGGCCGCGCGTCAGTTCCAGCACGTCGCCCTCGCGCACGGCGACCAGGTCGTCCGGTGTGACGCTCGCCACCGCCGCCCGCCCGCGCATGACGAAGCGGATCACACCCTCAGTCTCGACGGCATCGAATCCGAAGTGGCGAGCCAGCGTCGTGATCGAGGCGCGCGGGCTTTCCAAGGCACCGATGGCGTAGCCCTCGACCGCGCCCCAGAGGCCGGTGACGTCGATCCGGGACTCGGGCAGCCCCGCGCGCAGGCAGAGGTGCCGAACGAGGGCCGCCAGCGACACCGCCCCGAGCCGTCCGGTGAGCCAGTGCCCGAGCCGCCAGTTGGGGCCGTCGGTCCAGACATCCGTCAGTTCAGGGAAGAACGGGTACGGCCGTGCGTCCCAGGTCCAGGCTGCGCACTCCGGCACATCGACCATCCGGCCGCCGTAGACCGAGGACACCGGGTTGTTCGCGGCCTCGCCCCAGAACAGGTAGGTCGCCTCGAGATAGGCGCGCTGGATGGTGTCGTCGCGCCAGCCCCGCGAGAAATACGGTGTGAAGCTCTCCGACGACTTCGGGTCGAAGAAGACGTTGGGCTGGTTGGTGCCCCGGTCGATGGCCGGGCAGCCGAGTTCGGTGAAGCGGATGGGCTTTGATTGCGGCACCCATGCTGTCGGCGTGCCGCTCTCTACCCCACCCGGACGGTTGTAATGCGGGTTGCTCCACCAGCTATGAAGATCCTTGTAGCGAAAGACCCATGGCTTGCCCGCAGCACCATCGTTGATCGGCGTGCGCACCTGCGCGGAGCGGTCGGCCGACGATGCATAGAACCAGTCGAAGCCTTCGCGGCCCGCGATGTTCGCCTGCAGATAGGCCCTGTCGTAGATCGCGGGCCAGCCCTCGGCCGCGTCGGCATGCTCGAACCCGTCCCGCCAGTCCGACAGCGGCATGTAGTTGTCGATGCCGATGAAGTCGGTGTTCGTGTCGGCCCAGAGCGGATCGAGATGGAAGAACACGTCGCTGCTGCCGTCGCCCGGCTGGTGACCGAAGTATTCCGACCAGTCGGCCGCATAGCCGATTTCCGTCCCAGCCCCGAGAATGGCGCGCACGTCGGCGGCGAGCGCCTTGAACGCGGTGACAGCGGGATAGCTGCTGGCGCCCGAGCGGATGGTGGTCAGGCCGCGCATTTCCGAGCCGATCAGGAAGGCGTCGACCCCGCCTGCCACGGCGCAGAGATGAGCGTAGTGCAGCATCATCCGGCGCAGACCCCAGTCGCCGGACGGGCCCGTCCAGGAGACGGTCTCGCCTGAGATCGCGAAGTCGGAGGGGCTGGCGCTGCCGAAGAAGGCCGCGACCTGGCTCGACGCCGTGGCCGTCTTGTCCACGCTCCCGGCATGGCCCGCCGCGGGCGAACAGGTGATCCGGCCGCGCCAGGGGAATGTGGGCTGGCCGGTCTCGGCGGCATTGTCGGAATACGGGTTCGGCAGCGTATTGCCGGGCGGGACGTCCATCAGGAGGAAGGGATAAAAGGTCACGCGCAAGCCGCGCGCCTTCATCTCCCGGATCGCCTGCACAACAGCGAAATCGGCGGGCGTGCCGCCATAGACCGGGCGGTCCTCGGCGTCGCGGCTGACGAGGAAGGCATTGGCGCGGCTGACGCCATTGACCGACCAGCCGACTGGCGTCGTGGATTTCGCCGAGACCTCGACGCCCGGGCGCAGCTTGCAGGAGCCCGCGCGCAGGTCGTCACCGAACCAGGCGACGACGAGGCTGACGCTTTCGACGGCCGGCGCCATGGCCTGCAGCCGGTCCAGCGCCACGACCATGTCGGCGGTGTCGGGCAGCGCGTTCAGGTTTTCGGCCTGCGTGGCACCTCCGGAGGATTTTCGGATGGCCTGGGTGGCGTAGGTGAACTCGCCCGAGGCAGGGATCAGCGTGACGGCGCGGGTCAGCCCCTCGGCGGTGTCCGGGTCGGCCAGCGGGCGGAACACCTCGAAGGAAAGCTGCGGCAGGCGGTTGCCGTAGCTCGACAGCGGCAGTTCCTCGAAGACGACATAGGCGGTGCCGCGATAAGCCGGCGTGTTGGCCGCGCCCATCTTGGCCGAAATGAACGGATCGGCCGCCTGCGCCTCGTCGCCTGGATACCAGCGCCAGGTGACGCCGGAGAGGTCCATCGGCTTGCCATCGGCCCAGACGCGCCCGATGCCGGTGATCGGCCCCTCACAGAGAGCGACGGCGAAGGAGGCGTAATACAGATACTCGGTCGTCTTGACCTTGCCGCCCCCGCCGCCCTTGCCGCCACCCTGCGTGGTGGTTTTCGTCTCCTCGCGAAAGTCGGTCGCCCAGATGATGTTGCCGCCAACGCGCATCCGGCCGTAGAGCCGAGGGATCACGGCCCCCTCGGTGGAGGAGGTGATGCGCAAGCTGTCGAGCCGCGCCCCTTCGATCCTCTGCGTCGGCGCTAGCGAGGACACGATCCAGCTGTCGACGACCGAGCCGATGGTGGAGCCGATGAAGCCCCCGATGGTCGCCGCGCTGACACCGAGGATCGCGCCACCGATCGAGCCGCCGATGGCGGCACCGGCGGCGCCGAGAATGAGGGTGGCCATGTCGGGATCTCAGCGTTGCGGAAAAAGGAAAGCGAAGGCAATGCGCCGCCGCCAAGCTGCCGTGAGCGGCTCTTCGATAACGCCGAGCCGCTCATAGGCGTGGAGGAAGGTGTCGGTCCCGGTGAGGATCCCGACATGTTTGGCGATGGCGCGCGGTTTCATCCGAAAGAGGACCAGCGCGCCGGGACCGGCATCGGCCGGAGCGATCTCGGGCATCATGTGGCGCGCGCCTTCGGCCAGCACCTCGCGCGGGCCCGTCTCGCCCCAGTCCCTGCTGTAGGGCGGGATCGGGAATGGCTCGGGGCCGACAACCTCGCGCCAGATGCCCCGGGCGAGCCCGAGGCAGTCGCAGCCGACGCCCTTGAGGCTCGCTTGGTCGTGGTACGGCGTTCCGAGCCATGACCGCGCTGCCGCGATAACCTTGTCGGGATGGGCGGCGTTCACAGTACGCCTCCATCATGGCCACCATCCTTCGTCGCGTAGCGCAGCACGGCGTCCTGGCCGGGGATATGCGGGAAGCCGCGGAAGTTGGCGGTGTTGGCGAACTTGGCCCCGCAGGTCTCGATCCGCTTGTCGCAGCCGGCGCGGATGGTGAAGGCGTCGCCCTCGGCGATGGCCCGCACCGGTGCCTCGAGCAGGGTCAGTACAGCGATGCCGTCCGTAAGGTCATGGCCCAGCACCTCGGTGCGCCGCCCAGCGTTCGCGCCGGAGGTCCATTCGATTGTGCCGAAGGTGAACCAGCTCAGCTCGAAGCCGCCGAGACCGGAGGCGGTGAATGCGCGGTCACGCAAAAGGTCGACCACAGCACCTGCGCCCTTGTAGGCCGGGTCCTCCAGATCGACGCCGCAGCGCGCATCGCCGAGCGCCGCATCGCAACTCGCCTGGAAGGTTCGCCCGACCGTCTGGCCGAGGACATGGGCCAGCGAGCGCACCTCCGCGACGAAGGCCAGCTGCCCGCGCCGGATCTGGCCAATGGCTCCGCGCCGCATCAGAACGCGCTGCGCGGTGTCGGCCCAGTTCACGCGCCAGACCTCCACCGCCGCATTGTCCCAGCGGCCGTCGAGGATGTCAGTCTCGGTAATCCGGTCCGAAGTCAGCACGCCTTCGGCGTCCTGCGCATCGACCGACAGGTCAGAGCCAGAGCGCACCTCGGAGGCGGTCAGCCCGCTTTCCGGCTCGAAGTCCGTGCCGTCGAAGCTCAGCGTCTTGTCGTGGTCGGTGAAGCCGAAGGTCACACCGTCAGCCCGGGCGATCCGCCAGCACCAGGCGAGCGTGGTCGTGCCTTCGTCGAGATGGGCCTGCAGGGCGGGCGAGAGAGATTTCATCGGCAGGTTCCCGTCATGCGGTCGTCGAGATCGGCGATCCAGGTCGCCCATTCCGGGGGCACGGCGGCGACCGCAGAGGCAGGCAGCCGGGCCAATCGCGCCTCCGCATAGGAAGTGCAGCCCGCGTCACCAGTGCCCATCGTTGCGGCGCAGCCGGTCAGCAGGATCGCTAGCACCGCGGCCGTCGCGAACCGAGTCCCGCCCGCGCTCGACGCGTCTGAGTGTCTCTTCCCTGGCATCGCTTTCCGCCTCCCGTTTTCCCGCTCGTTCGCCTTCCACACGTCCCCAGACCCGGCCGAGGACGACACCTCCGACCGCGCCCAGAGCCGCGACCAGCCAGATCAGGAACTCAGCCATCGTCTCGCTCCCCGCGCGCGGAGGCGACGCAAAGGGCGACAACGAAGACCCCGAGGCAACCGCCCACGACCAGACCTGCGAGAAACTCAAGCATCGCCGCGGAACCCGCGCTCGATCCGGTCACGCAGGCCAATCAGGCCAAGCCCGAGGAACATCAGCCCCGCGGGCGAGGCATCGCCCGAGCCTGCGAGCAGCGCGACGAAGCGGGAGAGTTCGCTAAGCGGCCCGGTGGCGGGCAGCGCGAGCGAGGCAATGCCGGTGAGCATGGCGAGGCACCCCGCCCACCAGGTGAGCGAGGTCAGTCGGATGTAGCGCATGTATTAGGCCTTCCGGATCAGGGTGGAGAAGAACGCGCTCAGCCGGGCAAGCCAACCGATGGCAGGTTCAGGCGTGACAGCAGGCACGGATGGTCTCGGTATCGGCACGCTTGCCGGGCGCAGCAGCGCCAGCGCCTCGCCCTCGGTCAGACGCCGGATCGGTTTCGAGAAATCGACCCGGCCGTTGCGGTCCACCGACCAGACGGGGATCGTTCCGGCGGGATAGTGGCCCGTCGCGAAGAGATCGCGCTCGGCCTCGCGGCGTTGGCGGATCGCGACGGGCTTGAGCCAGCCCATGAAGGCCGCTGCCGCTGCAGCCCGGTCGCCCGCGTTCAGGTGCCGGGTCAGCGCCGCCTTGGCGATGCCGCCCGTGTTGTAGTGAAACGAGACCAGCGCATCGAACTCATGTGGCTCGAGCGGTACCTTCACGGCGCGCAGGACCGCGGCTTCGTAGCGTGCGAGGTCGGTGCGGAAGACCCGGAACGCCTCGCGGATCCCGGCATCGAGATCGGCGGGCATGCCGCGCGGCATCGTGGCGGGATCGGGTCCCCCAGCAGCGGCCGTGTGGCCGATGCCGAACGTCCAGACCTGTTTCACATCGAAATAGAGTCCGGGCACAATGCCTTCGTGCCGGACGAGGGCCAGCAGACCCCGGTCAGTCATGTGCATGGATGTCACCCCAGAAGCGAGAGGATCAGGATCAACACGGCGACGGCGATGCCGACGCCCAGGCGGTGGCGGAAGGCCTGGCCGGGATCGGACGGGTCGCAGCGCAGGGAGCGCGCGAGGCGGAGAAGGTCATGCATCGCCATCGCCTTTCCCGGCATGGCGCAGACGGGCGAGCAGCACCTCGATGAAGGCCGGTCCGAAGACGCCGACGAGATAGGCGGCCGATCCGGCCGCGCCCCCGGCCGGGATCGCCTCGGGCGGCAGCCCGAGCCAACGGGTGATGACCGCCATCGACAGGCTCCCCATCCCGGCTGCGATCAGACCGCCAAGCAGGATGTGGCGCAGCGCGTCGCGCAGCCGCATTTTCGTGGTCAGCGCGTTGGTCGCGCCGCCGAGCGCGCCCCAGGCGGCAAGGATCACCGCCGTGGAGGCGAGCAGTTCCTTCAGCGCCGCCGCCAGAAATCCGGCTTCGTCGTTCATCGTCGGATCTCCAGAAGCGGGATGGAGGTGATCGAGCCCAGCCGCTCGAGGTCGAGCGTCACGTCGAGCACGTCGGTGTCGAAGCGGACCGGGACATCGAACTCGAAGCCTGCGGTGACCGCGACGCCAGCGCCCGGCGCGATGGTGAAGGTGATGACGCCGGTCGTGGTATCGACGGACCAGCCGGAGGCCTGCGGGGTGCCATTCAGGGCGACGGCGACCGAGCCCGCGACCGGCTTGGCAATGTTCCGCACCCACGACTGGCTGCCCGAGGCGTAGCGCTTCACCAACTGGAAGGTAGTCGTCGCGCCGTCGCCGGTGCCGATCGCTTGGTCGGTCGGCGATGGCGTGCCCGAAGGCAGGCAGGACTTGTGGTCGCCCCAGTCCTTGAAGCGGAACCCGTGGAGCCTGCCGTTACGGGCCTCGAAGAAGGCGACGACCGCCGCCAGATCGTCCGAGCGGCGGATGCCGTAGGCGACATCGTAGCGGCGGCGCGAATTGGCCCAGCTGGCGTTGCGCTCCTCGTCGCCCGAGGCAAGCTCGACGATCTGGGTGCGCCGCTCCGGCCCGCCCCGCGCGCCACGGCTGATGTTGTCCGGGAACCGGACCTCATGGAACGCCATGGCTTACATCCCCCTCCGCCCGAGCGAGACCGCCCGTGCGATGTCCGCCGCGACCTGCGTCCGGGATTGCCTGAAACTCTCGGCGTCGCGGGCCATGATGGTGACGTTGACCCCGCCGCCCGCGCCGTAGCTCTGCGCCTCCCGGCGCGAGAGCACCCGCTCGCCCCGTTGCAGGATTGCAGGCACCTCGTCATGGCGAAGGCCGACAGCGCCGCCAGAATGCATCCGGGGCGCGGCGGCGAAGGCCATGGCCGGGACCATCCGTGAAGGCCCGGACGAGCCGACCATGCCGCCCGCGTGCAGGATGTTGGCGAAGATCCCTCCCGCGCCGCCGAGCGCGCCCGAGAGCGCGTTGGCGATGGGGCCGAGGATGAACCGCCGCGCCGCCAGCTTCGCCAGATCGGCAATGAGCGAGGTCACCAGATCACGGAAGTTCAGCTTGCCGGTCTTCACGAACTCCCCGACCGCGTCCTCGGCCGACTGAAACGCGCCGACGAGGCTCTGGCCGATATCGCCGCCGATCTCCCGCGCCCGGCTGGCATAGTCCGAGAGCGCCGCCGTCACCGCCTGCCAGCCGGTCAGCGCACGCTCCGCCCCGTCGCCAGCGGCGGTTCCGGCATCGCGGGCAGCACCTCCGGCACCATTGGCCGCGGCAGTGGTGTCGTCGAGCCCGGCCGCCAGTGCATCGGCGGAGGTCGCGGCGTCTGTCAGCGCGGTCTCGGCCTCCGTGCCGGATCCGGTCACGGCATCCTTAAGCGCCTGCCAGGCGGCAAGCGGCCGGGTCGCGGCATCGGTCAGCATCCCCGCAGCCTCGCGATAGGCATCGGCCCGGGCGCGCGCGTCCTCCGCCATCGCGCCGAGCCCGAGGTCCGGCAGGGTGATATAGGTTCGGGCAAGCGCCGCCGAAAACGCATCGGCCGCTGCCGTACCGGCCGCCGTCGCGGCCCCCTCGAACGGGTTGTCGATCCGGCTCAGGTCGACAGCGTCGAGCGTGCCGATCCGCACGCCACCTTCGCCTGTCGCCCATTCCGGCAGCAGGGCCAGCGCGGCGTTCAGCGTCTCGATGAAGCTGTTGATGCGGGTGACGACGCCGTTCAGCATCGCCTCGACCCCGCCGATCAGCCCGTTCGCGGCCTGGTAGGCGAAATCGCCGATGGCGCCCGGCAGGCTGCCCCAGATCGCCACCGCGCCGTCATAGGCCCCCTGGAAGATCGCGACAGTGCGGTCCCCGAACCCCACGACGCCCGCGACGGTGCCGTCGAGCGCCGAGAGCGCGGCGGCCTTCAGCCCCTCCCATCCGGCCGCCATGCGGGCGAGCGCGGCGTCGAGCGCGAGCCCGACCCGCGACCAGACCTCGGAGGCCAGATCGGAGAGCAGGCGGAAGGCCTCGCCGATCCCACCGACGCGGGCAACGAATTGGGAAAGCTGATAGATCAGCTCGCCGACGCCGACGATCAGCGCACCGATGCCGGTGCGGATCAGCGCCCCGCGCAGGACCACCAGCGCGGTGGCGAACCCACGGACCGAGAGCGCGGCAGCGGCCAGCCCGGCGACCCAGCGGCCCGCGAGGAAGGTCGCGAAGGTCACGGCATAGGTGGTCAGGCGGCCGATATTGTCGAAGAGACCGCGAATGACGATGCCGAGCGGACCGGTGCGGCTGGCAATGGCGGCCATCGCGTTGGCGACCGCTTCGAGCGCCGGGGCTGCGGCGACGGCCAGCTGGTTAGAGAGCCCTCGCCAAATGAGGCCTAGGCGCGAGATTGCGTCGTTCGTGCGCTCGATCTGGTCGGCGTCCTGTTCGGAGACGACGACCCCGAAGGCGAGGACATCCTCCGTCGCCTGGCGCAACGTCGCCGTGTCGATGCGCGACATGGCGATGGAGCCTTCCTCGCCGAAGAGCTGACCCGCGACGGCCGCACGCTCGGCGGCGGGCACGAAGTTCTCGATTGCGGCGTTGATAGCACCCACACGCTGGTCCAGCGGCAGCGCGATCAGGTCAGAGGCCGAAAGACCCAGCCGGTCGAGCGCGTCGGCAACCGGGCCTGTCCCGGCCGCTGCCTGGCTGAGACGGCGCGTCAGATCCTTGGTGGCCTGTTCAATGCCGGACATCGACACGCCCGCCAGCTCGCCCGCACGCTCGAGGGTCTGGATCGAGGCGACTGTGGTGCCGAGCGACTGCGCGAGCTTCGCCTGCGCATCGACGGTCTGGAGGCCCGAGCGGATCATCGCCACGCCAGCGGCGGCGGCGGCGGCCACAGCGGCTGCGGCGGCCACGCGCACCCTTCGCGAGAAGGCCGCAAGCCGGGTATTCGCCGCCTCCATCTCGCGGCTGAGCCGTCCGAAGCCTCGGGCGCCGGCTTCGCCGACGCCTTCCAGTTCGGCGCGTACCTGCCGACCACCGACCGCCGCAAGGCGGACGCTGACGCGTTTTTCAGCCATTCGGGCGTTCCATCTGTTCGTTGAGTTTCGCCACCATCACCGCTTCGATGACTGGCAGCAGTTCGGCCGCGACGGTGGGCGGCACGCCGAGGGCGTCGCCGAGCGCTAGCGCCGCCGACATGTCCCAGCCAATCACCGCGCCGGGCAGAACCCTGAGTTGGCCGCCGAGACGACCGACGAGGTCCCAGACCTGCCAGCTTTCATGCGTCAGCGGTCGGTTCAGCCGCGCCGGGCAGCCTTCGCACGCCGTTTGGCAGGCGTCGCAATATCGGTCGCCCCCGCCGAAGGACCATTCGGCGAGAGCGCGGAGGCGTTTTTTTCCTGTTCCAAGAGCAGGCCCTTGGAGACATAGGTCAGTTGGAAGGCCTCGAAGATCGGCCAGACATCGAACAGCGCGTCGATGGCCTCGGGGCTCGGGTCGATGGGGTTGCTGTCCGCGTCGCCGATGCCGTCCCAGTCGAGCACCGCGCGGCGTGCCAGCGCCTTGGCGAAGGCGACGGCGCGTTCCTCGTCGGAGGCCTCCTCCGGCACCGCCTCCACGGCAGGATCGCTGCGCGTCGCCACCATCAGCGCGGTGGTCAGCGGGCGCAGTTGCACCCGCACTCCCGGGGCGAGGTCGTGCCAACGGGGCGCGTTGGTCAGGTCGAGCGTCAGCATTCTCAGTACACCTCGATGTCGTTGATCAGGGTTGCCGTGCACATCCGGCCGACCAAGCTGTCGCGGGCGGCCTGCCAGTCGAAGGTCGCCTGCACGCCCTGCGGCCCTGAAATCTCGATCCGGGGGCGCGGCAGATAGACGGCGTGCACGGTGAAGGTAAAGCTCTCGCCCGAGGGCAGCGCGTAGCCGAACTCAAGCTCGCACGGATCGCCGTTGATCGCCTGCGTCACCAGTGTGCTGTCGGCGAACCGAACCTCGATGGAGCCCGTCAGCGCCGCGATAGACGGGTCCGCGCCGTCGATCCGACCATCTGAGCGGATGGTCTCGATCCGGTCGAGATTGTTGGCATAGGTGATGTCGGCCGATACCACATTGCCGAGAGCCGAGCCGTTCCGCGTGATCGACCCGTTGAAATGGCCGAAGCGCTTCAGCTCCAGCGCGGCGGGCGTGCCGGCGCTCGTGGTCGTGCCTACCGTCTCTCCCTGCGCCACCAGCCGGGCGGTCGCGGTCAGCAGACCCGAGCGCTGCATCTGCCAGGTGATCTGGTCGAGCACGCAGCCGGAATACATGGCGTAGCGCGGCACCTCCGACATGCCGGTCTCGATCGACAGGCTCGGCAGGGTCCAGGCGCCGGACTGGAACTCGTGCGTCCACGGGCCGGTGCCGGTCGTCGTCGGCGCTCCGAAGGCCGCCTTCAGCCAGAAGCCGAAAGCCTCGGCGTCGAGCGGCACGACGACATCGCCGTCCGCTGTCACCGCGTCCTTGATCGGTGCCAGCGGATCGCGCCCGTAGCCAAGCAGCTCGGAGTTCAAGAGCGGCTGCTCCGCGCCGAGCGTGGTGCTGGCAAACGGCATCTTCGTGAAGCCGCCTGCGGGCGGCGTGCCGTAGACGGTCTCAAACGCAAGCGCCATCTGCGCCCGCGCCCCTTGGGCTCGTGCCATGGTGATCTCCTGTTGTCGTTTGGGTCAGGCCAGCGGGTCGGCCGTGGAATAGTGCAGCACGACCGGGATCACGGCGGCCTTCAGGCTCGCCGCGCCCTCGACCGGCAGATCGACCGGCCTCGGCGCTTCCGCCTCGACCCAGTCGCAGAGCCCGCCCAATGTCCGGTCGGCGGTGAGCGCCGTGGCAATGCTGGCGGTCAGCGTGTCGAAGGTCGTGTCACGGGAGGTGCCTTGCACGACCGCCTCGATTTCGGCGCGATGCTGGTAGTGGTACGTGAGAGGTGACAGCGTTACCTCCGGTTCCCCCGGGTCGCCATCGCGAAGGATAAGGAGCCCCGCCGCCGGCACACGCTCGGGTAGCACCTCGCCACGCAAGACCTCGTTGCCGGACCCTTGCAAAACTGTCGCAAGAGCCCGAATTATCATTTCCCGGGCACTCGGCATCGGATTCCACGATTGTTCAGTTCAGCCAGTCGCCCAGCGGTGGACAAGAGTATTTCACAATGGCAACTACAGATTACACCGACGTATCCAGTCCATGCCCCTGCGGACAAGGCACCATAACCGTGACGCAGGCGTCCCCTGATCATCCTTGGGTCAAGGCAAGCCAGATCACCTATTCTGCGGAGATCGACTGCGAGGTGTGTCGCCAAGTCTATTCGGTGCAACACGACTACGGGGCTTTTCCGCACTTGGTCCGCAAGGCGGACCTGCAAGCATTTCAAGCCGCAAGGCAGAAACGACAAACCGCAGAGCGAGAAATCGAAGCGTCAAGAGAAGCCGGAGATCTTCGGGGCAGGATTGCTGCGAGAGTGGACGCGGAATCGTCCATGGCCGCGAAGCACCGGCAACTTCAAGGGCTTGGATTGGCATATGAGTCCTTGGGCACCTATCGAAAGCGACCCTACAGCGGAGCAGACGCCGCCAAGCGGGCCGGCGGAAACAGTCTGGCGCGGATTGGCTGCATCGATGAACTTGGAGCTGGCGACTTGGACTTCTTTCGAGAAGCGAAAGAAAAACTTGAACATCTTGAAGCAGAAGAACGGCGGCTCAAACCGCAACCGGTGAAGACTGGAGCGAGATGGCTTCAAAAGTAGGCTATCCAAACCTCCCCTCCACCCAGTTCGCCTCGATCAGCCCCGGCACGCTGTCCAACGCCCGGTCGGCGTCCCGTCCCAGATCCAGCCGCTTCGGCAACTTCACCTGCGGCACCAGCAGGAAGATCGGGGCGGTGACCTTTCCCCGCCCGGTCTTCGAGCGGGACACCACTGCCTGACCCTTCGTGTTCAGCCGCGCCTCGGCCACCAGCAGGCTCGGGCCGGTGCGGCGATAGATGAAGCGCAGACGCAGGCCGCGGCGGCGCTCCCATTCGCCTGGGGTAATCCGGCCGCCGCGCAGGGATTTTCCTGCAGCGGGCAGCGGGATCGCCAGCCAGAACCCGTCTTTGGAGCGGATCAGCGGTCCGGTATCATGCGCGCCGACGATGACCGGCGCTTGCGACCAGACCAACGCGGCGGCGTCGAGGCTCTCGCCCGACTTCGGAAACGTCTGGCTGCGGATCGTGTTGGCGAGCCGCGCGCCGAGCCCTGCGCCGGTGACCTGCAAGCGCCACGCTGCCTTCAGCCCGGTTCCGGCCTCGCGAATGGCAGCGGTCACGGCACGTTCTCCCGCCGCCACCTCGGCCTGCATCATCGCGACAATGTCGGGATCGATGTCGAGCTTCAGGTTCATGCGGGCCTCAGATCCACGGTCCAGACCAGCCGCTCGCGGTCGCGGACGGGTTCTCCCTGAATGAGGAAGGCGTCGCCGTCGATCTCGATGCGATCGCCGGGTCGCGGGTTCGCCACCTCGGCGACACGTAAGTCGATCCGAGTGGTCTCGGACCAGAGCCGCGCGTCGCCGAAGTCGGTGATGGCATCCGCGCGCCGGGCGACGACGCGCACCAGAACGGGCGCGCCGCCCTCGGGCGTGTAGACCGCATCCCTGCCGATATTCGGATCGGCGAAGAGCGCGCTGACGGCGGCAGCGAAAGCGCTCATCAGAACGCGCCGTTCAACCGCACCCGGCCGACGGTGTCACCAGCGCCGCCCGCGACCGCCTCGGTGGCGACGCCGATCAGCGTGTTCGAGGTGGCCACGTTGGTGGTGCGCTTGTTGGTATCGTCCCAGTAGATCCTGGCACCCGCGGTCCAGGCCTGCGAGCCGATCTTGGTGACGTCGAAGACGCCGGTGAGCGCGACCTCGACGCCCTCGCTGAGGGCGGCGTTGCCTGCCGCCACGCCGAAGATGGAGCCGACGAGCAGGCCATCGCCGGAGGCGACGGCATAGGGCGCGGTCAGGGTGATGGTATTGCCGGGCTGGACGTAGTTTTTCATGGGGAGGATCCTCGTGGAAAGACGAAGGGCGGCCCGTCAGGACCGCCCGCGTTTCAGGGTTCAGGATTCGTGCCTTACGCGCCCGGGTTCTTGTAGAGGCCGCGCCAGTCGATGGCCTTGGCGCCGAAGTCGAGGCGGCACTTGATCTCGACGCCATCGACATCGAAGCCGTTGCGGGTCTCGATATAGGCGCCCTGCTGGCCCTCGAGATAGGCGTATTCGATGGTGTCGATCTGGTTCGGGCTCGCCGCCAGATACCAGGCGGTGGCGCTGGCGGCATCGAGGCGCGGCTCGCTGATCGGCGAGAGCGTGCGGATCGATTGCGGCACCACGCTGGAGGTGGCGGCAGGCACGAGGTTCTGCGCGACCAGCTGCTCGGCCTTCAGCTCCAGCGCGGCGGGCACGATCAGGAAAGCGGGACGGATGTTCAGCACCGTCTTCTTGTCGAGGCCGGTCTGCAGCGCCATCGCGGCACGCGCCGCGCCAACCGCATCGACCGCCAGCGCCGCGCCGGTGCCCGCGAGGTTCTTGTGGTTGGCGTGGAACAGCGCCGTGCCATCGGCCATCGCCGGGTTCGCGGTGATGATGCCCCAGACGACGTCACTCTCCAGCTGGGCGATGGAGTTGCCGTACATCGCCGGGATGCGCGTGAAGGCGTCGAGATCGTCGTTGATCAGCACCTGCCGGGTGATCGCGACCACCCGGCCATAGGTCTTGACCTTGTAGCTCTCCTTGCTCTCGCCCAGCGTGCCGCGCTTGAACTCGCCGCTTTCGCCCACTTCCAGAAGCTGCGGCGCCTCGCCGAGCTGGACCCGGTGCATGGATTTGAAGTCGGTCGCCAGCACCTGGCGGCAGAAGAGCGCGAAGGTGCGGGGATAGGCGTCATAGGCCTGCCGCAGGGTCTTGTTGGTGACGGCCGCGAGGATCTCGGGGAAATCCGATGTGGAATGCAACGCACGCGTGGCCACCTCGTCGCGCGACAGGCCGCGGGTGTTCACGCCCGCATTGCCGAGGCTTTCGCGGGCCAGCTCCAGCAGGGTCATGCCGCGATACTGGCGCGCGGCGTCTTCCAGCGGGAACAGCGTCGGGCTGTAGCGGTGCAAGAGCGCGTTCGCCACCGCGTCGCGGCGGGTGATGCGCTCGTCCCGTCCGCCGAGGGGGACGGAGACATGCGGGAAGGTCCGGGTCTCGTCGGATTTCGCGGCGACCTGATCGAGGATCAGGCGGCGGGACTCGTCGACGCTGACGCCGCGCTTGACCAGATCCTCGGCGAAGCCGCGTTCGAGATTAAGGCGGCCCGCCAGATCATAGATCGTGGAAACGCGGTCGCGCTCGGCCTCGCGGGCGCGGGTCGCGATGGCATCGGTATCCGGGGCCTCGGGCTTGGGGGCCTTGGGCTGGCTGCGCGTCTCAGCCGCGCGCGTCTGCGCCTCAGTCGCGCCGGTCTTGTCGTCGGGCATGGTGATCTCCTCGGTCGCTGCCGTGTCGGTTGTGTCGTCGGCCGGGGCGGCCGGGGTCGTCCTGTCGGTCATCGGGGATGCTCCTTCGCTGGTTTCGGCGTCCCGGCGATGGAGGACGCAGTCGTAGTGTTCGCCCTTGGCACGGAAGCCCGCGGCGGGGTCGGCGCCGACCGGCACGGCCGAAATCTCGAACGGGGTCCAATCGACCGCCCGCCAAAGCTCGCGCCCGCTATCGGGTTTCGAGATGTCGAAGCGGTGGACCTGGTAGCCGATCGAGACCGCCCGGATGTGCCCGGCCTGGATGTCGCGCCAGATCGGCTCGACGTCGGCACGCTCGCTGATCCGCACCTGCGCGATGCCGCGGCCGTTCTCGATCCGGGCTGAACCCGGCACGACCGAGCCGATGACGGCGTCGAGCGTGTCGATCTCGTGCACCTTCAGGAACGGCGCGCCCGCGTTCAGCCGGTCGAGCCGGACATGGGCGGGATCGAGGCTGAGTTCCTCGTCATAGGGCTCGCCGAAGAAGCTGGAGCGACGAACGCGGGCCCCCGCCGACCAGACCACCTCGACGGTGCGGCTGTCGGCATCTGCCGTGTTCGGAGCGAGCTCCGCCGACCGGCGCATGGCCGGCAATTCGATCATCGTGTCCATGAGGTCAGTCCTGTTGGTCGGCCTGCGCCGGTTTGGTTTCCGTTTCGGCGGCCGGGTCGTCGTTCACCGGATCGCTGGTCTGCACGCTGCCAGTCTTGGTGACGCGGCGTGGGTCGCTGTCGAGCACGAGGCCGAGGTCGTCGAGCTTCGCGTTGGTCGCAGCTATCTCCGCCAGCACGGCGTCGGGGTTGCGGCCCTGCCGGGCGATGGCCTGCGCCAGCGTCATGGTGCCAGAGCGGATCGCCAGCAGGTCCGCCATCGCATCCTTCTGCGGATCGACCGCCTCGAACTTCGGCGGCTGCCATTCGACCGGAATATCCGGCGTGGGGATCTGGCCAGCCGCCCATGCGGCTTCAGTGAACCAGCGCCAAACCGGCGCGCAGAACATCGGAATGAAGAGCTGCCATTGGACGGCGTCGATCTGGCGGCGGAACTCCACCAGACCTGCGCGGATCGAGGAATAGTTGACCTGGCTGAGATCGCCGGTCAGCAGCTCGTATGGCACGCGGAACCCGGCCGAGATCGTGTGCAGGCTGGCTCTTTTGTACTCGCCGTAGCCGCCGGTGGCCGAGGGCTGGTTGAACCGGATGTCCTTGCCGCCGCGGGCATAGGCGATCAGCCCCGGCTCGAACTGTTCGACCCGGTTGCCGTCGGCATCGACCACGGCGGGCGCGATGCCCTGCTGCGCCTCGTCTTCGCCAAAGACGATGGCGGTGACGCAGGCCTCGGTCTTCTTGCGGACCAGTTCGGCCACCTCGTAGTCGTCGAGATCGCGCAAGGACCGGATCACCGGCGCGCCCCAAGGAACGCCACGCGCCTGCGTGCGCTGCTTCTCGTAGACATGGGCGATCTCGGTCGCCGGCACCGGGCGCGATCCGAGCCCACCGTTCAGCGCGCCCCAAGCATCGCCGGGGTGCTCGGCATGGAGCCAGTAGGCCCGGCGCTTCCCGACCGGGTCGAACTCGATCCCCTGCACGAGGCGTCCCGCGCCGAGCGCGCCGGATTTCGAGGCATCGAGGAAGTCGGCCTCCAGCACCTGCAACTGCAGCGGCACCGGCAGACCATCCGAGGATCGCCGCAGGCGGCGGCGCACCAGGACTTCGCCCGCCTCGACCATCTCGCGGCAGATCAGCGTTTGCAGGCCATAGAAGTCGAGTTGGCCGTCGGCGTCGCAGTCCGCTGTCCAGCGCTCGAAGAGATCATCGACCTTGCGGTCCAATGCCTCGTTACCACTCGCGGCGCGCGGCATGATCCCCGCGCCGATGATGTTGTTGACCAGCACCGCGACCGCTTTCGCCGCATGCGGGTTGTTGCGTACGAGATCGCGCATCCGGTCGCGCAAGAGTGCCCCGGCCACACCGATCTCCGTGTCAGCCGAGGATCCCGGCGCGCGCCAACCGTCCGTCCGTCGCCCTTTCGCGGCCCCGTCATAGCCGCGCGTCAGGGTCTCGAAGGCCAGACGGGCCAGCACGCGCCTGGCGGCGGCCCGAGGGGCAACGGAGGCAATGGCCCTATCGAACCAATTTGCCGACATCACCGGTCCCCGCGCGAGAAGCCCGCGAGCCCGGCCACCGGCAACGGCCGGGTTGTGCCCACGATGGCGCGTTCGATGGTGCGGATGCGGGCCAGAAGGTCTTCGGCCGAGCCATAGTCCACCGACTTGCCGTCATAGCTGACCCGGGTCGTGCCGCTGGCATAGGCCCGGCGCAGCGCCGAGAGTTCGGTTTCGGTCCAGTCGGTCATGCTCAAAACCATCCTTCCCGCCGTCCAAGCCAGTCGGAGCGGCGCTTGCCCTGCGGGGCTTGTCCCGGCCGGTGAATTTGCCCGGCCGGATCGGTGTCACCGTAAGGCGCGGCTCCGAGCTGATCCTCGAGGTCACGCCATTTCTCCTCAGTCCAGCGATCCGCGCCCGCGATCCAGGCGGCGGCGCGGGCATAGACCCGGCAGTCCAGCGCCTCGTTGCGTTCGCGGAGCTTCTGCCATTCGAGCTTGGCGAAGCCACGTTTCGTGCGGAGGGTGACCAGTTGCTCGGCCACGACCTGCTTCAGCCACTCACTTTCCACCCAAGTCGGCAGGTGGATGGTGCCGGGCGCAAAGGCCGCGCCCTCGGCGCGTTCTTCCTCAGTCGGCCGTTCCAGCCGCAGAAACCGGTAGGTCTCGGCCTTGAAGGTCGAGACCGCCACGGTCCAGAGCCGTGCCCCGCGCCGCAGACGTTTCCCACCCTCGGTCGCATCGACAAACGTTGGCCCCGAAACCGGGCTCGAGCGGTTGAACCCCTCGACGCCCTTGACCGGCGACACCTGCGCAGCGCCTTGCGCCCTGGACCAGGAATAGACCGCAGCGGCCTCGTAACCCGTGTCGATGGCGAGCCGGGCGATGCGCAGATGCGCCCCGCGTTCATGCGGCCAGGACCGATCCAACAGCGCGGTCAGCTCCGACCAGGCGTCATGCCGATCCGGCCCGCCTTCGATCACGACATGATCAACGAGCCAGCTTTCGAGCCCGCGCCCCCAGGCCCAGACATCGACCTCGATCCGGTCCTTCTGTACGTCGGCCCCGGCGGTCAAGAACAGCCCGCCCGCGGGCACGGTGCCCGGTTTCCACGCCTCGCGCCGGTCGTAGAGCCGTTGCCAATCGGGGGCTTCGCCGGTCTCAACCCATGTCTCGCCCAGCGACGTGTTGACGAAGGTCTTCATCGTCTCGTCCCCGCCGGAGCGAGCCGAGAGAAAGGCCCGCACCATCGCCTCCAACCGGACCCATGGCGAGTAGATCTCGTTCAGGTGGAAGCCCGCCACGCCCGCGAAGGGCTGCTCCGCCACCCAATGTCCCTTTGAGACGGCCGCCCAGCGGGTCTCGTCCCGCCAAGCCGCATCGCATTCCACGCAGTGGTAGCGCGCAGTTTCGGGCCGGTGGTCGCCCTCGGGCTCTTTGCTCCAGCGCACCTGTGTCCAGGTCAGCACCTGTTCCGCCCAGCAGTCCGGGCACGGCACCCAGAACCGGCGCTGATCGCTTTCCTCGAAGGCCGCCTCGATCCGGCTGGTGCCCTTGTTTGTGGGCGTCGACACCAACACGATCTTGCGATTCCAGAAGGTCACCGTGCGTTTCCTGGCGAGGTTGACAGGATCACCCTCGGCGCCGGCGCTGAACGGGTAGCGGTCCACCTCGTCGCACAGCAGCAGGCGGATCGGGCGGCTGGCCAGACCCGAGGGCGCGTTCGCGCCGACGATGGTCAGATGCCCGCCTGGAAACCGCTTGTGCAGGATCTTGTTGTTGCCGTCGCGCGAGCGCGGATCGGCGATCTTGCCCTGCAGACAGGGCGTGTCGCGGGCCATCGGCGAGAAGCGATCCTTCGACCAAGTTTCCGCGTCGCGCTCGGTCGGCATCACCACCATGATCGGCGCGGGATCCTGATCGATGTGATAGCCGCAGGCGTTGTTCAGAACCTCGGTCTTGCCGACCTGGGCGGAGGACATGATGATTACTGTTTCGGTCGAGGCGTCCGAGATCGCCTCCATGATCCCGCGCTGATATTCGGCCCGGCTCGTCCGCCATTGCCCGGGTTCGGCGCTGGCCTCAGAGCTCAGCCGTCGGTTCTGATCCGCCCAATCGCTGATCGTCAGTTCCGGCGGCGGGCGCAGCACCTTCAGCGCCGTCTCCACCGTCCGCTTCAGGATCGGGGAGCCCGTCAATGTCAGCGCTGGCTTCGAGTTGGACATCTGGCTGCGCGAGATCATCGAGCACCTCGCGGATGGTCATTCGGATCAGGTTCCGGGTGTATCCGACGGTTGATTGTTCAAAAACCTGCGGCGCCAACCGGTCCGGCAGCGCGAGCAAGCGGGTGCGCAGAAGCGCCAGAACGGCGATCCAGGCGGCCTCGATCTCTTCGGCCGCAATCAGCGCGCCACGCTTTTCCTCGGCTTCCATCTCGGCGAGATCAGCCCGCGCCCGAATGAAGCGCGCCCGCTCGGCCGCGTAATCCGGCGTACCGGCCTGCGCCTTCGTGGCCTGATCGCGCAGATAGCGGACATAGCCGCGCACCGATCCGATCAGGTCGTACTGGCCGCGCTCGGCCTTTGGGATAACGCCCTCGCGGCTCAGCTGCTGGACGCGGCGCTCCGAGAGATCGAGGAGCCGCGCGATAACGCCGATGGGTTGCGTGGCTGACGACATGAGATGATCCGCGCGCTCCGATTAAAGTCATGTAATTGCTGCGATTATACTGGATGACGCGCCCCGGCAGAGCGAAGCTGATCCTACGAAAACGATGCACCCCACGGAGCCTGCCATGACCCTCGCCGAACGCTACAACCTTCAAGCCGTCCGCCTGCTGCCGCACATGGCCGCCGACCTTCAGGTCGATCCCGCCATCACCCGCGCGACCGAGATCGACGAGATCGTCTTCCGGCGCGGCGAGTTTCTGGGCGGCATGGCCTGCGCGATCCTCGCGATGATCGAGCAGAAGAACTGAGGGGCAAGATGATGACCGACCGCCACCAACTCCGCGCCGAAAAGGCCCGCCGGAACCAAGAAGCCGCACTGGCGGCCTTCATTGAAAAGAAGGCCGAGATCGACGCGATGCTCGCCCGCCTGCAGGGGCTGAGCGATGACCATTTCAACGCCCATCCCGACGAGATCAATTGGGGCCAGGTCGGCACCCTCGAACACTACGCGAGCCTTTTGAAGCGCATCACTGACAGTGCGTTTGGCGAAGGCGAATTTGCAGACTGACCTCCGGCTTATCCGGAACCTCCGCCGCGCGCGGGCGCGGCTTAGGGTCGTAGAAGGGACCGCATGATGCGGGCCCGAGCACGGAGACGACCCCATGATCGAGCTTTCCGATACCCAAGCCATCATTCTCAGCGCCGCCGCACAGCGGCCCGAGCACATCGCCCTGCCGCTGCCCGAGAGCCTGCGGGGCGGCGCCGCCGCCAAGGTGGTTGGCGCGATGCTCGCCAAGGGCTTCCTCGAGGAGGTCGAGGCGAACATGCGCAAAGGCGAACCTGTCTGGCGCGAGACCGGCGACGGCCACGGCGTCACACTGGTTGCCACCGACGCAGGCCTTGCCGCCATCGGCATCGAACCGGACACCGCCGCTGCCCCCGAACCCGCGCCCAAGACGCGCACGCCGCGCGAAGGCACCAAGCAAGCGACCCTCATCGCCATGCTGCGCGCGCCGGACGGCGCGACCATCGAAGAGATCATGGCGGCAACGGGCTGGCAGTCGCACACGGTGCGCGGCGCGATGGCCGGGGCGCTGAAGAAGAAACTCGGGCTCGAGGTGACCTCGGAAAAGGTCGAGGATCGGGGGCGCGTGTACAAACTTCCTGCCGCCTGACGCAACGACCCCGACAAGTCGATGGCCGCCGTCCCGCCGGGGCGGCGGTCGATCATTTGGCGCTCCGCACCCGTATTGCCTCGAACAGCCGCCGCAGGACGTAGGACCGCGCAATGCTCACCACCGTGAACACCGCGCCCATCTTCAGGTTTTGCGCCAGCGTCGTGTGCAGCCCGAAGAACGGGAAGATCAGGATCTGTGTGACGACCGCAACGCCGTAGCCCACGATCACGTTGGCGACGGCCTCGACCAGCGACATGAGGTGCGACTGTTTCATGCCGCTGCCTCATCCATCGGCCAGCAGTTCAGCTGCCAGAGTTCGAAGCGCATGCGCCGCAACCAGGGGGACCACGCCGTTGCCACAGAGGCGAAGCCGGTCCACCCGGTGGGCCAGCCCATCAGCGCCTCGACGAACAGCGGGTTCAAGGTTCGGCGCGGCTCGGAGGTATCGCTCCCAGCCATCGGCGTCACCAGGACCTGGCGGCCAAGCAGGCCGTTCACGGGCGTATTCGCCAGCGTCGTCGCGCCATCCTTGTGATCCCGTGCCGTCGGCGTCATCCACATCTGACTGGCATGGGTGAGGTCCGCCGTCCGGCGGTTGCCGGCGCTCGGCTTGTTTCCGTCCGTTGCCATCGGCGTCGGCCAATCCCGTGCCATCCTGTCCAGACCCTTTTCGTCGCGCCTGTCGCCGCCCCGGCTCCGAAAGCTGTCCGTCTGTGGCGTCGGCCACATCGCGGCCGTTGTCGCGAGATTCATGCCGTGCTGACCCGCTGCCTGCGAGGGCGTCGGCTTCGTCTGTCGGTTTTCGTTCGCACTGGCCCTCGGCGTCGGCCACAAGCGCAGCAGTTCCGTCCGGTTCCCGCCACTCGACCGGGTCCCAGAGCAGGCGCGCGGGGTCGGCCAGCTCGTCGTCTTCGCGGATGGCGAGGATGAAGAGCCGCTCGCGCTTGTGGGGCGCGCCGACTTCCGCCGCCGTGAAGAGGCCTGCCGCAAGGCGGTAGCCCATGCCGACCAGTCCGCTGGCGACTTCGGGGAAGCCGAGGCGGAGATGATGGGCGACATTCTCAAGGAAGACGAAGGGCGGTTCGACCTCGCCGATGATGCGGGCGACATGCGGCCAGAGATGGCGCGGGTCGTCCGCGCCCCGGCGTTTGCCCGCGACGGAAAACGGCTGGCACGGATAGCCCGCAGTGACGATGTCCACCGCGCCGCGCCACGGGCGGCCGTCGAAGGTTCCAACGTCGTCCCAGACAGGTGCGTGATCCAGGGACGAGTCTTCCATCCGCGCCACGAGAGTGGATGCGGCGAAGGTTTCCCGTTCGACATGGCCCACAGTTCGATATCCGGGCAAGGCGATGGTGAGGCCGAGGTCGAGACCGCCAGCGCCGGAGCAGAGCGAGAGGCCGAACAGGCATGCGTCGCCTGTTCCGCCAGGCAGGCCTGCGGAAGGTAAAGCCAGGTCATCCATCCCTCAGCGGTCTTTGGTCTTGATGTCGTCGTAGGGCGTTCCATCCCCATCGAGGACGGCCTGCTTCCCGGTGAATTTCTGCCAGCGCTGGACGGCCACATCGACATAGGCCGGGTTCAGCTCGATGCCGAGGCAGACGCGGCCCGTGGTCTCGGCCGCGATCAGCGTGGTGCCCGATCCCATGAAGGGCTCGTAGATCGCCTGACCCGGGCTCGAATTGTTGAGGATCGGCCGACGCATGCATTCCACAGGCTTCTGTGTGCCGTGGACGGTCTTTTCGTCCTGATCCTTGCCCGAGATGTGCCAGAGCGTCGTCTGCTTGCGGTCGCCCGCCCAATGGCCCTTGCCGGACTTACGCACGGCGTACCACGCGGGTTCGTGCTGCCAGTGATAATCGCCCCGGCTCAGAACCAGCCGCTCCTTGGCCCAGATGATCTGGGACCGGATGGTGAAGCCCGCGACCTCGAGGCTTTCCGCCACGGTCGCCGCGTGCAGCGCGCCGTGCCAGACATAGGCCACATCGCCCGGGAACAGTGCCCAGGCCTCACGCCAGTCGGCGCGGTCGTCGTTCAGCACCTTGCCAGTGCGCTTGGTCTTGGCCGCCCCCGCCTGGTTGCGCCAGCCCGGGTCGTATTCCACGCCGTAAGGCGGATCGGTGACCATCAGCAGCGGCTTCACCGGGCCGAGCAGCCGCTCGACATCGGTGGCGACCGTGCTGTCACCACAGAGAAGCCGGTGGTGCCCCAGAAGCCAGAGATCGCCGGGGCGGCTGACGGGATCTTCCGGGGTTTCCGGGATCTCGTCTTCGCCTTCCTGCGGACCAGTGCCCGCATCGAGGCTCGACATCAGCGCGTTCACCTCGTCCTCGGTGAAGCCGGTCAGTCCGAGGTCGAAATCCGCCTCCAGCAGGTCCGCCAGTTCGAGGTTCAAGAGGTCCTTGTCCCATTCGGCATTCTCGCCCGAGCGGTTGTCCATGATCCGGAAGGCGCGGGCCTGCGACGCGGTCAGCCCCTTGGCGACATGCACCGGCGCGGTCTTGAAGCCGAGCTTGCGCGCCGCCTCCAGCCTTGTGTGTCCGGCCAGTACGACCATCGCCTCGTCCACGACGATGGGCTGACGCCACCCGAACTCCTGGATCGAGGCCGCGACCGTGGCGACGGCCTGCTCGTTGCGTCGGGGATTGCGCGCATAGGGAATGATCTGCTCGAGCGGCAGGTCGACGACGTCCATGGGAATGTCCTTGGGGTGCCGGGCAGCGAAATGGGGGCCGGAACCGAAATGACCCCGCGGGGCCGTTTCGGTTCAGCAATGGGGTTTCCGGCGGTCAGACCCTGTGCTCGTTGCCGCAGTGGCCCAAGCGAAACGAAACGCGTATTTTCCGGGGTGTCACTGGGAAACCCTCGCGCTTCGCCCGCCCGTATAGGATGGACGCCGGGAAGGACCCGCCGATTTCAGGGAAATGCGCATCGCGTCGGCCCTGCTGTCGCCGGTCCGCGCGAATGGAAACGGGGAGAGCCGTCTTCCGACGTACTCTCCCCATCATATCCTTCAGATAGCACGGATGTGTTGCAGCTGTCGAAGATCAAAGTGTTGCAACACTTCATGCAGCCGCAGCATTCAGCCGCGCGGCAATCTTGGTGAGCGCGAGCTTGTGCTGCCGCCATGCGGTGCTGCGGTCGACGCCCAGCTCATGGGTGATCTGCTTCCACGGCCGCCGGGCGGCACGCCACCAGATCAGGCGGCGTTCACTCTCGCCGAGCCAGAGCACCCAGTCGAAGGTCTGCTCGAGCCGCGAGATCGCAGCGGCCGAGGGCCAGACCCGCATCGGTTCGGGCTCCATCGCGAGGATCTCGCGCTCGGTGCGGATGACCTGCGGCCAGGCGTTGAAATAGCCCTGCACCTTCACCGGCGGCAGCTTGCGCAGGGTTCGGAACGCCTCCTCGAAATGATCGGCGACGTCCTCGGCGGTCCAGTTGTGCTCAGCCATGGCGCAGATCCTCGACCGGGCGCGGACCATAGAGCCGCGTGCCCAGCTGCTCGACGAGTTCGCGCTCGGGCCAGGTCAGGCGCTGGTCATCCACGCTGACAGCCAGCAGGCCCTGTTCGCGCCAACCGTCGCGCTTCACCTCATCAGGCGACCGACGCTGGCCGCCATAGCCCTTGGGATGGAACCTCATGCCGCACCTCCCCGGGCCTCGAGGGCCCAGAGCAGGATGGCGATGGCATCGGCCTCGTTGTCGTCTTCGGGGCTGAAGCCCTTTGCGCGGGCCGCATCGATCATGGCCTGCTTCGGGGCGTTGCCCTTGCCGGTGGCGTGCCGCTTGATCGTGCCCACCGGCACGCCTCCGTAGGGGATGCCCCGCAGCTCGCCCCAGCTGGTGAGCGAGGCCATCAGCCCGCCATAGACATGGGCCGCGTCGGTTCCGGCATGGCGGCGGACCTCCTCGAACCAGATAGCCGCGATGGGCCCAGACAGCCGGTCCAGTTCGGTAAGCCAGTTGGTGAAGCGGAGATAGCGCATGCCACCGCCGTCATAGCGCCCGGGCCGGAAGCTGGCGGTGCCGCTGGTGATCAGCCCACCGTGGCTGCGTAGCGCCCAGCCGGTGGTGGTGCCGAGATCGAGCGCAAGGATGCAGCGCGGGTGTTCGTGGGATTGGGTCATGAGAGACCTCCTCTTCGCGTTTGTGAGCGAGGCGAGCGGGCTGGCCGGTGAAGGCTGCGGTCTCGCCAGGCCCCGAAGGGTGGTCTGGTCAGTTCATGGGCTGGGCAGCTGGGCCGCCCGGCAAATCCTTCAGAACCTTCATAGGGGCGTCTTGAAGGATTTCCGCCCCTAAGTGGTTGTCCTGTATGTGTAATATATAATCTTTCAATTATTCAATATTTCAATGGGTACCTCTCTCCCAATGTTAAACCGCGCGCGTACACGTATAGGGAAAAGGGGTCCTCTTGAAAGATTGAAGGATTTGAAGGATTCGGTTTTTCCCTTTCGTTTCTGCTGCTTGGCGGTAGTTCGGCTTCAAGGGCCGCTTCAGGCGGCTTGAAGGATCTCCGGTCACCCGCCCCACCGCGCCATCCGGTAGACCATGGCCTGCTTGGTCGAGGAGCCGCGCATGCCCGTGGTGATGTCGCCGCTCTCGATCAGCGTCAGCAGGATTTCGTCGCGGTCGCGCGATTTCAGCCATTGGGAAGCCCGGGTGATCTCGGATTTGGTGATCCCCTTGGGCCCGGCGGCGCGGACGATCTCCTTCAGCCGCTTCAGATGCGCCTCGGTCTCGGTATCCGCCACATGGCGCTCGACCGCCTCCATGGTGCGCCGCGCGTAATGGCGCACGAAGCCGATGGCCCAGTCCGCAGCAGTGATATCGATCTCGGGGCGCACAGGATCGCGACCAACAGCGACGATCAGCGCCAACTTCAACGCGTTCTCTCCGATCCGGGCGAGAATGGCCGTGAAGGCCGTACCGGCCGCTGCCCGTAGTTCCTCGGTCAGGACGTCGCTGAGATCGGCGAACCGGGCGCGCGCCGCGTCGGACATCGGCACGGTCATCGGGTTCACGGCGGTGTTCTGATCGGCGGTCTTGCCGGTCAGGTTGCCCTTCGCGGATCCGCCGCCCTTGGCGACCAGCTGGAGCGCCTGGATCAGCGCGGGAGGGGCTTGCCGGATGCCGACGGCGAGGTTCTCGTCCGGATAGTGTTCATCGCTCGGCAAGATCAGAAAGCGCGCGAGCGAGCCATCGACCACGTTTGCCCCCTGCAGCGCGCCCCAGAAATGCAGAGGCGTCGTGGTGCCATAGACGCAAAGGCAGGGCTGGTTGATGTCGCGCCGCTCATTGGTGCCGTCGCGATTCGCATATTCCGCCCCGAGGAAGATCCCGCCTGCGGCCGTGAAGAGTTCGGTCATGTTGTCGAGGATCTCAGTGATGTGGCGCGGGCTGCGCTTGCGGTCAGCGGCGGCCGACAGGAACATCCCGAATTCGTCGATCTGGAACAGGATCGCCGGCTGGCGGTGGAGCGCGGTCAAAAGCCCCGCGCCGGAGGCGATCTTGTTGCCGCCGAGATAGTGGGCGAGACCCGTCTCGAAGAACACCTCGTTGATGATCTCGCGGGCGTGGTTCTTGCCCGAGCCGCTGTCGGCGATCCCCACGACATAGAGGTTCGAGCGAAGGTTGCTGGTGGTGCGATACCGCCGCCCCATCAGCGCGCCGATGGCGCAGAGGCTGGCCCCGAGCGACAGAAGCGGCTGTGGGCGGCGCGCTGTGGCCAGCATGTAGCCGGTCAGATCCCCGACGAGACCATCGGGGATGGTCAGGCTGAAGGCGGGTTTTTCCGGATCGGCGACGGTCGGCGCGCTCCCCTCCAGCCGGGCCAGCAGATCGGCGGCCGGATGCGGGCCGTCCGGATCGAGACTGCCATCGAGGCGTAAGGCGGCGTCGGGCTGCCAGCCACGCTCCATGGCGAGGTGGTAGATCGTGCCCGCGCCGATCCGGTCGGGCTTGAAGCTCGCCCAGGCGCGAGCCGTTGTCGCGGGCACATCCTTGGCGGCCTGGGCCGACCAGGTGGCAAAGACCTCGCCGCCCTCATCGCCAAGCGCACCTTTCAGCGCCATGCCGATGCGCATCCAGCTGTCGTAGTCGAGCTCGTCATTCGGCAGCCAGTCGAGCGCCGACCGGATGGCGGGCAAGGTGCCGATCTGCCCGTGGTTGCGCAGCAAGGTGGCCGGTGCTGCCGAGCGCAGCCCACGCTGGCGCAGGGCCTCGGGCAGGATCGCGTAGGCCTCGTCGAGAAAGGTCGCCGCCGCTTCCGCCGTGATTTCCGGAAGATCGCTGATATCGAGATCGGCCAGACCCTCGTCGGGCCAGACATAGGGCGCGCCGGTGTCGGGGTGATTGGCATAGGCCAGAAACTGCTGCCCGAGGCAGAGAACCTCGAGCGGATGGCGTTTGATGCCCCGAAACGGTGCGGCCGTGCGATAGACCAGCATGCGCTTAGGGGCGCGGCCGATGCGCAGTGCGGGCGTGTCGCCGAGGCGCGCCCGGGCCAGCGCCTCGATCTGCAATGCCAGTTGGGCGTCCGTCGCGATGTCGATATCGACCGCCGCCACCGCACCGCCGACGATGCCGATGCCGCAATCGGGCCAAGTGGCCCAGGTCGCGACCTCGACCTCCGTGGTCGGGCGTTCGGCATGGCGATTCCATTCGGGGTAATCGGCCCAGCCGCCGCGTTGGAACCGGCCGGGCTTCTTGGTGCCCGGGCCGATCGGCAAGATGGCATAGCCATTGGTGACGAGCCGCGCGCCGAAGCGCGCCATCCAGGACGTGTCGGCCATCAGAACGGCACCTCCGGCGCCATCGCGTCGAGCCGGTTGCGATCCTTCGCCGCCAGCGCGCGCAGGTGGTCGCAATAGCCGGTGACGACCGCATCGAGAAACCGGGCCCATTCCTCCTCGGACAGGGTCGCGAGGTCGGACTTGCCGATTCTCTCAAGATATTCGCCGCCCATCTGGCCGCCTTTGGCCATGGCCTTGGTCTCATTCGGGGTCGGATCGATCATGCCCTTCCTCCCATGGCAGAGGTCCTGACAGGCACGGCTGCAGAGCCGCTTGCGGCTGGCGTCGCGCCGCGGGTCGGTGCGGCAGAACCCCGGTTCGAACCAACCAAACCCGCGAGGTTCCCGGTGGCAGACGGCGCAGAGGCCGGGGTCGGATGGGCGCATGGGGCGAACCTGTAACCGGAGATTTCAAGATAGCGGCCCGAGGGGCGGACCGAGATGTCGCTGGGGCGCGCAAGGCGGCTCGTCTGCGCGAGGGCCTCGGCCACGCTCCGCGGCACAGGGCAGCCGGGCGCGCGCTTGCGCCACCACTCGGCCGCCTTCTGGCGGGCATAGCCCTGATGCTCGAGGCAGACCCATTCGCTGTAGGTGGCAAGGCCGCAGCTATAGGTCACCTTGAGCGACGGACGCCCGCCCGCCTTGTCGTGGCGGCTGTAGGAAACGCCCGTGACCGGAAGCCATCGTTGCTTTGGCGAAAGCACCGGCAGCGTGGCGGCCGTGGGGGCGATCTTCACCTCGCGCGCCGGGAAGACATAGCCGCAATCCGGGCATTCCGTCGCCGAGAGCGCGATGATGCTGTCACAGTCCGGGCAGACCTTGGTCGGCGCCTCGCCCCCACCGCCATCACCGGGGCGTTTGGGGCGCACCAAGTCGATCGGCCCGTGGCGGCGGACATTGCCGGCGAAGTCCAGCACCAGGCAGTTTTCCTTGCCCGGCGCAAGGCGGGTGCCGCGCCCGACCATCTGCACATAGAGCCCGGCCGATTGCGTGGGACGCAGGAGCGCGATCAGGTCGACCCCCGGCGCGTTGAAGCCGGTGGTCAGCACGCCCATCGAGGCGAGCGCCCGGATTTCGCCGCGCTTGAAGGCGGCAAGGATCGCATCGCGCTCGTCCTTCGGCGTGTCGCCGAAGATCGTGCGGCAGCTGACACCCTGGCGGCCGAATTCCTCGGCTACGTGGCGCGCATGCTCGACGCCCGAGCAGAAGGCCAGCCAGGATTTGCGGTCGCGGCCATGCGCGATGATCTCGGTCACAGCCGCGCGGGTGATGGCGTCCTGATCGACCGCCGCCGCCAGATCGCGCGCAATGAAATCGCCCGCGCGGGTGCCCACCTTCGAGACGTCGAGCCGGGTGGCGGGCTGTTTCGAGACCAGAGGGCTCAGATACCCCGCATCGATCAGCGCGCGGACCGGGGCCTCATAGGCGATGTCGGTGAAGAGCGCATTCTGCCCCTCGTGCAGCATCCCGCAATCGAGCCGGAACGGCGTGGCGGTCAGCCCGATGACCTTGAGCGCCGGGTTGATCGCTTTCAGCGCGTCGAGGAAACGCCGATACATCGTGCTCGACTTGCCGGGGATCAGATGCGCCTCGTCGATCAGCACCAGATCGGTGTGGCCGATCTCGGCCGCGCGACGGTGGATCGACTGGATGCCCGCGAAGAGAATCCGTGCCTGAGCCTCGCGCTTTCCGAGGCCCGCCGAATAGATGCCCGCCGGGGCGTCGGGCCAGAGGCCGATCATCTCGGCATGGTTCTGCGCGATCAATTCGCGGACATGGGTCACGATCAGGATGCGCTGATCGGGCCAGGCCTTCAGCACGCCTTCGATGAAGGACGCCATGACGAGCGACTTGCCGCCCGCGGTCGGGATGACCACCAGCGGATTGCCGGTGTGGGTCTGGAAATAGCCGTAGATCGCGGTGATCGCGGCCTGTTGATAGGGGCGCAGGGTCAGCATGGCGCGGCCTCCGGGGAACGGGCGTCATTGGTCCAGGTCGTGCCATCGGCCATGCGGTAGGTGACGAGATCGTCGCCCGCATCGATAACCTCGCCCGGGATGAGATCGGGGATGAAAAGGTGACGGCCACAGGCGGCGCGTTGCTCTGCCAGGGCCAGCATCCGGTCGTGGCGGGCGCAGTGCCAACCACCCTCGACGGGTGTCGCATGCAGGCAGGACCGGCAGGTCACCGCAGCGCCACCGCCGTCATGGCAGGCCGCATGGTGATCGCAGAACCGGCATTCGAACCAGGCCGGATCCTCGCTGATCCGCGGGGGCGGATGCTGGGCGAAGATGATGCGCCCGGCCTTTTCCAGCAGGCGCTCGGCCATGGCGCGGTCCGCCTCTATGCGCTCGACATGCAGCGCGTCGGTGTCCTTGCAGACCGCGACGTAGAGGGCGCGCGTGATGCCCGTCAGGTGCATGTAGATCTGCATCTGCGCGGCGTGCTGGGGCTTGGCCAGAACGACACCCTTGGCGGTCAACTCGTTGAAGCTCTTGACCGAGTGGGTCTTGAACTCCATCACATGCCAGGTCTTCGGGGCCTCCAAGAGCCCAATGGCCACGCCATCGAGCGAGCCGCCGAAATGGCCGCCATGGGCCTCGACCCGGAACTGGCGGCCGGTCTCGGGATCGACCTCGAGCACGGTCGCCCCGGTGGCACGCAAGTTGCGCACGAGCCGGTCTTCTTCCTGCTGGCCCGTCTCAAAGAGGCGCAGCAGGCGGCCGGAATGGCGCGCGGGCGTGATCCAGCGGAAGTCGTACCAGAGCGCCCGGGCGCAGGATTTGCCGATAATCGAGGCGCCGAGATGGTCGCGGAAACCATCGCCCTGGCGGGCCTCATAATCGGCATAGATCGCCGTCAGCGTGGGCGTGGGGGCTTCGGGAAGTTCTGCCATCACAGACCCTCCCGTTCGCTACGGGCCTGCGCCTCGGCCAGAATGCCATCCCAGGTCTCGGGGTCATGGCGTTCGCGCAGGATGCCGATCAGCGCGTCCTTGAGCTTTTCGCGGCGACGGCGGCCGGAGCCTTGGGCGAGCAGTTCCGCGCGCTCGCGGCACAGGTGGCGCAGGGCCGTACGGGCCCGGTGGAACCAGTCCGGATCGATCGGCTTCTGGCCGCGCTGGCGGGCCAGATCGGCCGTCGCGATCTGCGTCCGGATCTTGGCGATGGCATCGTCGAGCTCGATCAGTCGCCGCTGATCATCAGGCAAGCAGGAGCTGTTCACGGCCACGGGGGCCGCGTTGGTCATGTCAGTCATGGGAATTTCCTCAGATGGGGTTGCGCGCTGCCCCGTCAGTCAGGGCGCAGGGCAGCGCGGGTGCTCAGCCCTTCTTGTTCCAGGGCGCGGAGGCCATTTTCGGCGGCACCGAAGAGCCGGCCGGATCGGGCGCGGGCTTCGCCGGGCGGGCGGCCGGGGCCGAACCCCGCTCGGGCGGCAGATAGGCAATCGCGTTGCTCTCGCCGTAGCCGTTCTTCGGCGGGCGGATCTTCACCTGGATCGTCATCGGGATCAGGTGCAGCTCTTCGCTGTCGCTGACATGCATCCGGCCCGTGGCGTGGCAGATCGCCGAGAGCGTGCGCTGCGCGATCTCCACCGTGGTCGGGTTCGGGTTCACCAGGTTGAGCTGGTCGAAGATCTTCCGCCCCTTGTGCTCGCCCTCGAGGATGTCGAGCATCAGCCAGAGGAACTGGCCCATGCCGTTCTTGGTGACGCGCATCTCGCTCTCGACGATCTGGGCGCGGTATTTGCCTGCGGGCAGCAGCTCGTAGGCGGTGGTGGGCTCGACGCTGGTGGCGTCGAAGGACGTGTCGAAACGTGCCATGGTCTTGTCCTTGTTCAGTTCATTGGGATTGGGGCATGGCCGCGAGGAACTCCGACCACATCAGCGGCAGGGTGTCCGGCAGGCCGTAACGGTTCTTGGCGAGGAAGGCGGGGCGCTCTTCGGTGTGCATGACGCGCGCACCGGACCCGAGCGCCCGGGTCACCTTCTTGTTGAAGCCGACATCGGATTTCGCGACCGAGATTTGATAGTTGGCGAAGAGCACCACGTCGGAATGCTCCTGCAGCAGCGCCGAGGCGCGAGTCTGCAGCTTGATCACATAGCGGTCGTAGGGCTCGTGCTCGGGGCTGTCGAAACGCTTGATGTCGGTATGGGCGATCTGGATGACCACCATGCCTTTGCGGTCGCGCAGCGCGTTGAGCCGGTCGAGATATTCGCGCCAGATCGTCAGCGCCTCGGCATAGCCTTTCCCGAACCCCGGCGCCTCGATCGAGGCCCAGCCGTTACGCTTGCAGGCCTCGGCCCAGATCAGCGGCTCCAGCCAGTCGACGCTGTCAACGACGACCGTGCCGAAATCATGGTCCTCGTTCGAGAGCGCATCAAGCGCCTCGGCCACCTCCGCAAAGCTGGTCGCCAGCGGAAAATGCGGGACCTGCAGCTTGCCCAGCCCATCCTCGGTCATGAGGAAGACGGGCCGGTCTGCATCGGCCGCAAAGGTGGATTTGCCCACCCCGGCCACGCCGTGGATCAGGATGCGCGGCGGGGTCAGCACCGAGGTCGTGCGCAGGGACGCGAGCGAAATGGCCATCAGCGCACCTCCTCGTTCAGCACGAGGCGGAACTTCGGCTTGCCGGTGCGGACCTTGCGCGCGGGCTCGAAGCCCTTGCGCCAGCTTTCCGGCAAAGCGCCGTATTTGCGCTCGGACACCGACAGCTTGGTCTCGATGAATTCCGCCGGGTCCTCACCCGCCGAGGCGATGTTCTCGGCGATCTGCGCCAGCAACGCCTGATCCCAGTCGATGCGCTTGGGCAGTTCGGCGATCACAGTGACGCCGTCATCCGCGAACCGGATCGTGCCGGTGTCCTTGCCCGCCTCCTGGCGGGTGTCCTGGGCGCGGTCCGCGTATTTGAGGGAGATGGCGCCGTCGAGCCAGTCCGCGACCGACTTCGCCTGCGTCAGCTGCTCGTCCGCCGCGCCTTTCAGCAGCGCGAGCTGATCGGCGGGCAGCGCCGCGATCTGGCCCACCGGCATGCGGTGGATATCGGCCAGGGTGATGTGGTTGGAGATCGTCATGTTCCGCCCCCTCACGCCGACATCGGACGATGGGGTTCGTGATCCACGCCGCGGATCTGTTCGGCCTCGAAGGCCTCGACATCCTCGAGCCGGTAGATCACCCGGCCGCCGAGCTTGATGAATTTCGGGCCTTCGCCCGTCCACCGCCAGCGCTCCAGCGTGCGGTGCGAAATGTTCCAGCGAGCCGCCAGCTCGATCTGGGAAAGGTGCCTGGTCCCCATGTGAACCTCCTTGGGATTTCTGCGAACACTTGCGGGTTCAACATGGCGGAGGGCGTGGGAGGGCTTAGGGAGGGCACCGGTAGGGAAGCAGGTAGGAAAGCCACAAAAGCAAAAGGCCGCCCTGACGGACGGCCTTCGACATGGCGGTGTCTGACCGGATCAGGGCTCGATCCAACAGTTTCCGTCGGCGTATTTGATGAACGAGCGCCAGTCGTCGCGACCGCTGAACACCTTGGAGAATGAATTCGTGCCGTCCTTGTAGCCCGCTTCATACAACACGGCTTCAGTCAGGCATGTTGCAGAACCTGTTTCGTATGCATCGAACAACACGTTCAACAAGCGACGCTGCTTGGGGCTCTTGAAGGTGAGGGCTTCGCCGCGCAGCCAGACGATGCCGTAGTCGTCGGAATGATCGATCGGGAAACGACGCTGCACTTGTCCGGGGAACACCCGAGCCCCGATGACCTGTGGCGAGATCGCGAGCTTCGCCGGATCACCCGCAACATCCGCCACGTTGATGATGTGGTTGCGTTTCTGGGCGGTCGTCGGGATACGCTCGCCGGGCGTGGAGGTCAGGATGATGCGGATTTCCTGCGGCGGCTTGCGCGCGATCAGAGCCTCGAGCTGCGTCCAGATCCCCGGATCGCCAAGCCGCCGGGCAAACCAGACGGGCACCGGGGCCTTCGCTCCGGCGAGCTTGATGGTTCCAACCTCCCAGACGAGATCCGTGACCAAGGACGTCGGGCGTGAGGGCCCGGCACGCTCGAACGCCACCAGCATCTTGGCAAGGGCCAGACCGTAGTCGACCTTGCACGCCGCGATCTCCTTATTGGCGACCTTGATCCAGCGGCCGGTGCTGTCGTGATAGCCGAATGATTTCAGCTCGGCCGACCAGGTGGCCTCGAGCGGTTCATCCTCATAGTCGTCCATCCCGGCAACGATCGGCACATGCCCGCTCGGCACCAGCAGCTTGGCCGCGATCAACGCGTCGGTCGCGCTGCGGGAAACCTGGTGCAGCGCCGATGTCTGGAGCGTCATGCTGCGGGCTTCCATGGCCCGCAGCAGAAGGTCGATCGCACGCTTACTCAAGGACGTCGCCTTCGTCGTTGTCGTCCTTCAGGATGCCCCAGAGCCGCAGATACTTCTCGCCGATCAAGCGCTCTTGCGGGGTCATGTCCTTCAGGTTGCAGCCATGCGGCATGGTAACGGTCATCGACAGCGATTTACCCCGCCCGCCTTCGGGGCCCGGGTGGAACTTGATGGTAAAGCGCGCACGGGTGACCACCCATTCCGCCACGTCGCCGGTGCCACCCAAGACACGCGCGCCGCCACCGATGTCGAGGCCGATCCGGTGTTCCGCCATCTGCCAGATCGTCCGGTCGGCACCCGACATGGATTCCAGCGTGATGCGTTCCTTCGCATCGCCCAGATCCATCAGGCGCAGTTCCTTGACGGTCACGCCGGCAATCCCGTCGGCCGGGTCAGTCGGGAAGTCGAACGGCCGCAGCAGCATGCTGAGATCGTATTCGCGCAGCGGCAGCGACTGCTCTTCATCAAGGGTGATGCCCAGCAGGTCGCGCGCCATGTACCGGGTCAGATCGATCCGGTCCTCGCGCGTCTTGGCCACAACCTCGATCACGCCGGTCGCAGCCTCATAGGTCAGCGCCGCCTCGAAGACCGGCTTCACGATCCGACGCGACAGGGTGCTGTTGGCGTCGAATCCCAGCGTGTCCTCGGGACGCCCCTCCCGGTAGACCGCGACCTGGACCAATTCGCATTCCTCGCCCTCGAGGATCACCCGGTGGCGGTCGAAGATGTCGACATGGACGTTGGGCGTTTCGAACCGTTCGCGGATCGCGGCCGTAAACGCGGCGAGCGAAACCGGGTCCTTCTTCACCGCGAGATCGGGATCGACGCCGAACCCGCTCCACGACCGCCCCCGGCGGCGCTCGTCATTGTAGCGCACCTCTTCGGCCAGGCGGAACCGGTCGTTCTCGTTTAGAAAAACCCAGAGCGAGCGGTTGTTGGCCCCCTCGAGCGTATCGAAGACCGCGCGGTTCACGACGACGTTCTGCAACGCGTTCTGGCCGGGCTCATCCGCCAGCGCCGCCACGCGGGCCGCATCGAGAACGACGCGCTGCTTTTCGTCATCGGACATGGCGTCGACGGCCTTGATCAGCGACTCTACCACCTCGGGCTCGGGCTTCGGCCAATCGATGGGCGCAAGCGAGGTGAACCCGCCAGCAGTGAAGTAATCCTGCAGACGGATCACGGGGGTCTTGCGGAGGAACGCGGCGATGGCGGTCATGAGAGCCCTTTCTTTAGCCGGGGAGGAGGACAGAATCGCGAAAATGCGATACGATGTTGTTCGATATATACCGAACAAATCGCCACGTCTACTTGCGCGGCACAATTTTGTTCGGCATAGCGAACAAACGTCCTGCAACCAAGGAAACCAAGGATGATACGATGACCACGTCCCTCGGCGCGAAGATCAAGCGCCACCGTCAGGAAAAGGGATATTCCCTCGACAGGCTCGCCGAGCTGACCGACTCCAGCAAGAGCTATCTCTGGGAACTCGAGAACCGCGATACGCGAAAACCGTCGGGCGAGAAGCTGACCCGCATCGCCCAGGCTCTGGAGGTCACGACCGACTACCTGCTCGATGACAGCGAGGAGCCCAGCGACCAGGTTCTGAAAGAGGCCTTCTTCCGCAAGTTCAGCAAGCTCGACCCCGAAGACCAACAGAAAATCAACCAGATGATCGACATGTGGGGGAAGAAGGATTGAGCCTGCCGACGACGCCGAAGGGGTGGGCTATCCGCCTGACACAGATCCTGTCGATGGTCCAAGGAACGCATGGACTTCCGCGGTTCCCCATCGATGTGGCCGCGCTGGCGCAGGATTTCTCGCGACAGGTGTTTCCGGACGCGCCAATCACGATGGTGCAAGGGCTGAAACTCTCCAAGGGCGTCGAAGGCATGCTGATGCCGCATCCCAGCGGCTCCGGCGAGTGGGGCATTGTCTACAACGAGACCATCCGGTCGCCGGGGCGGCGCAACTTCACGCTGGCGCATGAGCTAGGGCACTACCTCCTGCACCGGCAGGCCAACCCGCGTGGGCTGGAATGCACCAGCCGCAACATGGCCGACTGGGATGAGGCCCGGAACAGGATCGAGGCGGAGGCGAACACATTCGCCTCCTACCTGCTGATGCCCCTCGACGATTTCCGCGAGCAGATCAAAGGCCGGATCATCGATATCGACGTGATGACCGAGCTCGCGGATCGCTATGCCGTATCGCTGACCGCCGCGATCCTGAAATGGATGACCATCACCGACAAGCGCGCGATGATAGTGGTCGGCAAGGAAGGCTTCATCGATTGGGCCTGGTCCAGCGAACCGCTGTTGAAGTCCAAGGTGTTCTACAGGGCACGGCAAGAGGTGATCGAATTGCCGCCCGCCTCGCTTGCCGCGCAAGAGGTGGACGGGGATGAAGGGCGCTACGGCTGCCACCATCCCGCTGGCATCTGGCTCGGCTCTGAACCGGTCCACGAGATGACGGTGTTCTCGCCCAGCAATGAGCAGATGACGATCTCGCTTCTGCTCTACCCCGACCGCGCCCCATCGCGATGGGAAATGGCCGATCTGGAGGAAGAGCCGGTCCTCGACAGCTTCGACAAGTTCATGGACGGCCGGACAGGTTGATTCGCCACGGCCGTTCGACCGAGAGGAGAGCGCAGGGACATATCAGCTACGCAGATTTTCGCCACGGTGCGCAGCGACCGCATGAGGCCGTAATAAACTGATTTGCTTGATATTTTTATGATTTCGCGACACATTTTGCCTATCACAACAGTCGCGAAAACCCGCCATGTACATTCCTCCCGAAGACCCGGTTTCCGGGCCCAATCCTCTATGCCCTGAACGCATGTCCCCTGATGCCCGGCTTGCCGAGTTGGGCCGCATTCTCGCCGCGGGCGTCGTTCGCCTGAATGCCGGGAAGTCCAGTTCTTTATTGCCCGCCGACGGAGACAGTTCCGTGGACTACCCGCTCCGAAAGAGCGGTGGTCGTCGCAGGAAACGCATCCGCATCGGAGGAATTGATGAAGCATCACAGTAAGATAACGCCGCCCAAGCCCGGGCAGGACGCGCGCCTGGACCAAAGTGTCCTGTCGCGCATCGCCACGCTCAAGGCCATGTCGGTGAAAGAGCTGAAGACCGAATGGGAACGGCTCCTCGGCAGCGCCGCGCCGAACAACAGCCGCGCCTTTCTCGAGGCCCGCATCGCCTATCGCCTGCAGGAACTCACCTATGGCGGCCCTGATCACGAGACCCGCCGCATGCTGGACCTGCTTGCCGACGAGGTCGAGGGCGTCTCCCGCCGCAAGAACCAGATCGCGGATCCCCGCAATCCGGTGGCAGGCACCCGGCTGATCCGGGAATGGAACGGGGTCGAGCACACCATCACCGTGTTGAAGGACGGTTTTGAGTGGCAGGGCCGCAAGTACAAATCGCTCTCGGGGATTGCCCGTGAAATCACCGGCGTGCGCTGGAACGGATATCGCTTCTTCGGGCTGCAGGTCCGACCGCGGGAGGTTTGACCATGGACATGAACACGCGCCCCGGCCGCCGCCTGCGCTGCGCCATCTACACCCGCAAGTCGAGCGAGGAAGGGCTCGACATGGAATTCAACAGCCTCGACGCTCAGCGGGAGGCCTGCGAGGCCTATATCGCCAGCCAGAAGTCCGAAGGCTGGGTTGCCACCCGCGACCGCTATGACGACGGTGGTTTCTCTGGCGGCAATCTGGACCGGCCGGGGCTGAAACAGCTGCTGGCCGACATCGACGATGGGCTGATCGACGTGGTCGTGGTCTACAAGATCGACCGGCTCAGCCGCGCCCTGATGGATTTCTCGAAGCTGGTCGAGGTGTTCGACCGCAACGGCGTGACCTTCGTCTCGGTCACGCAGTCCTTCAACACGACCACCTCGATGGGGCGGCTGACGCTGAACATCCTGCTCAGCTTTGCCCAGTTCGAACGCGAGGTCATCGGCGAACGCATCCGCGACAAGGTCGCCGCCTCGCGCAAGCGGGGAATCTGGATGGGGGGCTATGTGCCGCTTGGCTACGATGTGCTGGACCGCAAGCTGGTGATCAACGAGGCTGAGGCCGCCTCGGTGCGCCGGATTTACGAGCGGTTCGCCGAACTTGGCTCGGCCACGATTCTGGCGAAGGAGCTGCGGCGGGAGGGGTTTCGCAGCAAGCAGGGCACGCTGATCGACAAGGGCTACCTTTATCGGGTGCTCCGGAACCGCGTCTATCGCGGCGAGGCCGTCCACAAGGGCAAGGCCTATCCGGGCGAGCACGAGGCCATCGTCGCCGACAAGCTCTGGGATCAGGTCGACGCGATCCTGCAGGGCAACCGCCACGCCCGGTCCAGCAACAGCCGCATGCAGACGCCTGCGCCGCTGAAGGGCCTGATCTTCACCGACACCGGCGCGGCCATGACCCCGACCGCGACCAAGAAACGCGGCAAGCTCTACCGCTATTACGTGTCGATGGACGTGATCAAGAACCGCACGCCGGAGGACGACAGCGGTAGCGATCAAGCACCAGTCCGCCTGCCTGCGGGCATGGTCGAGGACGCCATCGTCACCGAGGTGCGGCGCATTCTGCAAACGCCCGAGGTAGTCACGCAGGTGCTGGCGGCGCTGAAGCGCGATCAGGTATCCGAGGCCGAGGCCATCGCGGCGCTGCATGATTTCGACACGCTCTGGGCGCAGCTGTTCCCGCTCGAACAGGCGCGGATCATCCAGCTTCTGGTGCGGCGCGTCACCGTCACCGCCGCCGGGCTCGAGGTCGACATCCGCCGCGAAGGCGTCGCCGGTGTCATCCGCGAAATGATCGCTCCGCGCGACATGGAGGCCGCCGAATGACCCGTAGCAATGACACGATCCGCGTGCTGATCCCCCTGAAGCTGCGCAAGAAGAACGGGCGGCCCAAGATCATGCCGCCCGCCGATTACAGCCCGAGTGAGGATCAGACGCAGGACCCCCACATCCTGCGCGCCATCGGCCGGGCATGGGGCTGGCGGCGGCGCATGGAGGCAGGCGAGTTCGCCACGATCCAGGAACTGGCCGAGGCCGTCGGTCTCGCCGAGCGCCATGTCAGCCGCCAACTGCGCCTCGCCTACCTGGCGCCGGAGGTGCTCAAACGCCTGACGTGCGGCCGCGAAGCATCGGCGGTCAGTCTTTACGACCTGTGTTTTCTGGCCGGGGAGACATGGCAGGAGCAGGCTGAGCGGGCGTTTTGTCATGGTGCGTAGCACCCAGCGCAGTCTTCTCAATGCCGTGAACAACCTCGTTCTGAGCTGGTGACTGCTGCTGGAGGACAAGTCGCAACTGGATTGCCTTGAGGACACAAATGATGAACAATCAAGGGAGCCGCGTGCGCGGCGTTTGCTTCCTGCGAAATCTTGACGTAAACGCGTAACACGCTTCCAAACGGAAATCCGTCCGAGGGAGCTGTGATCTTCTATACTTTGGGCTGTCTGCTATGGACGATAGAAACATTCGCCTGCATTTTGAAGGCCCAAAGACAATAGGGCACACCGTACCAGCACAGGTTATGGTGCGCGCCTTGGAAAACATTCAGCAAATCGTTTATCTCTTGGCAAAGCAAGAACGTGGAAACGTTATGAAGCAGCGCGCAAGGGTTTCACGGGAGATTGAAAAGACTTTCGCGATAATCTGCCAAGTCCCCGAGAACGGTGGATATGCGCTGCCGCAGGAGATTGGCGATCCTTCCGACGATTTTTTTAACGAAGACGAAATAAAATCAGTCGCGCATAAATTCAGGGTTCTCAGCGAGGCGATTGAGGCAGAGGATTCCGCGAAGGTTAGCCAAATCGTCCCTGACCACATCTATCGGTCTGCGATCCTGAAACGATACAAGGCTGCTCAGCCGCCTAAGAGATCGGGGCTGGTGCTTTCCATTGAGGACTACAGGCACAATCGGCTTTTCGGCGGGAAGAACGCGCTTGATAAGATCGAACGAATTGAATCATCGGGTAAGGTTCATGAGTTTGGAGAAACCCCCGGTTACCTGACCGGGACGCTCGTGAAGATGGATTTTGTCCAAAGGTCACTATCTCTCAAACTATTGAGTGGAAATACGGTCCAAGCCGTTTACCAGGATGATTTCGAGCCGACGCTGCTGGAGAATGCCAGGGGCCTAATCCAGATTCATGGGAACATTCAGTATAATGAAAAGAATGATCCAACGCTGATTTCTGACGTTGACGACGTCACCGAACTCGACCTCTCTCCGATTGCGATCAAGCAGTTTGAAGTCGCTGGAAGCGTCATCTCGGTCGTTCCTCCACTAAACTTCGAGATCGAGCTCGATGAGGATAGCGGCATGCTTTCATCCTCGAGTGATTTCGAGATTTTGGTTTGTGCAGAAACAAGGCCTGCACTTGAAGACGAAATCGACGAAGCGCTTCGGATGCTTTGGCTTGAGTACGCCCAAGAGAATGACGATGCGCTGTCACCTAAGGCTATTGAGCTTGCAAATAATTTACGAGCGCGATTTTCAATGGACAGTGAGTAGTTGCCATGCAGAGAGATGACGTTGAATCGGCACTTCTGCGCAAGGGCTTCCAGAAGAACAATACCGATCACTCGTACTATCAATTCTTTGATAAGAACGGGAAGAAGACGATTGTAAATACCAAGACATCTTTTGGCTCAAAATATAAGACGTTAGGGTCGCCGCTTGTGGCTCAGATGGCGCGACAGTGCAAACTTACAAAGGCGCAGTTTCAGCAGCTGGTCGAATGCACGTTAAGTCACGAGAACTATGAGAAAATTATAAACGACGCCGGTCACATTTAGAAGTTTGTGTCGATGCGCGGCTATCGATGCACTGGCCAATCCCTGATGTCTCGATCATCCGCTGTGTGCTTCAATGAAAACTCGCCTGAAAGGACGTCGCGGTCAGCGAGACATGCGCGTCCAGCGGCGGATGCAATTCGAACGCCTTCGGTTCGCGCGCGAAGTTCCAGAGCCGGAACAGGGACCATTGCGAGCGCCGCTCCTCGGCCACAGCCAGCTCGTTGCGGCTGATATGAAAAGGCGTGCGCTCCCAGCCATTCGTCGTCTTCACCTCGATCAGGCGCGGACGGCCGTCCGGCGCGAAACTCGCGATATCGTAGCCGGCACCATCGCCATCCTCCTCCGACACCCACCGGACCTTGCGCGCAAGATCGTCGCGGCCCGCTGATTTCAGGGCGGCCCGTTCGTGCGCCAGCACGCGTTCCTCACCGGCACGGCCGAGGGCGCGGTTTCGTTCGTCTCTCGCCGCGACATCGAATTTGCGGGCGATGTGCAGCATCTGCTCCAGCTCCTGCGGCGGCGGCTGGTTCGACAGCGTAGGCGGCGGCCCGATCCAGATCGGCCGCGCCTCCGCGAGGCCTGTCGGCGCTCCGGCACCCGAATGGCGGCCGAGCCACACCGAGTTCAGCGCCAGCCAACGCGCCACAGCGTCCACCAGCGTCATCTGAAAATTGAAGGCAGGCTTGTAGCCCGGGATCCAGTCCTCACCCAGCCCCTTCAGCACGGCGCTGATGTTCTGGTGCTTGAACTCGACCGATCCCTCGGAGCGTCCGTTCAACAGCGGCAGAAGTCGGCGCCGGTGCTCAGCCTTGTTGTAAGAGCGACCACAGACGTCGTCGGCCAGCATCGCGAAGTAATCCGCGACGATCAGGTCGTTTTCTTGATCAGTCCAGGCCCCGTTCGACATCGCGCCAGGCTAGGGGCGCAAACTGCGTTTGTCATCACAGACTTCGCGCAAAACTCCCAAGACATACCAACGACCACGCCGCCCGTGTCGCGCCTTCATCTGTTTTGAGACAAGCCGGAACCAGCGAAATACGGGTGCAGCGCGACCTGATCAGTTCACTGAAAGATATGGGGATTTTGAATCCGTCTCGCCGAGAGCGAAAGGCGGGTAGAAAGAGACGCTGGGCGTTCGGAGACCGATCTCGCGCGGCTGGGCCGTCTCCGAAAGGCGGACGGTTCCTGCAAACCCCTTTGGCACATAAAGAAAAAGGCCCCGCGAGGGACCTGTTTTCGGGTTTGCACTGTGCAAATGGCGGAGAGAGAGGGATTCGAACCCTCGAGACGGTTCCCCGCCTACACACTTTCCAGGCGTGCGCCTTCGACCACTCGGCCACCTCTCCGTTCGGCGCTGTTTATACGCGGCGCATGGCGTTGTGCAAGGGGCCGTCGGCGAAAACTATACGGTCATCCGCGCGCCGAGTTCGACCACCCGGTCCCGCGGGAGGCGATAGAAATCTGACGGATCCGCGGCGACACGCGTGAGGGCGATGTAGATCCTGTCAAGCAGGCGCAATACCCCGGCACGGGCGCCTAGAACCACCTTGCGGCGGCCGAGGAAGAACGAGGTCTCCATGACGACGAACTTCAATCCTTCGCGGCGGGCCTGGCCGAGCGCGCGGGTCACGTTCGGCGTCTCCATGAAGCCGAAGCGAAGCCTTAGCCGGGCGAAGCGTTCGTTGATTTCCTGGTACTCCGCGCGTTCCTCGTCGCCGACATGCGGCACCCGCGCCGTCTCGACGGTCACGATGATGTTACGCGCATGCATGACCCGGTTGTGTTTGAGATTGTGCAGGAGTGCCGGCGGGACCGAGCTCGCGTTCGAGGTGAAGAACATTGCCACCCCTGGCACGACCTGGGCCGAACTCGTGAGCATCGACGTGGCAAAGCTCTCAAGATCCACCTTCTGTTTCTGGCTCAGCGCGAGGGACAGTTGCGTACCGCGCCACCAGCTTGCCATCACGAGGCCGAGACCAGATGCGATCAGGACGGGCACGTAACCGCCATCAAATATCTTGAGCAGGTTGGACCCGAAAAACGCCGTCTCCAGCACCAGGAACGGGACCGCCACGAGGATCGAAACGAAAAGCGGGATACGCCATCCGCGACTTGCAAAGACCACGGCCAGCACGGTGTCCACCAGCATCGCGCCGGTGACCGCGATGCCATAGGCCGAAGCGAGCGCCTCGGACGTGCCGAAGCCGAACACGAACGACAGCACCCCGATCAGCAGGAGCGCGTTGACGGCGGGCAGATAGATCTGCCCGCTTTGCGATTCCGACGTGTGCCGGATCGTCAGGCGCGGCAGCAGGCCAAGCTGGATGGCGGCGCGCGCCATGGAGAACGCGCCGGTGATCACCGCCTGGGCGGCGATGACGGTCGCGGCGGTGGCAAGTGCGACGAGCGCAGGCAGGAGAGCGGGCGGCACCAGGTGGAAGAACGGGTTCGCAAGTGCGGAAGGGTCGCGCAGGACCAGCGCCCCCTGACCGAGGTAGTTGAGAACCAGCGCCGGGAACACAAGCGCGAACCAAGCGAGCATGATCGGCCGGCGTCCGAAATGGCCGAGATCGGCGTAAAGCGCCTCGGCCCCGGTCACGGCCAGGAAGATCGCGCCCAGCACCACGAAGGCGAGCAGACGGTGCTCGATCAGGAAGCTGATGGCAAAGCGGGGATCGAAAGCCGCGAGGACGCCGGGTTCGGCCGCGAGCTGCAGCGCCCCGGTGATGCCCATCGTCAGAAACCAGACCACGGTGATCGGGCCGAAGGCAAAGGCGATTGCGCCGGTACCGTAGCTCTGGATCCCAAAGAGCGCGATCAGGATACCGATCGTGACCGGCAGAACGAAGGATTGGAAATGTGGAGCGACAAGGCCGATCTCCTCGACGGCCGACAGCACCGAGATCGCGGGCGTGATCACCGCGTCGCCGAAGAAGAGGGCCGCACCGAGAATGCCGAGCACGAGGACGGAAATCGAGCGCCGTCCGATCGCCAGCCGTGCGAGCGTGTAGAGCGCGAGAATGCCGCCCTCGCCCTGGTTATCCGCGCGCAGCAGGATCAGGACGTACTTGACCGTGACGATGATGATCAGCGCCCAGATCAGGAGCGAGATCACGCCGATGACCTCGGATCGCACTAGCCCGTCCTGAGCCACCGGCCGCAATACCTCGCGCAGCGCGTAGAGCGGCGAGGTGCCGATGTCGCCATAGACGACGCCGATCGCGCCGAGCGTCAGGGTGGCCAGGCTCCTGCTGGGCTCGTGATGTCCATCGCTCACGACGTCGCGCGGCGCCGCATGGGCGCTGGCCCCGGTGATCGGGGCAAGTACGGACTGGGGCATTTGCTGTTTTGCTCCGCCGGCATGCCGTTACCGGACATCGCCAAGCAGCTGTTCGGACAGGTTGGGTGCCAGGGCACCGCGGGGCTCCGAATAATCGCGTCAGGCAGGAGACGCTCTGTGGGAAGACCGGTCACGTCAGGCAGAACGACTCGATGCGATATACCCGTCGGCGGAGTATGCCGCGTTGCAGAAATTCGTCAAGCGGCCTTGGCGGCGGCGTTCAATCCGACAGGAAGACGCTGACACGTCGATTCTGCCGGCCCTTCTTCTCGAGCTTGCCAATCGTCACGTGCCCGATCTCGCCCGTGCGTCCGACATGGGTGCCGCCGCAGGGTTGCAGGTCCACCTGGTCGGCGCCCGCTCCGATCCGGATCAGCCTGACCCGCCCCTGCCCCACCGGCGGCGCGACGGACATGGTCTTGACGAGACCCGGATTGGCGGCAAGTTCAGCGTCGGTGATCCAGTCCTCGCCCACCTTCAGATCGCGGGCCACCAGCGCGTTCAGTTGCTCTTCCAGTGCCGCCACGTCTTCGGGTGGCTCCGGCATGTCGAAGTCGAGCCGGCCCTTCCGATCGCCGACCTGGCCGCCGGTCACCGGCAGCGGGATCACGACCGACAGAAGATGCAACCCGGTATGCACCCGCATGTGCCGGTAACGACGCTCCCAGTCGAGCCGTTGCAGCACCGACGCACCTGCCGGCGGCAGCGCCCCCGGCGTTTCGGGGACGAGGACCACGGCACCGCCCTCCCCCTTGATCGCGGTGGATATGGCGACCTCTCCGCCGTCCCAGTCGAGCCATCCCGCGTCCCCCGGCTGACCGCCGCCGGTCGGATAGAAGAGGCTCGCGTCGACCACGATCCCGCCCTCGGGGGTCAGACCCGTGACGCGGGCCGGTGCCTTGCGCAGATAAGGATCGTCACGAAAGAGAAGGTGCGAAGTCATAGGTCGTCACCGTCGCCGCCATCACCATCAGGATCGTTGTGAACGAGAAAGCTGTCGGCCGGACCTTGTGATGACGGCTTCGCCTCAGCCTGCTTCGGTCCGCTCCGTCGGGGCACCGACTGGCTCCCGACGAGCGCCTCGGGATTGCGGATCCAGAGGTCGCGCTGCGCGAAGGGAATCTCGATCCCCTCTGCAGCGAAGCGTTCGGTGACCTCGTGCAGGATCTCGGTCTGCACGTCGAGCTTGTAGTTCACGTCCGACAGGATTGCCCGGATCTCGAAGTTCAAACTATCCGCGCCGAGCGCCACGAACTGCACCGAGGGCGCGGGATCGACCATCACCAGCGGCTGCGCTTCTGCTATCTCCAACAGGATCGCCTGCACCCTGCGGGTGTCGCTGCCATAGGCGACGCCGACCGGAACGATCAGCCGCCCGGTGAGGTTGCCACGCGTGAGGTTCGTCACCACGCCCGAAACGAGATCGGCGTTCGGCACGATCACGTCGGTCCGGTCGAAAGTCTCGATCCAGGTGGAGCGAACAGAGATCCCCTTCACGGTGCCGAACTGCCCGTTGACGTCGATCATGTCGCCTTCCGAGATCGGCCGCTCGATCAGCAGGATGATGCCCGCGACGAAATTCGAGACGATGTTCTGCAGGCCAAAGCCGATACCGACCGAGAGCGCACCGGCAACGATGGCAAGCGACGACAGGTCGATGCCGGCGCCGGTGATCGCGACCAGCGCGGCGAGGAAGATCCCGACATAGCCGATCCCGGAGATGAGCGCGTTCTGCACGCCCTTGTCGAGCCGGGTGCGCGGCAGCACCGCCGCCTTGAGCGCCGCCTGCGTCATCCGCGTGATCATGAAGCCGATCAGGAAGATCAGCAGGAAGGTGATCATGACCGTCGGCGACAGCCGGATTCCTCCCATCGTGATGCCCTGGCTGAACCGGGTCCAGGCTTCGGACAGGTCCGCGACCCGCGCCCCCCAGATCAGCGCGAAGACCGGCAGCGCCAGCAGCGTCAACGCAAATCCGGTGAGGACCGGGAACAGCGCCTCGCGCCCCTCCTCGCCACGGCCGGTGACAACGAGATAGACGTCGGATACGAAGCGTTGCAGCAGAAGGATCAGGCCCATAAGGCCGAGCGATTTGGCCGTCGGCCAGATTAGCGCGTTTGCCGCCGCGACATAGCCGATGAGCGCCAGCGCCGGCGCCAGCACCGACACGACGATCACCGCCGTGCCGACGAGGCGCAGGATCCGCTTGCGGAATTCCACTCCGCCGTCGGTCACCGCAATCATGCCTGATCGCGGGCGGATGAGCTGGCCGAGCCGGAACAGGAACACCGCGACGATACAGACGAACGGCGCCGCCCAGACCGCCTGCGCGGCCATCGACAAGGGCGGTCGAACCTCGGTGATGAACGCGGTGCGCAACGCCTCCAGCGCCAGCATCAGCGCGATCATGTTCACATGGAACCGCGCCTCCAGCGGGCGTTCCGTCAGAAACGCACCTCCCTCGACGCGAAAGAGCCAGCTTCCGATCCAGCGGGTCGTGAAGAAGAGGAAAGCCGCCCGGGGCAACGCGCCGACCAGCGCCCCGCTGCGCGTTCCGGTCATACTGGTGTTCTCGATCGCGAGCACGAGCAGCACCATGCCGCCGACCGGAACCACCACCTGGCCGAGCGACAGGATCGCCGCAGCGATATTGCGCCGGCGGATCGAATCGCCGGTTGCAATCCGCGTGACCAGCCGCTCCATGAACTGCGGCCCGCGCAGCATGAGGACGCCGGCGATCGCGAGGTACAACAGGATCACCGGCAGGTTGTTCTGCAGTTCGGTCCGCCGCACCGGGTTCTGCCAAGCCTCGCGGGTCTCCGACAAAAGCGTCTTGAGCCCTTCGGTCAGCACCGCGAACCCGGCCGGCCAGTTGCCCGGATTGACCGGCGTTGGTGACAGCCGCAGAAGCTCCGAGGCCTGCCGGGCGCGGATCACCGCGTCGATCTGGCGGATCAGGCCGTCGGCACGACTGCGCGCCTCCTCTGCCTCCAGCCCCGGCGCCTGCAGCTGCGAGAGCTGGTCGTTCAGCGCCTTGCGACGGGTGGCAATCTCGGGCGCGTCCGGCTTTTCCTCACTCGGCGCCGGGCCAAGCGCAGCGATCTGGTCCTTCACCGTGTCGATCTGGGCGGCATTGGCGCTTTGAGCGGCGGAAAACTTCGCCCGCCAGCCGACGAGCTTCTCGCGCAAAATCTCGAAAGCCTGATTGCTCGCCGCCTTCGCGGCCAGGGCCGCTTCCGCGAGTTTCGCGTCGGTCTCCCAGTCATCGTAATCGGGCTCTTCGACCGCCTGTTGCGCCGCGGCCGCCACGGGAAGCAGCGTGAGTACGGCCGCAGGCGCCGCGCCGAGAACCAGCGCCAGCAGGAGGAGCCGGAACCAGCGCATCAGTCTTCGAACACGCTCGGCAGCGCGCGCGCCGCCTTGTCGAGCCAGTGAGGCACCGGCAGCCCCTTCGCCCGCAGGAAATCGGGATTGAAGAGCTTCGACTGGTACCGCTGGCCATAGTCGCAAAGCGGCGTGACGATGGTGTGACCCGGCCCCATTTCGCGGGCCATGCGGATCGCGCCGGCAACGTTGATCCCGGTCGAGCCGCCCATGCAGAGCCCTTCCTCTTCGAGCAGGTCGAAGACGATCGGCAGCGCCTCGGAATCGGGGATGTTGAAGGACATGTCGGGGCGGAAGCCCTCAAGGTTGGCGGTGATCCGCCCCTGCCCGATCCCCTCGGTGATCGAGGAGCCCTCGGCCTTCAGTTCTCCGGTCGTGTAATAGCTGTGCAGCGCCGCGCCGTCAGGATCGGCGAGCGCGATCTTCACGCCCTTCGGCTGCAGCGCCATCGCCACCCCGGCGAGCGTGCCGCCCGAACCGACCGCCGAGACGAAGCCGTCGATCCGGCCGCCGGTCTGCTCCCAGATCTCCGGCCCGGTCGTTTCGACATGGGCCTGGCGGTTGGCGACGTTGTCGAACTGGTTGGCCCAGATCGCGCCGTTCGGCTCGGTCTCGGCAAGCTTCGCGGCAAGCCGGCCCGAATAGCGCACATAGTTGTTGGGGTTCTTATACGGCGCGGCCGGAACCTGGACCAGTTCGGCACCCGCGAGCCGGATCATGTCCTTCTTCTCCTGGCTCTGGGTCTCGGGGATCACGATGACGGTGCGGAATCCCATTGAGGCACCGACCAGCGCGAGCCCGATCCCGGTGTTGCCGGCGGTGCCCTCGACGATCGTGCCGCCGGGCTTCAGGAGCCCCTTCGCCACCGCGTCGCGGATGATGTAGAGCGCGGCGCGGTCCTTCACCGACTGGCCGGGATTGAGGAACTCCGCCTTGCCGAGGATCTCGCACCCCGTCAGTTCGCTTACCTTGCGGAGCCGGATCAGGGGGGTGTTGCCCACCGCAGCGGCGAGATCGCTGTAAACACGCATGGCCAAACCTCCTGTCGCGTGCCCCATACCTAGGCCGGGCGACAGCGGACCTCAAGCCCCGCCGGCATCCTCGCGCAGCGCCGGCCGGCGGGCGGCGAGCCAGTGCGCCAGCAGCACCAACGGACCGGCGGTGATCTCGCCGCTCGCGACCAGATCCATCAGCATGTCGAACGGCACGACATGGGCCCGGATATCCTCGTTCTCGCCCTGCGCGCCGCCGATCCCCGCGATGCCGTCGGGCAGGTTGGCAAGGCCGACATAGGTGTAGAGGAACTCGGCCTTGGCGCCCGGCGAGGGATAGAAATGCGCCGCCGGCAGGAGGTCACGCAGCTCGAGCCCCGCCTCCTCCCGCGCCTCGCGCCGGGCGGCATCCTCGGGTGTCTCTGCCCCGTCGATCCGGCCGGCGATCGCTTCGAGGAGCCAGGGCTGCGGGTCGCCGCGCCCGTAAGGCCCCATCCGGAACTGCTCGATCAGGAGCACGCGGTCGCGGAAGGGGTCGTAGGGAAGCACCACCGCCGCGTCGCCGGACATGAAAACTGCGCGGTTGAGGGTCGGGCTCATCGTGCCGTCGAAGCGGCGGAACCGCAGGTCGTATTCCTCGACCGAGAAGAAGTTCGAATAGACCTCGGCGGCGCAATCCTCCTCGACGTCTCCCGGCTCGGCCCGGCGCCGGAGCCGGGTCGGACTGCCCTCGCGCTGCGCCCTGAGACGCGAGTCTCCGCGCACCAGCATCATCGGGTACCGCGCGAGGATCGCCGCGGCATCGGCACGGCCGATATGCCGCATGACGTCGCCTGCCGTCGTGACGACGACGTCGCCCCAGCGCGCCACCCAGTCATCGAGACTCCAGGGCGCGCCCTCCTGCCACAGGTCGGGCTCGGGATAGTAGACCCGCGCGGTCGCCGCACCGGACGCGGTCTCGACCGTGACCTCGCGGGTTCCATAGGCAAAACCGCACTCGTAGAAATCGAGCCGTGCCACATCCGCCGCGTCCAGGTCTCGAACATAGATGCCGTCAGCCGCCCCCTCGGCCTCGACGAGCATCGGGAAGGACCTTCCCTCGGCCCAGAAGACCGCATGGCCCGCCAGGCGTGCCGGCTGCACGGTTACATCGCGCCCAAGCACCGCGCGCAGGAGTGGCAGGTGACACAGCGTCCCGTAGAAGAAGAATGCACTCACAGGTCTCAGTTCCAGCGCCGGGCCGCCCATTCGGAAAGAAGTCCCGCCAGTGCGCCGCCGACGACGAGAACCATGATCACGTCCCAGGCAATCAGCGAGACCGAGAACTCCACCGCGAGGTCGAAGATCCCGACAATCGCCTCCATCGGGGACTTGTAGGCCGGCCGGAAGGCCAGGCGCAGCATCTCGTAGGTCGAGAAGATCAGAAGCGCGAGTCCGACAGCGCAGGCCGAGGTCTTGATCCCCGAGTTCACCGCCATCCAGTTGCCGCGCCCGGCATCCGGCCCCATAACCCGCCAGCCGGCCACCACGCCGATCAGCGCGGAAACGAACGAGAAATACCCGAACTGGGTACCCTCGGGCATGTGCGGCTTGAAGACCTCCGCGGCGAAGAACGCCACGACCGCGAAGGCGAAGGCGGCAAAGAGCTTAGCTGCTGTGGGCATCTAGACTGCTGGCCTCGAGATTGTGATCTGCGTCACGTCGCAGTTTCCGCCGTGAAACGCCCCCGCGCAAGAGGCGAGGTAGAAATTCCACATGCGCTGAAACCGGGTATCGAATCCCATTCCGGCGATTTCATCCCAATGCGCGTTGAAAACCTCGTACCAGCGGCGCAGCGTCTGGCTGTAGCTTTCACCGAATTCGACCGACCCGACCAGCGCCAGCCCGGCATCGCGAATTTCCCGCTGAAGCGCGCTCCGCGACGGCAGCATCCCGCCCGGGAATATGTATTTCTGAATGAAGTCAACGCCTTTCCGGTAGATCTCGAAGCGCTTCTCCTGAAGCGTGATGATCTGCAGCGTGGCGTTTCGCCCCGGCTTCAGGCGCTCGCGGAGCGTGTCGAAATAGACCGGCCAGTACTTTTCGCCCACCGCCTCGAACATCTCGATCGAGGCAATACCATCGAACGTGCCGCGTTCGTCCCTGTAATCTTGAAGCCTCACGTCAACCCTGTCCTGAAGCCCCGCGCGGGCGATCCGCGCCCGCGCGTATTCAAGCTGGGCCTGCGAGATCGTGAGCCCCGTGACCCGCAGCCCCCGCTCCCGCGCCGCGTATTCGGCGAACCCGCCCCAACCGCAGCCGATCTCGAGGATGTGGTCGCCCGGCTTCGCGCCCATGCCGTCGACGAGCGAGGCGTATTTCTGCTTCTGCGCCGCCTCGAGGCTCTCCTGCCCGGTTTTGAACAAAGCGGAGGAATAGGTCATGCTCCGGTCGAGCCATTTCTCATAGAACTCGTTGCCGAGGTCGTAATGGTAGGCGATGTTGCGCTTCGCCTGCCGGCGTGAATTGGACCGCAGATGGTGCCGCATGCGCTCGTAGGCCCGCAACACTCCCATTCCGGGAAAGCCGTCGTAGATCTCGTCATTGTCGCAATGGACGAGATCCATGAACGCCATGAGATCCGGCGTCGACCAGCCGCCATCGAGATAGGCGTCGGAAAAGCCCAGATCGCCCTCGCGGATCAGCCGCGCGAAGATGTCATCGTCATGGACATGGATCTCGGCGACCGGGCCGGGATTCGCGCCGTTGGCGCGGAACCTGCGGCCATCGGCGAGCACGAAATCGAGCCGGCCATTGCGCATGCCCTGCGCAATCCGGAAGACCTGCGCGAAATACCGCGGCAGACCAGACTGTCCTTCGGTGGTCGTCAACGCTTCCATCGGGACCTCCCTGATTACAAATATATCCTTGAAATCAAACACGACAACCGGGTTATCTCGCAGGCGCAGCATCCATCCCGCGATAGGCATCGAGAGCGCGTGCCCGGCTCGCCGCGAGGTCGGTCAGCGGAGTCGGGTAGCGATCGCCCGGCGAGAGGTTCCAACTTCGCGGAGCGGCTTTGAAATACTCAAGCGCCGTCCGGGGCGGCTCGGCCTGCCCCTCCGCGATGAATGCCGCCCGGTAGCCGCCGTCCCGATCGAAGCGTTCGGCCTGCAGGCGCGGATTGAAGATCCGGAAGAAGGGCGCGGAGTCCGGCCCCGATCCGGCGACCCATTGCCATCCCATCGCGTTCGCGGCCGGGTCCCAGTCGGTGAGACACTCCGCGAACCAGCCGAGCCCGACGCGCCAATCGGTCAGGAGGTTCTTGGTCAGATAGGAGGCCGCAATCATCCGCGCCCGATTGTGCATCCGGCCGGTCACGAACATCTCGCGCATCGCCGCATCGACGAAGGGCTCGCCCGTCATCCCGCGCCGCCATCGCTCGGCATCCGCGTTGTCGCCGCGCCAGGGAAAGGAATCCCATCCCGCTCGCCAGTTCGCGCGGTCAAGGTCCGGCGCGTGGTACATCAGGTGCCAGGCGAATTCGCGCCAGCCAAGTTCGGAGAGGAATTTCTCCGCCCCCGGCCGTCCGGCCTGCCAATCCCCGAGCGCCGCCAGCCAGACGGCACGTGGCGATATCTCACCCGAGGCAAGGTTCTCCGACAGGCCCGACGTGCATTGTCGCGCCGGATGATCCCGCCCTTCGGCATAGTGCTCGAGTCGCTCGGCGCGGAACCTTTCCAGACGGTCGCGGGCCGCCGCCTCGCCGACCACGGCATGTCGCGCGAGGATTTTCGCGCCGCGATCCAACGCCGCGCCCATGTTCCAGCCCCTCAACGACTCCGAGGCGGGCCAGCTCTCCGGAGCGACAAGCGATGCCGGCAGCGGCAATGCCTCGCCCGGATTCCGCCCGCGGATCGCTCGCCAGAAAGGGGTGAACACCTTGTAGGCCGCACCCGATCCTGTCGAGACGTCCCAGGGTTCGAATACAGTCGCGCCGGCGAAGCTTCGCGCCTCGATCCCCGCGACCTTCAGCGCGGTTTTCACCGTGCGGTCCCGCGTGATGCCGTCGCGGTCGTAGACCCTCTGCCAGAATACCGCACTCGCCCCGACCTCGACTACGGTCGCGCGCAGCACATCCAGCGCCGTCCCCCTTCGCAGGATCAGGCGCGAGCCGGTCGCCTCCAGGGCCCCGACGAAGACGCGCAGCCCCTCGCCGAGCCGCCATTTCGCGGCCGCCCCGAGCGTCTCGACGGTTTCATCATGGATGAACAGTGGCACGACCGGCCGTCCGCTCGCCGCTGCGGCGCAAAGCGCCTCATGGTCGGATAGGCGCAGGTCGCGGCGGAACCAGAGGATGACCGGAGCTCTTCCCATTTCGCCTCCCTCGCGGTGTGACGCTCCCGGCGGCACCAGCGGCGCAGCGGCGCGGCGCTTACAGGACCCTGTCCAGGGCCGCGATCAAGCGCGCGACCTCGTCGGAGGACGTGTAGTGGACCATCGACAGACGCAGCACGCCCTCGTCCAGATCGACCCCCATCGCGGTCAGGGGCCGGACGGCGTAGAAGTCTCCGGCCCAGCAGTTGATCCCGTGGTCGGCTAGCGCCGCCGAGACCGGCTCGGCAGCCCGGTCCAGCGCCACGGCGACGGTCGGCGCCCGCCCCGCCGCGTTGCGCGGACCAATGAGCCGTACATCGTTGCGCGCCCCGAGGTAATCGAGGAGCGGCTGGCAGGCGGCAATCTCCTGCGCTCGCATCAGGTCATGCACCGCCCCGGCGCGCTTTGCCGCGTCGGGCTCGGGGGCGAAATGGTGATCGTGGAGCGCATCGAAATAGTCCGCGATCCCGGCCGAGGCCGCAATCTGCGCGTGATCCGGCCCGGCCGGCGTGAACCGCTTGTAGAGCACATCACCGTTGAAATAGTGCCCCTGGTTGGGCAGGCGCATCCCGAGATCCTCGCGGATCGCCATGATCCCCTGATGCGGCCCGTAGACCTTGTAGGCCGAGAAGAGGTAGATGTCGGCGCCGAGCGCCGCGACGTTCGGAATGCCGTGCGGCGCGTAGCTCACCCCGTCGACGCAGGTGACCGCGCCCGCCGCATGCGCGAGGGCGACGATCTCAGCGACCGGGTTGATCTCTGCCACCACGTTCGAGCAATGCGGAAAGCAGACGAGCCGAACCTTTCCGTCCGCCAGCAGCGGGACAAGACGCGCGGGATCGAGATGCCCGGTCTCCGGGTCAATCTTCCATTCGCGGATCTCCACCCCCTCCTCGCCGAGCCGCCGCCAGGGACCGGAATTGGCCTCGTGATCCTGATCGGTGACGACGATGGCCTCGCCGGGCTTCAGGTGGCGCCGGAAGGCCTGGGCCAGCACGTAGGTGTTTTGCGTCGTCGAGGGGCCGAAGCTTAGCTCATGAGTCTTGATCCCCATCATCGCGGCGAGGCGCGCCCGCGCCTCGTCCATCTCCTCCCCGCCCGCGGCCGAGGCGGCATATGGGCCGTAGGGCTGCACCTTGCGTTCCCGGTAAAACCGCGTCAGCCGGTCGATCACCGGCTGGCAGGCATAGGAGCCGCCCGCATTCTCGAAGAACGCGCGATCCCTCAACGCGGGCTCCGAGAAGGCCGGAAACTGGCGGCGGACGAAGTCAAGATCGAGCGGCATGGTCCCTCCCGGAGCCGATTCCCGAACCGAACCCTGCCCGCTGGCGATCCGGCTTGCAATGCCGCCCTCCGCGGCGCCGAAGCCGGGACTCGATGACAGTTTTATGACGAACATGGCTGTATTGGTCGCAATCCGACTGGTGAATCGTCGCTTTGGTGCCAACCCTGCGGGAGGCCTTCCGACATATCCGGTCGCGCAGGGGGGAAAGGCCGGTTCCGGGCCAGGGGAGAGGCACCGGATCAGCGGACCGGACCGTTCTGTGGATCATTCCACACGGACAGGGACATGAATATCAAACCACCATTCACGGATATCGAAATCCGCAAGGCCGCGTCGGGCTTCTACGAAGGCTACAGCGTGCCGATCGCACTCATCTCGAAAGTTTCGATGACGCTTCTCGTGATCTGGGCGCTGGTCTGGCCGGCCAACGCCAACGGCGTGCTTGGCAGCCTCAACTGGCGCATCCTAGAGGATTTCAACGCCTTCTACATCCTCATCGTCGGCTTCTTCGCCTTCTTCCTTCTCGTCATCGCGGTCCTGCCGCGGACCGGGCGGCGGGTGATGGGCAAGGCCGGTGAGAAGCCGGAGTTCTCCGATTTTTCCTGGTTCTCGATGATGTTCGGCGCCGGTCTCGGCGTCGGCCTCATGGTCTTCGCCACCGCCGAGCCGCTCGGCCTCTGGGGCTCCAACCCCCTCGTCGTCGCGGGCGCGGTCGCGGGCAACACGCCCGAGGCGCTGGAATCGGGTTACCGCTACACCTTCCTGCACTACGGCTTCCATGCCTGGGCGATCTATGTCGTCACCGGGCTCAGCCTTGCCTACTACGCCTATACGCGTGACATGCCGCTGACGATCCGCTCGGCGCTGACGCCGCTGTTCGGGCGGTTCGTGAACGGCATCTTCGGCCATCTCGTCGACGTGCTCGGCGTCGTGGCGACCATTCTCGGCGTCTCCGTGACGATCGGCTTCGGCGTCAGCCAGTTCATCGACGGCATGTACGCGATCACCGGCATGGAGTGGATGATGGACATGGGCGGCGAGACCCCTGCCCCCGGCACCGTCGGGCTCATCGCCGGGCTCGTTGTGATCATGGCCATGTCCGTCCTGTCGGCGGTCTCGGGCGTCGGGCGTGGGGTCAAGTACCTCTCGAACCTCAACCTCGTCCTGTCGATCCTGCTGCTGCTGGTCTTCGTCGCCTTCGGCTCCTTCGCCTTCGCGATGACGACATACGGCGCGGCCTTCATCGACTACATCCAGCACTTCGCCCAACTCAGCTTCGGCCCGCATCTGCCGCTCTCCGAAGCAGAATTCGCCGCGAAACTCCCGGCCGAGGCCGCGCCGCTGGCGGGCGACCTCTATGCCGGCGCGACCAATGCCTGGGGCTCGCTCGACGGCTTCAAGGGCGATCTGACCGGCGCCGCGGCGGCACTTCCGGCCGCGACGCAGGACGCGGCCTACGCGGCCGGGACCGAAGGCCGGCTCTTCGGCTGGCAAGCCGGCTGGACGACCTTCTACTGGGCCTGGTGGATCGCGTTCTCGCCCTTCGTCGGCCTCTTCCTCGCCCGCATCTCGCGCGGCCGGACCGTGCGCGAGTTCATCGTCGGCTGCATCTTCGCGCCCGCGCTCGTCTGCTTCGCCTGGATGACCATCCTCGGCGGAACCGCGATCGACCTCGAACTGTCGGGCGTGGCGCAAGGCTCGATCCTCGCGGCCTCGAACACCGCGAAGCTCTTCGTGACGCTCGGCCACATGCTCTCGGGGACGTTCCTGAACGTCATCACCGTGATGTGCGTCGTGCTGATCCTGACCTTCCTCGTGACCTCGGCGGACTCCGGCATCCTCGTGATGAATACGATCATGTCGGGCGGCGAGCAGGAAACCGGCATCAAGCACCGTATCGTCTGGGGCGTGATCCTGACGCTGGTCATCGGCACGCTGCTGATCGCCGGCAAGAACGGCGCGGGCGCCGACCCGATGGAGGCGCTGAAGAGCGCGATGATCATTGGCGCGCTTCCGTTCACCATGGTCATGGGCCTGATGTGCGCTTCGCTGGTCAAGGCGCTCTACCGCGACGGGCTGCGCGAGAAGCATGCCGAGCGGATCGAGAATCCGGCGGAATAACCACGCTCGACGCATGCACCATGACGGCGCCGGATCTCCGGCGCCGTTTTCATTGAGGCGCGCGGCCGCCCATGGCGGTGAGCCAGCGCAGCGGCCGGCCATCTGTCACCGCGAGGCCGAGTGCGATGCAGAGGGCGCCAGGCCATACTTCCGCCCCGAGCCTCTCCCCGAGGAACGCGGCACCAAGCCCGATCGCGAAGGGCGGAATGAGCAGCGTGACCAGCAAGAGGTTCGCCGCCCCCGCCCGTGCGAGGATCGCGAAATAGAGCAGATAGGCGAGCGCGGTGGACATCACCGAAAGCGCGACCAGCGCCCCCAAGGTGGTCGTCTGCAACGCAAGTGCGGGCGGCCCGTCGACAGCGACCACGACCGGCAGCATCAGCACTGTGCTGCCGACCAGCATCCCGAGCGCATTCATGATCGGCGGCTGTCCCGACAGCATCCGCTTGGCCCAGACGCTCGCAAGGGAATAGGACAGCGCCGCGCCGATCACGGCCAGTTGCGAAAGGCTGCGCGGGTCGAGCGTCATCAACGCGTCGCGCCCCATGATGACCGCCACGCCGAGGACGCCGAGGCCGGCACCGGCGATCTTGCGCGCCGTCAGCGGTTCATCGGCCAGAAGGAGGCCCGCCACCACCGCTCCGAATACCGCCGTGGTGGCGTTCAGGATCGAGGCGAGGCCGCTCTCGATATGGGTTTGCCCCCAGAAGATGAGCGAGAAGGGAATCGCATTGTTCAGAGCTCCCATGACGAGGTAGGCCAGCCAGACCCGGGCGGATCTGGGTATCTCGATCCCATTGCCCAGCACCGCCGCGAGAAGGACCGGCACCGCCCAGAAGACGCGATGCAGCGTGATTGTCAGCGGCGGCAGTTCTCTCAAGGCGATCTCGGCGAAGAAGAAGGACCCGCCCCAGACCATGGCGAGCGCGACCAGCATCGCGCCGGACGTCACCTGCAGGGTCGGAGATACAGGTCTGGTCATTTCGGGCTCCCGGATTGCTCCCTGAATGGTTGCCATCGGGACACGGAAGTCGACCCGGTTCCTGCGCAACCGTCGGCGGGCGTCACCGCCGTACGCCGAACCACTGCAATGAAACGCGCTGAGATCTCATATTATATTTTTAATTCAATCAGATGCATCTCATTGTGAAGGCAATGGCATTACGGTTTGGAGCCTTGCGCGCGCCGCTGCCCATCCCTATATTGGGCCTGTTCGGGACTTCCCGGACTATGGACATAAACGCGCTCGTAATAAGCGGATCGGACCCGGGGGCGGTACCCGGCGGCTCCACCAAATCCCTCGTTGGGGGCATCAGGGGCCGAAACAGGATCGACGAACGTCTAAAGGGGTTTGCTTTGTCCCGGTGAGGTACCACCGTTATCGGTCCGAAAAGTACAGTTGCCAACGACAACCGTGCTCCGGTCGCTCTGGCTGCTTAAGCAGCTCGAAGACCGAAACTTAAGCCCTTGCGCCTAGCAGCGTAAGGCGGGGTTCGCAGGCACCTGGCAACAGAAGCCTGCACTTTTCCCTTAACGCTTCGTCAAGACCTCGGAGGTAGGCTCGTCTCGACCGCCATATCCCGGCAAAGGACGGAGTGTCCGGCAGTGACGAAACTGGAATTTCTGCGCGACTGGTATCATCGGGTCTGGATCGAGGCCGACCTGAACGCGATCGACCGCTATTTCGCGCCCCGTGCGGGAGCCGACGGGATCCTCCCCGACGGCCAGGTCGGAGTCGAGGATTTTAGGGCGCTGGTGCCGGCGCTGCTGTCGCTCGTGCGCGACCTTGCGATCGACATCGACCGCAGCATCGAGACCGGCGAATGGCTCTGGGCACAGATCACGGTCCGCGCCGTCACGGCCCACGGCATGGACCCGATCCGCGCCAGCGGTCAGGTGATGGTTCGGATCGAAGACGGCCACATCACCGAGGCCTATAACTGCTTCGATTTCATCACGTTCTTCGAACAGGCCGGCCTCCTGCCGAAGGACGCCTTCCTGCTACTCCTGTCAGGGGAACGGCTCGGCTGATCCCCAGGATTCCAGCGGGGCTTGCCGGGCGGCTTCGGCCGGGGGATCATCGCCTCCATGAAGGCTGCATGGGCTGTTTACATCGGATGTCTGGTCATGGCGGTGTTTCGGCCCGCCATCGCCTCGGCCTGCGACGTGGCGCTCCTGCTGTCGGTCGATGTCTCGGGGTCGATTGACCGTGGAGAATACCGGCTTCAGGTCCAGGGGATCGCCGACGCATTGCGCGATCCGGAGGTGGCCGATGCGCTGCTACTCGGCCAAGTCGCGCTGTCTGTCGTGCAGTGGTCGGGCACCGCACAGCATACCCAAGTACTGCCGTGGCGGCGGATGCTTGCCCCGAAGGATACCAATGACTTCGCCATCCGGGCGGAAAGGCTCGCACGGGCCTACTCCGGCTCGGACACCGCCGTCGGCGAAGCGATCGCCTATTCGGCCGGGCAGTTCGCCGCCGTATCCGATTGCCGCCGCAAGGTCATCGACATCTCGGGCGACGGGCCTCAGAACGCGGGCTTTCCGCTTGCCCCGGAACGCGGCGCGGCCGAGCGCGCCGGGATCGAGATCAACGCCATCGCGATCGAGGATGTCGGCCGTGCGAACCCGATCACGGAGTTCTACCGCCGCTTCGTCATCACCCGGAACGGTTTCGTGATTACCGCGCGGGGCCTGTCGGACTACCCCCGCGCGATCCGCGCCAAGATCCTGCGCGAGATCGCCAAGCCGCTCGGTTGAACTCTTGACGAACCCGGCCGCGAATGCGATTCTTGCCGCATGGGGCATCGCGACCGCGCCCCGTGAGGCCAAGGCCCAAGCGTCGCATCCTTCGTTACGTAACAGAAAGGATGCCCTATGCCCGGCTTCTCCTCGATCTCCCCCAGCCAGCTCGCCCGCCTCGTCGGCACCCCCGACTGCCCCGTCCTGATCGACATCCGGACGGAGTCCGATTTTTCCGCCGATCCGCGGCTGATCCCGGGCGCCTTCCGCCATGCCTTCGACCGCATCGAAGAGCTTGCCGGCGGGCTGACCGGCAAACGCGCCGTCGCGATCTGCCAGAAGGGCCAGAAGCTCTCCGAAGGCGCGGCGGCGCTCCTGCGCTGCCACGGCGTCGCCGCCGAAAGCCTCGAAGGCGGCGTGCTGGCCTGGGCGGCCGAAGGGCTGCCGATGCTCCCCGCCGCCACCCTGCCCGGCTCGCGGCTCTGGGTGACGCGGCACCGGCCGAAGATCGACCGCATCGCCTGCCCCTGGCTCATCCGCCGCTTCGTCGACGCGCAGGCGCGGTTCCTCTTCGTCGCGCCCTCCGAGGTTGCCGCCGTGGCGGACCGCTTCGGGGCCACGCCCTACGACGTCGAGGGCGTGCCGTTCTCGCATCGCGGCGAGCTCTGCAGCTTCGACGCCCTCCTCGACGATTTCTGCCTGCATACGGAGGCGCTCGACCGGCTCGCGCTCGTCGTGCGCGGCGCCGACACTGACCGGCACGACCTTGCGCCGCAGGCGGCCGGGCTCCTCGCGATCTCGGTCGGGCTGTCGCGGCAGTACCGCGACGACCTCGCACAGCTGGAGGCCGGAATGGCGGTCTACGATGCACTCTACCGCTGGGCGCGCGACGGGTATGAGGAGGGGCACGATTGGCCAGCGACGCGCAGGGCGTGAGCGCCACTGAACCGCTCTGGCGGGTCTTCGCGCGGATCGGTTTCCTTTCCTTCGGAGGGCCGGCGGCGCAGATCGCCCTCATGCACCGCGAACTCGTCGAGACCCGGCGCTGGCTCGGCGAGGCGGAATACCTGCGGGCGCTGTCGTTCTGCATGCTCCTGCCGGGACCCGAGGCAATGCAGCTCGCGACCTATGCCGGCTGGAAGATCGGCGGGGTCCGCGCCGGGCTTCTCGCGGGGCTGCTCTTCGTCGCCCCGGGCGCGGCGGTGATCCTCGCGCTCGCGGCGGCCTACGCCGCCTATGGTCAGGTGCCGGCAGTCGCGGCTCTGTTCGTCGGCGTCAAGGCGGCCGTCGTCGTGATCGTCGTCGAGGCGTTTCTCCGGGTCGCGCGGCGGGCGCTGAAGGGGCCGCGCGAGCGCGCGATCGCCGCGCTGTCGTTCCTCGCGATCTTTGCGCTGGGCCTGCCTTTCCCGGCCATCGTCGCGACCGCCGCCATCGCCGGCGCGACGCTCCTGCCCCGCACCGCCGCCGAAGCCACGCCCCTGCCCCGGCATCCTCGGCTCGCCGCCACGCTCGCCACAGGGCTCGGGCTCTGGTGGGCGCCCATCGGGCTTCTCGCGCTGACCGGGCAGGATTTCCTGCTCTCGCTCGGCCTTTTCTTCTCGAAGCTCGCCGTGGTGACCTTCGGCGGCGCCTATGCGGTGCTGGCCTACATGACGCAGACCGTGGTGCAGGATTACGGCTGGATTGGCACGGCCGAGATGATGGACGCGCTCGGTCTGGCCGAGACGACCCCGGGACCGCTGATCCTCGTCACCGAATTCGTCGCCTATCTCGCCGGCGCCGCGCAGGGCGGCACCGGCCTCGCGGTCGCGGCGGCGGGGCTGTCGCTCTGGGTGACGTTCACGCCCTGTTTCCTCTGGGTCTTCGCCTTCGCGCCCTATATCGAGTGGATCTCGACCCGCCCGCGGCTCGGGGCCGCGCTCGCAGGCGTCAGCGCCGCCGTCGTCGGCGTGATCGGCGCGCTCGCATTGTGGTTCGCGCTGCACCTGTTCTTCACCGAGATCACCCCCGGCCCGCTGGCGCTGCCGCTCCCCGATTTCCGCTCGTTCCAGCCGGTCCCGGCCCTGATCGCTGCATTCTGCGGCTGGCTTCTTCTGGTCCGCCACTGGGGAATCGTGCCGGTCCTCGCGATTTCGGCCGCGCTCGGAACGGTGCTGTCGCTGGCGCCGTGAACGCCAGGGAAGAGAGCCGCGCGCGCGGCTCTTTCAATCCGTTTCGAATCCCTTATGCTGGCGCTGAAACGAACCGGAAAGCGCGCCACATGTCTAAGTCCATCGACTACGGGAACCTCATGCATCGGGCCATGCGGGGTCTGATTCTCGAGGTGCTTCGGGCGGTCGAGCGTGAGGGGCTGCCCGGCCAGCACCATTTCTTCATCACCTTCGACACCCGGCATCCCGAGGCCGAACTCGCCGACTGGCTGCGCGAACGCTATCCCGAGGAAATGACGGTGGTGATGCAGCACTGGTACGAGGGGCTCGACGTCGACGAGGACGGCTTCGCGATCACGCTGAACTTCGGCGATTCGCCCGAGCCGCTCTACATTCCCTTCGACGCGATCCGCACCTTCGTCGATCCTTCGGTCGAGTTCGGCCTGCGCTTCGAGACCCAGGATCTCGACGAGGACGACGAAGAGGACGAAGACGAGGACGACGAACTCGACGAGGCGGACTCGCGCAAGGAAGCAGAGGTGGTGAGCCTCGACAAATGGCGCAAGTAGCCGGGAAGCGACTTTAGCGCCACCGTTACCGACATCGTCCTTGGCCTGCGGCGCGGAATCGCTTAGCTAGTGCGCGATCTCTGCATAAGGACGATGTCTATGCCCCAAACCCGCACCGAGACCGACAGCTTCGGCCCCCTGGAGGTTCCCGCCGACAAGTACTGGGGCGCACAGACCCAGCGCTCGATCATGAACTTCCCTATCGGCTGGGAAAAGCAGCCGGTGGCGATCGTGCGCGCGCTCGGCGTGATCAAGCAGGCCGCGGCAGAGATCAACATGGCGACCGGCAAGATCGAGCCCGAGATCGGCAAGGCGATGGTGCAGGCGGCCTCCGAGGTCGTCGCGGGCCGGTTCGACGACAACTTCCCGCTCGTCGTCTGGCAGACCGGCTCGGGCACTCAGTCGAACATGAACGCGAACGAGGTGATCTCCAACCGCGCGATCGAGATCCTCGGCGGCGAGATGGGCTCGAAGAAGCCGGTCCACCCGAACGACCACGTCAACATGGGCCAGTCCTCGAACGACACCTTCCCGACGGCGATGCATGTCGCGATCGGCATGGTGGCGCGCGACGTGCTCCTGCCGGGGCTCGAGAAGCTCCACGCGGCGCTCGCGGCGAAATCGGCCGAGTTCAAGGGCATCATCAAGATCGGTCGCACCCATACCCAGGACGCGACGCCGCTGACGCTCGGCCAGGAGTTCGGCGGCTACGCGCACCAGGTCGCCCAGGGCATCATGCGGGTGAAGAAGGTGCTGCCGGAGATCTACGAGCTGGCACAGGGCGGCACCGCCGTCGGCACCGGGCTCAACACCAAGAAGGGCTGGGACGTGGCGATCGCCGGCAAGATCGCCGAGATCACCGGCCTGCCCTTCGTCACCGCGCCGAACAAGTTCGAAGCGCTTGCCGCCCATGACGCGATGGTGATGTTCTCGGGCGCGCTGAAGACCGTCGCCGCCTCGCTCTTCAAGATCGCCAACGACATGCGCCTTCTCGGTTCCGGCCCGCGCTCGGGCCTCGGCGAACTGATCCTGCCCGAGAACGAGCCGGGCTCCTCGATCATGCCGGGCAAGGTCAACCCGACCCAGGCCGAGGCGCTGACGATGGTCTGCGCCCATGTCATGGGCAACGACGCCGCGGTGGGCTTCGCGGGCTCGCAGGGCCATTTCGAGCTCAACGTCTACAACCCGATGATGAGCTACAACGTGCTCCAGTCGATGCAGCTTCTGGGCGATGCGGCGTCGAGCTTCACCGACAACATGGTGGTCGGCACCGAGGCCAACATCGCGCGCATCGACCGGCTGATGAAGGAAAGCCTGATGCTGGTCACCGCGCTCGCGCCGACGATCGGCTACGACGCGGCCACCAAGGTCGCCAAGACCGCCCACAAGAACGGCACCACGCTGCGCGAGGAGGCGATCAACCTCGGCTTCGTCGACGGTGAGACCTTCGACCGCATCGTGCGCCCCGAGAACATGGTCGGCCCGGAGGACTGAGACCGATGGCCGAGATCGTCAACCTCCGCAACGCGCGCAAGACCCGGGACCGGGCTCGGGCCCGTGCGGAGGGAGACGAGAACGCCGTCCGTTTCGGCCGCACCAAGGCTCAGAAGCAGCGCGAAAAGGCCGAGGCCGACAAGGCCCGCGCCGAACTTGACGCCCTTCGCCGCGAGAGACCGGACGAGTGAGCCGTCCGGTCAAACGCTCGCTGACGCTGAACGGTCACCGCACCAGCGTGTCGCTGGAGGACGAGTTCTGGCTGGCTTTCCGCCGAATTGCCGATGATCGCGGTGTGCCGGTAAACGCGCTCGCGGCGGAAATCGACGCAGGCCGCGGCATAGACACGGGGCTCGCTACGGCAATCCGGCTGTTCGTGCTTGCCGCCCTGCAGGAGCGGCTCGACGCCCGTCGGGCGTGCTGAGGTCAACCGGCTGAGCAGGGATAGAGCGCATCGCGTAGCCGATCCGCGAGGTGCTGTTCCTCTTCCTCACCCGCGGTCAGATTCGCCGCGCGCGTATTTCTCGCCTTGAGCTCGCCACCGAACAGATCCTGCATCTCCTCGCGCGATACCGCCGCCGGCACGGGTTCGACGTCCGGCCGGTAATGAATGCCGATCAGACGCCAGGCCGGAACGGCTATGCGCAAACGCCCGGGCGCGGCGACCATCGACGCGGCCAAAGACTTCTTGGTCACGGTTTCCCCCAAAGGATTCTAGGCCGAACTGGCAGGTTTCAGCCGACGTCATTCAATGTTTCGGAAACGGCCAAAACGAGCGGGATTCGGCCGTAAACTCACAACGCGCACACGAATCACCGATTGGTTCGCCCAAATTGCACCAAAAAAGCCTGGTCGATCAATTCAAGGCTGTATTACAGGATTGTTTCAGATTCTTCACAAATCATGACGTAGCGTCACGCCGGGCAACGCGAATCCGGATGCCGTTCCGCGACCGCACAGTCAGATGCGCGACCGGAACCGGTTCTGCTCTCTCGACCGGGGCGAAGCGCAGGTGCTTTACCAGCAGCGCGAGAATGAGCGGGCCTTCCACCATTGCGAAGCCGGCCCCGGGGCAGACACGCGGCCCGGCCGAGAACGGCAGATACCCGTCGCGCGCCGCGTCGCGCCCCGCCCGGCTTTGCCAGCGATACGGATCGAACTTGTCCGGCTGGTCCCAGATCCGCTCGTGCCGGTGCAGATGCCAGGGCGACAGGACGATCTGCGCGCCGGGTGCGAGCGGGCGGTCGCGAAACCGCTCGGGGCAGCGATTCTCGCGCACCATCATCGGCACGGGCGGATAGAGCCGCAGCGCCTCGCGGAACACGTCCCGCGTGAAGGACAGGCCAGACAGCATTGAAAAGTCTTGCTGATCGCCAACCGCTGCCGCCTCCGCCGCGACCCGGTCCTGGGCATCGGGGCATACCGCGAGCAGGTAGAGCGCCCATGCCAGTGCGGACGCCGAGGTCTCGTGGCCCGCGAGAAAGAAGATCGCGACCTGATCGACCATTTCGGCGGTATCGAAACAGGCACCGGTCTCCGGGTCCGGCGTGGTCATGATCTTGGTGGCGAGATCATCCGGCGCCTCTCCGGCGCGGATCGCGGCCATCCGCTCCTCGGTGAGGCGCGTGATGAGCCGGCGGATCGCCCGCGCGGAGGCCCGCGTCCGGCCCCCGTGAAAGCGCGGCAGCAATGCAGGCAGCGGCAGGAAAGCGGCAAGGTTCAACAGCGGCTGGGCCCGCTGGTAGCCGCGGAACTCGCGAAAGACCTCGGCGGCGAGCCGGTTCTCGATCGGGATCGAGAAGAGCGTGCGGAAGATCACGTCGGCGGCGGCATGGCTCATCTCCTCCTCGATCTCGACCTCCGTTCCTGCGCGGGCGATGAGACGGTCCCGTGCCGCGAGTGCCGCCGCGTGCATGGCCGGGAACGTCTCCTTCAGGCGACCACGCTCGAAGGCGGGGTCGATGATCCGCCGCTGCGCCTCCCACTCAGCGCCGTTTGTGACAAAGACCGAGCGGCCGAGGAGCGGCGCGAGCCCCTCGCGCACCCGGTCGGATTTCGGGAAGTCGCCCGGCCGTTCCTTCAGCACCAGATCGACGAGGGCGGGATCGTTGCACAGATACGAGCGGAAGAAAGGGGTACGGAACTCGGCCATCCAGGCGCGGTAGAGCCGCGCCGGCTGGGCCGAGAGGATATCGGCGCGAAAGAGCCGCAGGTAGCGCCAGAGCGAGACCTTGTCGGGGCGCGCAACAGGTTTCGGCGGGATCATGCGACGTCCCGGAAGCGGTTGAGCGGCACCTCGATCCGGCTTTTCGACGGCGACCGGTCCCGGAACCGGGAGGCAAGCGTCCTCGGGCCGGCGGTGATCTGGAAGTAGTCATAGTCGCGCGGCCGGTCGAAGGCGCAGAGATACTGGAAATGCAGCCGGAAGAAGCGCCAGCGCAGCGCCCGCCAGCGCTCGGGGCTCAAGGTCTGGGTGAAGGCGGCCGAGATCACCAGCGGCCAGCGCTTGCCCTCCGGGGCCACGCCGCAGACGCTGACCGGATCGCAGAGCGCGAAGGCGCAGCCGTCGCCGGGTGCAGTGACGTCGACCCAGGTCAGCTCGTCGCGGGCCGAGAGAAAGGCGAGATCGCCGCGCAGCCGCCGCGCGCGTGGGAGGAAGGCCGCCATCGGCACGACATGACCGAGCGACAGGAAGCCGAGCGCCGGGCCGTTCGCGGCCACCCTGCCCGCCCGGATAACGTCGGCAAGGACCGAGACCGCGAGATGCGCGCCCGAGGAATGCCCGACGACCAACACCTCGTCCCAGTCCTCGGCAAGTGCCGCAGAGATGCGTTCGCCGAACTCCGCGAGCCTGACTTCCAGCGCCTCGGGCACCGCTCCGCCGTCCTGCGCGGTGAACGCGTAGTCGTGCATCAGGTAATATGCGTAGATTCGCCCGTCCGCCTTGCGAAAGCGCCAGAGCACTGCCCAGACGAGCGCCGGCATGGCGAGCCAGCCGATGCTGGCAGGCAGTCCGGCCGCCGCGAAAACCGTCGCGCAGAGCCAGGCGCCGCCCCAACCGGCGAGGAGCGCGAGCGCGAGCTGCGCGAGAAGCGCCACCACCGGGAAGAGCGCCGCGATGCTCGGACCCTTCCTCAGCCGCACGAGGCGAAAGATGGCGCCGGAGCCGACATAGGCCCGGACCGTCCGCGCCAGTTGAAGATAGGTCGCGAGGATTCCGTGGCTCATCGACTCGCGCACGATGTCGGACCAGACCAGAACCTCGATCTCCGCCGCGACCTCGTGACCCTCGGTCGTCGCCGCGACCTTCCAGCCGTGTCCTTGCCCGGCTTTCCCCGCCAGCGCGATGTCGTAACCGCTGATCGCCGCCTGGGCCGCGCTCTCGGTCCGGTAGAGCTCTCGGTAGCGCCGGGGATGAAAGGGATCATAGCCGGGTACATAGAACACCCGCCGCCGCCTCACCCGATCCGGGTCCCTGCCCTGCATGCCGCCGCCTGCCTCCTGCTCCCGCGCGATGCTAGCGAAGAACGCGGCGGGACACAAAGCCCCGCGCCCCCGGCGCTCAGAGGTCCTGGCCGGCCAGAACCGCACCCGCCGCCTGGCCGAGCTGGCGCGAGACGTCGACGAAGACGGCGTTGTATCCGGCGAACAGCGCCCGGTTCAGATCCTGCCCGGGCTTACTGCGCGAGAACGCGATATAGTCGGCCATCTCAGCGTCAGTGAGCGGCGCGTAGGCCATCGCGAGATAGGAGTGGATCCAGACGTCCGTCTCCTCCCGGATCGCGTCTTCCTGGGCCCAGACCTCCGAGATGATCTCGGCCTCGCCCATCTCGGCACCGAGCGCGCCAGCATCGCCAAGCCCGCGGTAGAAGGCGAAGTTCGCGTTCAGCCCCCCGGAGACATTAGTCTCCACGAGGTCGTTGACCTCGACGAACTCCTCGACGAGCGACAGCCGCGGATCGCGCTCGGCGCGCATCTCCTCGAGCTTGAGGCGACTCGCATCCTCGACCGCCTCATCGAGCAGCGCCCGGCGCGCTGAGATCTCGAGCGTTGTCACCCGGCGCCCGAGATCGGAGGAGAAGAAGTCCAGCATCGCGCCGATGTCGACCGGCTGGCGCGTCAGCTCGGCTTCGAAGGCGGCGTTGAAGTCGGGGAGCATGCGATCGGGCGCGTATATATTTTCGACCGCGTCCGCCCATTGCCGGCCGCCGGATCCGGGGAACATATCCTCCTCGAGGTGCCGGCCGTAGGCGTGGCCTTCGTCGCTCATCACCGCGAAGACCTCGGTGAGTCGCAGCACCTCCTCGAGGGAGGCGGCGTCTCCCTCCGACGCGACCGCCGGAGCGGCAAGCAATGCGACGGACAGAATCGGTGCGAGAAGGCGGCGGAGCATGGCGGTACCTTGGTCGGGCAATGGACAACACCTAGTCGCGATGCGTTGCGCTGCCAAGCGGTAGCAGCAGAACTTTTGATGGCGACGCGGCATCTTGGCTCGACTGAAAAAAACGGGTTGCGCATGTCGTCGCCGACAGATAAATCCCGCCTCCACGACGACCCCCGATGCGGAGAGGTGCCGGAGCGGTCGAACGGGGCGGTCTCGAAAACCGTTGTGGGTGTGAGCCCACCCAGGGTTCGAATCCCTGTCTCTCCGCCACTTTTGTTATCAAGTCATTGATAATATTGGAAAAAATGGCGAACTCCATTTCGCACCAGCCAAAGCAACTGCCAACCCCAAAATGATACCTTTCACTGGGCGCCCTTCTTCCGCTCCGCGGCGACTTCCTTGGCGAGGTTGACCATATCAGCAAGCACCACGACGTCAGGGCTTTCGGCGAGCTCCCGCAAAAGCGCACGCCGCTTCGGCCCGTGGGGCAGGTCCACTATTTTGCAGAGCTTCTGAAAGACGCGGGCGAACGGGGTGTCGGAGAAATCGTCTTCGATCATTGCTCGCCCCTCTTTTCGAATTCGTCTATCCCCTGCTTGTGCGTCATGAACGGAACGGAGACGGTGTCATTCTTGCGGAGGTCACTCTCATTTACGCGCTCGAAGTCCGCCGTCTCGAGGTTGGACGCCAGGTCGTTCGCACAATCCAGCGCAATCAGTATCAAGGCGGTGCGAGCGTCTTCACTGCCGCCCTTGGCGTCGAGAAAGTTGAGTGCGTCCATCAGGCCGGCCCGCACCACCGCATCATGAACACAGGATGTGAGTTTCACAGTCATTGCGTTTTCCTCTTCACAAGGGTTACACAAAACGTGCAACCTTGCACTATATACGCACGTTGCACTAATAGAGCAAGGTTGAAAAATGACGCCATCTCAGTGTCGGGCCGCGCGCGCCCTCGTCTCAATGTCGCAGGATCAGCTTGCGGACGCTTCCGGCGTCGCCAAGCGCACGATTGCGAGCTTCGAAATGGAACAGCGCCGACCGTATGAGCGAACACTTGACGCCATCCGCGCCGCACTAGAGGCTGCGGGCGTCGAGTTCATCCCTGAGAACGGCGGCGGCGCGGGCGTGAGGTTGCGGAAGTGACGATTTCAACCGACTGGCTCGCACTTGGCATATCGCTGGTAGCACTGGTAGCTTCAGTGTTCGCCCTCCTGCAAACGGCCAGATATCGGCGCGGAGACCGATCGGTCTACGCAAGAAGGCTTACCGGCATCCTCGGCGCAAAGATTGAATCGATTTTGGAACGGGCCGAGAAGTCAAAAAGGGACTGGCTTGCCGTCCTCAATGTGACGAGCAGTATTCATTCCGGCCAAAGGATCGAGATTGAGAACAAACTGAATCAGGCGCGGGAAGATGCCGAGTCGTTGCGGAACAGGCTGGCAACTGCCTCTGAGAATCTTTCGAATGCTTCGAACGCCGAGCTTGACCTACGCTTAGCGGAGCTTCACGCACTAGATACCGAAGTCGATAGGGTTGTGTCGCAGGTTCAAGGATCCGAGAACCGCCGCCAAGAGAAACTCGAGCGACATCAAAGCAATCTTGATTCGTTCAGGCGGCAGTAAGGTCTATTCCTCGTCGGGAAGTTCGATGACGTCTCTCACCGATTTGATACGATAGGCTACGGGCTTGCCCGACCGCATTTGAACATTCACATCAACGAAGAACCCGAGTTTGTAGATGTTCCGATCGCCGTCGAGCATCTCGGATTTGATCCGCTCCTTCGCTAATTCAGAAGCGTAAACGACAGCCAGAGGCTTTGGTGATATGTCCTCGATGATTCCCTTCTCACCTGTCTTATCGCTATCCCGCCTGTTCGACTGATAGAACGTCAAAAGCTTGTTTTCATGGTCAAAGTCCGTAACCGACGCAATTTCCTTGTATTGCGCATCAATTTCCATGATGGCTGCCTGGGCCTGACGCGTATCAAACTCCAAAGAGAACTCAGTGATCTTCTCAGTCTTTCGATAGCGGATTGCGCTGACCGTCGCTTTTCCGTCCGGGTCATTTGCAACTGCCGCGACGGTATCGACAATCTGCGTGAGTTCGGATTTTGTCGCCCCCTCTAGGCGTCCGCCTGGGCGCTGAAAGCCAGCTATCTTGTCTGAGATGGATTTGACGAAGCCAGTGATGATCTGGCTGTGGTCCATGACGGTGATCAGGGTATTGTAGGCTAGCGGGATGAGTTCCGCCTCAATAGACCCCTTGCGAACTTCTTTAACATAGATCTTGACTTCGCCCTCAAGGTCGGGCCGAGCGGTGCGAAGGTGTCGCTCGAACTGCGAGCCAAGACCTGAGAAAGCAGAGACGAAATCAGAGATTTCGACCGGCTCCGACAGGTCAAGATTGAAAACGATTGCGATGCCTTCTTCACTCATAAGGCGAGCATACGGGTGAAAATTCATTTGTCATCACCCCCAAAGCGAATGCCCGCCACCCGTGGTTTGGCTGACACACAGCGCAAGACGAACCTAGTTATGTCGTGGCGTTGACTCGTTGTGCCCCACTTCCGGTGATCTGAAAAACATAGGGAACACTGTGGCACCAACGATTGCGTTGAGAGAAGCCGCCCCCCCGTTTGCGGTGCGTGCAAAATCAGAAAAACGCCGCTTCATCAATCTATTCCTCTGCCGGACGACTTGGGGCGAAGGGTTTCAAGTAGCGCCTGCAAAGTCGAAAGATCGTCGGACCCGCGTTGCTCGCACACGGAGCGCTGTTGTGCCTGACCAATCGAAGCGTCGCGGATAAGACTTCGCCGCTCCGACCGCGGTACGCCGCATTGCGCAAGCAAAGAATCGAGACGCCGGCGCGCGTTGATCTCGGGGTGCGCGCGCGCCTTCGTTTTGTCCGAGGTCAACCCGTCAACGATGGCATCCGCGAAACCAAACGCGACTGCCTCCGATGCGCTGAGGTAGGTTTCAGCATCGAGCAGCCTCTCGATCTCGCGTCGATTTAGACCAGTTCGGGCCGAGAAGATTTCAATCTGAGCCCCGTCGATCTTCTCGAGGATACCAATCGACGCACTGAGATCGTGGCGATTTCCAATCACCATTCCCCACGAGTTGTGCACCATCATGAAGGATGCTCGCGACATGGTGATCTTGTCGCCGGACATCGCGATGTACGCGGCAGCGCTAGCGGCGATGCCCATAATCTCGACATGGATCCTTTCGGGATGCTTGCGCAGCTCATTGTAGATCGCGAAGCCTTCAAATACGCTGCCTCCCGGGGAATTGATCTTCACGGTAATCGGACCGGGATCGGCGGATGCGAGCGCGGATGCGACCCGTTTTGCCGTACACCCCTCCCCCGACCAATCGCATTCTCCGATCACGTCGTAGACCTCGATCGTATTGAGCCCGCCATCACTGGCGACGGGCAATTCCGACCACCGGGCAAGCGCGTCAGACGGCACGTCCCAACGAAACCCGGCAGGCTGCTTAAGAGCCTTGATCTCTGGCAGATTTCTCAGCGTCATGGTGATCTCCTAATCCTTCGTTGCGATCGCCCCGCATGGCTGAGACCAAGCGGGGCGATGTTTCGTCAGGGCTCGGTTCCGAAGACGATCGCCTTGAGCGCTTCGCTATCCGAGAGCGCGCCGCCAACGCGCTTGTACGCGTAGAAGATCACGTTCGGCTTGTTCGTGTAGGGATCGCGCAACAGCCGGATCCCCGGCTTCTCCACGATCAGGTAAGCCGAACTGAAATCGCCAAACCAGATCGCGCTGGCGTCGGCGCCAATGTCCGGGACATACTCGTCGATCTCGACAGGATATCCGAGAAGCAACGGCGGTTGACCGGCTGCCAATGCATCGGCCCAGAGGAACCTGCCAACCGAATCCTTGAACTTTCGTACAACTCCAGCCGTTTTCGAGTTCATGACCCACTTTCCGGCCCCGCGGAACTGCGCTTGCAGGCTGTAGATCGTGTCGACAAGAATGTCCGCCGGATCGCTGGCCGCGAAGTCACCAGAAACGCCGGTGTAGTGAGCCTGGATAGTTCCGAACGGCCGCGTGTCATCGTCTGCCGACGACATCGGATAGGTCGTGATGCCGCGCGGCTTGTTCACGCCGTCACCGATCATGAACGCTTCACCCGACTTCCGGCCAAGCTTGTCGGCAATACGCTCCGACAGCCAGGCGCCAAGATCGTATAGTGAGTCGTCAAGGAGTCGCTGCGTGATGGTCTGAGATGAGTAGACCTCGTTGGCGTACACCGACAGCAAGCGAAACTTCGCTGTTGGCGTTGCCGGCCGTGACTCCCGCTCTCCGACCCAATCCGCGCCGGGCTCCCCGATATCCATCGGCTCTTCAAAGCTGTCGCCCGTATCGATATCTACCCGCCGCGCAAGACGCGCGAGAGCGGACTGCGCAAACTGTCGAACACGGATCGTCTCCGAGACCGCCGGGAACACCGTGGCGCCACCATCAGGCAGCGAGTCTCCCGAAAGTGCCGCGCGAAACTCTCCCGTCCGGCCAAACTCCGCGAGAGCCCGGTGCTCCGCCGCAACGTCAGAGACTTCCGTCGGCAAGCCGCCACCGCCGAGGCGGAGCGCCGCAAGGCTGCCCTGCAGCGACCTCACATCCGAGCTGAGTGTCCTGATCTCCGCTTCCTGATTGCCGCGGATTTCGGCGATCTCCGAATTGATCTGCGCGACGATGGAAACGACGTCGCTATTGGCCCCCGCCGCGAGAAGGCCGCGCCGCCGGGTCGGCTTGGTAGCAGGAATATTCATGAAAGCGTGATGCGTCATCGCTCACTCTCCTGGTTCACCCAGATGGGCAGTTGTGGATTTGGTGGACAAAGACGCAGCGTCATGCATGCGCGGCGCTCGGCCGATCGCCGAGCCTGGCTCAATCGCGCAGCGCTAGGCGTACAAGATCGAGCCGGGATGAAAGGATAGCGCGTAGCATATCCTGCCATCATGAAGATCGTAGCCACCAGGTATTGCGATGTCAATTTGGTCTTTGCTCCACAAGCAGAGGCCGCTCGATCTCATCCGCCACGTACCTCAACCATTCGACGGCCATTGCGCGCCCGTTCTGCTCCCGCGCGATTTCGGCTCCGATCGAACAGAATGCAGAGGCGATCTGGCGAGGTGTGAAGCCTGCTTCCTGTAGCATCCCCGCAGCCTTTCGCAGGTTGTTCACCATCTTGACCTCCTTAGGAGTCAACTCGTCTTCTACCGACGCCTCGATCTCTTTACTCATGTTCAGGTTCTCCTTTGCTGGTTTCAGGCGCTTGCCGTCTCGGGCCTAGGCCGTGCGGGTTCCAATGAGGCGAGGTAAAAAAATACCTCTTTAGCGTGGATATCGAGATGCCGAGACGTTTCGATATTCCCACTTGCGTAAAGCCCTGCCTTAGCATCGCATCAACAACCCATTGTTTTTGTGTTGTTTTATCAAATGATGGGCGACCTCGCCCTCGGCGCGGCGGGATCACGTCGGGTGGGAATAGCTCCATCTGTCCTGCAGAACGCTCAGCCATGCCCGGATTTCCCCTGCCGTGAGAAAAAAATCCGCACGTGAGAGGACCGCGGGTCTAGCGGCGACCGACCTTCAAACTTTTGACCCACCCCCCTCACCGCTGATCCTCCCAGGGCGGAAAGCCGGGCCGCGCACAGTGTCGAGCTAGCTCATCCAGCATGCATCTCTCGGCGCGCCGTCGATCGGGGATCGTGCGGCCCTCAACGTCCAGGTATCGCAGGCAGTAGGTCGCGCTCGCCGCCGCATCCAGCCCCACCGCCAACCAGGGAAAGCCCGTGATCTCCTGTGCCGCAGGTTGGCGTGGGAATGCGCTCGCGGCATCCACCGTCAGCCGCAGCACCTGCGCTTGGCCACGCGCCCGCATCATGCGCGCAAAGCCGCGCTCTAGGGCCTGCACGGCACGCGGATCCTTCACCGCCCGCAGCTGGCCTTGCCTGTCGTAGTCGAGACAGCATAGCGCCAACGTGCGCGCGACCTGATCGGCCTTCGCCGCCATCCTGCGCCACTGGGATCGGTTCAACCCTGTCAGCATCTCGGCAGCACCCGCGAAACCGATGTAACCGTTGTTACCCATTTTCCTGATTGCCCCCATACGCGCGCGCGCACACGTAAGAGACATACGGAAATTCCGGTTACATGCGTTACACGGTTACGCCGTGTCATAAGTCCACCTCTCGCAGTGCAATTCCGCGCCAAACCTTTGCCACCTTGCCGTTGACGCGCTCGGGCCCGTTCTCGAGCCCTTGACGCCGCAGTCGAGCTCCGAGTGCCTTCGCAGTCCCTGGGCGCTCGCCAGCCGCTTCCGCAAACACTTTCCACGACGCGAAGAGCTGAGACGCAGGCGTAGCGTCCCCTGTGCCGCCTAGGAGGCACTTTTCCGAAAGCCATTCCCCAAACAGGTCCATGTCGGAGAAGTAACTGTCCGTTGCAGCGCGGATCGCCGCCGGTCGCGGCAAGCCCTCCTCCTGCCATTCCAGACAGCCGCGGATAGCCCACTGCAGGATCTGTGGCGCCTCGGCCCAGAGTTTTTCCTCGAGGTCCGGATCGGGGCGCGCCGGAGTCCGCGTGAAGGGCACGATCAGGAACCGACGGCGTATCGCCGGGTCGACGTTGCGGAGCATCGGTTGATGATTGCCGCTCAGGATCAACTTGAACTGCGGCCGGAAGGTGAAGTTGTCCTGCCGCATGAACCGCGCCGTGATCGGATCCCCACCTGTCAGCGACTTGATGCGTGGCTCGTCCCAAGAACGACCCTCCTGCGTCTCGCTTGCGGTCACCAGACGCGCCCCTGCGAGCATTGCGAGCTCAGTCAGGTGCCGTTCACCGCGCGCAGCGACGAACGTATCCATCGCTGACGTCACGCCGTACTCGCCGAGCATCCGCGTCACGATGTTCAGGAACACGGACTTCCCATTGCCACCCGGTCCGAAGAAAAACACGAGCACATGCTCAGAGGTTCGGCCCGTCAAGATGTAGCCGATCAGCACCTGGAAGAAGCGCAGCATGTCATCATCGCCCCCGCTGGCCTCGAGCAGGAATTGAATGAAGCGTGGGCAGGGACCGTCTTTCGGAGCGACGCCGGCTTTTCGAGTGATCAGAGCGGTCGGGTCTGGAGGTCGTTGCCGCCCTGTCTCCAGGTCGACGTAGCAGCCTGAGCAGGAGAGGATCATCGGATTGGCGTCAAGCATGTCCGCGGTGACAGCGACGCGAGTGTCGGTCCTCGCCAGGCGCTCCACACCTGAGACGAACGCGGCCTTTCGCGCAGATCGCCGCTCGTTGCCCTTGCTCTCGGCCGACGCGGCCCGGACAACGCGCTTGATCATCTCCATGCAGAGACCCGTCTCGTCGCGCCGCCAACGATCGCTGTCCCAGGCCAGCCAATGCCCCGCAGTGCAGTTGTACCGAAGCCGGTCATGGAACGCGTTGACAAAGGCGTCCGCCACGCTGACCTCAGTCAGGTCGACAGCGCCGAACGTAGCGGTGCCGGCCGCCATCTCATCTGGCAGGTCAACATACTCTGCCCGACCCATCAGGCTGCGAACCTCTTCGAGACTCACCGCGCGACCTCCCGAAATGGCGGTTCGAGCAGCTCGACGGCATGCGTCTCGCGCGACCAGTGGAAATCGGTCCGGATCGGCGCTGCAGTATCCTGCACGCCCGAATCCTGCCCCTCTGCCTCGTCTGCGGGATTCTCGCCCATCTCGTCAGCTGGCTGCATTGTCAGGCCTTCACCTCGGCCTTGGCCTTTTCCCAGGCTTCGATATCAGCCAGCTTCCAACGGGTTACGTTAGCCGACAGCTTCACGGGTTGCGGAAAGCCCTCGACGGATTTCGCCAGTCGCCACGGAGTGACGCGGTGAACGCCCCACCTCTCGGCGATCTGCTTGTCGGAGATGTAAGTCATCGACGCATCCTTTCGCTTCCGGATGCGTCCGTTATCACTCCGTAACGCCTTGATGTCTAAAGACATTACTAGGGGTCATGCGCCCCCTACTTTTGTCCAACGGCCCGATTGATCCATTTTTCGAGCGCCTGGCGGCTATGTTCGCCGTGCACTCCGAGCGCCTTGATCAGATTGGCGAATTTCGAACAGTCGACATCAGACAAGGCGTGCCAAATTTCGTTGGCTAGCATCCGCCGCGACTCTGCTTCAGTCGGGATCTCGCGTAATTCTGGCGCCGCACGCTCTACGATTACGAGCGCATTCAAGATGCGGATATATGCTTCCTTCAGCATCTTGTTGGTATGCGGGGTGGCGACTAAGCCCTGCTGGCGTCCATAATGATCGCTTGCCTCGCGCAAAAACTCTCCGTGCTTCTTGGCGCGATCAATTCGCTTCAAAGCCTCTTCCAGATCTCGCACAACGCTGGACTGGCGCGCCGACCAACTTTTGGCATCATCCTTTTTCGCGGAGGCCTTGGAAGCGTTCAGATCGTCGCGGCGCCGCCCCCACTTGGCGAAGGCCTGGTTAATGCTGCGCCATGCTTCATCTGAAACTGCCGAGCCCAGAACGATCTCGACCTCTGATCGCGGAATGGGGCACTGCTCCACGAAACCGCTGAGCGCCCGTGATGCGGTCTTGATCCTGCTCACCGCAGCCCCTCCATGCTGATCACGATCGGCGCCGCCTCGCCACGCAGGAACCGGCCCCATGCCGCCATCATGGCCCGGCGCTTCTCGACCATATCCCCACGCCGGTACGCACGTTCGACTTCGCTGCCGATGTTGTGGGCCAGCGCCATTTCTGCCATGTCGCGCGGATAGTCAGTCCTCTCGGCCGCCCAGTCTCGGAACGTCGAGCGCAGTCCGTGCGGCACCGCCGCGCGACCGGAGCGCGCGTCGACGTATCCCGTCTGTCCTGCCGCGACTTCAGCCTCGTGAATGCGTTTCATCGCCGCCGACAGGCTCATATCACTTAGCACGCCACCGCGCGCCGCGGGAAAGACGAAGTCACTGCCCGCCATTTTCGGTAGTCGGCACAGGAGCTCGACCGCCGCATCAGTTAGCGGTACGCGGTGTTCGCGCGCCGCCTTCATCCGTTCCTTTGGAACAACCCATAGACGGCCTTGCAGGTCTATCTCGTTCCATGTCGCGCCGCGAACCTCGCCGGAGCGCGCCGCTGTCAGAGCGGCGAATTCCAGCGCCCGAGTCGCCATTCCGGATCGCTTGCGAAGATCCGCGAACCATCGCGCCGCGTCGGCGAGCGCTAACGCCGGGTGATTGTCGCCGCGCGCCACCTTCCCGGGCTTAGGCAGTATTGCGTCTAGGTTGCCCTTCCATCGAGCCGGATTGTCGCCCGTCCGATGCCCGGCGACGGTCGCCCAGGCCAAAACATTCTCGATCCGCCCCCGCAGCCGCGATGCCGTCTCGGTCTTTTCGGTCCATATTGGTTGCAGGGTGCGAAGAATGTCGTGCACGTCGATCTCATGCACGAGCATGTCGCCGATCGCCGGGCCGGCGTACATGTCGAGAGTCGACCGCCACTGCTTCCGGTGCTTCTCGTTGCGGAACTCATCGAGCTTGCCAGCGAGGAACTTGTCGACGGCCTCGGAGAATGTCAGCCCGCGCTTCTGCGCCGCCACCAGCGCCGCCCGGGTCGCCTTGCGCTGCTCCACCGGGTCGACGCCCTGACGGATCGCGTCCCGTGCGTCGCGGGCCCGCTCTCGGGCCATGGCGAGCGTCACGTCGGGATAGCCCCCAAGACCGATCCAGCGCCGCCTGTCGCCCACCGTCGCCCGCAGGAGCCATGACTTTGCGCCGCTCGGCGTTACCTGCAACATGAGCCCGGAAACGCCCCCGACGGCAAAGGAGACCGGATTATCGCCGCCCGGATGCGCGAGGCGCTTGACCTCGATCGGCGTCAGTTCCTTGGCCTGCCTCGGCATCTGTTCCCCGAAAAGTTCGAATCCGATCTTTTTCTACCTGCCATCCTATAGGCCAAAAGAAATAGCATTGGAGGGCAAGGCTAGCAACGCCCTGCAACATGCCATTTGCAACTTATTGCATTATTTCAGATATTTCCGAACGGCGGGCAACGCGCTGCAACAGCGCGTTGCCCGTCTGTCTCTCCGCCATATCACCTAAATATCTCTATTAAATTCAATGAATTGCCCCTGACCGGCTGCATTCAATCCGCCATTTTGACCGCCATTTTAATTCCGCATGACCTTGGACGCGGCGATAAAATGTTGCGGGTTATGCTCGCCCAATTCCCGCACCGGTCCCAAGCCAGCAGGTCACAGGGATTGACCCCACCCCCGGTAGTCCATAGTCACCCCGCCACTGATTTCCTCTGATTGTTTTGGCCATGCCTGCAAACCGTGCCCGTCAGCCTTGCGGACAAAGCGGACCTTGACGGTCCAGGTCTGCACGGAACCTCGCCATGATGGTCCAACCACGCACGGGCGGCATGGGCGCTCGGGGTCAAATGAAGCAGCCGGACTTGCCAGATATGCCAGGCCGTGAAATCGTCGGCCCATGGATGATCCTGCTTCAGTCCTTGCACCCGCGGGTCGGGAATATCGTGGTTCGACCACCGATCCTTTGCGTTGGACGACCTGGAGCCCAAGAAAAGGCGACATCCTTGTCTGCACGCCGCCCAAGTGTGGAACGACCTGGACACAAACCATGCTTGCGATGCTTGTCAATGGCAGTGCGGATCTGCCGGACAAGGTACCGGTGCTGTCTCCGTGGGTTGACGCGGACCTTGGGGTTTCCGCCGATGAAGTGGCGACGACGCTGGCGGCACAAAAGCAGCGGCGGGTGGTGAAGACGCATACACCGGCAGATGGGTTTCCGATCTGGGAGGGTGTAAAAGTCATTGCTGTATACCGACACCCACTGGATATCTTCTTTTCCCTACGCAAACACGAAGCCAACAAAAGAGTTGTCACGCCGGATCACCCGATGAGCTTGCCTGTCCCGGATTCCATCCGTCGGTTTATCAATGATCCAGTGGACCCGGACGATTTTGACAAAGACACATTGGCGTCCTTGACGCTGCACTATTCCGAAACGGTCCTTTCAGGACGCTATCCAAACCTGGACGTCTTTCACTATTCGGACATGTTGCGCGACGGTCACCGCACTGTGCAACATCTGGCCAAGGCTGCTGGCATTGAGGCCAGCGCAGAATTGATTGATCAGGTCGCAGCAGCCACGGTTTTCGGGGCCATGAAGGCTAGAGCAGTCGACTATGCTCCCGTGGGCGGTACCGGCTACTGGAAATCCGACGCCGGATTTTTCGACTCCGGTAGCTCTGGCAAGTGGGAAGGCCAGCTCTCGCCAGCAGAGATCGACCTTTTCAATACACGCCTTGCTGAACTTGTGCCCGACGAAAAGGCGCGAACTTGGCTGCTCGCGGGCGGCAGTTAGAGAGAACAGCCGACTCGGTTGCTCTGAGCTCGGCGTGGTCAATGACGCGGTCGAAAACTGGTAATCGCACTTCCAGTGATCATGTGTCCGATGAAACGTCCGCTCCGGGCTCGAAGCGGACCAACACGGTTTCGAGACATGGCCATTATTCTGGTGCTGCCCGCTCGGCCCGCCATCGCGCCCAGCGCAATCGTTGGGCCTCGGCAATCCGGGCCACCCCCTTCGATGGTCTCGGCCCCGTGCTCTTGCCCCCGTGGAACCGGCATCGCTTCCGGCCCGGCTCAGACTTCGCCCGGCACGGCGTGCCTTTGCGCGTCTTGGCGCCGCAGATGACGCGGCGGTTGACCATCCGGCGCAGCCGTCGCCGCAGCGCCCCCGCGAAATAATGGTCTATGGCGGCAAGCTCCGCCTCGCGGTCTAAGACCCCATATCGCGCGCGTGCTTAGTGGTGCGGGGAAATGCGCCAGCCGAACGCCCGCGCGATTGCCTGGACGGCATGGGCGAGTGGATCGATTTCCGCTTGCCCTTCCCAATACTGCACCGAGCGATGATGCAGCCCGGCGCGGCGGGCCAGGTCGCGCTGCTCCATCCGCGTTCAAGCCGTTCCCGTTTCAAGTCATCGCCTGTCATGCGTGCCTCGCCTTTGCATTGAACCTCGCCCGCTCTGCCTATGGCTAGATGTAGATATGTCCCAACTATCCGGACAGGCTCGCGGCCGAATTGGCCGAAAGCGTGCGGAAATCTCGGACGGTTGAGCCGCCAGAAGCCCCGTTGACGCTGTCACCGTCCGAAATTTCGAGGCGGGTCGTGCGGGACTTTCGGACGGGGTTCTGTTTTTCCTCCTGCCAGCGCATGAACGATTTGGTCGCGGGTTTGCCATCCCGCGTCGGTTCCTCCTCCAACGCCCACTTCGCCGCCTTGCCGATGCCGGACGGGCCGAGGTGCCCGCCCTCCGTCAACCGGATGAAGCCGCGCGCGATCAGGTCTCGGAACGCGGCGTGCGCCGTGTCCTTGCTCACGTTGAGCGCCCGCGCGGCGCCTCGCACCGAGAGGAAGATGTCGCCGTTGTTCGCGCCGTTGAAGCGGCGGCGAAGCTCGATGTAGAGCGCGCGCGGCGTCGGCTTCATCGTCGCCCATCGGTCAGTGTCCCTGCGGAGGCTGAATCACGTCGCAGATCCAAGATCAATGGGTCCTGACCCAAACGTGGACATATGCGCAGTTGCGGATTACAGAACTTGGTCTTGAACAATTGCCGTCAATTCGCTCAAGGAAAACGGCTTCGGTAGGAACACCGAGTTCGGAATTCGCTCCCTTGTTTCGGTCAGGCTCTCTTCCGAGTAGCCGGAAACGAACACGACCCGTGTGTTCGGTCGCGCCTTCAGAGCCTCCCGTACCCATGTCGGACCATCCAAACCCGGCATGATCACGTCCGTAACAAAGACATCGACTGCGAGCGTTTCATCCTCGAGCGTTTTGAGGGCGTCTTCAGCGCTCTCTGCCTCGATCACGGTATAGCCACGCATCCGAAGTGCCCGGCTGGCAAACGCGCGCACGGGCGCTTCATCCTCCACCAGGAGAACGACACCTTCCCCCGATTGCGAACGGCGACGTGGAGTGGGTGTCAGCTCCGTCGCCGCAACCTCCACCTCCTCTGCCTCGAGAGCAGGAAAGTAGAGCGTGAACGTCGAACCCTGCCCCACCACGCTGTCGCAGAAAATGTATCCTCCGGTCTGCTTGACGATTCCATAGGCTGTAGAGAGACCTAGACCGGTTCCTTCGCCCTGCCGTTTCGTCGTGTAGAAAGGCTCGAAGATCTTCTGCAGCTTGTCGGGGGCGATCCCGACACCGGCGTCGGTCACCCGCACCGCGACGTAGTCGCCCGGAGGAATGGTGGCGCGGTCCCGCTGGAACTCATCGATGATCGTCTGCATCTCGGTTTCAATCCGGATCTCGCCGCCGTCCGGCATCGCGTCCCGGGCGTTCACGACAAGGTTCATGATCACTTGCTCAAGCTGCCGCTTGTCCGCACGGATCGTACTCAACGATGGGTCGTGAATCAGGCTCAGGTGGATCCGCTCGCCGACAAGACGGTTGAGCAGATGCGCGAGGTCGGACAATGCGTCGCGCAGGTCGATCACCTGCGGCTTAAGTGTCTGCTTGCGGGAAAAAGCGAGAAGCTGACCGACGAGACTCGCCGCGCGGTTCGCGTTCTGATTGATCTGAACCAGATCCGCATAGTCGGGGTCGCTCCGATCGTGGCGCAGAAGCAGCAGGTCGCAATGCCCCGATATCGCCGTCAGCAGGTTGTTGAAATCATGCGCCACGCCGCCTGCGAGCTGGCCGATCGCCTGCATCTTCTGGCTTTGGACAAATTGTGCCTCAAGCGTCTTCAACTGTGTAGCGTCCGACAGCACCGCCACCAGCGCCGGGCGTCCGTCCTCGATGGTCCGCGTGAGCGTCACTTGCAGGTAGACATCAGCGTCGGCATTCCGCACGCGCAAGACCTCCGGTCGCCGGTCGGCGCGCCCCGCCAGAGCGTCGGCGAGCCAGTCGTCGACGGGGCGTCCCAGTCCTTCAAGCAGAGCGGCAAATCCGGTTCCCGGCGCGATCTCGCCCAGGAGATCGCGGGCTTCCCGGTTGGCCTCTCGCAATTCCCCCGCCGCGCTCAAACGCAGGAGCGCGACCGGGACGGTCTCGAAGGCCGTCGGATCACTGGTTAACGACGGGGTCCCGTCCGACGCCGGAAGCAGGTAGATCTCGCGCCGCCCCCCGGCGCTCTCGATCTGCGCGGCGACCGCGCGGATCGGGCCTTCGGCGCCGGCGACCACATGCTCCTGCCCCGGGCGCACGGGCAGGTCGCTGAAGATCCTGTCGATCGTCTTGACCCTGTCACCGAGCAGCCGCCGCAGCGCGTCGTTCATGAAAAGAACCGTCCCGCTCTTCGATACCGTCATCATCGGCAGGCTGATCGTTTCCGCACCCCGACCGCCGACCAATCGCTCGGCCATGTCTTCGAGCCGCCACAGGAACGCCCCCTCGCCGATCCGATGTACGGCGAGACGCACATGCCCCCGCCGGGTCACCAGATCCTCGCGCGCCGAACCGAGAGCCTCGGCCCGGTTCTGCATCCGGTGCAGGAGCGCGGCGGGGTTTGCGATGACCTCGCCGAGGGTTCGGGTCAAGGACTGGCCGCCGCGGCTACCGAACCGTTCCAGCGCGGCACCGTTCTGCGTGCCGATCTCGCCGTCGCCGTCGGTGGTGAAGCTTGGCGAGGCGTCGTTGGCAATGAAATCGGCGATCTGCTGATGCAGGTCAGACCGGGCATGGCCGTGACGCAGCGCAAGGCCGCCGATCAGGGCGGAAAGCGCGGCGAAAGCGCCTGCGGCGGAAATGACGGCGATACCCGCGACGTGATCGGCGACGAGCCAGGCGATGACGGACGACAGTGCGGCAGCGGCGACAAGATACGCGTTGCGCGGCGCAAGCCGCAGCGCCGTGCGGGTCAGCGGATGCGGAGAGAGCGCCCGATGCGACACAAGCGTGACTCCTTTCAGATTCGGTTCCCGCAATTGGGGTCCGAAATGCTTAAGTCGCAATTAATCGGCACAGAACACAACCATTAAGTGTGTTTTGTTGCCCTCAGTCGCGCATTAGCAAGGCGCCGAAAAACCCGTCGCTGTCGTCCAGTGGCGAATAGAGACGGTTCGTGACCAGCCGCCATCCGGGCGTGCGGGCGAGGAATGCGGCGACCTGCGCCCGGTTCTCTGCGCCCAGCAACGAGCAGGTCATGTAGGCCAGCGATCCGCCGGGCGCGACATGGCGGGCGGCGGTGTCGAATATCCGGGCCTGAAGGCCGACAAGCTCCGCAAGCCGATCCGGCCCAAGCGTCCACTTCGCCTCAGGCGCCCGGCGCCAGGTTCCACTGCCGCTGCAAGGCACGTCGATCAGCACGAGGTCGAACGCGCCGGTCGCGAGCTGCGCGCTGTCGCGGATCTCGATCCTCGCACCGGCGCGGCGGGCGCGCAGCGGCAGATCCCGCATCCGGGAGGGGGCGGCGTCATGGGCGACGTAGTGCCCGCGATTGCGCGCCGCCATCGCGAGCGACTTGCCGCCACCGCCGGCGCAGAAGTCGAGAACGCGCATCCCCGGCTTGAGCGGAAGCGCCTCGACGGCCGCTTGCGGGGCCGCGTCCTGTAATTCCACAAGGCCGTCGGAATAGGCACCTGAATTGCGGATTTTCTGCGCGTTTCCAGTCACTTTCAGCGCATGGTTCGCAAGCGGATGCGGGATACTCTCGATCCCTTCGCGTGCCAGAGCCTCACGAATCTCGGCGCGGCTGCCGCGGGCCGCGTTGGCGCGGAGGATCACAGGCGCGCGGTGGCGCATCGCTTGCATCACTTGCGCGAAATCCTCGCCGAGCGCATCGCGGAGCGCGGGCGCGAGCCAGTCCGGGCAGTCGAGTGCCACGAGCTCCGCCAGTGCTTCGTAGGATGGGGCCGAGGCGAGGTTGGCCGCTTCCTCCGCACTGAGCGGAGCCGGTGCGTAGCCGTCGCCGGAGAACACTTCACCGACCGGTCGTCCCTCGGCCCTGAGCGCGCCGATCATCAGCGCCCGGCCGCTTTCGGCGCCCCCGGACAGGGCCACGAAGGACCGCCGGCAACGCAGCGCGTCGAAAACCTGATCGCGGATGGCAGCACGGTCACCGGAACCGGCGAAACGGTTCGCCCGCGCCCAGCCCGTCAGCGCCTGCTCGGCCGCCGCACCGCCAAGGATGCGGTCGAGGATCTCGATCGCCGCGCCGATCCGGGCCGCAGGGGTCATCGCCGTCCATCCGCTTCGCTGTGGGACCGCCGCTCGAACGGTGTGCCCTGGAAAATGCCACGGCCGCAGGCTCGGGCCGTCGCGCCGCATCGGCGCGGGCGCAACCTATCGCGGTGCTCGGCCGGAGGGAAGCCGCGCCGGCCCGACGGTGCACAGCGGGCGGTCATCGACGTGTGGTGCGCCGAACCGGGATCCGCAATCCCAACAGGCTCGCGGTCGCGAAGCCCATTCTATCCATGAGGGAGAGGCAGACGCTGTCCCTGATGTCAGAGATCCCGGACCCTGTCGGCTCGAAGCGGGCAGCAAAGATAGACGCCGAACTCCCGGCCGATATCGGCGCTCACACGGGCATGGACGCGCCCCTGCCGGTCGAGGAATCGCTGCTCGTCCTCCACCGGAAACACGCCTTCGTGCCAGATGCCGGCATGGATGTAGATGCCCTTGGAGCCGTCGCCCCAGAAGGCGACGACCTTCTCGGGCGAGAGGTTGTCGCCGGGCAAGGCCGCGGGCACGATGAACGGCTTGCGGTCCAGGGGATAGAAGAGCTGCCCGCCGTCGGGATGGTAGTTCATGTGCCACAGCAGCACCTGGTCCCGCGCGGCCGTCCGCCGGTCGGTCCGCGCCTGTTGCGGATCGGCCGACCAGCCGAGGACGTAGTGCCCGTTCACGGCCTCGTTCTCGCCGTAGAGCACGTCGCCCCGCCAGTCGCATCTGAACGTGCCCTCGACATACCCGCCCTCGTCGCCGGTGCCCTCGTCGATCGGCCGCCAGCCCTGCTGCGGCCAGCGGGTGATCCCGATCTCGAAATCGTCGGGATCATCGACGAGGCAGCCGTAGCCCCTGAGCGAGACGTCGGTCGCCCGGATGAGCGGCACTTCGTGCCAGGGCAGCGAGGGCTTGCTCGACGCTTCGAAGATGTACTCGGGCTTGCTCACGCCCCGGCTCCGCAATGGGCATCGACGATGCGCTGCACCATCGGCGCGAAGTGACGGAAGGGCGGCGTCGCCATGTCCGCCCGCTTGCCCGCCTCGTCGAGATAGCGGACCTGGATGATCTGCTTCAGGTTCGGGTTCTTCTCGAACTCGGCGACCTCCTCGGGGCTCATCGGGCCGCCCTGAAGGTTCAGCGAGTGGATTGAAGCCTCCGACAGGCGCTTGAAATACTCCGGCTTCGTCGCGCAGAGATAGCGCTTGGCGGCGACGTGGTAGCGGACGCAATCGGTCACGACGGTCGGGAAGAACTGCTCCAGCACCTTCGCGCCGGCCTCCTCGTGGTAGCGGTCCTCGGTGTCCTCCATCGTGAAGGTACCGAATTCGCTGGTGAAATGGCCGATATCGTGAAGGAGTGCGGAGACGATGATGATCTCGTCCTGGCCGTTCTCCTCGGCTATCGTCGCGCCCTGCAGCATGTGCTCGGCCATCGTCACCGGCTCGCCGAGATACTCCTCGCCGCCGCGGCGCTCGAAGATGTCCTCGAGGAACGCGACGATGTTCGCAGGCGTGAGCGTGGAGAAATCCGGCCGGGTCATTCGGCGGCCTCCGCGAACGAGCCGCTGAGTGCGGCGAGCTTCGACAGGAGCCCGTCCTTGTCGGCGTAGCAGCCCTGAAGCCAGCGGGTTCCGGTGCCGGAATAACCCTTGCGGGCATGGAGGACGCGGGTGTTGTCCACCACGAAGCTCTCACCGGGATTGAGCCGGAAGGTCACCTCCATCGTCGGGTCGTCGATGATCTCGCCGAAGCGGCGATAGGCGGCGTAATAGGTTTCCATCTCGTCGAAAGGCACGTCGGTGATCGCGGCGGTGGAGCGGTTGTTGAAGCGCACCGCGACCAGCTCGCCATCCGGTGCAAGCTCGATCATCGGTCGGCGCGAGCGCAGCACGACGCCCTCGGAGCCGGCATATTCGAACCGGGCGCAATGGCGCGAGAGGACGTCGAACCAGTCGGGGTTCTCCGCCTTCAGCCTCTCGGCCGCACGGAAGCCGTCGACGACCATGTTCTCGCCGCCCGCAGCCGAGCTTTCGAGGCAGTAGAGCACCTGCACCGAGGGCACCGGATCGCGGTACGGGTTGTCGGTATGGGCCTGCAGCCCGAGCCCGGTATAGGCGAGATTGGTCGGGTTGACCTCGGTCCGGACCTCGAAATGGCGGCCGTAATTGGTCTCGCGCACATAGCCGAAGAGATCGACCACGTCGAAGAGCGCGCCGTCACGAACCGGGCCGTTCGTGAGCTTGCCGAAGCCATAGCGCGCGACTTGGGCGAGCCAGCCGCGCAGGGCGGCGGGGTCGGATTTCACGACGGCGAAGTCTGCGACCGGAACGGCGCTCATCAGGCCGCTGTCCCAGGTCTCGATCCGCGGCGCGGCCCGGCCCCTGCCCTGCGCATGGGCGCGGTCATAGGCATGAGCAAGAAGCCAGGCGATGTCGTAATCGACCGTCTTGCCCTCGGGCGTGAAGGTCACGCGCAGCTTGTTGCCCGCGACCTCGGCCGATGCGATCGCCGTGTCGGCGGGAATGTCGCGGAGCGCGATCAGCCGCTGGCCATTGCCCGGCGAGCGGGTCTCGGGATCCCAGGCGTTGTCCCTGAGCCAGATCGCGTGGAAGCGGACGGGGGCGGTGGTGCCAGCGGACAGCGCGATGGAACGCGCGTCGGCGGCAATGGTGACGTCATACATGGCGAAGCTCTCTCGTGTTCGCGGGGAGTGTTTCCGCTGGCACTGTCCCCGGTTTCATGCATAAACACAATTAAGCTGTTTCCGCACCAAGGGAACGTTTTCGTTATGCCTTCTGCCGCGCTCGACAACTTGCCGCTGGAATGGATCCGCGCCTTCGAAGCCGCCGGACGCTCCGGCAGCTTCACCGCCGCAGCTCAGGAAACTGGCCTCACGCAGGCGGCGATCAGCCAGCGCATCGGCCATCTCGAGGAGCGGATCGGCGCGCGGCTCTTCACCCGCAAGCCGCGCGGCGTGGCGCTGACCGTCGAGGGCGAGGCCTGGCTGCCCTATGTCACCAATGCGCTGACCATGCTCCGGCAGAGCTCCGACGATCTCTTCGGCGTGCGCCACCGCAAGATCGTGATCCTGGCCAGCGCCTCAGTGATCCAGCTCTGGCTCGCGCCCCGCCTCGCGGCGCTCGATCCCGGCGCGCGGCTCGATATCTCGTTCTCGACCATGATCCTGCAATCCGATTTCGACGAGCAGGACGCAACGGTCGAGATCCGCTACGGCGACGGCAACTGGCCCGACCGCTACCGGGTCCGGCTCTTCGCAGAGAGCCTGAGCCCGGTCGCCGCGCCCGCGCTCGCGACCGGGGAATCGTGGCATGACCTGCCGAAGATCGCCCTCTCAGGCCCGCGCTCCGGCTGGCAGGAATGGGCGCGCCAGACCGGCGATCCGGCGACACCGGTGCCGACGCTCCGGTTCGACAGCCACGCGGCGGCGCTGGCGGCCGCCGGCTGCGGCCTCGGCGTGCTGCTGGCCTCGCTGCCGCTCGCTGCCGAGGCGCTCGCGGCCGGGCGGATCGTGCGGTTGAGCGAGCGGACGCTCGCGCCGCGGGAAAGCTACTGGATGACCGCCAGCAAGAGCGCCATCAGCAAGCGCCAGTGGGAGAGCCTCGCGACGGCGTTCGGAAAACCCGGCTAGCCGACGAACTACCCCGCCATTCGGACCGTGCAAAGGAAAAGGGGGCCAGCTGGCCCCCAGTTTCGCCGTCCAGGCTCATGATTGATACCGCTCGGTTTTTTGCCTGCGTCCTGAACGTCGGTGAGGGGCGAGCGCACCCGCCCCGGAAGAGAGTGGGAAGGGCTTATCCGCCCCCCCCTATTTGAGCCTATCCCTTCGGAGGATAGGGGTCGTCTCCATACGTGTTGCGCTCACGAATTCGACCGTTGCGACCCTGGAGAAAGGCCTCTCCGCCAGTCTCCCGAGCACGTTCGCGGGTATAATCCCAAGCTTCCTGTTGGGTATCAAAGACTCGGGAAGCTCGCTCGCCTCCCTCCCTTTGCGCTTCCCAGCGCCCATCGTCTCGGGGCGACGTCCAGAAGTTGTCTTTGTTGGGCATATCCCAACTCCTCTTGTTCACAGGTTAGTCCAATTTGCTGTGGACATCCCTGTTGGTAAGTCAGCACACCATTGAACCCGTCACCCGAACGTTGTCTTTGGTCGCCATCGACCCAATGGGCCGAGTTTCGGTTGTCCCGCACGGTGCTGATCAGATGCGGGGCGGCCGGGGCGCGGAGTTGCACCTCCGCGCCCCAACCCTCAATTCCTCAGCTACACCCGCTCGTACCGCCGCAGGTGTTGCACTTCATGCAGGTGCCGTTGCGCACCAGCGTGTAATTGCCGCATTCGCCGCAAGGATCGCCCTCGTAGCCCTGCATCTTGGCCTTGGTGCGGGCGTCCATCGACACCGTGCCCGTGGCGATCGCCGTGGTGGAGGCCGCCAGCACCGCCTGCCCTCCCGGCACCAGCGTGTTGAGCGCCGCGACCGGATCGCCGGCAAGCGCAGTCGCACCCATGCCGCCCTGCAGCACGATCAGTTCCTGCGGCAGGCGCTTCCTCAGATACCCGGTCGAGGAGATCTGCTTCAGCACCTCGAGCGATTTCGACGCGGTCTTCTCGCTCACCTCGGCGAGGTTCGACTGGCCTTCGTCATTGCCGCCGCCGAGATCGTCGAAGCTGGCACCCTGCGGCTTCACATGGGCGAGGTCGGTGCGGTCGAGATAGCTCACCGCCAGTTCGCGGAAGATGTAGTCGAGGATCGAGGTCGCGTTCTTGATCGAGTCGTTGCCCTGGACCATGCCCGCGGGCTCGAACTTGGTGAAGGTGAAGGCGTCGACGAATTCCTCCAAGGGCACGCCGTATTGCAGGCCGACGGAGACCGCGATGGCGAAGTTGTTCATCATCGCCCGGAAGCCAGCCCCTTCCTTGTGCATGTCGATGAAGATCTCGCCCAAGGAGCCGTCCTTGTACTCGCCGGTGCGCAGATAGACCTTGTGGCCGCCGACGATGGCCTTCTGGGTGTAGCCCTTGCGGCGCTCCGGAAGCTTCTCGCGATGCGAGCGGACGATCTCCTTGACGAGGATCTTCTCGACGATCTTCTCGGCGAGCACGGCGGCCTTTTCCTGCGCCGAGCCGGTGGCGAGGATCTCCTCGGCCTCCTCGTCATCCTCGACCAGCGCCGATGCGAGCGGCTGGCTGAGCTTCGAGCCGTCGCGGTAGAGCGCGTTGGCCTTGATGCCGAGCGACCACGACAGTTCGTAGGCCGCGAGCGTGTCCTCGATGGTCGCGTTGTTCGGCATGTTGATCGTCTTGGAGATCGCACCCGAGATGAAGCTCTGCGCCGCCGCCATCATGTAGATATGGCTGTCGACCGAGAGGAAGCGCTTGCCCTTCTTGCCGCAGGGATTGGCGCAGTCGAAGACAGAGTAATGCTTGGGATCGAGATGCGGCGCGCCTTCCAGCGTCATCGTGCCGCAGACATGGTCGTTCGCCTCTTCGATCTGGCGGCGGGTATAGCCGAGGTGGCGCAGCAGGTCGAAGGTCGGATCGTTCAGCTTTTCCGCCGGAATTCCAAGGGTTTCCTGGCAGAACTTCTCACCGAGTGTCCACTGGTTGAAGACGAAGCGGATGTCGAAGGCCGAGGGCAACGCGGCCTCGATCTTGTCGAGCTCCGCCTGGCCGAAGCCATGGCCAATGAGGGAAGTGTGGTTGATGCCGGCGCAGTTGCCCAAGGACGCGTGGCCGACGGCATAGGCGATGATCTCCTCGATCTCGGCCGAGCCGTAGCCGAGCGTTTCCAGCGCCGCCGGCACCGAGCGGTTGATGATCTTGAAGTAGCCGCCGCCCGCGAGCTTCTTGAACTTCACCAGCGCGAAGTCCGGCTCGATCCCGGTCGTATCGCAGTCCATCACGAGGCCGATCGTGCCGGTCGGCGCGATCACCGTCGCCTGCGCGTTGCGGAAGCCGTGTTTCTCGCCCAGAGCCAGCGCCTCGTCCCAAGCAGATTTCGCAAGTTCCACAAGGGTTTCGTCGGGGCAGTTCGCGTGGTCGAGCGGCACCGGCTTGACCGCGAGATCCTCGTAGCCACCCGTGCGCCCGTGGGCCGCGTTGCGGTGGTTGCGGATCACCCGCAGCATGTGTTCGGCGTTCTTCTTGTAGGACGGGAAGGCGCCGAGCTCGCCCGCCATCTCCGCCGAGGTGGCGTAGGAGATTCCGGTCATCAGCGCGGTCAGGGCGCCGCAGAGAGCCCTGCCCTCGTCGCTGTCGTAGCCGAGCCCCATGTTCATCAGGAGCCCGCCGATATTGGCGTAGCCGAGGCCCAGCGTCCGGAAGTCGTAGCTGCGCTGGGCGATCTCCTTCGAGGGGAACTGCGCCATTAGCACCGAGATTTCCAGCGTCACGGTCCAGAGCCGCGTGGCATGCACATAGGCCTCGGCGTCGAAGCGGCCCTCCCTGTAAAAGGTCAGGAGGTTCATCGAGGCGAGGTTGCAGGCCGTGTCGTCGAGGAACATGTATTCCGAGCACGGGTTGGAGCCCCGGATCTGCCCGTCGGCCGGGCAGGTATGCCAGGCGTTCACCGTGTCATGGAACTGGATGCCGGGATCGGCGCAGGCCCAGGCGGCATGGCCGATCTGCTCCCAGAGATCGCGCGCCTTCACGGTCTTGGCGACCTTGCCGTCGGTGCGGCGGATCAGCTCCCACGGTGCGTCGTCCTTCACCGCCTTGAGGAAGGCGTCGGTCACCCGCACCGAGTTGTTGGAGTTCTGGCCGGAGACCGAGGCATAGGCTTCCGAGTCCCAGTCGGTGTCGTAGGTCGGGAACTCGATCGAGGCATAACCCTGCTTGGCGTAGTCGAGCACGCGTTTGACATAGGTTTCCGGGATCGCGACCTTCTTGGCCGACCTGATCGCGGTTTTCAGCGCCTCGTTTTTCGCCGGATCGACGGCATCCTCGGTCGAGCCGTCCCACTGGCGGATCGCCGCAAAGATCTCGTTGAGCTGGCGCTCATGCATCTTCGAGCCGGCGACGAGGGCCGCGACCTTCTGCTCCTCGATGACCTTCCAGTTGATGAACTGCTCGATATCAGGGTGATCCATGTCGCAGATCACCATCTTGGCCGCGCGCCGCGTGGTGCCGCCAGACTTGATCGAGCCCGCCGCGCGGTCGCCGATCTTGAGGAACCCCATCAGGCCCGAGGACTTGCCGCCGCCCGAGAGCTTCTCACCCTCGCCGCGGAGCGAAGAGAAGTTGGTGCCGGTGCCCGAGCCGTATTTGAAGAGGCGCGCCTCGCGGACCCAGAGGTCCATGATGCCGCCGTCGTTCACGAGGTCGTCCGAGACCGACTGGATGAAGCAGGCATGGGGCTGCGGATGCTCGTAGGCCGAGTTCGACTTCACCAGTTCGCCCGACTGGAAATCGACATAGAAATGGCCCTGGCTCGGACCGTCGATGCCGTAGGCCCAGTGCAGGCCGGTGTTGAACCACTGCGGCGAGTTCGGCGCGGCCATCTGCTCGGCCAGCATGAAGCGCATCTCGTCGTAATAGGCGCGGGCATCGGCCTCTGTCGAGAAATAGCCGCCCTTCCAGCCCCAGTAGGCCCAGGCGCCGGCGAGCCGGTCGAAGACCTGCTTGCCCGAGGTCTCGCCGGTGAAACGCTCCTCCTCGGGCAGCTTGGCCAGCGAGTCCGCATCGGGAACCGACCGCCACAGGAACTCCGGAACGCCCTTTTCCTTGACCTTCTTCAGCCGCGCCGGAACGCCCGCCTTGCGGAAGTACTTCTGCGCGAGCACGTCGGAGGCGACCTGGCTCCAGCCCTCGGGCACCTCGACGCTGTCGTTGCGGAAGACGACCTTGCCATCGGGGTTGCGGATCTCGGAGACCGTGGTGGTGAACCCGATCTCGGAATAGGCGTCGGCCCCTGCCTTCGTGAATTTGCGTTCGATCTTCATGTCTGCCCCGTCTTCCGTCGCGTTATCACTTGCACGGCACGCCCTCTGGGGAGCTTGGCCGCAACCGGTGCCCGAGGATGAGCGGAGGGACAAGAAAGCCTTGGCGGCGGATCGCTCCACTGCACAGGGGCCGTATGATCGTGCGGCCGTAATCGCTGATGTTCTGTCCCCGTCGCGTCAGCCACTAAATCTTGTGGCTACCCCGTCGGCTCATACAAACTGGCGTATGGAGCGGGTGCGGGTCAACAGAATTTTGAGGTTTTTTCCGAGAGATTTCGGTTGACCGACAAAGCCGCCCGACCGGCCTGCCCGGGCTTCCGATTCACCCACAGCAGGACAACGCCGACTGGCCGGCGGAAAACCGCTTGTATGCAAGGACTTTGGCGCACCCGGCCACGCGATACGCACAAAAACATCCACAGCCGGCAAGCGCGCTGGCACCCGCCAGTCTGCCCGTGTCCCGTGACAATTTGACGACGGTCGAGCGGCAGTTCGGTCTGTTCAAGCTGGATGGTGGGGGCGAGAAGATTCGAACTTCCGACGGTGACGTCCCCGGTGTTGGTGTAGGTGTCGGTGGCCGTCTTGCAAAGTCGCGGTTCCATCGAGAGTTATGTCTGTATCTGGAGCATCCGCAGGCCGGATGCGTGAATCGAAGTTCATAGGCGCATCGGCCGCGCCGAATGGATATTGTTTGAGTATCGTCCTTCCGTCGATCTGCTCTGTCATCTATTTCTTCGTCGAGAACGTCATATACAGAATATCCCCGCAAGTACTTAGGAGGCCGTGAGCGGAGAATGTATCGCCCGTTCCATCGGGGTCTTCATAGTTGAAGTAAACCAGAAGTCGGGGGCGCTCCAAAAGACGTCGCCACCAGCTAACGTTGTCTTTCTCTGTGTCGTCCGCCCAAGGGTTTTTCTCCGGATCCGAAACAACACCGCAACACGCCGGATCCGCCGATTGCATCTGCTCCATGCTTGGTATTTCCAGGTTTCTTGCAGAGACCCAGTTACTTTTTATTGATGTTCGGAGTGTAGCCAGCAACTCTTGATCGTAAAGTCGTCGCCCGAGTTTGGGACAATCAAAATCGGACTCCCGCCATCCTTCAGATAGTGTCGAACTCGGGGTAGCGATCATTAGCATCGCAAACGCACAGACGGAATGTGTTCGCACTTGAACTCTTGTCCTCTAACTGTGCGCAGATTCATCGAGATTGGCCAGAAGAAGCGAAATCGTCAGGGTATAGTCAGCAAGAATAACACAACCTTAAGCCGTCGAGCGCAGTAAGAGACGGGATTCGGATTCAGTCAAGCGGAACATGTGGATGGGTCGGCGGCTTCGGCTGGTGCCATGCTGCCATGAGAGCATCCGGAGTTCGCGCCTTGGGACCACCACGCCGTCGAGACCGAGCTTCGCATCGTTGCCCTCGGCTAAGGAGAGGATGTCGAGGACTTGTCCGAGTCGCGCGAGTTCCGCCTCGGAGTGCGCCTCTTCGGGCGAGATGTTGACGACATGGCCGCCCGCGATCCCGGCGACCGGAAGCCGGTCTAGGGGGGCCAAGAGTGATTTAGCGGGGTTCCCGGGCGGTGCCGACATTGAGGCGGGCCGCGTGGATGTCGCGGCCGCCCGCGCTGAAGGCGGCGATGTCGGCTTGGGGAAGCCCGTTCTGTTGTTCCCTGTCAAGAAAATGGATTGGATTGAATCAGACGGTCGGCTCGGCGGCAGGCGGTCAGTATGCGGACTTTGCAAACCAACCTGCAAACCGGGGGCACAAATCGGCGCGGCCGGGACGGATGGAAGCCCGCAGGCCATTAAAGTTCCTTGGAAAAAATGGTCGGGGCGAGAAGATTCGAACTTCCGACCTACGGTACCCAAAACCGTCGCGCTACCAGGCTGCGCTACGCCCCGACGTCTCGTCTCTAGCGGCTTGGCACGCCAAGGGAAAGAGCTAAGGTTGCCCGCAGGGCCAGAGCGCCGTCGCCTGGACGAGCCGGGGATGGCGAAGTTCCGCGCCTGGCACGAGGCCGAGTTCGGCCGCGCGCCCCCCAGCGATCTCGAGAACCATAAGCGTCTCGGGTGGTCCGGGAATCGGGGTCTCGTCGCCGGGCACCGCCATCGCGTGGACGCCATTGACCCGGCCGTCGGTGCCGATGAAGACCATGTCGAGCGGAATGAGCGTGTTCCTCATCCAGAACGCGACCGCCTGCGGCCGCTCGTAGATGAAGAGCATGCCGGCATCGGCCGCGAGCGCCTCGCGGAACATCAGGCCGCGGGCGCGTTCCTCCGCATCGTCGGCGATTTCGATCGCGAATTCGGCGGCACCGCCCGGCCAGCGGAATGCCGCGACCTCGTCGCCGCAGCCGGCCGTTGCCGGTCCTGCAAGGCACGCAGCGATCTGGAATGCGGCGACTGCCCTCGGCGTCATCTCTTCTCGCGCTGGGCGGCTTCCCAAGAGGCGACCTGCGCGGCCATCCGCCCACGCTTGCCCTCGATCACCCTCAGGCAAACCGCCTCGCCGGGCTGGAGGTCGGCGAACCCCGAACGGCGAAGGATCTCGATATGGATGAAGACGTCCTCAGGGCGGCCATAGACATTGGCAAAGCCGAAGCCCTTGGCCTTGTCGAACCACTTCACGCGCGCCGGTTCCAGCGGCAGCGCCGCGATCTCGGCGGCATCGCTGTCGCCCAGGTCCTCGATCGGCACCATATGCTCGTTTTCCGGCGGCAGGATCTCGCGCACCTCGACGGCCTGCGCGCCGCGCGCTGTCTGCTGGACGATCACCGTGATTCGCGCGTTGTCTGCGACCGAGCTCTGGCCGAAGTTCCGAAGAACATTGGCGTGAAGCAGGATGTCACCGCCGCTGCCGTCGGCGATGATGAAACCAAATCCCTTCGCTGGGTCGAACCATTTCACGCGGCCGATGACCTCGTGCTGGCTCTGTTCTTCTTGCGTCATAGTCCGTTATTTCCCATCCCGGCCCGCGTCTCGCCGGCGGCGATCAGAGGGTCGGTTTCAAGTTCACGCACATAAGGTCAACTCACTGGCAAAGCACCAAACGACGATCAGGGGCTCAACCGTGTTACGGTCCACTCCTCCTCAATAGCCGCACGGCGCCACTGGAAGCGGTCGTGCAGCCGAAAGGCCCCATCGGCCCAGAACTCAATCTCCAACGGCTTGAGCCTGATTCCGCCCCAGAAGGGCGGCCGCTCGGGTGCGACACCATGCACCGCCGTCACTCGTGCCACTTCGGCCATCAACCTGCCCCGAGAGGCAAGCGGTTGCGACTGACGCGACGCCCAGGCGCCGAGCCGGCTCTGCAACGACCGTGAGGCGAAATACTCGTCCGCCATTCGCCCCTCTTCGCGACTGGTCAGACCCCGTACACGGATCTGCCTGCGAAGTGATTTCCAGTGCATCACGAAAGCCGCCTTCCCGGCAACATCAATTTCGCGCGCCTTGGCCGAACCATAGTTCGTGTAGAAGAGAAAGCCGTCCGCCTCAATCTCTTTCAGGAGTACCATGCGGGCATTCGGCAATCCCCCGCCGTCGACCGTGGCCAGGGCGATCGCGTTGGGATCGTTCGGTTCCGTCGACTCGGCCTCGGCCAGCCAGGCGCGCGCGATGGCGAACGGGTCATCGCCGGCGAAGATGCCGCTGCGGTCGGTCATGGACTGCCTCTCCCTCTCCGGTCGCCCGCCGGTTCCCCGGTCTGTCGTCGGTTGTATTCTTGGCCGCTCCGCCCTGCCCTTGAAGCAGGTCTGAACTTAGCCTAATGCTTTCGCACTCGATACTAAAGTAGCCGGGAGCAGAAATGGCGACCAAACTGATGGCCGGTAAGCGCGGCCTGATCATGGGAGTGGCGAACGACAAGTCGATCGCCTGGGGGATTGCCAAGGCTTGCGCCGAGCAAGGGGCCGAGATCGCCTTCTCCTACCAGGGCGAGGCGCTGAAGAAACGCGTTGAGCCGCTTGCCGCCGAGATCGGCTCCACCGAGATCATCGAGTGCGACGTCTCGGACGCCGCCTCGCTCGACGCGCTCTTCGCGCGGCTCGAGAAGGTCTGGGGCAAGCTCGACTTCGTCGTCCATGCGATCGGCTTTTCGGACAAGACGGAGCTGCGCGGCCGCTACGTCGACACCGGCGCCGAGAACTTCCGCATGACGATGGACATCTCGGTCTATTCCTTCACCGCCGTCTGCAAGCGCGCGGCGGCGATGATGCCGGACGGCGGCTCGCTCCTGACGCTGACCTATTACGGCGCCGAACGGGTGATGCCGCATTACAACGTGATGGGCGTCGCCAAGGCCGCGCTCGAGGCCTCGGTGCGCTACATCGCCGAGGATCTCGGCAAGGACGGCATCCGCTGCAACGCCATCTCGGCCGGCCCGATCAAGACGCTCGCCGCCTCCGGCATCGGCGATTTCCGCTACATCCTGAAGTGGAACGAGCTCAACTCGCCGATGCGTCGCAACGTCAGCCAGGAGGATGTCGGCAAGTCGGCGCTCTATCTCCTGTCCGATCTCGGCTCGGGCGTGACCGGCGAGACCCACCATGTCGATTGCGGCTATCACGTCGTCGGCATGAAAGCGGTGGACGCGCCCGACATCGACGTCGTGACGGGGCGCGGAGGCAAGGAGGCGGCGCAATGAGTGATCGGCTGCCGCACGAGAAGGGCTTCCATGTCTCCTGGGACCAGATCCACCGCGACGCGCGGGCGCTGGCCTGGCGGCTCGACGGCAAGGGTCCGGACGGCGGCGCCTGGCGATCCGTGGTGGCGATCACCCGGGGCGGCATGGCGCCGGCGATGATCGTCAGCCGCGAGCTCGACATCCGCGTCGTCGACACGATCTCGGTCAAGTCCTACAACCACCAGGACCAGAGCCAGCCGCGCGTGATCAAGGCGCCGCAGGCCGAGATCATGGGCACCGACGGCGAAGGCGTGCTCGTGGTCGACGACCTCGTCGATACCGGCAAGACGCTGGAACTGGTGCGCAACCTCTATCCCAAGGCGCATTTCGCGACGGTCTATGCCAAGCCCGCGGGCCGGGCGATGGTCGACACCTATATCACCGAGGTGAGCCAGGATACTTGGATCTTCTTCCCCTGGGACATGGCGCTGCAATACGTCCAGCCCTATCGCGGCGCGGACTGACGCCTGCGCCCGGCCGGACCTGCGGATGCCTCCGGCGGGGGTATTTTAGCAATGAAGAATGGCCGGGGGCAGCCCGGTCTCTCACGTGGCCACCCTGCCGGTAACGGTCGCAAACCGATAGGCCGCAGATCCTGCCTGAACCTCCAATCCGCGACCAGATCAAGGCGGTCGCCTTCCCGGTGCGGCTCAAGCCCGAGGAGTGGCAGTCGGGCAGCATCAACTGGCTCCTCGACGTCATCTCGCCGGATCGCAAGACCGCGGGCTGGGTCATCGCCAATTTCCGTCAGGTGGTGAGGGAAGGTGAGCTCCGGATGCATCCGCATATCGGCGGGCTTGTGGAGAAGGAGATGCTGGAGAAGATGCGTGAGGGGCAGGCGGCACCGTCTGCGGGTGCAAAACCCGCGTAGAAAGCAGTGCGACTGCCCCTCTCCGGGTCGGCGGGGGCAGTCGCGGGGTCGGCCGATCATCTTCTGACTGGCGCAAACAGAATCTAAGGAGCGGACAAATGGGGATCATCATTGGCGTCGACATCGACAGGCCCGACCGGTCGCTGGATACGCCTGCGGGCGATGCGGATCGGCTGACCAAACGGATTGGCGACTATCTTGGGAATCTCAAGAGCGAAGAATGGAAGGCCAAGGCGTGGAGTGGCCGGGAAGCCAGAAACGCCGCGCGTGCCGCAGGCCTGCCGGTGCCCGAGATCGACAATACCGCCGACATCCGCGCGCGGGTGCCGGAAGAGATGTATCCACCGCTGCTGATTGCTGACAACAACGTGACCTTCCAGGACTACGAGGGCGGGATCGGCTATACCGGCCCCATCGTCAGCCAGGCCTTCAGGGACGCGGTCGAGAGCCTCGACAAGGATGTGCATCAGTTCGTCCCGGTCGAGATCCGCCGCAAGGATGGCGGGCTGCATGAAAGACGGCCGTTCTATTTCATGCGGGTCACCCGGCTCTTGAACACGATCAATTTGAACGCAAGCCCGCAACTGCAGCGGGTGGGCGGCAAGCCAACCGATCCTGTGACCGACACGACCACTTTTCATTTGGGACACACCGCCTTTGCCGTTCACGCCGACCGGATCGCGGGGATGGGGCTTTGGCGAGACGTCAGAAGTGACATGCACATTTTCGCATCCCAGCCGCTCGTCGACCTCATCAAGGCCCGTGGCCTGACCGGGTGGCGCGCCTGGTCCACTTTCACCGAACTCTGATTTCCGGGAGGCGTTGATGATGTGCTGCGCCCCGAGCGTCTTGAACACATTCTGCCGAAGACAGGCTCCGCGGAGGACGTGGATGCCACCTGCCAATTCATGGCAGCAGGCGCGCCATTGGCTCCACAATGAGCGCGGCGGCGCTTGCCGCCGGGACGCCGGGCGTATTTAACTTCGGGGCGCGCTTAAGCCGGAGGACCGATGCCCCTGCCCCTCAATCCCGACATGGCCCGGACCTTCCCGCCCCCGGTGATGGAGGCCCGGCGCTGGCTCGACGGCGTCACCTTCCCGCCCGACCGGCCCTTGATCAATGTCAGCCAGGCCGCGCCGATGGAGCCGCCGCCGGAGGGGCTCCGGCAGGCGCTCGCCGAGGCCGCGATCAACGATCCGGCGGCGCATCTCTACGGGCCGGTGCTCGGCCTGCCGGCGCTCCGGGACGAGGTGGCGGCACAATGGTCGGCGGCCTATGGCGGCGAAATCGCGGCGGGCGAGGTTGCGATCACCCAGGGCTGCAACCAGGCCTTCTGCGCGGTGATGGCGACGATCGCCCGGGCCGGGGACGAGGTGATCCTGCCAACGCCGTGGTATTTCAACCACAAGATGTGGCTCGACATGCAGGGGATCGCTGCGGTCCCGCTTCCGACCGGACCCGGGCTGATCCCCGAGGCCGAGGCGACGGCGCGGCTCGTCACCGAGCGCACCCGCGCCATCGTCCTTGTCACCCCGAACAATCCTGGCGGGGTCGAGTACCCGGCCGCAACGCTGCGCGCCTTCTACGAGCTGGCGCAGGCGCGGGGCATCGCGCTGATCCTCGACGAGACCTACCGCGATTTCGACTCGCGCGCGGGTGCGCCGCATGACCTCTTCGCCGATCCGGACTGGCGGGGCACGCTCGTCCATCTCTATTCCTTCTCGAAGGCCTACCGGCTGACCGGCCACAGGGTTGGCGCGATCGTCGCCGACCGGGCTCGGCTTGCCGAGGTCGAGAAGTTCCTCGACACGGTGGCGATCTGCCCGAGCCAGCTCGGCCAGATCGGCGCGCTTTGGGGGATGCGCAACCTCGGCCAGTGGGTCGCGGGCGAGCGCGCCGAGATCCTCGCCCGCCGTGCCGCCATGACCGCTGGGATCGCGCGGCTCGAGGGCTGGCGGCTCCTGGGCTGCGGCGCGTTCTTCGCCTATGTCGAACACCCCTGCCCCGTCGCCGCGCCCGAGCTTGCGCGGCGGCTGGTGCGCGAGGCGGGCGTGCTCCTCCTGCCCGGCACGATGTTCATGCCCGAGGGCGATCCGGCCGGCGCGCGCCAGCTCCGTATCGCCTTCGCCAATGTCGGGGTCGCGGGCGTCGGCGCTCTGATCGACCGGCTGGCCGCGTTCCGCGCCTGATCGGTCACACGACCGGAGAGAGGCCGGCAGCGGCCGGGGCCGCTCCCATCAGACGCCTGAGGCGCGGGGCGACGATGAGGAGCGCGCCCGCCATCGCGAGGCCGAGCGCAAGCGCGTAGAGCCCGAGGAACCCCGAAAGGCCGAGCGCGCTGGCGAGCGGCTTCGCGACGCCGAGGAAGCTCGCGTAGAGCCAGGACACCGAGGACACCGCGCCGAGAAGGCACGCCGGCACCGCGCAGCGCCGGCTCCCGCCGCGCGGTCCCTTGAGCATCGGGAACAGGATCCAGTGCAATGCCGCCCCGTTCAGCGCGAGGACGGCGACGACGGTGATCTTGGCCACGAGCTTCGGCCGTGCCGCGATCTCGGTGGGCGAAGATCCGGTGTCGAGCCAGATCACCGCGGCCCCGGTGACGAAGAGCGCGGCGAGCGCGCAGGAAGCGGAGATCCTCGCTCATCACGAGGTAGAGCGCGGCGGCGAAGACCATAAGGTGGCCGAGGATCAGAAGGACGCGAAGGGTTTCCTTAGGGGTTCCGCTAATTCGTGAGTGTTTTAATCGGGTATTTTCTTCCCGATACCCTGTCAAGGCGCGCCCGGCCCGTGACGAGCCTTGCCCCGCCCTGCCCGCTGGCCTAAACACCGGGGGAACTGGTCTTTCGGGAGAACCGCCGCCATGTCGAACCCGCTGCGCAGCAAGAAGCGCGGAAACACCATCATCTGGATCCTCATGGCGATGCTGATCCTCGGCCTTGGCGGTTTCGGTGCGCGCAATTTCGGTGGCTCGGTCCGGACGATCGGCACGGTCGGCGAGCGCGAGGTCGACCTGCGCGATTACGCCCGCATGCTGAACCGCGAGATCGCCGCGGTCTCGGCCCAGATCGGCCAGCCGGTGAGCTTTTCGCAGGCGCAGTCGCTCGGCATCGACCGGTCGGTGATGGCGCGGGTGATCGCCTCGGCCGCGCTCGACAACGAGGCCGACCGGATCGGCCTCTCGGTGGGCGATGGCGAGGTACGCAAGCGCATCCTCGGGATCGAGGCCTTCCAGGGGCTCGACGGCAAGTTCGACCGCGACGCCTATGCGCTCACGCTGAAACAGGAAGGGCTCGGCGAGGCCGAGTTCGAGGCCAAGTTGCGCGACGAGACGGCGCGGACGCTCCTGCAAGGCGCGCTCCTCGGCGGCACCGCGGCACCGGAGGCGGCGGTCGACCGTGCCGCCGCCTGGCTGACCGAGACCCGCAGCTTCACGCTGGCCGAGCTTGCCGCACCGGACCTCGCCGAACCGGTCCCGGCTCCGGCCGAGGCCGAGATCCAGTCCTATTACGAGGCCCATCCCGAGGCCTTCACCCGGCCCGAGACCCGGCGCATCAGCTATGTCTGGCTGTCGCCCGACATGCTGGCGGACAAGGTCGAGCTCGACGAGGAGGCATTGCGCGCCAGCTACCAGGAGCGGATCGACGAATTCGTCACGCCCGAACGGCGGCTGGTCGAGCGTCTGGTCTACCCGGACGAGGACGCGGCCAAGGCCGCCAGGGCAAGGTTCGACGCGGGCGAGGCGACGTTCGAGGACCTTGCGCGGGAGCGTGGGCTGACTCTCGCCGATACCGATCTCGGCGAGATGTCCGAGGCGGCGCTCGGCGCGGCCGGCGCGGCGGTCTTCGCGCTCGGGGAGCCGGGCGTGGTCGGACCGCTTCCGTCGGAACTCGGACCGGCACTCTACGCGATGAACGGCATTCTCGAAGCGCAGGAAGTGACCTTCGAGGAGGCCCGTCCGGACCTCGCCGCCGAGGCTTCGGCTGACCGGGCGCGGCGGATGATCGCGGACCGGACCGACGCGATCGAAGACCTGCTGGCGAGCGGTGCGACGCTCGAGGAGGTCGCCGACGAAACCGAGATGGAGCTTGGAGAGGTCGCGTTCGACGCCACGACCGAAGACGGGATCGCCGCCTATGGCGCCTTCCGCGATGCCGCCCAAGCGGCGACCGACGCGGACTTCCCCACCCTTACCGCGCTCGACGATGGCGGCGTGTTCGCGCTCCGGCTTGACGGGATCGACGCACCGGCGCTGCGACCGCTCGACGAGGTCAGGGAGGCCGCCGCCGAGGCCTGGACCCGCGACGAGACCCACAAACGCCTCGTGGCGCGCGCCGAGGAGATCAGGACCGAGCTTGCGGCGGGCAAGGCGCTTGACGCGACCGGGCTCGTGACGACTCGCTACGAGGATTTCGCCCGCGGCGGCTTCATCTCCGGCGCGTCGGCCGAGGTCGCCGAACGGGTGTTCACGCTTGCCGAGGGCGAAGCCGCTGTCGTCGAGGCGCCCGACATGGTGCATGTCGTGGCACTGACCGGGATCACGGCGGCTTCCGCCGACAGCCCTGAGCTGACCCGGGCGCATGACGCGCTCGAGGCGCAGTTCGGCCAGTCGCTGGCACAGGACATGTTCGAGCTCTTTACCGGAGCCCTGCAGGCCGAGGCCGGCATCCGCATCGACCAGGCGGCCGTCAATGCCGTCCACGCCCAGCTGAACTGAAGGAACCGCCCGTGGCTCTGATCTCGACTTTCGAGGCCTTCGAGGCCGGCTGGGCACGCGGCGAGAACCAGCTTGTCTTCGCCCGTCTCGCGGCCGATCTCGACACGCCGGTCTCGCTGATGCTGAAACTCGCCGACGCGCAGGCGATGAGCTTCATGCTCGAAAGCGTCACCGGCGGCGAGGTGCGCGGGCGCTACTCGGTCGTCGGGCTGAAACCGGACGTGATCTGGGAATGCCGCGGCGAGCGGAGCCGGATCAACCGCGAGGCGCGGTTCGACGCCGAAGCCTTCGAGCCGCTCGACGGCCATCCGCTCGAGACGCTGAGGGCGCTGATCGCGGAAAGCCGGATCGAGATGCCCGAGGGCCTCCCGGCGATCGCGGCGGGGCTTTTTGGCTATCTCGGCTACGACATGATCCGGCTGGTGGAGCACCTGCCGAACGTCAAGCCCGACCCGATCGGGGTGCCCGATGCCACGCTGATGCGCCCGACCATCGTCGCGGTGCTCGACGGGGTGAAGGGCGAGGTCACGGTCTGCTCGCCGGCCTGGGTCGGCTCGGGCCTCTCGGCGCGCGCGGCCTATGCGCAGACGGCCGAACGGGTGATGGACGCCGTGCGCGACCTCGAACGCGCGCCTTCGGGCGAGACGCGCTCGCTCGGCACCTCCGCGCATCTCGGCCCGCTCAGTTCCAACTTCACCCCCGAGGGCTACCGGGCCGCGGTCGAGAAGGCCAAGGACTACATCCGCGCGGGCGACATCTTCCAGGTCGTGCCCTCGCAGCGCTGGACCGCCGATTTCCGGCTGCCGCCCTTCGCGCTCTACCGCTCCTTGCGCCGCACCAATCCCTCGCCATTCCTGACCTTCTTCAATTTCGGAGGCTTCCACATCGTTGGCGCCTCACCGGAGATCCTCGTACGGCTCCGCGGCGGCGAAGTCACCGTGCGCCCGATCGCGGGCACCCGCCCACGCGGCGCCACGCCCGAAGAGGATCGCGCGCTAGAGGCCGATCTTCTGGCCGACAAGAAGGAACTTGCCGAGCATCTGATGCTCCTCGACCTCGGCCGCAACGATGTCGGCCGGGTGGCGAAGATCGGCACCGTGCGCCCGACCGAGAAGTTCATCATCGAGCGGTATTCGCACGTCATGCACATCGTCTCGAACGTGGTCGGCGAGATCCGCGAGGGCGAGGACGCGCTCTCGGCGCTTCTCGCGGGCCTGCCGGCCGGCACGGTTTCGGGCGCGCCCAAGGTGCGGGCGATGGAGATCATCGACGAACTCGAGCCCGAGAAGCGCGGCATCTACGGCGGCGGCGTCGGCTATTTCGCGGCCAATGGCGAGATGGACATGTGCATCGCGCTGAGGACCGCCGTGGTCAAGGACGAGAAGCTCTACATCCAGGCCGGCGGCGGCGTCGTTTACGACAGCGACCCGGAAGCCGAGTTCCAGGAAACCGTGAACAAGTCCAAGGCGTTGCGGCGTGCAGCTGAAGACGCAGGCCTGTTCGCCCGACGCGGAAACTCCTGATACCGGTCTAGATTGCGGCCGCGAGGCGCCGCGGCGCGGCGCCTACTTCCCTCCCAGCATGATCGCCGAAACCGGAGCGACGGCGGAGCCCTTGGCCCCCGCCTCGATCCATGTCTTGAGCGCCTCCAGCGTTTCCGGCGCGGTGCTCGCGACAATCGTGACCGCTCCGGTTCGCGACGCCTCGAACCCGGCACGGTCGAGGCTCCGTTCGATCACCGCCGCGCTCTCGCCCTGAGCATCGAGCGCGCGATAGACTTCGACATGCGGAAGGTTCGCGGTGACCGCAGCCTGGCGTGCCGGGTTGAGACCGCGGTCATAGGTGATCAGACCGCGCCCCTCGTCGGCTAGCAGCGCCGCCAGATGCTCGGCAACGTCGCGGTCGTTCTGAAAGGCCGCGTCGGTTTCTCCGATCAGCGCCACCGCCTCGGGCAGCGCCTGAACCTGGCTCTGATAGCTGACCTCGAGGTCGCTGGCCGTCGCGCCCGAGGGAAGTTCGGGCGCAAGGATTGCGACTTCGTGGCCGGCGAGCCGGTAAAGCTCGGCCCGCCTGGAGGCATCGGGCAGTGTCGGGTCGATGGCGATCGTGACCTTCATGCCGAGCGTGGCAAGCGCCGCGGGCTCCAGACCGCCCGACGCAGGGCCGCGGTCGAGCAGGACCACCGCCAGAAGCGGCTTCTTGTCGGGATTGAAGAACGGGGCGGCGAAGGCGGCAAGCGTGATTTCGGTCTCCGCAGGATCGGCAGCGGCCTCCTCCGACTGCGGTTCGGTTGCCGGGTCTTCGGTTGTCGTCGGGCGATTGACCGTCACCCCGGTTGCACCCTCGCCAAAAACCGGCTGCCGCGCGGCGTCGGCTCCGAAGGAGGGCGCCGGCTTGAAAGCCCCCGAACCGGACTCGGCCTGAGCCAACTCAGTCTCTGCAGCTTCGGACGGCTGGACATCGCCGGCGGAACTCTGCTCGTCGATCCGGCCCGCGCGAAGCACCACCGGCGCTTCCTCGGTCACCGCCGGATCGAGCTGCGGCGTTACGGCTTCGCCCGGGGGAGGAACCGGAATCGCGGCTTCGGGGGCGGGCGCATCGGCCACCGACGCCACGAGGATCGGTTCGGGAATCCCGAGCGCGGTTGGCGCTGCCGACTGGCCTTCCGGAATACCGGCGGAACTGCGATCCGTGAGCGCGAGGACGGGCTCCTCTTGAGGGGCCGCCACGACAGGCGTCTCCGCCTCGGCGGGAGCCGGTTCCGTCCCGGGCAGGACCGGATCTTCTTCCGGCTTCGGCCGTGCGAACTCCGATCCGGCGGGGACTTCGACCACCGGCGTCTCCGGGACGTCGGATTCTCCCTCTGCGGCCGTATCTGCGACATCGGACTCCACCGGTGTGCTCACCGGTTCGGCCTGCATCGGATCGTTCTGCGGCTCGGGCTGGGACATCGGCTCGGGTGCCGCGTCGGCCGCCTCGGGCACCGCCGCGACCGCAGGCGATTCTGGCGCCGCTTCCACCACCGGAGCCGGCTCCGCCGTGGCTTCCGGCGCGGCCAGTCCGGCCGGGGCGGGTTCCGGCTCGGAAGCCGGTTCAAGGGCGGCAACGTCCGGTGCCGGCGCCGTAGCGGGCGGCGCCATAAGCGAAATCACCGCGAGACTTGCGACCGAAGCGAGCGCCCCGTACAGCAAACCGAAAAGATATCCTCTGCCCACGCCTGCCTCCGACGCCTGTATGCTGTCTTTGACCGCTTCTTGCCTTGACCAGGCCTTGCGGCTCTGACCATGTATAGCCCGTCCCGAGGGCACGTTCACCCCCTGATCGCGCCCGGCACGCACGAAGGTCCGCCGATGTTGCTCCTGATCGATAACTACGACAGCTTCACCTACAATCTCGTCCACTATTTCGGCGAGCTTGGCGCCGAGGTCACGGTCCACCGCAACGATGCGCTGAACGTGCAGGAAGCAATGGCGTTGAAGCCGCAGGCGATCGTGCTGTCGCCCGGTCCCTGCGACCCCGATCAGGCCGGAATCTGTCTCGCGCTGACCGAGGCCGCGGCCGAGACCCGGACGCCGCTGCTCGGCGTCTGCCTCGGGCATCAGACCATCGGCCAGGCGTTCGGCGGCAAGGTCGTGCGCTGCCACGAGATCGTGCACGGCAAGATGGGCGCGATGCACCATGCCGGAAAGGGCGTCTTCGCGGGCCTGCCATCGCCCTTCCAGGCGACGCGCTACCACTCGCTCGTGGTCGAGCGGGCAAGCCTGCCCGATTGCCTCGAAGTCACCGCCTGGCTCGAGGACGGCACGATCATGGGGCTGCGCCACCGCGAGCTGCCGATCGAAGGCGTGCAGTTCCACCCCGAATCGATTGCCTCCGAACACGGCCACCAGATGCTGAAGACCTTCCTCGACAACGCGGGCGTGCCGCTGAAGGAGCCGGCATGACCGAGGATATCCGCCCGCTGATCGGCCTCGCCGCCGACCGTCCGCTGACGCGCGCCGAGGCCGAGGCAGCCTTCGAGGCGTTGTTCGAGGGGGCAGCGACCCCGAGCCAGATGGGCGGCCTCCTGATGGCGCTCCGCACCCGCGGCGAGACCGTCGAGGAGATCGCCGCGGCGGCGCGGGTGATGCGGGCGAAATGCCACAAGGTCCGCGCGCCCGAGGGCGCGATCGACATCGTTGGCACCGGCGGCGACGGCAAGGGCACGCTCAACATCTCGACCGCGACGGCCTTCGTGGTGGCTGGCGCGGACGTGGTGGTGGCCAAGCACGGCAACCGCAACCTGAGCTCGAAATCCGGGGCGGCGGATGCGCTGACCCAGATGGGCGTCAACGTGATGATCGGCGCGGAAGCCGTTGAAACGGTTCTGGAAAGATGCGGTATCGCCTTCATGATGGCGCCGATGCACCACCCCGCGATCCGCCATGTGATGCCGACCCGCGCCGAGCTTGGCACCCGCACCGTGTTCAACCTGCTCGGACCGCTGACCAACCCCGCCGGCGTGAAACGCCAGCTCACCGGCGCCTTCTCGCGCGCCTGGATCCGGCCGATGGCCGAGACGCTGGCGGCACTCGGCTCCGAGCGCGCCTGGCTGGTACACGGATCGGACGGGACCGACGAGTTGTCGATTGCCGGGAAAAGCTGGGTCGCGGCGCTCGAGGATGGCGCGGTGCGGGAGTTCGAACTGCATCCCGAGGAGGCCGGCCTGCCGGTCCATCCGTTCGAGGCGATCATGGGCGGAAGCCCCGAGGAAAACGCCGCAGCCTTCCGCGCGCTGCTTGCCGGCGACAAGGGCGCCTACCGCGATGCCGTGCTGCTGAACGCCGCCGCCGCACTCGTCGTGGCGGGCAAGGCGGCGGAGCTGAAGGAAGGCGTGGCAATCGCCGCCGAGAGCATCGACAGCGGCCGCGCGAAGGCGAAGATCGAGGCTCTGGCCGAGGCGACCCAGACGGCATGATCCCGCCCGCCTGGGCCCACCTGCCCTTTTTCACGCGCGACTGGCCTCGCATCGAGGCCGCCCTCGCCGCCGATCCGCGCGAGGTCCTGCCGCCTGAGCCCGAACGCTTCGCCGCGCTCGATCTCGTGGCGCCCGAGGCGGTGCGGGTGGTGATCCTCGGCCAGGACCCCTATCCGACGCCCGGACATGCGCATGGCCTGGCTTTCTCCGTGGCGCCGGAGGTGACACCCCTACCCCGCTCACTCAACAACATCTTCAAGGAGTTGCAGGACGATCTTGATGTGCGCCCCGCAACCGGCGACCTGCGCCTCTGGGCGCGGCAGGGCGTGCTTCTCCTCAACACCAGCCTTAGCGTTCCCGCCGGCAGCGCCGGTGGCCACGCCCGCCTCGGCTGGCAGCGCCTCGCCGAGGAGATCCTCGCCGAAATCTCCGACAGCCCGCGTGCGTTCCTGCTCTGGGGCGCGCATGCTCAGAAGCTGAAGCCACAGATCCGCCCCGGCGATCACCTGATCCTCGAAACCGCCCACCCGTCACCGCTCTCGGCGCGGCGCGGATTCTTCGGCTCGCGCCCCTTCAGCCGGGTGAACGGCTGGCTTGCGGCGCGGGGCGAGCCGGCGATCGACTGGGGCAGCTGATCCATCGCGGCTGAGGGTCGCACCCCCGCCTCCGGGCAGGTTATTTCGGCACTGCGCGGGCTCTGGGGCTTTTCCGGCCCGCATGCGGCGGGTAAGAGGGAGCATGGACATTCTCGAGAAGATCAAGGCCTACAAGCTCGACGAGATCGCCGCCGCCAAGGCGGCGCGTTCCCTCGCCGAGATCGAGGCCGAAGCCCATGCCGCGAGCGCGCCGCGTGGTTTCGCCACTGCACTCACCAACGCCGCAAGGCGCGGGTACGGGCTAATCGCGGAGATCAAGAAGGCGAGCCCGTCGAAGGGGCTGATCCGGCCCGATTTCGATCCCCCGGCCCTCGCCCATGCCTACGAGGCGGGCGGCGCCACCTGCCTTTCGGTGCTGACCGACCGGCCCTCCTTCCAGGGCGCACCCGGCTTTCTCACCGCGGCGCGGGCCGCGGTGACGCTACCGGTCCTGCGCAAGGACTTCATGTATGATCCCTACCAGGTCGCTGAGGCCCGCGCCCTCGGCGCCGATTGCATCCTGATCATCCTCGCCTCGGTCTCGGATGCGCAGGCGGCCGAGCTCGAGGACGCGGCGTTTGGTTGGGGCATGGACGTGCTTCTCGAAGTCCACGACGAGGAGGAGCTCGACCGCGCGCTCGCACTGAAGTCACCCCTCATCGGCGTGAACAACCGCAATCTCAAGACTTTCGAGGTCACTCTTGAGACGACGCGCCGGCTCGCGCCGCGGCTACCGGCCGACCGGCACCTGGTCTGCGAGAGCGGGCTCTTCACGCCGGCCGACCTTGCCGAGATGGCCGCCTGCGGCGCCCGGAGCTTCCTCATCGGCGAAAGCCTGATGCGGCAGGAGGATGTCGCCGCGGCGACGCGGGCGATCCTCGCCGATCCCGTTCCGGCGGAGCTTTGACCATGGCGCTGACCCATTTCGACAGCGAGGGCCGCGCGCATATGGTCGACGTCTCGGACAAGGACGTGACCGATCGGGTTGCGGTGGCCGAGGCGCGCGTCGTGATGAAGCCGGAAACGCTCGCGCTCGTCACCGAAGGGCGGGCGAAGAAGGGCGACGTGCTCGGCGTCGCGCGGCTTGCCGGGATCATGGCGGCCAAACGCACCGCCGAGCTGATCCCGCTTTGCCATCCCCTGCCGATCACCAAAGTGGCGATCGAGCTCACTCCCGATACCACGTTGCCGGGGGTTCGGATCGAGGCCACCGTCAAGACGACTGGCCAGACCGGGGTCGAGATGGAGGCGCTGACGGCGGCTTCCGTGGCCGCGCTCACCGTCTATGACATGCTCAAGGCCGCCGAAAAGTCGATGATCGTCGACGGGCTGCGTGTGATCCTGAAAGATGGCGGTAAATCAGGACGTTACGAGGCGTCCTGAAAACATCGGAGGCTCTTGCATGATTTCCGTCGACGAGGCCCTCTCCCGGCTCTTCGCGCTCTCGGCGCCGCTCGGCTCGGAGACCGTGCCGCTTCGCCACGGCGCCGGGCGGGTGCTCGCGGAACCGGTCGTCGCAGGGCTCGACCAGCCGCCCTTCGCCGCCTCGGCGATGGATGGCTACGCGATCCGGGAGACCGATCATCGTCCCGGCGTGTGCCTTAACGTCATCGGTTAAGCCGCTGCTGGCCTTGGATTTTCCGGAACCCTTTCCCACGGGGAGGCGGTGCGGATTTTCACCGGCGCGCCGGTGCCAGAGGGCGCCGACCGGGTCGTGCTTCAGGAGGATGTCAGCCGCGAGGGCGATCGCATCACGCTCACCGGGCCGCTCGAGCATGGCGCCAATATCCGTGCCGCCGGGCAGGATTTCCACGCAGGCGACCGGATCGAGGTACCGCGCCGTCTGTCGGCGACCGATCTCGCCCTCATCGCGGCGATGAACGTGGCCGAGCTCCGGGTGGCGCGGCGTCCCATTGTGGCAATCATGGCGACCGGCAACGAACTTGTTATGCCCGGAGAGGCACCGGGGCCGGACCAGATCATCGCCTCGAACGGCTATGCACTCGCCGCGATGGCCGAGGCGGAAGGCGCCGAGGTGCGGATGCTGCCCATCGCCCGCGACAGCGAGTCGTCCCTGCGCCACACGCTGGCGCTGGCCGAGGGCGCAGACCTCATCGTGACCATCGGTGGCGCTTCGGTGGGCGACCATGACCTCGTCGGCAAGGTCACCGCCGACCTCGGGATGGAGCGGTCCTTCTACAAGATCGCAATGCGGCCCGGAAAGCCGCTGATGGCCGGGCGCCTGGCCGGCTCCACGCTGCTCGGCTTGCCGGGAAATCCCGTATCTTCTGTCGTTTGTGGCCATGTCTTCATGTTGCCGATGCTGCGCGCGATGCAGGGCTTGCCGGCGGCGCCCGCGCCGGTCCGGCGCGGCGTTCTCGCGGCGCCCGTCGAGGCGAACGGACCGCGGGCGCACTACATGCGTGCGCGGGTCGAGCAGCGCGACGGTGCTTGCCTGATCCATCCCTTCGAGCAGCAGGACAGCGCGCTTCTCACGGTCCTTGCCGAGGCCGATGCGCTCCTGATCCGGCCGGTCGGGGACGGGCCGCAACCGGCTGGCACGGCTGCGGAATTCATTCCGATCTGAGCGGCGCGGCCGAATACCGGCGGATTGACACAAAAAGAGAACACGCGTAGAACATCCCTTGAACAGCACCGACATCGACAAGGGGATGATCGCAATATGCTGACCCGCAAGCAGCTGGAACTACTCGACTTCATCCAGAAGCGCATGGCGCGCGACGGCGTGCCGCCCTCTTTCGACGAGATGAAGGACGCGCTCGACCTGCGGTCGAAATCCGGCATCCACCGCCTGATCACCGCGCTCGAGGAGCGTGGCTTCATCCGCCGCCTCGCCCACCGCGCCCGCGCGATCGAGATCGTGAAACTGCCGGAGGCGATGGAGAAACCGGGTTTCTCGCCGCGGGTGATCGAGGGCGACCGAAAGGCGCCGCCGCGGGGCGCGATGGCGGTCAGCGAGATCCACGCGCTGGAACTGCCGGTGATGGGGCGCATCGCCGCGGGCGTTCCGATCGAGGCGATCTCGGAAGTCTCGCACCATGTCGCGGTGCCAGGGTCGATGCTCTCTGGCAAGGGCCAGCACTACGCGCTCGAGGTGAAGGGCGATTCGATGATCGAGGCCGGGATCAACGACGGTGACATCGTGGTGATCCGCGAACAGTCGACGGCGGAGAATGGCGATATTGTCGTGGCGCTGGTCGAGGGCCACGAGGCAACGCTGAAGCGCTTTCGCCGCCGCGGCGGGATGATCGCGCTCGAAGCCGCGAACCAGGCCTACGAGACGCGGGTCCTGCCCGAGGATCACGTCAAGGTGCAGGGCCGCCTCGTCGGATTGATCCGCAGCTACTGAGCCCTGGCGGCGCGGCTGCGCCGTTCGGGCCTGCGGTTCCAGAGCCGCTCGCCGGACGCCTCGCGCGCGGTGACGATGCGGAGCCCGTCCGGCCCGGCATGGATCGCGAGCGCCCCGGTGGCGCGCAGTCTGGCGGCATCGTAGATCCGGCAGTCGCTTGCGGGCGCACCGCTCCAGTTCTCCGACAGGAAGACGAGCGCCCCCCCGCTGCAGGATCCGGCCGCGCGCTCCGCTGCCCCCTTGCCGGTGAAATGCAGCGCCGTGACGCCCGCCAGTTCGGCCGAAAGTGCGCCCTTGACACCCGCGAACCCGGGCCGCGCGTAGGCGACTTCCTGCAACGCCATGTCGCCGTCATCCTCGAGCCAGCTCTTGGCGACGAAACCCGCGCCCTTGGGCTTCGAGAGCGCCCGTCCCGCCTCTCCCATCAGCCCGACGATGGCGCCGTCGCCGGAAACGAGGAGCGTCGGCCGTTCCGCACCGGCCCAGAGCCCGAGCGCGACCGCCACGAGCGCCGCGCCGGTTCCACGCAGCCACAGAGCCCGGCCGATCAGCGCCGCGATGCCACCGAGGGCGATCAGCGGCAGCGCCGCATCTGGCGGCGTCGACACAGCCACGACCGCACCGTCAAGGCCCGCGACCCAGTCCGCGACCGCGAGAATGAGCGCACAGCCCTTCTCCATCGCCCAGAGCGCCGGCGCCGCGAGGCCGAGAGGCGCGAGCAGCGCCGCGACGACTCCGGCCGGCATCACCACCATGCCCATGATCGGCACCGCGAACATGTTGGCGAGAAGACCATACTCCGCGATCCTGTTGAAATGTGCCGCCGCGATCGGCGCGGTGGCAAAGCCCGCCGCCGCCGAGGACAGGATCATCATCGCCACCGGCCGCAGCGGCCGCGGCACCCGGTTCTGGACCCGCGTCCAGGGCTGGAAGGCGACGATCAGCGCGACCGTGGCGCCGAACGACATCTGGAAGCCGGGCTCGACGAGGCTCTCCGGCTCAAGCACCAGCACGATCAGCGCCGCCAGCGCCACTGACCGGAGCGAGATCGCCCGGCGGTCGGCCAGTACGGCGACCAGCATCACCGCCGCCATGATGAAGGCGCGCCGGGTCGCGACGTTCGGACCGGCGAGCACGAGGTAGAACGAGGCGGCCAGCAATGCGACCCAGGCCGCGATCTTCTTCGAGGGCAGGCGTAGCGCGAGCGGCGGCGCCAGCGCGAGCCCGTAGCGGCAGGCGGCGAAGACGAAGCCGGTCAGGAGCCCCATGTGCAGCCCCGAGATCGAGATCAGGTGCGACAGGTTCGAGCCCCGAAGTGCATCGTTCGTAGCCGCCGAAACCCCCGACCGGTCGCCGGTCATCAAGGCCGCTGCGAAGGCTCCCGCCTGCCCCTCCATCCGCGCCTGCATCGCGCCCGAGAGCGCCATCCTGAGCCGGAACGCCAGAAGCGCCATCCTGCCCTCGGGCGCTTCCAGCGCCAGAACCGGTGTGCGGGTGTAGCCGACCGCGCCGAGTCGCGAGAACCATGCCAGCCGCTGGAAGTCGAAGCCGCCGGGCTCGACCGGGCCTTCGGGCGGCGAGAGATGCGCGGTCAGGATCACCCGGAGGCCAGGCTGCGGATCGATCTGCTGCTGCATGCCATGCAGCGCAACCCGAACGCGCGTCGGTGTGCGGTCCGGCGCCACGTCCTCGAGCACGACCCGGTCGAGTGTCAGCCGTGGCTGATCGGAAAACGAGCGGTCGATGTCGACGATGCGGCCCTCCACGGGGCCGTAGTAGCGGAAGGACAGGACCGGCGCGGCCACCAGATGCGACCGGACGGCGGCGAGGACCAGCCCCGCGACCAGGAGCGCGAGCGCCAAGGCCGGCGCGCGCCAGAGATCCGGCCCGCGCAACGCGGCAACCGTCAATGCCACCGCGATCAAGACCGCGGCCGATAACAGCGCCGCGCTGGGCTCGGACCCGAGCGTGAAGTAAAGACCGATGCCGCAGCCAAGGAGCACCGGCGCCCAGGGCATCACACCGCCCCGCGCCAGGTCGAACCCCTCCCGCATCGCCGCCACCAGCCGCACCTTGTTTCCCTGTCCGGCTTTGCCTAATGAACGCGGACCAGCCTGAACGCTCATGGTTTCCGAAAGGTTAATCCGTCCATGTCCGAGATCGTCACCCGCTTCGCCCCCTCGCCCACGGGTTACCTCCATATCGGCGGCGCCCGGACCGCGCTCTTCAACTGGCTCTATGCCCGCGGCCGCGGCGGCAGGTTCCTCCTGCGCATCGAGGACACCGACCGCGAGCGGTCGACGCCGGAAGCGACGGCGGCGATCCTCAAGGGGCTGACATGGCTCGGTCTCGACTGGGACGGCGAGGTGGTCAGCCAGTTCGAGCGCCGCGACCGCCATGCCGAGGTGGCGCGCGAAATGCTGGCGCGCGGCGCGGCCTACAAGTGCTTCTGCAGCCAGGACGAGATCGAGGCCTACCGCGAGGCCGCCCGCGCCGAGGGCCGCTCGACGCTGTTCCAGAGCCCCTGGCGCGACGCCGATCCGGCGACCCATCCCGACGCGCCCTATGTCATCCGGCTCAAGGCGCCGCGCGAGGGCCAGACCGTGATCGAGGACGCGGTGCAGGGCACCGTCACCTTCGGCAACGACCAACTCGACGACATGGTTTGTTTACGCTCCGATGGTACGCCCACCTACATGCTGGCGGTCGTCGTCGACGACCACGACATGGGGGTTACGCATGTGATCCGGGGAGACGACCACCTCAACAATGCCGCGCGGCAGGTGCAGATCTACCGGGCCATGGGCTGGGCCGAGCCGGTCTGGGCGCATATTCCGCTGATCCACGGGCCCGACGGCAAGAAGCTCTCGAAGCGCCACGGCGCCGTGGGCCTCGAGGAATACCAGGCGATGGGCTATCCGGCGGCGGGGATGCGCAACTACCTCACCCGGCTTGGCTGGGCGCATGGGGATGCGGAGTTCTTCACCGATGCCGAGGCCCGCGAGTGGTTCGACCTGAAGGGAATCGGGCGGGCACCGGCACGGCTCGACTTCAAGAAACTGGAGAATCTCTCGGGCCAGCACATCGCCGCGACTCCGGACGCAGAACTTCTGCCTGAAATTGAGGCATATCTGGAGGCCGCAGGCGCCCCAAAGCTTTCGCAGGCGCAGAAAGACGGTTTGTCGCGGGCGCTCTACTGCGTCAAGGATCGCGCCAAGACTTTCCCGGAACTCATTGAAAAGGCGTATTTCGTTCTGGGAGAGCGCCCCTTCGCCCCGGACGAGAAGGCGGCCAAGGCACTGGATACGGTATCCCGTGGTATACTGAAAGAATTGACGCCGCACCTGCAAAATGCTAGCTGGGAGCGCGACATGCTGGAGGCCACAGTGGCCGGCGTCGCCGAGACTCACGGAATGGGACTCGGCAAGATCGCCGGACCGCTCCGGGCGGCCCTGTCGGGGCGCTCGGTCAGTCCCAGCGTTTTCGACATGATGCTCGTGATCGGGCGCGAGGAGACCATCGCCCGGTTGAAGGATGCAGCGGCCTGACCGCGCCTCTGGCGCCACGGTCGCGAGGGAGACCCCCGTCCGGCGTTTCCGGGCGGATGATGGCAAGGGAGCTGGGATGGACAAGATGATCAAGACCGCGACGCTGAGCTTCAACGGCAAGAGCATCGAACTGCCGATGCTGCAGCCCACCGTCGGGCCGGAGGTCATCGACATCCGCAAGCTCTACGCCGAGGGCGACGTCTTCACCTACGATCCGGGCTTCACCTCGACGGCGGCCTGCGACAGCGCGATCACCTATATCGACGGCGACAAGGGCGAGTTGCAGTATCGCGGCTACCCGATCGAGCAGCTTGCCGAACAATCGCATTTCCTCGAGGTCTGCTACCTGCTTCTCTACGGGGAACTGCCGAACGCGGCCCAGATGCAGGACTTCGAACACCGCGTCACGAACCACACGATGGTGCATGAGCAGATGCACTATTTCTTCCGCGGGTTCCGGCGTGACAGCCATCCGATGGCGACCATGGTCGGCGTCGTCGGCGCGATGTCGGCCTTCTACCACGACTCGACCGACATCTCCGATCCCTGGCAGCGCGAGGTCGCGGCGATCCGGATGATCGCCAAGCTCCCGACGATCGCGGCGATGGCCTACAAGTACTCGATGGGTCAGCCCTTCGTGTATCCGAAGAACTCGCTCGATTACGCTTCGAACTTCCTGCACATGTGCTTCGCCGTGCCCTGCGCGGACTACGTCGTCGACCCGATCCTGTCGAAGGCAATGGACCGGATCATGATGCTGCACGCCGATCACGAGCAGAACGCCTCGACCTCGACGGTGCGGCTCGCGGGCTCCTCGGGCGCCAATCCCTTCGCCTGCGTCGCGGCCGGTATCGCCTGCCTCTGGGGCCCCGCCCACGGCGGCGCCAACCAGGCCTGCCTCGAAATGCTGCGCGAGATCGGTACGGTCGAGAACATCCCCGAGGCGATCCGCCGCGCCAAGGACAAGAACGATCCGTTCCGCCTGATGGGCTTCGGCCACCGGGTCTACAAGAACTTCGACCCGCGCGCCAAGGTGATGAAGGAATCGGCCGACGAGGTGCTCGACCTTCTCGGCATCCACGACAACGAGACTCTGAAGGTCGCGAAGGAGCTTGAACGCATCGCGCTCGAGGACACGTACTTCGTCGAAAAGAAGCTCTACCCGAATGTCGACTTCTATTCGGGCATCATCCTCGAGGCGATGGGCTTCCCGACCTCGATGTTCACGCCGATCTTCGCGGTCAGCCGCACCGTCGGCTGGATCTCGCAGTGGAAGGAGATGATCGGCGATCCGACACAGAAGATCGGCCGGCCGCGCCAGCTTTATATCGGCCAGACCGCACGTGACTACGTCGCGGTCAACGATCGCTGAGTTCTGAGGCGGTTCCCGATTGGGAAAACCGAACACCGGAACCTGCCCGCGCGAAGCGGGCAGGTTCTTTCGTTTCGGCATCTGCGTCGAGGCCGAACCTGCCGGCCCGGTCCTGCGTCGCAACGCGTCGCGCCACAGTCGTCCGACGTCTGCGTCTACCAATAGGCCGGGTTGTCAAAGGCGGCGACGCGGCGTGACGGCCCCTTCATCGGATCGAGCGGCCCCGCGGTCAACGACTGTGCGAGCCAGCCCTCGGGCTGGCTGAGCCTCAACGGCGCCCGCGCTTGGTCCTCCGTGATCGGCAGGAACCCGACCCGGGCGTAGTATCGCGGATCGCCGTAGGTCATGGCGACGTCGACGCCGCGGCGCCTGAGCGCGTCCAGACCGTATCTCAACAGGCTCTGCCCGATTCCCCTGCCTTGCCGGCCGGTCTCGACTGCAACCGGACCGAGGAGAAAGACCGTGCGGCCATCCTCAGCGTAGGTCAGGCGGGTGAAGAGGATGCACCCGGCAAGCGCCCCGTCGTCCAGCGCCGAGAACACGTAGAGATCGTCGTCGGGCGTCGTCGCGATGAGCTTCGCCACCAGTTCGCCGATCAGCCGGCCTTCGTCGGGTCCTTCCGACGCCGAGAAGGTCGCCGCAAAGAAGGCGATGATCTCGTCGGTCCGGTCCTTGTAGTCTGAGGTGAAGTCCATGCCCGTCTCCATCCGCTCGGGACACCGGGCATAGCTTTGTCCGCCGCAGATAGCAACAAAACGCCCGACCTTCGGCCCCGCTCAGGCCAGCGTCGTGCGGTGGCTGAGCGGCGAGATACCGAAATGGCTGCGGAACACCTTGGAGAAATGCGACGTCGAGTTGAAGCCGCAGGCCATCGCGATCTGGGCGATGGATTCCTCGGTCTGCACGATCAGGTTGCGCGCCCGGTGGAGCCGCATCTCCACCACATAGCGTTTAGGCGAGGTGTTGAGGTACTTGCCGAAGAGCCGCTCGAGCTGGCGCGTCGAGATGCCAAGCTCCTCGGCGATCTCGCACGGCGCGAGCGGATCCTCGATACTGTCCTCCATGAGCTGGATCGCGCGGGTCAGATGCGTGTTGCGCATCCCGTGGCGCGATTGCAGCGAGACGCGCTGCGCGGCCGAGCCCTCGCGGACCGCGTTGTAGACCATCTGGTCCGCGACCGCGGTGGCGAGCCCGGTGCCGTGGTCGCGGGCGATGAGGTGCAGCATCAGGTCCGCCGCCGCGGTGCCGCCCGAGGCGGTGACGAATTTCTGGTTGGCGACGAAGACGTTGCGCACCAGCGGCACGGCCGGGAACTTCTCGGCGAAGAGATCGTGGAACTCCCAATGGATCGCGGTCTCGACGCCGTCGAGGAAGCCGGCCTTGGCGAGCACATAGGCGCCCGAGCAGATCGCGCCGATCTGGGTTCCGCTCGCCCGTTCGCGGCGGAGATAATTCAGCACTGCGGGCGTGGTGTGGTTCTGGACATGGATGCCGGAGATCAGGAACAGCCGGTCGTCGCGCTCCAAGGGCTCCAGCCCGCGGTCGACCAGCGTCACCGCCCGGTTCGACGAGGTGGCCGAGGTGCCGTTCTCGGAGGCGAGCGACCAGCGAAAGAGCGGCTTGCCGGAAACGAGGTTGGCGATGCGCAGCGGTTCCAGCGCGCAGGAGAACGCGAGATGCGAGAAGTTCTCGAGGAGAAGGAAGACGAAATGCGCGGTCTGGGTCATCGCCGTGGTCCTTGAGAAAAGGGGGGCGCCCGGCAAGGCGCCCCCGGAGGTCAGGTCAGTTGGCGGCCGCGCGGGCGGCTTCGAGCCAGCCGTCATATTCGGCCTGGTGGGATTCGATCCAGGCCGCGACATGGCCGTCGATCGCGTCCGAGCTGTCCTCGCCATCGGCGATCAGCTTGTTCTGGGCCGAGATGTCGTTGATGTCGATCGTGGCAACCTCGAAGAGCTTCGCAGCGGCCGGATTGGCCTCGAGGAAGTCGTTGCGCGCCACGATCCGCAAGCTGTCGAGGGCGAAGCCGAGGTTCTTGCCTTCGAACTCGGTTTCTCCGGTCGCGCCGTCCGGCAGCGAGGTATAGGGCACCGAGAGCCATTCGACGTCCTGGCCCGGGACCAGCGCGCCCGAGACCCAGTAGGGCGTCCAGGTGTAGTAGAGAACCGGCTCGCCGTTCGCTTGGCGGGCGATCGTGTCGGCGATGATCGCGTTGTATTCGCCTTGGTTGTGGTTGACGGTATCGCGCAGACCGAACTCGGTCAGCTGGTGCTCGATCACGCGCTCGCAGCCCCAGCCCGGCACGCAGCCTGCGAGGTCGGCCTTGCCGTCGCCATCGGCGTCGAACTTCGCGGCAATCTCGGGATCCTTGAGCATGCCGAGGTCGGTGATCCCGGCATCGTAGCTCGCCTTGTCGACAAGATAGCCCTGGAGCGCGCCCTCGACCATGGTGCCGACCTTGGTCATTGCGGCTTCGCCGCCCGCTTCCTGGAAGAAGGAATCGTGAAGCGTGTTCCAGTGGACCGGATAGAAGTCGGCGTCGCCGGTTCCGACTGCCAGGTGCGCGGTCTGGGCGGTGACCTCCTGCGGCTCGGCCACCGTGTAGCCGAGATCCTCGAGCGCGCGGTAAAGGACGCGGGCCTGGAAGAATTCCTCGATGTAGGATTGCACGACCGGGCGCACGGTGACGCCTTCGCCAGGCCTTTCATTGGCCATGAGCGGCGACGCGGTAAGCGCCAGCGCGAGGGCGGTCGAGATGGTGAAGTGTTTCATGTGTCTCCTCCGGGTTGAACGTGTGAATTCGGGTGGGTCAGCCGCGCCCCTTGACGAGGCCGACCACCAGCCCGACCGGGCCGGCCTGCCACCAGTGGCGATGCCCGCGCGCGCGCCCCGACCGGCCCAAGCCTTGCGTGATGCGGTCGAGCACGATGGCGAGGATGACGATGCCGAGGCCGCCGACGATCGCCTTGCCGGCATCGAGCCGGCCCATGGCGCGCAGGACCTCGTTGCCGAGACCCTTGACCGAGATCATCGAGGCGATGACGACCATCGACAGCGACAGCATGATCGTCTGGTTGAGCCCGGCGAGGATCGTCGGCGTTGCGAGCGGCAGTTCGACCTTGAACATGATCTGGTTGGGCGTGGCGCCAAAGGCGCGGGCCGCCTCCACGACGCTCGGGTTCACCCCCCGGATGCCGAGCGAGGTGAGGCGCACGAGGGGCGGCAGCGCAAAGATGATCGTGACGATCACGCCCGAGACGTTGCCGATGCCGATGAGCATCACGACCGGCACGAGATAGACGAAGGCTGGGATCGTCTGCATCGTGTCGAGGACCGGGCGGATCGCCGCCTCGAACCGGTCGGACTTGCCGGCGAGGATGCCCAAGGGAAGGCCGATGATCACGCAAAGGATCACCGACGAGATCACGATGGCGAGCGTCGTCATGGCCAGAGACCAGGCCGCCGGATCGAGGAAGCCGAGCGCCACGAGGCAGGCCGCGACAAGGATCGCCACGCGCCGCCCGGCGGCCTGCCAGGCGATCAGTACCAGAAGCACCAACATGATCACCGGCGGCACCGCCTGAAGCGCGGCCTCGATCCGGATGATCAAGCCGTCGAAGAAGCCCTTGATCGGCTGGATCGCCTCGCGGTTCGCGATCGCCCACTGCTTGATGCCGTCGGTGCGGCCGTCGACGTCGAGATCGACGGAGGAGAACGGATCGAGCCAGTTGAAGGTCTTGTCCTCGGCCATCACGCCACCTCCATTGCGGCGTCTTCACGCCCTTGAATCCCGCGCAGAAGCGCCTTCTTGGTCACCACGCCGACATTGGCGCCATCCGCCTTGACGAGGATCGGGTGATCGGTGCCGATCGCCAGATCGACGAGCGCGTTGAGCTTGTCCTCGGGCCGCGCCACCGGCCAATGCGCCGGATCGCCGTCGCCGTTCATCTGGCGGTACTGCGCGAAGGGCTGCATGACGCGCGCCGCTGTCACCAGGTCGAGCTTGGAGATGCCGGCGACGAAATCGGCGACGTAGTCGTCGGCGGGTTCGGTCACGATCTCCTCCGGCGTGCCGATCTGCACGAGCACCCCGTCCTTCATGATCGCGATGCGGTCGCCGATGCGGATCGCCTCGTCGAGGTCGTGTGTGATGAAGACCGTGGTCTTGTGCAGTTCCGCGGAGAGTTCCATGAACGTCGTCTGGAGCTGTCGGCGGATGAGCGGATCGAGCGCCGAGAAGGGCTCGTCCATCAGAAGGATCGTCGGGTCGGCGGCGATGGCGCGGGCAAGGCCCACGCGCTGCTGCATGCCGCCCGAGAGCTCGTCGGGGTATTTCTGGTCCCAGCCCGTGAGGTCCACAGCGTCGATCGCGCGCTTGGCGACCCGAACCCGCTCCGCCTCGTCGATGCCGCGCACTTCGAGCGAGAAGACGACATTGTCGCGCACCGTGCGGTGCGGCATCAGCGCCATGTTCTGGAACACCATGCCGATCTTCTGCGCACGGAGCGCACGCAGTTCCTTGGCCGACATCGCGTTGACGTTCTGCCCCTCGATGAAGACCGACCCGGCGGTCGGCTCGATCAGCCGGTTGATATGGCGGATCAGCGTCGACTTCCCGGAGCCCGAGAGCCCCATGATGCAGAAGATCTCGCCGCGCCCGACGCTGAAGGAGGCGTCGCGCACGCCGACCACGCAGTCGAAACGGTCGCGAATCTCCTCCTTCGACAGGCCCTGCTTCAGGACAGCGTCCATCGCCTGACGCGACTTCTCGCCGAAGATCTTCCAGATCCCGTCGCAGCGGATAACGGCTTCTCGTGATGTCTCGGTCATGCGGTTCCTCCCCGGCCGGACTAAAAGCACAGATTTTAATTGTAGACAATATGTATTTTATGAGACTACAAGATGCACGCGGTTACTGTCCGAACCAATCGAGTGTCGGACAGGCAGGAGGCAGCGGTGAGCGACGAGACGAGAAGCAAGAAGGCGATGTGCGCGGAGGATCTCCGGCGGCGGATTCTGACCCAGGCGCTGGAGCCGGGCAGCTATCTCGACGAGACCGAGATATCCGAGGCTTACCAGATCTCGCGCCCGCCCCTGCGGGAGATCCTGCGTCAGCTTGCGGGCGAAGGCTATGTGGTGCTGCACGAGAATCGCGGCGCCCAGGTCGCGCCGATGACCCACAAGACGATGCGCAACTTCTTCGTCGCGGCGCCGATGATCTATGCGGCTGTGAGCCGTCTTGCCGCCCAGCACGCGACGCCGGCGCAGATCATGCGGCTGAAGGATGCCCAGCTTCTCTTCCGCGCCGCGATTCGAGACGGCGACGCCGCGACGCGCGCGCTGATGAACGAACGCTTCCACGCGATCATCGGCGAGATGGCCGACAACGAATACCTGGCGCCAAGCCTCCGCCGCCTGCTGATCGACCACACGCGGATCGGCATGACCTTCTACAGCCCGCGCAACCGGGCACTGGCCGAGCAGCGCGCGGTTGCGGCCGACCAGCATGACCAGTTCATCGCGCTGATCGAGGCGGGCGACGCCGATGCCTCCGCCGATCTGGCGATCGCGCATTGGGAATTGTCGCGGGCGGAGATCGAAAGCTTCGTCACCCCCGCAGGGATGCAGATACCGCTCGGCCGCGCGCCGGGCGCCGAGCCAGAAAGAGGAGCCTCATGAAGTTCGAGGGCATCTACACGCCCGTCATCACGCCGCATCGTGACGACGGATCGATCGACCGCGACGCGTTTGCGGCGCAGATTGAGCACCTGATCGCCGCCGGCGTTCATGGCCTGATCAACGGTGGTTCCACGGGCGAATACTACGCCCAGTCGATGGCGGAGCGGGTCGAACTTGCGGCCTTTGCGAAGGAGGTCATCGGCAAGCGGGTGCCCCTGATCGTCGGCACCGTGGCAATCCGGCTCGAGGACTCGATCATCATGGCCGACGCGGCCGCCAAGATCGGTGCCGATGCGCTGCTCGTGGGCTCGCCGCCCTACTCGGTGCCGACCGAGCGCGAGAACGCGCTGAACACGCTCGCCATCGACCGCGCCGCCGACCTGCCGGTGATGCTCTACAACTACCCCGGCCGCATGGGCATCAACATGGGCGAGGAGTTTCTCGACCGCGTCTGCCGCAGCCGCAACATTGTGGCGATCAAGGAAAGCTCGGGCGACATCAACCGGGTCCACCTTCTGGCCCGCGACTATCCGCATATCCAGATGTCCTGCGGCATGGACGACCAGGCGCTGGAATTCTTCGCCTGGGGTGCCAGGAGCTGGGTCTGCGGCGGCTCGAACTTCCTGCCGGCCGAACATGTCGCGCTCTGGCAGGCCTGCGCGGTCGAGGGCAATTTCGACAAGGGCCGCCGGATCATGTCGGCGATGATGCCGCTGATGCGCGTCCTAGAGCAGGGCGGAAAATTCATCCAGTGCATCAAGCACGGGGTCGAGATGGAAGGCCGCTATGCCGGGCCGCCGCGCCCGCCGCTGAAGGCGCTCAACAAGGATGACAAGCGGCAGTTGGAACAGGTGGTGCGGGTCCTGAAGCGCACCGTGGCCGAGATCGAAGCGGAGTAACAGCGATGAGCGACCTTCTGACCACCGAGGAATACAAGGCCATCGCCGCTGGCCTCACCCTGCCCACGCAGGCCTTCATCGACGGCAGCTTCCGCCCGGCGAAGTCGGGCAAGACTTTCGACACCGTGAACCCCGCGACCGGCGCCGTGCTCGCCAAGGTCGCCGCCTGCGATGCGGCGGACGTGGATTTCGCCGTCGAGAAGGCGCGCGACGCCTTCGAGGACGGCCGCTGGTCGCGCCTTCATCCGGGTGAACGCAAACAGGTTCTCATCCGCCTCGCCAAGCTCATCAAGCGCAACGCGCGGGAGCTGGCGGTGATGGAAAGCCTCGACAGCGGCAAGACCATCTACGACTGCGAGACGGTGGACGTGCCTGAGACGATCCACTGCCTGACCTGGCATGCCGAGCTCATCGACAAGATCTACGACCAGGTCTCGCCCGCCTCGGACAACCATATCGCGATGGTGGTGCGCGAGCCCGTCGGCGTCGTCGGCCTCGTCCTGCCGTGGAACTTTCCGCTCCTGATGCTCGCCTGGAAGATCAGCCCGGCGCTCGCCTCCGGCTGCTCAGTCATCGTGAAACCGGCCGAGGAAACCTCGCTGACCGCGCTCCGAATCGCCGAACTCGCGATGGAGGCGGGAGTGCCGGCGGGCGTTCTCAACGTCGTCCCGGGCAGCGGACCGGAGGTGGGCGAACCCCTCGGCCGGCACATGGACGTGGACGCGCTCTCCTTCACCGGCTCGACCGAGACCGGGCGTCGCTTCCTGCGCTACGCGGCGGAATCGAACCTCAAGGAAGTCACGCTCGAGATGGGCGGCAAGAACCCCGCCGTGGTGCTCGATGATGCCGAGAACCTCGACCGGATCGCCGCGCATGTCGTCAACGGCGCCTTCTGGAACATGGGCGAGAACTGCTCGGCCTCCTCGCGACTGATCGTGCAGAAGGGGGTGAAGGACGCGCTTCTGAAGCGCATCCTCGCCCATGCCCGCGAATGGCCGATGGGCGACCCGCTCGATCCCGTGAACCGGGTCGGCGCGCTGGTCTCGCCCGCGCATTTCGACAAGGTCTGCTCTTACCTCGGCAAGGGGCCAAAGGTGCTGATGGGCGGCAAGGCCAAGGACGGCTTCGTCGAGCCGACGCTCCTCGACATCGACGACCGCAAGGCGGTCCAGGTGCGCGAGGAGATCTTCGGGCCGGTCCTTTCCGTCCTCACGGTCGACAGCGCCGACGAGGCGATCGCGCTTGCGAACGACACCGAATACGGGCTCGCCGCCTCGATCTTCACCTCGAACATCAAGCGGGCGCTGCGCGGCGCGCGGGCGATCCGGGCGGGGACGGTGACGGTCAACTCGTTCGGCGAGGGCGATATCTCCACCCCCTTCGGCGGCTTCAAGTCGAGCGGCTTCGGCGGGCGCGACAACGGCATCCAGGCGCATGACCAGTACACCCAAATCAAGACGATCTGGATCGACCTCTCCGACGACCGGGACGAGGCGGTCGACTGATGGCGCGCATCGGTTTCATCGGTACCGGCGAGATCGCGGCCGCGATGGTGCGCGGCCTCGCCGGTCAGGGGCACGAGATCCTCGTCTCCGAACGGAATGCCGACATGGCAGCGCGGCTCGCGACCGAGGTCGCGGGCGTCCGGATCGCCTCAAACGAGGAGGTCGTGGCCGGATCGGACACCGTCTTCCTGTGCCTCCTCGCGCGGGTTGCGGAGACGGTGCTGCCCGGCCTGCGCTTCCGCGAGGATCAGGCGGTGATCTCGGTCATGGTCGACGTGGCCCTCGCCCGACTCAAGGCGCTCTGCGCGCCCGCGACCGAGATCTCGATCACCATCCCCCTGCCCCCGATCGCCACCGGCGGCTGCCCGCTGCCGGTCTATCCCGCCTCGCCCGCGCTCGAGGCGCTTTACGGCGCGCGAAACATGGTCTTTGCGGTCCGCGACGAGACCGCGCTCAACGCCCATTTCGGCGCAACCGCGCTCTGCTCGCCGCTTCTGGAACAGATGCTGACCACCGCGACCTGGCTGGCCGGATTCACTGGCGATGCCGATCGGGCGGAAAAATACGTCAGCGCGGTGATCCGCGGCTATCTGCCGGAGCGGCCCGAGGGCGGGATGCTGGCCGAAGCCCTGCGCAACCTCTCGACCGAGGGAGGGCTCAACGCTACGCTCCGTACGGCGATGGCACCCGCGAATGCCGACCTCAGGTCGGGCCTCGACGGCTTCCGCGCGCGGCTCGGCCTCGACAGGGGCGAGGCATGAGCAAGTACCACGCGCGGCGGCTGCCGGTTCAGCTCGGCCCGGCCGCCTGGAACGCGATCCTTGGCCAACAAGGTGCCCCCCGGCCGCTCGACGGCGACCGCACCGCCGATTTCGTGGTCGTCGGCGCGGGCTTTGCCGGCCTGTCGGCGGCTCGGCGTCTGACCGAGCTGCAACCCGGCGCGCGGATCGCGATCCTCGAGGCGGGCCGGGTCGCCGAAGGCGCGGCGGGCCGCAATTCCGGCTTCATGATCGACCTGCCGCACGACCTCGCCTCGGACGACTATGCCGGGTCGGGCGACGACCGGGCGATGATCGGCCTCAACCGCCAGGCCATCGCCTTCGCCCGCGCGGCGGTCGAGGATTACGGGATCGACCCCAACTATTTCGACCCCGCCGGCAAGGTGAACGGCGCAGCGAGCCCTGCCGCCGAGGCGCATAACCGCAGCTATGCCGGCCACCTCGCCTCGCTCGGCGAGACGAGCGAGATGCTCGACCCGGCCCAGATGCACGAGCTGACCGGCTCGCGGCACTACCTTTCGGGCCTCTACACGCCGGGCACGGTGATGCTGCAACCGGCGGGCTATATCCGCGGCCTCGCGGCGGGGCTTTCGGCGCGGGGCGTCGATGTCTTCGAGGAAAGCCCGGTCACGGGCTTCGCGCCCGAAGGCGGTGGCTGGCGCGTCAGGACCGCGAAGGGCAGCATCAGCACCCCCCGCGTGATCCTGACCGTCAACGGCCATCTCGAAAGCTTCGGCGTCGAGCGCGGTCGGCTCATGCAGCTTTTCCTCTACGCGGTGATGACGCCGGAACTCGATCGCGCGGCACTCGACCGGCTCGGCGGACGCCCGCGCTGGGGTGTCACGCCCTCGGACCCGATGGGCACGACCGTCCGCCGGATCGACATCGGCCAGGGCGGCAACCGTATCGTCACCCGCACCTGCGCGACGCTGAGGCCCAACACCGTGCCGCGCCAGTCCGACCTGACCCGCGCGGCGAAGGTCATGCGGCGGAAGTTCGACGAACGCTTCCCGCAACTCGCCGGCCTGCGGATGGAACACGCCTGGGCCGGCCATCTCTGCCTGACGCTGAACGGCGTCGCGGTGATGCGCGAGATCGAAAGCGGCGTGTATTCCGGCTGCGTCCAGAACGGGCTTGGTACCGCGCGCGGCACCTTGACCGGCATCGGCGCGGCGGAACTCGCTTGCGGGCACCGGAGCGCGATCACCGAGCATTTCACCGCCGAGGCGAGGCCGAAGCGCCTGCCGCCCCGGCCGTTCCAGGAAATCGGCGCCAACACGGTCCTGCGCTGGAAGGAATGGCGCGCCGGCAAGGAGTGAGGCTCAAAGCTCCTTGCAGACCCGGAGCGCGTCCAGGACGGCGGCATGGATGTTGCGCCCGGCCACCGCGTCGCCGATCCGCGCGAGCAGGTAGCGACCCTCGGCATTGTGGCGCCGGAACGGGTCGGTTCCGGCGATCAGCGCCTCGGGATCGAGCTGGCCGAGATTGGCCGAGCCCGGCTTCAGCGCGTGGTAGAGCGCGTCCATCGGGACGAGGCCCTGTTCCACCACCACATGATCGACGATCCGGGTTTCGGTGGCGCCGGTCAGCACATGACGCAAGGTCGCCCGCCGCCGCGCCCCCTCGGCCTCGACGGCGACAAGCTCGGTGAGGCAGGTGAAGCGCACCCCGTCCTTCGCCAGTTGCCGGAGCGCCACCGCAGAGGTCGTGGGGCCAAGGTCGTGGAGCGGCGCGCGGTCGGGCGTCACCCATTCGACCTTGCAACCCGCCTCGGCAAGGTGATCGGCGGTGACGGCGGCGGGGTGGTCACCGGCCTCGTCGGTCATCAGCACCGCGCCCGAGGGACGGACAGCGCCCGAGAGCACGTCCCAGCTCGACACCGTGAGATCGCCGCCCGGAATCGCCGGCGGCTCCGGCCAGCCGCCGGTGGCGACGATGACGGCATCGGGCACCTCCGCCAGCACGTCAGCGGCCTCGGCATAGGCGTTCAGCCTCAGATCGACGCCGAGCCGCGTGACCTCGGCGATGAGCCAGTCGGCAATGCCCCAGACCTGCCGTCTGACGCGCCCCTTCGCGGCGAGCGCGAGCTGACCGCCGAGCCGGCCGGCGGCCTCGAAGAGCACCACCTCGTGGCCGCGCGCAGCCGCCACGCGGGCGGCCTCCAAGCCACCCGGCCCGCCGCCGACCACGACGACCTTGCAGGCCGCATCGGCCTTGGCAATGACATGCGGCATCACCGCCTCGCGCCCCGTCGCTGCATTGTGACCGCAGACCGCGGGTTTGCCCTGGTTGACCCGGTCGACGCAGTATCCGAGGCCGACGCAGGGACGGATCCGCTCCTCGTCACCGCGCGCGAGCTTCGCCACCAGATGCGGATCGGCCATATGGGCGCGGGTCATGCCGACGAGATCGACATGGCCCTCGGCCACGGCGTGGCGGGCGGTAGCAAGATCGGCGATACCGCCCGCGTGGAAGACCGGCAGGCCGGTCGCCTGCCGGATGCGCCCGGCGATCGGCAGATGCGGCGCCGAGGGCATCCCCATCGGCGGCACCCAGCCGGCGAGGCCGAGATCGTCATAGGGTGCGCCCGCGAGCACGTTGATGAAATCGACGGCACCCGCCTCGGCCAGCATCCGCGCGACGGCGACGCAGTCATCGGCCGAAAGGCCCCCCTCGGCAAGCTCGTCGCCGGTCAGGCGGATGCCGAGGATCATCTCCGGCCCGACCTCGGCGCGGATCGCGCCGAGCGCTTCCAGCGTCAGCCGCAGCCGGTTTTCCAAGGGGCCGCCGTAGCGGTCCTCGCGGTCGTTGACCAAAGGCGAGAGGAACTGGCCGAGAAGATGCGAATGCGACAGGATCTCGATCCCGTCGAAGCCGCCCTCCTTGCAGCGCCGCGCGGCGGCGGCGAAGTCGCCGGTGACGCGGACGATGTCCTCGGCCTCCATCACCTTTGGGAAGGCCCGATGCGCCCGCTCGCGCCGTCCCGAGGGGCCGATGACCGGCAGCCAGTTTCCGTCGTCCCAGGCGGTGCGGCGGCCCATATGGGTGATCTGGCACATCACGGCGGCGCCCTGCGCCTTCACGCCAGAGGTCAGGCGCCGGAACCACGGCACGATGCTGTCATCGCCGGCATAGAGCTGACCAAAGACCGAAGGGCTGTCGGGCGCGATATTGGTCGAGCCGCCGATCATCGTCATGCCGATGCCGCCCTTCGCCTTCTCCTCGTGGTAGAGCCGGTAGCGGTCGCGGGGATGGCCGTTCTCGACGAAGTTCGGCGCGTGGGCCGTCGAGATGATCCGGTTGCGGATCGTGAGGTGGCGAAGCCGGTAGGGTTCGAGAAGCGGGTCCATCAGGGTTCCTTGCGGAAAGGGTTGACCGGGATGCCGGGGCACGACCGGACCGGAAGGCACCACGCCGGCGCCGGGCGCCTCCCCTCCCCCTCGTGGGGAGGGGATGGGGGTGTAGGGCGGCCCCGGAGTGGGTTCTTCCGATCCGATCCCGTCTATCCCGCGATGCCCGCCGACGGTGGCCTCTGAGCGACACCGAAAGTCGGGTAGCGCCAGCGGTGATCAAGGCAGACTCAGTTTCGCCATCCGCCCGCCGTCGACGGTCCAGACCTGCCCGGTGACGAAACCCGCCTCGCCCGAAGCGAGCCAGGCGACGATGGCCGCGACCTCCTCGGGGCGGCCGGTGCGGCCGACCGGATGGATGCGGCCGATCTCGCGGCGGAAGGCAGCGGGGTCGGGCATCTTTTCGATGAAATCAACGTTGAGATCGGTATCGATCCAGCCCGGCGCGACCGCGTTGCAGCGGATGCCCTCGGCCCCATGATCCACCGCCACCGCGCGGGTCAGTCCATGCAACCCGGCCTTGGAGGCGCAATAGGCGGCGTGCGTCGAGTTCGACCCCAGCCCCTCAATCGAGCCGATATTGACGATGGCGCCCTTGGCCGCCCTCAGATGCGGCAGCGCCGCCTTGATCATGAGGAAGGGTGCGGTGAGGTTCACGGCCAGCGTGCGCTGCCAGTCGGCGAGCGACATCTCCTCGACGCTGGCCTCCTGCATCACACCGGCATTGTTGACCAGCACGTCGAGCCGCCCGGCCCTCTCGACCACCTCGCCCACGACCCGCGCCGGGCAGGCGGAATCGGCGAAGTTCGCTGCGATCCCTTCGAATTCCGCATCCGGCCCGCGCTGCGCCGTGAAGACCCGCGCGCCCTCCTCAGCCAACCGCCTGGCGATAGCTTGCCCGATCCCGCTGCGCCCCCCGGTGACGAGCGCGACCTTGCCCTGAAACCTCATGCCACGGCCTTCCCGCCGTTCACCTCGACCAGCGCGCCGCACATGTAGCGCGCCGCGTCCGAGGCAAGGAACAGGACCACGTCGGCAATGTCCTCGGGCTCGGCGATGCGGCCCAAGGGCACGGTCTTGCCGAGCTCGGCGACCGCCGTATCGGGGTCGAAGCCGCGCTTGGCGAAGCCGGTGCGCAGCATCGGCGTGTTGACCTCGTTCGGGCAGACCGCGTTGATGCGGATGCCCTGATGGGCGTGGTCCATGCCCATGCATTGCGTCAAGGACGCGATCGCCGCCTTGGTCATGCAATAGACCGCGTGGTTCGGGCCGGGACGCAGCCCCCAGCAGGAGGCGGTGTTGACGATCGCACCGCCCCCCGCTTCCTCCATGATCGGGATCGCGGCGCGGGCGATGCGGAACGGGGCCTCCACATTGACGCCGAGCGAGAGTGTCCAGTCGGCGTCCGTCGTCTCGGTCACCCTGCCGCGGGTGATGACGCCCGCATTGTTCACCACGATGTCGAGCCCGCCGAGCGCCGCCCGCGCGGCCTCCGGCAGCGCGTCGGCATAGGCGGGATCGAGGAGGTCGCCCGGCAGGTGCGCCTCAGCCTCGACGCCCGACACGTCGCGGTCGGCGACGGCGACCTTGGCGCCCTCGGCGCGGAGCGCCCGCACGATGGCGGCACCGATGCCACCGGCCGCCCCGGTCACGAGCGCGCGTCTTCCGTTGAATCTCATGGGTCATCCTCACGTATAGCTGGCGACGGGCGTACCGAAGCGGCTCTCGTCGGGGGTGATGCCAAGACCCGGACCCTCCGGCAGGCGGATATGGCCGCCCTCGATCCGGATGCCATTCGCGGGATCGTAGTGCCCCTCGATGTAGGGTGCCGCGAGCCAGACGCCCTCGCACAGCCGCGGCAGGACGGTCGCGCCGATATGGGTGCAGGCGGCGGCGATGATGTCGCCGCCCCAGGCGTCGTCGCAGGTATGCGGCAGCGACCGCGCCTCGCAGATGTCGCGGAAGGTGGCCATCGCGGACAGCCCGCCGATCCGTGTCACCTTCATCCCGAACCCGTCGCAGAGCCCCTGCCCCACGACACGCAACACGGTGGCCAGATCCTCGCCGTTCTCGTCGATATAGACGGCGTGGTGCAGCTGGCCCCGGATCGCCGCGATCTCCTCGATCGTGTTGCAGGGCTGCTCCATGATGAAGGGAATGTCGGGGCATTCGCGGCTGAGCCTCAGCGCGTCCCGCGTCGTCAGCCCTCGGTTGCCGTCGACCGCGAGCCGGACCTTGCCGCCGACGCGCTCCCAGACCTTGCGCACGGTCTCGATATCGATCTCGACCGGGCGGCCTCCGATCTTGACCTGAAGCCTCGGATAGCCCTCGGCCACCTTCTCAGCGGCGATGCGGGCGATGTCGTCGGGCGCGCCGACGCCGGTCGCGTAGTAGGAGGGCACCCGCTCGGTCACCGCGCCGCCGAGGAGGTCGGCGACGCGGGCGCCGTAATGCTTGCCCATGAGGTCGTAAGCCGCGATGTCGATCGCCGCCTTGGCATAGCGGTGGCCGTTCAATAGCCCGTCCATCCGGCGGCGGAGCGCGACGGGCGTCAGGGGATCGGCCCCGATCAGGCCCGGCGCCATCTCGGCGAGCGCGGCGCGGGCTCCAAGGGCATGATGCGGCTGGTAGGTCGGGCCGACCGGGCAGGTCTCGCCCCAGCCGATAAGCCCGGTATCGGTCACGAGCTTCACGAGCGTGGTGTCGAGCGCCCAGACCTCGGCATTGGCCATCGTGTAGGGGCCGTTCCGAACCGGCAGGTCGTGCTGATAGACGTGGATTTCGGAGATCTTCATGGATGCCTCGAAAAGAACGGCCGTCGCGGGTGCGACGGCCAGTCAGGGAGCGTCAGTATTCGGTGTTGAGCGCATCTTCCGCCGGGACCTCGCGCTCCCGCCGGGCGATGTAGTCGCGCAAGGCCTCGTCGATGCCGGCGTCGAGCTTCGGCTCCTCGTAGTCGCGCAGGAGCTTCTTTGCGTAGTCGAGCGCCCTTGCGGTGATTTCGACAGACCCTTCCGCCTGCCACTGCTCGATCGAGTTGTTGTCGAAGAGCTTCGGCATGAAGAAGGCGCGCTCAAAGTTTTCGAGCGTATGCGGATGGCCGAGGTAATGGCCGCCGGGACCGACATCGCGCACCGCCTGCAAGGCTTCGTCGAAATCGTCCCAGCGCGGCCCCTCGGCCATGCGGTAGCCCATCGCGCACATCTCGGCATCGACCACGAACTTGGCGACCGAACAGTGCATCCCGGCCTCGTTCCAGCCCGCCGAATGCCAGATGTAGTTGCAGCCCGCATGCAGGACCGCGTTCATCGTCATCGCACTTTCATAGCCCGCCTGGGCGTCGAAGGACTTGGCCCCACCGAGGTTGTTCGAACTCCGCCACGGCACACCGTAGAACCGCGCCATCTGGCCGATCATGAAGTTCATGAGGCTGATCTCCGGCGTCCCGGCCATCGGGGCGCCCGACTTCATCGACACCGTTGAGAGGTAGTGCCCGTAGATCGCCGGCGCGCCCTTGCGGATCACCTGCGTATAGGCGAGCGCCGAAAGCGCCTCGGCATTGAGCTGGGCGACGGCCGGCGCGACCGAGGCGGGCGTGTTCGCCCCGCCAAGGACGAAGGGCGAGCAGAGGACCGGCTGGCGCCGCTTCACGAAGGCGCGCATGGCCGAGAGCATCGTCTCGTCCCACACGAGCGGCGAGTTGCCGTTGCAGTTGCCGGTGACGACCGGCGTCTCCTCCATCACGTCGCGGCCGAACAGTATCTCGCACATGTCCATCACGTCCTCGGCGTTCTTGCCCGAGGTGGTCATGCCCATGAAGGTCTTGTCGGAATGCTTCATCGACGAATAGGTGATGTGGAGATGGCGGTGGCTCACCTTCATGTCCATCGGCTCGACGATGTGATGCGCGGTCGAATGCAGCGCCGGCGACATATGCGCGAGCTTGTGGAACATGTTGAGGTCGGCCATCGTCGGCCAGCGCCGCACATCGTCGAGGTCGCGCAGGAACGGCGCCCCGGTCATCGGCACGAAGATCGAGTGCTTGCCGCCGAACGGCAGGCTGCGCTCGGGGTTCCGCGCCCGGTAGGTCCAGTCCGAGGGGATCGAGGAGATCAGCTCCCGCACGAGGCCGCGGTCGAGATGCACCCGCTCGCCGCGCACATCGGCACCGGCGCGCTTCCAGTCCTCAAGTGCGATGTCGTCGCGGAAGATGACGCCGACCTCTTCGAGGATCGCCATCGAGGCGTCGTCGATCCGTTCGACCTGGTCCTGATCCATCGGCTCGCAGAGCGGCAGCCCGCGCTTCAGCGCCGGCAGCATCCCGAGATCCGGGGCCGAGCGCAGCGCCTTGCGCGCGCCGCGCCCGCCCGCGCGTGCCTTACGATCGTTGCTGTCAGCCATGTCTGCCCCCGTGGTGAAACTCTCGGCCACAGAAAGCCCCGGACCGACCCGGATCGGCAGTCACTTATTCGAAGCAATCCCGCCAAAATGCGACGCGGGATGCGGGCGGCGTCCTGGCGCCGCCCCGCGCTCAGGCATCGGCCGTGGCGTGTTCGCGGCTGATCCGCTCGGCCTCCTTGCCGTAGATCTCCTCGTAGTGGTCGAACTCGGTCTCGTGCCAGGCGGTGCCCTGGGTGGCCGAGCCGAGCGCCATCACCAGATCCTCCTCGGCCGAGGCGGGCAGCAACGCGCGGAAGATGTCCCAGCCGCGGAAATCGGGATCGCCGTCGAACCCGAGCACCTGACCCTTGAGCGAGGAGATCATCGACACCATTGCCCCGGAATAGACCGAGGGCACATGGATCGATACCCGCTCGATCGGCTGCAACAGCACCGGCCCCGCCTTGGTCAGCGCCTCGCGGAGCGCCATCCGGCCCGCGGTGCGGAACGCGAAGTCCGAACTGTCCACCGAATGATGCTTGCCGTCGGTGAGCGTCACCGCGAGATCAGTGACCGGGAACCCGAGCGGCCCCTTGTCGAGCGCCTCGCGCGCGCCCTCCTCGACCGCGGGAATGTAGTTCCTCGGCACCGCGCCGCCCTTCACCACCTCCTCGAACTGGAAGCCGTCGCCGCGCCCCGCGGGCCGCACCGTGATCGCCACGTCGGCGAACTGGCCCGCGCCGCCGGACTGTTTCCGATGTCGGTAATGCTCTTCAGTGCTGGATGAGATTGTTTCCAGATAGCGCGGATCCGGCACCTCGGTCGCCACCTCGATCCCGAAGTCGTCGGCGAGCGTGGCGAGGGTCTGGCGCTCGTGCATCACGCCCTGCAGGTTCAGAAGCGCATGCCCGCTCAACGGATCCTGTCCAAGCCGGAGCATCGGATCGGCTTCGGCGAGCCGCGAGAGCGCCGCCGACAGCCGCACCTCGTCGCGCTCGTGCGCAGGCGTCACGATCCGCGCAAGCGGCGGCGGGCAGCCCTTGGCCCAGTCCGGCACCGGCTCTGCCGCCGCGGCGGTGAAGATGCGCCCGGAATCGAGCTGGTCGGACTTGACCGAGATCCCGACCTCGCCGGGTTCCAGATGGTCGAGCCCGGCCTTGCCGCCGAGCCCGGCGAGCCCGCCAAGACCGTCGCCGCCAAGCTGCTTGCCGGCCGCGACGCCACCGTCGAGCGCGCGCAGCATCACGCATTTGCCGAGATGCTTGCGGATCTGGGCGTGAAAGCCGACCGCGAGCGCCTTGTCCGCGCCGAGCCGGGCCTTCAGGGCCGAGACGTCGGGTGCCTCGTGCCGCAGGGCCTTCATCAGCCGGTGAATGCCGTTCTTGTGGCTCGCCGAGCCGAGGAACGCGGGGATCACGGCGCGGTCCTGGGTCTCGCGCCGGGCAATCTCGAACAGCGCGCCTGTCGCCGGCTCGCGGTCCTCGATCAGTTCCTCCAGAAGCGCGTCGTCGTAATCCGACATCTGCTCCAGAAGTTCCGCCCGCGCCTCATGCTCGCGATCGGCCTCGGATTTCGGCATCTCGATCAGCTGCGAGCTCTGCCCCTCGCGGTAGCGCCAGGCCCGCTCGGAGATGAGGTCGACCGCACCGACGATCTCGCCGCCCTCGCGGATCGGGATCTGGCGCAGGACGATCGGATGGCCTGAGTAGGTCTGCAAGGCCGCGACGATGTCACGGACGCGGCCCTTGGGCATGTCCATGCGGTTGATGAAAAGAAAGCAGGGCAGATTGGCGGCCTCGACAGCGCGAAGCCAGGGCGCGGCGAGCACCGCCTCGTCGGGATCGGGCGCCACGCAGAGCACCGCGGCATCGGCGGCAAGGAGCGCCGCCCCGCCCATCCGCGCGAATTCCGGACCGCCCGCGACGTCGATCGCGCACCAGTCCTCGCCCATGAAACCAAACCGCGTGAGGTTGAGATGACCGGCCGTCTCGGACCGGGGATGGCCGTCCTCAAGCGCCGCAAGCGCCCGGACTAGCTCGGTTTTCCCCGATTGAGACGGCCCAAGTACCGTGATGCAGCGCATGATGATCCCCTTTCGGCACGCAGGCGGGCGCAATCCGTGACTGGCCCCCGTGCCCTCGGGCCATGCGCCCTGATGGATCAACTCTCGGTCTCTGAACGCGCCGGGTCAAGGTCGGATCGCGCCCGCCCTTTCACCTTGCCGAAAATATCCCCGCCGGAGGCCGGCACGCGCTCTGCCTCCGCGCGATACCGAAAACCGGGTGCCGGGAATCAGCGCCCCCGAAACCGCGCCGGGCGCTTTTCGAGGAAGGCCGCGACGCCCTCGGCGAAATCCGCCGTCCGCCCGCATTCGCCCTGCAGCCGCGCCTCGAGCGCGAGCTGGGCATCGACATCGTTGCCGAGACTGGCCCTGAGCGCCTGCTTCACCCGGACGAAAGCCTCGGTCGGCCCGGCCGCCAGCGCCTCGGCCCGCGCCTTCCACCGCGCCTCGAACGCGTCGTCAGGAACCGCCTCCCAGATCATGCCCCAGTCGGCCGCCTGCCGCGCGGTGACCTTCTCGGCGAAAAGCGCTGCCCCCATCGCCCGAGCCATCCCGACCAAACGCGGTAGGGCGAAGGTCCCGCCGGCATCGGGAATGAGCCCGATCCGGGTGAAGGCCTGGATGAAGCTCGCGCTTTCCGCCGCGATCACGACGTCGGCCGCGAGCGCGAGATTGGCCCCCGCCCCAGCCGCGGCGCCGTTAACCGCCGCGATCACCGGCACCCGCGCGGCGAGGATCGCACGCAACATCGGCTCGTATTCCTCGGCCAGCGTCCGCTCGAGGTCAAAGTCGCTCCCGGCCGCCCGGTCGCCCAGGTCCTGCCCCGAACAGAAGGCCCGGCCTGAGCCGGTCAGCACGATCACCCGCGCCGTCCCGTCCGCTCGCCCCACCGCATCGGTGATCTCGGCCCGCATCGTCGTGTTGAGCGCGTTCATCACCGCGGGCCGGTCGAGCGTGACAACGGCGACGCAGTCCGCCTCAGTGTACCGGATCGTCTTATAGCCCATTGTCCCGCTCCTGCCGCCGCACCCGCCCGCAGCATAGCCCGCCCGCGCGCCGCGCAAAGCGCGACGGCGCGTCACTTGTCGAGGATTTCCTTGAGCCGCTTCTTCTCGGCCTCGCTGAGCGGATCCGGCGCCGCCTCGGCAACGGGCTTGCGGCGGCGCAGATAGACCGCCGCGGTGCCGAGCGCGATGACAAGCATCGCCGGCCCGGCGATCCAGAGGATCAGGTTCTCGCCCGACGCGGTGGGCTGCAGGAGAACGTATTCGCCGTAGCGGTCGACCAAATAGGCGATGACCTCCGCGTCGCTGTCCCCGGCGACGAGCCGCTCGCGCACGAGAAGCCTGAGGTCGCGCGCGAGCCCCGCGTTAGACTCGTCGATGTTCTCGTTGCGGCAGACTAGGCAGCGCAGACCTTGGCTGAGGTCCCGCGCCCGCGCCTCGAGCGCCGGGTCGTCGAGGATCTCGTCGGGCTGGACCGCGAAGACCGGCGTGGCGAGCAACGCGAGAAGAAGCAGGAGCCGGCGCATCACGTCACTCCGCAGGTGCGGCGAGCGCACCGCGTGCCTTCCGCGCCCCGGCCGCGACCCGGTAGCGCCGATCGCTGAGGCTCAGGATGCCGCCGAGCGCCATCAGGATCGCCCCGCCCCAGATCCAGTTTGCGAAGGGCTTGATATAGGTCCGCACCGCCCAGCCGCCGTCCGCCTGCTCGTCGCCGATCACGAGGTAGATGTCGCGCCAGACGCCGTTGGAGATCGCGGCCTCGGTGGTCGGCATCGCCGCGACCGGATAGACCCGCTTCTCGGGGTGGAGCACCGCGACCTGCCGCCCCTCCCGCGAGACGATCATCGTCGCCATGGTCGAGAGGTAGTTCGGCCCCTCGACCTTCTCGACCCGGTCCAGCGCGATGTCGAAGCCGCCGACCGCGAAGCTCTCGCCGACCTTCGCCACCCGGATGTCCTCGACATCCCAGGCCATCAGGCAGGCGATGCCGATGAAGACGATGCCGAGCCCCGAATGCGCCGCGGCCTTGCCCCAGTCAGCCCGCGGCAATCGGCCGAGCCGCGCCACCTGGTGGCCCGCGCGTTGCCAGAGCTCCGCCGCCGCCCCGGCGATCAGCCAGACGCCGAGCGCCACGCCCACCGGCGCGAGGGCGGTGCGTTCGGTCTGAACCGCGAAGGCAAGCGCACCGAGTGCGAGCGCGAGGATCAGCGCCGGGTAGAGCGGCCGCATCGACCGCTCGAGCCGCGCCCGTTTCCACGGCATGATCGCGCCAAGCGGCAACAGGATCGCGAGCACGATCATGAACGGCGTGAAGGCCTGGTTGAAGAACGGCGCGCCGACCGACAGCTTGCGGTCGAAGGCCAGTTCCGCGATCAGCGGCCAGAGCGTGCCGACGAAGACCACGAAGGCCGCGACCGCGAGAAGCACGTTGTTGAGGACGAGCGCCGATTCCCGGCTGACCATCGCGAAGACGCCCTTGGCCTCCATCGCGCCCGCCCGAGCCGCGTAGAGCGTGAGCGCGCCACCGATGAAGACGGCGAGGATCGCGAGGATGAAGATCCCGCGCTCGGGGTCGTTGGCGAAGGCGTGCACGCTCGTGATGATGCCCGAGCGCACGATGAACGTGCCGATGAGCGAGAAGCCGAAGGCGAGGATCGCGAGGAGGATCGTCCAGGCCTTCAGCGTCTCGCGCTTCTCGACCACGATGGCGGAGTGGAGCAACGCGGCCGCGATGAGCCAGGGCATGAAGGACGCGTTCTCGACCGGATCCCAGAACCAGAACCCGCCCCAGCCGAGCTCGTAATAGGCCCACCAAGAGCCGAGCGCGATGCCGATGGTCAGGAACATCCAGGCCGCGAGCGTCCAGGGCCGGACCCAGCGCGCCCAGGCCGCATCGACGCGGCCCTCGATCAGCGCCGCGACCGCGAAGGAGAACGCCATCGAGAGCCCGACATAGCCGAGATAGAGGAACGGCGGATGGAAGGCCAAGCCCGGATCCTGCAGGAGCGGATTGAGATCCTGGCCGTCGAAGGGCGGCTCGGCGAGCCTCAGGAACGGGTTCGAGGTGAAGAGGATGAAGGCGAGGAAGGCCAAGCCGATCATCGCCTGGACGCTGAGGACCCGCGCTTTCAGCCGTTCGGGCAGCCCGCCGCCGAACCATGCCGCCGTGGCGCCGAACCCCGCAAGGATCAGCACCCAGAGCAGCATCGAGCCCTCGTGGTTGCCCCAGACGCCCGAGACCTTGTAGAGCATCGGCTTCAGCGTGTGGGAATTCTCGACGACAAGGCGAAGCGAGAAGTCCGACGTCACGAAGGCCCAGGTCAGCGCCGCGAACGAGATCGCGATGCAGAGGAACTGCGCCGTAGCCGCCGGTCCCGCCAGCGCCATCCAGCCGCGCCAGTCCTTGTGGGCGCCGACAAGCGGAATCACGACCTGAACGGCCGCCAGCATCAGCGCGAGGATAAGGGTGAAATGGCCAAGCTCGACGATCATGGCGCGGAGCATACCGGCTCGCGCGGGCGGGGCCAATGGGCTGCGCTCCAATGTCGCGGGTATATTCCGCGCCATCGCCGGCGCCCGCCCCGGGCGCAGCGGGGCCACGGGCCGGACAAATGTAAATTTCTTTTACATGGCATCTTGACGCAGCTCCGCCGGGTTCCGATCTAGATCAATGTGAAAGGAATTCACATAACCCGACGGAGGACCCAATGACCACCATCGCCGCCTGGCCCGGACGGGCCGAAGCCTGGCTCGACGAGCGCGGCAAGGGCGCCTGGATCGCCGCCATGGTGCTCGGCTTCATCTTCTTCTGGCCGATCGGCCTCGCCCTTCTCGCCTATATGATCTGGAGCAAGCGCATGTTTTCCAAGTCCTGCGGCTGGAGCCGCCACGACGCCCATTCCCACATGGCCCGCAGCCGGTGCCGCCAGCACGGTTTCCGGTCCTCCGGCAACACCGCGTTCGACGCCTACAAGGCCGACACGCTCGACCGGCTCGAACGCGAGCAGGAGGAGTTCGAAGCCTTCCTCAAGCGCCTGCGCGAAAGCAAGGACAAGGCCGAGTTCGACCAATATCTCGACGAACGCGCCCGCACCGCCAGCGACGAACGCGACGAGACGGGCGGGAAGGACAGCGGTCAGGAGCCCGAGCGCCCCGGACGCTACTGAGCCCTGCGGACGATGCTTGAAGGGTGGCCCGGAGCGATCCGGGCCACCCCTCTTGTGAATACATGCCACTAGGCAAAACTCGGGGCTTGGCGGAAAAGCCGGTCCTTGTTACCTTCCTGACGTCAACCGATCTTTCAGACCCGCACCGGCGGGGGGTCGATAATGCGCCATACGCTGCCCATCGCGCCCCAGTTCTATGTGACGGCACCCCAGCCCTGCCCCTACCTCGGGGGACGGTCGGAGCGAAAACTGTTCACCGCGCTGCAAGGCGACAATGCCGAGAGACTGAACGACGCTCTGTCGAAACAGGGGTTCCGACGGTCGCAGAACGTGCTCTACCGACCGTCCTGCGCCGAATGCACGGCCTGCCTCTCGGCGCGGATCCGGGTCGCGGATTTCCAGCCCAGCAAGAGCCAGCGCCGGACACTGCGCCGCAACGCCCATCTGCGGCGCGACGCGACGAGCCCCTGGGCGTCCGAGGACCAGTACGCGCTCTTCCGCCGCTATCTCGACAGCCGCCACGCCGATGGCGGCATGGCCGACATGGACATCTTCGAGTTCGCCGCGATGATCGAGGAGACGCCGGTCCGCAGCCGCGTCGTCGAGTATTCGGCGCCGCCAGACGAACCTGGCGACCGGCGCAAGCTCACCGCGGTCTGCCTGACGGACGTGCTCGATGACGGACTGTCGATGGTCTACAGCTTCTACGATCCGGATCGCGCCGGCGACAGCCTCGGCACCTACATCATTCTCGACCATGTCGAGATCGCCCGCCGGTCCAGCCTGCCCTATGTCTACCTCGGCTACTGGGTCCCCGGCAGCCGAAAGATGGGCTACAAGGCCGGCTTCGGCGCGCTCGAGATCTACAAGAACGGGCGCTGGCAGGATATCGGCGACCCCGCCGATCATACCGGCGAGACCCATCCCCTCGCGGTCGATCCGATCGCCGAGCAGGTTGCCCGGATCGCGTTGCCCGAGGCGCGCACGGCCAAGAGCGGCCTGTAAGCGGCACAACCAACCCCTATAGGAATCGACCTGGTCGCCGGCAGACCGGAGCATCCGCACGGCCTCGGCGCGATGACAGGCTCAGAAGACCTTCCCCGGAATGCATTCCGTCCCGGCAGGCTCCACCGAGCCTCGGCAATGCGCACCGGATCCTGCTTCTTCCTGCAAACACCAATCCCCGGGGCTAACGGCCCTCAGGCCGCGGCCCGCCACTTCATCGAGGCCGATCTTGTGGCGGGCGCTCATACGCGTGTGCCCGGTCCAGCCGGATAATTGGCACCGCCCCCGTCAGTGCCCGGAGAACACCAGAGTTTGCACCGGCACGATCAGCGCCTGGATCCTGAGAACCGCCGCATGCACGACGGCCGTCGCGTCAACGGCGTGGTAGAAGATCCATGTTCCGAAGCCGAGGCCGCCCTCGTCCAGCCGGTCGTGGAAGCTCGTGTAGGCATTGACGATGCACTTGCTGCCCGGCGGCACATCGTCGGCGCTGCCGGGATAGAGCGGCTCCATGGCCACCGTCACCGTTCCCGGCCGCGCGGCTTCCGTCGCGTCCACGAGCCGGTCCGTCGGCCGGAACTGGCCCGAAGCGATGACGTCCTGCACCGAGACCACCACGGTCGGGATGATCGTGAAGGGTTTCGACAAACACAGGATCTCGCCAACCATTCCCGGTTTGATCACCTGTGCCGAGACCTGATCGAAGCCCGCCTGGAACCTGCCCGTGCCCGAAGCCTTCGGCACGAGGATCCCGGCCGGGCGGAGCACTGCGCTGACATAGTCCCCCGGCTGAAGGATGAACTGCTGAACGGTCCCGGACACGCCTGCGGTGACGACCAGCTTGTCGAGCGTCACCTGCGCCTGCGCCAGCGCCGATTCCGCGGTTGCCTTCTGCGCCGGCAGGAGCGTCGATATCTTGGTCTGAACCGACGCACGGCTGGATTCTGCGACCGTCAGGGCCGCCTCTCGGCCGTCCACGAGGTTCTGCTGGCGCTCGATCTCGCGCTCGCTCACGACCGAGGAATTGCGCGCCTGCAGCTCCAGATTGCGGTTCAGTTCGTCCGTTGCCTGGGTCAGCGCGCTCCGCGCCTGCGCGACGGAGCCTTCGGCGGCGGCGAGTTCCGACTGGGCCATCACCATCGCGGCGTCGATCTCGGCAACCTGCGCCTTCGCGGTCTCGTAGGATGCGCGCGCGAGCTCGTCGTCCAGCCGGAACAGGGGGTCTCCAGCCTCGACCTCCTGCAGGTTCTCGACATAGACCTCGGCAACCCTGCCGCCGGTCTCGGGCAGGATCGTCACCGTGCGGAAGAAGGACGCGCCGTTCGACGTCGTCGGGTGGTAGTAGAAGATCATGGTCAAAAGCGAGATTGTCAGCACGGCACAGGCCGTGATCCCCCAGCGCAGTTCGTACCAGATCGAGAAGAGTGTCAGCTCCCTGCCCCACCTCTTGCCCTGAACCCGGCTGCGGTAGAGGTAGTCGGGAAAAATCGTGACGAGCGAGCAGAGCAGAAACTCGAGCATTCCGGTCTCTCCTCAGGCCTGTTCGGACGCTGCGGCATCGGCGGCCACCGCCGGGGCCTTGGGGGCATTCTTGGCCGCACCCTTCGACAGTTCGCGCAAGGAGCCCGCGATCGAGTTCAGCGGTTCGGTGAAGTTCGGCAACTGGATAGCCGCCAGGAGCAGGGCACCGACCCAGAAGATATGGTTATGAGTGAACAGCGCCAGGAGCGCCATGACCCCGATCAGCTGAAGCTGCGTGCTGTTGGCATGTTCGGCCATCTTTTCGGGCAGCGCGTGCAGCTTGAAGTAGAAGTTGCCGACAAGAAGCACGATCACCACCAGCGAAACGACGATGACGTTGTAAAGAAAGTCCGAACTCCCCGGCGCCGTGATGAAGGGAGGAAGGTGGTGCGGCGCAAGTTCGTGAAGATCCGTACTCATCATTCCTCCGTCAGCTGTTCGCGCGACAGCGAGGCGCGAGGCGCCGCTGCCTGAAAAGAACTAAATCCCATGCGCTTGGGTTTGTCCACTCCGGTGCGACCCGGACGCCGCGCGCCGCCGCCCGGCGCATCCATGGTGTCGTACCTGCAGCCCGCGGCACGGCTGATCCGCACGCCCCGACGCCTTTTGGGCGGCGCTGGAGACGCTGGGCATGGTCGATGCGCCGCCGCGGCGCCGACCCGAACTCCGGGATTTCGATGAAAGCGCCCGTCGGCCGAAGCCGGTCAGATCGGATAGCCGTGCCGCTGCGCGAGCCGCCAGATCTCGCGGTTGAGTTCCGCGATCGCCTCGATCGCGGCATCGACCGTCTCCAGTTCGGCGCTGTTGATCGGATCGGTCTTGCCGTACCGGATCGCGTCCTTGCGATCCGAGATCCGCATCAGGATGGTCTTCGGCGATCCGCCATCCGCATCGAAGGAATAGATGCAGTGATTGTACTTGTTGCGCAGAGCCGAGATCCGGGAGAAGCGCTCTGTGACGCCGAGCACGTCTTTGCGTTCGGCTTCCGGGGTACGCTCCATCTTGGCCAGCCGCCCAACGAGATCGAGCCGCGCCCGTGTCGTGTTGAGCGTGAGGAAGATGATCAGCGCCGTATCCTTGTCGATCCGCGCCAGCCCCGCGATCAGGTGGATGAGTAAGCTCTCGGTGTTGGACCAGGTGTAATTGAGCTTGCCGACCCTGAGCAGTATCTCGTCAAGCTGCGGCGCGTCGGCCGTCGATGCCGGCGTCTGGTGGGGTCCCGCCATCACCGCTGACCGAAGTACCTGGCGACCGCCTCCGTCCGGTTTTGAACCCCCAATTTGGTAATCACATGGTGGATATGCAGCTTGATCGTGTGCTGCGACAGATCGAGCTTGGACGCGATCAGCTTGTTGGGAAGTCCTTTGGCAAGGAGTGTGAGCACCTGTCTTTCGCGCGGGGTCAGGCCAGCGTCGGACGCGGCGCCGGACCGGGCCGCCGTGCCGATCCGGTCATTGGCGACGGCCTCCGCCGGTTCCTCGGCGCGCAGCAATTCGGCGGGGACGTAGCGACCGCCGCTCAGGAGAAGCCGGAGCACGGATATCCAGAGATCGAACCGGATGTCGATCGGCAGATAGCTCTCGATCCAGTCGAAACCGGACGCCAGATCGATTATGCGCCGTGCGGCCTCCTCGGAACGATACGCCAGGACGACAACGGCCGAGCCGAAGCCGCCGCGCTCCCCGAAGGTTGCCCCGTCGTCTTGGGATATCGTGGCTTCGTCAACGACAACCAGACGCACCGCCGCCTTGCGAACCGGAGGCAGCGCATCGAAATCGGCCAGCGTCTCCAGACGCTCGAGCCCGCTGTCGCCTACTTCCATCGACGTTGCGCGAACCAGACATTCCGAAAAGCTGTGTCTGGAACCTATGATGGCCAGTTCGGCCACCGCTTCACTGCCCCGCGCTGGAATATCCCGTTCCACGTTTCCGGAAACGACTGCATCAAATCGATCAATCAACATATTCGTCCCCCTACGTAAAGACACCCGGCAGGGCAAATAACCCAACATTACCAATGCCCTCGACGCCGTGAACGGCATCCGTAGACAAAACGCACACAGTAAATCTGTGACGGCGGCCTCGACTATACGCGCTTGGGGGCCAGAATTAAACCTTAACCATTGGAATATGTGACTAGCTCCAAGGATTTATCCCGGCCCTGTTGGGTATCTCCGTCTATTTCAATGTATTACAGACCGAACCTGATTGCCGTAGCGATTTTTCCGCTTCGACCGGGTAGCTCGGTACCGCTTCGCCGCGTCTGAACCCTGCCCGATCGGCGCCACAAGCATTAGACCCCGCGGTGATTCGATACCTCAGGTTGATTGAGCGACGTAGCGTCCGGCTACGCAAGTCGTTAGAAACACGGCCATTCCGTCTCCCGCGGCACCGCTAGTCCGATTTGCCAGCTACCCCAAAAGTGGTTTTCGCGTGACCATTTTCAGGCATCACTTGGCAATTTCTGCCGATGTGTGCCGGCTCCGGGACGTCGAACGTTTTCCCGGGGGCGATGTTTCGCAGGAACACATTTGAGCCGGTCATTGATGGAAAGGAGAGCACGAGACCACCGGTCCAGGCGTTTCCCTGTCAGCGAAATCCAATAAGGAAACCGTGCCGGACCATACCGCTTGAGAGATGAACGGCGGTGATCCGGCCACCAACCGGAGAATTGTCATGAGCAACAGAAACTGGTGGCCTTTCAACTTCGAGCTTGAGAATGAGGTCGACAACTCCGTCGACTCCGAAGCCGAGAACGACTCCTACCTCGATTCCCGCACCGAGTCGGAGAACGAGGCCTTGGCCGACGCGCAGGCCGATTCCTCGGCCGAGGGTGAGGTCGAAGGCGAGACCGAAGCCGAAGCCGAGGGCGGCGAGGAAGAGGGCGAAGGCGAAGCCGAGGCTACGACCGACGGTCAGGCCCAGGCCGATTCCGCGGCGGATGCCGGTGCGCAGAACGACGCCGAGGCCAAAGCCAAAAGCGACAACTACGCCAACAACGCCGCGACCAATGACACCGACGTCACGACCGATATCACCAACGACGTCGATCTCGCCATCGACTGGAACCAGACCGACGACGACGTGATCGACATCTCCGCCGAAGCTGAAGAGGGCGGGACTGTGGACATCGACGATGTGGCCGCCTTCAACGGCGACATCACGCTCGACAACTTCCTCAACGGTTCGCTTGGTGCCGCGGGCAACGACTCCGCCAATGTGTTCGTCCAGTCGAACAACATGACCGACAACGACCAGCTCGACAACGCCGAGGTTTCGAATTCCGGCGCGTTCTATGCCGGCGGCATGGCGCTTGGCGGTTATGCCACGTCCGGCGACGGCATCAGCACCGAGCCGGAAGGCGGAGACGGCGGCAGCTATGCGCAGGCCGATGGTGGCGGCGGCGGACACGCATTCTCGATCGGTGGTGAAGCCGAGTCTGACGGCGGTGATGGCGGTGATGGCGAAGGCACGACCGCTTCCGCAGCCGAAGCGGCGGGCGGCCAGGCTGACGGCGGCAGCGCCAGTACCGCCAACGACGTCGAAGCCGAAGGCGAGGGCGGAGAGGCGAACGGCGCCTCCGGTACCGGCCTCGGCGTCGGCCTTGGCGTCGGCGCGGGTCTCGGCGGCGACGGCGGCTCCGGCGATGCCGAGAACGCGGTCACGGCCGAAGGCGAAGGCGGCGACGCGAGCGGCGGCGATGCGGCCGGTCTCGGTGTCGGTCTCGGCGGCGGCGAAGGCGGCGAAACCGGTGACAGCAGCGCGGCTGGTCTTGGTGTCGGCCTCGGCGAAGGCGAAGGCGGCGATACCGGCGACAGCAATGCGGCTGGCCTTGGTGCCGGTCTCGGTGGCGGCTTCGGCGGCAACACCGAGGGTGGCGACGCGGCCGGACTGGGCCTTGGCGCCGGTCAGGGCACCGGAACGGGTGGTGACGGCGGTGCCGGCGACGGCGAAGGCGAGATCGAAGCCTCCGGCGGCGAAGGCGAAGTCGAAGACGCCGAAGCCGAGGGCACCGGCACAGGCGGCGACGCCGGTGACGGCGCGGGCCTTGGCGCCGGGCTGGGAGCCGGCTCGGGCACGGGCGGCGATTCCGGCGATGCGAACGGGCTCGGCGCCGGCTTTGGCAGCGGTGACGGCACCTCCGGCGATACCGGCGATGCGAACGCACTCGGTGCCGGCTTTGGCAGCGGTGACGGCACCTCCGGCGATACCGGCGACGCGAACGCGCTCGGCATAGGCCTTGGCGCGGGCAATGGCGAAGCCGGTGACGGCGGCAGCTCCGACGGTGCCGGCCTCGGCCTCGGCTTTGCCCAAGGCGACGGCGGCGACGCGGGCGATGGCGCGGGCCTCGGCCTCGGCGCCGGTAACGGCGAAGGCGAAGGCGGCGACGGCGGGTTCGCGGACGGTCTGGCCGCAGCCTGGGGCGAAGCGGATGCCGAGGGCGGCCATGGCGGCTTCGCCGGCGGCCTCGCGGCGGCCTACGGCGAGACCAACGCTTCCGGCGGCGGCGGCGGCGGTGGCGGCACCGCGACGGTCGGTGACTCCATGGCCAATGGCGGCATGGGCGGCATGGGCGGCATGGCCACGAACGGCGATGGCGGCGTCGCGAACGGCGGCGTCTGGGGGTCCAACAACGGTGACGACGGTTATGTGAACGGGACCTCGTCCGCCTCTGCCGATGCGGCGATCGACACCGCGGCGTTCAACATGGACATCGTCCAGGGCGCCAACATCATGGGTAACTCGATCGACATGACTGTGGTCGGCGGCAACCTGTCTTCGACGTTCATCGGCGACGACGACATGAGCTGATCGCCCGGCGCGACAGACCAGGGCCTGCGCGGATTAGCCGCGCAGGCCCGCCACACGACATAAGGTCAACGCGACGACCGGAAACCACGCTAGACGAGGTCCAGGACGATGCGCTATTTCGACAATGCGACCGAGATCATTTCTCACTTTATTGGTTTGTTTCATTTGAGCGTTGAAGAGGCCCGGCTTCGGGCCGAGTACGATGAATTCCGGGCCCTGAAGAGACTGAACGACGGCCCCGAAGACCTCCCCGTCATCAATCCCAAGATCATCGACGACTTCGAGCCTGACGAGTTCAACGGCAAGATCCGCTTCAAGGCGAAGTCCGAGGATGCGCCGGATACGCGGTCAGCAGTCCCGTCGCCCGACGTCGATGCCGGGTTCGCGGAGCCGGGCTTGCTCTCTCCGCCGGTCTCCGGGTTCGCCTCCCCCCTGCCGGCGGGAGCAAGCCATACTGTCAGCATCAGCTTCGGCGGCGGCGACCGCAGCGGCGGCGGCCCAATCGATGTCGTCTTCAAGATCCCGGCGCCGAGTTCGGTTGCGGTCGTCATCCATCAGTCGAACGTCCTTCACGACAGTGACCAGTGGAATACGGACGCCTTCCAGGGGCCGATCGTCAGCAAGGAAGTTCTCGAGGCAGCACTGGAGAAACTTGTCGATGCCGGCAAGGCCTTGCAGATCTTCAGCCCGGCCGTGCTGCCGGACGGCGAGGTGAGCTACTCCGACATGGCCCATTCGCTGGTCAAGTTCATCGAAGAAGTCGAGGTCCCCGAGGTCGAGGGCGCCCAGATCACTCTCTTGAAAGGCGACGACGCTTACGGCCTGCATGTCAACGGCGAGGAAGTAACAGAGCTTCCCAGTTGGCAGGACCACATTCCCGCCTATCTCGCTCCGCCGCCGGCGGAGGGCGCCGGAGAGGGCGCGGATGCGAACGCGGATGAGAGCCTCGACGAGAACTTGGCGGCGAGCGCGGAGGGAACGACGCCGGTCACCGGCCCGGCCGAGGACGAAGGCCCGGCGCATCAGGCGGTGCATGGCGGCAACCTGCTCGTCAATGAGGTTGTGCTGTCGGCGAGCTGGCTCTACGCGCCGGTGATGCTGGTCGGCGGCGACAGCGTATCGCTTCACATGATCAGCCAGATCAACGTCTGGAACGACGATCACGTCTCCTTCTCGGCGGATGCCGACGAGGCCGGCGACAGCGCGCTCACGACCGCGTGGAACGTCGCCAGCCTGATCCGCGAATCCGCGCCCGCCGAGCAAGATAAGGATCCGGTCGACGCGAAGTTCCCCGAGCACTGGGCGATTACCCGGATCGAGGGCGATGTGATTAACGTGAGTTGGATCAAACAGTTCAACTTCGTCGTCGACAACGACGTGACCGCAATGACCTTCTCGGGTTCGGAGTCGAATTTTGTTTTCGGCGGCAACGAGATCACCAACAGCGTGTCGCTCTACGAACTCGGCTTCCAGTACGACCTGATCGTGGTCGGCGGCCATCTGATCAACCTGGCGATGATCAACCAGATGAACGTGCTTCTCGATACCGACGCCGTCACGCTCGACAATCACGGCGGCGTCGTCGGAAGCGGTGGCAATCTTTTGTGGAACGAGGCAGCAATCTACGAACTCGGCAGCGACACGATCATGCCGCTGGACGCGATGCAGAAGCAGTTCATCACCATGCTCGGCGAGGGGGCCAACGGTGTTCCGGGCTGGCTGTTGAAGAACGAGGCCTTCAGCGGCGACACGATGCTCAGCGTGCTCTACATCGACGGCAACCTGATCAACTCGCAGAGCGTCGAACAGACCAACGTTCTCGGCGACGCCGACCAGGTCGAACTGCTCGCCGGCGAATTGCTCGCTTCGGCAGGTGACGATGGCGTGACGGTGACGACCGGATCGAACGCGCTGCTCAACCTGGCGTCGATCGAGGAATACGGAACCGATTCCACCGTTCATGTCGGGGGCGAGCATTACTCGGACGCCCTGCTCTACCAGGCGGAACTGATCTCGCTCGAGGATCCGATGTCGGGCGAGTCCGACCTTGCGAGCGAAGCTGTCGCGTTCCTCGCCGAAGGTATGATCGAGGACCAGTACGGCAATGACGACGGGCACCCGTCCAATGGCCACGGCAACGGCCACGGCAACGACGCCGGTTCGGCCGATGTCATGCAGACGATGCTTGCCTGAAGTCATTTTCAAAGGATCTGATCGTGAAAGACATTCCAAACGGTCCCGGCGAGGACGACGAAAGCACGGGACATATCCCGAACTTCCAGAGCCGCCGTACGGGCCTCGGCACCACGATCGAAGGCAAGGCGGGGGGTGACCGTTCGGGAGGCACGGTCAACGGCACGGGACAGCCGACGGCCAACGCCGGCGGCGGTGGCGGAGGGATGAACGGGAACAGGTTCCACAAGCGCCTGGGGCCGACCGATTTTTCCAAGAGCCTCGCGGCCGGAAAATGGGCCGTCCGCCGAAACCTCGCGGCTGTCATGCTGTTCACCTGCATGACCAACTTTCTGATCCTCGCGATCCCGGTCTACCTCTTCCAGATTTCCGACAGGGTGCTCACGAGCCGCTCGGTCGACACTCTGATCATGCTGACGGCGGTCATCGTCGGCGCCGTCGTGCTCCAGGCCGTGTTCGACGCCGTGCGGCGGTTCATCCTGATGCGCACGGCGGTGGAGGTCGCGGTGCGCCTTGGCTCGCCGATCCTGGCCGCCGCGGCGCGTGCCTCGCTGCACGGGACCGGACGCGAGTACCAGACCCTCGGCGACCTCCAGCAACTGCGCGGCTTTCTCGTGTCCGGCACGCTCCTGTCTTTTCTCGACATTCCCTTCGCACCGCTCTTCATCCTTGCGATCTTCCTCGTGCATCCGCATCTCGGCGCGATCGTGGTGACGACCGCGCTGATTCTGGTCGTGATCGCCTTGATCAACCAGCGCCTGACCTCGCGCCCCTTCGCCGAGGCGAATGTCGCGCAGAGCAAGGCGAACCAGCATCTCGACTCGATGTCGCGCAACTCGCAGATCATCAATGCGCTTGCGATGATCCCCGAGGCGGTCGAGATCTGGGGCAAGGACACGGCGGCCTCGCTGTCTGCGCAGGTGCGCGCGCAGGACCGCAACGTCATCACCGCCTCGATGTCGCGGGCAGTGCGGCTGCTGACCCAGGTCGGCATGCTAGGCTGGGGCGCCTACCTCGCGATCCAGGGCCACATCACCGGCGGCATGGTGATCGCCGCCTCGATCATCGCCGGCCGCGCATTGGCGCCGATCGAGGGCGCGATCGAGGGCTGGAACAGCTTCCTCCTCTCCCGCGCCGCGTTCGACCGGATCACGGCCCTGCTCAAGTCCTCGCCACTGAACGTCGACCGCCTGCTTCTGCCGAACCCCGAGGGCCGGCTCGACGTCGAGCGGCTGCTCTATGTTCCCGGCGGCACCAAGCGGGTCGTCCTCAACTCGATCAGCTTCTCGCTCGATCCCGGCGGCTCGCTCGCGATTATCGGCAATTCGGGCGCCGGCAAGACCACGCTTGGCAAGATGCTGGTGGGGTCGATCCTGCCCACTTCCGGCAGCGTCCGGCTCGACCTGATGGACCTGCGCAACTGGGACCAGCGCCAGTTCGGCGAGAGCATCGGCTACCTGCCGCAGGACGTGCAGCTCTTTCCCGGCACGATCAAGAACAACATCGCGCGGATGCGCTCGGACGCGACGGACGAGCAGATCTACGAGGCCGCCGTGCTCGCCGATGTGCATGACATGATCGCCACTTTCCCGCAGGGCTACGAGACGGTCGTCTCCGCCGACGGCTCGCCGCTCTCGGGCGGCCAGAAGCAGCGGATCGCGCTTGCCAGGGCGTTCTTCGGCAACCCGCGCCTCGTCGTCCTCGACGAGCCCAACTCCAACCTCGACAACGCCGGCGACAAGGCGCTGGCGCGGGCGATGGACCATGCGCGGCGCAACAGCATCACCGTGGTGGTCGTGACGCAGAAACCCTCGCTCCTGCAATCGGTGGAGAAGGTGATGCTGCTGACCGACGGGCGCGTGAACCTCTTTGGCACCCGCGAGGAGGTCATGCAGGCGATCTCCGCGCGCCGCAACGCCAAGCCCGCGAATCCCACGATCGCGCAGAAACGCCAGTAAGGAGTCGCAACGACCATGGGCACCCAGCTCGTTGTTCCGCAGAACCCCAACTACCACGCGGAGGAATGGTATTCCGAAGTTCCGCGCTCGGTCTCGCGCCACACGATCATCGGGGTCGCGCTGATCATCATCGCGATCGGCGGATTCGGTTTCTGGGCGATCACCGCGCCGCTCGCGGCGGCTGTGATCGCGCAAGGCAGCTTCGTCGCGACCGGCCACAACAAGATCATCCAGCACCTCGAAGGCGGGATCATCGAGGAAATCCTCGTCTCCGAAGGCGACGCGGTCGTCAAGGGGCAGCCCCTGATCCACCTCGAACAGACTGCAGCGCTGGCCAACCAGCGGGAACTGATGCTGCGCCGCGCCCGGCTCGAAGCGGTCAACGCGCGGCTGATGTCCGAATTCAACGGCGCCGAGCGGATCACCTTCCCGTCCTTCTTGCTGGACAAGGGCCAGGATCCCGAAATCATCGAGATCATGGACAACCAGCGCCTCAATTTCCAGACATCGCGCACTAAGCTCGAAAGTGACGTCATCCTGCTCAAGACCAATATTTCGGCACTGGACAGCCGCGTCACCGGCTACGCGACGCACGAGGACGCGCTCCGGCGGCAGCATATTCTCCTGCAGGAGGATTTCGTCGCGAAATCCAGCCTCCTAGAGCAGGGGTTGATCCGCAAGACCGAAGTCAACGCGATCGAGCGCGCGATGATCGATGCCGAAGGCCAGCTCGGCCGGCTCTCGGCCGACCAGGCCGAAACCCAGTCACTCAAGGAGAAGTACGAGCAGCAGATCGACTTGACCTACAACGAGTACCGCCAGGCCGCGCTCGACGAGATGCAGGCGATCCAGGCCGAGCTCGACAGCGTGCGCGAGCAGTCCTACAACGCGGTGGACGTGCTGCGGCGCTCGGTGATCAGCGCACCCGTCTCGGGAACGGTCGTGCGGATGCACTACTTCACTTCCGGCGGCGTCATCGAGGGCGGCAAGGCGATCGCCGAGATCCTGCCCAAGAACGCCCCCCTCATCATTGAGGCGCAGGTGCCGCGCAACGATATCGACGATGTGCGCCTTGGCCAGATGGCAACGGTGCGGCTCGTCTCGCTGAACCAGCGCACGACGCCGGTCCTCAAGGGCGAGGTCTACTATGTTTCGGCGGACTCGCTCCCAGTCGACGCCAGCAACAACCTGCGCGAGGTCTATGTGGCGCGCGTGAAGCTTCCGGCCTCCGAGCTGGAGCGTGTCAAGAGCTTCACGCCGACCCCGGGCATGCCGGCCGAGATCATGATCGAAACCGCCGAGCGGACCTTCTTCGAATACCTGGTGAAGCCCATCGTCGACTCGATGAGCCGCGCGTTCCGCGAACAGTAACTGCCGACGAGGGCCTATTCCGAACCTGCGCTGGCAACGACGGTTGGCGAGCCGCTGCCCTGCACCGTTGCCCCCAGGCTCGAATTGAGCGCAACGAAAGCGAGGGCCTGTGCACGCAGGTTCGCCGCCAGCGCAATCTCCGCATCGCTGAGGTTTTCTTCGTCATCGAGCAGCTCGTTCAGCGTCGCCCCATTGAGCGCGATCATGCCACGCGTAAGGTCCACTGCCTCGCCGTAAAGCTCGACGGCATTGCGGGCCTGCTCGGTCGCGGCACGGCTCTGGGCGTAATCGGACAGCGCATCCTCGACTTCGCGGATCGCGTTGATCACCGTGGAAGTCCAGTTTGTATGGGCCTGCCTCGCCCGCGATTCCTGAGCTGCGACGCGGGCGCGCCCGGTCTGCAACGGCAGGGTCGGAAGTGCGATCGCGGGGCCGAAGAAGTACTCCGGTCCCGTATTGCCGCCCACCCGCGCGAGACTGATCGCCCCGCCGAGCGACAGCTTCGGATAGAGATCCGCGCGCGCCACACCGGTTTCGGCCACCGCCGCGTAATAAAGGCGCTCGGCGATCCGGATGTCGGGACGGTTGCGCACCAGATCGGCCGGAATGCCGACCCCGGTCGACATCCGCGGCATCGGCTGGCGGGCCCCGGCGTCCAGATTGACATCGAGCCGGCCGGGCGTCGTGCCGAGCAGGGTCGCGATCTGGTTCTTCTGGCCCTGAATGCGGGCGCGGATCCCCGGCACCGTCGCGCGCGCCTCGGCGAGGCGCGCCTGGGCCCTGACCAGATCGAGCTTGGTGGCGGCATCCTTGTCGAGCAGGGACTCCGTCAGTTCGAGCGTCTCCTCGCGCGATGTGACTTCCTTCTGACGGACGACCAGCGCACGCTGGTTGAATCGAAGATCGACATAGGCGTTGGCGAGGTTGAAGAGCAGCAGCAGCCGCGCCGCATCCACCTCGGCATCGGCCACCTCGACGCGGGCCCGGCTGGCTTCCTTGCGCAGGCTCTGCTCGCCGAAGGGATCGAGCATCCAGCTCAGGCCGAGCGACGCGTCGGCCCGGGTCTCCGGCGTGTCGGCGACCTCCTTCTGCCGGACCACCGAGGCATCGCTGTTCGCCGTCACCTGGGTCGGCACGGCGGCAAGGTCGGCCTTCGCCTCCCGCACCCTCTCGGTGGCGATCGCGAGGCTGAGGCTGCCGGCCAGGGCCCGCTGAACGAGCGAATTGAGGGTCGGATCCTTAAGCCCTTCCCACCAGGCGACGTTGTTCAAAAGGACCGGCGCGGTATCTTTGTGCCCGGTATAGGTCGATGCGAAGAAAAACTTGGGTGCCTGATATGGCGTCTCGACCGAACACCCCGTCAACAACAAGGACGCCACCGCAACCGACGCAACGCAAGATGCGTCCCGCAAGGGCTTGCCTGCCATTTGCTATCCTTTCGATAACTTTTTTTCTTAGACTGCTCTGCTTTTCAGGGAAGTCTGCGGCAGATTATTTCTTTAAACAAGCACAACTGGAGGTTCAGTGCGCGCTGTAACCCGGATGCATCACTGCGCCGGAATGTCGTCAGCCATTTCCGGAACGGGCGGCACATCAGCTTTGGTTTGGCTTCCGGCCGGATTCGCCCGGATGGTTCAGACCCACCTCGGGAGAGCGAAAGGACACGCGCCGATTGCGCGCTGCATCACGCAGCTTTCACTACCGGGGGGCGCCAACCACGTCGTGTCCGTAAAGCCACTCGAACCGGCCAAGCACACGGTCCGGGGCGAACTTGCCGAGCGCCCGCAATCCCAGATGCGCGACATCGCGCCTGAGGCCCGACAGGTGATAGTTCCGCGCGTTGGCATTGGCGGCGTCGACGATGCGGCGGCATCGCCCCTCGCGTGCTCGTTGGTAGTCCGCGAATGCGGTTTCGGGTCCGGCGCCGGCATCCAGCGTCTCGGCGAGAACCCATGCATCCTCCAGCGCCATGTTCGCGCCCTGCGCGAGGAACGGCAGCGTCGGATGGGCGGCATCGCCAAGGATCGCCGCGCCGTGTCCGTGCCAGCGGGCTGCCACCGGGTGGCGGAACAACCCCCAGAGATTGGGCCGCTCGATCCGATCGAGCCAGCCCCGGACTTCGGGCACGAACTCCTCGAAAGCGATCCGCAGCGCCAGCGGGTCGTCGGTCAACGACCAGCTCTCCTCGGCCCAGCGGCGGCGCTCCTCGACCGCGACGATGTTCCGGAGCCGCCCGCCCCGCAAGGGATAGGTCACGAGGTGCCGGCCGGGGCCCATGAAGACCTGCGCGACCGGCGCGATGCCGGGCTCGGCCGGCAGGGTCGCGCGCCACGCCACCTGATGGGTGAAGAAAGGCGCCACCGTTCCGTTGAGCGCCGCCCGGACCTTCGAATGCAACCCGTCCGCGCCGATCAGGATCTCGGCCTCGAACTCCTCCCCGAGCGTGGTCACGAGACGCGGCGGATGCGCACCCAGCCGGACCTCGTCGACCTGTTTCAGGAGCCGGATCGTCACGCCCGCGTCCCGCGCGCCCTCCTGGAGCACATCAATGAGATCGGCCCTGTGCAGGAACAGGAAGTCGTTGCCCGTCCCCGCCCGCGACAGGTCCATCCGCAGCACGACCGCGCCGCTCTCGCCGTCGCGAAGCTCGACCGCCTCAGCGCGCTGCCCGGCCTTTCCGAGCGCCGCGCCAAGGCCGAGCGCGGATATGACCCGCGCGCCGTTCGGGGAAATCTGTAGGCCCGCCCCGACCTCGCGGATCTCCGGCGCCTGTTCGAGCACCGTCACCTCCGCCCCGCGGAGCGCCAGGGCGCGAGCGACGGACAGGCCGGCCACGCCGGCCCCGAGCACCGTGACTTTCCGCCCCTTCAACATACCCGTACCCCCGAAAAAGAACGGCACCGGAGCCTTGCGACCACGGTGCCGGAAATCCCTGCCCCTGCGCGCAGCGGCTCAATCGTCGCGATGCACGCGCTCGCGCCGCTCGTGCTTTTCCTGCGCCTCGAGCGTCATCGTCGCGATCGGCCGCGCGTCAAGGCGCTTCAGCGAGATCGGCTCGCCGGTCATCTCGCAATAGCCGTACTCGCCGCTGTCGATCCGTCGCAGCGCCGAATCGATCTTGGTGACGAGCTTGCGCTGGCGGTCGCGGGTCCGAAGCTCCAGCGCCCGATCGGTCTCCTCGCTGGCGCGGTCGGCGATGTCCGGGACGTTCCGGGCACTGTCCTGAAGACCTTCGAGCGTCTCGGCGGACTGCTCGAGCAGTTCTTCCTTCCACGTCTGCAGTTTCCGGCGGAAATATTCGAGCTGACGCTCGTTCATAAAGGGCTCGTCTTCGGCCGGACGGTAATCGTTGGGAAGAAAGACCTCGGGTTTCATCTCTGCTCCCTTCTGCCGGCCGGAATCTGAATTCGGCTTGTTCATGTGCATCCGGCTCTCCTCGGGCGCTCCCATAACGCAACCGGCGGGGGTTGTCACTAGGCCTAACCCGGCCTTGCGGCAAATTGATGGCGCCGCTAAGACTCCCGGGACACACCTGCTGCAAAATGACGGAAACCCGGGTCAAACCCGCTTCAAAGTGACGGAAATCCAGTGAAATTCGCCGGCACCGAACAATATGTCGCAACCGCCGACCTGACGGTCGCCGTCAATGCCTCGGTGACGCTCGAACGGCCGCTCCTCGTGAAGGGCGAACCCGGCACCGGCAAGACCGAGCTTGCCCGTCAGGTCGCGCTCTCGCTCGGGCTGCCGATCGTCGAATGGCACGTGAAGTCAACGACGAAGGCGGCGCAGGGGCTTTACGAATACGATGCCGTGAGCCGGCTCCGCGACAGCCAACTCGGCGACGAGCGGGTCCATGACGTGAGCAACTACATCCGCAAGGGCAAGCTCTGGCAGGCCTTCGAGGCCGAGACCAAGGTCGTGCTCCTGATTGACGAGATCGACAAGGCGGACATCGAGTTTCCCAACGACCTCCTGCAGGAACTCGACCGGATGGAGTTCCACGTCTACGAGACCGGCGACACGATCCGCGCGAAGCACCGCCCGGTCATCGTCATCACCTCGAACAACGAGAAGGAACTGCCCGACGCGTTCCTCAGGCGCTGCTTCTTCCACTACATCCGCTTCCCCGAGGCCGAGACGCTGAAGCAGATCGTCGAGGTCCACTATCCGGGCATCAAGGAGCACCTGCTCGCGACCGCGCTGACGCAGTTCTACGAGATCCGCGAGACGCCGGGATTGAAAAAGAAGCCCTCGACCTCCGAGGTGCTCGACTGGCTGAAACTGATCCTCGCCGAGGATCTCTCGCCCGAGGAACTCAAGCGGGATCCGGCGAGCCTCTTGCCGAAGCTGCACGGAGCCCTTCTGAAGAACGAGCAGGACGTGCAGCTATTCGAGCGGCTCGCGTTCATGGCGCGGGGACGGAGCTGAGGCGGCGCCCGGGTTTTACCCACGGAGCCGGTCCGAAAAGTTGCCCCTTCCCTCTCGCGCTGTAACGAAGGCTCGGCTAACCTTCTCGTGAGAAGCGGAAGGAGCGAGTGGCGATGCCCGACATTCTGACGATCCGGCCGGTCGCGGCCGGCGATGAGCAGGCGCGTCGCGTTCCGCCCCATCGTCGTCCGGCCCCGGCCCTTTCACACGAACGGACCTGAGCGTTGCGCCTCCTGCTTTGCGCCCTGGTTCTGGCCGCAACCGCCTGCACCCCCGTCCCGCCCCCGCCGGTCACGGCCCGCATGGTGCTGCCGGATCTGCCGCCGATGCGCCGCTTCGCCGGCCCCTCCGTGACACCGCCGCGCCGCGCCAATGCGGACATGGCGGAAGATTTCATGGACCTTTCGTTCCGGCTCGAAAGCGGACGCGAGCTTGCCGTCTTCACGCGCTTCGAAGGCCCCGTACGCGTGCGGATGATCGGTGCCGTGCCTCCGAGCGCGCCGGAAGACCTGCGCCGGCTCCTCAGCCGGCTGCGGAACGAGGCCGGGATCGACATCATCCAGTCTGCCGATCCCGACAGCGAGGTCTCGATCGAATTCCTGCCGCTGCGCACGATGCAGCGCATGGTTCCCCAGGCCGCCTGTTTCGTGGCGCCCCGCGTCGGCTCGTCGCGCGAGTACCGCCGCGCCAGGCGTGCCATGATCGACTGGTACACCCTCACCTCGCGTGAACGCGCAGTGATCTTCATCCCGAGCGACACCGCCCCGCAGGAGGTCCGCGACTGCCTGCACGAGGAACTCGCCCAGGCGCTCGGCCCGCTGAACGACCTCTACCGGCTGCCGGATTCCGTCTTCAACGACGACAACATCCACACCGTGCTGACCGGTTTCGACATACTCATGCTGCGCGCCTATTACGCACCCGAACTGCGCAACGGGATGACTGCCCGTGACGTGGCCGTGCGCCTGCCCGCGCTCCTCGCCCGGCTCAACCCGCGTGGCGAGGCCGTGCGGCCGCGGCGCCCTGAAATCACCCCGCGCGCCTATGCCGACGCGATCGAGACCGCGCTCGGCCCCGGCACCTCTGAATCGCGGCGCCGCTCGGCCGCGGTCACGGCGATGAACATCGCCCGCGCCAACGGCTGGAGGGATGCGCGCGCCGGCTTCACCTGGCTCGCACTCGGCCGGCTTTCGCTCGGTTACGACGCGGAAGTCGCGGAATTCGCCTTCCGTCAGGCCGCCGCGATCTATCACAGCCAACCCGGCCTCGCACTGCACGCCGCCCATGCCGACATGCAGCTTGCCGCCTTCGCCCTCTCGCAGGGCCGCGCGAACGAGACCATCGCGCTCGCGGACGCCTCCATTCCTGCGGTCTCCGCGGCCGAGAACGCCGCCCTCCTCGCCCATTTCCTGATGGTCAAGGCCGAGGCGCTCGACATGCTCGGACGCAGCGGCGAGGCACGGCAGGTCAGGCTCGACAGCCTCGGCTGGGCGCGCTATGGCTTCGCCTCCGATACCGAGGTCTGGGGGAGGCTGATGAACATCGCCGCACTCTCCCCGGTCCAGAGAGCGAGACATCCATGATCTTCTTCGCCGCCACCCTTCTCGGCGCCCTCACCGGCTGGCTGCGCGCGACGCGCCGCGGCGGCGACCGGCTCGACAAGCTGCAGTATGCCGCGGTTCACGCGATCATCTTCGCCATCGCCGGGCTCTTCGTCACCATCGCCGTCCACCGCCTGTCCTGATCCCGCATGTTCCTTCGCTTCTTCGAGACACTCCGCAAGACCGGCATCCCGGTCACCTTGCGCGAGTATCTCGGCTTTCTCGAAGGCATGGCCTCGGGCCTCGTCACCTACGACATCGAAGGCTTCTACTACCTCGCCCGCACCGCGATGGTGAAGGACGAGCGCCATCTCGACCGCTTCGACCGCGCCTTCTCGGAGGCCTTCAAGGGGCTCGAGGCGATCTCGGTCGAACAGGTGCTGGAGGCAATCGACCTTCCGGTCGAATGGCTGGAGAAACTCGCCGAAAAGACGCTGAGTGAAGAAGAGAAGGCGCAGATCGAAGCCCTGGGCGGGTTCGAGAAGCTGATGGAGACGCTGAAGAAGCGGCTCGAGGAACAGAAGGGCCGCCATCAGGGCGGTTCGAAATGGATCGGCACCGCCGGCACCTCTCCCTTCGGCGCCTATGGCTACAACCCCGAAGGCGTCCGGATCGGCCAGAAGGAAAGCCGCCACCAGCGCGCGGTGAAGGTCTGGGACCGGCGCGACTTCCGGAATCTCGACGACACGGTCGAGCTTGGAACCCGCAACATCAAGGTGGCGCTGAAACGGCTCCGCCGCTGGGCGCGCACGGGGGCGGCAGAGGAACTGGACCTCGCGGGCACGATCCGCGCCACCGCCGAACACGGCTACCTCGACGTCAAGACCCGGCCGGAACGGCACAATGCGGTGAAGGTGCTGCTCTTTCTCGATGTCGGCGGCTCGATGGATCCGCATATCCGCGTCGTCGAGGAACTGTTCTCGGCCGCCCGCGCCGAGTTCAAGCATCTCGAGTACTACTACTTCCACAACTGCCTCTACGAGGGCGTCTGGCGCGACAACCGCCGCCGCTGGGACCAGCAGACCCCGACCTGGGAGGTGCTTCGGACCTATGGCGGCGACTACAAGGCGATCTTCGTCGGCGACGCCTCGATGTCACCCTACGAGATCGCCTATCCCGGCGGCGCGAACGAGCACTGGAACGCCGAGGCCGGTCAGGTCTGGCTGGCCCGCGCGCGCGAGCACTGGCCCTACAATGTCTGGCTCAATCCCCTGCCCGAGCGGCACTGGCAATACACCCAGTCGGTCGGCATGGTCCGCCAGATCTTCGAGGGCCGGATGTTCCCGCTGACCCTCGAAGGGATCGGACGGGCGATGAAGGCGATGACCTGACCCGGCCGAGGCGGTCCCGCTTGATCTGAATCGCCCGATGCCGGAGGCTGGACCTCCGTTCCCGATCCGGCGCCATGCTCCTTCGCTTCATCCTTGCCTTCCTCGTGATCACCCTCACCGGCTGCGGCGCCCCCACGCTGCCACCGCGCGGAGCAGAGTCCCCCCTGGCCTACGACCGCGCCGAGGTCGCGCGGGCGCCCAGGCTCGCGATCCTCGTGCCCGGCGCCTTCGCCTCGGTGTCGATCTTCGCCGCTGCCGACCGCTGGCGCGATGCCGGCTACGCGCTCGTCTACTACCGCTTTCCCGGCCTCGACGGCCTGCCGCTCGATCACGCGCTGAGGATCGAGACGGCGGCCGACACCATCGCCGAGTTCGCGCGAGAGCATCCCGGCAAGAAGATCCGGCTTTTCGGCTATTCCGCCGGCGGGCCGATCGTCATCGAGGCGGCCCGCCGCCTTGAGGGCTACGACGTCCGCGCCGCCGCCCTGGCCCCGTCGCCGGATCACGCGGGCGGTATCCGGACCACGCTGCGCGGAACGCTCGACCTGCTCGGCGCTGCGAGACGTGCCGGAACATTCGACCGCGACGCGGTCTGGGAGGAATACTACCGTGTCCTCCTCTTCGGCCGTGCGGGGCTTGCCGATCCCGAGCTTGCCGAACTCTCGCGCAGGATCGCGGCGGAACAGCGCGGAAAGATCCTCGTCCCCGACCGGGAAATGGCGCGCGCGCACACCCGCGACCTGCGCCAATGGAGACTAGAGCCGGTGCCGGACTGGCTCCAGCCGCGCGTTCGCATCTATCTCGGCCGCGAGGACCCGATCTTCTCGCTCGACCAGACCCTCGCCGTGGCGCAGAAGGCCGGCGACGGCGGGGTCTACGCCTATCCCCGACAAGGGCATCTGATGTTCCTGACCGGACCCCGCGTTTTCGACGACGTGCTGGCCTTCTTCGAGGATCCCTGAGAAGAGGACACCCTGGCGCCCTTTCCAACCACACCGTCCCGCCCCCATATATAACCCATGCTGAAGCTGACCCCGATCCTCCTTGCGCTGCTTTACGGCGTCGTGATCTACCGCTTCTCCGCCTGGCGGACGGCGCGGACGCTCGACGCGCAATCGACGCCGCTCGCAGATCCGCAGCTTCTCGCCGTGACCGCCCGCCTCGCAACCGCGCTCGGCATCCAGCGCGTCCCGGTCCATCTGTACGAGATCGCGCCTGTGAATGGCCTCGCCGCACCGGACGGCCGCATCTTCCTCACGCGGGGCTTTTACCAGAAGTTCCGCGAGGGCGCGGTTACAGCCGAGGAAATGGCGAGCGTCATCGCCCACGAACTCGGCCATGTAGCACTTGGCCACGCAAGGCGCCGGATGATCGACTTTTCCGGCCAGAACGCGATCCGGGTCGTGCTGGCGACGGTTCTCGGCCGGTTCCTGCCCGGGATCGGCATCTATGTCGCGGGGTTCCTCACCTCGCTGCTCGCCGCTCGGCTGAGCCGTCAAGACGAATACGAAGCCGACGAATGGGCCTCGGCGCTGCTCGTCAAGGCGGGGATCGGCACCGGCCCGCAGAAGTCGCTGTTCTCGAAGCTCGAAACCCTCACCGGCATGGGCGGCAGCGCCCCGGCATGGATGATGAGCCATCCGAAATCCGCCGACCGCATCGCCGCGATCGAGGCCAACGAGGTTAAATGGGGCGTGACGCGCTGAGAGCGCGCCACCTGCGCCATCACTTCTTTACCGGGTTCCCGACGTGCTTTCTCAGCCGCGACGGCGTGTGGAACTTCTTGTCCTTGTAGGGGTTCTTGTCGCCCTGATCGCGGAACGTCAGCCGGACCGGCGTTCCCGGCATGTCAAAATCGGCCCGCAACCCGTTGACAAGATAGCGCGAATAGCTGTCGGGTAGCTGGTCGGCATGGTTGCACATGACGACGAATGCGGGCGGCCGCGTCTTCACCTGGGTCATGTACCTGAGCTTGATCCGACGCCCGCCCGGCGCCGGGGGCGGATGCGCCTCCGTCATCGCGCCGAGCCACTGGTTGAGCTTCGCCGTCGTTATCCGGCGGTTCCAGACGTCATAGGCCTTCAGGATCGCGTTGTGGAGCCGGTCGAGCCCCTTGCCGGTCTTGGCCGAGACCGTGACCAGCGGCGCACCCTTGAGCTGCGGCAAAAGTCGCTCGAACGCCTCGCGCAACTCCTTCAGCTTCTCGGTCTTGTCCTCTTCGAGGTCCCACTTGTTGGCGGCCAGCACCACCGCACGGCCCTCGGTCTCGGCGAAGTCGGCGATCCGCAGGTCCTGCTGCTCGAACGGGATGCCGACGTCGAGGAGCACGACCACGACCTCGGCGAAACGGACGGCGCGGAGACCGTCTGCAACGGAAAGCTTTTCAAGCTTTTCAGTAACTTTCGCTTTCTTCCTCATGCCGGCGGTATCGAAGATCCGCATCGGCGTGCCCATGAAGTCGGCGCTGACCGAGATCGCGTCGCGGGTGATCCCGGCTTCCGGGCCGGTGAGCAGGCGCTCTTCGCCGATGATCTTGTTGATCAGCGTCGACTTGCCGGCGTTCGGCCGCCCGATCACGGCGATCTGCAAGGGTTTCTCGCGGGTCGGCTTGCGCGGGCCCTCGTCGGCCTCGTCGTCGCTGACGTCGACATCGACCTCGGGCGCGTCCACCGCGGCGCGGGCTGCGAACTCCTCGGCCAGCGGACGGAGCATGTGGTAAAGCTCGTCCATCCCCTCGCCATGTTCGGCCGAGAGCCGCAGGGGCTCGCCGAGGCCGAGCGCATAGGCCTCGATCACGCCGGCGTCGGCCGCCCTGCCCTCGGCCTTGTTGGCGGCGAGGATCACATGGGCGTTCTTCTTCCTCAGGATCTCGGCGAAGACCTGGTCGGTCGGCGTGACCCCGGCCCGCGCGTCGATCACGAAGAGGCAGATATCGGCCATCTCGACCGCGCGCTCGGTCAGCCGCCGCATCCGGCCCTGAAGGCTGTCGTCGGCCACGTCCTCGAGCCCGGCGCTGTCGATCGCGATGAAGCGCAGGTCACCGAGCCGCGCCTCGCCCTCGCGCAGATCGCGGGTGACGCCCGGCTGGTCATCGACGAGCGCGAGCTTCTTGCCCACGAGCCGGTTGAACAGCGTGGACTTGCCGACATTGGGGCGCCCGACAATGGCGAGGGTGAAGCTCATATGCGTATCCTTGAGGGCCGAAGCCGCCCTCTTACACAAGCTTTCGCCTAGCGGAAAGCCTGAAGCGTGCCCGATTTGCTCACCACGTAGAGCACGCCGCCAGCCACCGCCGGCGCCGAGGCCGCGCCGCCCGGCAGTTCCACCGTCCGGACAAGCGCCCCCGAGGCGGGATCGAAGCTGCGGATCAAGCCGTCGGAGGAGGCGACGACCAGCCGGCCACCGGCAAGAACCGGGCCGTAATGGGCGACGATGTCACGACGCCGCTTGTCGCGGTCCTTGGTGAAATAGGGCATGTCGACGCGCCAGACCTCGGCGCCGGTCGCCGCGTCGAGCCGCATCAGCTGATCCTCGTCGTTGACGAAGAAGACAGCGCCCCCGGCGACCGCGACGGGGCTCGTCGCGCCATCGCGGGCCGACCAGAGCGTGAGACCGGTATCGGCATTGACTGCCGCCAGCCGGCCGGCCGAGGTGCCGGCATAGACGACGCCGTCCGCGATCACCGGATCGCCGGTCAAGTCCGCGAACGAGGCATAGGCACGGCCGCGTCTTTGACCCGCGACATTGGCGCTCCAGAGACCGACGCCGCTGTCCTTCGCGGCCGCGACCATCTGACCCGAAGTGAAGGGGAAGATCGCCTGCCGCGCATCGACTGCCGGCGCGGCGGCTCCCAACACGCCGGCATTCGAGGGCGTACCGGGCAGCACCCATTCGACCTTGCCGTCCGACGCGCGCACGGCCCAGGCCGAGGCGTCGCGCGCAACGACGTAGACGCGCCCGTCCGAGACCGCCGGCGCGCCGCCGACCGCGGCGTCGAAGCGCTGGCGCCAGACGACCGCGCCGCTCGCCGGATCGAGCGCCAGGAGCTCGCCATAGCCGCTGGTCGCGAAGATCCGACCCTCGCCATAGGCGAGACCGCCGCCCGAGGCGTCGCCGCTCCGCTCGGACGGCGGCGTCAGGTCGGCCTGCCACAGCGTCGCGCCATTGGTGCCGGTCGCGGTCACGGTCGCCCTGGAGTCGAGCGTGAAGATCCGCCCCGTCGCGACGATCGGATCGGCGGTGATGCGGTTCCTGCGGCCGTCGCCCTCACCGATCCGCGCGCTCCAGAACGGCGCCGGCGACGCCGAGAGCGCGACATGCCCGATCCGGTGGGTGGTCGCGCCGCCGCGATGGGTCCACTCCGCGTTCCGCTGCATCGCCGGCAGCGAGATCGGCGCCGCAACGGCCGCTGCCGGCGCAAGCTGCGCGGCATCGGCTCCGATGGCGGCGGCCCGCACGTCCTGACGCTCGCCTTCGAGGATCACCTCGGGGTCCGTGCAGGCCGAAACCAGCACGAGAATGCCTGCCGCACCAATCGCTCGGGAAATCATCACCTGCCTGCCTCTTCGTTCGTTGCATCCCCGGCGGCGCGCGACGGCGCACCGCCCGCCCGTCAGGCCGCTTCGGGATCGCCGCCCAGAATTACAATCAACTGCGTCACGCGCCGGCGCAAGCCCGCGGTCACGTCCGGTTCCTCGAGGATCCGCCGCAGAAGCTCCAACGCCTCGTCGTCCTTCGCGTCGGCCATCAGCACCAGCGCCTGCTGCTCCAGCGCCAGAACCCGGAACGGCGCACCGGGCTGGGCGAGTTCCTCGAGCGCCGCGTCGCGCTCGGCCGCATCCATCTCGGCGCCCGCCAGGATCACCGCCTTGAGCCGGGCGAGATCGCGGTAGCCGGCCGAAACCTCGGGATCGGCCGCCAGCGCCTCGAACCGGTCGCGCGCCCCGTCGCGATCGCCCGACCGCAGCGCCTCGTGCGCGGCGAGGAGGGTCACCATCGCGCGCTGCCCGGCGCCATCGCCGACGCCGTCCGCACCGATCGCCTCCAGCGCCGCGAGCCGCGCCGCGGCATCGTCGGATTCGAGCGCGGCCACGATACTGTCGCCGAAGCCTTGCGCGGCGGTCTTGTGGCGCGCCTTCTGCCACTCGGTATACCCTGCGCCGCCGACGATCAGCACGACGAGCGCGATGCCGATCCAGCCGTATTTGCGCATCAGCGCAAAGAGCTTGTCGCGGCGGACCTCCTCGGTCACCTCGTCGATGAAACTGTCGGTTTCGCTCACGCCGATCTCCCTCGTGCCGAGGCCCGCGACGGGCCCGGTCTGCGGCCCGTCTTACACGCAAGCCCGAGCCCTTGCCAAGCCCGGAGCCGCCGCCGCAACGCCCGCGCGCTGATCCCTGCGCGCGGGTCCAGGAGATCCGGTCTCAGTTCTTCGGCGCGTAGTGCCACTGGCGATCGGGCGGCAAGTCGGTGACAAGCACGTCCTCGGCACCGGCGGCCAGCCTTTCGGGCGGCGCCGCCGCCGCGTCGTCCTCCTCGGCGGACTGGCGCGCCCACATCGCCGCATAGCGGCCGCCCCTGGCGAGCAGGTCGTCGTGCCGCCCGATCTCGGCGATCTCGCCCTTTTCGAGCACCACGATCCGGTCGGCATCGGCAATCGTCGAGAGTCGGTGCGCGATGGTGATCACCGTGCGGCCCTTGCCCATCGCCTTCAGGCTTTCCTGGATGTCGCGTTCGGTCTGGGTGTCGAGGGCCGACGTCGCCTCGTCGAGAAGCAGGATCGGCGGGTTCTTCAGGAGCGTCCGGGCGATCCCGACGCGCTGCTTCTCGCCGCCCGAGAGCTTCAGGCCGCGCTCGCCGACCTTGGTTTCGTAGCCTTCCGGTAGCGACATGATGAAGTCGTGGATCTTCGCGGCCTTTGCCGCCGCGATCAGCTCCTCGCGGCTGGCCTCGGGGCGACCGTAGGCGATGTTGTAAAGGACCGTGTCGTTGAAGAGCACGGTGTCCTGCGGCACGACGCCGATCAGCGCGTGCAGCGAATCCTGGGTGACGTCGCGCAGATCCTGCCCGTCGATCCGGAGCGCCCCGCCGGTGACGTCATAGAACCGGAAGAGGAGCCGCCCGATGGTCGACTTGCCCGAGCCCGACGGCCCGACGATCGCCACGGTCTCGCCGGCCCCGATGGACAGGCTGATGCCCTTGAGGATCGGCCGGGCCGCGTCATAGCCGAACTTCACCCGGTCGAGCGTGACCTCGCCGCCCTTCACCGAAAGCGGCTTTGCGCCGGGCCTGTCGGTGACCTCGGCGGGTTGTTCGAGAAGGTCGAACATCTCGCCCATGTCGACCAGCGCCTGGCGGATCTCGCGGTAGACGGTGCCGAGAAAGTTCAGCGGCATGGTGATCTGGATCATGTAGGCGTTGACCATGACGAAATCGCCCACCGTCAGCGTTCCCGACTGCACCCCGAAGGCGGCCATGACCATCACGATCACCAGCCCCGCGGTGATCAGCAGAGCCTGGCCGAAATTCAGGAGCGAGAGCGACTGACCGGTCTTGATGGCAGCACCTTCATAGCCGCGCATCGCCTCGTCGTAGCGGTGCGCCTCGCGTGCCTCGGCGCCGAAATACTTCACCGTCTCGAAGTTCAGGAGGCTATCGATCGCCTTCTGGTTCGCGTCGGTGTCCTGTTCGTTCATCTTTCGACGGATCTTCACCCGCCATTCGGTGATCTTGAACGTGTAGGTGACATAGAGCGTGATCGTGACCAGCACGACGGCAGCGTAACGCCAGTCGAACAGCAGCGCGAAGATCACCGTCACCATGCTGAGTTCTAGGATCAGCGGACCGACCGACAGGAGCATGAAGCGCAGCAGGAACTCGACCCCCTTCACGCCGCGCTCGATCACCCGGCTCAGGCCGCCGGTCTTGCGGGTGATGTGGTAGCGCATCGACAGGCGATGGATGTGGGTAAAGGTCTCGAGCGCGAGCTTCCTGAGCGCCCTTTGCCCCACCCGCACGAAGATCACGTCCCGAAGCTCGTTGAACCCGATCGTGCCGATCCGCGCCATCCCGTAGGCCACCGTGAGCCCGATCGCCCCCATCGCGAGCAGCCAGGCGTCGCCCCGCCCCTCGCCCGAAAGCGAATCCACGGCCGCCTTGTAGAAGAACGGCGTCAGCACCGAGACGATCTTGGCGACGACCAGCGCGCTCAGCGACAGAACAACGCGCCGCTTCACCCAGAACTGGTCCTCGGGCCAGAGATAGGGCGCCACGCGTTTCAGCGTTCGCGCGCTGCGACGCCAGCCATCCGCTGTTGTTCCCTGGTTGCCAGCCATCCGGTCACCGCCTCTTGTCGCATGGTCAACCCGGTTGATCGCAACGGCGGTCTCGGGTATCAAGATCATATTTCAACGTTTCATGAGTAGTTGAACAGTGGAGCAGAGTAAAGCCCTGAACGCGCTGTCGGCGCTGGCCAACGGGACCCGGCTGGAACTCGTGCGCGCCCTGATCGGAACGGGTGCCGAGGGGCTCGCGGCAGGCGATATCGCGCGACGCCTCGACGTTTCCGCGTCGCGGCTGTCGTTCCACCTCTCGACGCTGGAACAGGCCGGGCTGATCACGTCGCGCCGGGAATCGCGCCATGTCTTCTACATGGCGGACGCCGGGGTGATCGGACAGGTCATCGCCTATCTGCTCAACGACTGCTGCTGCGCGCATCCCGAGATCCGCGCCTGCTGCACGCCGGAGACTGAAGGAAGCCTGCCACCGGGTCTCTGAGCAGGCTATTCGGCCGGCGCCGGCACGGTGAATATCTGGCCGGGATAGATGAGGTCCGGATCGCGGATCTGCTCCTTGTTCGCCTCGTAGACCTTCACATAGAGGATACCACTGCCATAGTTCTCGCGCGCGATCCGCCAGAGCGTGAAGCCCGGCTGCACGGTGACGATCGAGGCTTGCGTCGCCGGTGTACGCGGCGCGTCGCCCTCTGTCGCCACGGCGGTCGGGGCGGTTCCTCCTGCCGGAGCGGCGCCAGTGTCCGGAGCAGTCACGGACCCGTCGACCGTCGCACTCCCGTTCGCGGCCGCGGTGGAAAGCTCGGGAACTGCGTTGGTACGAAGCGCTGCGGCGACCGTTTCGGCCGCCTCGCGCAGAAACGGAGTCTCGAAGCGCGCGGTGACCTTGCCGCCCCCGTCGATCTGGTCGATCCGCATCGTATAGAGCCCCGGAGACAGATCCGAGAGTTCGGCCGTCCAGCGTCCGCCAGTTTCGACCGGAACCGTCAGGATCTCGCGGTTGTCGAGATAGACCCGGGCAAAGCTGCCGGAAGCGCCATGTCCGGCCACGCGGACGGCACCGGACGGCGCGTAGCCGATCGTGTCGATCACGATATCGCCGGGCGATACCGGCGAAGACTGCCGGCGCACGCCCTCGGAATCGACGATCAGCACATCCGGCTGGTCAGCCACTTCTGCCTCCGGTTGGGCGGGGGTTTCCTCCTCCGGTGCTGCTTCGACGACTTGGTCCGGTTCGCCAAATGGTTCGACGACCACCGCCGCCTCCGAAGCGACAACGCTGCCGTCTTTCTGAGACGTCTCCAACGTCAGGACACGCGGCTCGTCGCTCGGTGGCAACGAAAGCAGGGCCGCGAAGCTCCCTTTCGAGTCCGCGACCGCGGTCTGGGCTTCAGCGCCGTCGATACGGATCGTAACCGACGCCCCCGCTTCGGCGCGCCCGGCCACGAGCAGCGATCCCCCCGCATCGACCCGCACCGTGTCGAAAGACGGTACCGACGGCGATTCCGCCGCCGGTTTGGGCGGCTCCGGCGCGTTTGGCGCCTGCACGGCTGGAGCCGGCTGGGATACCGTCGCCGGCTCTTCGTCCGGCGACCCGGTCGGCAACCCGACCGGTGGCAGCAGAAAATGGCCGATCACTGCCGCCAAGGCGAGCCCGCCGAGCACACCGCCGACCCACTTCAAAGTAGCGGCGCCGTCGCTCCGGGCTACCGACTTGTCTTCCATGCATTTCCCCTCAGATGCGCATCCTTCCGTCGCGCTTGAGCGACCATAGCAACGCCGTTATCAGGGGTCAAAGCAACCCTGCGCGAGGATCCCATGTCCAGAACCCGGCATTCCGTTTGCGTCTACTGCGGCTCGCGCGTCGGCGCCCGTCCGGCCTACCCTGAGGCCGCGCGCGCAACCGGGTCGATGCTCGCGGCGAACGGCTGGCGGCTGGTCTACGGAGCGGGCGATGTCGGCCTGATGGGCGAGGTCGCCCGCGCCGCCCAAAGCGCCGGAGGCGAGACCTTCGGCGTGATCCCTACGCACCTTTTGTCGCTCGAAGTGGGCAAGCGCGATCTCTCGACCTTCGTCGTCACCGAGACGATGCACGAACGCAAGAAGGTCATGTTCATGAACGCCGACGCCGTCGTGGTTCTGCCCGGCGGCGGCGGATCGCTCGACGAGTTCTTCGAGGTGCTCACCTGGCGCCAGCTCGGACTCCACGCGAAGCCGATCGTCCTCCTGAACACCCAGGGCTATTGGGACCGGCTCGTCGCGCTCATCGACGCGATCGTCGACGAGGGATTCGCAGACGCCTCGCTGCGGGGCTTCGTCGAGGTGGCCTCGACGGTCGAGGCGCTCGAGGCGGTGCTGCGGCGCGGCTTCGCCACGCGCGGCTAGACCGCGACCGGCACCTGCCGGCGCCGGCGCTCCTGCCGCAGCGCGCTCAGCGAATAGACGGCAAGCGCGGTCCAGATCAGCGGGAAGGCGATCATGTGCCAGAGCGTCACCGGCTCGGCGAAAATCAACGCGGCGACGGCAAACTGCAGCGTCGGGTTGAGGTACTGGACGAGGCCCACGGTCGCCATCCGCACCCGCTTGGTGGCGTAGGAAAAGAGCATCAGCGGGCCTCCTGTCAGGATGCCCGACAGCGCGAGGATCACGCTGTCGGGCCAGTTGGCGCCGAAGGCACCGCCGCCCCTGCCCCAATGCCCCGAATGGACGCCCCAGAGCCAGAGCGCGGCCACGGGCGCGAGTAGCGTCACCTCGGCCGCGACCGACACGACCGGCCCCGCCTCGATCCGGCGCTTGAGCAGGCCGTAGATCCCGAATGTCGTGGCGAGAAAAAGCGCGATCCAGGGGGCGGCGCCGAGCCCGCCGGTCAGCACCGTGACCGCCAGCGCGGCCAGCGCCACCGCCGCCCACTGACCCCGGCTGAGCGTTTCGCCGAAAATCACGCGGCCGATCATCACCGCGACCAGCGGGAAGATGTAGTAGCCGAGCGAGGCCTCGATCGCGCGGCCGTTCTGGATCGACCAGATGAAGCCGAACCAGTTGGCCGAAATCATCAGCGCGGCGACAGCGACCAGGAGGACCGACCGCCCGGCAACGAGCGCGGGCAGAAGCCGGAGCCTGCCTTGGACGGCAAGGACGGCCAGAAAGAATACCAGCGACCAGAGCGTGCGATGGGCCAGCACCTCGGGCGGAGGAACATGGGCCACCGCCTTGTAGAAGATCCCCGACAAGCCCCAGACCGTACAGGCCAGGACCATCGCTAGAACGCCCTTGACCGCCTCGCTCATGCGCTGATCTCCACCATCGTGATCTCCGGCACGACGCCGAGGCGCACCGGCAGGATCGAGCAGCCGATCCCACCCGAGACGACGAGGTCGCGGCCCTCTTCGCGGACATGGCCATAGGCGAAGCGGTTGCCGTAGGCGGAGGGCACGAGCGGCGAATAGCCAAAGCACCGGACCTGCCCGCCATGCGTATGGCCCGACAGCGTGAGCGCGATCCGCTCCGGCACGCGCGGAAATATATCCGGCTCATGCGCGAGCAGGATCGCCGGTTCGTCACCTTCGATCTGGGCGAGCGTGCCGTCGAGATCGTCGACGCCCGTATATCGGCCCGGCCCGTCGACCAGCGCCAGCTGGTCGCCAAGCCCGGCGAGCCAGAAATCCCCGGCCGGCCGGACGATCTTCAGCGCGTGGTTCTCCAGCACCGGGATGCCGTTCGCTTCGAGCGCGGTGCCCGCGAGAACCGGCCCGGCGCGGCGGCGCTGGGCGCTCCGGTCATCCCACCAGTCGTGGTTGCCGAGGATCCCGTAGACACCGAGCGGCGCGGAGAGCCGGCCAAGCGCGGCGGCCGTCTCGGCCACCGGGACCTCTTTCGTGACGAAGCGGTGTCCAGCCGCGAGGTCGCCGAGCACGACGACGAGATCGGCGCCAAGCGCATTGGTGCGCGCGACGATCCGCCTGAGCCGGCGCAGCGGCACGAAGGGCTCGCCCATGTGAAGGTCCGCCACGACGGCGATCCTCAGCGGCGCCCCGCGCCAGCCCTCGGGCCTCACCTGCCAGCGCCGCACCCGGAGCCGCAGCGCCGGCTCGACGAAGAAGGCATAGGCGGAGGTGAAAAGGCCCGCCAGGAATACCCCCAGCAGGCCCCTCAATACGCCGCGCCGCGAGATCACCTCAGAGACGCGAGGCGACGTTTTCCCAGCTCACGAGCTTGTCGAGGAAGTTCGTGAGATAGGCGGGGCGCTTGTTGCGGAAGTCGATGTAGTAGCTGTGCTCCCACACGTCGCAGCCCAGAAGCGCGGTCTGGCCGAAGCAGAGCGGGTTCACGCCGTTCTCGGTCTTGGTGACCTTGAGGCTGCCGTCCTTGTCCTTGACGAGCCAGCACCAGCCCGAGCCGAACTGGCCCGCACCGGCGGCGGCGAAATCGTCCTTGAACTTCTGGACCGAACCGAAAGCCTCGGTGATCGCCTTTTCCAGCTCGCCCGGCATCGCCTTGCCGCCCGGCCCCATCATCTCCCAGAACTGGTTGTGATTCCAATGCTGCGAGGCGTTGTTGAAGATGCCGTTCTGCGCGACCGCACCGGCCTGGTAGGTGCCGGTGATGATGTCCTCGAGCGACTTGCCCTCCCACTCGGTCCCGGCAATCAGCTTGTTGCCGTTGTCGACATAGGCCTTGTGGTGCAGGTCGTGGTGATACTCGAGCGTCTCCTTCGACATGCCGAGCGCGGCGAGCGCGTCGTGGGCGTAGGGAAGATCGGGAAGTGTGAAGGCCATGGTTCTGTTCCTTTCGCGCGGAAATTTGCCCGCCCAGTAGAAACGCCTTCAAGCCTCAAAGGTCAATGGCTTGACGGCCTCAAACCCACGAATCCCGGCCGCCTTGATATGCCAGAGCCGGCAGATAAAGGCGGCGGCCAAGAACTTCGTGCTACGCTGGAACGCGGCCATTTCACGTTGGTTCCACCACGAACTGGTCAAGCCGACAAAGCGCCAGCCCCTCATCGTCGAGAAAATCGAAATGCCGCTCCCTCACGCGGCGCAGTTCAGCGACCGAGGCGGGTACCATGCCACGCTTCTTAAGGATGCGCGCCTCGTGGCGTGGCGTGTCGTTATCGCCGCGATGCGTGACGATGTTCGGAAAATGTGGATCAGTCACCGATACCATGCGGGACGGGATCTGGTAGTGCCCCCAATCGAACACCGTCCGGTCACGATGGCGAGTCATGGCGCCCGCCGAGAAGAAGGGGCTATACCAATTGTAGATACCTTCGGTCGGGCCATCGGTTACACAATAGTACTGCTGAGCGAAGCTTATCGCGAAGTTCTGGTTTTCCCACATCGCCGTGGCGTGACGCCGGGCGCGACGGATAAAATCCTTCGAAACGCAGTCGTCGTCGTCCAACCGAAACTGAAGCGTGTCGCCCGGCGCGATTGCCAGTTCCGCCAAGGTCTCCCGGATCACGTCGGAGATATGCGTTGGCGGCACGAACCTCAGGACGACCGCTTTCACGCCGGCGCATATGCGGACTAGACGCTCCCTATAGTCGGCGGGCAGCCGGTCCGAGGCCACGACGAGGAACCGAAAGTCCTGATCGCTCTGGGCTGCGAGCGATTTCAGCGTCAGATGCTCGAATGTAGCAAGCCGGTTCTCCATCCGATCCGGCGCGAAGAGTTCGCGAGCCTTCTCTTCATAGATCTCCTCGAGCTTGTCATCCGGCTGGTTCCTGTAGGCCTTCCAATCACCGCGCCCCAGCATCGAGAACCGGCAGACGCCCAATATGTTCATGTTGTCGTGCATCTTATAATTCCCCTACTGCTAGACCAACGTAGCATTTCGTGGTGCAGGACACTCAGGTGTTCACTTGCGAGGCACGGCGTTTCAAGTTCGTCTTTGCTTTTGTAGCGGCCATATCAACTGCTTCGGCCAACTGAGCCTTTGTCGGAGCACACCAAACGTCGGACTTTTTAATGAACCCGCCTGCGCCAAGACATCTCCCCACCTCGGAGAAGTCCAATTCTCCCCAGGTCTGGTGATTTGCAAAATTCTGTGTCTCGGGCATCCAATCTGCCGCCAAGGCGTTGATGATTACTGGCGGATGCCCCATGAATGACTCCAATTGGGTGGCAATCGCGGTGAACGCTTCGGAATTACGGCGCAAGACAATTGCCGCGCGCTGATCTTCGCGCGCCACGAATCCAAAAAGATGGAAAGCCGATCCATCTAGGCCGACGACATGTTTCGCCGCCTTGTAGAGTGCTAGCTGACGCGGCAGTGAAAGACGTTGCGGATGGATCACGGTGTATCCCAACGCCTCCATATTTGCTTCCAGACATGCCTCGCTCAGCACGCCGCCCTGCCCGCCGAATTGTGTTCGGGAAATGTACAGCTTTTCCGGCCCATTGGGCTCTATCGAAGCCGCCATGACGTTTAGCAAGTCCTTGAATTCCGGCGTAGCGCGGGAAATTCGACCAAGCCCGAAACCCTGACCGGGAACGATCAGTTCGTCGACCTCGACCGGGTCTGTTACAATCCGAGCGGGGATCCCGATATCTAGGAGTTCGTAGAGTGCAGACTGGTAGCCCTTAAAATCGGTCAGTGCATCATGGCGCGGAACGAACAGAACACTCTCGGCGTCAACTCTTCCGCGAATCCACAACCGCGAGATCGTTTCCATCAGGAAATGGCCGAAATTTCCGAAGAACAAGCCGCCCCAGATATGACGTCCGGACCACTTCTCAACCGGAACGGGCCGTTCGCTCAGGGGTTGCGTAAATCGCTTACCAAACCGCCACAAAGCGGCATGCGCATAGTCGAAATCGCCATCCATCACGCCACATTGCTGAAGGTATTGCGATCTCGACGGAGGGCAAACAAGCGCACTGCTCACGGAAGTATAATCCCGCGACCATCCAGCTTCGGGCAAAGGTTCCGACATGCCTGCTCCATTCATCTGCTCGCAGGCATGTCTAGCGGTCTCAACCATTCAAGGCAACGACAACTGGCCGGCAACACAACCTGTCCGGTCAGCCTGACCAAATCCCTCAGCCAGGAAGCGATTCCCGGACCGCTCAGGTGCGGCAGGTCTTACCCTCGGCGAGCGCATCGAGGTCGGCCGGGCACAGTTCCAACTGCACGCTTTCGCTCCATCGATCCAGCGCTCTTGCGGACATCGTGACAGATCCCGGCTCACACCAGGAACGGCTCGTCGCGCATCGTCTCCGGTATCTCCACGCCGAGGCGCGCGAGGATTGTCGGCGCGAGCTGGGTCTGGTTCAGGAGCGTATCCGGCGCGGGTCCTTCGGCCGGGCCGAAGTAATAGAGCGCGAAGTCGCGCTGCACGTCCTCGGCCCCGCCGTGATGGCCGCGTTTGGACTGGCCGTGGTCGGCGGTCACGATGACCTCGTAGCCCGCCTTGCGCCAACGCTCGACATAGGGCGCGAGCTGGCCGTCGAGCTTGAAGCAGGCGAGGTCCATCTGGATGCAGTCGTGGCCGAAGCGGTGACCCATGCTGTCCAGGGTGCAGGTATGGAGCATGCCGTAGTCGATCCCGTGCCTCTCGGCCAGCATGGTGAGCGTCGCGAAGAGGTCGGCGTCGCAGGGCGTCATCTGGTTGTCGTGGCCATAGCCGGTCATCGTGTGGAAGCGGCCGTGGCTGATCGGACCCTGCCCCGGCTCGTCGTATTCGATGTCACGGACCGGATCGAAGGGCGCGCGATTGAAAAACTCCGACCAGAAGCTGTGGGCCACGGCGCCGGTGCGGCCTCCGGCCTTTGCCACCTCGGAGAAGACGTCCGGCTCGGCCACCCTGAAGATCGACTCATTCGATGTCACCCGGTGCACCTGGGGGCTGACCCCGGTATGAATCGAGGCATAGCAGGAGGCCGAGGTGGACGGCATGACCGACCGCATCCGCCAGACCCGCGCCTCGCCTGAGGCGACCCAGCCCTCCAGATTGCCGAAGAAGCCGCGCCAGTTGGCATAGGGCACGCCGTCGATGATGATGAGGAGAAGCTTTCGATCCAAGATATCCGCCCTTTCCCGCCGCGGCGCCGCGCCGCAATCCCGCGTAATCTTTGCCTTGTGCGTGCCGCGAGCATTGCCGAAAGCGGCATCCGCGAGTCGGCCTTCGACCGCGGACGGTCCCGGCGCCCGGAAACCGTGGCCGATGGCGACGAAACCTGGACGGAGGCAACGGCACGGCGCCCGTGCTCTCGGAACGGGCATGTCTAGTATGGCCCGCCGGTCAGGCGAACAGCGATGGGTTTAGGGCTCATCTCTGGCGCGCCTCGGCAGTTTCGCTGCGGCGCCACTGACAGCAGGTAGCGCCCCACTTTACACTGCGGCACGCGCCGATGCGCGCCATCGCACCGGACGCACGCGCCGCCACGCCATGATAGGATGTCAAGCTTCTGTAATCACTTTGGGATTTTGGCGCACCCGACAGGATTCGAACCTGTGACCTCTGCCTTCGGAGGGCAGCACTCTATCCAGCTGAGCTACGGGTGCGCGGTCCTCGCCTCTATAGCGACAAGTTTCCCGTCCCGCAATGGGGGCTTTGCATGGCCCGTTCGAGATCGAGGGCAGCCGGGCACCGCAAGCTGCGGCATGTCCGCCGCACCGCCGTTCTATCTGAAGCTGAAGGAGCATTCGGCCCTCGCTCCAGCGTCTTTCCCGGTTAGAAAATGGGAAGATGGCAGACCGAGAGCTGGAATCACCACGCATGGCCGAACGCCTCCATTGCTGCATTCGCGCGTCCCTCGCCAAGCGACTTCGCCCCGGCCGCAAAGAACCTCCCTGTCGGCCGGTCCTGTTTCTCGGCATTGGCGCGGTTCTGGTTCTGACCGCGTGCAAGGGAGGCGAAAGCGCCGCCACGCTGCCGATCCCGGTGCCGGGCGGGGCGGGAACGCTCGGCTCCTACTTCGTGCAATCCTTCGAACCCTACGAGGCCGCAGCGGCGGCACTCCGGGACACAACGGCGCGCTACCTCTTCCAGAAGAACGAATGGCGGTTCAGCGCCGTTCCGGGCCCCACCTTTTCCAGCTATCCCCTGGCGTCGGCCCGCACCGAATACGCCCATGCCGTCGGCTTGACGGGCGCGGGGCAGACGATCTCCATCGTCGACGAGGGTTTCCGGCAAACGCACGACACGATCGCCGGCAGGACAGTCGCCACATCGGGCGCGTTGCCGGTTGCGGATCATGGGACCGCCGTGGCCTCGGTCGCCGCAGGCTCGTCGTCGAGGATGATCGGCGTCGCGCCGGGCGCGAACCTCGCGCTCGGCAGTTCCGGCTCGGCTTCCTCGGTGACGGCGGCGACCCGCACGGCCCTGCAGCGTGGCGCAGTCGCCCAGAACAATTCCTGGGGCTTCCCGGTGCCCGCGACCTCGGCAAGCTTCGACACCGTCTTCGGCACTTCGGACGGTGCCGCCTACCTTGCCGCACTCGACGCCTACGCTGCCAGAGGCGTCGTCGTCTTCGCCCTGTCGAACGACAAGGCCGCGACCACCTCCGAGCTCATGGAGGGTCTGCCCGCCCTGCGGCCAAGCCTGGAGACGGGCTGGCTCGCGGTCGGAAACGCAACCCCGGCATTCGACGCCGCCAGCGTCCAGTCGGCGCAGATGCAATCCGCCTCCTGTCTCAACGCCGCCCGATGGTGCCTTGTCGCCGACGGAAGCTGGAACGCCGCCACCGCGGCCTCGAACAGTTCATACGGTTTCACGGTCGGCTCCTCGTTCGCCGCACCCCAGGTCGCCGGGGCGCTGGCGATCCTGGCCGAGGCATTCCCGAACCTGACACCGCATCAGTTGCGGCTGCGCCTGCTCGCCTCGGCCGACAATGGCTTCTTCGCGCCGGACGGATCGGTCGAACTCGTGCCCGGCTTCGTGCATGGCTACAGCGACGTCTACGGGCATGGCTTTCTCGACGTCAGGGCGGCCCTGCTGCCGATCGGCACGACCAGCATGAGCCTGCCCGGCGGCGTCGAGGTCAAGACCACCGGGCCGGTGATCGTCGCGGGAGCGGCCATCGGGGACGCCGTCGAGCGCAGCCTCGGCGTGATCGAGGTCGAGGTCACGGACAGCCTCGCGGGCGGGTTCCGGATGCCTGCCGGGGCGCTGACCGCAAGCTCGGTGCCGCGGCCCATGGCCGAGGGACTTCTGGCACGGGCGACCTCCGACGACCTTTCGGCCCGGCGCGCCGCCGCCGCGCAGGCACTGACGGAACCGTTCCGCGCGTTCAACGGCCGGACGCTCGATTTCACAAGCCCCGATGGCAGCCTGTCCGGCGCGCTCCTGATCCCGGCGAGCGGCGACGCGGACGCCGGATACGGGATCAGCGCCAAACACGCGCTGATCGACGGGCCGGTCGGGCTCGACATCGGCGTGAAGATCGCGCACGACCGCGGCGCGCTCGGGCTCGGCGCCGCGGATGACGGGCTTCCGGCAAGCGACCTCGTCGCCCTCCAGCTCGGCTTGACGGGCGAGAGCGCGAGTGGCGGGTTCATCTCGCTCTCCGGCGAGACCGGCATCGCCGATCTCGGTGCCCCGGCCTATCTGTCAGGCGTCTCGGCGGCGCGGTTCTCAAGCCTCGACCTCGATCTCGGCCAGCGCGAGGTCTTCGCCTCCGGCGACCGGCTGAGCTTGCGCGCATCCTTGCCGATGGCGGTGACCTCGGGGCGCGCCGAAATGGTTCTGCCGGTGGTCCGCAGCGCCGGACGCTCCGCATTCGAACCGGTGGCGCTCGACCTCGCGCCCTCCGAGCGGCAGGTCGACCTCGCGATCAGCTACCAGCGGCCGCTGGCGCCCGGACTGGAGTTCCTCGCCGAGCTCGCTTACGCGGAAAACTACGGCAACCGCGCGGGCGTTTCGGATACGGCCGGCGTGCTGGCGATCACCTTCTCGTTCTGATCGCCGGGGCGGCCCCTGCCCCGTCGCCCTTCAGGCGAAAAGCTCGTGGCAAAGCTCCAGCGCCTCGACCAGCGAATCGACCTCGGCGCGGGTGTTGTAGAGCCCGAACGAGGCGCGGCAGGTCGCCGTGACGCCGTAGAACTCCAGCAGCGGCATCGCGCAATGGGTGCCGGCGCGCACCGCGACGCCCTTCTTGTCGAGGACAGTCGAGATGTCGTGGGCATGCGCCGCCCCTTCCAGCGTGAAGGAGAAGATCGCCCCCTTGCCGGGCGCGGTGCCTTGCAGGTTGAGCCAGTTCAGCCCCTTGAACCGGCTCAGCGCGTAGTCGCGCAGATCCGCCTCATGCGCAGCGACATTCCCCATGCCGAGACCCATGAGGTATTCCAGTGCGACCCCCATGCCGATCTGCTGGACGATGCCGGGCGTCCCGGCTTCGAACTTCATCGGCGGGTCGTTGTAGGTCACCGCGTCCCGGTAGACGTCGCGGATCATGTCGCCACCGCCGAGGAAGGGCCGCATCTCGGCCATCCGCTCCTTCGCGATCCAGATCGCGCCCGACCCGGTCGGCCCGTAAAGCTTGTGGCCGGTGATCGCATAGAAGTCGCAGCCGATCTCGGCGACCGACACCGGCCGGTGCACCGCGCCCTGCGAACCGTCGACGAGGACCGGCACGCCTTTCTCGCGCGCGCCGCGGCAGATCGCGGCGACATCGACGAGGGTTCCGGTCACGTTCGACATCTGGGTGACGGCGACGAGCTTCGTCCGGGGCCCGATGGCAGCGATCACCTTCTCGGGGTCGAGCGTGCCGTCCGGCTCCGGCTCCACCCATTTCAGCACCACGCCCTGACGCTCGCGCAGAAAGTGCCAGGGCACGATGTTGGCGTGATGTTCGAGCACCGACAGCACGATCTCGTCGCCGGGCTGCATCCTGGGCGCGGCCCATGCATAGGAGACGAGGTTGATCCCTTCGGTCGTGCCGGAGGTGAAGACGATCTCCTCGGAATCGGGCGCGCCGAGGAAGCGGGCGACGATGGCGCGCACCCCCTCGTATTTCTCGGTGGCGAGGTTCGACAGGTGGTGCAGGCCGCGATGGACGTTGGCATATTCCATCTCGTAGGCCTGCGTGATCGCCTCGATCACGACGCGCGGCTTCTGCGCCGAGGCTCCGTTGTCGAGGTAGACGAGCGGCTTGCCGTTCACCTCGCGCGAGAGGATCGGAAAATCGGCGCGGATCTTGGCGACGTCGTACATGGTCAGACCTTCTCGATCGGAGGGAGGACGCCCAGCATCGCGAGCAGGACGGCAAGAACGGCGACAATGACGAAGAAGCTCGCCACCATCCCGACGAAGACCTTGGCGAGATCGCGAAAGCCGTGCAGCGCGGCGGTGAAATGCGCCAGAAGCCAGAGGAACATCCCCAGCGCCGCGAAGGCGATGAGCGTGGCGAGCGGCGGTGCTACGAACATCACGAGCATCTGCACGGCCTGCGCCAAGGTCAGCAGGAACTCGAGCCAGACGACCAGCAGCAGCGCATCCGCGAAGACGCCCTGCCCGCCGAAGATGCGACCGACGAACGCCATCGCCCCGGCGATGATCACCAGCGACAGGATCTGGAACGCCACCCCGAGCCAGGGGTCGGCGAGAACGGCGAAGACCGCGGCCTGCTGGTCGGAGGGCATGAAGAGAAGCGCGATCCGGGTCTCCAGAAGCGCCACCACCGCAACCAGCAGGAGCCCGAGCCAGCGCGCCTCCATCGGCAGGTCGAAATCGATCAGCCGCCGCGCGGCCTCGCGCGGACGGCGCAGCGTGTGCGCCACCAGGTCGACGATAACGGGGCCGATCGCCGTCATGACTTCGCTCCGCTTTCCGAGACGGCCAGCCCGCTCAACCAGAACCACAGGAAGACCACGAAAACGATCCCGCCCACCGCGCCGGCCTGCAGCCCCGGCCCGATGAAGCCCGCGACCATGCCCTGCAGCAGCATGAGCGGCGACACCGCGAGAAGCGCCCAGAAGAGCGCGATCCGGGCGCCGAAGTAATCCCCGCTGCCGCCGAACATGCGCGCCACGAGATGACCGAGCGCCGCGACCAGGTAGAAGGCCGGCAAGAGCGCCATGACCGCGAGGAAGGACGCCACCATCCTCTGGACGAGCGGCACTTCCGGCGCGAAATGCGCGGCCCGGCTGAGACCGGGCCACTGCGCGATGTAGATCACGACGAGCGCCGCGATCAGATAGGCGAGCGCACGGGCCTCGTGGCGCTCACCGGCCAGAAGCCGGCGCATCACCCTGCGCGGCCCCCGGTAGGTGGCGACGATGTCGTCGGTGACGGCCATCACTTCTTCCGGCGCTGGAGCCAGGCTTCGAGCCGCTCGACGATCTCGGCGGCGAGCGTCTCGTCCTCGATCTCCGCGATCGCGTCGGCAAGGAAGGACAGGACCAGAAGTGCCGTCGCATCCTGCTTCCCGACCCCGCGCGAGCGCAGATAGAACAGCGCCGTCTCGTCGATAGCGCCGGTCGTCGATCCGTGCGAGCATTTCACGTCATCGGCATAGATCTCCAGTTCCGGCTTGGCGAGGAACTGGCTGTCCTCGTCCAGAAGCAGCGACTGGCTGATCTGGTAGCCGTCGGTCTTCTGCGCGCCGGGCTTGACGAGGATCTTGCCCTGGAAGACGCCCACCGCGCCGTTTTTCAGCACCTTCTTGAACACCTGCCGGCTTTCGCAGCGTTCAGCATCATGGGTGACGAAGATCGTGTCGTCGTGATGGAACCGGCCATAGCTGCCATCGCCGAGGGCCGCGCCCGCGACATGCGCGATTGCATCGTCTCCGGCGATCTCGATCACGCATTCGTTGCGCGTCATCTGGCCGTTGACGGTGAGCGTGAAGCTCTTGAACGAGGCTTCCTCAGCAACGCGGGCGAAGATATGCGTGATCGCCCGGCGCTCGTGGTCACGGCCCTGGGCGCGGACATGGTGGAACCGGCCGCCCGCGGCGACATCGACCTCCATCACCTTGTTGAACCGCGCCGCCGCCGGCCCGGTTTCGAGGAGCGTCAGCTCCGCCCCCGGCTCGATCTTCACGCAGTGATGAAGGATCGCGTCGGAAGCCTCTGATTCGTGGCGGTAAACGAGGTGCACCGGTTTTGCGGCCTGCGCCGTCGCCCGGATCAGGACACCATCGGTCGCCGCCGCGGTGTTGAGCGCCGCGAAGGGCCGGACGACCGGCGACTGGCCCTTCGCCTCGAGCGCGCCGTAAAGCTCCTGCGCCCAGTGGATATCGGAGGCGCCGGCCTCCGCCAGCCGCGCGATCTCCACGCCCGCTAGCACCGGATCGTCGGAGACCTCGGCGTCAAAGACGCCGTCGACGAATACCAGCTTCACGCAATCGACACCGCCGAAAAGCTGCGACTCCTTCGGATCGAACAGCGCGGCCTTCGCCGCCTCGGTCGCGTTCAACACGGCCGGATCGGTGAATTTCCAGTACTCGTCCCGCCGCCCCGGCAGGCCCATCTCTCTCAGCCGCGCCAGAGCGTTGGCACGGGCATGGGCGGTGAAGCCACCTTTCGGCAAGTCGAGCGCGGCGAGCCGCGCTTCGGTCGCGGCCACGCGCGCCTCATCCTTCCGCATCGGGGCCGCCATCAGGCCAGCTCCGCCAGGATGTCGGCATAGCCGTTCTTCTCGACCTCGAGTGCAAGCTCGGGCCCGCCGGTCTTCACGATCCGCCCGGCCGCCATGATGTGGACGACGTCGGGCTGGATATGGTCGAGAAGCCGCTGGTAATGGGTGATGACGAGGAAGGCCCTTCCTTCGTCGCGCAACGCGTTGACCCCGTCCGAGACGAGTTTCATCGCATCGACGTCAAGTCCGGAATCGGTCTCGTCGAGGATGCACATGCGCGGCTCGAGCACCGCCATCTGCAGGATCTCGTTGCGCTTCTTCTCACCGCCCGAGAAACCGACGTTCACCGGGCGCTTCAGCATGTCGGCGTCGATCTTCAGCGCCTTGGCCTTCTCGCGCACGAGCTTGAGGAACTCCGCCGCGCTGACCTCGTCTTCCCCGCGCGCCTTGCGCTGGGAATTGAGCGCGGTCCGGAGGAAGGTCATGTTGCCGACGCCCGGGATCTCCACCGGGTACTGGAAGGCGAGGAAAAGACCGGCCGCGGCGCGCTCCTCCGGCTCCATCTCTAGGAGATCCTCGCCGTCGAGCGTCGCGCTGCCGCCGGTCACCTCGTAGCCATCCCGGCCCGAGAGCACGTAGGACAGCGTCGACTTGCCGGACCCGTTCGGCCCCATGATCGCATGGACCTTGCCGGCCTCGACGGTCAGATCGACACCCTTGAGGATCTGCTTGTCCTCTTCCTCGAGCTTGACCTGCAGGTTCTTGATATTCAGCATCTTTTCCTCTTTCAAACGGCAAAGGCGGCCCGCGGGCGCGAGGCCCGGGCCGCAAGGGTTTCGGATGGGTGTCGGTTCAGCCGGTGGGCGTGAGTCGGTAGTCCTTGCCCTGCTCGGCCAGCGATGCGGCGTATTCCGGCGAGAAGATCTGCGACCAGACCTCCGGCGCGTTCGCGGCGACCGCAATCTCGCCGTAGTGCATCAGCAAGCACCCGGCCAGAAGCGCCATGATGCGGGGCCGGGTCGAGAGGGGAAGGAAGAGGAAGAAAAGCGCCGCCAGCACGAAGGCGAAGAGCGCCATGCCGCGCTCGCCGAGATCGTAGAAGGCCGGCGGCAATCCCTCGGTCTTCGCCAGGTGGAAATAGGAGACCCGCCCAGCCAGAACTGCCGTCATGCCGCACAGAAAGGCAATCGAGATCAAGACGGTGCCGCTGAAGCTCCGCTGCGGCTGCTTGGCGAGACGCGCGGCGATCTTGTTGTAGTGACGCTGCGTGTGATGCCCGATCACGTCCGCATGTTCGAACTGGCAGCCGCGGTTGATCCGGTTGAGCCGTTCCGCGAACGCGGCCTTCTGGTCGATCACCGCGTTCATCTCTCGCCTCCGCACTGCACAGCTTCAAGAGCCACGCTGGGGAGGAGATGCGGCCGAATTCGGGTTCAGAACGTGGGTTTTTCGCGGCAAGACCGCCATCAATCCGCCGCAATGCGCCGCCGGCGCGCGGTTCGGTCGCGTTTTCCATTGCTGGCGCGGCGTTTCCACCGCCTGCGGGTCGGATCAAGGCGCGCATCGGTTTCGGTCCTAGACCCCGCCCAGAACCATCGCTGCGGCAACACGCCGCACGAAGGCTGCCATGCCGTCGGGGCCGGACGCCCGGTCCTTGAGGTGGATCGAGATGTCGGGCCGGATTGCCGCGATGATCCCGATGAGGTCGCCGCGAATCCCGTCGTCGAGTCCCGCGCCCATGATCACACAGGAGATCTCCGGCTCGGTCTCGAGTTGGCGCACGACCTCGCCGTGATCATGCGCGCCGAGCCAGCGGATCGGCATATCTTCGAGTTCATCCGCCAGATGGCCGACGATTCCGGGAAGTTTTCCAACAAGAAGAACGACAGGTTTCATTTCGGTATCCCCGCGGTTCGTGATGCCGAGATCATCGGCATGCCGTTGATTGCCTCGTCGTCGAGACGGGCGCCGGTAGTCGCGTTGACTCGGAAGAACGCCTCGCCGGCGGCCGTGCCATGATACACGGCGATGGAGCGCCATTCGATCGAAGGCATGGTCGTGGCAATCATCGCAACGCGTCCCGTCGAACTGGCCGGCAATCCTCGAAGCGAATCCGGATCACCCCACGCTCCCTTCCAGCGAGATCGCGACGAGGCTCTGCGCCTCCATCGCGAATTCCATCGGCAGCGCCTGCAACACCTCGCGACAGAAGCCGTTGACGACGAGCGCCACCGCCTCCTCCTCGTCCATGCCGCGCGAGCGGCAGTAGAAGAGCTGGTCGTCATCGACCTTCGAGGTCGTCGCCTCGTGCTCGACGCGGGACGAGTTGTTCTTCACCTCGATGTAGGGAACCGTGTGCGCCCCGCACTTGTCGCCGATCAGAAGCGAGTCGCACTGCGTGTAGTTGCGCGAGTTCTTCGCCTTCGGGTGCATCGAGACGAGCCCGCGATAGGTGTTCTGCGCCTTGCCGGCGGAAATCCCTTTGGAAACAATGCGCGACCGAGAGTTCTTGCCAAGATGGATCATCTTGGTGCCGGTATCCGCCTGCTGCATGTTGTTGGCGATGGCGATCGAATAGAACTCGCCCTGGCTGTCGTCGCCCCTGAGGATGCAGGAGGGATACTTCCAGGTGATCGCCGATCCGGTTTCGACCTGCGTCCACATCACCTTCGCCCGGTCGCCCCGGCAATCGGCGCGCTTGGTGACGAAGTTGTAGATGCCGCCCCGGCCTTCCTCGTCGCCGGGGAACCAGTTCTGCACCGTCGAATACTTCACCTCGGCATCTTCGAGGATGACGATCTCGACCACCGCCGCATGAAGCTGCGCGGTGTCGCGCTTCGGCGCGGTGCAGCCTTCGAGGTAGCTCACATAGCTCCCCCTGTCGGCAATGATCAGCGTCCGCTCGAACTGGCCGGTGTTCTCGGCATTGATGCGGAAATAGGTCGACAGTTCCATCGGGCAGCGGGTGTTCGGCGGGATGTAGACGAAGGAGCCGTCCGAGAAGACCGCCGAGTTCAGCGTCGCGAAGAAGTTGTCGGATTGCGGCACGACGCTGCCGAGGTACTTCTTGACCAGCTCCGGATGCTCCCGGATCGCCTCCGAGATCGAGCAGAAGATCACGCCCGCCTTCTTCAGTTCCTCCTTGAAGGTGGTGCCGAGCGAGACCGAGTCGAAGACCGCGTCGACGGCCACCTTGCGGGCCTCTGCCGGCGCTTCGTCGGCGCCTTCGACCCCGGCGAGGATCATCTGCTCTTTCAGCGGAATCCCCAGCTTCTCATAGGTGGCGAGCAGCTTCGGATCGACCTCGTCGAGCGATTTCGGTTTCTCGGCCATGCTCTTCGGCTTGGCGTAGTAGTACTGCGACTGGTAGTCGATCTCGGGATAGTGGAGCATCGCCCAGCGGGGCTCCTCCATCTCCTGCCAGCGGCGGAACGCGGCGAGGCGCCACTCGGTCATCCATTCCGGCTCTTCGTTCTTCGCCGAGATCAGCCGCACGATGTCTTCGTTCACGCCGATCGGCGCGAATTCCATCTCGATCTCGGTTTCCCAGCCGTACTTGTAGGCGCCCATGTTCTGGACCGTCTCGACCGTCTCGCGGTCGACGCCTTCACGCACTTCCAATTCGGCCTCAACCCGATCCTGATCCAATGCCATCGCCTTTTCTTTCGTCCTGTCCATAACTTGCCAGCGCCCCCTCACGCCGCCCTTGCGCGGAAGCGCGCGTGTGCCGCGGCCCAGACCTCGGTGAAACGGTCCACATCCTCGGGCCGCGTCTCGGGCCCGAGCGAGACGCGGAGCCCCGAAGCCGCCGCCACGTCGTCATATCCCATCGCCGTCAGGACCCGGCTCGCCTTGACCTTGCCGCTCGAACAGGCCGAGCCGGCCGAGACCGCGAACCCGGCAAGGTCCATCTGCATCACCTGGGTCTCACCCTTCCAGCCGGGTGTCACGAAACACGCGGTGTTGGGCAGCCGCGCTCCGTCCCGTCCGACAAAGATAGTCTCCGGCGCCGCATCGGCAATGCCGGCTTCCATCCGGTCGCGCAACGCGGCGACAGCCCGCCAGCGCCCCGCATCGAGGTCACGCATCGCCGCCTCGATCGCGGCTCCGAAGCCCGCGATCCCGGCCACGTTCTCGGTGCCCGAGCGCCGCCCCAGCTCCTGCCCTCCACCAAGGCTGAGCGGCTCTATGTCGAGCCCCTCGCGGACGATCAGCGCGCCCACGCCCTTCGGCCCTCCGAGCTTGTGCGCCGAAAGCACCGCCAACGAAGCTTCCGACCAGGCGAAGGCCCAGGGGATGCGGCCCACCACCTGCGTCACATCAAGCAGCAGGCTCGAACAGCGTCTTGCGCCATAGGGAAAGAAACCGTCCGCATCGCGTTGGGGCGGCTCAGTGATCGCTCCGGTCTCGGAGTTGGCAAGCCCCATGGCAAGCACATTCGCCCCGCTTTCCGCATGCGTGAGATCGAAGTGCGACCAGAGAGCGTCATGCGCGATGTCGTCGACGCAGACCGCACCGTGCGGAAACACCTGCCGCAGAATACCGGCCGCCTCTGTCGCGCCGGAGGTGAAGACCACTTCCCTCGGCTTGGCCCCGACCGCTACCGCCACCTGCTCCCGGGCACGCTCCACCACCGCTTTCGCCGCCCGCCCTTCGGCATGCACCGAGGATGGGTTGCCCACGACGTCGAGCGCAGCCACCAGGGCCTCCCTCGCCTCGGGCCTGAGCGGCGCCGAAGCGTTCCAGTCCAGATAGACGCGTCCGGTCACCGAACCCTCACTCTGAAAACCGCTCATTCGTCCACCACCTGGAACAATGCCGGCACCGCCGGGCAGGGTTTCAGCGTGTTGCCGATCACGTCGGAAAGCCGGGTCTGGTGCAGGAACACATAGACATGCGCCGAGAGTCCCTCCCAGAGGCGGTTTGTCATCGACTGCGCGCGGCTGCCCGACACCCCGCCCGAAGCGCCCGCGCCGGTATGGAGCGCGCTCACCGTCTCGTCCACCGCTTCGAGAACCTCGCTGACGCGGATGTCGGCAGGATCGCGCGCCAGCTTGTAGCCGCCCCCCGGGCCGCGCACCGATTCGACCAGGCCCGCGCGCCGCAGCTTTACGAAGAGCTGTTCGAGATAGGGCAGCGAGATGTCCTGACGCTGCGCGATCTCGGCGAGCGAGGTGAGCTGATCCTCCCGCACCGTCGCAAGGTCGGCAAGCGCCACCATCGCATAGCGTCCCTTGGTTGAGAGTTTCATCGTGCGAGCTCCGCAAAGAGATTGACGACAGGCGGAAGGCCGCTTAACTCCATTCCACCCGGTCACCGGCATCCGCCGGTATTTAGAACAGTTCTAGGGTGCCTGAGCAAAATCGTCAAGAATGGCTTGCCCAGAATTGACGCGACGGGCCCCCGCAGAGAGAAGACAGGCGATGCCAGAAGTCATTTTCGCCGGCCCGGAAGGCCGCCTCGAGGGACGCTACCATCCGCAGAAACAGCCCGACGCGCCGATAGCGATCATCCTGCATCCGCATCCCCAGTTCGGCGGCACGATGAATAACCGCGTCGTGCATCGTCTGCACTACGCGTTCTACGAGCTTGGCTTCACCGTCCTGCGCTTCAACTTCCGCGGCGTCGGCCGCAGCCAGGGCGAGTACGACCAGGGCATCGGCGAGCTTTCCGACGCGGCCTCGGCGCTCGACTATCTGCAGGCGATGAACCCCAATTCCAAGCATTGCTGGGTCGCGGGTTTCTCGTTCGGCGCCTGGATCGGCATGCAGCTTCTCATGCGCCGGCCCGAGATCACCGGGTTCATCAGCGTGTCGCCGCCGGCCAACATGTACGACTTCTCGTTCCTCGCGCCCTGCCCCTCCTCGGGCCTGATCATCAACGGTACTGCCGACCGGGTGGCGCCGCCGAAGGATACCGCCGCGCTCGTGTCCAAGCTCCGCGAGCAGAAGGGCATCACCATCACCCACGAGCAGATCGAGGGCGCAGGGCATTTCTTCGAGAACGAGGAAGAGCAGATGGCGCCGATGATCTCGACCGTGCAGGCCTATGTCCGCCGCCGGCTCGGCGAGCAGACGCGGTAAGCCGATGCATACGACGGAAGAGCTCGGGATTGCGCTTGCCGCAGACGTGCTCGCGGCGGTCGAGGAGACCGGCGACGAAGCGCTGGTGACCGAGGTCAACAAGATCGTCGAAGCCGCCTCCTCGGCCTTGCAGGAGGCCTATATGGCCGCGATCCGGGCACAGCGCGCCGACGCCAAGGCGCGCCTGTTCCTCGAGGCGCGGCTCAGGAAGGCGCTGGCGGCACGAAAGGGATGAGTGCCCGGCTCGATGCCCAGTTCGCCTTCCTGATGGAGGCGGACAAGCTCAAGCAGGTGATCCGCGCCACAACGCTTGCCGACGGCTCGCGACGCGAGAACTCGGGCGAACACAGCTGGCATCTGGCACTGTATGCTCTTGTGCTCGCCGATCACGCCGGTCCCGGCGTGACCATCGACCGGGTGGTGAAGATGCTGCTCCTGCACGACCTAGTGGAGATCGACGTGGGCGACGTGCCGATCCATTCCGCGAATGGCGAGGCGCATGGCTCGGCCGAAGTGGCCGCGGCCGAGGCCCGCGCCGCCGACCGGATCTTCGGCCTGCTGCCGGCCGACCTCGGCACCGAGCTCCGCGCGCTTTGGGAAGAGTTCGAGGCGGCGGTCACGCCCGATGCGATCTTCGCCAAGTCGCTCGACCGGGTGCAGCCGGTCCTGCACAACCTCGCCTCGGGCGGCGGCAGCTGGACCGAATACGAGGTGACCTTCGAACAGCTTGAAGCCCGTGTCGGCGCCAAGGTCGCGCGCGGCGCGCCGTCGATCTGGACCTATGTTCGGGCGCGGCTTCAGGCCTTCTTCCCCGATCTGTCGTAGCTGCCTGCGACAGAAAGGCGCTGGACATTCCCGGGCGTTTGGCGTGAGTGGCATGCAATAGAGCAGCCCGGAAAAACCTCCTTGTTTCATCGTCTTGTCCGAATTCTTCTGCTTGTCGGACTTGCCACCGGGCCGCTTGCGGCCGGGCGGATGGCGGTGGATCTCGCGCGCACGGCGCTCGTGCCGTCGCCGGTTGCCGCCATCGGCGAGGTCTGTGGCGACGGCCCCTCGGGAACCGGCACCCATGCGCATTGCGACTATTGCCAGATCGCGACGCCCGGCATGCTCACGGCGCCCGCAATTCCCCTTCGGAAGGCGCGCCGCCGGATCACCTCGACCCGCCGCGCGACCGCACGGCGCCTCGTCAGCCCTCGACGCTGGCATCGTCCCCCGTCGAACGCACCGCCACGGCATACCTGACGACATCCATCCCGCGCCACGGCGCGACTGAAAACTCAAGACATCAGGTACAGACATGAACGTCACCCGCATCACCGCGGCGGCCCTCGCGCTCGCCGCCCTCATCCCCGGCTCCGCCGCGCTCGCCCATGCCAGCTTCGAGACACCTGAGGCCGCGGCCGGCACCACCTACAAGGCCGTGCTGCGCATCCCGCATGGCTGCGAGGGCCAGGCGACCGAGAAGGTCCATGTCCGGCTTCCGGAGGGCGTCTTCTCGGTCAAGCCGATGCCCAAGGCCGGCTGGGGGCTGGAGACCATCAAGGCGAGCCATGCCAAGACCTACATGAATCATGGCAAGCCGGTCAGCGAGGGCGTCACCGAGATCACCTGGACGGGCGTGCTGCCCGACGAGTGGTTCGACGAGTTCAGCTTCCGCGGCACGATCGACCCCGAGCTCGACGCCGGCACGACACTCTATTTCGTCGTCACCCAGACCTGTGCCGGCGGCGAAGTCTCGTGGTCGGAGCTGCCCGACCCCGCCAATCCCGAAGCGAAGCTCGACCATCCGGCCGTCGGGCTGACGATTTCGGCCCCAGAGCACAAGGGGCACTGACCCGCCAGGCCGGGCAGCCCCTGCCCGGCCATCAGATTTCTTTCAAATTTCGGTATACCACCGCATACCATCTTTCCAGACCCCGTGATTTCCGCTATGTCACCGGCAACGAGTCAGTCCTCAAGCGGAGAAGAGAATGTCGAAGATCAAGGTTGAAAACCCCGTCGTCGAACTCGACGGCGACGAGATGACCCGGATCATCTGGGACTTCATCAAGAAAAAGCTGATCCTGCCCTATCTCGACATCGATCTGAAATACTACGATCTCGGCATCGAGGAGCGCGACCGCACCGACGACCAGATCACCATCGATGCCGCGAATGCGATCAAGCAGCATGGCGTCGGCGTGAAATGCGCGACGATCACGCCGGACGAGCAGCGCGTCGAGGAATTCGGGCTGAAGCAGATGTGGAGGAGCCCGAACGGCACGATCCGCAACATCCTTGGCGGCGTGATCTTCCGCGAACCGATCATCTGCCAGAACGTGCCCCGCCTCGTGCCGGGCTGGACCCAGCCGATCGTCGTCGGCCGCCATGCCTTCGGCGACCAGTACCGCGCCACTGACTTCCGCTTTCCCGGCAAGGGCAAGCTGACGATCAAGTTCGTCGGCGACGACGGCGAGGTCATCGAGAAGGAAGTCTTCGACGCCCCCGGCGCCGGCGTGACGATGGCGATGTACAACCTCGACCAGTCGATCATCGACTTCGCGCGGGCCTCGATGAACTACGGTCTCGTCAAGGGCTGGCCGGTGTATCTGTCCACCAAGAACACCATCCTCAAGGCCTATGACGGCCGTTTCAAGGATCTCTTCCAGAAGGTCTTCGACGAGGAATTCGCCGACAAGTTCAAGGCCGCCGGCATCACCTACGAGCATCGCCTGATCGACGACATGGTGGCCTCGGCGCTGAAATGGTCGGGCGGCTATGTCTGGGCCTGCAAGAACTACGACGGCGACGTGCAGTCGGACACCGTGGCGCAGGGCTTCGGTTCGCTCGGCCTCATGACCTCGGTGCTGATGACGCCGGACGGAAAGACCGTTGAAGCCGAGGCGGCGCATGGCACGGTGACGCGGCACTACCGCCAGCACCAGGCCGGCAAGGAGACCTCGACGAACTCGATCGCCTCGATCTACGCCTGGACCGGGGGCCTCAAGCACCGCGCCAAGCTTGACGGCAACGCGGCGCTGCAGAAATTCGCCGAGACGCTGGAGAAGGTGACGGTGCAGACGGTGGAGGACGGGTTCATGACCAAGGACCTCGCGCTCCTGGTCGGGCCGGACCAGAAGTGGCTCACCACGATGGGCTATCTCGAGAAGGTCGACGAATACCTGAACAAGGCATTGGCCTGAAGGGTTTCGCCCCGGATGAAATCCGGGGCGATCCGGCGGGGGGCGCTGCCCCCCGCGCCCCCCGGGGTATTTTGGCAATGAAGAAGACGGGCGCGGGCGTCCGGACCGTCGGGTCAGCCCTGCGACACCGTGAGCACTGGACCGACCGCGCGCGCGGACGCATTCCGGGGCAATGACCGACTCCACGCATCACAGCGCGATCGACGACGCCCAGGGCATCCTCTTCGGGGCCGGCATGGCGGCGTTCGGGATCACGATCCTGACCCATCTCGGCCTTGTCACCGGCCAGACCGCGGGGTTGGCGGTGCTGATCTCCTATGCGACGGGCTGGGGGTTCGGACCGGTCTTCTTCGCGATCAACCTGCCGTTCTACTGGCTCGGCTACCGTCGCATGGGCGGGCGCTTCGTCGTCAAGACCTTCGTCGCGGTGGCGCTGATGTCGGGGCTCGCCATGGTCCTGCCGCGCTGGCTGAGTTTCGCCGCCCTCGACCCGGTGCTCGGCGCGGTCCTCTTCGGCGCGATCTCCGGCGCGGCGCTCCTGGCGCTCTTCCGGCATGGCGCGAGCCTCGGCGGCGTCGGCATCGTCGCGCTCCATCTCCAGGACCGGACCGGGTTCCGTGCCGGCTGGACCCAGCTTGCCTTCGACGTCTGCGTCTTCGCCGCCGCGCTGACGCTCCGGGACGCGGGAACCGTCGCGATCTCGGCGCTCGGGGCGCTGGTGGTGAACCTCGTGATCGCCGTCAATCACCGTCGCGACCGCTACATCGCGGCTTGATTGGCACTGGCCATCGGGCCGGTTTTCCTCTATCGGGGCGCCAACCTCAGGAATTGGCGGACCCCATGGACCTTCGCAACATCGCGATCATCGCACACGTTGACCACGGCAAGACCACGCTCGTGGACGAGCTTCTCAAGCAATCCGGCGCCTTCCGGGAGAACCAGCAGGTCTCCGAAAGGGCGATGGATTCCAACGATATCGAGCGCGAACGCGGCATCACCATCCTCGCCAAATGCACCTCGGTCGAACATGGCGGCACCCGGATCAACATCGTCGACACGCCCGGCCACGCCGATTTCGGCGGCGAGGTCGAGCGGATCCTCAACATGGTCGACGGCGTGGTGCTTCTGGTCGACGCCGCCGAAGGGCCGATGCCGCAGACGAAGTTCGTGACCTCGAAGGCGCTGGCGCTGGGGCTTCGCCCGATCGTGGTGCTGAACAAGGTCGACAAGCCCGATGCTGAGCCCGACCGGGCGTTGAACGAGGTCTTCGACCTCTTCGCCAACCTCGGCGCCGACGACGCGCAACTCGACTTCCCGCATCTCTATGCCTCGGGCCGCGCCGGCTGGGCGGACGCGGAATTGGACGGGCCGCGCAAGGATCTGTCCGCGCTCTTCGATCTCATCGTGAAACATGTCCCCGCGCCGCGCCAGATCGCCGACGCTGAAAAGCCGTTCCGGATGCTCGCGACGACGCTTTCCGCCGATCCGTTCATCGGCCGCATCCTCACTGGCCGGGTGGAATCCGGCACGCTCAAGGTCGGCGACCAGGTCAAGGCGCTCAGCCGCAAGGGCGAGCGGATCGAGCAGTTCCGCGTGACCAAGATCCTTGCCTTCCGCGGTCTCGCCCAGACCCCGATCGATGCGGCGCAGGCGGGCGACATCGTCACCGTCGCCGGCATGACCAAGGCCACCGTCGCCGACACGCTCTGCGATCCGGCGATCGACGTGCCGCTGCCCGCGCAGCCGATCGACCCGCCGACGATCTCGGTCACCTTCGGCATCAATGACAGCCCCTTGGCCGGCAAGGACGGCAACAAGGTCCAGTCGCGGGTGATCCGCGAGCGGCTGATGAAGGAGGCCGAGTCCAACGTCGCGATCAAGATCGAGGACACGCCGGGCGGCGAGGCCTTCATCGTCTCGGGTCGTGGCGAACTCCAGATGGGCGTTCTCATCGAGAACATGCGCCGCGAAGGCTTCGAGCTCTCGATCTCGCGCCCGCGCGTGATCTTCCGCGAGGAGAACGGCGTGCGGATGGAGCCGATCGAGGAGGTCATCGTCGATGTCGACGACGAGTACTCCGGCGTCGTGATCGAGAAGCTCACCGGACAGCGCAAGGGCGATCTCGTCGAGATGAAGCCCGCCGGCGTCGGCAAGACCCGGATCGTCGCTCATGTGCCCTCGCGCGGGCTCATCGGCTATCACGGCCAGTTCCTGACCGACACCCGCGGCACCGGCGTTCTCAACCGCATCTTCCACGGCTGGGCGCCGCACAAGGGCGCGATCGAAGGCCGCCGCGTGGGCGTGCTGATTTCCATGGAGAACGGCGTTTCGGTCGCCTATGCGCTCTGGAACCTCGAGGAGCGCGGCAAGCTCTTCATCGGTGCGCAGGAGCAGGTCTACGAGGGCATGATCATCGGCGAGCACAGCCGCGATAACGACCTCGAGGTGAACCCCCTGAAGGGCAAGAAGCTGACCAATATCCGTGCCTCGGGCACGGACGAGGCGGTGCGTCTGACGCCGCCGGTGCGGATGAGCCTCGAAGAGGCCATCGCCTATGTCGAGGACGACGAGCTCGTCGAGGTCACGCCGAAGATCGTGCGGCTGAGGAAACGCTTCCTCGACCCGCACGAGCGCAAGCGCCAGGCCAAGGCCGGCTGAGGCATCCCTCCTGAAGCGGTACCGCACGGCTGTAGCGTCGTGCGGTTTCACCTGATTTTCTGATCGCGCATGTGCCTTCCGGGCCAGATCCCTCCAGGCGGCCGGTATGACCCTCCTCGCGACGGGTTCGGCGCGAGGAGGATGCTGGCGCAATGAGCGCTAATCCGATCTCGCGCGAAACTTCCCCGGCGGCACGCCAAGCCTGCTGCGGCAGTCAAAGGCGAAGCTCGACGGGCTCGCGTAGCCGAGATCGAGCGCCACTTCTGTCACGCTCGCGCCCTTCTCCAGCCGCTCGAACGCATTCGCAAGAAGCAGGTTCGTGCGCCACTGCGTGTAGGTCATGCCGGTTTCGGCCCGAAAGAGCCGTGCGAGCGTGCGCGGGCTCGCGCCAGCGGCCTTCGCCAGATCCTCGATGCTTTCGTTTGCCTCGGGTGCCGCGATCACCCGCTCCATCGCCCGCGCGAGCCGCGGCTCCTTCGAGACCGGCAGCGGCAGCGGCGCGAACTCCATCGCGGCCAGTTCGTCGAGCATCACCCGCGCGAGCCGCGCTTCCGGCCCTTCGGGCGGATAGGCGGTGCCGTAGTCCACGGTCCGCGACAGGAGGGCGTCGAGCAGCGGGCTGACCTTGACGGTGCCCGCGCGGGCAGGCAGCAGCCCGGCATGGGCCGTCTCGACGAAGAGGATGCGGGCCATGACCGAACCGTGCGAATAGACCTCGTGATGCATGCCGGGCGGGATCCAGATCGCGAGGCCCGCAGGCACGAGCCAGGTCCCCTCGCCCGTAAGCACCCAGTAAGCGCCGCTCCTGGGCTGGATGATATGGCCGCGCGCAGGGGCATGGGCGGCCGCGCGGTGCGCCCCCTCGGCGCGCCAGCCGTAGGACAGGACCGGCCGCACCGCGTCGACGAGGTCGCCGAAATCGGGAAGGTCCAGGTCTGGCAGTTTCTCGACGCTCATTGGCACGGTCCGGATACCGCGCCGCTCGCGGTCGGCGCAGGATGCCCCTGAACGGATTTACGGGATGGAGCCGACCAGATGACCACGGGCACCGGTCGATCTGTGCATGTCGTGACGCTGGAGTGCAAGGACGCCGAGAACGCGGCCCGTTGCCTCGGCGCCCTCGCCGCCTATGGCAGGCCCGATGCCGAAGCGTTCGGCTGCGTCTCCTACGACTTCGGCCTGAAGGAGGGAACGGAGGACACGGTCCATCTCGTCGAACGCTGGAACGGCTGGGACGATCTCGACGCGCTTCTCGCCGAGAAGGTCGTGCCCGCGCTGCCGCTCTACAACGAGATGCTCCGTCGGCCGTTCGATCCGGCGACGGATACCATGCGGATCCGCCTGACGTGACGCCATCAATCCGTGGTGTCGATCACCTCGAAATCATGCGTGAGCTCCGCGGTCTTGGCCATCATCGCCGAGGCCGAGCAGTATTTCTCCACCGAGAGCTCGATCGCCCGTTCGACCTTCTTCGGGTCGAGCCCCCGGCCCTTGACGATGAAATGCATGTGGATGCGGGTGAAGACCTTCGGTTCGGTCTCGGCCCGGTCGGCTTCGAGCTCGACCACGCAATCCTCGACCCGCTGGCGGCCCTTCTCGAGGATCGAGACCACGTCATAGGCCGAACAGCCGCCGGTGCCGATCAGCACCAGCTCCATCGGGCTCGGCCCCGGCTTGGCGCCCTCACCGTGCGCTGTGCCGAAGGCGATCTTGTGACCGGTCGTCACCTCGCCGACGAAGGTGCGGGCCTCGGCCCATTTCACGCGCGCTTTCATGTCGTCTCCCATACGGAATCGGCGGCATCATGCGTCGCCTCCGGCGCACCTGCAAGGGCAGCGACCGGCTTCCCTTCGGACCCGACACCTGCTAGGAAGCCGCCGCTCCGGGGCGAACCCGGGGCACCGGTCGCAGCCTACCCGGTTCGCTAAAACAAGGGTCCGAAATGAAGACTGTCGTCATCTGCTCTGGCGGGCTCGATTCCGTATCGCTCGCCCACATGGTCGCGGCCGAGCACGAGCTCGTCCGCCTCGTCTCCTTCGATTACGGCCAAAGGCACCGGAAGGAGCTCGACTTCGCCGCGAAATGCGCCGCCAGGCTTGGCGTACCTCACGACCTCATCGACATGCGCGCGATCGGCGCACATCTCTCCGGCTCGGCGCTGACCGATGATGTCGACGTGCCCGACGGGCACTACGCCGAGGAGACGATGCGGATCACCGTGGTGCCGAACCGCAACGCGATCATGCTCGCCATCGCCTTTGGCATCGCCGCCGCCCAGAAGGCCGATGCGGTGGCGACCGCCGTCCATGGTGGCGATCACTTCATCTATCCCGACTGCCGCCCCGGCTTTGTCTCCGCTTTCGAGGAGATGCAGCGCCACGCGCTCGACGGCTATGCCGCCGTGCGCCTCTTCACCCCCTTCGTGCACCTGCCGAAATCGGCGATCGTCACGGCCGGCGCGAAGCATGGCACGCCGTTCGCCGAAACCTGGTCCTGCTACAAGGGCGGCACAACCCATTGCGGCCGCTGCGGCACCTGTGTCGAGCGGCGCGAGGCCTTCCATCTCGCCGGCGTCGCGGACCCCACGATCTACGCAGATTCCGATTTCTGGAAAGTCGCAGTCGCGGCGGCAGGGCACTGATGTACCGGATCACCAAGGAATTCGCCTTCTCGGCCTCGCACCAGCTGAAGCACCTGCCCGGGGACCATCCCTGCGCGCGGCTTCATGGCCACAATTATGTCGTCGAGGTCGAGCTTGCCGCCGCCGAGCTGGATGCGAACGGCTTCGTGCGCGACTACCGCGAGCTCGCGCCCCTGAAGGCGCATATCGACGAGACCCTCGACCACCGCCATCTCAACGATGTCTTCGGCGACGACCGCGTGACTTCGGAGCACATCGCGCGCGCGCTGTTCGACTGGGCCCGCGCGCGCTGGCCGGAAGTCAGCGCGGTAAGGGTCAGCGAAACCCCGAAGACCTGGGCCGAGTACCGGCCGTGACGTTGCGCATCGCAGAGATCTTCGGCCCGACCATCCAGGGCGAAGGCGCGCTGATCGGTGCGCCAACGGTCTTCGTCCGCGCCGGCGGCTGCGATTACCGCTGTGCCTGGTGCGACAGCCTCCATGCGGTCGAGAGCCGGTTTCGGAATGAATGGGCGCCGATGACGGCGGCGGAGGTCTGGGCGCGGGTGACGGCACTTTCCGGCGGCCGGCCGCTCACGGTCTCGCTCTCGGGCGGTAATCCGGCGATCCAGGATTTCGCGCCGCTGATCGCGATGGGAAAGGCCGAAGGCTACCGCTTCGCGCTGGAGACGCAGGGCTCGGTCGCCCAGGATTGGTTCGCCGCGCTCGACATGCTGATCCTCAGCCCCAAGCCGCCCTCGTCCGGCGAGGTGGTGGACTGGGTGCGGTTCGATGCCTGCGTGACGGCCGCGGACACGGCCGCGGCGGTGATGAAGATCGTGATCTTCGACGAGGCCGACTATCTCTGGGCCCGCGAGGCGGCGGAGCGCCACCCCGACCTGCCGCTCTATCTCCAGCCCGGCAACCATACCCCGCCCCCGCCCGAGGAGGAGGATGCAACCATCGACATGGACGGGGTTCTTGCGCGCATGGAGTGGCTGGTGGAGCGGACGCTGGCCGACGGATGGTTCCGCCCGCGCATCCTGCCACAGCTGCATGTGCTGATCTGGGGTAACAAGCGCGGCGTCTGATCCCGGCAACGCGCCGACCGCCACCAAGGGCGCCACAAAAATCTTCAAAGATTTTTGCCAAGAAAATTGGAATTTTCTTGGCCCTCGCAGGACCAGTTTCGCTCAGTGAAGCCGGAACTCGCCGACGACGTTTCGCCACTCGCCGGGCCCGATCAGCTTGCGGTGGCAAAACCGCACCGAATGCAGCGGCCCCTCGATCTGCTCCTGCCAGAATTCGATGAACCGAAACAGCTCCGGGTAATCCGGGGCGAGGTCATATTCCTGCCAGATGAAGCTGTTGAGTACATGCCGGTAGTCCGGCATCCGGTAGTAAAGTTCCGCCGTCGTGAGCCCGTAGCCCTTCAGCATCAGCTCCGTTTCGGCGCCCGGTTCGCTCGCGCGCATGGTTGCCTCCGTCACTGCCTTCCAACACCATGCTACACGAGTCGCGGTTAACGACAATGAAAACAATATGTTATGATTGTGTTACCGGCACGGCCCGAAACCGGGCGCGCCGCCATTGCACCCAATGGATGGCATGGAGTATAGTCTCGCGCAACAATATCTAGGCCGATCGCACGGCGACAAGAAAGAGGGCGAGCATCCGTGAACGACACGCCGGAAACTCCTGAAAATGCTGATGGATTCCCGAAGCGCCCCGCTTACGACGGCCCCTCGGTCGACATCGCGGAGGAGATGAAGACCGCCTATCTCGACTACGCGATGAGCGTAATCGTGAGCCGTGCGATTCCGGACCTGCGAGACGGGCTAAAACCGGTACACCGACGCATCCTCTACGCGATGCACGAGACCGGCAACACGCACGACAAGCCCTACCGCAAGTCCGCCCGCCCCGTCGGCGACGTGATGGGTAAGTACCACCCGCATGGCGACGCGGCGATCTACGACGCGCTTGTGCGGATGGCGCAGGACTTTTCCATGTCGCTGCCGCTTCTCGACGGCCAGGGCAACTTCGGCTCGATGGACGGCGACAACGCGGCGGCCATGCGCTACACCGAGGTCCGCATGGACAAGCCCGCCGCCTCGCTTCTCGCCGATATCGAGAAGGAGACGGTGGATTTCCAGGACAACTACGACGGCAAGGACAAGGAACCGACGGTCCTGCCAGCGCGCTTCCCCAACATGCTTGTCAACGGCGCGGGCGGCATCGCGGTCGGCATGGCGACCAACATCCCGCCGCATAATCTCGGCGAGGTCATAGACGGCACGCTGGCGCTGATCGAGAACCCGGACCTGTCGATGGAAGCGTTGATGGAGATCATCCCGGCGCCGGATTTCCCGACCGGCGGCATGATCCTCGGCCGTTCGGGCGCGCGGAAAGCCTACCTGGAGGGCCGCGGCTCGGTCATCGTCCGCGCCAAGACCCGCGTCGAAGAAATCAGGAAGGACCGCTACGCCATCGTTCTTGATGAGATTCCCTACCAGGTCAACAAGGCCTCGATGATCGAGAAGATCGCCGAGATGGTCCGAGACAAGAAGATCGAGGGCATCGCCCATGTGCAGGACGAGAGCGACCGCGTCGGCGTCCGGGTGGTGATTGAACTGAAGCGTGACGCCACGCCGGAAGTGGTGCTGAACCAGCTCTTCCGCTTCACGCCGATGCAGACCTCCTTCGGCTGCAACATGCTCGCGCTGAACGGCGGCCGTCCGGAGACGCTCAGCTTGCGTGATTTCCTCACGCATTTCATCAGCTTCCGTGAGGAAGTTGTGGCGCGCCGCACCGCCTATGAGCTCCGGAAGGCGCGCGAGCGCAGCCATATCCTCTGCGGCCTAGCCGTGGCGGTCTCGAATGTCGACGAGGTCGTCGCCACGATCCGCTCGTCGGCGGATCCGGCGGAGGCGCGCGAAAAGCTGATGACGCGGCGATGGCCGGCGCACGAGATCGTCGAATACATCCGACTGATCGACGATCCCACTCACCCGATCAACGAGGACGGGACCTACAACCTCTCCGAGACGCAGGCCCGCGCGATCCTCGACCTGCGCCTCCAGCGCCTGACCGCGATGGGCGTGAAGGAAGTCACGGACGAACTTCAGGAACTCGCCGCAAAGATCCGGGATTATTTGGATATCCTGGGATCGCGCGAACGGATCATGGCGATCATCTCGGGCGAATTGCGCGAGGTGAAGGAGGCTTTCGCCGTCCCCCGTCGCACCGAGATCGTCGACTGGGCCGGCGACATGGACGACGAGGACCTGATCGAGCGCGAGGACATGGTCGTGACGATCACCTCCGGCGGCTACATCAAGCGCACGCCCTTGGCCGATTTCCGTGCACAACGGCGCGGCGGCAAGGGCCTCAGCGGCATGGCCACCAAGGAAGATGACGTCGTCACCACCCTCTTTGTCGCCAACACGCATACCCAGCTTCTGTTCTTCACCACCGACGGCATGGTCTACAAGCTCAAGACCTGGCGCCTGCCCTTGGGCGGCCGCACCGCAAAGGGCAAGGCGATCATCAATATCCTGCCGATCCCGGTGGGCGTTTCGATCGCGGCGATCATGCCCGTGGACGTGCCCGAGGAGGAATGGGAAGCTCTGCAGATCTTCTTCGCGACCTCCGAGGGCGATGTCCGCCGGAACGCGCTCTCCGACTTCACCAATGTCATGCGCAACGGCAAGATCGCGATGAAGCTTCCCGGTGAAGTTTCCCTCGTAAATGCCCGTATCTGTGATGAAAACGACGACGTTATGCTGGTGACGGCGCTCGGTCGCGCGATCCGCTTCCCGACCACCGAGGTCCGAGTCTTCAAGGGTCGCGATTCTACGGGCGTGCGCGGCATCCGCCTTGCCGCCGGCGACAGCGTCGTCTCGATGTCGGTCATCCGCCATTTCGAGGCCGACCCGGCCGAACGCGCCGCCTATCTGAAGCAGCGCCGCCTGATGGCTGGCGCGCTCGAAGACGAGACCGAGGAAGACGACGAGGAAGCCGTGGCCGTCGGCCAGCTTTCGCCCGAACGCTATGCCGAGATGTCGGCGGCCGAGGATCTGATCCTGACGATCACCACCTCAGGCCTCGGCAAGCTCTCGTCGAGCCACGACTACCCGGTGCGAGGTCGTGGCGGTCAGGGCGTCAAGGCGATCTCGTCGGGTTCGCGCGGCGGTACGCTTGTGGCCTGCTTCCCGGTCGAGACCGACGACCAGATCATGCTCGCGACCTCGACCGGCCAGTCAATCCGCTGCCCGATCGAGGGCATCAGCTTCCGCTCGCGTTCGGCAGGGGGCGTCAAAGTCTTCGACACGGCAAAGGGCGAGGAAGTCGTCTCGGTTGCACGGATTGCCGATCAGGGCGACGAGGATGGCGCTGCGGAGTGATCCGGCTCGGCGCGCGTCGGGATGCCGGACGCCGCGCGTCGGGGTCGGTGCCGATTGCCCCGCTGGAGGCGGCGGCAGGGTTCGTCAGAATCGGGCCGCGATCGTTGTCAGCAGATTGCCGCCGATCCTCCGCATATCCGCCACATTTGAGCGGAAACCTGCCTCTATTGGGGACGAGTCGGGAGAGTTATCATGAGTCTGTCGGACATCTTTGCGCAACCCGGCGGGCTCGTCTCGTGGCTTCCGTCCTGGCTCCGCTTTCGGCCCATGACACTTGACGATCTGGAACCGGACGACGACGCCGTCGAGGATCACCGCAGCGCCGCCGAGCGGGAATATCTGCGCGACATCGATATCGAAGTGGACTTCTGACAGTCGCGGCACCCGGCGTCACAGCTCTTGGACATCGGAGATGCGGGCCTGTCGGTCCGCCTGCATGAACCGGCCGTATGGTTGGTTTGTTTCATGGTCCACATGTGCCTTTTTTTTGCTTCGCGGGCAGCAACTTTTCGCGCTCCCGTTGCGGTGACCCGCTCCGTATGAGACGGATATCGAAGGCAAGTTTGCGCCAATAAATCAAAACCATGGAGCAGAAGATGAAATCCGTTTTCGCGTTCGCCATCGTGGCGAGCACCGTTGCATTTACTCCCGCCATGGCCGTCGAGGTCACCGGCGGCGATCTCGCCTTCAGCTATTCCACCTTCACGGATGACACCGATGTCTCGAAGCTCGCCGTGACCGGCGCTGTCGAGATCGGCTTCACGCCGAACTTCGGAGTGCAGTTTGACGCGGGCGCGCATGCCTTCAACCTCATCGACGAGACCGGGACCAACCTCACGCTGCACGGCATCTACCATGCTAACGACCAGGTCTCGTTCGGCGGCTTCTATGGCAACGACCGGCTCTTCGGAGACAACCAGGACTTCTACGGTCTCGAGGCCGGATTCGATCTCGGCGCCGCCAATGCCGAGGCCTATCTCGCGCATGCCGACGACGCCGGCTTCCATGTCAACATCACCGGTCTCTCCGGCAGCTACGGCTTCGACCACGGCTTCACGCTGGGCGGTTCGCTCCAGCATGCCAATTTCGATGGCGGCCTCGATGTCACCCGGTTCGGCGCGACCGGCAGCTACGCCGTCAGCCCGACGTTCGACGTCTATGCGGAACTCGGGACCGTCAAGGCCGGCGCCTTCGGTTTCTCAAACAGCGAGCCCTATGTCGGCATCGGCGCGGCGATGACCTTCGGCGCCGAGCGCGGTGCAACCTTCGGTCGCCGCGGCCTGTTCGAACTTCTGCCGGGCCTCTGATCGCGAATGCCCCCGCCGTCAGCCTGCGGCGGGGGCGTCACCTCCGGTCTTTGAATGACGTGTGCGCAGTTGCACAAAAACTGTTCCCTTGACGGTATTTTTTTCGATACCTGCACAGGCTAGATCTGCTGCAACGCCGCATCCGCGGCCGATTGGAGACAGATCATGACTGACCACCACCCCCTCGCCTCGCTCGTCGCCCGCCTCCTGTTGAGCGTCGTCTTCATCACCGCTGGCTATGGCAAGCTCGGCGATGTCGCCGGATTCGCCGGCTACATGCAATCCGGAGGCGTGCCCGCCTTCCTCGCCTGGCCGGTCATCGGGCTCGAACTGCTCGGCGGCATCGCAATCCTCGCCGGCTTCCAGACCCGCCTTACGGCGCTGGCGCTCGCCGGCTTCAGCATCGCCGCGGCCCTGCTGTTTCACTTCGTACCCGCCGATCAGATGCAGATGATCATGTTCATGAAGAACCTCGGCCTCGCCGGTGGTTTCCTGATTCTCGCCGCGCATGGCGCTGGCGCCTGGTCGGTCGACGAACTGGTGGCAGGCCGCAAGGCGCTCGCCTGAACCGCCGATCTCAAAGGTTTCCGGGGGCAGCGACGCGGCTGCCCCTTTTCCTTTGCGCGCATTCGGCCTAAATCCCCGCCATGGTCGAGACACTTCACATCATCGGCGGCGGCATGGCCGGATCCGAAGCGGCATGGCAGGCGGCAAGCCTCGGCGTGCCGGTCACCATCCACGAGATGCGGCCCAAGGTCGGCACCTTCGCCCACCGGACCGGGATGCTGGCGGAGATGGTCTGCTCGAACTCGTTCCGCTCGGACGATGACGAACGGAACGCCGTCGGTCTCCTCCACTGGGAGATGCGCGCGGCCGGCGGTCTGATCATGGAGATGGCCGACCACCACCGCCTTCCCGCGGGCGGCGCGCTCGCGGTCGACCGCGATCCCTTCGCCGAGAGCGTCACCGGACGGCTCCGCGACCATCCGCTGATTAGCGTTTCCGAGGAGGAGGTTGCAGAGCTTCCCTCATCCGGGAAATGGATAATTGCCACCGGCCCCCTCACCTCCGGCCGGCTGGCCGAGGCGATCCGCGCCGAGACCGGGGCCGAGGCGCTCGCCTTCTTCGACGCGATCGCGCCGATCGTCTATGCCGAGAGCGTCGACATGTCGGTCGCCTGGATGCAGTCGCGCTACGACAAGGGCGAGACCGAGGACGAGCGCACCGCCTACATGAACTGCCCGATGTCGCGGGACCAGTACGAGGCCTTCATCGACGCGCTGCTCGCCGCCGACAAGACCGAGTTCCACGAGGGTGAGACGGCGATCTATTTCGACGGCTGCCTGCCGATCGAGGTCATGGCCGAACGCGGCCGCGAGACGCTGCGCTTCGGGCCGATGAAGCCCGTGGGGCTGACGAACGCGCATCGCCCCGACGTGAAGCCCTATGCGGTCGTCCAACTCCGCCGCGACAATGCACTCGGCACGCTCTACAACATCGTCGGCTTCCAGACCAAGATGAAGTACGGCGCACAAACAGAGGTTTTCAAACGCATTCCTGGCCTTGAAAACGCCAGCTTCGCGCGCCTCGGCGGCATTCACCGCAACACCTTCATCAACTCGCCGACGTTGCTCGACGCGCGAATGCGGCTGAAATCGCGGTCGCATATCCGCTTCGCCGGCCAGATCACCGGCGTCGAGGGTTATGTCGAAAGCGCGGCTATGGGGCTTCTCGCTGGCCGCATGGCGGCGGCGGAGATCCTCGGCCGCGACCTTCCGCCACCCGCGCCGGACACCGCGATGGGCGCGCTCGTCACCCACATCACCGGCGGGGCGGAAGCAAAGACCTTCCAGCCGATGAACGTGAACTTCGGCCTCTTCCCGCCGATCGACGCCAAGGGCGGGCGCCGCGGCCGCAAGGACCGCTACAAGGCCTATACCGACCGGGCGAAAACCGCTTTCCGGGAATGGCTTGACGGCCAAGGCTGATGCGCACACGCTTCGCGCCCTCGCCGACCGGCCCCCTGCATCTCGGCCACGCCTATTCCGCCATCCTCGCCCATGACATGGCGCGAGCGGCGGGCGGCACCTTTCTTCTCCGGATCGAGGATACCGATACCGCCCGCGCCCGCCCGGAATGGGAAGCGCTGATCTACGAGGATCTGCACTGGCTGGGCCTCGACTGGCCCGAACCGGTCCTGCGGCAATCCGACCACCTCGCCCGCTACGACGCGGCGCTCGATGATCTTGGCCGCCGCGGGCTCATCTTTCCCTGCAGTTGCACCCGCGCCGATATCCGCGCGGCGCTCGCGGCCCCGCAGGAAGGGGCGATGCCCACCGAGGGCCCCTATCCCGGCACCTGCCGGCACCGGCTGCTCTCGGACCGGCGCGACGGCGACGCGCTCAGGCTCGACCTCGGCAGGGCCGTCGCCGCGCTCGGCGAGGACGGTCCGATCGGCGGCTTCACCGAGACCGGGCCGAACCATCCCGGACACCACCCGCTGTCCGCCGCCGGTCTAGCCGCGCTCCATGGCGACGCAGTCCTCGGCCGCAAGGAGATCGGCACCGTCTCCTATGCGCTCGCCTCGGTGCTCGACGATGCCACACAGGGCATCACCCACATCATTCGCGGCGCCGACCTTTACGAGATCACCTTCCTTCAGGTCCTGCTGCAGCGCCTCCTCGACCTGCCGACACCGGTCTACCACCACCACCGCCTGATCCGCGACGAGAACGGCAAGCGGCTCGCCAAGCGCGACGACGCCCGCGCGATCCGCACCTATCGGGACGACGGCGTGCGCCCCGAGGAAATCCGCCGCATGGTCGGCCTCGCCTGACAGGGACTTCTTCATTGCCAAAATACCCCCGCCGGAGGCATCCTCCGGCCGGGCCTGGCTCAGACCTCCGGCGTCATCAGCTCGGTCTCCGCCCCGTCCCGGATCCCGGTATAGAAGCACGAGCGCCGATTGGTGTGGCAGGCCGGCCCCGCCTGCTCGACCAGCACCAGCAGGCAATCGCGGTCGCAGTCGAGCCGCATCTCGACAAGCCGCTGCACGTGACCCGAGCTCTCGCCCTTCACCCAGAAGGCCTGGCGCGAGCGCGACCAATAGGTCACGCGCCCCGTCTCCAGCGTCCTTGCCACTGCCTCGGCGTTCATCCAGGCCAGCATCAGGACCTCGCCCGAGCGATGATCCTGCGCGATCGCCGGGATCAGGCCACGGCCGTCATAGACCAGGGTTGCGGGATCGAAACGCATCGTGCCACCTTTGCATTGCCAGCCGTTCGGCCTATCTAGAGGGGAATGCCGACCGAGGAAAGCCCGAGCAAGCCCATGAGCGAAACCGACCTGATCAAGCTCTATTCTCAGCGCATCCTCGCGCTCGCGGCCGACATTCCGCACATGCGGCGCCTCGACACCCCGACCGCGACCGTGCGCAAGCGTTCGCCGCTCTGCGGCTCCACCGTGACCGTCGATATCGTCGTCGGCGACGGCCGGATCACCGACTACGGTCAGGACGTGAAGGCCTGCGCGCTCGGCCAGGCCTCGGCGGCGCTCTCGGGCGCGGCGATGATCGGCCGCACGCGGGCGGAGGTCGAACGCGCCCGCGACGAGCTTCGGGCGATGCTGAAGGATGGCGGACCGGTCCCATCCGCCCCCTTCACGGGTTACGAGGCACTGCTGCCGGCGCGCGAGTTCAAGAACCGACACGCCTCGATCCTCTTGGCACTCGAGGCGACGGCCGAGGCGATGGCCCAGGCCGAAGCCGCGGCCTGAGACACCCCCGAACGCTCCCTGCCCGGATCAAGAAAAAAAAACCGCCGCGATCCTCACGGATGCGGCGGCAGGAGGCGATTTCCGGTGTCCGGGCGCGTGGGCTTGGGGAGCCGCGGGTTCGGGGATAGGCGCGTTTCCGGGCGGAGAACCGCGAGGCAGTAAGGGGTCAGATCAGGCTGGGCAGGTGCAGCCCGACAAGCAGCATCACGACGAGCGAGCAAAGGCCCGCCATGTCCTGCACCAGCGTTCCGCGGGCGCGCATCAGGACGGATTTCAGATCGGTCTTCATCGGGCAACTCCCTCGAATGCGTCTCTGTTGCCTATTTGTTCTCATATTGCGCACGCGATGTAAAGAACTTTTTAGGAACATTTAAGAACGCATGAAGAACTAATGTTAACCGACCGTGATGAGTCTGATCGCGCGGTCCTGCTCCATCAGCCAAAGCAGCACCCGCGCCGCCTGGCCGCGCGACGAGGTCAGGCCCGGATCGCCGTGCAGGAGCTTGCGCGCATCGCTCTGCGCCACCGCCATCAGCGCCGCCTGGCGTTCGAGATCGGCGATGCGGAACTTCGGCAGGCCGGATTGCGCTGTGCCGATGAGGTCGCCCGCGCCCCGCATCGCGAGATCCTCCTCGGCGATGCGGAACCCGTCCTCGGTCTCGCGCAGAATCGAGAGCCGCCGCTCGGCTCCCTCGCCGAGGGGCGGCTGGTACATCAGGAGACAGGTCGATTCGGCCGATCCGCGCCCGACCCGGCCCCGGAGCTGGTGAAGCTGGGCGAGGCCGAAGATCTCGGCCCGCTCGATCACCATGATCGACGCATTCGGGACGTTCACGCCGACCTCGATCACCGTCGTCGCGACGAGAACCTTGGTCCGACCGGCGACGAAATCGGCCATCGCGGCGTCCTTCTCCGCCGCCGCCATCTGGCCGTGGACGAGTCCCACCACGCCCTCCCCCAAGGCCGCACGCAGGACCTTGAACCGTTCCTCGGCGGCGGTGAGATCGACGACTTCGCTCTCCTCCACGAGCGGGCAGACCCAGTAGGCCTGCCGCCCCTCGGCCACCGCCTGCCGCAGATGGCCGACCACCTCGTCATACCGCCCGGCCGAGACCAGCGCGGTCTTCACCGGTTTGCGCCCCGGCGGCTTCTCGTCAAGCACCGAGACATCCATGTCACCGTATTGCGCAAGGCTCAGGGACCGCGGGATCGGCGTCGCGGTCATCACCAGCACATCCGCCGTCAGCCCCTTGGCGCCCAATTCCATCCGCTGGGCGACGCCAAAACGGTGCTGCTCGTCGACGATGGCGAGGCGGAGGTCGTGGAACACGACATCCTTCTGGAACACCGCATGGGTGCCGACGAGGATCTGGATCCGCCCCTCGGCGAGCGCCGCGAGTTTCGCCGCGCGCTCCGCGCCCTTGTCGCGGCCGGTCAGGATCTCCAGCACCACGCCGGCATCCTCGGCCAGGGGCCGCAGGCCCTCCAGATGCTGGCGCGCGAGGATCTCGGTCGGGGCCATCATCACCCCCTGCCCGCCCGCCTCGACCGCAACGAGAAGCGCCATGAACGCCACCAGCGTCTTGCCCGAGCCGACATCGCCCTGCAGGAGCCGGCTCATCCGCTTGTCGGAGCCCATGTCCTCGGCGATCTCGCGGATTGCCCGCTCCTGCGCGCCCGTAGGCTGGTAGGGCAGCGCGGCCAGCACCTTGCGCTGGTGACGGCCGGTCGCGTGGCTCGCCCGGCCCTTCCCGCGCCGCAGCGAGGCGCGGGCGAGCGCGAGCGTGAGCTGGTGCGCGAAGAGCTCGTCATAGCCGAGCCGCTGCCGTGCCGGCGCCTCGGGTATGAGGTCGGCCAGATGTGACGGTGCATGCGCGGCGCGAACCGCGGCAGCCCAACCGGGCCAGCCCTCGCGTGCCTTCAGCGCCGGATCGATCCAGTCGGCCAGCTCCGGCAACCGCGCCAGAGCCGCGGCGACGGCCCTCTGTATCAGCCTCTGGGTGACGCCCGCGGTCAGCGGATAGACCGGCTCGAACGCCGGCAGTTCGCCCGCCTCCTCGGGGCGCAGGATGTGGTCGGGATGGACGATCTGGGCGATCCCGTCGAAAATCTCGGCCTTACCCGAAACGATCCGCCGCTGCCCTGTCGGCAGCTGCTTTTGCAGGAAGTCGCCGCGGGCATGAAAGAAGACGAGTTGGAACTCCGTCTCGGCGTCGCGAACGAAGACCCGGGCCGGCGCTCCCTTGCGACGCGCCGGGAGATGGGCACCGACCTCGACCTCGACCGTCACCACCGCCGGAAGCTGTGCGGCACGGATCGTCGGCAGGAGGCGCCGGTCGACACCGGAATGGGGCAATGTGAAGAGGAGGTCGCGCGGCTTTTCGACCCCCATCTGCGCGAAATGCTTCGCGGTCTTGGCGCCGACGCCCTCCAGCGTCTCCAGCTCTGCAAAGAGCGGAAAGAGGACGGCCGGACGGCTCATGCACCGATGAGCCTCAGCCAGGCATCCTCGTCGATCATCTCGATACCCAAGGCCTCGGCCTGTTTCGCCTTCGACCCCGCGCCGGGCCCGGCGACGACGAGGTCGGTCTTGGCCGAGACCGAGCCCGCGACCTTGGCTCCCATCGCCTCCGCCCGCGCCTTGGCCTCTGCGCGGGTCATCTTCTCGAGCGTGCCGGTGAAGACCACAGTCTTGCCCGCAACCGGGCTGCCCTCGGTCTGCGGCCGCGCGACTTCCTGCACGTCGAGCTCGGCGACGAGACGGTCGATCGACGCGCGCTCGGCCTCCTGATGGAAGGCGTTCACGACCGAGGCAGCGAGCACACCGCCGACCCCGTCGATCGCGATGAGGTCGGCCCATTCCGGCCCCTCGCCGATCCGTGCCTCGGTCATCGCGGCCTCGAAGGCGGCCCAGGTGCCGTAGTGCCGCGCGAGGAGCTTCGCCGCACTTTCGCCGACGTGGCGGATGCCGAGCGCGAAGATCAGCCGGTCGAGCGGTACTTTTCGTCGATCTTCAATGGCCTGGAAGAGATTGTTCACCGATTTCTCGCCAAAGCCGTCGCGGTTTTTGAGTTTGGCGAGATTGGCGCCGTCGCGCTTGGCCAGCGTGAAGATATCGGCAGGCTCACGGATCGGCAGCGCGAGGTCGGCGTAGAACATCTCGACCTGCCTGGCACCGAGCCCCTCGATGTCGAACGCCCCGCGCGAGACGAAATGCTTCAGCTTTTCAACGGCCTGCGCCGGACAGATGAGACCGCCGCTGCAGCGGCGCACCGCGTCGCCCTCCTCGCGCACCGCCTCCGATCCGCATTCGGGGCAGGTTGTCGGAAAGTCGTAGGGCACAGCGTCGGCCGGGCGTTTCGTGAGGTCGACATCGGCGATCTTGGGAATCACGTCACCGGCGCGGTAGACTTGGACCCAGTCGCCGACGCGGATGTCCTTTGCCTCCCGGATCGGATTGCCTTTGGCGTCGCGCCCGGCGATGTAATCCTCGTTGTGCAATGTCGCGTTCGAGACGACGACGCCGCCGACGGTGACCGGGGTCAGCCGCGCGACCGGGCTCAGGGCGCCGGTGCGGCCGACCTGGATGTCGATTGCCTCGAGCCGGGTCCAGGCGAGCTCGGCCGGGAACTTGTGGGCGATCGCCCAGCGTGGGGTCGTGGAACGGAAGCCGAGTCGGCGTTGTAGCGCGAGGTCGTCGACCTTGTAGACGACGCCATCGATGTCGTAGCCGAGCGTCGCGCGTTTCTGCTCGATCTCGCGATAGGCGGCGAGAAGCGCATCGGGGCCGTCGCAGCGCCGCGTCAGAGGGTTGGTAGCGAAACCGAGCTCTCCAAGGCGGTGGACCGCGTCCATCTGGGTCTCAGCCAGAGGTTCGGAATGCGCGCCCCAGGCATAGGCGAAGAACCGCAAGGGTCGCGCAGCGGTGATCGTTGCGTCAAGCTGACGCAACGATCCGGCGGCGGCATTGCGCGGATTGGCGAAGGTCTTGCCGCCGGTCTCAAGCTGGCGCGCGTTGAGTGCCGTGAAGTCGGCATGACTCATATAGACCTCGCCGCGCACCTCGAGGAGGTCCGGGGCGCCCCCGATACCTTGCGGAATGTCGCCGATCGTGCGCGCGTTCTCGGTCACATTCTCGCCGGTCTCGCCGTCGCCGCGGGTCGCGGCCTGCACCAGCCGCCCCCCCTCGTAGCGCAGCGACAGCGACAGTCCGTCGATCTTCGGCTCCGCCGTATAGGCGAGCGCTGCATCGGGTCCGAGGTTCAGATACTTGCGGATTCGGTCGTCGAACTCGGCGATCTCCTCGGCCGCGAAGGCGTTCTCGAGGCTGAGCATGCGGACCGCGTGACGCACCTTGGCGAAGGTCTCGGATGGGGTGGCGCCGATCTGCGCCGTCGGGCTCTCGGCGCCGCCGAGGTCGGGAAACCGCGCCTCGATTGCCAGGAGCCGCTGCTTCAGCGCGTCATACGCGGCATCCGATATCTCTGGCGCGTCCTCGGCGTGATAGGCGCGGTTAGCCCGGGCCACCGCATCGGCGAGGCGCTGCCATTCGGCCGCCGCGGCAGCGGCGGTGAGCGCCTCGACCGGCGTGTCGGCATGACCGCCGGCCTGCTCCGCGTCTGCAGAAGATCGCTTCCCGGCCGTCATCAACACCTCTCCCCGAACCGTTCCCGCAAGTGTTAGGGTGCCGGCCGGGAGAGGTCCAGTCCTAGCCGCGCGCCGAACAGCCCCGGCGCATCGACCCTGTCGTCAGGCGCCGAGGGCGAGCCTGCGGCCAGCCTCGTTCAGCGCGGGTTCGCGCAACACATAGCCACGCCCCCAGACCGTCTCGATATAGTTCTCGCCCCCGGTGGCCTCGGCGAGCTTCTTCCGGAGCTTGCAGATGAAGACGTCGATGATCTTCAGCTCCGGCTCGTCCATGCCGCCGTAGAGATGGTTGAGGAACATCTCCTTGGTCAGGGTCGTGCCCTTCCGCAGCGAGAGCAGCTCCAGCATCTGGTACTCCTTGCCGGTCAGATGCACCGTCTGCCCCTCGACCTCGACCGTCTTGGCGTCGAGATTGACGCCGATCTTGCCGGTGCGGATGATCGACTGCGCGTGTCCCTTGGACCGGCGGATGATCGCATGGATACGCGCGACAAGCTCCTCGCGGTGGAAGGGCTTGGTCATGTAATCGTCGGCACCGAATCCGAAGCCGCGGATCTTGTTCTCGGTATCATCCGCGCCCGTGAGGATCAGGATCGGCGTATCGACCTTCGCCAGGCGAAGCTGGCGCAGCACCTCGTGCCCGTTCATGTCCGGCAGGTTCAGATCGAGCAGGATCAGGTCGTAGTCGTAGAGCTTCGCCAGGTCGATCCCCTCCTCGCCGAGATCCGTGCAATAGACGTTGAGATTGGCATGGGTCAGCATCAGCTCGATGCTGCGCGAGGTTGTCGGGTCATCCTCCACCAACAGGATTCGCATCTGGCGCACTCCGCTTTAATCCTTCGATCACCGAAACACTGCCGCAGAATGGTTAATCACGCGTTACCGTAGCGGTGCGAACCGATCAATCTACCCAAGGTTGACGGTATTTCTGGATCGCCGTGACTTTCAAGCCCTTTTCCCCGTGCCGCTCCACAGCGGCGCGCCACAATTCGAACTCCTCCTCGCTAAGCTGGTAGCGTTCCAGCGCCTCTTTCAGCGGCAAGAGCCCGTAGCTGACCGCCCTGACCACCTTGGACTTGCGGCTGGCGACCCAGCGCCGCGTCTCGGGCGCGGGCAGATCGGCCCGCGTCATTACCGTGCCATCGGGCAGGGTTACGGCCCTTGGCCCGTCGATCTTCTTCAAGTACATGTCTCACCCCTCGGTCTTCACCCGCCACAAGCCTGTGCCGACGGGCTTAACGCGCGGTGAAACCGTGACTTGAGAGTAGCAACGATTTTCCTATATTCCTCCCGACCTCCGGAGGCGCCATGGCACTTGACACCCCCCCTCTGAACTCGCTCGGCCTGCCGAAGCGCCCCGCCGACACGCGGGTCGTCGTCGCCATGTCGGGCGGCGTCGACAGTTCCGTCGTCGCGGCGATGCTGGCCGAGGAGGGTTACGACGTGGTCGGCGTGACGCTGCAGCTCTATGACCACGGCGCGGCACTCGCGAAGAAAGGTGCCTGCTGTGCTGGTCAGGACATCCACGATGCCCGCCGGGTCGCCGAGGCGATGGGTTTTCCGCACTACGTCCTCGACTACGAGAACATGTTCCGCGAGGCGGTGATCGACGAGTTCGCCGATGCCTATCTCGCCGGCGCGACGCCGGTTCCCTGCATCCGCTGCAACGAGCGCGTGAAATTCAAGGATCTCCTTGCCACCGCGAAGGACCTCGACGCCGACTGCATGGCGACGGGGCATTACATCCAGCGAAAGATCGGGCCGAACGGGCCGGAACTGCATGCCGCGGCCGATCCGAACCGCGACCAGAGCTATTTTCTGTTCTCGACGACTCCGGAACAGCTCGCCTATCTGCGCTTCCCGCTCGGCCATCTCGCGTCCAAGGCCGAGACCCGGGCGCTCGCGGCGAAATACGGGTTGAGCGTCGCCGACAAGCCCGACAGCCAAGACATCTGCTTCGTGCCGAACGGCAATTACGCGAGCGTGATCGAGAAGCTGCGCCCCGGCGCGGCCGATCCGGGCGAGATCGTCGATCTCGAGGGCAACGTCCTTGGCGAGCACCGCGGCGTGATCCATTACACGATCGGCCAGCGGCGCGGCCTCGGCATCGGCGGGCTGGCCGATCCGCTCTATGTCGTGAAGCTCGATCCCGAGACCCGCCGGGTGGTGGTCGGCCCGAAGGAGGCGCTCTCGACCCGGATCGTGCCAGTGCGTGAGATCAACTGGCTCGGCGACGGCGCCTTCGAGGCGGAGGCCGAGCGGGTCGTGAATGTCCGCATCCGCTCGACGCGGCCGCCACGGCCGGCGGTAATCCGGCCACTGTCAGCGACCGAAGCGGCGGTGGAACTCCTCGACCCCGAGGAGGGCGTCAGCCCCGGTCAGGCCTGTGTATTCTACGAACCGGGCACGAGCCGCATCCTTGGCGGCGGCTGGATCTGGCGCGGCAACTGATACAATTCATCTTGCCCCAAATATCCCGCGCGGAGCGTCCGGCGGCTGCCGCGGGAGCCTCCTGCGGGGATATTTGGAGCAAGATGAATGAATGAGGTCAGAGATGCGCGAGGACGGAGCGCGCGGCGCGCAGGCCCGGCGCCTCGCCGCCGCGGCCAAGGCGCTCCATCGTTGTCTCCATCGCGACGACCTGCGCCGCGCGGGCCTCCGCGTCATCGACAAGCCGGCCGAGCGCGTTGGCGATCGGGCCGGGCTGACAGGCGGGACCGAGGAATTCCGGGATCGCGCGGGTCTCGGTCACGATGTTGACGAGCGTCACCGTGTCGATCAGCGCCGCACGCTTCATCATCCACCAGGTCAGGCGGTTGAAGTCATGCGCGATCACCATCGGAACCCGGTTCGCGGCGAGTTCGAGGCTGACGGTGCCGGAGGCGGCAAGCGCGAGATCGGCAGCAGCGAAGGCCGCGCGCTTGTCGGCAGTCTCCTCGAGGACGAGCGGAACGACTTTCCAGCGCGCGGTCATCTCGCGCACGAGAGCGGCCACACCGCGTACCGTCGGGATCACCACGCGCAAGCTGGGCTCGCGGTCGCGGAGCCGGGCGATCGCCTCCTCGAAGCGCGGCGCGAGCCGGGTGACCTCGCCCCGACGTGATCCGGGAAGGCACAGCAGGAGCGGCTGGTCGGCGCCGATCATGTGGTTCTCGCGGAGCCGCGACGCGGCCTCGGCGGACGCGACCGGTTCGGCGACGACCGGGTGACCGACGAAGTCGCAGGTCATGCCTGCTGCCTCCATGTAGGGCGGCTCGAAGGGGAAGAGCGCGAGCACATGGTCGACGACGGGCGCCATTTTCGCGGCCCGTCCCGGACGCCAAGCCCAGACCGTGGGCGCGACATAGTGCATGGTTCGAAGCGCCGGATGCGCGGCACGCGCTGCCTTCGCGACCCGCAGGCAGAAATCCGGGCTGTCGATGGTGACGAGCGCATCGGGCCGGATCCGGGTGACCTCGTCGGCGGTTTCAGCAATGCGGCGCTTCAGATGTTTATATTTCGGCAGCACCTCGATCAGGCCCATGACCGAGAGTTCCTCCATCGGGAAGAGGCTGTGGAAGCCCTCGGCCTCCATCTTCGCGCCACCGACACCGTGGAACGTGGCCCCCGGCGCCAGTTCCTTCAGCCCCGCCATGAGCGCGGCGCCGAGAGCGTCGCCCGAGGCCTCTCCGGCGACAAGGAAGATCTTCACGACTCTCGTGCCCAGAGGAAGAGGTTGGCCGCCTCAGCCTCGGCCACCATCTCCGCGCGGTCGAGGCAGATCACGCCGCCCGCTTCCCAGGCGATGCCGGCGAGGCCCGCACGGGCCACCGCGCGTACCGTCGCGGGGCCGAGCGTCGGCAGGTCGATGCGCCGATCCTGCCCGGACTTCGGTGCCTTGTAGAAGGTGCCCCTCGCCTTGGCCGGATCACGGCGCAACCCGGCCGCGTGTTCCGCCACGAAGGCGAGCATCGCGTCGGTCCCCGGCAAGGTCTCGACCGCGAGGCAGAGACCCTGCGCCACGACCGCTCCCTGCCCCAGATCAAGCGGGGCGAGCCCGGCGACGATCTCGGCGGCGCGGGCCGCGTCCTTGCGGTCGTCCTCGGACGGCGCGCCCGCGAGAAGCCCCGGCCCCGGCACCAGATCGGGCGCGACCGCCTCGGCGCCGACGACCTCGAAATCCCAGTCCTCGAAGATCGCGATGACCTCGCGCAGGAGCGCGTCATCGCCCTTCTGCACCGCGCCAAGGAGGCGCGGCAGGAGCGTCACGGTCTTGGGGTCTATGAGCCCCGGCTCCAGCCGCGGCCGCCGGATCGCGCCGGCGAAGACCACGCGGTCCACTCGCTCATCCGCAAGCCGGTCGAGGAACGGCGCGAGCCGTTCGACCCGGAACCGCACCGGATCGGCATCGGCCACTTCGGAAGGAAAGCCGTCCAGTTCGGCGACGACGTGATCCTCGCCGCTCTGGCGCAGCGCATTGAGAAGATGGACGGGCAATCCGCCCTGCCCGGCGATGAGCGCGGTCTTCGTCATCTCGGCGCGAGGAACGAGCGGTCGGAGGGGCCGAGGATGAAGTCGAGGACTTCCTGCACGAGCGGGCTGTCGGTGCCGCTTTCGGCACGCGCGCGCGCGGTATCGCGGAAGGTCCCCTGGCCGAGCGCCGAGACGAGATCCCGCAGCGCCGCAATATCGGCGCGTCCGGCGCCGCGGCGCTTGAGACCCACGAGGTTGAGCCCGTCGAGCACGCCACGCGGCCCCTGGACAAGCCCGTGCGGGATCACATCCGCGGTGACCATCGTCACTGCGCCGATCATCGCGCCGCGGCCGATGCGGACGAACTGGTGGACGCCGGACAGGCCGCCGACGATGACCTCGTCCTCGAGAATGCAATGCCCGGCCAAAGCGGCGTTGTTGACGAGGATCACCCGGTTGCCGATCTGGCAGTCGTGCGCGACATGGGCGCCGGCCATGAACAGGCCGTCATCGCCCACTCGCGTCACGCCGCCGCCGCCGGCGGTGCCGGTGTTCATCGTGACGTGCTCGCGGATCCGGTTGCGTGCCCCGATCACTAGCTGCGTCGCCTCGCCCTTGAACTTGAGATCCTGCGGCACCTCGCCGAGCGTTGCGAAGGGAAACACCACCGTCTCGTCGCCGATCTCGGTCCGGCCGGTGATCACCGCATGACTCTTGACCTCGACGCCACGGCCGAGCGTCACCTCAGGACCGATGATGCAGAACGGCCCGATGCGGCAGCCTTCGCCGATCGTTGCGCCGTGCTCGACGATCGCGGCGGGGTGGATATGGGCGTTCGCGGCGATCGTCATCTCAGTCCCGGACGTCGAGCATTGCCGTGATTTCGGCCTCGCAAGCGAGCTGGCCCTCGACCTTGGCGGCGCCGTGGAACTTCCAGATCTTTCCGCCGCCGCGTTTCACGGTCATGTGCAGCTCCAGCACGTCGCCCGGCACCACCTTGCGGCGGAATTTGCAGCTGTCGATCGACATGAAATAGACCAGAAGGTCGCGCCCGATCAGGTCGAGCGAAATGCCGACCAGAACCGCCGCCGACTGCGCCATCGCCTCGATGATCGTGACGCCGGGCATGATCGGGGTCTGCGGGAAGTGGCCCTGGAAATGCGGCTCGTTGAAGGTCACGTTCTTGACGCCGACGCAGCCTTCATTGGCCACGATGTCCTTGACCTTGTCGATCAGCAGGAATGGGTAGCGATGAGGAATGATCCGCTGGATCAGGTGGATATCGGCCTCGGTGATCGCTTCGCCGGTCATTGTGTCTCTCCCCCCGCGCGGCTGGACTGGTCCGGCCTTGCTAACAACTCGGCCTTTCACTGGCAAGCACGACCGCTCAGTTGCCGTCCTGGGCCGTACCGTCGGACTCCGGCGCGTCCGGCACCGGCGCATCGGTCCCGGCGCCGATATCCGCGTCAACACGCGCGATCAGCTCGTCGGTGACGTCGATCACGTCGGCGGCAAGGAAGATCGCCCGGGAATCGAGGATCGCGACCGCGCCGCGGTTGCGCAATACGTCGCGCAATGCAGGGAAAGCAGCGGCGAAGAACCGCTGGCGTTCGAGTTCATGCAAACGGCCGATCTCGCGCGCCTTGGCGTCCTGCGTCCGGCGGATCTCGGTTACCTTCGCATCAAAAGCGTCGGCGGCGGCGCGAAACTCCTCGACCGCCATCGTCGGACGGCGGTCGGTCAACGCCCTCTCCTCGGCGGTCAGTTCGGCCTCGATGCGCCGGTTCTCCGCGCCGAGGTCGGTCGAGGCGGCCTCGATCCGCTGCGCGGCGCGCTTGCCCCAAAGCGACTCGGCGAAGAGGCGTTCCTGATCGAGCGTCAGGACAGGGCTTGCGACGGGTTCGGCATTCGCTTCCTGCGCCGGAGCAGGCTGGCCGCCCGCCGTCAGGAGTACCGCAAGGATCGCCGCCCGCAGCCTGCGCATCAGAACTGGGTCGAAACCGTCAGGTCGAAGTTCTGCTCCTGGTCGAAGTCTTCCTTCTGGAGCGCCTTGGAGAAGTTGAAGCGCAGCGGGCCGAGGACCGTGTCCCAGAAAACCGAGACGCCGATCGAGCTGCGCAGGCTCATGCTGTCGTCGATCGCGCCGCCAAGCGTATTGTCGAGCCCCCAGACCGAGCCAATATCGGCGAAGAGACCGCCGGTGATGCCGTATTCCTCCGGCAGGCCGAGCGGGAACTCGGCCTCGACCCGTGCCGCGGCGAAGAAGTTGCCGCCGAGCGCGTCCTGGTTCGGCACGGTCAGGTCGCGCGGGCCGTAGCCGTTCGGCTCGAAGCCGCGCACCTTGCCGTTGCCGCTGAAGCGGTCGATGACGCGGCTGTCGCCGCCTTGGGTGACGACGGCGCCACCCTCGAGTTCCGCCCTGAGGGTGATCTCCTCGCGGAACGCCTTCATCTGGTAGGTCGCGAGGCCCGTCGAGGTGATCGACTGGATGTCGCCGCCGACGCCCGCGAAGTCCTGGTCGAAGCGCAGCGAGAACGAGCGGTTCGGATCGATCCCGCCGATCCGGGTGTCGTAGCGGTAGCCGTAGCCGAGCGCCGAGGTGAGTTCGGAACCCCGCGCCTCGTCGGCCTTCAGGAGGCTGGAGGAGTTGGCGGAGACCTTGTAGACCTTGTCGTCCGAGATCTTGTAGCGCACCTCGAAGCGGCCGAGTTCGCTGACCGGGAACTCGAGCGATGGCGACATGCCGACCCGCTTGGTCGAATAGAACGAGTTGTCGTTCTCCGAGGTGCTGTAGAAGCCGGTGAAGCGGAACTTCAGATCGCGCCCGAGGAGCGCCGGCTCGACGAAGGTGAACGAGCTGTCGCGCGTATCGGCCCCGGCAGCGAGGTTGAGGCTGACGAACTGGCCGCGGCCGAGGAAGTTGTCTTCCGACAGGCCGATCCGGAAGCCGACACCGTCCGAGACGCTGTAGCTCGCGCCGAAGGTCAGCGAGCCGGTGGGCTTTTCCTCGACGTTGACGTCGACGATGACCTGGTCGGCCGCGGTGCCAGGACGGGCCTCGACGTCGGCGGTCTCGAAATAGCCGAGCGCCCGGGTCCGTTCGGCCCCCTCGCGGATCGCGCGCGGGTTGAACGGGTCGCCCTCGACGGTCTTGAACTGGCGCCGGATCACGCGGTCGAGCGTCGTGGCGTTGCCCTCGATGTCGATCCGCTCGACGAAGACGCGCGGCCCCTTGGTCAGCGCGAAGGTCACATCGAGCGTCTGATTGCGCTCGTTGCGGGTGATGCGCGGCTCGATGTTCATGAAGTTGATGCCCTGACGAAGGGCGATCGCCTCCATCCGGCTGATCGTGGTGTCGATCGAGACTGGCGAATAGGTCGCGCCGGAGCGGATCCTGACGACATCGGCATAGGCGGCCGCATCGACGCCTTCATACTCGCTGACAGTGGTGATGCGGTTGAACTTGTACTGCAGCCCCTCGCGCACGTTGAAGGTCAGGAAGAAAGCATCGCGCTCGCGCGAGAACTCGCGCGCGACCGACAGGATCTGGAAGTCGATATAGCCGCGCGAGCGGTAGAAGTCCGTCAGGAGCTGCTTGTCGAACTCGATCCGGTCGGCGACGTAGGTGTCGCGCTGGATGATGTTGCGCAGGAGACCCGCCTGCTTGGTCTCGAGCACCTGGCGCAGCCGCCGGTCGGAATAGGCGCGGTTGCCGGTGAAGCTCAGCCGCTCGATCTCGGTCACGCGGCCTTCGCGGATCTCGAAGACGAGATCGACGCGGTTGCTGCCGCGGTTGATGATCCGCGGCTCGACCCGCGCGGCGAGGCGCCCGGCCTGGGTATAGGCCTCGGTGATCGCGGCGGCGTCGGCCTCGGCCTGGGCGGCCGAGTAGACCCGGCGCGACTCGGACTTCACGACCTTTTCGAGATCCTCGTCCTTGAGTCGCTTGTTGCCCTCGAAGCTGATGACGTTGATCGTCGGGTTCTCGGTCACCTTGATCACGAGCGTGCTGCCCGAGGGGACGAGTTCCACGGTCGCGAAGAGACCAGAGGCCGTAAGGCGCTGCACCGCGTCGTTGAGAGCGGCATCGCTGACGGTTTCGCCCTGGGCGATTCCGGCAACCTTCACGACCGTGGCGGGATCGATCAGTTGGTTGCCTTCGACCACGACGTTCGAGAAGGCGTAACTCTGCGCCATCGCCTGACTGAAGAACAGGCCACAAGCCGCTGCAGCCGTTACCAAAAGCGTGGCCCGCACACGGCTCCGCTTGCTGCCGCCGACATTTGCTCCGCCGCGCCGCTCCGCCAACATGCTCTGCTCCCGGTATTCTTTGCCACTGTCCTCTGGCACGTCACTACCGGGAAAGGGGGGGCTTGTCAAAAGGCGCGACGCGGCCCCTTGGGGCCGCGTCGCACAAATCCGCGATGCTGTGACACGCCTGCGGCGGTCAGTGCATGTATGGGCTTTCGGGCGCTTGCATCCGGGCAATCTCCGAACCGATCATCGCGCCGCCGGCGAGGCCCGCGACGATGGCGAGGGGAATCAGGATCCGGTCCACACCGAGCTGGTAGACCATCGACACCCCCCGGGCTCCGCTTTCGATGAGTTGCATGATCAACGCCTCGCGCAGGTTATTTCCGCTCGCCAGAAGCCTAGGCGCCGAATATGGCAGCATTGCGGCGCCGCGCCAGCGACGAACGGTCGCGCCCTCCCTGGGCAAGGCTCAGCGGCAGAAGAGATCGTTCGAAAGGCCGAATACCGTCAGCGTCAGGACCAGAGCAAGCCCCGCGGCCATCGCGATATTCATGAACCGGTCCGAGGGTGGCCGCCCCCGCGCCCATTCGTAGGCATGGAACACCAGGTGCCCGCCGTCGAGGACCGGGATCGGAAAGAGGTTCAGGAGCCCGATCGCCGTCGAGAGCGCCGCGACAAGGCCGATGAAGGAGATGAGCCCCGCGCTCGCCGCCGCACCGGTGACCTGCGCGATCCCGACAGGACCGCTGAGGTTGCAGGTCGAGATGCTTCCCACGATCATGCTACCAAGCGCGGTGAACGTGGTCTCGATGATGCCCCAGGTCTGCGAGATGCCGGTCAGCAAGGCTTCGCCGAGACCGGGACGGCGGGTCGCCGGGTCGAACATGAAGCCGCCCGATATGCCGATCTGGTAGCCGGTCTCGAATCCGCCATCCTCCGCGGTGACCGGGCGCGGGCGCGGGCTGAGCACCGTATCGAACTCATCGCCGTCGCGCCAGACGGTCAGCGTGACCGGGTTGCCTGCACTCGCCTTGACCACGGCCTGCAGATCCAGGAAGCGCGGCGTCGGCGTGCCGTTCGCGGCCGTTATGACGTCGCCCACTTCAAGGCCGGCGTCGATCGCCGCACCGCGTGGAAGGACGCCCTGCACCAGCGTCGGGAACAGCGTCGGCCCGACCACGGTCAGTTCGCTCCCGTCGCGCAGCACCAGGTAGTCGACTGTGGCGGCGGCCGGCATTTTGTCGACGAGCCCCACAAGCGCCTCGTAGTCGGGTGTCGCGACCCCCTCTACCGCGAGGATCCGGTCGCCGGGCGCGAGGCCGTTTTCGACCGGTACCGGCCGGAGGGTCTCGATCTCGGGTGCGTCGGTCGCGATACCGCTGGCGAAGAGCAGGCCGCCGAACACGAGGATCGAGAGGATGAAGTTGAACAGCGGCCCGGCAAAGACCGTGGCCGCCCGCGCCCACAGGGGCGCGCCATGCATCGTGTGGCGCCGCTCGTCATCGGAGAGCTTCGCCATCGTGGTCTCGTCCGCGCCCGCCGAGGCGGCGTTGGCGTCGCCGAGGAACTTCACATAGCCGCCGAAGGGGAAAGCGGCGACCTGCCAGCGCGTGCCGCGCTTGTCGACCCGGCTCCACAGCCGCGGGCCGAAACCGATCGAGAAGACCTCGGCATGGATGCCCGACCAGCGGCCGACGATGTAATGGCCGTATTCATGCACCGAAACGATGATCGACAATGCGACGATGAACACCACCACCGTGTGAAGCGTGTCGCCGAAGCTGTTGATGAGGCCGGGAATATCCAATTCTCAAATCCTGCTGGTCTCTGCGATCACCACGCCCGCCACGCGGCGCGCTTCGCGATCCGTTTCAAGCACCATATCAAGGCTCGACGGGGTTTTGCCAACCCCGCCGGAGCCGGAAAGCCGCGACAGCACCTCCTCGACGACCCCGGCCATCGCCGTGAAGCCGATGCGACCGGCAATGAAGCCGTCCAGCGCCACTTCCTTCGCCGCGTTGAATGCCGCGCCGGCGAGGCCGCCCGCCGCCATCACATCGCGCGCGAGGCGCAGGGCGGGATAACGGGCCGGATCCGGCGCCGCGAAGGTCAGGCTGCCGATCTCGGCGAGGTTCAGCCGCGCCACTGGCAGGTGCGCGCGCGCCGGCCAGTTCAGCGCGTAGCCGATCGCGTGCCGCATGTCGGGCGCGCCAAGATGGCCGATCATGCCGCCATCACGGAAGGTCACCAGCGCATGGACGAGGGATTCGGGGTGGACGAGGATTTCGATCTGCTCGGGCGCCACGCCGAAGAACTCTCGCGTTTCAATCACTTCCAGCGCCTTGTTGAACATGGATGCGCTGTCGATCGTGATCCTTTGCCCCATCGCCCAGTTGGGATGGGTCGAGGCTTCCGCCACCGTCGCCCGCGCCAGCCGCTCGAGCGGCCAGTCGCGGAACGCACCTCCGCTCGCGGTGATGGTGATGCGTTCGACCGTCTCCATCTCCTCACCGACGAGCGCCTGGAAGACCGCGGAATGCTCGCTGTCCACCGGCAGGATCCGGGCGCCGTGGCGGCGCGCCTCGGCCATCAGCAGCGGCCCTGCGGTGACGAGGCTTTCCTTGTTGGCGAGCGCGAGCGTGCCGCCATGGGCGAGCGCCCGGAAGCCGGGCACGAGGCCCGCCGCGCCGACGATGCCGGACATCACCCAATCGGCCGGCCTGAGTGCCGCTTCGGCGACAGCTTCCGGCCCGGCGGTGGTCTCGATTCCAGTGCCGGCAAGGGCGTCGCGCAGCGCGGGCAGCGCCGCCTCTTCTGCGATCACCGCGACCTCGGGCCGAAGCACGCGCGCCTGCTCGGCGAGCCGGCGCACATTGCGACCGCCGGTGAGTGCGACCACCCGGTAGGTTTCGGTCCCGCCCTGCCTGGTCAGAAGGTCGATCGTGCTTTCGCCGATCGACCCGGTCGAGCCGAAAACCGAGACGCTGCGCATGCGTCAGAACCGGACCACGGGCACGTCGACGACCTGCGCCACGAGGAGCATGAAGATCGCCGCGCCGAGGAGACCGTCGAAGCGGTCCATCAGGCCGCCGTGGCCGGGGATGAGGTTCGAGCTGTCCTTGACCCCTGCCCGCCGCTTGATCGCGCTTTCGGCGATGTCGCCGAGCTGCGAGAAGAAGGCCAGCAGCGCCGAAATCCAGAGAAGGTCGATCCCGGCGGTCGAAATCCCGAGGAAGATCAGTCCGACCGCCGCGGCCGCGATCCAGCCGGCCGCGGTTCCCGACCAGGTCTTCTTGGGGCTCACGCGCGGCCAGAACTTGGGCCCGCCGAGGATCCGGCCCGCGAAATAGCCGGCGATGTCGGTCACCACGACGACAAGGACGAGCCACATCAGCCAGAGCATCCCGTAACCGTCGCGGAAGGCGACGAGCCCGTAGCTCGCGACCATGATCATGAGAGAATAGAGACCGTATTCGAGCCGCATCGGCCGACGCGGCCGCAGGATCCCCACTAGGGAAGGCAGAAACAGCAGGGGCAGAAGGTACGGGCTTTCGTGACGCATCAGCACGACTGCAAGCGCGATCGCGGCGAGCGCACCGAGCGCTACGGCCTCCACCGGGCGGGCGCGATCGGTCATCGCCGCCAGTTCCCAGACCATCAGCGCGGCCGCGACCGTGGCCAGCGCCGCGAACCAGACCCCGCCGAGCCAGACCAAAGTCAGTCCGCCGACCGCCATGCCCGCGCCGGAGATCAGGCGCGGCGCGAGGTCGCCCCATTTGCCGGATGCGTCGCTCATGCCGATAGCGCGCCGCCGAAGCGGCGCTCGCGCCGGATGAAGCGCGTCACGATCGCGTCGAGCTCGGCCGGCGTGAAGTCCGGCCAGAGCGTGTCGGTGAACTCGTACTCGGCATAGGCCGACTGCCAGAGCAGGTAGTTCGAGATCCGCGTCTCGCCGGAGGTGCGGATCACGAGGTCCGGGTCCGGCAGGTCATGGGTGTCGAGCCGCGCCGCGAGCGCCGCCTCGTCGATCGCCTCCGGCGCGAGGGTCCCGTCGGCGACATCCTTGGCGAGATTCCGCGCCGCGCGCACCAGTTCGTCGCGGCCGCCGTAGTTGATCGCGACCGTCAGGTGCAGGCGGTCATTGCCGGCGGTCCGCTCCTCGATTCCCGCCATCAGCTTTTGCAGCTTCTTGTCGAGCCGCTCGCGGCCACCGATGAACCGCAGCCGCACGCCCTCGGCCGACAGCCGCTCGGCCTCGGACTGGATGTAGCGCGCGAAGATCGTCATCAGGCCGATGACCTCCTCGGTCGAGCGTTTCCAGTTCTCGGTCGAGAACGCGTAGAGGGTGAGATAGCGGATACCGAGCCCCGGCGCGGCCTCGACGATCGAGCGAACCCGCTCGGCGCCGCGCCGATGACCGACGAGCCGCGGCCAGCCGCGGTTCGTGGCCCAGCGGCCGTTGCCATCCATGATGATGGCCACATGCGCCGGTGCGCTGCCCGTGATGTCCTTCGCGGCCATCGGCCCTGCCCTTTCCGCACCCCAAGCAGATCCTCAGACCTGCATGATCTCCGCCTGCTTTTCTTCGAGCGCCTTGTCGACGGAGGCGATGTGCTTGTCGGTCAGCGCCTGGACCTCGTCATGCCAGAACTTCTGGTCGTCCTCGCTCATCCCGTCGCCCTTGGCCTTCTTGATCTGGTCCATGCCGTCGCGGCGCACGTTGCGGATCGCGACGCGGGCATGTTCGGCATAGTTCGAGGCGACCTTGGTCAGCTCGCGCCGGCGCTCCTCGTTCAGCTCGGGGATCGGCAGCATGATGATCGTGCCGTTGAGCTGGGGGTTGATGCCGAGGCCGGAGTCGCGGATCGCCTTTTCGACCTTGGAGACCAGCCCCTTGTCCCAGACGTTGATCGTGACCATACGCGGCTCGGGCACGTTGATCGTGCCGACCTGGTTGATCGGGGTCATCGAACCATAGGCATCGACCATCACCGGCTCGACCATCGAGGCCGAGGCGCGGCCGGTGCGGAGACTCGCGAATTCGTGGCGCAGCGCGGTCATCGCGCCGTCCATGCGGCGTTCAAGGTCGTCGATGTCGATCTCGATGTCGTCGGACATGGGGTATCCCGTTGGTAATGTCGTCAACTGTGCGTCGCGCCCTTTGTACCCGCAGGACGCGCATAATGATATAGGGTCAGGCGGCGACCAGCGTATAGGTCCCGTCGCCGGCCAGAATGCCGCGGAAGCCGCCCGGCTCGTCGAGCGAGAAGACGACGATCGGCAGGTGGTTGTCCCGCGCGAGTGCGATCGCAGAGGCGTCCATCACGCCGAGATGCTTCTGCAGCACCTCGTCGTAGCTCACGCGGTCGTAGCGCTTGGCGTCGGCGTGCTTCTTGGGATCCTTGTCGTAGACCCCGTCCACCTTGGTGCCCTTGAAGATCGCCTCGCAGCCCATCTCGTTGGCGCGCAGCGTCGCTGCCGTGTCGGTGGTGAAATAGGGGTTGCCGGTGCCGGCGGCGAAGATGCAGACCCGCTTCTTCTCGAGGTGCCGGATCGCGCGGCGCCGGATATAGGGCTCGCAGACCTGGTCCATCGGGATGGCCGAGATCACGCGGGTATGGATCTTCAGAGCCTCGAGTGCCGCCTGCATCGCGAGCGCGTTCATCACTGTGGCGAGCATGCCCATATAGTCGGCCGTCGCCCGCTCCATCCCCTGCGCCGAGCCCTGCAGGCCGCGGAAGATGTTGCCGCCGCCGATCACCATGCAGATCTCGACGCCGAGATCGTGGACCGACTTCACCTCGGCGGCGATACGGTTGACCGTGGGGGGGTGTAGCCCGTAGCCCTGATCGCCCATCAGCGCCTCTCCGGAAATCTTCAGGAGCACACGCTTGTAGGTGACCCTGGGTTCCTGCACCCCTTCCATGTTCCGCTCCGCTTGCCGCCCCATTCGTTCCGGCGCAAAATGGAGGAATTCGGCGGCAGGTTCAACCTCGGTCGACCCGAAACCCGGCGCAAGACACGGCACACCCCGGCGATCACCATAAGAACGGCAGGCAAGACACTGTTTTCAATAGATGAAATAGATCCGGAAAAACCGGTTCTGATTGCCGGGCCGACGGCCTCGGGCAAATCCGCGCTGGCGCTCGGGATCGCCGAGGCGCAGGGTGGCGTGATCGTCAATGCCGACGCGCTGCAGGTCTGGGACTGCTGGCGGATTCTGTCCGCGCGCCCCTCGCCCGAGGAGGAGGCGCGCGCGCCGCACCGGCTTTATGGCCATATGCCTCGCGGCGCGGCCTATTCGGTCGGCCACTGGCTGCGCGAGGTGGCGCCGATCCTCGCCGGCCCCGAGCGGCCGATCATCGTCGGCGGGACCGGGCTTTACCTGAGCGCGCTGACCGAGGGACTGGCCGAGATCCCGCCGGTGCCACCCGAGATCCGCGCCGAGGCCGACCGGTTCCTCGCCGGCGCCGGGCTGGAGGCGATGCTGGCCGAACTCGATCCTCAGACGGCGGCGCGGATCGACCGGAGGAACCCGGCGCGCGTGCAGCGCGCCTGGGAGGTCGCCCGCGTCACCGGTCGCGGACTCGCCGCCTGGCAGGACGAGACCGGCGCGCCGCTCCTGCCGCTGGAGCGCACAGTGCCGATCGTGCTCGACGCCGACCGCGACTGGCTCGCGGAGCGGATCGACAGGCGCTTTGAGATGATGGTGGCGGAGGGCGCGCTCGACGAGGTGCGTGACGTGCTCGCCGACTGGAATCCGGCCGCGCTCTGGGCGCGCGCGATCGGCGCACCGGAGCTGGTCGCGCATCTGCGCGGCGAATCCGATCTCGATACCGCGATCCGCCTCGCGCAGGCGGCGAGCCGGCAATACGCCAAGCGCCAGCGCAGCTGGTTTCGCGGCCGGATGAAGGGATGGCGCTGGCTGGCGCGGCCGTGACGGATCGGCATCGAACCGCCGATATGGCTGAATCGCCGGCTTTTTCTCTTGGGCCGAGCGGCTCTGGTGCCTAGACTTCACCGTGCCTCGGGGTCGATCCACCGCAACCGCCGGGGCAGTCGCCACGCCGCGGAGACCCGGCCGTTGAAACTTTTTACCGGTACGCCCCTGTCGCAATTCGCCGATCCGCCGCCCCTCGGCCGGCCGCCGGCGGATCGTGGCGGCGTCGAACCGCTGCCCACCATCGCTGACCCATTGCTGCAGGGGGCACGGAACGCGCCGGTGCGGGTCGTGTCGATCGCGCGGCTCGTCGCAGGCGGGCGCTGGCGGGTCGAGGCGATGCGGTCGCTGAGCGAGCCGCTCCTGCTCTGGTTCACGCGCGGCCAGGGGCGGATCACGATCGATGGCGTGACACGGGGCTACGGCGCCCACAACGCGATCTTCATCCCGGCTGGCGCGATGCACGGATTCGAGATCGGCGGCCAGAGCTTTGGCACCGCCGTTTTCTTCGGACAGGGCCGCGGTTTCGAGCTTCCGACCGACGCGCGACACCTACGGATCCGCGATGCCGGTCCGCAGGCGGAACTTTCGGGCCTGATCGACAACATCCAGCGCGAGCTCGACAGCGACAAGCCCGCCGCGGCCCGCGCGGCGCACCACCATGTCGGGTTGCTCAGCGTCTGGCTCGAACGCCATGTCGAGACCCAGGCGGCATCGGCCACGAAACCCGACGCCGCGCGCCGGCTCGCGGGCCGCTTCTCGACCCTGCTCGAACGCGATTTTCGGTCGGGCAAGGGCGTCGCCGCCTATGCCAGCGAACTCGGCGTGACGCCAACGCATCTCACCCGCGTCTGCAACCAGACCTGCGGCCGCTCCGCCTCCGACCTCCTGCACGACCGGGTAATCTACGAGGCGCGGGTGCTTCTGAGCGAGACCCGCCTTCCGATAGGGCATATCTCCGAGGCGCTGGGCTTTACCTCGGCGGCCTATTTCACCCGCGCCTTCCAGCACCGGACCGGAAAGACACCCTCGGCGTTTCGCCGCAACGGCTGACGCCCACGGCGAGATGCCACGTCGCAATTCGACCAAAAGTGACGGAATCGGCAATTGACGTGGGGGAAAAAAGCATGCGCAATGCGCGGGTGAGCAATTTCATTGCGCCACGCACCGACCTCAAAGGCCGGACGTTGCGCGGGGAATGAGTGAAAGACTCGCAGGGAGGAAAGCGAATGACCAAGCACTACACGCCGGAGATCCATCCGGCGGCCGTGAAGTACGCCGAAGAATGCAAGGCGGGCGATCTGAGCCGCCGCGAGTTCCTGACTCGGGCTTCCGCGCTCGGCGTCTCCAGCGCCGCCGCCTACGGCCTGCTGGGCCTCGCTGCGCCGAAGGCGGTCGCGCAGGAAGCCAAGGCGGGCGGCACCGTGCGCTGCCAGCTCGAGACCAAGGCGCTCAAGGATCCGCGCACCTACGACTGGTCGGAATTGGCGAACTTCAGCCGCGGCTGGCTGGAATATCTCGTCGAATACAACAACGACGGCACCTTCCGCGGCATGCTGCTGGAAAGCTGGGAGGTCAACGACGACGCCACCGAATACACGCTCAAGCTTCGCCAGGGCGTGAAGTGGAACAACGGCGACGACTTCACCGCCGACGATGTGGCCAACAACATCACCCGCTGGTGCGACGGCAATGTCGAGGGCAACTCGATGGCCGCGCGCATGGCGAGCCTCGTCGACGAGACGACCAAGACGGCCCGCGAGGGCGCGATCTCCGTGGTCGATCCGCATACCGTCAAGCTGACGCTCAACATGCCCGACATCACGGTCATCCCCGGCATGGCCGACTATCCGGCCGCGGTCGTGCATTCGAGCTATGACGGCGGCGATCCCGCGGCCAATCCGATCGGCACCGGGCCCTACATGCCCGAATCGAACGAGGTCGGCGTCAAGCAGGTGCTGGTGCGCAATCCCGACGTTACCTGGTGGGGCACCGAGGTCTATGGCGGCCCGTATCTCGACCGCATCGAGTATATCGACCTCGGCACCGATCCCTCTTCCTTCCTGGCCGCGGCCGAGGCCGACGAGATCGACATGGTGCACCGCACCGACGGCGACTTCGTGGAGATCTTCGACAGCATCGGCTGGACCAAGTCGGAAGCCACCACCTCGGCCACGATCGCGGTGCGCTTCAATCAGCTCTCGGCACCCTATGACAACGTGCAGGTCCGCAAGGCGCTGCAACTGGCCGTCGACAACGCAGTGGTGCTGGAGCTTGGCTACGCCAACCTCGGCTCGCCGGCCGAAAACCACCATGTCTGCCCGATCCATCCGGAATATGCCGAACTGCCGCCGCTGACGGTCGATCCGGCCGGGGCGAAGGCAATGCTCGACGAGGCCGGTCAAGGTGACACCGAGTTCGAGCTGATCTCGGTCGATGACGGCTGGCAGGCGGCAACCTGCGACACGGTGGCGGCGCAGCTGCGCGACGCCGGGTTGAACGTGAAGCGGACGATCCTGCCGGGTTCGACCTTCTGGAACGACTGGACCAAGTATCCGTTCTCGGCCACCGAGTGGAACATGCGCCCGCTCGGTGTCCAGGTTCTGGCACTCGCCTACACCTCCACCGCAGCCTGGAACGAGACCGGCTTCAAGAGTGCCGAGTTCGACTCGCTCCTGGCCGAAGCGATGGCGATCGCCGACGCCGATGCCCGCCGCGAGGTGATGGCCAAGATCGAGAAGCTGATGCAGGACGAGGGCGTGCTGATCCAGCCCTACTGGCGCTCGATCTACCGCCACTTCAAGGAGAACCTGCACGCGACCGACATGCACGCGACCTTCGAGCATCACCACTACAAGTGGTGGATCGACGCGTAAGCGCGACTCTCGGGGGGCGCCGCGCCACCGCGGCGCCCCACCCGCGACATCGACAGTGTCGTCCCGCCCAACCTGCGCTCGCGCCGGACGAGAAGGGGATTACCCATGCTGCCGTTCCTGCTCAAACGGATTTCCACGATGATTCTGACGGCCCTGTGCCTCACCTTCGTCGTGTTTTACCTCACCAACCTGCCACCCAACCTTGAGAAGCTCGCGAAATCGGAAGCGGGATCGCGGATCACCGACGACGAAGTCGCAAGCTGGCTGGAACGGAATGGCTATGCCAGCCCGATGATCCTGCGCTACGGCGAATGGCTTGGAGTGGTGCCTGGCTGGACTACGGCCGACGCGGACGGAACCGTCGTCGCCGGCCGTTGCATCGAGAAGGGTCAGGATCCGGCGACCGCGGCCCGCTTTTGCGGCATCCTCCAGGGCGATTGGGGCGTCTCCAGCGTCTTCAAGGACGATGTCTCGAAGATCATCGGCGTGCGCCTGACCCTGACCGGCATCCTGATGTTCTGGGTCATGGTGACGATGGTGCCGGTCTCGCTCCTGATCGGGATCCTCGCCGGCATGCGCGAGGGCTCGCGGCTCGACCGCTCGCTGTCGACCTTCTCGATTTCGACGGCGGCGACGCCGGAATACGTCTCGGGCGTCATCCTGATCGCGATCTTCGCCTCCTCGATCACCGGGCTGAAATGGTTCAAGGGCTCGGCCGCCTCGGCGATGGACGGGATCACCTTCGAGAACTTCTTCCTGCCGGTCCTGACCATCGCGCTCTATGGCGTCGGCCAGGTGGCACGGATGACCCGTGCCTCGATGGCCGAGGTGATGACCGCGCAATACATCCGAACCGCCCGCCTCAAGGGCGTGAGCTTCGCCAATGTCGTGATCAAGCACGCACTCAGGAACGCGCTGATCGCCCCCTTCACGGTGATCATGCTGCTGTTCCCCTGGCTCCTGAACGGCGTCGTCATCGTCGAGACCCTGTTCAGCTACAAGGGCTTCGGCTGGACCCTAGTCTCTGCCGCCGGCAATAACGACATCGAGCTGCTGCTCGGCTGCTCGGTCGTCGCGGTCTTCGTAGTGCTCATCACCCAGCTGATCTCCGATATTGGCTACGTCTTCCTCAATCCCAGAATCAGGATAAGCTGACATGCAGGACCTCGGATGGAGCGGAATTCTCATCGGGATCCTGAAGAACTTTCTTCCGGTATGGATCTCTCTTGTCGTGCTTTTCGCGGTCTCGATCCGCTACAAGCGCCGGCTCGGCCTCTACGGCAAGCTCTTCGACTCGCCGATCGCAATGATCGGCTTCGCGCTGGTGATGTTCTGGGTCTTTACAGCGATCTTCGCAGATCTCATCGCCACCCACGATCCGCTGTCGCAGATCAGCCAGATGAAGAACAAGTTGCCCGGCACCGTACAGCCCGACGGCGTAAACTGGTACCTGCTCGGCGGCGACCATCTTGGCCGCGACGTCTTCAGCCGGGTGGTCGAGGGGAGCCGGATCGTGGTCCAGATCGCACCGCTGGCAACGCTCTTCGCCTTCATGGTCGGGGTCTCGCTCGGGTTGCCGGCGGGCTATTACGGCGGCAGGCTCGACACCTTCCTGTCGTTCCTCGCCAACCTGATCCTCGCCTTCCCGGTGATCCTGCTCTTCTACCTCTTGGTCACGCCGGAGATCGTCGAGACCGGGATGCCGCAATACATGGCGCTGGTGCTGTTCCTGTTCCCGATCGCCTTCCTCATGGTGCTGGTGAACTCGCGCTACTACGTCGTGCCCGAATTCCGAACCAAGGTCCTGCTGGTGATCGGGGTGATTGGCGGCTACCTCTACCTGTCGCTCGTCGGCGAGGTCGGTACCAAGGTCGCGGTGCTGCCGAACGCGCTCGACCTCATCCATGTGCCGGGCAACATCCTGATCGTGTTCGTCTCCGTCGTGTTCGTGAACTCTCCGACCGTGTTCCGGATCATCCGCGGCATCGTCCTCGACATCAAGACGCGCGACTATGTCTCGGCCGCCCAGACCCGCGGCGAACGGCCCTGGTACATCATGCTGTGGGAAATCCTTCCGAACGCGCGGGGGCCGCTGATCGTCGATTTCTGCCTCCGGATCGGCTACACGACGATCCTCCTCGGGACCCTCGGCTTCTTCGGCCTCGGCCTCAGCCCGGAAAGCCCCGACTGGGGATCGACGATCAACGCCGGCCGCAAGCTCATCACCATCGCGCCGCATCCGGCGATCGTGCCCGCGCTTGCGCTGATGAGCCTGGTGCTTGGCCTCAACCTTCTCGCGGACGGGCTCCGCGAAGAAAGCCTCAGGGATTAAGGGGGACACGTTATGTCGAAACCGGACTATGACGGCCCGATCCTCGAGATCGAGAACCTCTCGATCAGCTTCTTCACCCGTCTGCGCGAGATTCCGGCGGTGATGGACTTCTCCTGCACGGTGCAGCCCGGCGAGGCGATGGGCCTCGTGGGCGAATCCGGCTGCGGCAAGTCCACCGTCGCGCTCGCCGTGATGCGCGACCTTGGCAAGAACGGCCGCATCGTCGGCGGCACGATCAAGTTCAAGGGTCGCGACCTCACGACGATGTCGGAGGAGGAACTGCGCGAGATCCGCGGCTCCGAAATCGCGATGATCTACCAGGAGCCGATGGCCTCGCTCAACCCGGCGATGAAGATCGGCCAACAGCTCATGGAAGTGCCGATGATCCATGAGGGCGTGTCGAAGGAGGAGGCCTACGACCGCGCGCTCGAAGTGGTGACCGACGTGCGCCTGCCCGACCCCGAGCGGATCCTGAAAAGCTACCCGCACCAGCTTTCCGGCGGCCAGCAGCAGCGCATCGTCATCGCGATGGCGCTGATGTCGAAGCCGGCGCTTCTGATCCTCGACGAACCGACGACCGCGCTCGACGTCACCGTCGAGGCCGCGGTGGTCGATCTCGTCAAGGACCTCGGCAAGAAATACGGCACCTCGATGCTGTTCATCTCGCACAACCTCGGCCTCGTTCTCGAGGTCTGCAACCGGCTTTGCGTGATGTATTCCGGCGAGGCGGTGGAGACGGGCTCGATCAAGGATGTCTTCGACAAGATGCAGCATCCCTACACCCAGGCCCTGTTCCGCTCGATCCCGCTGCCGGGCGCGGACAAGAACGCGCGGCCGCTCGTCGCGATCCCCGGCAACTTCCCGCTGCCGCACGAACGGCCGAACGGCTGCAATTTCGGCCCGCGCTGCGACTATTTCCAGGCCGGGCGCTGCGATGCCGGCGACATCCCGATGTTCCCGGTCGAGGGCCACGACCGCCACGATACCCGCTGTCTCAAGGTCGCCGAGATCGACTGGAACGCGCCGCTCGTCGCCGCCAAGACCACGGAGAAGGCCCCGATCGGTGACGTTGTCCTGAAGATGGACGACCTCAGGAAATACTACGAGGTCAGCGCCAACGCGCTCTTCGGCGGCAGCACCAAGGTGGTGAAGGCCAACGAGACCCTGAGCTTCGAGGCGCATGAGGGCGAGACGCTCGCCATCGTCGGCGAGTCGGGCTGCGGCAAGTCGACCTTCGCCAAGGTGCTGATGGGGCTCGAGACAGCGACCTCCGGCCAGATCCTGCTCCACAACCACGAGATCCAGTCGACGCCGATCCAGGAGCGGTCGACCGAGACGGTCTCGAGCGTGCAGATGGTGTTCCAGAACCCGTTCGACACGCTCAACCCCTCGATGACCGTGGGCCGCCAGATCATCCGGGCGCTGGAGATCTTCGGCCAGGGCAATTCCGACGAGGAGCGGCACGAGCGGATGCTCGAACTCCTCGACCTCGTGAAGCTGCCCCGCGCCTTCGCCGAGCGGATGCCGCGCCAGCTCTCGGGCGGGCAGAAGCAGCGCGTCGGCATCGCCCGCGCCTTCGCCGGCGGCGCCAAGATCGTCGTCGCAGACGAGCCGGTCTCGGCGCTCGACGTCTCGGTCCAGGCGGCGGTCACCGACCTCCTGATGGAGATCCAGCGTGAGAACAGGACGACGCTTCTCTTCATCTCCCACGACCTCTCGATCGTGCGCTATCTCTCGGACAGGGTCATGGTGATGTATCTCGGCCATGTGGTGGAGCTCGGCTCGACCGACCAGGTCTTCGCGCCGCCCTACCATCCCTATACCGAGGCGCTGCTGTCCGCCGTGCCGATCGCCGACACCCATGTCGAGAAGAAGCGGATCGTGCTTGAGGGCGACATTCCGTCGGCGATGAACCCGCCGCCGGGCTGCCCGTTCCAGACCCGCTGCCGCTGGAAGTCGAAGGTGCCGGGCGGGCTCTGCGAGAAGGAGGTGCCGCCGTTCCGCACCCTCGCCGCCGGGCATCAGGTCAAGTGCCACCTTTCGGACGAGGAACTCGCCTCGATGGAACCGGTGATCAAGATCGCCGCGGAGTGAGCCTGCGCGTCGCGTCCGATGCGGCGCGACGCTTGATGCGGCGGGTCGAAACGTCCTATGACACGGGTGCGGGCCCCCGCCCGGCCGACCCGTGATTAAGAAGACCGTCCCATGCCCCAGACGCTGACCCTCGTGGCCGATATCGGTGGAACCAATACCCGTGTGGCGCTTGCCCCCGGCGGTGCGGTCGACCGCGCCTCGATCCGGCGTTTCGCCAACGCCGATCGCCCCGGCCTCGGCCCGGTTCTTGCCGCCTATCTTGCGACCGCAGGCAATCCGCGCTGCGAGGGCGTCTGCGTCGCCGTCGCGGGTCCGGTCGCCGATGGCGTCGCGACGATGACCAATCTCGACTGGACCATCGACCGCGACGCGCTGGCCGAAGCGACCGGTGCCGCGCGCGTGGCGGTAATCAACGACCTTCAGGCGCAGGGCTACGCGCTCGACCACCTCGCGCCGGGCAGCCTCCGCCCGCTCGTCGCCGCCAACTGCCCGCGCAAGCCCGGCGCGGCACAACTCGTCATCGGCATCGGCACCGGTTTCAACGCCGCCCCGGTGCACGAGACCCCGGTCGGGAGGATCGTCACCGCCTCGGAATGCGGCCAGATGACGATCCCGGTGCGCAGCGAGGCTGACCTGAGGCTGATGCGCTTCCTCGAGACCGCGCATGGATTCGCCTGCGTCGAGGATGTGCTGTCCGGTCGCGGTCTCGAACGTCTCTTCGCCTTCCACTCGAGCGAGGCGGGCCGCGACGACCGCCCCGCGGCGGCGGCGGTCATGGCGGCAATCGCCGAGGGCGCGGACCCTGTGGCAACCGCGACCGGGGCAAGCTTCGTGCGCATCCTCGGCACCGTCGCGGGCGATCTGGCACTGAGCCACCTGCCCTTCGGCGGCATCCACCTGATCGGCGGCGTCGCCCGCGCCTTCACGGCGCATTACGACAGGTTCGGCTTTGCCGAAGCCTTCCGCGACAAGGGCCGGTTCTCCGGCTTCATGCAGGAATTTCCGGTCTCGATCGTCGAGGACGATTATGCGGCCCTTGAAGGCTGCGCGCTCTGCCTCGGGTCCGGAAACTCTGAGTGAGCCTTTCGTCGTCAAACCATTCTTAAGAGCTTTCGCCCTAGCCTGATCCGAACGTTTCAGGCGAGCGAGGGCGAGGTGCGAGACTCCGAGATACCCACGAAGGCGATCGGCGGAGCCTCCGAACTGACGCTTCCGGCGCGGCTCGATCTGACGGCCGCCGGTCCCCTCCAGGACGCGCTTCTGTCGCATCGCGGTGCAGCGCTTAATGTTGATGCCGGCGCCGTAGAGCATCTCGACACCCCCTGCCTTCAGGTGCTGTTGGCGGCGGCTGCGGAGTGGCGCGCCCTCCGCCAACACCTCGACGTCACGCCGATGTCGGAGGCGTTTCGTGACGCGCTGCGCAGCTTCGGCCTCACGCCCCCTGATCTTGCGGCGCACGGTTCCGGCGAGATCAACGTTGCGGGGACTTGCACATCGTGGGCGTGAACATCTTGGCAGTCGACGACAGCCGCACGATGCGCGACATGCTGGCATTGGCTCTTGGCGCGGCGGGCTACACGGTTCGGCTCGCTGAGGATGGCCAGCATGGGCTCGAGACACTCGAGAGCTTCCGCCCCGACGCGATCCTGTCGGACATCAACATGCCACGGCTCGACGGATTCGGTTTCGTCCAGGCCGTGCGGCAGATCGAACGGCACCGGGCGACGCCGATACTCGTCCTCACGACCGAGGATGCGCCCGAACTAAAGGCCCGCGCCCGCACCGCGGGCGCCACCGGATGGATCGTGAAACCCTTCGACGCTTCGAAACTGGTCCGCGCGTTGCAGATGGTCGTCCGGTGAAGGGAAATGCCATGTCGACACCGGGCGACTCGATGGATCGACTCCGCGCCGGATTCCACGTCGAATGCGAAGAGCAGATCGAACGGCTGCGCGATGCGCTCGGCATGGTCGAGGCCGCCTGCGACCGCGGCTGCACGCCGGATCCCGAGACCGTCAACGTGGCATTTCGAGCGGTGCACACGATCAAGGGCGGTGCGAGCGCCTTCGCGCTGAGGCCGCTCGTCAGCTTCGCTCACCGGATGGAAAGCACGCTCGAGGGGGTGCGATCGGGGGCGATTCCCGTCGACGGCGCGACGACGGCCGCGCTGATCCGGGCCACCGACCAACTTGCCGATCTGGTTTCCGCCGGCGCCACCGGCGATGACATGACGACAGAGGAACGGACGTTCGCTGATCCGGCCGACACGCCTGGCGATGCCGATCGCAACTGGCGGGTTCGTTTCCGACCGCGCGCAACGCTTTTTGCTACGGGAAACGAGCCGCTTTACCTGTTGCAGGCACTATCTGCCCTCGGGGCAAGCGAGGTGATCTGTGACATGTCTGCGCTTCCTCCGCTCTCCCAACTCGATCCGGAGACGGCATATGTCGGATGGTCACTGGCGCTTCCGGGAGATCGCGACCGTTCGGAAATCGTGGAGATCTTCGACTTCGTCGAGGATGTGTGCGACGTCGTGATCGATCGAAGCACTTCCGAACGCGAAGCGACGCCGCCGGTCGCAGTCCCGTCCGAGGATACACAGCCCGGAACCGAACCAGCCCGCTCCATCCGGGTCGATCTGAATCGCGTTGACCGCGTAATGAATCTCGTCGGCGAGTTGGCGATCGCGCAGTCGATCCTGTCGCAAGCGATCCGCGATGCCGGACTTGCCACCGATTCCGGCATTTCCCCTAGGCTCGAAGCCCTCTCGGCGTTGACGCGCGATATCCATGACACGGTCATGATGATCCGCGCACAACCCGTGAAGCCCCTCTTTCAGCGCATGGGACGGATCCTGCGTGAGACGGCGGACGCGCTCGGCAAACCGGCACGTCTGCGAACCGAGGGCGACCTGACCGAGGTCGACCGTACCGTCATCGAGCAACTCGCCGATCCACTCATGCACATGATCCGCAATGCCGTGGATCACGGGCTCGAGCCGGTCGACCTACGGCGCCGAGCCGGAAAATCCGATGAAGGCACAATTACGCTCACCGCGGCGCATCGGGCCGGCCGGTTCGTCGTCGATCTCGCCGATGACGGGCCGGGGCTCGACCGTGCTCGGATCCGCGCGGCGGCCGTGGCAAAGGGATTGATCGATGCCGCGACGGTATTGAGCGACGCGGAGGTCGACCAGCTGCTTTTCCGTCCGGGCTTTTCCACCGCCGCATCGGTCAACGACGTGTCCGGTCGCGGGGTGGGGCTGGATGCTGTCAGGACGGCGATTGCTCGTCTGGGCGGGCGGCTGTCGATCCAGTCGGACATCGGCCGCGGAACGCGCTTCACCATGTCCTTGCCGCTCACGCTGGCGGTTCTGAACGGGTTGATCGTGCGCGTTGCGGGGCAGATTCTGGTCATACCGGTGGCCGCGGTCGTCGAATCCGCAGCGGTCCGGGCGCTCGAACGGCGAGACCTCGGTCCCGGGCGCGAACTCTTGCGAATTCGCGACAGTTTCGTCCCCCTTTGCGATGTGGCGGAAACGCTCGGTTACCGCACCTCGGGAGCGCGACCTCAGGATGCGATCGCAATCCTCACCGAAGCCGAGGCCGACATGCGCTCCGCATTGGTCGTCGATGCAATCCTCGATCAGCGGCAGGTCGTAGTCAAACCGGTACACGGCGCCTTCACCAGACCACGCGGGATCGCTGCCGCGACAATCCTCGGAGACGGACAGATCGCACTCATCCTCGATCCGGGCGATCTCGTCCGGCCGACGGGACGGCAGGCCGCCCCGGCTGTCTCCGGTCTCACCGGAGAAACAATCAGATGACGGACGCGGCTCCCGAAGAGGTGAAACTCCTGACGTTCTGCGTCGGGGCGGAGAGCTTCTGCCTCGACATCATGGCCGTCCGGGAGCTTCGGACGTGGAGCCCGCCGACGCCATTGCCCCATGCGCCGTCCTATCTGTCGGGCGTGATCAATCTGAGGGGTACGATCCTTCCGGTCCTCGACCTCGCCGCTCGCCTCGGACTGCCCTCCGTGGAGGCTACCGAACGCCACGTAATCATCGTCGTCGAAACCGCGAGCCAATCCGCGGGCCTTGTTGTCGAGGCGGTCCACGCGATCCGCCCGGTTGCACGCGATCTGTTTGAGCCCATGCCGCCGGCCGCACGCAACGGAAGCGAGGACTGCCTCGCCTCACTCGCACTCGTCGGTGGCCAGATGGTCCGAGTGATCGACGTATCGGCGATTTTGACCGACCGCCGGGCTTTCTCGGCATGAAAGGGTACACGGAACCGCTGACAGACACATCGGCGGCCGCCGACGCGATTGCCCTACATGCAGAGCAGTTGACGGGGATCGTCCTGTCGAAAGGCGGCGCCGCGATGATCGGCGCGCGCATCGGACGCAGATTGACCGCACTTGGTCTTGCGGATCTCGACGCCTATCTTGCACTTCTGCGCTCGCCGGCCTGGTGTGATGAACGTCATCACTTCATCTCTGCCGTTACTACCAACGAGTCGAGCTTCTTTCGCGAGCCGCATCATTTCGACCATCTCCGCAACAAGGTATTGCCGCCGCTGATCGCGCGTGCGCGCTGCGGAGGCCGAGTACGTCTCTGGTCCGCCGGATGCGCCGGCGGACAGGAGGCTCTTTCGCTCGCGATGGTGGTTCTTGACATGTTGCCGGATGCCGAAAGACACGATCTCAGTATTCTGGCGACCGACATTGACCGCGCGGTGCTCAAGCGCGCCCGCTGCGCCGATTTCTCCACCGCCTCGCTCGCATCTGTACCCGCCGAGATGCGATCCCGGTTCTTCTCGTCGGAAGGTAACATGTGCCGCCCTACCCCCGCGCTGCGCAAGCTAGTTCGTTTTCGTGAACTGAACCTGCAGGGGCATTGGCCGATGCACCGACCTTTCGACATCATCGTCTGCCGAAATGTCGCGATCTACTTTGCGCCAGAAACGCAGCGCCGGCTGTGGCGGCGGTTCGCAGACGCACTGACACCGGGCGGCAGACTTTACGTTGGCCATTCCGAACAGATCTCGACGGACAGCGGCTTGCCGTTACGCTGGGACGATGTGTCTTGCTACCAGCGACTTGCCGACGAGCCGGAAGACGGAGCCCGGCCGTGACCGTGACATCAGAGTTCCCTGGTGACACACCCGAAATGGTCCTGGCGGCGCTCCTGCAGGAGGTGGCCACCGAACTCGCAAGTTCAGCGGCGTTGGCCGGATCCGTCCAGGTGGCGCTCTCCCGCTGCCGCTTCTCAGTTCCGCCCGACCCGGAAACGCTCACGAAGCTGCAGGGCTTGGACCGGATCAGCCAGTCCCTGGACTCTGTCAGCCGCTTGATGGCATCTCTCTCCGCCTGCTTGCCACAAGACGTCATGGTCGCGACTTCAGCGTTGAACGCGGATCAGCGGCACAATAACTTGCCTCAACGGATCACGAGATCCGGCCGGACAGAAAGCGGGGAATCCCTTTCGCGCCCGGGTGACGTGGCCTGGTTGTGACCGCGGGGCTGCGACGCGATACAGTTCGTTCGGATTCGTGACCCCGCGCTGGACTCGTCCCGCTACAACATCAGATCCCGACTTCCCGTCTCCTGCGCACGTACCAAACTACGGTATATCCGGCGGACCCAAGACGGATCCGGTAAGTTCGAGAATGGCCTGCGACATTCGGTTGATCGGAACCGCAATCTCCGCGGCGCCGGTGGACAATACTGCGCCGGGCATACCGAATATCACGGAACTGGCTGCATCCTGGGCGAGGCATCGTGCACCGGACCGGCGCAGTTCGGCCATCGCAAACGCGCCATCGCGCCCCATCCCGGTCAGCATCACCGCCACGACATCTTTGGCCGTGTGGAGAGCTGAGGCGAACATCGCCTCCACCGAAGGGCAATGGCCGTACGCCGCCTCGCCTTCGCGCAACCTGCAACGCGGGGGCTTTCCGGGTCCGATGACGAGGTTCCAACCTCCCCCGGGTGCCAGATAGACATTGCCAGGTAGAATTGGTTCGCCGTCGCGAGCAATCCGCATTCGCGGAGCGATCCGGGCGTCCAGGCGCGCTGCAAACCGCTCGAGCATTGTTCTTGGCATATGTTGAGTGACGACGATCGGAGGACCGTCCGCCGGAATACCCGAGAGCAAGATCTCCAGTGCCTCGACGCCACCTGTCGATGCTCCGATCAGGACAAGACGCCCGTTCCATCGAAATCCCGTCGCAGGGAGCGAAGAAATACTCCGTCGGCTGGGACTGCGCACCCGCGCTCGTGACGCAGCTACAAGGCGGTCTCCAAGTCCCTCGAAGGGGCGTCGACAGCCTTCACCGGGTTTGCCAATGCAGTCGACAGCACCGCGCGCGAACGCCTCTACCGCCACTGCACTTCCTCGTGGAGAATCGCTGGATATCATTACAACTGGTAGCGGACGAATCCGCATGAGAAGATCTAGAAAGCTCAACCCGTCCATCCGAGGCATCTCGATGTCGAGGGTCAGTACGTCCGGAGAATGCGTCCTGATCTTGTCACGAGCCTCGATCGGATCTGCCGCTTCGCCGACCAACCGGATTCGCGGATCCGGCGCGACGGCCTCGCGTATGAATGCGCGCATAGTGGCGGAATCATCAATAATCAGAAGTCTAGCCACCATGATCGAGCTGCCGCGCTTTAGCGGATCGGGGCAAGAGGACCACGAGAACTGAAGCGCCGTCCCCTCCGGTTTTACTTAGAACTCGCTCCAATCCTCAGCCTCCGATCCAGGAGCCGCCACCGCGGCAATAAGGCTCGAATGGCCAGATGCCAGAAAGGATCCACGGCTGGCCGAGCGGCGCGGTCGCGCTGTGGCCGGGGTCTCAATGGTGCGGCGAGACCACAAACCTTCAGTCTCGCGGCTCTCATTCGTGCCGCCAATCCTGAACCGCGCCGTCGTGGCGTTGAGCAGTTCGGCTCCTCGTGTCAGGGATTGGCTCGCGGCCGCGGCCTGGCCGAACAGGGCGGCGTTCTGTTGCGTCACCTGATCGATCTGGTTGACCGCCACGTTTATTTCCGCAAGCCCAGCCGACTGCTCCTGGGATGAAACCGCGATCTCCGACACCCGTGCGGAGATGCTGGAGACCGAGGCCACGATATCCTTGAGTGCGCGCCCGGTCTCGGCTACGAGGCCGACACCGCGCTTGACCTGGGCCGAAGAAGCCGAGATCAACTTGTCGATTTCCCGCGCCGCTTCTGACGAGCGCTGCGCGAGCGCACGGACCTCGGCAGCCACGACAGCGAAGCCACGTCCAGCTTCGCCCGCCCGGGCCGCTTCCACACCGGCGTTCAGCGCAAGCAAGTTGGTCTGGAAGGCGATGTCATCGATCACTGTTATGATCTTCGCGATCCGTTCCGACGAGCACTCGATCTCGCCCATCGCCCGAACGGCCTCCTCCACGACGGTTCCGGACGCTTCCGCCGAAGCGCGCGCAGTTCCTACGAAGCTGCTCGCTTCCGCGGCGCCGACTGCCGCCGACTTGACCGACATCGTAAGCTCGTCGAGGGCCGCCGCCGTCTGCTCCAACGTTGCGGCCTGCTTTTCGGTTCGGCCATTGAGATCATCGGCCGACCGCGCGATTTCAAGCGCATCGACCTCGATCGTGGACGCGTTCTCGATCACCGCGCCCATCGCATCGGCTAGCCGGGCCGCGGCCTGGTTGAAGTCCATTCGTAATGTCTCGTAATCCGTGGCGAATTCGCCCTCGATCCGCGCGGTCAGGTCGCCATCGGACAGATGGCTTAGACCGACCCGAAGCGCCTCCACCACCTGGCTCTGCGCGGCTTCCATGGCGCGCCGGTGGATCTCGGCCGTGCGCAGCGCTAGTTGCGCCTCCGTCACGTCAGATCCCATGAGGAAGACTTTCAGCAATCGGCCGTCCCGATCGTGGACCGGTGAGAGACCGCCGTCGATGATGCTTTCGCGCCCCTCGTCGGGTCCGGTCCGGAATCGGCCGACCACCGAGTCGCCCGCCATGAGACGTTCCCAGATGGCATCCAGATCGCCCTTCGCCTCTGGATCGCCCCGCAGGAGCTCGGCATGGTTCTTTCCGAGGTACTTGCCCTCGGGCGCGCCGAGCAGGGCGATCATTTTCTCGTTCACCTTGATGAGCCGTCCATCGGCATCGAACTCGGCCGTCGCAAGGTACCTGTCGATGGCCGCCAGGACCGCCAGGTTCATTCGCTCGACCGTTACGTCCCGCAATTCGATTACGGACCCGATCCGGCCCTGACCCTCCATTGCGACCTCGTTGATATCGAGCGCAAAACGGGCACTGCCGAGTTGCGCCTCCGAGCAGAAAGGCAGTGTCGCTTCGTCCTCCAGACGCAGTCGTGCGGCCTCAGGCAGGATACCGAGCATCTCGACGTCATGACCGACCACGGCATCTGGGTGAAATCCGGGCCTCGCCTTTCGGACCTCACCGACATGGCGGTCGAGCAGGGCCGTCGCGGATGGATTGACGTAGCTCACGCGCAGATCGCGATCCACGATCATCAGGGCCGCCGAAGAGCTCTCGAAGGCGGCGCTCTTGAATGCGGCGTCGCGAGCGATGGCCGCGGTCGCGGCCAACCCGTTACGCACGGTCTCCAGCGCCCGCGCGATCGTTCCAATCTCGTCGCGCCGGGCAGTGTCACGGATCGGTACCGAGTAGTCACCGGCGGCGATCACGCTCATCGCCGCCGCGGTGCGTTCGAGCGGCCGAGCGAGACTGCGCGCCAGGAGGAACACGACCAGGCCAAGCGCGACCATCGAGGCGACGCCGCCCAGCACCATGCGTTCGGTCAGGAGCGTGACCGGCGTCAGAAGCGACGCCATCGGCTCTTCGTAGATCAGTGCCAGATCCAGCCCCGGAAGCGTGATCCTGCCGGACATCAGCACCGACGGCACGCCGAACAATCCATTTTCGCGGGCAAAGACATGGTTCTCTCGAAACGCCGACTTGAGCACCTCGGCGGCGCTTTTCTGAGAGAGCGCAGTCGACTCTCCCCCGACATTTGTGCGCAGCCGGTAGTCCCTGCCGACAAGATAGGTCAGCGAACCCGTATTCGCTCCGAGATCCGCTCCGAGCAACGCGGTCAGCTGTTCGGCCGAGATCTGGAACACGAGCGCACCGAGCGCCCGCCCGTCCACCGAGCGGATGGGCGCGGCCGCGAAGCTCGTCGCCCGCCCTGTCGAGGGGCCGTAATGGTCGAAATCGGAAAATAGGACTGTCGCATCGGGTGCCTGCATGGCGCGGCGGGCAGTCTTGGCGAGCAGGCTCGAGCGCAGCGGGCCGGTGAAGATATTTTGGCCGAGATCGTCCTCCTTTGCGACGCTGTAGAGCACATTGCCCCCGTCATCGAGGATCATGATGTCGTGATAGGCCTTCTGCCGAAGGATCGAAACGAACCCCGCGTGGTAGCGGTTATGGGCAATCGAATAGTCCGAAACGCTGGCGGGCTGCTCGAGCCGATACCTCTCGCCGGCCGGATAGGGGTTGCGGGCAATGAACTGCTCATGGAGCACGTCCGGCGCGGCCTGGCCGAGCCGCTCCCATGCCATGGTGAAGTCTCGGACCGCGCGGACCGCCGTCGGGCTTGCGGCCTGAGAGGCCAGATCCGCAGCGACGACGGAAAACCACGAAGCGACCTCGGTCTCCTTCGCGTCGACCACCGTCTCGATCCGGGCGCGCGCTGCATCCATGAGCGCATCCCGTGCGAAGCGGTAGCTCGTGTAGCCCATCGCAAGAAGCGCCGCGAGCGCGAGCGCGCCGAGGATGATCGGCAGCTTCACCGCAAGGCTGAGGTTGTCCAGAAGCCGCATCGCCATCTCCGCCGCAAGCACCCGCATCGGCCGTCGAGGCCATGCGAGGCCGAGAATGGAGCGCGCAGCTTGAAGATTCGCTTAACGATGCTTCGGCGCGCGCGCTTCAGCCGGCGAGGTAATCGACGAGAAGGCGCGTGGATCCGTCCTTGCCCTCCGTCGGCTCGCGACCCGCAAGGATCGGCTCGAGGGCCAGCGCCAGTTCCTTGCCGAGTTCGACCCCCCACTGGTCGAAGGAGTTGATGCCGAGGATCACGCCCTCGACGAAGACCCGGTGCTCGTAGAGGGCGAGGATCTGGCCGAACGTGAACGGGGTCAGCTTCGGGTAGAGCAGCGTCGTCGAGGGCCGATTGCCCGGAAAGACCCGGTGCCGCGCCTGCCGCTCGAGATCGGGGCAGGCAAAGCCAGCAGCAGACATAAGCGCGCGCGCCTCCGCCAGCGTGCGGCCGCGCATGAGCGCCTCGGCCTGCGCGAGGCAGTTCGCGGCGAGCAGGCGATGCTGATGCGCCAGCGTCGGCTCGTGCCCCTCGCGGGCAAGCAGGAACTCGCAGGGGATCACCCGTGTACCCTGGTGGATGAGCTGGTAGAAGGCGTGCTGGCCATTGGTACCGGGCTCGCCCCAGACCACGGGGCCCGAATGGCGCGGCAGCTCGGTGCCGTCCATCGCCACGCGCTTGCCGTTACTCTCCATCTCGAGCTGCTGGAGATAGGCCGGCAGGCGGCTGAGGCGCTGTTCATAGGGCAGCACCGCGCGGGTGGCATGGCCGCAGATCTGGTTGTGCCAGATGCCGACCAGCGCCAGCATCACCGGCATGTTCTCGACCAGCGGCGCCTCGCGGAAGTGCCGGTCCATCGCCGCGCCGCCGGCGAGAAACGCCGTGAAGGCCTCCGGCCCGATCGCCAGCATCAGCGAGAGCCCGACCGGCCCCCAGACCGAATAGCGACCGCCGACCCAGTCGGCGAAGCCGAAGACCCGCTCGGCCGCGATGCCGAAGGCCGCGGTGGGCTCGGCGGCGGTCGAGACCGCGGCGAACTGCGCGCCCGGATCGGCGACCGCCTTCGCCATCCACGCACGGGCGGCCTCCGCATTGGTCATCGTCTCGACCGTCGTGAAGGTCTTCGAGGCGACGATCACCAGCGTCGTCGCCGGATCGAGCGGTGCGAGCACGTCATGGACATGGGCGCCATCGACGTTGGAGACGAAATGCGTGCGCGGCCCGTCGGCATAGGGCGCAAGCGCGAGGCAGGCCATCGCCGGGCCGAGGTCGGAGCCGCCGATGCCGATGTTGACCACATCGGTGATGCGGCCGCCCTGCCCCGCGATGCGGCCCGACCGGACCGCCTCGGCAAAGGCTTCCATCCGCGCATGGGTGGCGCGGACCTCGGGCATCACGTTCTCGCCATCCACATCGATATCCGTGTCGAGATTGCGCAGCGCGGTGTGCAGGACCGCGCGGCCCTCGGTCTCGTTGATCTTCGCGCCCGCGAACATCGCCTCGCGGCGCCCGGCCACGCCCGAAGCCTCGGCGAGCCGGATAAGGAGATCGCGCGCATGCGGGTCGATCGACGTCTTGGAATAGTCGAACAGGAGCCCGCCGGCGCGGATCGAGAACCGCCCGGCCCGGTCGGCGCCCTCGAAGAGCGCAAGGATCGGCCGGTCGGCGTGAAGCGCCTGATGGTGGCGCAGGTCGTCCCAAAGGGTCATGGTGGCTCCGGTTGATCAGGGGGCCCAATGCACGGTGGCATTGGCCAGCACCGAGAGGATCGGCGCCTCGTCCGCGGACAGATCCTGCGCGCGTTCAAGGGCCTTACGCTTCTCCGCGCCGGTAATGACGACATGGCAGCTCATCGCGTCGGCGAGAACGCGGGCCGACAGCGTGACCCGCGTTTCACCTGCGCCGGGCGCGCGGATCGGCACCAGCAGCGGCGCGTCGTCGTCGAGCGCCTCGGCGAGCCCGTCGGCGCCGGGGAAAAGCGAGGCGGTGTGCATGTCCGCGCCCATGCCGAGCAAGAGTACGTTGAGCGGCAGGAGCGGTTCGATCTCAGCCGCAAGCCGGTCAAGCACGGCCTCCGGTTCGGGCGCATCGGCATAGAGCGGCAGGAAGCGGGCATTCGCGGCGCGGCCGGTCAGCAGGCGCTGGCGGATCAGGCGCGCGTTCGAGCGTTCGTGGCTTTCGGGCACCCAGCGTTCGTCCGAGGGCAGGACGGTGACCCGGTCCCAGTCCAGTTTCACCCCCGACAGGACGTCGAAGATCGGGCCCGGCGTGGTGCCGCCGGGAACGCAGAAGCTGACCGCGTCGTTCTGGCGCAGCGCCATCGAAAGCTCGCTTGCCAGAAGGTCGGCCAGGTCGAACATCATCAGTTCGGCGTCGGGGTAGTCTTCGAAGGTCATTCCCGGATCTCCCGCCATCTTCGCCCGTCGCGATGCAGAAGCATCAGCGCGTCCTCGGGCCCCGAGGAGCCCGGATCATATGCTTTCGGTCGGTCGCCGCGCGCCTCCCAGGCGGCGATGATCGGATCGGTCCAGGCCCAGGCCGCCTCGACCTCGTCGCCGCGCATGAACAGCGTCTGGTTGCCCCGGATCACGTCCATGATCAAGCGCTCATACGCGTCCGGGATGTCGGCACCGTCCTCGCCCAGAGCCTCGGCAAAGGACATGTCGAGCGGCACCTCGGTCAGGCGCATCCCGCCCGGCCCCGGTTCCTTGATCATCACCGAAAGCGTCATCCCCTCGTTCGGCTGGAGCCGGATCGCCAGCACGTTCTCGCGCCAACCCTCCTCGTCGCCGAAGATCGAATGCGGCACCTCCTTGAACACGACCGCGATCTCGGAGGCCCGCGCGCGGAGCTTCTTGCCGGTGCGCAGGTAGAACGGCGTGCCCTTCCAGCGCCAGTTGGCAATGTCGACCTTGAGAGCGATGTAGCTCTCGGTGCGGCTGTCGCGATGGTCGACATCCTCGACATAGGAAGAGCCATTGCCGCCCGGCCCGCCCGCCCGGTACTGGCCGCGCACGATGTCCTCGGGCGCGACCGGCTGCAGCGCGTGGATCACCTTGAGCTTCTCGTCCCTGACCGCGTCGGGATCGAAGCGGTAGGGCGCCTCCATCGCGATGAGGCAGAGAAGTTGCATCAGGTGGTTCTGTACCATGTCCCGCATCGCGCCGGACTTGTCGTAATAGGCGCCGCGGCCGCCGACGCCGACCGTTTCGGAGACGGTGATCTGGACGTGATCGACGTGGCGCGCGTTCCACAGGGGCTCGAACAGGATGTTGGCGAATCGCACCGCCATCAGGTTCTGCACCGTCTCCTTGCCGAGATAGTGGTCGATCCGGTAGATCTGGCTCTCCGCGAAATGCGCGGCCAGCGTGGCGTTCAGCGCCTTCGCGGTCTCCAGATCGCGGCCGAAGGGCTTCTCGACGACGATCCGCGCCTCGGGCGAGGCGATGCCGTGGCGGTGGAGCCGTTCGGCGAGGTCGCCGAAGAGCGAGGGCGCGACCGAGAAGTAATAGGCCTGGACCACGTCGGGACGGATCAGGGCTGCCAGCTCCGGCCAGCCGCTGTCACCCTTCGCATCGACTGAGACATAGCGCAGATGGTCAAGGAAGCGCGCGATGCTCTCCGCGTCGCGTTTCTTCGCGTCGATGAACTCCGCGATCGCCTCGGCGACGAAGGCGCGGAATCCTTGGTCGTCCATCTCGGTCCGGGCCGAGCCGATGATGCGCGAGGTCTCGGGGATCTGGCCGGCGACGAAACGCCGGTAGAGTCCGGGCAGGATCTTGCGGCGCGCGAGGTCGCCGGTCGCCCCGAAGACGACGAGGTCGAACGGATCGACCGGAATCACGCGAGAGACCATGGACTCCTCGTTGCTTTACGCGCCCGTTAGCGCTAACGGTGACGCTCTTAGCGATTTCACGGCCGGGAGTCTAGCACCTGCCGCGCGGGCGTGCCATCTCAACGCGAACGGGCGCCGGCGCATTCGCGTCGGCGCCTAAAGCGGTCAATAGTCGGGGGTCAGGCGTTCACGTCGACGACGACGCGGCCCTTGACCTGGCCCTTCAGGATATCGCGGCCGAGCTGCGGCAGGTCCGAGAGCACCGCCGGCTGGATCATCGCCTCGAGCTTGTCCATCGGCAGGTCCTTCGCGATCCGCTCCCAGGCGCGGACCCGGTTGGCATAGGGCTGCATCACCGAGTCGATGCCGAGCAGGTTCACCCCGCGCAGGATGAAGGGGGTGATCAGCGCCCCCTCGATCGCGGCACCGCCGGCAAGGCCCACTGCGGCAACCGAGGTGCCGTATTTCATCTGCTTCAGCACGCGGCCGAGCATTGCCCCCGCCACCGCATCTACGCAGCCGGCCCACTGCTCGCCTTCGAGCGGCTTCTTCGTGACCTCGGTCAGCTCCTCGCGCGCGACGATCTGGGTGGCGCCGAGGCTTTTCAGGTAGTCCGCCGTCTCGGGACGCCCCGTGACGGCGGCGACCTCGTGGCCGAGCTTGGCGAGGATTGCGGTCGCGACCGAGCCGACGCCGCCCGCCGCCCCCGTGACCAGAACCGGCCCATGACCCGGCGCGAGCCCGTGATCCTCGAGCGCCATGACCGAGAGCATCGCGGTCAGGCCCGCCGTGCCGACCGCCATCGCTTGGCGCGTGGTCAACCCCGCGGGCAACGGCACCAGCCAGTCGGCCCGGACGCTCGCCTTCTGGGCATAGCCGCCCCAATGCGCCTCGCCGACGCGCCAGCCGGTCAGCACGACCTTGTCGCCGGCCTTGTAGCGCGGATCGGAAGATTTCTCGACCGTACCGGCGAAGTCTATGCCCGGCACATGCGGGTAGTTGCGCACCAGCCCGCCGCCCGGCCCGATGCAGAGCCCGTCCTTGTAGTTCACCGTCGAATACTCGACCGCGACCAGGACCTCGCTCTCGGGCAGGCGGCTTTCCTCGATCGCCTCGACCGAGGCGGAGGTCTTGCCGCTTTCCGCGTCCTTCGTGACCACCAATGCGTTGATCATCGCTTTCTCCTCAAATCCAGAATTTCGCCTGCACGACGGCATCGCGCATGCCGTCCTGCGTCTCGACCTCGACCTTCGTGCCCGCGTCCCAGTGGCTCTGGTCGATCATCCCGATGGCCACGTTGGTTCCGAAGTCGGGGCTGTACTTGGCGCTCGTCACCTGACCGACTCTCGCACCGCCCGCATAGACAGGCCAGAGCCGATCGCAGCGCGGCAGGTCGCCCTCGATCGCGAGCGGGCGGATCATCCGCTCCACCGGCCGGGCCGTGAGTCCCGCCTTGCCGATATAGTCGGCGGGCGAGTTGACGTATTTGCCAAGGCCCGCCTCGAACGGCGTGTTCGCGCGGGTCATGTCGTTGCCGTAGCTCAGGAGCCCGCCCTCGACCCGCTCGATCAGGTTGGGGCAACCCGCGCGGACATGGAGATCCTCGCCCGCTGCGAAGAGAGCCTCCCAGAGCGGCATGCCGTAATCCCCGTCATCGACATAGATCTCGAACCCGCCCTGCTTCGAGTACCCCGAGCGCGCCACGATCATCTCGCGGCCCTCGAAGGCGAGCCGCTTGTAGCGGAAGAACCGGATCTCGCGCACCGCGTCGCCGAAGACCCGCGCCATCAGGTCGTCGGACTTCGGCCCCTGCACCGCGAGCGGCGAGACGTCCGGCTCCTCGACCACCACATCGAGCCCGAGCGCGTCGGCGACACCCAGCACATACTGCAGGTAATCGCTGTCAGCGATCGAGATCCAGTAATGATCCGCCGCGACCTTCACCGCCACCGGATCGTTGAGCAGGCCGCCGTTGCGGTCCACGACCGGGATATAGTAGCACTGGTCGTCCGCCATCTTCGTCAGGTCGCGCGGGCTGATCAGCGTCATCAGCCGCAGCGCGTCCGGCCCCTTGACGCTGACCTGCCGCTCGCAGGCCACGTCCCAGACCTGAACATGGCGCTTCAGGTGGTGGTAGTCCTCGACGAATCCGCCGAACTGCGCCGGCAGCAGCATGTGGTTGTAGACCGTGTAACTCGTCACACCGGCGGCTTCGACGCCGGGCGTAAACGGGGTACGCCGCACGCGGCGCGAGGAAGTGATGACCGTCATGCCTTTCTCCCTGCCCCGGCTCAGTTCGGCCCGTGCCAGTCGATCTGGCAGATCTCGGCCGAGCGGCCATCGAAATCCCAGACCCGGCCGAAGGCGCGGACCTTGCCCTTCGAGGCCTTGGCCACGGTGATATCCGGGCCCATCCAGTATTCGGTATTGCTGACGACGATATCCTCGCCACCCTTGCCCGCCACCGGCGCCACCTCGCCCTTGATCGCGCGTCCGACGGTCAGGCGCCGGGTCTTGCCCTCGGTCTCGTAACTGACGGGCGCGCGCTCGGCACCGAGGAACTCGCTCACGAGCACCTTGAAAAGCCCGGTCGTGCCGCGTGCCTGGCCGGTGAAGATCTTCAGGAGCCCCTCGTAGGCCTTGTCGGAAGCGCGGTCGTCGACATAGGCGGCGGCCTTCCAGTTGCCGCGGCCCATCTTGCCGGGGATCTCGAGGAGGAGGCCGATGTTCAGCCCCGCGAGGCTTTCGCCATCATACTGCCCCTCGTCGATGCGGATGCCGGCCCAACCCATGCAGTAGCCCTCGGTCGGGGGATGATCGCCGAGCGAGATAACGCAAGGACAGAAGACGGTGCAGTTGCAGTTGAGGATCAGTTCCCCCTTGATGGTCCATTCGGGCAAGGTATCGGCCATGTGTTCCTCCGTCAGGCGATTTGCAGGGCGCGAAGGGCGGCAAGGCCCCCCGCAAGGATCAGTGCCGAACCGGCGGGGCGGGTGAGCCTCCGGCCGATCTCGGGCAGTTTCTCGAGCGTCATGAAGAGCGTCGCCGCCCCCATCCAGACGAGGTTCATCGTGCCGCCGATGAAGCCCAGGGCCATCAGCGCCCAGCAGCAGCCGAGGCACAGCGCGCCGAGGCGCAGCCCCATGCCGAAGGCGGCAGTCGCGCCGGGCCGCCAGTGCTGCAGGAAGAAGGTGAGCGGCATCCGGCATTTCGCGAGGCAGGCCGCCTTGATCGCCGAGAACTGGTATGCGCCCGCGCCGAAGAGCAGCGCCGCCGTCAGCCAGGGCGAGAGGCTCACGCCGGCGGGCGTCAGCATGCCGCCCCGCGCCAGCGCCCATTGCGCGGCGGCGCCGAAGACCGAGGCCGCGAGCCAGACCGCGACATAGCCCGCGACGAGGGCGACGGCCCCTGGCCCGGTCGTGGCCCCGGTCGCCGAAAGATCAGTGAAGGTCCGGAGCGCCGGCACGAAGGTCGGCAGCATCATCGCCGAGGCCATCAGCGCCCACATCGCCCAGAGCGCGACGGGCTCCGCCTCGCCGGCCGAGGCGCAGAGCGCCGCCCAGAACTCCGCCGGGACCGAGCCCGCTTCCGCTCCCGGCAGGCCGCGCGCCATCAGCGCGACGCCGGCCCAAGCAGCGAGGATCACGCCGTATAAGCCCAGCCAGCCCATCGCACGCGCAGAGAGCCGCACGGCTGCGCGCCTTCCGCCATGCTGGATCGGTGCGGACATGGATGCCCCCGGGACAGAAAAGAATGGACGGATGCCCCCGTCGCGCCTAGGGTCTGCCTATCCGCGGCAAATGTCAAACAATTAATGTCTGACAATTGAGAATGGAAAGCGAATGGAGAAACTGACGCTCGGCACCGAGGGCGAACTGCCGGTCCGGATCGCCCAAGCGATCCGAGATGCGATCGTCGCGGGACAACTGATCGTGGACCAGCGCCTTCCTTCCGAACAGGAACTGGCCGAGCAGTTCGGCGTCTCCCGCCCCACCGTGCGCGAGGCGCTGAAGCGGCTCGCGGCGCAAAGCCTGATCCGCACCCAGAGGGGCGCCACAGGCGGCGCCTTCGTCAACCGGATCTCCTACGAGGAGGCGGCAAGCCAGCAGATCACCACCTCGACGCTGCTTCTCAGCATGAACGCGGTGGATTTCGATACCGCCCGCGAGGCGCGCTACGCGCTCGAGCGCGCCTGCGTCCCCTTCGCCGCCGAACGGCGGAAGGCCGACCACCTCGCGGCGATGCGGGCCGAGATCTTCCGGCAGGGCCAGCCGGGGCTGTCGGACGAGGGCTTCTGCGCCTCGGACGTCGCCTTCCACCGCGCTTTGGTCGACGCAGCCGGCAATCCGGTCCTCTCCTACCAGCTCGCCGGCGCGGTCGAGGCGATGCAGCCCCTGATGAACATGATCACCTTCTCCGCGCGGTCACGCGAACGTATCGTTGCCCTGCACACGGCGATCGCCGACGCCATCGAGGCGCGGGATGCCGGAACCGCCGAGACCGCGCTCGCGAGCCTCTCCGCCTATACCGCTGAACTTGCCGCGAATATCCGCGCGAAACGCCAGACGATGCGCGATGCGGCAAAAGGCTGAGACGGGTTCAAACCCGCCTCGCTTTTGATCAGGACGCTTTTTCCGCCCGCTCCTTCAGCAGCTTCGTCAGCCAGTCGGGGTCCATCTCGGGCACCGAGGACAGCAGAAGCTCGGTATAGGGATCGTGCGGCGGCTGGAACATCTCGTCCTTCGGCCCCTGTTCCACCACCCGCCCGTTCTGCATCACCACCACCTCGTCGGCGATGGCGCGCACCGTGGCGAGGTCGTGGGTGATGAACATGTAGGCGAGGTCGAACTCGGTCTGGAGCCGGTCGAGGAGCTTCAGGATGCCTTCGGCCACGAGCTGGTCGAGGGCCGAGGTCACCTCGTCGCAGATGATGAACTTCGGCTCCGCGGCGAGCGCGCGGGCGATGCCCACACGCTGCTTCTGGCCGCCCGACAGCTCCGAGGGCAGCCGGTCGATGAACTTGTCCGGGTCGAGCTCGATGAGATTCAGAAGATCGCGGATCCGGTCGGTCAGCGCCTTGCCCTGCAGCCCGAGATACATCTGCGCCGGCCGGCCGATCAGCTCACGCAGGCGCAGCTTCGGGTTCAGCGCGGTATCGGCCATCTGGTAGATCATCTGCGCCTGCCGGAGCTGGTCGCGGCTTCGCTGCCGGTAGTCGGGTGGCAAGGGCTTGCCGTCGAAGAGCACCTGCCCCTGCCGCGGCGGCAGGAGCCCGGTGATCACCCGCGCCGCCGTCGACTTACCCGAACCGCTCTCGCCCACCACCGCGACGGTGCGGCGCTTGTGGATGTCGAAGTTGATATTCTTGAGGATGTCGATCGGGCCGTAACCGGCCGTAACCGCCTTGACCGAGACCACCGGCACCGTGCCCTTTTCCACGGGAGGCTGGGTCGCGCGGGCATGGCTGCGCACCGCCCAGAGCGTCTTGGTGTAGTCCTGCTTCGGGCTTGCCAGCATGGTGCGGGTGTCGGCCTCCTCGACCTCGTCACCGCGCAGCAGCACCTTGATCTTGTCGGCCATCTGCGCCACGACCGCGAGGTCGTGGGTGATGTAGATCGCCGCCGTGTCGAACTGGGCGACGATGTCGCGGATCGCCGCCAGGACCTCGATCTGGGTCGTCACGTCGAGGGCGGTCGTCGGCTCGTCGAAGATGATCAGATCCGGCCGGCAGGCCATCGCCATGGCCGTCATCGCCCGCTGCAGCTGGCCGCCCGAGACCTGGTGCGGATAGCGGAACCCGATCTCGTCCGGATTGGGCAGCTGCATCCGGCGGTAAAGCTCCACCGCGTCGCTCTCGGCCTCGGCGCGGCCCATCACGCCATGCTGGACCGGCGCCTCGCTGTACTGGTCGATGAGCTTGTGGGCAGGGTTGAAGCTCGCCGCCGCCGACTGCGCGACATAGGCGATGCGCTTGCCCCTGAGCCCCCGCCTCGTCGCCTCCGACGCCTTCATCAGGTCGATCCCGTCGAAGTCGATCGTGCCGCCGGAGATCCGGCAGCCGTCGCGGGTGAAGCCCATCGCGGCGAGGCCCAGCGTCGACTTGCCCGCGCCGCTCTCGCCGATCAGCCCCAGCACCTCGCCCTTGTTGAGTGTCAGGTCCACGCCCTTGATGATCGGCGACCAGGTCTCGTCCGAGCGACCCTCGATCTCGATATTGCGCATCGTCAGGAGGACGGGCTTGTTGGTCGTGTCTTTCATCGCCTCACTCCTTCAACCCGCTGGCGCGGTGCAGCATCCAGTCGACGACGAAGTTGACCGCAACCGTGAGGAGCGCGATCGCGCCCGCCGGCAGAAGCGGCGTGACATCGCCGAAGGTGATCAGCGCCGCGTTCTCCCGCACCATCGAGCCCCAGTCCGCGGTGGGCGGCTGGACGCCGACGCCGAGGAAGGAAAGCGCCGAGATCATCAGGAAGACGAAGCAGAACCTGAGCCCGAACTCGGCCACCAGGGGCGCCATCGCGTTCGGCAGGATCTCCCGCGTGATGAGCCGCCAAAGCCCCTCGCCGCGGAGCTTCGCGGCCTCGATATAATCCATTACCACGATGTCCTGCGCCACCGATCGCGCGAGTCGGAACACCCGCGTCGAGTCGATGGTCGCGATCACGAGGATCAGCGTCACGACCGAGGTGCCGAAGATCGTGAGAAGCAGGAGCGAGAAGATCAGCGACGGGATCGCCATCAGGATATCGACGACACGGCTGAGAAACTGGTCCATCCAGCCCCCGACGGTCGCCGCCAGCAGCCCGAGGATCGAGCCGATGGCGAAGGCCAGAGCGGTGGTCATGAAGGCGATGCCGACGGTGTTCCGCGCCCCGTAGATGAGCCGGGTGAACATGTCGCGGCCGAGATTGTCCGTGCCGAGGATATAGGGCGCCTCCCAGGGCAGGAACTGGCCGCCTACGACCTCGCGCTCGGCGAAGGGCGCGATCACCGGGGCGAAGATCGCGACGAGGATGTAGAGAAGGATCACGAGCATCCCGAACGCGGCCGTCAGCGGCGCGGTTCTCAGCGCCTTGCGCAGCCCGCCGCGCGACACCGCGATGGCCGCGGTTCGGAAGAGCCAGCCCGCGGCCAGCGCCACGGCAATGGCCACCGCGATCCAGAGGAGCTTGATGAGGATCGTCATGTCAGCCCTCCTTACTTGCGGTGGATGAGACGCGGATTCGACAGGGTCGAAAGCACGTCGGCAGTGAGGTTGAGAAGCACGTAAGCCGCGGCGAAGATCAGCGCGACGGCCTGCACGACCGGGAAGTCGCGCTTGGCCACGCTGTCGACCATCAGCTGGCCGAGGCCCGGATAGACGAAGACCACCTCGACCACGACGACGCCGGTTATGAGATAGGCGAGGTTCAGCGCGATGACGGTGATGATCGGCGCCAACGCGTTCGGCAGCGCGTGCTTCAGGATAACCCGCATCGGGTTGATGCCCTTGAGCCGCGCCATCTCGATATAGGGCGAGGCGAGCAGGTTGATGATCGCCGCCCGTGTCATCCGCATCATGTGCGCGGTCACCACGAGCGTCAGCGTCAGCGCCGGCAGGAACGCGCGGTAGAGCGCCTCGCCGAGGCTCGTATTCGGATCCATCCGCGTCATCGACGGGAAGAGACCCGACTGCGCAAGGACGAAGATCAGGATGTAAGCCACAAAGAATTCAGGAAAAGAGATCGAGGTCAGCGCCAGCGCATTGGCCGCGCGGTCGAAGATCGAGTTGCGGTAGAGCGCGGCGAGGATGCCGAGCGTCAGCGACAGCGGCACCGCGATTGCCGCAGCATAGAGCGCGAGGAAGAGCGTGTTGCCGAGCCGGGTCGCGATCAGGTCGGCAATTGGCCGCTTGTTGGCGAGCGAGGTGCCGAAATCGCCCTGCAGCGCCCCGAAGAGCCAGTTGAAGTACCGCTGGTAGGCCGGAAGATCGAGGCCAAGCTCCTTGCGGAACGCCGCGACGGTCTCGGGCGTCGCCGACTGCCCGAGAATTGCCTGCGCGAGGTCACCCGGCAGAAGTTCCGTGGCGCTGAAGATGATCACCGAAATGACCAGCAGCGTCAGAAGCCCGAGGCCAAGACGCTTGAAGATCATTTCCCACACGATGGACATGCAGGCCTCCCCCGATTATCGCCCTGCCGGTTCTCCGGCCGGCGGATTTGGCCCGATTGGGCGGTGTTAGCCCCGGCGCCTCAGCGCCGGGGCCGATGGTATCAGGCGAACCACCAGCGCTCGTAGAGCCGCAGGCCGTCGAGGCCCTGGTTGGTGCCGATGACCTCGGGCACACCGACCTTGTCGGAATGCGCGTTGACGTAGCTCGCGAACATCGGGATGACGACGCCGCCCTCGTTGGCGCAGATCGCCTGCATCTCCCAGTACATCTCGCGGCGCTTGTCGTCGTCCAGTTCCGACCGCGCGGATACAAGCAGTTCATTGAACCGCGCATGATCCCAGAAGCTGTCGTTCCACGGCGCCCCGGCGCTGTAGGCCACCGAGAACATCAGATCCTCGGTCGGTCGGCCGCCCCAGTAGGAGGCGCAGAACGGCTTCTTCATCCAGACGTTGTCCCAGTAGCCGTCCGACGGCTCGCGCACGACCTCGATGTTGATGCCGGCGGCCGCGGCCCGCTCGGCATAGAGCACGGCGGAATCCACCGCCCCGGCGAATGCAGCATCGGCTGCCGAGAGCTGGACCGTCAGCGTGTCCATTCCGGCTTCCTTGAGGTGGAACTTCGCCTTGTCCGGGTCGTAGGTCTTCTGCTCCAGTTCGGTGTTGAAGTAGCGCTGGCCGCTGCCGATCGGATGGTCGTTGCCGGCGCTGCCGAAGCCGCGCAGGATCTTCTCGACCAGTTCGTCCCGGTCGATGCCGTACTTCAGCGCCTGACGCACGTTGTTGTTGTCGTAGGGCGAGAGCCGGGTATCCATCGGGAACACGAAGTGCTGGTTGCCGGTCACGGGCAGGACCTTGATGCCCGGCGCACGCTCGAGAAGCGAGACGGTGTTCAGGTCGACGCCGTCGATCACGTCCACTTCGCCGGTGATCAGCGCGTTCTGGCGCGCCGCCGCGTCGACGATCGACAGCGCGTCGATGCCGTCGAACCAGGCGCGGTCGGTCTTGAAGTAGTTCGGGTTGCGGCTCATCTTCACCGAGACGCCCGGCTCGAAGCTGTCGAGCACATAGGCGCCGGTTCCGTCCGTCGTCGTCGGGTCGATCTTGCCTTCCGCCGAGGGCAGCACCACGAGGTGATAGTCGGCAAGGATGAACGGGAAGTCGGCATTGCCGCCCGAGAGCGAGATGACGACGTTCGAACCCTCGGCCTTGATGTCGGTGATCGGGTCGACATAGGGCTTCGCGGCCGATTTCGATTCCTCACCGCGGTGATAGTTGAGCGATGCGACGACGTCGTCCGTCGTCATCGTCTTGCCGCTGTGGAAGGTCACGCCCTCGCGGATCTTGAAGGTCCAGGTCGCGGCGTCGGCCGAGGCCTCCCAGCTCTCGGCAAGTTCCGCCACCAGCGAGCCGTCGGGCGCGATCTCGGTCAGCGTGTTGCAGCGCGCGGTGTTGAAGCTCTGCACGAAGGTCGAATCCCAGGTCGCGGGATCGAGGCTGTCGGTGGTGTTGCCGCTGGCGAGGGCGATACGCAGGACGCCGCCCCGCTTCGGCTCGGCCATGGCCTTACGCACGCTCGCGGGCAGGATCAGCCCGGCGGCGCCGAGCGCGGTCGCGCCCTTCAAGAGGCCGCGGCGGCTGATGCCACCCATCGGGGAGTTCAGTTTCGACATTTTGTCCTCCTTGTCGGTGTTCTTGTTTGGATTGATTACGGCCGCCGGATCGGGCGGGGTCAAGCCTCTAACGCGCTCTTTTGATAATTTGCCCGGCCGAGCCAGTCGGGGTCGATCTCGACGCCCCAACCGGGACCGTCGGGAATGTGCAGATGCCCATCGCGGACCGCATAGGGATCGCCGAGGAACAACCCCTGCTGCCAGGGGTAATAATCGGGCCCCTCGATCGAGAATTCGAGATATTTCCCGGCATTCGGGATCGCGCCCAGAAGGTGCATCGTACAGATCGTCACGAGCGACAGATTGGCGCTGTGCGGGGTGCAGGGCAAGCCCGCCTTCGCGGCCATGTCGGCGACCAGAAGCGTCCGTGCGAGGCCGCCCATGTACATCACGTCGGGCTGCACGATATCGACCGCGCGCATCTCGATCATTCGCTTCCAGGTGGCGAGGTCCCAGTCCTGCTCGCCCCCTGTCACGTCGAGGTCGAGCGCGTCGGTGACCGCTTTCGTCTGTTCCAGTTCCCAGTAGGGGCACGGCTCCTCGAAATGCGAGATCCCCACGGCCTCGAGCTGCCGGCCGACCTCGATCGCGCGGGCCGGCGAGAAGCCCGAATTGCCGTCGACGAGCTTGGCCACGTCGTGCCCAAGCGCCCGCGCAACGACCGGAATCACCGCCTCGGTCCGCCCCGGCCATTCGTCGACGTCGCGTCCGCATTCCGCGCCGACGCGCCACTTGAAGGCGTCGAAACCCTGTTCGTCCCGGAGCCGGCAGAGCCGCGCCGCCTCGTCCTCGGGCGTGATGTCGCGCTTCATCGATGAGGCATAGGCGCGGATCGGGCCCGGCTTGCCGCCCAGAAGTTCCACGACCGGCTTGCCCTCGCGCCTGCCCCGGAGATCCCAGAGCGCGGTGTCGAGCCCCGCGAGCGCCCGGCAGCGATAGGAGCCGGGGAACTTGTGCTCCTTCTCCTCGATCCGCTGGACGAGGCCGAGGATATCGCCGGTTCCCGCCCCGAGCGCGTGCGGCGCGACCTGGCGATGAAAAATCTGGGCGGTGATGTCGGCATTGTAGGTGGAGCACTGGCCCCAGCCGGTGGCGCCATCCTCGGCGGTCAGTTTCACGAAGCAGACGAACTCGTTCGAAAAGGTCTCAAGAGTAGAGATCCTCGCCATGCAACGCGCCCCCGATCGCCGCCAACCCCCAGGCCCGGATCGTGGATCCGGCCTCAATTGTCAGACCTTAAGGCACCGTTAGCGCCAGAATAGCGCCTGAAAGCGACGCTCTGTCGATTATTTGCGACACAACATCGCTTTTCATTGATTGACTGATCAATTTACCGAGAGCGTCACGATTCGCGCGGCAAGACAGTCGAGGCTGTCGGTCCAGACCAGATCCCCCGGCAGGCCGGGGGCAAGGATCGACAGTTCGGTGCAGGCTACCAGAAGCGCCGCGCAGCCCTGCCCCGCGATCAGGTCACGCCCGATCGCGGCGAGGTCCGCACGGTCACCCTCCGACACCCGCCCTGCCTTGACGGCGCGGATGATCGCCAGCAGCCGGTCCTCCTCCGCGCTCCAGACCGGGGTGAGCCCCGCCTCGGCGAAGGCCGCGTCGAAGACCCGCGCCTTCCGCGCCGCGGGCGAGGCGAGCATGCCGATCCGCGCGCCCGCCCCGTGCTTCGCCACGAGCGCCCCGACCGTCTCGGCGATCATATCGATGAACGGCACCGTGACCGCGGCGCGGATGTCGGGCGCATAGGCGTGGGCAGTGTTGCAGGGCATCGCGATCGCCTCCGCTCCCGCCGCCTCGAGCCGCCGCGCGAGATCGGCGAGGACCGGCGCCGGGCTTGGCCCGGTGCCCTCGATCAGGGCGGCGATGCGGCTCGGCACCTGGGGATACTGGAACACCAGAAGCGGCACATGGTCGGAATCGTCCGCCGCCGGCCGCGCCGCGATCACCCGCTCCATCAGGAGCACGGTCGCATCCGGCCCCATGCCCCCCAGAACCCCGACAAGCCGCATCGCGCCTCTCCCCTCACGCCGTCAGGGTGTAACCACGAACGCTTCGCCGGGGAAGAACTTCTCCAGCCGGATATCGGCGGAGCGGGCATGGCCCTCCATCCCCTCGTAACGCGAGATCCGCGCCGTCACCGCGGCCAGTTCGCGCAGCGCCTCGGGCGCCACCTCCTGCCAGGTCACGGTCTTGAGGAACTTGTGGACCGAGAGCCCGCCGGTATAGCGCGCCGCACCAGAGGTCGGCAGCACATGGTTGGTGCCCGCCGCCTTGTCGCCGAACGCAACCGTCGTCTGCGGCCCGAGGAAGAGCGAGCCATAGGCCGACAGCCGGCCCCGCCACCAGGGAAGATCGGCGGCCTGCACATGCAGATGCTCGGGCGCGACCCGGTCGGCATGCTCGGCCATCTCCTCGCGGGTGTCGCACAGCACGATCTCGCCGAGGTCGGCCCAGGCGGCCTCGGCGGCACCCCGGTTGGGCTGCGGCAGCTCGGCGATGCAGGCCGGGATCAGCGCCGTCACCGCCTCGGCCAGCGCGGCGCTGTCGGTCACCAGCCAGACCGGCGAGGTCTGGCCGTGCTCGGCCTGCCCGACCAGGTCCCAGGCCACCAGATGGGGATCGGCATCGCCGTCGGCGATCACCATGCTGTCCGTGGGCCCCGCGAACATGTCGATGCCGACGCGGCCGAAAAGCTGGCGCTTGGCCTCGGCGACATAGGCGTTGCCGGGGCCGACGAGGATATCCGCCGGCGGCAGGCCGAACTGGCCGAAGGCCATCGCCGCAACCCCTTGCACACCGCCGAGCGCGAGGATCCGGTCGGCTCCGCAATAGTCGAGCGCGTAGAGGATCGGCGCCGGGATGCCCTTGCCCGGACGCGGCGGCGACACCGCCGAGATATGTCCGACGCCGGCCACCTTCGCCGTCGTCACGGTCATCAGCGCCGAGGCGATATGGCTGTAGCGCCCGCCCGGCACATAGGCCCCGGCCGAGGCGATCGGGATCAGCCGCTGCCCGGCCCTGAGTCCCGGCCTGAGCTCCACCTCGGTCTCGCGGCAGCTTTCGAGCTGGGCGCGCGCAAAGCCGGCGATGTTGTCATGGGCATAGCGGATGTCGTCCTTCAGCCGCTGCGGAACCTCGTCCGCTGCCGCCTCGATCACCTCGCGCGGCACCACGATCTCGCCCGTCCAGCCGTCGAGCCGCTCGGCATAGCGCTGGGTGACGATCTCGCCGCCGGCCTCGATCTCGGCCAGCATCCGCGCCACGGTGGCCTGGACGCCGGCATTCTCTTCGGCCTTCTCGCCGCCCGACTGCTTGATGAACCTGATGCTCATTTTCTTCGATCCCATTTCATTGCCGCATCGGTCGGGCTTGACCCGATCCGATTGCGGGTTCACTTTTCTGAAACTTGTGATACCCCAAGAGGCTCCGCCCTTCATGCTTTCCAAAGGCATCACCCTGCGCGCGCTCGAACTGTTCGAGGCGATCGCCCAGACCGGCACGGTGGCCGAGGCCGCGCGGCTGATGGATCTGAGCCTGCCGGCCGCCTCGCAGCAGATCTCGAACCTCGAGACCACGCTCGGCACCACGCTCTTCGACCGCGCCCACCGGCCCCTGCGGCTCACGCCCGCGGGGCGCGTCTTCCTGCACCGGGTGCGCGACGCCCTGAGCCAGATCCGCCAGGCCCGCGCCGAGCTTACCGTGCTCGACATCTCGCATCTGAAGAGCCTGCGGCTCGGCGTGATCGACGATTTCGACGCAGAACTGACACCGGAACTGGTGATCGCGCTCGCCAAGAACCTGAAGAACTGCCGTTTCCGCCTGACCACGGCGCCGAGCCACGAGGTCACGGCGCTGCTGGCGAGCCGCCAGCTCGACATCGTGATCGCGGCCGCGCCGCAGGATCCGGTGCCGGGCGCGCATGAACATCGGCTGCTGCGCGATCCTTACGTGCTCGCCGTGCCGCGCGGCCTCTCCCTGCCGAAGGGGCGCGAAATCGACACGCTCACGGCGCTGCCCTTCCTGCGCTACGACCGCAATCAGCTCATGGGCCGCCAGATCGAGGCGCATCTGGCGCGCCACCGCGTCACGCTCCCCGACCGGATCGAGATCGACAGCAACCAGTCGATCATCGCGCTCGTCGCCAATGGCGCGGGCTTCTCGATCACCACGCCCTTGGCGTTGCTGAGGGCGCGGAGCTTCCTGCCGCAGATCGACATCCATCCCCTGCCCCTCGCCGCGATGTCGCGCACGATCTCGCTCTTCGCGCTGAGCCAGGAGGCCGGCAATGTCCCGGCCGAGATTGCGAAGATGCTGCGCGCGATGATGACCGCGCGGCTGATCGGCCCGGCCAAGGAATTCGCACCTTGGCTTGCCGACACGTTCGCGGTGATTCCGGCGCAGGGTTAGGATCACGGGGCGGGCTCCGGGGCGGGGTCTTCCCGGATAGGACGGCGCGGGGGACGCTGCGGCAAGCATCGCCCCCCGTTTTCTGCAAGATGGAAGCGCGGCTTCCGGAAACTGGAATACGCCGGGGTCAGCGCCGCCCATAGTAGAGACCGACGACATGCTCGGCCTCCGCGAAGAAGAGCCAGCGCGCGGCGAAGGCCCCGGCAAGATGGACGAGGGCTGCCAGCGCCACGGTCGCGACCGACGCGGGCAGGACCAGCAGGATCACCGCCGGCAGAAGCCCGGCCGCGACGACCGCGATCATCCGCAGCCGGGCGGCATGCTTGCGCCCCACGTCATGGATCATCTCGCGCAGGAGGTAGTTCGAACCGGTATGGGCCGGCGCGAACTGCCGCACCGATCCGACCGCCCCGAGCCCGGTCGCGCTGCCGAGCGAGGCGCCCACGGCGGCGAACCGCCCGTCACCGAGACGGAAAGCCGCGACGAGCAGCAATCCGAGCGCGAGGCAGAGCAGTGCCGCCAGCACCGCCCGCCCCGACAGCATCGCCCCGGCGGCGAGCGCGAAGCCCATGAACAAGGCCGGCGTGGTCCAGAAGTTCCAGCGCGGGATGGTCTTGAGCTGGGTGTAGATCATCGAGGTAGCGGCGATGGTCACAAGACAGGATAACGCCCCCAGAACGCCCAGGGCCGCGGGCGGCTCCGCCCCGAAGACCGCCGCCAGCGCGACCGGCGCAAGGAGGGCAAGCGAGACGACCGCGGCCCAGGCCTCGCGGCTAAGCCAGCTCGTCCGCCACTGGGTGAAGGCGCGGAGCGCCCGCTGCGGGTTGCCAAGGTGGAAGGCCGAGGCGAGAAGCCCGATCCCGGCCAGCGCGTAGCCGAGCCCCCAGAGCAGGAGGGCCGCCCAGCCCGTGACCGCGACCGCGCCGAGCCCGAGGAAGGCCAGCAGCCCGAATCCGGCACCGGACAGTACCGTGAAGACAATGACGGAAGGTGCTGGATGCATTAGAGTTTCTCCAGAATCCGGTCGAGCCATCCGGCGAATCCGGTGGCCTTCACATCCAGAAGCGGCGCGAGCACGTCGATCTCCTCGGCCTTGCCCTTCGGGCGCGGCGGCAGGTACTTGTTGACCGGCTTGGTCTCCATCTCCGGCATGAGGTCATAGCCGCCACGCTCGGCAACGAGCTTGCTCACGGCACTGCCGGGATCGCCGAGATCGCCGAAATGCCGCGCCCCGGTCGGACACGTTCGGACGCAGGCCGGCTGGCGGTCCTCCTCGGGCAGGTTCTCGTTGTAGATCCGGTCGACGCAGAGCGTGCATTTCTTCATCACGCCCGCCGCCTGATCAAGCTCCCGCGCCCCGTAGGGACAGGCCCAGGCACAGAGGCCGCAACCGATGCAGGCGTCCTCGTTCACCAGTACGATCCCGTCCTCGGCGCGCTTGTAGCTCGCCCCGGTCGGGCAGACCGTGACGCAGGGCGCGTTCTCGCAGTGAAGGCACGAGCGCGGGAAGTTGATGATCTGCGCAGGGCCCTGTTCGGGCTGAACCTCGTAAGAGTGAACGCGGTTGAGGAACGTCCCCGAAGGTTCTGATCCGTAAGCGTTCTGATCCGACAGCGGCACGCCGTAGCCCTGATCGTTCCAGCCCTTGCAGGCGGTCACGCAGGCATGGCAGCCGACGCAGGTGTCGAGGTCGATGACGAGCCCCAGTTTCTTCGCGGAGGGCGGCGGAAGCGCAGTCATGGCCGGTTCCTCCTCGCTTGCGGCACGGGTGAGACGAGGTTCGGGAAGGCGGGTTGCGCCTCTTCGGGTGGATCGGCCTTCTCGACCCGCACGCGCAGGTCGAACCACGCCGCCTGGCCGGTGATCGGATCGGAGTTGGACCAACGCAAACCATCGCCCTTCTCGGGCAGAAGTTCGTGGATCAGGTGGTTGAGAAGAAAGCCTTTCGTCGCCTCCGGCGCCTCCGGGTCGAGCGCCCAGGCGCCCTTGCGCTTGCCGATCGCGTTCCAGGTCCAGATCGTGTTCTCGTTCAGCGCCGCCATGTGCGCCACCGGCACCGTGATCTCGCCCGAGGGCGAGGTCACGCGGGCCCAGTCGCCCTCCGCGAAGCCGCAGGACTCCCAGATCTTGGTTGGCACATAGAGCGGGTTATGACCGTGGATCTGCCTCAGCCAGGCGTTCTGCGAGCCCCAGCTGTGGTACATCGCCATCGGCCTCTGAGTCAGGGCATGGACCGGATAGGCGTCGCCCGCGCTCTCGCCGAAGGGTTCGTACCAGATCGGCAAGGGGTCCATCGTCTCTTTCAGGCGCTGGCGCAGATGCTCGGGCGGCTGGCGCATCCCGTGGCCCTCGGCGGCCAGCCGGAACCGCTGCAACGGCTCGGACCAGAGCGTGAAGAGATAGGGATGGGGTTTGTCGTAGAATCCGAGGCTTACCGCCCAGTCCTGATACGCCGAGTTCCACGGCTTGTAGAATTGAGCCTCCTCCGGGACATGGGCGACGTGGAACCCGCCATTGTCGATGTAGCGCTGAAGCTGATCGGGATTGACCGGCCCGCGCCCGGTCTGGTCGCCGTTGCCACGCCAGCCCATCAGCGGCCCGACCCCCGGCCGACGCTCGTGGTTGACCATGTAATCCGCGTAATCGCGGTACTTTGCGCGGCCTTCCTCATCCACGAAGCCGGGCAGCTTCAGCCGGTTCGCAAGCTCCACCAACACCGACTGGAAGCCCCTAACCTCGCGGTCCGGCTCGATCACCGGCCAGCGGATCGCATCGGCTGCGGCCTCGGCTTCGCAGATCGGCCGGTCGAGGAGCGAGATGCAGTCATGCCGCTCCAGATAGGTCGTGTCCGGCAGCACAAGGTCGGCATAGGCCACCATCTCCGAGGCATAGGCGTCGGAATAGATGATGCGCGGGATCTTGTACTCGCCCGCCTCGTCCCTCTCGGTCAGCATCTCCATGACGCTGCGCGTGTTCATCGACGAGTTCCACGACATGTTGGCCATGTAGAGCAGGAGCGTGTCGATCTTGTAGGGGTCGCCCGCATGGGCGTTCGGGATGACCATGTGCATCAGCCCGTGCGCCGACATCGGGTTTTCCCAGGAAAACCCCTTGTCGATCCGCGCCGGCGAGCCGTCCGGCTTCAGCGCGAGATGCTCCGGCCCCCGCACAAAGCCGAGATGCGGCCCGCCCAAGGGCTTGCCCGGCACGCAGTCGCAATGCGGGGTCGGATGCGCCTCGATCGGCTTCGGATAGGGCGGCTTGAAACGGAACCCGCCGGGCGTCTCGACCGAGCCGATGAGGATCTGCAGCAGGTGCAGCGCGCGGGCGGTCTGGAAGCCGTTGGAATGGGCCGAGATCCCGCGCATCGCATGGAAGGCGACCGGGCGGCCGATCATCTTCTCGTGCCGGTCGCCGCGGAAATCGGTCCAGGCGCGGTCGAGCACGACCGGCGCGTCGAAGGCGGCATGGGCGATCTCGGCCGCGAGCCCCTTGATGCGGGCCGCCGGAATGCCGGTGCGATCCGCCACCGCCTCGGGCGCGTAATCGTCGGCGAGATAGCGTTCGGCGAGGTGCTGGAACACCGTCCGGTGGCCCTCGTGGACGGCGCCGAGATCGGGCTCGACACCCTTCGTGTCGAAGGGCGTGGGCTTGCCGGACCGTCGGTCGATGACCAGGAGCTTGCCATCACCATCGCGCAGCAGGAGCCCCTTGCCCGGCCCCTCGGTGCCATCCACCAGACAGGGCGCGTTGGTGAACCGCGCGAGATAGTCGAGGTCGATCTTGCCGGCTTTCAGGATCTCGTGGACCAGCGACAGGATCAGGAGCCCGTCGGTCCCCGGCGTGATCCCGTACCAGTCGTCGGCGACGCCGTTGTAGCCGGTGCGGATCGGGTTGACGCCGATCACCCGGGCGCCGCGCGCCTTGAGCTTGCCGATGCCGATCTTGATCGGGTTGGAATCGTGGTCCTCGGCGACACCGAACAGCACGAAGAGCTTCGCCCGGTCCCAGTCGGGCTGGCCGAACTCCCAGAACGCGCCGCCCATCGTGTAGATGCCGCCTGCCGCCATGTTGACCGAGCAGAAACCGCCATGCGCGGCATAGTTCGGCGTCCCGAAGCCCTGCGCCCAGAAGCTCGTGAACGATTGCGACTGGTCGCGCCCGGTGAAGAAGGCAAGTCTCTCCGGCGCGTCGTCGCGCAGGGGCTTCAGCCAGCCCACCGCGATCTCGAACGCCTCCTCCCAGGAGATCTCCTCGAACGCGCCCGAGCCGCGCGGACCGACCCGCTTCAGCGGCGCGCGGAGCCGCGAGGGTGCTGTCACCTGCATGATCCCCGAGGCGCCCTTGGCGCAAAGCACGCCCCTGTTGACCGGGTGCCGGCGGTTGCCCTCGATATAGCTCACGCGCCCCGACTTCAGGTGCACGTTGATGCCGCAGCGGCAGGCGCACATGTAGCATGTCGTGCGCCTGACCTCGTCCGAGACATTGGGAGAAGTGTCCAGCTTCGGCTCTTGAAAGCCCATTTTCGTTCCCTATCCCTGTTCGCGCGCGGAACGTTCTTCCCGATTGATCCTCAGATCAACCCGAATGTGCCCGCTTTCATTTTTTCGTATCGGTCGTTTGCCCCCCGAGTACCGCGACCACCTCGGCCGCGATGTGGCGCTCCTCGGCGGCCGGCACGATCACCACCGGCACCGCCGAACCGGCCCGGTCGAGCCGCGCCCCGCCCGCCGCATTCGCTGCCGGATCGAGCGCCACGCCCATGAAACCGAGCCCCTCGCAGATCGCCCTGCGCGCCTCGGCGTCGTTCTCGCCGATGCCGCCGGTGAAGGCGACGCAGTCGAGCCCGCCCATCGCCGAGATCATCGAGCCGGCGTGGCGCACCGCCCAGTAGCCGAAATGCGAGACCGCAAAGCGCGCCTCCTCGGTTCCCGCCGCGTGCAGCGCGCGCATGTCGGAGGCGCCGCCGAGGCCGAGAAGCCCGCTTCTGTTGTTGAGGAGCCGCTTTGCCCCGTCGATGCCGTGATCCTCGGCGAGCCGGATCACGGCGTTGCCGTCGATCGCGCCGGTGCGCGTGCCCATCGTCAGCCCGTCGAGCGGCGAGTAGCCCATCGTCGTCGCCACCGACCGCCCGTCGCGGATCGCCGCGAGCGAGGCGCCGTTGCCGAGATGGAGCGCCAGCACCCGGCCTGGCAGCGGCGCGCCGAGCAGCTCCGGCAGCCGCAGCGTGAGGCTCGCGTAGGAGATGCCGTGAAAGCCGTAGCGGCGGATGCCCTTCGCCTCTTCCTCCGCCGGCAGCGCGTAGCGCAGCGCGACCTCGGGATTGGTGGCGTGGAAGGCGGTGTCGAAGCAGGCGACCTGCGGCAGCTCCGGCGCGAGCCGCCCGAGAGCCCGGATCGCCGCGAGATTGTGGGGATTGTGCAGCGGCGCGAGCGGTACGCAGGCCTCGATCGCTGCCAGCACCTCGGGAGTGACCCGGACCGAGCCGGTCAAGGCCCGCCCGCCATGCACGACCCGGTGGCCCGCCGCCTTCAGCCGCGCGACCGGATGACCCGCCTCTGCGAGCCCCGCGATGAGGAGCGACAGCGCCGCGTCATGGTCGGGCGCCTCGCAGGCGCGCTCCACGCCGATCTTCAGCCGCGCGGCACCGCCGATCTCGGTCACGGCGCCGGTAGCGACAGTCTGAAGCGCGCCGTCGAAGAGCGCCACCTTGATCGAGGACGACCCGGCATTGACGACGAGGATCAGGTCATTCTCCATCTCAGATCACCGATTTCAGAAGGCCGAGCGTCGCGAGCCCGGCAAGGAGGAGAAGCGCGAAGCGGCGAAAGTCCTGCGGCTCGGCCTTGAGGAACTGCCGCCCGCCGAGCCAGATTCCCGCCGCCATCATCGGCAACACGAAAAGCGTGGCGCGGAACGTGTCGGCGCTGACCATACCGGCCCGCGCCATGATGGGCAGCGACCAGAGGTCCATCAGCGTGAAATAGGCGATGAGCGTCGCCCGGAACACCGCAGCCGCGACCGGCTGCGCCGTCATGAAGACCGCGACCGGCAGCCCCCCCACGCCCGCACCGTTGGCGAGGCCCGAGACGAAGCCGGTGCCGGTCGTCCCGACATCGCCGACGTGACCGCGAAAGCTCCAGCCGATCCAGAGCAACGCGCACATTACCAGCACGAAGAGCGCGATCACCGCCCGCGCGAGATCCGTGCCGATCGACGTGATGATCGTCACCCCCAAGGGCACGCCGGCCAGCGCGCCGAGCATCAGCGTGCCGACCCGCCGCCAGTCGATCCGCGCCCAGATCCCGCGCGCCTGCTGCACCGTCATCACGATGTCGCACAGGATCACCACCGGTACCGCATGGAGCGGGCTGGTGACGAGGCTCGTCGCCAGGATCACCAGTGCCGCGAAACCGAACCCGGAATAGCCCCGCACGAAGGCCGCGCCGAAGACGGCGACGGCGAGAAACGCCGCCGCCGCCGGTTCCAGCCCGAAGGGGAGCGCCATCACGCCCCTTTTTGCGGGCGCATGTCGGCGCGGTTGATGCCCGCGACCTCGACAGGCTTCTTCATCGCGTCGCGGCGGAAGGGCTCGCCCAGTTCCTGGTTGATCATGGCTTCGATGAGCGTGGTCTTGCCATGCTTCATCTGGTCCTCGATCGCCTTGTTGAGCGCGGCCGTCAGCTCGTCCATCGTCCGGGCCACGACGCCCTGCAACCCGCAGGCCTTGGCGATGCCGGCATAGGACACCTGCGTATCCAGCTCGGTGCCGACGAAGTTGTCGTCATACCAGAGGGTGGAGTTGCGCTTTTCCGCGCCCCACTGGTAGTTGCGGAAGACGATCTGCGTGACGGCCGGCCATTCCTCGCGGCCGATGGCGGTCAGTTCCGTCACCGCGATGCCGAAGGCGCCGTCGCCCGAGAAACCGACGACCGGCACGTCCGGGCAGCCGATCTTGGCGCCGATCACCGCAGGCAGGCCGTAGCCGCAGGGGCCGAAGAGACCCGGCGACAGGTATTTGCGGCCTTCCTCGAAGGACGGATAGGCGTTGCCGATGGCGCAGTTGTTGCCGATGTCGGACGAGATGATCGCGTTCTTCGGCAGTGCCGACTGAATTGCGCGCCACGCTTTGCGCGGCGAGAGCCAGTCCGGCTTCGCGGCACGGGCACGCTCGTTCCAGGTGGTGCCCGGATCGTCCTGCTCGTGATCCATCGAGGTCAGTTCCTGCGCCCAGGCCGACTTGGTCTTGGCAATGAGCGCCTTGCGATCGTCACGACCGGCGTCGCCAGCGCTGTCCGAGAGCCGCTCGAGGATCGAGTTGGCGACCTTCTTCGCATCGCCGATGATGCCGACGGTGACCTTCTTGGTCAGTCCGATCCGGTTCGGGTTGATGTCGACCTGGATGATCGCGGCATCCTTCGGCCAGTAGTCGATGCCGTAGCCCGGCAGCGTCGAGAACGGGTTGAGCCGGGTGCCGAGCGCCAGGACGACATCAGCCTTGGCGATGAGTTCCATGCCCGCCTTCGAGCCGTTGTAGCCGAGCGGGCCCGCGAAAAGGGGATGCGAGCCGGGGAACGCGTCGTTGTGCTGGTAGCCGACGCAGACCGGGGCCGATAGGCGCTCGGCGAGCTTGATCGTGTCGCCGATTGCGCCGCCGAGCACCACGCCCGCGCCGTTCAGGATCACCGGGAACTTGGCGTTCGACAGAAGCTCGGCCGCCTTAGACAGCGCCTCATCGCCGCCGCCGGGGCGTTCGAACTCGACGATCTGCGGCAGTTCGATGTCGATCACCTGGGTCCAGAAATCGCGCGGCATGTTGATCTGCGCCGGCGCCGAGGCGCGCTTGGCCTGCAGGATCACGCGGTTCAGCACCTCGGCGACGCGCGACGGGTCTCGCACCTCTTCCTGATAGGCGACCATATCGCGGAACGCGGCCATCTGCTCGACTTCCTGGAAGCCGCCCTGCCCCATCGTCTTGTTGGCGGCCTGCGGCGTCACCAGCAGAAGCGGCGTGTGGTTCCAGTAGGCGGTCTTCACGGCGGTGACGAAGTTGGTGATGCCGGGGCCGTTCTGGGCGATCATCATCGACATCTTGCCGGTGGCGCGGGTGTAGCCGTCCGCCATCATGCCGCCCGATCCCTCATGGGCGCAGTCCCAGAAGGTGATGCCGGCTTTGCCGAAGATATCCGAGATCGGCATCATGGCCGAGCCGATGATGCCAAAGGCATGCTCAATGCCGTGCATCTGCAGGACTTTGACGAAAGCTTCTTCGGTGGTCATCTTCATGGGTCGTCTCCTTCAGCCGCAGCCATTCCGACGGGGCCACAGGCCCCGGTTCGAAACGTTTCTACGCCCCGTTACCGGCACCCTGTAGGGCCAGTCACGCCACCTGATTAGCGCCAGTTTCGCGCAACGCCTCGGCGATGAGCGCGATGCCCTCGGGAATCCGGTTCTGCGAGATCGAGGAATAGGCGAGCCGGTAGTAATTCCGCGGCGCCGTGCCCGGCGCGAAGAAGGCCCGCCCCGGCTCGATCAGCACGCCCTTCGCGCGCAGGTCGACCGCGAGCAGCCCGGTATCCACCGCCGCTGGCGCCCGCATCCAGAAGCTCGATCCGCCGAAGGCGCCCTGCCCGGCGATTTCCAGCCCGTGGGTTCGGATCGCCTCGTCCATCACCGTGCGGCGGCGCTTGTAGGCCTGGTTCAGCCGGTTGATCAGCGCGTCGTAATGGCCGAGCGAGAGGAAATAGGCCACCGTGCGCTGGATATGCCCCGGCGTGTGGCGCAGCATCGCCGCGCGAAGCGCGCGCGCCTCGCGGATGAAGGCCTCGGAGGCGACGAGATAGCCGAGCCGGAGCCCCGGAAACAGCGACTTCGAGAACGAGCCGACATGGATCACCCGGCCCTCGCGGTCGAGCGACTTCAAGGCCGGGGCAGCGGGCTTCAGGAACGACATCTCGAACTCGTAATCGTCCTCGATGACAAGGAAATCCTCGCGCCCCGCGCGCTCCAGAAGCGCGGTGCGTCGGCCGATCGGCATCGTCGCATTGGTCGGGCAGTGATGGCTTGGCGTCGTGAAGATCGCCTCGATCCCCTCCGGCACCGCCTCGGGCAGCAGGCCATCGGCATCCACCTCGACCGGCAGCACCTCGGCGCCGATCTGGCCGAGAATCGCGCGCAGGCCCGGATAGCAGGGATTCTCCACCGCTGCCCGGCTGCCCTGGCCGAGCAGGATCTCGGACGCGAGCCAGAGCGCGTTCTGCGCCCCCATGGTCAGGAGGATCTCCTCGGGCCGGGCGCTGATTCCGCGCCGGGGCAGGATCGAGCGCATGATGTACTCGATCAGCATCGGGTCGTCGCGCTCGTAGAAATCGGCCGTCAGCACCTCGAAGTCACGCTTGCCGAGCGCACGCAGCGCGCATTGGCGCCAGTTCTGGTGGTCGAAGAGCGTGGCGTCGGCCTGGCCGTAGATGAAGGGATAGGCATAGGACTGCCAGTCGACCGGCCGCGCGATCAGCTCGTGGCGCGAGAACCGGCGGCCGACGATCCGCTCCCAGTCCACGGTGTCGCGATGCGGCCGCTCCTCGAACTCGAAACCCGGCTGCATGGGCGCGGTGTCCGAGACGTAATAGCCCGAGCGCCCCCGCGCCGTCAGGTAATCGCCCGAAACAAGCTCGGTATAGGCGAGCGTCACGGTGATCCGGCTGACACCGAGATGCTCGGCGAGCCCGCGGCTCGACGGCAGCTTCTCGCCCGGGCGGAAGCGGCCGCGCAGGATGCCCTCGGCCACCATCTGCTGGATCTGCTGCTGCAACGTCCCGTTGAAACCGGGCGTCAGGAAAAAGGCTTCCGCCGGGATCGACATTTCTGGCCTTATGCGCGCGCTGAACTGGACCTAGATCCAGAAAGCCGAAACGGGCGCCGCCGTCAAGCCGCGCCCGCTCCTTCTTCATTGTCCAAGTACCCCGGGGGAGTCGCCGCCCCGGCGGCGACGGGGGCAGCGCCCCCTCCTTGGCCTCAGCTGAAGACCTTGGTCAGCGCCTTGTCGATCGCACCGGTGATCTGGTCGATGTCGTCCGCGGTGGCGATCAGCGCCGGCGAGAGGCAGAGCGTGTTGTTGAAGCCCGGCAGCGAGCGGTTGGTCGCGCCGATGAGCACGCCCTGCGCCGCACATTCGGCGACCACGGCCTGCACCTTCTTCTCGTCCGCCGGCTCCTTCGTGGCGCGGTCCGCCACCAGCTCGGCGCCGCAGAAAAGGCCCTTGCCGCGCACGTCGCCGATCACCCGGTGCTTGTCCATCAGCGCGCGGAGATTGTTCATCGTCCGCTCGCCCATCTTGACGGTGTTCTCCAAGAGCCCCTCGTCCTCGATGATCCGCATGTTCTCGATCGCCGCCGCCGGACCGGCGGTGCAGCCGCCGAAGGTGGAGATGTCGCGGAAATAGTTCATCGGGTCCGAGGCGTCGTCCTTGAACATCTCGAAGACGGCTTCGGTCGTCACCATGCAGGCGATCGCGGCATAGCCCGAGGCGACGCCCTTGGCCATCGTCACGAAGTCCGGCTTGATGCCGTAGTGCTGGTAGCCGAACCAGGTGCCGGTGCGGCCGACGCCGCAGACGACCTCGTCGATATGCAACAGGATCTCGTACTTCTTGCAGATCTCCTGCACCCGCTCCCAGTAGCCTTCCGGCGGGGTGATGACGCCGCCGCCCGCGGTCACCGGCTCGAGGCAGAGCGCGCCGATGGTATCCGGCCCCTCGCGCAGGATCACTTCCTCGATCGCGTCCGCCGCGCGCTCGCCGTAATTCGCGACATCCCACTGCTTGCGGTATTCGAGGCAGTGCGGAACCTTCACGAAGCCCGGCACGAAGGGGCCGTACTGGGCGTTGCGCTCGTCCTGGCCGCCGGCCGACATCGTCGCGATGGTGGCGCCGTGATAGTCGCGGTCGCGGTAGAGGATCTTGTGCTTCTTGCCGCCGTAGCGCTTATGGGCGATCTGGCGGATCATCTTGAACGCCTTCTCGTTCGCTTCCGAACCCGAGTTGGTGTAGTAGACACGGCTCATGCCCGGCATCTTCTCAATGAGCCGCTTGGCGAAGATCGAGCCGGGAATCGAACCGGCGGAGTTGGCGAAGTAGTTGACCTTGATGAGCTGGTCATAGACCGCCTTGGCGATCGACTCGCGGCCATAGCCCACGTTGACGGTCCAGACGCCACCCGAAACGGCGTCGAGCAGTTCCTTGCCCTTCGCGTCCCAGACCCGCATCCCCTTGCCCTCGACGATCACGCGGGGGTCCGAGGTCTCGAACGGCTTGTGCTGGATCAGGTGATGCCAGAGATGGGCGCGGTCGGCCTCGACCACTTCGGAAATATCGTTCGAATAGACGGAGCTGTTCATCGTTTCTACCTTTTCTCGGTGCGCTGCCGGCCCGTCGGAATCGCGCCTCTATTCGGCCGGGACGGGGTCGGGCTTGACGCCGAAATCATCACGAAAGCCGCCGTTGCCGTAGGGCCAGAGACTACGCTCCGATAGTACCAGATTTCCACCAACATTCCACTTTCCGAAACCTGCACTTCGCCGCTTCGAAAAGCGCGACGGCGCGCTTGCCGCAGGGACCGGCGCCGATCCGAATGGAGAGGTCGGAAGGCGGGAGGCCATCTGGTACACTGCACGCGCGGGAGAAAGGCCCGGCGGCAGCCGGCAAGACAAGCCCGGATCCGGGAAAACTGGACTTAACACTGACACGGAATCTGGTCCTATACCGGCCATTGTTAGCGCCTCATAGTGACGGGCAACAAGGCAATCCGAACAGGACCAGGGTTAATCAGGGAGAACGACGCATGAGAACTACGACTTTCAGGACGGCGGTCGCGGTGGCAGCTCTGATGGCGGGGGCCCAGGCGGCCCAAGCGCTCGATGAGATCACGGTGGCCTACTTCCTCGAATGGCCGATGCCGTTCGAATACGCAAAGGTGATGGGCACCTACGAACAGGAGATGGGCGTCAAGATCAACTGGCGCAGCTTCGACACCGGCACCGCGATGTCGGCGGCGATGGCGAGCGGAGACGTGCAGATCGCCGTGAGCCAGGGCGTGCCGCCCTTCGTCGTCGCGACCTCGGCCGGCCAGGACCTGCAGGCGGTCGACGTCGCCGTGTCCTACGCCGAGAACGACAACTGCGTGGTGCGCACCGATCTCGAGATCACCAAGGACAACGCCGCCGAACTGGCCGGCAAGAAGGTCGCCGTGCCGATCGGCACCGCGGCGCATTACGGCTTCCTCAAGCAGATGTCGCATTTCGGCGTCGACATCTCGACGATGGAAATCGTCGACATGGCGCCGCCCGACGCTGCTGCCGCCTTCGCGCAGGGTTCGCTCGACATGGCCTGCGGCTGGGGCGGCGCGCTGCGGCGGATGCTGGAAAGCGGCAACGTGCTCCTGACCGGGGCCGAGAAGGAAGAACTCGGCATCCTCGTCTTCGACGTGACCTCGGTGCCGGCTTCCTTCGCGGCCGAACAGCCCGAGCTCCTGTCGAAGTTCCTGAAAGTGACCGCCGATGCCAACGCGATGTGGAACGAGGGCTCAAAGCAGGCCGAGATGCTGCCGGTCATCGCCCAGGACGCCGGCATGGACGAGACCGCGACCGCCGACACCATGGCCACCTTCGTCTTCCCCTCGGCCGAGGACCAGCTTTCGGCGAAGTGGCTCGGCGGCGGCGCGCAGGAGTTCATGAAGGGCGTGGCCGACGTCTTCGTGCAGGCCGGCTCGGTGCCGGCGGCGCTCGACAGCTACGACAACGCGGTCAACGTCGCGCCGCTCTCCTCGGCAGCGGGGATGTAAGCACCCCCACCCCGCGGCCCGGCCGCCAGCGGCCGGGCCGTCCCGCAACCAGATCCGCGAGGGGGGACCATGACCGGATTGATCATCGACAACGTGTCGATGCGATTTGACTTGCCCAACGGCTCGGCCGTTCAGGCGCTCAAAAACGTATCTCTGGAACTGAAAAAAGGCGAACTCCTGTCGGTCCTCGGACCCTCGGGCTGCGGCAAGACCACGCTGCTCAACATCCTCGCGGGCTTTCTCGCGCCGACCGAGGGCAAGGTCGAGCTGAACGGCCACCGCGTCACCGGCCCCGCCGCCGAACGCGGCATGGTGTTCCAGCAGGGCGCGCTCTTCGAATGGATGAGCGTCCGCAAGAACGTCGACTTCGGCCCGCGCATGAAGGGCATGGCCCAGGCGGAGCGCGACAAGATTACCGACCACCTGCTCGATATCGTCGGGCTTCAGGAGTTCAAGGAAAAGGCGGTGTACGAGCTTTCGGGCGGCATGCAGCAGCGCGTGGCGCTGGCGCGGTGCCTCGCGAACGACCCCGACGTGATCCTGATGGACGAACCCCTCGGCGCCCTCGACGCGCTGACGCGCGAGAAGATGCAGGGCCTCGTGCTCAAGCTCTGGAAGGAAACCGGCAAGACAGTGATCCTTATCACCCACTCGGTCGAGGAGGCGCTTCTGCTCGGTGAAAGGCTCCTCGTCATGGCCCCGCGTCCGGGGCGGATCTTCAAGGAATATCGCCTGCCCTTCGCCGAACGCGGCGTCGGCCGCGACCTGCGCGACGTCAAGAAGTCCGAGGGCTTCGCGGAGACGCGCGAAGAGATCCTCGGCATGATCTGGGGCATGGAGGAAGAAATCATGGGCCGATCGGAGACCGCGGCATGACCGTTCTCATCTTCTACGTCGCGCTCTTCGCCGCCGCCTATTTCGTCGTGCGCTTCATCCGCAGACACCGCGAGGGGCGGCACGACTACACCAGCCTCAAGACCGTGACCTTCGGCGACGAAAGCGCGATCACGCCCGACCGCGTGGCCTCGGTCATCTCGGTGCTCACGATCTTCCTGATCTGGGGCGCCTTCACCGGCTCGAAACTGGTGCCGTTCCACGTCCCCGGCCCGTTCATGGGCGAGACCTCCTTCACCTACACCGCGACCAACGCCGCCGGCGAGACCGACGAGGCCACCGTCACCGTGCTCGTCCACGAGGCCGGCCAGAAACCGGCGGCGCCGGAAGTCGCGCCCGGCACCGGCTTCGCCAGGGACGACAGCGCGGCGATGCAGGCCTGGCGCAGCATGCTGCTGCGGCCCGCCTCGAACGACGAGGGCGGCTCGGAGTCGGGCTTCACCATCACCGCGATCGACGGCAAGCCGGTGCAGCCCGAGGTTCCCGCCGCCGTCGCCAACGGCAAGGTGACGCTGACCTCGAAGGGCTCGATGAACTTCGAGCCCAACAAGGGCTGGCAGATGGAGCCGATCTGGATGCCCGCGCCCGAGGCCGTGGCCGCGCGGCTCGCCGAGATTGCCACCAACGGCTACCAGAACACCTCGCTCTGGGGCCATCTCGGCGCCTCGCTGATGCGGGTGCTCGGCGGCTTCATCCTCGGTTCGATCGTCGGCATTCCCTTGGGCTACGCGATGGGCCTGTCGAGCTGGTTCCGCGGCTGGTTCGACCCGATCGTGGAGTTCATGCGCCCGGTGCCGCCCTTGGCGCTGATCCCGCTCGTGATCATCTGGTTCGGCATCTGGGAGACCGGCAAGATCGTCCTGCTGTTCCTCGCCGCACTGTGGATCATGACCATCGCCGCGCGCTCCGGCGTGTCGGGGGTCAGGATCTCCAAGATCCACGCCGCCTATTCGCTCGGCGCCACGAAAGCGCAGATCATGCGCCACGTCATCATCCCGAACTCGCTGCCCGACATCTTCACCGGCGCGCGGGTGGCGATGGGGGTCTGCTGGGGCACCGTGGTCGCGGCCGAGCTCGTCGCCGCGCAGAAGGGTGCCGGCATGATGATCATCGCCGCCTCGAAGTTCCAGCTCACCGACATCGTCGTGATGGGGATCATCCTGATCGGCATCATCGGCTACGGCATCGACATCCTGATGCGGATGGCCGAACGCTGGCTCGTGCCCTGGAAGGGCCGCGGCTGACCACTCTCCCGGCGGGGCGTTTGCAATCGCCCCGCCGACCGCTATCGTCAACCGGACGCGAGACGGAGGGCGGAGCGTGCATGAAGCTGGATGGCGCGATGCGCTGAGGGGGCGCCGGGTCTTCGTGACCGGCGCCTCCGGCTTTATCGGGCGCCGGCTGGTCCCCGCGCTCGCCGCCTCCGGCGCGGCCGTCACCGTGCTCGCCCGCTCCCGCGCCGCCGCGCGGGGCCTACCGCCCGGGGTCCGCGTCCTGCCGGGCAGCCTCGCGCCGGGGACGGACCTCGCCGCCGCGCTCGCCGGGCAGGAGGTGCTGCTGCACCTCGCCTACGACCTCCGCGCCGCCCCCGCCGCCAATCTCGCGGCCTTCGACCTTCTCGCCGATGCCGCGGCACGCGCCGCGGTCGGTCGGATCGTCCACGCGAGCTCGATCGTCGTCTATGACGGCTGGCCCGGCGGCGACCTCGACGAGGCCAGCCCCTGGGGCGGCTCCGGCGGCAGCGGCTACCGCGCGGTCAAGATCGCGATGGAACGACGCCTCCTTGCCGGCACGCTTCCCGCCGCGATCCTTCAGCCGACCATCGTCTACGGCCCCGGCTCGGCGCTCTGGACCGACAGCTTCGCTTTGGCGCTCGCGCGCGGCGCCGTCGTGGTGCCGGAGCCCGAGGGCCTCTGCAACGGCGTCTTCGTCGACGATGTGGTGCAGGCCGCCTTGCGCGCCGCGGCCCTGCCCGACCTCGGGCACGAGCGTTTCATCGTCTCGGGGCCCGAGCCCTTCGCCTGGTCGGCGCTGATCGAGGGCTACGCCGCGATCCTCGGCCGGGGCGAACTGCGCCGTGTGCCGGAGGCCGAGCTCCGCGCCCGCCTTGGCCCTCGCCCCGCCCCCGCCGGCCCCGCGGCCGCGCCGCCGCTCGCCGCCCGGATCAGCGCTGGCGCCCGCCGCCTGATCGGCCACCGCCGGTTCGAGGCGCTGACCAGCGCGCTCCGCCAAGGGCTCGACCGGGACGGCGTCATGTATCCCGACCACCACCTGCTCGACGAGATGACCAGGCGCGGCCGCTGCCGCATCGACCATGCTTGCGCCCGGCTCGGCTACGCGCCCGACCATAACCTCGCGCGAGGCCTCACCGCGACGGCGGACTACCTGCGCAGCCGCCATCCCGACCGCCGCGCTTGACAGAAAAAAAAGATTATGCCCGGCTAGACCCTTAGAGGGCGCAGCGAAAGGATTCATGGTGATCATTGGCGCGCAGCTGGCGGGTATTGTTCGGGGCGTTGCAACAAAGCTTCTCCCTGACGACCTGCGCAAATGGATCCGGAAACAGCAGCGCCTGCTCAAGCTGCAATCGGTGCCGGTCGGCACGGTGGATTTCGGCGGCCTCCGGCGGCTCACCCCGATCAGCCCGATCTTCGGCATCGACCGCGACCTGATCTCGGTCGAGCGCTATTACATCGAGCATTTCCTCAAGCGCCACGAGGCCGACATCCAGGGCCGCGTGCTCGAGATGGGCGAGCCGCTCTATACCGAGAAGTTCGGGGGCGCGAAGGTCACGCGGAGCGACGTGCTGAACTATGTCGAGGGCAACCCGAAGGCGACGATCGTCGCCGATCTCTGCGACGCGCCGCACATCCCCGACGACACGTTCGACTGCATCGTGATAACCCAGACCCTGCAGATGATCTTCGAGGTCGACAAGGCGATCGCGACACTGCACCGGATCCTCAAGCCCGGCGGGGTCGTGCTCGCCACCTCGCACGGCATCACAAAGGTCGCCCGGCGCGAGGGCGTCGACGACTGGGGCGAGTACTGGCACTTCACCACCCAGTCGAGCCGCCGCCTCTTCGGCGACGTCTTCGGCCGCGAGAACATCGCGGTCGAGCCCTACGGCAACGTCCTGACCACGATCGCCTCGCTGCACGGCCTCGCCGCGCGCGAGCTCGACTCCGAGGAGCTCGACCACAACGATCCGGACTTCGAGCTTCTGGTCATGATCCGCGCCGTCAAGGCCGCGGATGCCGCCGATGCGGCAGCGAGTCCGGGCGGCACGAAAGCGCCGTGACCGGACCGGCGCAAACCGACCGGCCGATGCGGATCCTGCAGATCGGCACCCAGTTCGGGGTCGGCGGCATTGCCCGGCATGTCATCGATCTCACGCATTGGCTGCGCGGCGCCGGGCACACGGTCCATTTCGCCGGCGAACCCGGCGCCCTGCTCGACGCCAGCAAGGACGACCAGTTCCACGCGCTGCCGCTGGCCGGGGTCTCCGCACTGGGCGGCTCGGTTCCGGCGCGGATACGCAACCTCCTGCGCTGCGTCCCGCGGCTGCGGCGCCTGATCCGTGCCCATCCGGTGGACGTGATCCATTGCCATGAAAGCGCGCCAGCCCTCGTCACGAGCCTCGCCGTGATCGGCACCGGAATTCCGGTCGTGGTCACCTACCACGGCTCCGAACCCGAACGCATCCGCAGCTTCGGCCGCATCTGCCGGCTCGGCGCCGAGGTCGTGGTCACGCCCAGCCACCTTTGCGCCGGGCAGCTCCACGAGATCGGCCGCATTCCCGCCGACCGCCTCCGCGTCGTCGGTCTCGGCGTCAAGCCCGCCCCCGAGACCGACGCCGAAGAGGTCGCCGCGCTGCGCCGCGACCTCCTCGGCGCCGACGGCGAACTGCTCGTCCTCTCGCTTTCGCGCGCCTCCTACCAAAAGGGGCTCGACATCCTCATCGAGGTCGCGATGGAGGTGGCCAGGCACCGGGGCGACATCCGCTTCGTCGTGGCCGGTGCCGGGCCGCTGCTGGAGAACCTCCGGGCCGCGGCCCGCGCCAAGGGGGCCGAGCGCCATGTGCGCTTCATCGGCGCGACGCACCGGCCCTACCTCCATCTCCTTGCCTCGGACATCTACCTCCTGACCTCGCGCTGGGAGGCGCTGCCGATCTCGATCGTCGAGGCATTCCGCGCCGGCGTTCCGGTGATCGCCTCCGACACCGGCGGCGTCCGCGAACTGGTCGACACCGATGTCGGCGCTGTCGTCCCGGTCGGCGACGTGGCGGCCTGCGCCAGCGAGATCCTGCGGCTCGCCGGCGATCCCGGCTTGCGCGCCGCGATGGCCGCCGCAGCGTTCGAACGGAGCCGCGAGGACCGCTTCACGCCCGACTTCATCCACCGCCAGTTCGAAAAGCTCTACCGCGACCTCGCAGCCAAGCGGACGGGCTAGCCGCCGCTCCGGCTCCGCGCGCTGCACCGGTCACTTGATCGCGAGGAACCCCTCGAAGCAGAGGTATTTCTGCACCGTTGTGATGTCGACGAACCCCGCCCGCGTCATCAGGTCGAGGTTTCCTTGTGTCGAGAAAGGCTCGAGAATGCCCTTCAGGCTGCGCGCCTTCGAGACGATCTCGTCGCCGGTGAAGCCGTTGCGCAGCTTGAAGTCGGCATAGAGCGTGGTGACGATGTCCTGGAACCGCGCATCCGGCGCGCGGACCTTTTCAAACATGATCAGCGCCCCGCCCCAGTGCAGCGCCTCGTAGAGCTTGTCGATGAGCTGCTGGCGGTCGCGCGGCGGGATGAACTGCATCGTGTAGTAGGACACGATCAGATCTGCCTTCTGGTAGTCGAAGAGCCGCGCGTCCTCGTGCAGAAGCTCGATATTCGCGATCCCGGCGCAATGGTCGCGCGCCTTGTCGATCATCGGCCCGACCGGATCGATGCCGATCCACTTGGCCCCGGTCTTGGCCTGGTTGTGCACCGCGAGCTTCTTCAGAAGCTCGCCCGTCGAGGTGCCGATCTCGTAACAGGTGGAGACGTCGGAGACGAAGAAGTCGCTGAGCTGGCAGACGAGGTCATGGCCCTCGTCATAGAGCGGGACAGACTGGCGGATATGCTCGACGAAGGTGTCGGCGGTCTTGCCGTCGAAGGTCCAGCCGGCATTCCCGGCTTCGATCTTGTGGCCGACACCCATGTTTAACCCCGCGTTCCGCTCACCCGTTACCCGCCGATGCACGTTCCCGCACATCGGAACATCAACGGATGATCACCCGGAACACGCGGAAAATCAACGTTCCGTCATGATCCCGGCCGTGCGCGCCAGGCCCGGTAGACCTCGCGGCCGGGCTCAGACCCGCCCGAACGCATCCTCCATGCGTTCGATATCGTCCTCGCCGAGATAGTCGCCAGTCTGGACCTCGATCAGTTCGAGCGGCCCCTCCGCCGGGTTGGCGAGCCGGTGCACCGCGCCGATGGCGACATAGGTGCTCTCGTTCTCGCGCAGGATAAAGACCTTGCCTTCGAGCGTGACCTCGGCGGTGCCGCGCACCACGACCCAGTGCTCGGCGCGGTAGCGGTGGCGTTGCAGGCTGAGCATCGCGCCCGGCTTCACCACGATGCGCTTGACGCGGAACCTTTCGCCAAGATCGGTGGTCTGGAACCAGCCCCAGGGCCGGTGGGTGCGGGCATGCTCGGTCGCTTCCGGCCGCCGCCGCTCGGTCAGCGCGCCGACGAGTGCCTTGACGTCCTGCGCCCGCTCGCGCGGCGCGACCATCACCGCGTCCGGCGTCTCGACGATCGCGAGCCCCTCGACCCCGAGCGCACAGACCAGACGCCCCTCGGAATGGATCATGTTGCCGCGCGCGTCGATGGCGAGCCCCGCGCCGCGGATCGCGTTGCCGTCGCCGTCCTTCTCGGCCGCGGCCCAGACCGCGTTCCAGTCGCCGAGATCGGACCAGCGAAACCCGGCCGGCACCACATGGGCGTCCCGCGTGCACTCCATGAAGCCGTGATCGAAGGAGATCGCACGGATGTCGGCGAAGTCAGACCCCGGCACGAGGAACCCGTGCTCGCGGCGGAGCCCGCCCACCGCGCGCCCGACCGCCGCCACCGCCTGCGGATCGACCGTCTCCATTGCCGCGACCAGCCAGCCGGCGCGGAAGCAGAAGATGCCGGCGTTCCACAGGCAACCCTCGGCGATGAGACGCCGCGCGAGCGGTTCCTCTGGCTTCTCGACGAACTTCGCGACCGAAAAACAGCCCGCCCCGCTCGCATGGCCCGGCCGGACATAGCCATAAGCGGTCGAGGGCGCGTCCGGCACGATGCCGATCACCGCGACGCCCGCCTCCCCGACCCGCGCCGCCGCCATCGCGACCGCGCTACGGAACGCATCCCCGTCGCGGATCAGATGGTCCGAGGGAACCACCGCCACGACCGCATCCGGATCGTCGCGGGCGATGATCGCCGCCGCGAGCAGCACCGCCGCCAGCGTGTCGCGCCGCTCCGGCTCGACCACGATCCGCGCGCCGGGCACGATCGCCTCGACCTGATCGCGCAAGGTGAACCGCTGCGGCGCGGAGCCGACGACCACGGGTGCGGCGAAGCCGGGGCCCATGACCCGCCGGAGCGTGATCTGCAACAGCGTCTCGCCATCCTGCATCGCGAGAAGCTGCTTGGCCATGCCGGCGCGCGAGACCGGCCAGAGCCGCGTCCCGGTTCCGCCGCAGAGCACGACCGGGATGATCGTCTCGCGCCGGGCGGCGAACCCCTCGAACCCGCCGTCCATCATCGCGCCGCACCGCCGCCGATGCCGCGATCCGCTTGTCCGCACGTTCCTCTCGTGGCCATTTCCCGCGTCCTCCCCGCAACCGCAGGCACCAAGCGCCTTTCCCTAGAGTTGCGGCGAATTTCTTAATTTTTCCTTTACCTTGACGTGAGATCGCTTTCGGAGGACGCTAGGGTAGATGGCGAGGTGGGAAGGCTATGACCATCGGTTTTGGCACCAGCGGGCTCCGCGGGCCGGTGGCGGACCTGACAGACGCGATCTGTGCCGCCAATGCGCGCGCCTTTCTCCAGGCGGTGCCGCATAGCGGCCTTCTGATGCTCGCGCGCGACCTGCGCCCCTCCTCGCCGCGCATCTCCGCGGCGGTCGCGGCCGGCGCGGCGAGCCTCGGTGTCGCGGTCCGCGACTGCGGCACGCTGCCGACACCGGCGCTGGCACTCGCCGCGATGGCCGCGGGCGTGCCGGCGATCATGGTCACCGGCAGCCATATCCCCGCCGACCGCAACGGGCTCAAGTTCTTCACCGCGCGGGGAGAGATCACCAAGGCCGACGAGACCGCGATCCGCGCCGCCCTGCGCCCGCCGCCGCCGATGCGGCCCGTCTGTCCCGAGACCGACGCCGCCGCCGGCGCCGGCTATCTCGCCCGCTACGGATCCGCCTTCGCGCGCGACACGCTCGCCGGGATGCGCCTCGGCCTCTATGAGCACAGCTCGGTCGCCCGCGACCTCCTCGCCGGACTTCTCGCCGCGCTCGGCGCCGAGGTCGTGCCGCTCGGCCGCAGCACGACCTTCGTGCCGCTCGACACCGAGGCGATCGACACTTGCACCGCGGCGCGCCTCGCCGGCTGGGCCGCCACGCTCGGACTCGACGCGATCGTCTCCACCGACGGCGACGGCGACCGCCCGCTCGTCGCCGACGCGGCCGGGCACGTCATAGCCGGCGACATTCTCGGCACGCTCACCGCCGCGGCGCTCGGCGCCGACATCGTCGTGACGCCGGTCACCTCGAACTCGCTGATCGAGACCTCGGGCCGCTTCGCGCGCACCCGCCGCACCCGCATCGGCTCGCCCCATGTCATCGCCGCGATGGCCGAGGCGATGGCGCGGCCCGGGCCCCGGGTCGCGGGCTTCGAGGCCAACGGCGGCTTCCTCCTCGGCTACACCGCCGAAACCCCGGCGGGGCGGATCGCGCCCCTGATGACCCGCGACGCGGTGCTGCCGATCCTCGTGCCGCTGGCCGAGGCGGCGCGGCGCCGGCTCCCGCTCTCCGCCCTCGTCGCCGAACTGCCCGGCCGCCGCACCGCGAGCGACCGGCTCGCCGGCATCGCCCCGGCGCAGGGAGAGGCGCTCATCCAGCGCCTCGTGGACGACCCCGCGGCCCGCGCCCGGTTCTTCGCCGCCGCCGGACCGGAGGCCGCGATCGACCGCACCGACGGGCTGCGCCTGCGCTTCGCGAACGGCGCCATCGCGCACCTGCGCCCCTCCGGCAACGCCCCGGAATTCCGCTGCTACGCCGAGGCCGAGGACCAGGAGGCCGCCGACCACCTGCTCGGCACCACCCTCGACGCCACGCGCCGCGCCCTTGGTTGAGCGCGAATGAACGCCCCCCGGCGCGATCCCCGCGCCGCCGCCCCCATCCGCGACCAGATCAAGGCGGGCACCTTCCCGGTGCGCCTCAAGCCCGGGGACTGGCAGCCGGGCGGCGTCAACCGGCTTCTCGACATCATCGCGCGGAACCGCGAAACGACGGGCCGGGTCATCGCCAATGCCAAGCAGATGGCGAAGAAGGGGAACCTGAGGCTCCATCCGAACGTGACGCGCCTCGTGGACGCCGAGGTGCTGAAGAAGATGGGGTCCGAGAAGGCGGGCGGGCCGGAGCAATGATATGACCGGGCTGATGACCCGCAGGGCGGTGGCGGTCGGGGCGACGGCCGCGATGTTGGGCGGCGGCGTCCAGGCAGAGGGCGCGGAAGAGCGAAAGGTTGAAGGAATGGTCTATCACATCTCGGGCGGCAAATACGTCACCGACTATCTCGGCTCGCAACCCGGCTACAAGGCGCTGGACGGGGACATCGACAAAGTCGAGATCGTCGATCCGACGCCGGATGGGGGGGGGCTGATCACCCGGCGTGGCCTGAAAAGCGGCCGCCCGATGAAGCCCGACCACATGCCGACCAAACTGCAGCGGATCGGCCGCGGCCTCGATATCTTCCCGCTGCTCGATGTGGACAGCTATACGAGCTGCCTGCTCGTCAACCAGACCTTCAAGGACATCCTCGAGGAGCTGGAGCCCGGCGTGCATCAGTTCTTTCCGATGGAGATCTTCATCAAGGACGAGAAGGTCGGCGACCGCTACTGGCTGAACATCTGCAACCGGCTGGATACCTATCACCCCACGCTGACCTACCCGCGCAACGAGCGAGGGTTCTTCGAACCAGTGAAAGGTGAGCCGTTCTCCGTCGTTTTCTCCGTTGATGCGATCGGGAACCATCACGCCTGGCACGACAAGTTTGGGCAGGGCACGTACATCTCCGACACCTTCGCCGAGAGACTGCAGGCGGCCGTGTTAAGTGGGCTGCATTTCAGCGAACCGAAGCCGCAGCAGTAGCGCGTACATGCCGCAGTAGCGATTTCACAAAGGGTATTGGATCAGATGGCATTTGACAGCGGTGGCAACCGGATCGTGCGCCCCGACATGGGGGCTCTGCCCGGTTTCGTGGGCCAGAAGGGATTTCAGGGCGCGCATGTGTTGGGCGAAGTGAAGCTCGGCGGGCGGTCGGTTCCCCAGAAGATGGGGGCGGCCAGCGGAGGAGTTGCCACACAATGACCTGCTATTTGGGAGACCAAGCGCTCGGGCACACGAACCTCTGTTTCGACGTTCTCGATGGCGGCATGAAGAAGGTCGAGAACGAGGACCGCAGCATCAAAGGAGAGTTGAAATGGCCTGGTGTGTGATCGATCCGCTCAGGGATGGCCTGTGCTGCCCGACCGCGTCCTTCTGGGGCTTCGAGGAGAGCCTGACCAAGTACACCGCGAGGAAATGACCGAGGAGGAGCGCGCGCGCATCTTCCCACAGCACGCTGGAGCGTACATTTCGACCGTATCGCGAAAGTTCCGTCATGAAATCGGCACCACATTCGACCACCGGGTGATCCAGCCGCTGGCGCCGCACGAATTCCCGACCGAACTGAGGCTGGAAAGAACCTATGGCGGCCTCGGCGCCGACATCGTCGTGACGCCGATCACCTCGAACTCGTTGATCGAGGCCTCGGGCCGCTTCGCGCGCACCCGCCGCACCCGGATCGGCTCGCCCCATGTCATCGCCGCAATGGCCGAGGCGATGGCGCGGCCCGGCCCCCGGGTCGCGGGCTTCGAGGCCAACGGCGGCTTCCTCCTCGGCTACACTGCCGAGACGCGCGCGGGGCGGATCGCGCCGCTGATGACCCGCGACGCGGTGCTGCCGATCCTCGTGCCGCTGGCCGAGGCGGCGCGGCGCCGGCTCCCGCTCTCCGCGCTCGTCGCCGAACTGCCCGGCCGCCGCACCGCGAGCGACCGGCTCGCCGGCATCGCCCCGGCGCAGGGAGAGGCGCTCATCCGGCGCCTCGTGGACGACCCCGCGGCCCGCGCCCGGTTCTTCGTCGCCGCCGGCCCGGAGGCCGCGATCGACCTCACCGACGGGCTGCGCGTGACCTTCGCGAACGGCGCCGTCGCGCATCTGCGCCCCTCCGGCAACGCCCCGGAGTTCCGCTGCTACGCCGAGGCCGAGGACCAGGAGGCCGCCGACCACCTGCTCGGCACCACCCTCGACGCCACGCGCCGGGCATTCGGTTGAGAACCAATGAGCGGCGCGCCCGGCCGCGCCAAGACCGGCCGCGTTATCGCCAAATTCCGCTTGGCGGTGAAGGAAGGCGAGTTGCGCCTTCCCCCCATATCGGCGCACTTGTGGAGATCGAGATGATGGAGAAGATGGGCGCGACGCGGGCCACTTCGGAGGCGGAGGGGTGGCCGAGTGAGGGTTGATGCAGGACCGACTGAGGCGCAAGATGGATAGCGGGCGCAAACTGTCGCGTGCAGTGCTGTTGGCGGGCGCCGCTACCGCAGGTGTGTACATGGCCTCGGGAGCCGCGAGCGGCGTGGGTATTTGCCTCCGGGGCGGGCCGTTGTTCCCTCACAAGTCGGTGCTCCTTGATCGCGCGATAGAGGGGTTGTTCCCGACCACTTTTTCACCTGCCTTTAAGGATGACGCGCGCGAGTTGCGCGGCCCCGAGAGCGAAATCGGCTCATTCCCACACGTAGTGCAGTATCGGACTGCGTTTCCCGATTGCTGCGGCATTATTTCGGAAGGGCGTATCCCGGATGAGATTTATGGGAATACCCGAATCGGAATAAAGCAACCCGGCTTGTGGGATAAGTTAATTGGTCGCGGTCGGTATATTTTATACGCGCGCGAAGCGGCAATTGATTGGTCAGCCGAACCTCCAGAGCCTGTGGCTGGAAACTATTTTGCGCTCTTTTGGATCGACAATTGCGGGGTCAAGGTACCGGTCCCACCTGACAAAATCGTGGGGTGAAGAATACCGAAGAACCTTTATGCGGCGGAGATCGACTTTGCGTATCTCATTGGCGATGGAAAATGGCCTAAGCCCCCACAATTGAAATGGCCCACCTGCCAATTCAGGAACGTCGAAGCCTCGCAAATCCGCGAGAATGCGAGGCCCCGTCAGATCACCCGGTAGCCGTGATCCGGCGTGTAGATCGCGCGCGCGTCCTCGACGAAATCGTTTATGTCGAAGGCCCATGACGCCTGCGGCCAGCGCAGCTCCATCTGGCCGAGCCGCGGTCGGTAGACCGCGGTGTAGAGCGTGCCGAAGCCGAGCGAATAGGCGGTCGAGTAGAGCGGCGGGCGCAGGAAAGCCGAGATGAACTTCTCCTGCGGCTCGACATGGAGCGTGAGCCGCTGCAGGAGGAACCGCTCGCGCTGCACGGTCGCGGTCATCCGCGCGTGGCTCATCCATTCCACCGTCTTCTGGTGGTTGGTGGCGACCGCCGCATGGGTGATCTGCGCCGGCCGGTCGGGCGCCATCAGCGCGGTGAGGAAGCGCCGTTTCGCGTCGAGCACGGTGACGTTGTAGCTCATATGCGTCGGCACGCGGGCGAGCACCCTGCCCGCCTCCTCGGCGGTCTCGCAGGTCTGAAGCACATAGCGCAGGATCAGCGGCACGCCGAAGCCTTCGCCGACGATCCGCCGTCCGCCGAAGGTGAGCGAGACCGCGAGCCCGGCATCGTTCATGCCGTCGACGAGCCCCCAGAGCCCGTCGCTGGTGCCGAGCACCGTACGGCCAAGCCAACCGGTCCGAAGCATGAGCCGGTCGAAGGCACGCGGGCTGTAGTCGTAATTCCGGACCAGGACCGGTTCACGTCCCGGCCAGATCGCCTGCGAACAGCCCGAAAGGTAGGGCGGCGGCCTCCAGAACGACAGGAATCGCGCCGCGTGGTCGCCGCCGCCGGCAAGCTCGCAGAGCCGCTCGTAGAGCGGCACCAGCTCGGGCATGTGGTCCTTCAGCGCCCGCTTGCTCTCCCAGTAGGGCGGGCGCGGCTCCTCGCCCTCCCGCAGCCACCAGCGGTGGTAGTCGGGCCAATACTCGTGAAAGAGCGCGGCCCATTTCGGGCCGGGCTCGGTCTCGTCGATGGCGCGCCAGAGAAAGTCCATACCGGGAGGACCGGCCCATCCGGGCCGGCGCTACATGATCTTGAAGGCCGGGTCGGCGAAGGCCGGCCCTGCCTGCACCGCCTCGAACGGCTTGGCAGCAAAGCCCTGCTTGATGCCGTGGATCCACTTCTTCGCCCGTTCGTTGAGCTTGAACCCATTGGTCATCGAGCGGCCGCGCGTGACGAGGATGCCAAGGTCCGCGCCCTCGTAGCGGAAATCGCCGGGGCGCAGGATCCTGAGGAAGAAAGCCTCGTTCTCGCTCTCGACCGCGCGGCGGTGATAGTCGAAGCGGTCATAGACGACGCGGCCGTCCTCGAGCATCCGGTAGATCCCGGTCTGCGGCGCATGAGTGACGATGTCGACGCTGTCGTCGGTATGCTTGATCACCATCTGGCTCCACGAGTCGATCATCTCGGCATCGGCCCAACGAGCATTCAGCGCCTCGACGTCGAGGTGGAACTTCTTCTTCGAGAACTCCAGCAGGTGGAACAGGAACAAGGGCGCGTCGGCATGGGCGAAGGCCGCGTGGTTGGTCATCGACGAGGCGCCGGTGATGCGCGGGTTGAGTTCGCCGAGCCAGATCTCGCCGGTCTTCTTGTCGATGAGGAAATCGAGCTCGAAATAGCCGCGATAGCCCTCTTTCCGAAGCTGCTCGCCGAACTGGAAGGTCAGCTCCCGCGCCCGCTGCCGGGTCTTCGGCGGGAAGGCGGTGGAGAAGATCTCGTTGCCGCACCAGCCGCCGCGATAGGGGGTCAGCTCCTTGAAGCCGACAAGCTCGGTCATCAGGGGTCCGACGATCGTGCCCTCCTTCGTCGCACAGGCCTCGATCGCCGAGCCGCGGCAGTCGATCCGCTTCATGATCTTGATCTCGCCCTCGCCGACGATCTCGTGCTCGTGGCGGCGGAAATCGGCCTCGGACTTGATGAAGAAGGTGGTGTGGCCGCTATCGCCGAAGGCCGATTGCAGCACGAGGTCATGGCCGAGCTCGGCCTTGTCGCAGATCTTCTTCAGGTGCTCGTAGCTTTTCACCTCGGAAAGCGTGTTCGGCACCGAGGGCACCCCGGCCTTGTTGCCGATCCTCACCGTCTCGATCTTGTTGTCGCACTTCGTGCGCAGCTTCGCCTTCGGGAACCAGACCTCGGCGCCAAGCTCCTTCGACAGCCGCTCGGTCTCCTCGTCGAACATCAGGAAGACGAACTTCGGCTTGCCGCCGCGCCGCTTGATGAGGTCGATCACCTCCTTGTGCTGCAGAAGGTAGTTGTTGATCTCCTCGATCGACTGGAACTCGGCATGCGGCTGCTCGGAGGGGCAGAAGACGTTCGGGTGGCGGCCATCATAGCAGTCGATATAACATATGTATTTGAAATTCTTGCACCATTCGTCGATACCCAGCAGGTTGAAATTGGTTGCCGAGATAAAATAGACCGGATCCTCGTTGCGGTGAAAATGCCGGCGGATCTCGGAAATGTTCTGCAGTTCTCTGGTCGCCATCTGTCTCTCCCCTGTTTATTCCGCCGCTTTCGGCAGCTTGTTTTTCACCAGATTGTCGAGCGCCTCTTCGGTGAAGACGCGAAGCCCGAGGTCGGGCCGGTAGCCGTGGATCTCGTTGACGTCGAGCGCACGCATGAAGGCGAGGATCTCCTCGCTGACCACCTGCCCCGGCACCAGGATCGGAAAGCCCGGCGGATAGGGGATGATGAACGAGGCCGAAACTACCTCGCGCCCCGATTTCATCGCCTGCCGGATCGAGCCGTCGAGCGCGAGGTAGTCGCAGTTGTTCTCGTCGTAACTGAGGAAGAAGGCGGTGCGGATGTCGCCCTCGGTGGTGCTCTGGTCGCTGCGGAAGGCGTCGTGGAAACGCGAGAAGTCCGGCAGGGGCGGCAGGTCAACCATCAGCGCCTTGACCCGGTGCTCGAAGGCCAGCCGCTCCATCTTCGAGGCATCGTCGAGCCGCTCGTCAAGCTCGTTGGCGATCTCGACCAGCACCTCGATGAGATAGGCGACCGAGGACCGCGTCGTGCCGATATTGGTCATGAAGAGGACCGTGTTGCGCGAGGTCTTGTTGATCTGGATCCCGTACTTGTCCATCAGGATCTTGGTCTTGAACGTGTCGCCGTCCCAGCCGGTCCCGCCGACCGCGAGCGTCACCCGCGTCGCGTCGAGAACGAACTCGTCGCGCTCCCAGCATTCCCAGATATCGGTCCATCCCTGATGGGGATCGTAGTAGCTCTCGACGCCGCTCTCGCGATACTCGGCCGGGATCATGTCGCCCGCAGCCAGCACCTTGAAGTACTTCTGCAACAATGGATGGGTCGCGATCGCCTTGCGCATCGACATCGCCGCCTCGACCTGGCGCTGGACGAACTCGAACCCTTCAAGCTCGACCTGCCGCCGCCCGACATCGAGCGAGGCAATGATCTGGTAGTTCGGGCTCGTGGAGGTATGGGTCATGTAGGCTTCGCGGAAGCTCTGCTCGACCTCGCCCTTGAAGTCCTGGTCGTTGACATGGATCATTGAGCCCTGCCGGAGCGAGGTCAGCGTCTTGTGGGTCGACTGGGTCGCATAGACACGCACCCGCGCCTCCGGCGGCGCCACGAGCCGGGTCTTGAGGAGCGTCGCCTCGTCGGCGTCCTTCAGCTTCTCCTGTTGCTTTTCCCAGGCCTTGGCCTGTTCGGGGCTCCTGAGCTTCTCGCGCAGGTTGTTCGCGGCGTTCATCGCGGTGCGCTGGCGGTAGGTCGGGCCGAAACGGGCGAAGGCGAACCACGCCTCGTCCCAGAGGAAGATCAGGTCGGGCTTGATGGCGAGGCATTCCTCCATCACCCGCTCGACATTGTAGACGATGCCGTCGAAGGTGCAGTTCGTGAGCAGGAGCATCCGAACCTGGTCGAGCTTGCCCGCGGCCTTCAGCTTCAGGAGCTGGTGCTTGACCTCCTTCAGCGGCACCGCGCCGTACATCGAGTAGTCGTTCAAGGGATAGCTGTCGAGGTAGACGACCTGCGCGCCCGCGAGCACCATGCCGTAATGGTGCGACTTGTGGCAGTCGCGGTCGATCAGCACGATGTCGCCCGGCCGCATCAGCGCCTGCACCACGATCTTGTTGCAGGTCGAGGTGCCGTTCGTGGCAAAGAAGGTCTGCTTCGCGCCGAATGCCCGCGCCGCGAGTTCCTGCGCCTTCTTGATCGGCCCGTGCGGCTCAAGGAGGCTGTCGAGCCCCCCGCTCGTCGCCGATGTCTCGGCGAGGAAGATGTTCGGCCCGTAGAACGCCCCCATGTCCTGGATCCAGTGCGAGCGCGAGATCGACTTGCCGCGGCTGATCGGCATGGCGTGGAAGACGCCCGTCGGCTGCTTGGAATACTCCACCAGCGCAGTGAAGAACGGCGTCTTGTAGCGCGACTGCACGCCCCGGAGGATGTTGAGATGCAGTTCGAGGAAGTCCTCCTGATTGTAGAACACCCGCCGGCAGATACCGAGATCGAGCCCGGCGATCTCCTCGACCGAGCGCTCCGTGACGAGATACGCGTCGAGCTCCGGCCGCACTTTCGCGATGAGCCGACAGAGCTCGGGCCCGTAATCCTCTGCCTTCAGCGACTCGATCCCCTCTGCGCCGCCGGCGCGGTTCAGGTAGCGTTTCAGGATCGGCAGATCGGTCTTCGACTTCAGGGTCAGCCCCGGCCGCACCACGACCGCCTGGACGTTGTGGTTGAAGAGGATGCCGATCAGCGCGTCCTCCAGGCTCGGCACGACCACGGTCTCGTAGACGAACGGGTCCTCCGGCCGCCGCATCCGCTGGACGTTGTTCCTAAGCCAGCGTTCCTGATGCTCGTTCAGGTCGTCGACGATCATCACCTCGAAATAGTGCCGCGCCAGAGCCCGCGCCTCGGGCGAGAGCATCGCCTCGTCCTCGTGATCCTCGGCATCGGCACTGTCGCGGTCGAGTGGGATGTGGCGGCGGCGATAGGCGCCGGTGGCCAGCGCCCGCGCCGCTCGGTGGGTGCCGAAGGCAAGATCGTCGAGATTGCCGTGCTCGAACTGCCGCCGGAGATGGTCGAAGGCCTGTACGCCCGGAAAGGCCCAGTAGGTCTCGACCAGCGCCAGCGCGTCGAAGAGCCGTTCGATCTCCTTGCGCAGGGCGTCCGCCTTGCGGCCCGAGGGGTCGCGCGCCAGCGCGGCGGTGGCCGCGCGCAACGCGCTCCACCGGTCCGAGCGGAGCTGGATCGCCGAATAGTAGTCGTTGACCGATTGCATGGCCTCGTCCCCGTTTTATACGGCGACCGAGGATTTGCGGGTCAGCGCGCGCTCGGCAGACCCGAGCGCTCAGCCGCTCGCTGATTTGTCCGCCAGTGGTGGCGGAAGGTCCTCCGCATCCGATCTCGCCGAATGGAAGGCCAGATTGTGAACAGCATGCGACATTGTGTGAGCGCTCACAACCGGTATTTCCAGCCCGAGCCGCGAGCCCTGACGCGGCATCTCCAGAGGCCCGAGGGTCTTGAGATAGGCATCCGCTCCACTCGTCCGGTCGTAGACGCTGAACTCCGCCGAGCGGTCGCGGAAGCTCTTCAGCACCTGGCCCAGGCCCTTGATCCCGGTCTCGCGCTGACGCCGGACCTGATCGAGATCGACCTCGATCGGGAACATGTCCTCCTGTCCGCCCGACTGGTGCAGCACCGTCGCCGCCGGATCGACGACGAGCGAACGCCCGACGCCGCCGGCGCTCAAGCCGTTCACGTCGATGACGTAGCACTGGAACTGCGCCGCCGTCGCCCGCGCGATCGCCAGTTCCGCGTCGCGGTCGGTGGTGCCGGTCAGCACCGGGTGCAACAGCACCTCGACCCCGGCCGAGGTGAGCTGGCGCGTCGTCTCCGGGAACCAGATGTCGTAGCAGATCGAGAGCCCGAAGCGGCCGACCTCGGGCACGTCGAAGACGCAGAACTCGGTTCCGGCCTCGACTTCCGATTCATAAGGTCTGAACGGGAACATCTTGCGGTAGCGGCTGACCACATGGCCCGTCGGGTCGATGACAGCGGAAGTGTTGTAGATCCGCCCGTCCTCGGCCTTCTCGAACATCGAGCCGGGGATCAGCCAGACCTTGTAGCGCCGTGCCGCGGCGCGGAACTGGTCGAGCGCCTCGTTCTCGAAGGGCTGCGCGAAGCGCGGCAGCGGGCCGTAGGGCGCCAGCTCCGAGAAGAGCACCATCTGGGTCCAGGGGAAGCGCGCCATCAGGATATCGAGGCGATGGATCATGCCTTCAACGTTGGAGTTGAGCGCGCTGACATGCATCTGCACGCCGGCAATGGCGAAAGGGGTCATATCCGTATCTCCGTCGGCCGTCCGCCCCGCGAGGCAGGACAGGCCTTAGTCCGTTCGTCGCTCTCCATAGCGGCAAATCGACGGCACGGAAACCAGATCGCGCAAAAGTGTGGCGCGGCCGCCGCACCGGCCGGGCGGGACCGCGCGGCGGCGGCCGTTTCCACAGCGTCAATTATCGGTGGCAAGATGTCGCTTTCGACGCTCCACCTCTGTCGTTTTCGGCTCATAAGCGCCCGGCATTCCACCCACGGCCGCCGGCCGCCTCAAGGACCCCGCCCATGCTTCGCGATTCCGACATCCTCTCGCAGCTACTCTCGCGCCGCCCGAAGACCTCGCTTGGCCGTGACTTCTACACCGCCCCCGAGGTCTACGACGCCGACATGCGGCTGATCTGGACCCGCGACTGGGTCTACGTCGCCTCCGCGCCCGAGATTGCCAAGCCAGGCAACTTCGTCACCGTCCAGATCGGCGACTATTCGGTGATCGTGGTGCGCGGCAACGACAATGTCGTCCGCGCCTTCCACAATTCCTGCCGCCACCGTGGCAGCCGGATCTGCCAGACCGCCAAGGGCTCGAACCCGAAGCTCGTCTGCCCCTACCACCAGTGGACCTACGAGCTTGACGGCCGCCTCCTCTGGGCGCGCGACATGGGCAAGGACTTCGACGCGTCCAAGCACGGGCTGAAGCCGGTCCATTGCGACATGGCCGCCGGCATGATCTTCATCTGCCTCGCCGAGACCGCGCCCGACTTCGCGCCCGTGAAGGCCGAAGCCGACCGCTACACCGCCAAGCACACGCTCGCGGACCTGAAAGTGGCGCACCAGTCGACGATCATCGAGAAGGGCAACTGGAAGCTCGTGCTGGAGAACAACCGCGAGTGCTACCATTGCTCGGGCTCGCATCCGTCGCTCTGCCGCACCTTCAACGACGACCCGAACCTCGTCGGCGCCGACGACAGCGTCTCCTCGCCCGCCGGTGCGGCCCATGTCGCGCGCTGCGAGGCCGCGGGCCTGCCGTCGAAATACATCATCGACCCCAACGAACAGTGGCGCCTCGTCCGCATCCCCTTCGTCGGCGACGCGGTCAGCTACACGATGGACGGCAAGGCGGCGGTGAAGAAGATGCTGCCCGGCATGCCCTTCGCCAACGCGGGCTCGCTTCTCTTCTTCCACTACCCCAACACCTGGAACCACTTCCTGTCGGATCACGTCCTGAACTTCCGCGTCCTCCCGGTCAGCCCGACCGAGACGCAGGTGACCACGACCTGGCTCGTCCACAAGGACGCGGTCGAGGGCGAGGATTACGACATCCAGCGCCTGACCGAGGTCTGGGAAGCGACCAACGACGAGGACCGCCACGTCGTCGAGCAGAACCAGCTCGGCATCAACTCGCCCGCCTACGAACCCGGCCCCTATTCGGACCTGCAGGAAAGCGGCGTGATCCAGTTCATCGACTGGTATGTCGCGACGCTGCAGAACCGGATGGTCGGCCGCAAAGTCATCGCTGCGGAGTAACGCCCATGATCCCGATGCCGCGCGAAAACACGCCGCTCTGGAATGACAGCGAACCCCTGGAATGCGTGATGGTCATTCCCGAGGCGCCGAACGTGAAGACATTCTCGTTCCGGCCGCCCTCGGGGGGCACGTTCCTGTTCCGGGCCGGCCAGTTCCTCACGCTGGAACTGCCGGCGCCGGGCGGCACGGTGTGGCGGACCTTCACCATCTCTTCGAGCCCGACCTCGAACGCCTATGTGACGATCACCGCCAAAATGCAGCCCGACAGCGTCGGCGTGCGCTGGATGTTCGAACACCTCCAGCCGGGCATGCGGATCAACGTCAAGGGGCCGGGCGGCGTCTTCCACCTGCCGCGCCAGCCGGACGGCAAGTACCTCTTCATCTCGGCCGGTACCGGCGTGACGCCGATGATGTCGATGGCCTCGTTCCTCTTCGAACGCGGCGAGGATCCCGACATCAGCTTCGTCACCTGCGCCAAGCGCCCGTCGGACATCGTGTTCCGCAAGCGGCTGGAATACATGGCGAGCCGGGTGCAGGGCCTCAGGCTCAACTTCGTCGTGGAGCACGAGGAACCCTACGAGGTCTGGACCGGCTATCGCGGCTACTTCAACCAGCTCATGCTCGGCCTTATGGCGCCCGATTACCTCGAGCGCGACGTCTATTGCTGCGGCCCCGAGGGCTTCATGCAGTCGGTGCGCGACATGCTCCACGCGCTCGGCTACGACATGTCGCGCTACCACCAGGAGACGTTCCAGGCCCCGGTGCTCCGAGTCGAGGACATCGAGATCCCCGACGACGTGGTGCCGCAGGAAACCGCGAAGGCCGAGATCGCCTTCGTCAATTCCGAGGTCGTCTCCACCTGCGCCGAAACCGACACGATCCTCGCGGTCGCGAAATCCTCGGGGCTCAACATCCCCTCGGGCTGCAATATCGGCGTCTGCGGCACCTGCAAGGTCAAGACCCGCTCGGGCCAGGTCCACATGGTCCACAACGGCGGCATCAGCGAGGAGGACGTCGAGGCGGGCTATGTGCTGGCCTGCTGCTCGCACGCGATCGGCCGCGTCGAGGTCGAGATCTGACCCCCGGCCCCGGGCGCGGCTTGACCGCGCCCGGCGGCTTTGCGACGGTGCGTCCTGCCCCCCGCATGAAGGACCGCCATGACCCGCCTCGCCACCACCCTCGCCGCCATCGACGCCGCCAATAGTGCGGACCCCGACCGTCACGAGGGCGCGCCGGCCGCGCGGCTCTACGGCGAGCGCATGACGGCGGAACTGGAGCGACTCTTTCCCGAGGCCTCGGATGCGCTCCGCATCGCCGCACGCGGCCAGCACATCGAGCGCTGGACCTCGCCGCGTTCCGACTATCCCGAGGGCCGCGAGGGCTATCTCACCTGGCGCCGCGACCTCGCCGCCTTCCATGCCAGACGGGTGGGCGGGATCATGGCCGAAGCGGGCTATGACGAGGCCACGATCGCCCATGTGGGCACGATGCTGCGCAAGGAGGGCATCAAGCGCGACGCCGAGGTGCAGGCGCTCGAGGACGTGATCTGCTTCACCTTCCTGCGCTGGTACTTCTCCCCCTTCGCCGAGGGCCGCAACGCGGAGGAACTTGAACGCATCGTCGCCAAGACCGCGCGCAAGATGTCCGCGGAGGCCCGCGCCCGGGCGCTCGCGGAGTTCGACCTGCCGGAGCCCTTCGCCGCCGCCTTCCGGGCGTAACCGCCTGACTTCCCTGACGAGTCCGGGCCGCCGATCCACCCGATCCCGGGCGAGACTCACTCCGCAATCGACGGTTGTGGCCTCCCCCCGATACCCGCCTGAAGCCGTTTCCGTATCGGCAATCGTGACCTATCGCGCACAGCGACTGTTGCCGAATTGACCCGCATTCCGGCGGCTTTCCGCGCTGCGGCTAGGCGTGGAAGCCGAAGAGGCGCAGAATCGACTTGACGGTGCCGGATCACGACCATATCTGCGCCGCGCCAAAGCCACCGTCACGTGTTGGCATGGCATGAGGACAGGCTACCGAATGCGGCCCGTGGGCCGCGCTGCAAGGAACGAAGAGATGGAATACCCAAGGCAGATGGACGCGGGCCAGGAACGGTCTGAACAGACTTCCGTCGGCACCCCCCGGCCCCGCCAGCAGAGCGCGGAACAGCCGGTCTCGCGGCAGCAGCAGCAGTCGGAAGGCGAGCGCGTCTCCGGCCAGATGGGCGCGACGATCTTCACCGACTGGGCCTCGATCTGAGCCCTTGCGGGCGGCGCGCCCGCGCCGCTAGTCTCGGGGCTCCGACCGAGGAGTCCCGATGCCCCGCTCCGTATCCGCGATCCCCAATCTGGGCCCCGCCTCCGAGGCCGCCTTCGCCCGCGCCGGCATCGGCTCGGCCGAGGAGATCGAGGCGATGGGCGCCGACGCCGCCTATCTGAGGCTGCTGCAATCGGGAACGCGCCCCCATTTCATCGGATATTACGTTCTGGTCATGGGCCTTCAGGGAAGGCCCTGGAACGATTGCGCGGGGGCCGAGAAACAGGCGCTCCGTACCCGCTTCGACGCGCTCAAGGCCGAGGCGATGCCCTCCAAGGGAAAGGACCGCTCCCGGCTGGAAGCGGTCCTCGATGAGATCGGGCTTCTCCGCCCGCGCTGAGACGATTTTTAAGGAAAAATCGTCCGAAAATTCTTAAAGAATTTTCGTCAGCCGACGAGTTCGAGACCCGAGAAGAAGAAGGCGATTTCCTGCGCCGCGGTTTCGGCCGCATCCGAGCCGTGGACCGAGTTCTCGCCCACGGAGAGCGCGAATTCCTTGCGGATCGTACCGGCGTCGGCATTGGCGGGGTTGGTGGCGCCCATCACTTCGCGGTTCTTCGCGATCGCGTTCTCGCCCTCGAGCACCTGCACCACGACCGGGGCAGAAGCCATGAACTCGCACAGTTCGCCGTAGAAGGGGCGTTCCTTGTGGACTTCGTAGAACTTGCCGGCCTGCTCCATCGAGAGCTTGATGCGCTTCTGCGCGACGATGCGGAGGCCCGCGTCCTCGAACTTTGCGTTGATCTTGCCGGTCAGGTTGCGGTTGGTCGCGTCGGGTTTGATGATGGACAGCGTGCGTTCGATCGCCATGTGATGTGCCTTCTGATTGGGGGACGCCGGGCGTCGTGCCGCGCGTCGGATGATCCGCGCGCCTGCTAGCATGGGTCTTCACGAATGAAAAGGTGGCGCGGGCGTCGGGTGCGGATGCCTCCGGCGGGGATATTTGCAGCAAGATGAAGGCAGGGCGCTTTCAGCGGCAGGGCGGCTCTGCTATGGCGGCGCCGATGCTCAGGATCGCCGACATCACCTATTCCGTCGAAGGCCGCCCCCTGTTCGAGGGCGCCTCGGCGACGATTCCGGCCGGCCACAAGGTCGGTCTCGTGGGCGCCAACGGCGCCGGCAAGACCACGCTCTTCCGGCTGATCCGCGGCGAGCTCGCGCTCGAGGGCGGCGAGATCGCGCTGCCGACCCGCGCCAGGATCGGCGGCGTGGCGCAGGAGGTGCCCTCGTCGGCGACCTCGCTCCTCGACACCGTGCTCGGGGCCGATACCGAGCGTGCCGAGCTGATGGCCGAGGCCGAGACCGCGACCGACGCGCACCGCATCGCCGAGATCCAGCACCGGCTCGCCGATATCGACGCCTGGTCGGCTGAGGCGCGGGCCAGCGCGATCCTCAAGGGGCTCGGCTTCGACAATGACGACCAGCGCCGGCCCTGTTCGGACTTCTCCGGCGGCTGGCGGATGCGGGTGGCGCTCGCGGGCGTGCTCTTCGCCCAGCCCGACCTTCTGCTGCTCGACGAGCCCACCAACTACCTCGACCTCGAAGGTGCCCTCTGGCTCGAGAGCTATCTCGCCAGGTACCCCCATACCGTCATCATCATCAGCCACGACCGCGGGCTTCTGAACCGCGCGGTGGGCGCGATCCTGCACCTGGAGAACCGCAAGCTCACGCTCTGGTCCGGCCCCTACGACCAGTTCGCCCGCCAGCGCGCGGCCCTGCGCGCGGTGCAGGCGGCCGAGGCGAAGAAGCAGGACGCGCGCCGCGCGCATCTGCAAAGCTTCGTCGACCGCTTCAAGGCCAAGGCCTCGAAGGCGGTGCAGGCCCAGAGCCGGGTCAAGATGCTGGAGAAGATGACGCCGATCCTCGCCCCCGAGGAGGCGAAGAAGGTGGTCTTCACCTTCCCCGAGCCCGAACAGCTCTCGCCGCCGATCGTCACCATGGAGGGCACCTCCGTCGGTTATGACGGCCCGCCGGTGCTGCGCCGCCTGTCCCTGCGCATCGACCAGGACGACCGGATCGCGCTTCTGGGCCGTAACGGCGAGGGAAAATCCACGCTTTCCAAGCTTTTGGCGGGCAAGCTTCAACCGTGTGACGGCAAGGTCGTGCGCTCATCGAAGCTCCGAATCGGCTATTTCGCCCAGCACCAGGTCGACGAGCTGCATCTCGGCGAGACGCCCCTGCAGCACATCCAGCGGCTCCGCCCCGAGGAGAGCCAACCCAAGCTTCGCGCCCGGCTCGCGGGCTTTGGCTTGGGCGCCGACCAGGCCGAGACCGTGGTCGGCCGGCTCTCGGGCGGCCAGAAGGCGCGGCTCTCGCTCCTTCTGGCGACGCTCGACGCGCCGCATCTCCTGATCCTCGACGAGCCCACCAACCACCTCGACATCGAGAGCCGCGAGGCGCTCGTCGAGGCGCTGACCGAATATTCCGGCGCGGTGATCCTCGTCTCCCACGACATGCATCTGCTCGGCCTCGTCGCCGACCGGCTCTGGCTCGTGAAGGGCGGCGCGGTCGCGTCCTATGACGGCGATCTCGACAGCTACCGGCGCGAGCTCCTGGCCGGCGACGAGGCGGCGAAGCCCGCCGAGAAGGCGAAGCCGAAACCGGCGCGCGCGGTGTCGCGCGACGCGGTCCTGGCGCTCAAGGCCGAGGTCCGCAAATGCGAGGAGCGGCTCGAAAAGCTCGCCGAGATGCGCGAGCGGCTGTCGGCCAAGCTCGCCGATCCCGCGCTTTACGAGGACGCCCGCATCCAGGAGCTCGAGGGCTGGAACCGCAAGTTCGCCGAGATCGAGGAGGCGACTGCCCGCGCCGAGGCGCTGTGGATGGCCGCGGCCGAGCGGCTGGACGCCGTGGAGGCGGTCTGAGCGCTCTTGCCGAAACCGGCCCCCGGCCCTAAGGCTTGTGCATGGATACCGCGTTCCTGATCACGGCCTTCGCCACGCTCTTCGTCGTCATCGACCCGCCGGGGCTGGTGCCGATGTTCATCGCGCTCACGCAGGGCATGGATGCCGACCATCGCCGCCGGCTCGGGCTCCGCGCCTGCCTGATCGCGGGCGGCCTCCTGACGCTCTTCGGCCTCTTCGGCGAGTCGATCCTCGGCTTCATCGGCATCTCGATGTCGGCCTTCCGCATCGCCGGGGGAATCCTGCTCTTTCTCACCGCGCTCGACATGCTGTTCGAACGCCGCACCCAGCGGCGCGAGGGCCAGCACCCCGACCCGCATCACGACCCCTCGGTCTTCCCGCTCGCGACGCCGCTGATCGCCGGGCCCGGCGCGATCGCCACGATGATCCTCCTGATGGGGCAGTCGGGCGGCGGCTGGCAGGGCACGCTGACGGTGCTCGGCCTGATGTTCGCGATGCTCACGGTCACCTTCCTCTTCTTCCTCGCCTCGCCGCCGCTCGAGCGGCTGCTCGGGCGCACCGGGACCGTGGTGATCACCCGGCTCCTCGGCATGCTCCTCGCCGCGCTTTCGGTCCAGTTCGTCATCGACGGCGTGCGGGAAACCGGGATGGTTTGACCCGTGGAGAGCGGCGACTTTCCGCGGCTCGTCTACCTCGGGCTCCTGCTCGCCGTGATCGCCGGCTATTTCCTGTTGGCCAACCGCCGGCAGCTCGGCAAGGTCGCGCAGCAGGCCGCGATCTGGGGGCTGATCTTCCTCGGCGCGATCGCCGTCGCCGGGCTCTGGGACGACATCCGCCGCTCGGCCCGCCCAGCCGAGGCGGTGATCCGCGGCGACAGTATCGAGGTTCCGGCGGCCGCGGACGGGCATTTCTACCTCATGGCGGAGGTGAACGGCGTGACGGTCCGCTTCGTCGTCGACACCGGCGCCACCGACATCGTGCTCACCCAGCGCGACGCCGCGCGGGCGGGGCTCGATCCCGAAGGCCTGAACTACTTCGGCACCGCGATGACCGCGAACGGCCGCGTCGCGACCGCGCCGGTGCGGCTCGACACGCTGGCGCTCGGCGGCGTGAGCGATGCCAACGTGCCCGCCGTCGTCAATGGCGGCGAACTTGACACATCACTACTCGGAATGAGCTATCTCGGCCGCCACGAGGTAACATTCTCGCGCGACAGGATGATCCTGAGGCGCTGACCGGATCGCGGCGCGCCAGGCTTGAATGCCGCTGCCGCGGATCCTGCAGCGCCCCCCAAACAGGAGGCGCCGCCCATGACCGTCGAGGCGCTCGTCATCAGCCTTCGGTCCGCCGCGGCCCGGCGGGCGATGCAGGAGGCGCAGCTTGGCCGGCTCGGGCTTCCGCACCGGCTCCTCGATGCCGTGAACGCTGCCGGGATTCAGGCCGCCGATCTCGCGCGGTGGCAAAGAGCGTGGTGCCGGCCGCTCAGGGCCAGCGAGATCGCCTGCGCCCTGAGCCACCGGCAGGCCTGGTCCGAGGTGGCCGCCGGTACCCAACCGCGGCTCATCCTCGAGGACGACGCGGTGCTTGGCCCCGCCACTGCCGCCGTGCTTGACGTGCTGCAGCACAGATCCGGTCTCGACTGCGTGACGCTCGAGACCTTCACCCTCCCCAAGCTCCTCGGCCGGCGCGTTGCCATCGGCGCGACGGGTCACATGCTGGCGGAGGTGTTCCGCGACAGCGCCGGGGCCGCGGCGTACCTGCTCTGGCCCGACGGCGCGCGGCGGCTGCTCGCGAGTCTGCCAGGTCTCCTGCCGCCGGCGGATGCCGCCATCAATCTGACCGTCGGACTGCGCATGTACCAGGTCGAGCCGGCCTGCGCGATGCAGGCGATATTCCTGCCGCGGGGCGAAGGTATCACGCCCGAGGTTGCCGAGACCACGATTTCGAACGCGCCGCGGCCGAAGGTGGATTCGGCCGGCGACTGGCTCCGCTACAAGCTCCGCCGCCTTCGCGTCTCGGCCATCCTGCTCAGAAAACGGCTGCGAGGGCTTGGTCGGTCGCAAAAACGGATCGCCGAGTTTCGCATCGCGTAACCGCCGGCTTCAGCCGCTCTCCGCCTTCTTCTGCCAGCGGCCGCTCTCCTCGCTCCAGTACTGCGCCGGTACGCCGGCGCCGGTCAGCGCCTTCCACTGGCCGCGCGCGCGCTCGACCGCCGCCGGGTCGTTACCGTCGAAGATCACGCAGACCCGCTCCAGCGCGCGGCATTCCTCCGGACCGATCTCAGCGCCATCGACCGCCATCAGGCACTGCGCGCCGTTCGGCGCCTCCGCCCCGAGGGTCAACAGAACCGGCTGCAGCGCGTCATGCGGCCCCCCGGCGATGCCGTGCGGCAGGAAGCTCTCCTCGCCCCCGAGCCAGAGCTTCTGGTCGAGCCAGTCGAGACGCTCCGCCCCGCGCCCCCGCACCACCACATGCCAGCCCGCCTGCAGCGACTTCGCCAAGAGCATCGGCAAGGTCGCCTCCAAGGGAGACCGCGTCAGGTGGTAGAAGAGCGCGTTGCCCATCAGCCCTCCAGCATGTCGCGTACCAGCCGGTCGAGCGCCATCACCCCCCAGCCCGACGCCCCCTTGGGCGCGAGCACGGTCTCCTTCGGCGGTAGCGCCACCCCGGCGATGTCGAGATGGCACCACGGCGTCTCGTCCTTGACGAAGCGGCGCAGGAACTGCGCCGCGGTGATCGAGCCCGCGGGCCGCCCGCCGGTGTTCTTGATATCGGCGAGCCGCGACTTGATCAGCTCGTCATAGGCCGGCCCCATCGGCATCCGCCAGGCGCCCTCGCCCTCGGCGTCCGCCGCCTTCAGGAACGCCGCGCAGAGCTTGTCGTCGTTCGAGAACACGCCCGCGTTCTCGTGGCCGAGCCCGATGATGATCGCGCCCGTGAGCGTCGCGAGGTTGATCATGCCGGTCGGCTTGAACCGCTCCTGCGCGTACCAGAGCACGTCGGCCAGCACGAGCCGCCCCTCGGCATCGGTGTTGATAACCTCGATTGTGTCGCCCTTCATCGATTTGACGATATCACCCGGCCGCTGCGCCTTGCCGTCGGGCATGTTCTCGACGAGCCCGACGAGGCCGACGACATTGGCCTTGGCTTTCCGGAGAGCGAGCGTCCGCATCACCCCGGCGACGACGCCCGCGCCGCCCATGTCCATCGTCATCTCCTCCATACCCAGGGCGGGCTTGATCGAGATGCCGCCGGTGTCGAACACCACGCCCTTGCCGACGAGCGCGAAGGGCGCCTCGCCCTTCCTGCCGCCGTTCCACTGCATGACGACGACCTTGGAGGGGCTTTCCGACCCCTGCCCCACGCCCAGAAGCGCCCGCATCCCGAGCTTTTCGAGATCCTTCTCCTCCAGCACCTCGACCGCGAGGCCGAGCTTCTTCATCGCCGCCAGCCGGTCGGCGAAATCGCTGGTGGTCAGCACGTTGGCGGGCTCGTTGACGAGATCGCGGGTGAAGCAGACGCCCTCGGCCACCGCCGCCATCGGCGCGAAGGCCGCCCCGGCATCCTCGGGCTTGTCGACCATGACCACCGCCGCGCCCTTCGCGGGCTTCTCGGCGGTGCGGTACTCGGCGAACTCGTAGCCCCGAAGCGCGAGGCCGAGCGCGATCTCGGCGGCGCGCGGATGGTTCGCGGCAAGGACCGTTACGCCACCCTCGCCCAAAGCCTTGCCGATCGCGGCACCGGCCTTGCGCGCCTCCGCGACCGAAGCGCGGCGGGCGAGCTTCACGAGCTGCACCGCCTCGGCCTGAAGCCCCGCCGGGTAACCCAGGTCCATCGCCTCGCCGGGCTTGAGCTTGCCCCAGGCCTTGCCTTCCATCGCGCGAGTGATCGCCCCCTTCATCTGCCGGTCGAGCCGGCGCGCGACCGTTCCGGGCCGCGCATCGGGAGCGAGGATCACGGCTATCCGGCCTGTGGCAGCGGTCAGGGCATCGAAATCGGTGGCGGTGAAGGTCACGGCGACGGGTGCGCTCATCTGGGATCTCCGGCGTGGTTTTGCCGGACCCTACAGGCGGCTCCGGTGCTTGGCCAGATAGGAGTTTTCCCGCCCGAAGCTTTCGGCTAGGGATGGGCGCGCAGGAAACAGGAGAAGACGAAGTGTCCAGATTCGACAGGTATATGCTGTCGCAGTTGATGATGCTTTTCGGCTTCTTCGCGCTCGTCCTCGTGGCGGTCTACTGGGTCAACCGGGCGGTTCTGCTCTTCGACCAGCTGATCGCCGACGGCCAGTCGGCCTGGGTCTTCCTCGAATTCACCGCGCTCACGCTGCCCAACGTGATCCGCCTCGTCCTGCCGGTCGCGGCCTTCATCGCCTCGGTCTACGTCACCAACAGGCTCTCCTCGGAGAGCGAGCTCGTGGTGATGCAGGCGACCGGATTCTCGCCCTTCCGGCTGGCGCGGCCGGTGCTCTATTTCGGCCTCGTCGTCGGCCTGATGATGGCGGTCCTCGTCCATGCGCTGGTCCCGGCGAGCCGGGCCAAGCTCTCCGAGCGGCGCGCCGAGATCGCCGAGAATGTCGCCGCGCGGTTCCTCGGCGACGGCGACTTCCTGCATCCAGCGCCGCAGATCACCTCCTATATCCGCGAGATCACCCCGAGTGGCGAGCTGCTTGACCTTTACCTCTCCGACATGCGTTCCCCGGGCGAGCGCACCGCCTATACCGCCGAACGGGCGCTCCTGGTCCGGACCGAGTCGGGGCCGAAACTGGTGATGTTCGACGGGATGATCCAGACGCTCGACACCAAGACCAAGACGCTCGCCCTGACGCGGTTCGAGAACTATTCCTACGACATCGGCGCGCTGATCGGCCGGCCGGGCGAAGGCAAGCCCACGGTGGACGAGGCTTCGACCGCGACCCTGCTCTGGCCGGATCCCGCGATGGCCGCGCAGATCGGCGCGAGCCGGAACGAAATGCTCTTCGCCGGCCACGAGCGGCTCTCGCAGCCGTTCCTCGCCGTCGTCGCCGCGCTGATCGGGTTTTCGACGCTCCTGACCGGTGGCTACAGCCGCTTCGGGCTCTGGCGCCAGATCGTGGTCGCGGTCTTCCTGCTGATCGGCGTGCAGTTCCTCGTCAACGGCGCCACCAACATGGCCACCCGCGACCCCGAGCTCTGGCCGGTCGTCTACCTGCCGATCCTTGCCGGTCTTGCGGCCGCCGTCGCGCTCCTGTCGATCTCGGGGCGGAGCCGGCGGGTGCGGCACGACCTCGTCGGGGCGGTGGCGTCATGATCCTGTCGCTCTACATCGCCCGGCGCTTCTTCACCATGTTCCTCATGGTCTTCGCCGGCTTCTTCGCGGTGCTCTACCTGATCGACATGGTCGAGGAGATCCGCCGCTTCGCGGACCAGGGCCTCAGCCTCGCCGCCACCGCCGAGCTGGCGCTCCTCAACACGCCGCAATCGGCCTACCGGATCCTGCCGATGACGGTGATCCTCGCCGCGATCGCTCTCTTCCTCGCGCTCGCGCGCTCCTCCGAACTGGTGGTGATCCGCGCCGCCGGCCGCTCGGCGTTGAGCATGCTCATGGCGCCGCTCGCCGCCGCCCTCGTCATCGGCGCGATCGCGATCACGATCCTCAACCCGATCGTCGCGGGCACCGCCAAGCGGTACGAGGAACTGTCGAGCCGCTACAAGCTCGGCGACGGCAACGTGCTGTCGGTGTCCCGCGAAGGCCTCTGGCTCCGCCAGGGCGGCCCCGACGGCCAGACCGTGATCCGCGCCGCGCGCGCCAATTCCGACGGCACCACGCTCTACGGCGTCTCGTTCACCACCTTCGCGCCGGAAAGTGGCCCGGTTTCGCGGGTCGACGCGGCGGAGGCGACGCTGGGCGAAGGTGCCTGGATCCTGAGGGATGCCAAGCGCTGGCCTTTCGTGCTCGGCGCCAATCCCGAACGCGACGCGACCCGCTTCGATGTCTTTCGCCTCGCCTCCGACCTCACCGCTGACCAGATCCGCGAGAGCTTCGGCGCGCCCTCGACGATCCCGATCTGGGAACTGCCGGCCTTCATCGACAGCCTCGAACGCGCCGGTTTCTCGGCGCGCAAACACAATGTCTGGCTACAGATGGAGCTCGCGCTGCCGCTCTTGCTCGTCGCGATGGTGCTGGTCGGCGCCGGCTTCACGATGCGCCACGCCCGCTCGGGCCGCACCGGGATGATGGTGCTCCTGGCGATCGTCTCGGGCTTCGCGATCTTTCTCCTGCGCAACTTCGCCCAGGTCCTCGGCGAGAATGGCCAGATCCCGGTCGCGCTCGCCGCCTGGAGCCCGCCGCTCGCGGCGGCCCTCCTGTCGCTGAGCCTCGTGCTGCATCTGGAGGACGGCTGATGCGCCTGATTGCCGCCGTGATCGCGGCCCTTCTGCTCGCAAGCCCCGCCGTCGCGCAGGATGATGCCGCGCAGGCCACGGCAACGCTCGTCGCCGACCGGGTCTACCTCACGGGCGACGACACGCTCACCGCCGAGGGCGCGGTCGAGGTGCTCTACAAGGGCGCCCGGCTCACCGCCGAGAAGATCGTCTACGACAGCACCGGCGACCGGATCCTCATCACCGGCCCGATCAAGCTGATCGACGGCCAGGGCGCGGTCGCGCTCGCCGATTCCGGCGAAATGTCACGCGACCTGACCGAGGGGGTGCTCCGAAGCGCGCGGATGATGCTCGACCAGCAGCTCCAGCTCGCCGCCGTCGAACTGCGGCGCACGGGCGGCGGCCGCTACACCGCCTTCGACAAGGTCGTCGCTTCCTCCTGCCAGGTCTGCCCGAGCAACCCCGTTCCGCTCTGGGAGATCCGCGCCCGCCGGGTGATCCACGATCGCGAGAAGCGCATGCTCTACTACCAGCACGCGCAGTTCCGCGTCTCCGGCGTGCCGATCTTCTACACGCCGCGCCTCCGGATGCCCGACCCGACGCTCGACCGCGCGCCGGGCTTCCTGATTCCGCGCTTCCGCACGACCTCGGCCCTCGGCTTCGGCGTCAAGCTGCCCTATTTCCTGCCGCTCGGCGACAGCCGCGACGTCACGTTCACGCCTTATCTCTCGTTAAGCCGGACCCAAACGCTGGAGTTCCGCTACCGCGAGGCGTTCCGCACCGGGACGGTCGAGTTCAACGGCGCCCTGAGCGACGACGACATCGTTCCCGGCAAGACCCGCGGCTATCTCTTCGCCGAAGGCAGCTTCCGACTGCCGCGCGACTTCCGGCTCGACTTCACGCTGCAAGGCGTGACCGATGACGCCTACCTGCTCGACTACGACATCAGCGAGACGGACCGGCTCAGGAGCGGCGTCTCGGTGACCCGGACGCGGCGCAACGAACATATCGACGCGCGGCTCTTCCGCTACTGGTCGATCCGCTCCGGCGACGACAATTCGGTACTGCCGACCTGGGTCGGCGATGTGACGTTCAAGCGCCGCTTCGCGCCCAGCCAGCTCGGCGGCGAGGGCCAGATCACGGTGCAGTCCCATTCCCTGCGCCGCAGTTCCGAGATCGACACCGACGCCAACGGCGACGGCATCACCGACGGCCGCGACGTCGCGCGCGCGACGCTCCGGGGCGACTGGCGCCGCAACTGGGTTCTCGCCAATGGCATGGTCGTCTCGACCGAGCTCCAGGCCACCGCCGATGTCTACGCGATCAGCCAGGACGCGAGCTATCCCGGCACCGTGACCCGGTTCACACCGGCCGGCGCGGTCGAGCTCCGCTGGCCCTGGGTCCGCTACGAGGATCGCGGCGCAAGCCAGGTGCTCGAACCGGTGGTCCAGCTGGTCTGGAGCCCCGACACGGCCGACGACGTACCCAACGAGGACAGTCAGGTGGTCGCCTTCGACGAGGGCAACCTCTTCGGCTTCAATCGCTTCCCGGGCGCCGACCGGCACGAACTCGGCACGCGGCTCAACGTCGGGTTCGGCTGGACCCGCCACGCGCCCGGCGGCTGGTCGATGGGCGTGACGGCCGGCCGGATCTTCCGGGCCGAGGACCTCGGCCAGTTCACGCCGGGCAGCGGGCTCGACGGGACGGCGTCGGACTGGCTCGTCTCGGCGCGGGTAGATTCCGGCCAGGGCCTGACCGTGGTCAACCGCGCGCTCTTCGACGACAGGTTGGATTTCAGCCTCGACGAGCTCGGCATCGCCTATGCGCGCGACCGCTACGCCGTCGCGGCGAGCTATCTCTGGCTCGTCGAGGACCCGATCGAGGGCCGGCCGTCGCCAAGCTCGGAACTGCTGATGAATGCCCGCTGGGACGTCAGCCGCAACTGGCGCGGCCGGATCTCGGGGCGCTACGACTTCGAGGCCGCGAGCGCGGTCCGCGCCGGGCTCGGCCTGACCTATCTCAGCGAATGCGCGACGATCGATCTTTCGCTCTCGCGTCGGTTCACGTCCTCGACTAGTGTGAACCCCAGCACGGATTTCAATGTCTCGGTGGTCATGAACGGGTTCGGGACCGGCAACGACGGGCGACGCTACCGCCGCAGTTGCTCTTACTGACGACGACGGGACGGAAATCGAAACGAAGAACAGAGCAGACGGACGACAGACGATGCGCTTCCCCTTCCTCCTCTCTCTCGCCCTCGCGGCGGCCACGACCACCGCGCTGCCGGCAATGGCGCAGGGCAGCCGGTTCTCGACGGCGGTGATCGTCAACGACTCCGCGGTCACCCAGTACGAGCTCGAGCAGCGAATCCGCTTCCTGCAGCTCCTGCGCGCGCCCGGCGATCCGGCGGTCGAGGCCGAGAAGGGCCTGATCGACGACCGGCTGCGCAGCCAGGCCGCCGAGGCCGCCGAAATCACCCTGACTGAGGAACAGATCGCCGCCGGCATGACCGAATTCGCCGCCCGCGCCAATCTCAGCGCCGAGGAGTTCGTCACGGCGATCGGCCAGGGCGGGGTCGCGCCCGAGACGTTCCGCGACTTCGTCAGCTCCGGCCTCGCGTGGCGCGAGGCGGTGCGCGCACGCTACGCAAAGCAGATCGTCATCTCCGACGCCGAGATCGACCGCGCGCTCTCGGTCGAAGCCGGCCGCGGCGCGGGCCCGCGCGTGCTCCTCTCCGAGATCCTGCTGCCGGTCCGCCCCGACACCTCCTTCGAGATCCGCCGCCTCGCGACCGAGCTCTCCGAGACGATCCGCTCCGAGGGTGATTTCGCCCGCGCCGCCCGCGCCCATTCCGCCGCGCCCTCGCGCGACCGCGGCGGCCAGATCGGCTGGATCCCCCTGACCAACCTGCCCGCGCAGATCCGCCCGGCCGTGGCGGGCCTCGCCCAGGGCCAGGTGAGCCCGCCGATCCCGCTCGGCGACGCCATCGCGATCTTCCGCATGCGCGGCACGAGCGAAGGGGGCGAGATCAAGCCGGCCAACATCACGGTCGATTATGCGCAGTACCTGATCCCCGGCGCCGGCACCGCCGATGCCCAGGCCGAGGCCGCGCGGATACGCGCCAAGGCCGACACCTGCGACGACCTCTACCGCGTGCTCCGCGGCGCCCCTGCCACCCAGCTGATCCGCGAGACGCGGCCCCTCGGCCAGGTGCCCGCCGACATCGCCTCCGCCCTCGCCGGGCTCGACGAGAACGAGGTCTCAACCGCCCTCACCCGCGGCAACGCGCAGGTCTTCCTGATGCTCTGCGACCGCGACGCGACCCTCGCCGATGGCGGCGCCCCGGTCGTCGACCCGGCCGCGATCGCCCCCGAGGGCGCCCCGGCCATCGATCCCGAGCTCGGCTTCGGCGCCGGCCCGAGCCGCGCCCAGATCCGCGAGGAGCTGACCAACCAGCGGCTCGGCAACCTCGCCGACGGCTATCTCGCCGAACTGCGCTCGGCCGCGATCATCCACCGGCCGTGACGCGGACCCGATGCAGGATCTGCCCATCGCGCTGAGCTGCGGCGAGCCTTCCGGCATCGGCCCCGAGATCGCCGTCAAGGCGCGGGCCGCGCTCGGCGCCTCGCTGCCCTTCTTCTGGATCGGTGACCCGGCGCACCTGCCGCCGGGCACCGGGCTTCAGGAGATCGCACATCCCGCCGAGGCACTCGCGGTGCCCGCCGGCCGGCTGCCGGTCCTCGCCCACGCCTTCCCCGAGGCGGCGCCGCCGGGCGCGCCCCGTCCCGCCAATGCCCGCGCCGTGATCGAGGTGATCGCGCGCGCCGTCACGCTGGTCACGCGCGGCGAGGCCGCCGCGCTCTGCACCGCGCCGATTCACAAGAAGGCACTGAAGGGCGGCGCGGGCTTCGCCTTTCCCGGCCATACCGAGTACCTCGCCGATCTCGCTGGCGGCGCGCGCGTCGTGATGATGCTCGCCTGCCCCGACCTGCGGGTCGTGCCCACGACGATCCACATCCCGCTCTCCGAGGTTCCCGCCCGGCTCACGCCGGCGCTTCTCGAGGAGACGATCCGCATCACCCATGCCGGCCTGATCCGCGATTTCGGCCTCGCCGCGCCGCGCCTCGCGGTGGCCGGCCTCAACCCCCATGCGGGCGAGGGCGGCGCGATGGGCGACGAGGAGACGCGCGTGATCGCGCCGGTGCTCGAGCGCCTCCGCGCCGAGGGCATCGCGGTTGCCGGTCCACTTCCCGCCGACACGATGTTCCACCCCGCCGCGCGGGCACGCTATGACGCGGCGATCTGCATGTATCACGACCAGGCGCTGATTCCGATCAAGACGCTCGATTTCGCCGGCGGCGTCAACGTGACGCTCGGCCTGCCCTTCATCCGCACCTCGCCCGATCACGGCACCGCCTTCGACATCGCCGGCCAGGGCGTCGCCGACCCGGCAAGCCTGATCGCCGCGCTGAAACTCGCGCGGGAGATGACCTGCGCCCGTCAGGCAGACCGCGCATGAGACCGTTCCAGCAGCCCCCGAATTTTCCGCGGAAATTCGCCGATTTTTCGCAGAAAAATCGCATCCCGAAAGCCGGAGGGAACGACACATGGCGGCACTAGACGGCCTGCCGCCGCTGCGCGAGGTGATCGCCACGCACGGGATCGCGGCCAAGAAGAACCTCGGCCAGAACTTCCTTCTGGACCTCAACCTGACGGCCAAGATCGCCCGCTGTGCCGGCGACCTGACGAAGTGCGACGTGCTCGAGGTCGGCCCCGGTCCCGGCGGTCTTACCCGGAGCCTTCTCGCCGAGGGCGCGCGCCGCGTCCTTGCCGTCGAGAAGGATGCCCGCTGCCTGCCCGCGCTGGCCGAGATCGCCGCAGCCTATCCCGGCCGGCTCGAGGTCATCAATGCCGACGCGCTCGAGATCGATCCGCTCGCCCATCTCACGCCACCGATCCGCATCGTCGCCAACCTGCCCTACAACGTCGGTACCGAGCTTCTGACCCGCTGGCTCACGCCGCCCGCCTGGCCACCGGTCTGGGACAGCCTGACGCTGATGTTCCAGAAGGAGGTGGCCGAACGGATCGTCGCCCAGCCCGGCTCCAAGGCCTACGGCCGACTCGCGCTCCTCGCCCAGTGGCTCACCGACGCCCGCATCGTGATGACCCTGCCGCCCGAGGCCTTCACCCCGCCGCCGAAGATCCACTCTGCCGTGGTCCACCTCACCGCGCTGCCCGCTCCGCGCTTCCCGGCCGATCCGAAGATCCTCAATCGGATCGTCGCGGCGGGCTTCAACCAGCGCCGAAAGATGCTCCGGGCCAGCCTGAAATCGGTGGCGCCGGGAATCGAGGCAAAGCTCGAGGCCGCCGGGATCGCGCCCACGGCGCGGGCCGAAGAGATATCGCTCGAAGCCTTCTGCCGCCTCGCGCGGCTGCTCGCGGAAGGCTGAACGCAAACGGCCCGAACCTTGAGGTCGGGCCGTTCGGGGTATTCCTTGAAAACCGAGGTTATTCGGCCACGTCGACCGGGTTCCCGTCGCCCGGCGTGTCGTCCTTCGCCTTGGGCTCGGCGGCGCGCTTCTCGCGCGGCTTGCGGGGCCCGCGTGACCCGCGGCCGGTCTTCTTCTCGGCCGCCGGAGCGGGTTCCTCGGTCGGCTGCGGCAGTTCGGGCATCATCGTCGCCGACGGCATGGCACGCGGGCTCGATTCCGGCGTCTCGACCAGACCCGGACCGTCATCCTCAGCCTCGTCGCGCGCCGTGGGCATCGGCCCCGAGCGGAACTCGCCCGCGTCGCGGCCGTTACGCTCCTCGTAGCGGGGCCGTTGGTTCTGGCGCTCGCCGCCATTGCCGCCCTGCCCCTGCCCGGGCTGGGCCGGACCGTTGCCGCCCTCGCCCTGCTGCTGGCGCTGCTCCTGCTCGCGGCTCATCTCGCGCTGCGCCTCGCCCAGCATGCGCGTGTAGTGCTCGGCATGCTGGAGGAAGTTCTGCTCGGCCACCCGGTCGTTCGAGAGCTGAGCGTCGCGCGCCAGCGTCAGGTACTTGTCGATGATCTGCTGCGGGGTGCCGCGGACCTTGCCCTCCGGGCCGGAGGAATCGAAGACCCGGTTGACGATGTTACCGAGCGAGCGTTGACGGTTCGATTTCGAACGCGAACGGGATTTGGATGATCTCATGTGCTTTCGTCTGTCCGAGCCAAAGGGCTTGTGAGCGGGCTTGCCCGGTTCCGCGTCCTGTGCCGGGACTGTCCGGCGTCGGCCTGCGGTTCCTGATCGTGCTGGGCGAAGCGGTCCGGGCGGCGCCAAACGCTCCACCCGTCACGGCTCCCTTAATGCATGATGTGCGGGCCTCGGCAAGCGGAATCTCGCGGCGCCGGCGGATTTCCACTATCGCTGCGGTAATCTTAGCGCAAAAAGCACCCCGATGTCACCTTTCGGCCACCACGACCCGGTCGCGGCCGTCGAGATCGGGCCGGACCGTCACCCTCGCGAACCCCGCCGCGCGGAACAGTTCCGCGACCGCCGGGCCCTGGCTCGCGCCGATCTCGACGATGACCGTTCCCCCGGGCACAAGATGCGCCGCCGCGCCGCCCGCGATCGCGCGGTAGGCGTCGAGCCCGTCGCCTCCAGGCGTGAGTGCCAGGTACGGCTCCCAGTCACGCACCTCGGGCGCAAGCCCGGCCATCTCGTCTGCGGCGATATAGGGCGGGTTCGAGACGATGAGGTCGAAGCGCCCCGTGACGCTCGCGAACCAGTCCGAGCGCAGGAACCGGGCGCGCTCCGCGAGCCCGAGCGCCTCGGCGTTGCCGCGCGCGACATCGAGCGCGGCCGGGCTCAGATCGGCGCCGAGCCCCTCGGCCTCCGGCCTTTCCGCCAGAAGCGTCAGGAGGATGCAGCCGGTTCCGGTGCCGAGGTCGAGGACAGTGCCGAAGCGCCGCTCCAGCGCCGCGGCGATCAGCGCCTCGGTTTCGGGGCGCGGATCGAGCGTGTCGCGCGTCACCCGGAAGCGCCGTCCGTAGAAATCGCGCCCGCCGGTGATCTGGCTCACCGGCTCGCGGGCGATCCGCCGCGCGACGGCCGCCTCGAACGCGGTGAGCGCGGCCGGGCCGACAGGGTCTGGCAGGATGAGGCTCACCCGCTCCGGTGCGATGCCGAGCGCATGGGCGAGGAGCCGGCGGGCATCGCGCGGCGCGCCCTCGATCCCCGCCGCGCCGAGCCGCCGCACGGCGGCGGCTAGCAGTTCCGACCCGGTCACCGGCGCGCCCTGCCGCCGATGTTCAGGGCCGCAGGCCCGAGAACGAGGCGTCTCACGCCTCCATCTCCGCAAGCTTCGCGGCCTGGTCCTCGGCGGTGAGCGCGTCGATTATCTCGGTCAGGTCGCCCTGCATCACCTGGTCGAGCCGGTAGAGCGTGAGGTTTATGCGGTGATCGGTCAGCCGGCCTTGCGGGAAGTTGTAGGTGCGGATCCGCTCGGAGCGGTCGCCGGAGCCGACCTGCGCCTTGCGCTCGGCGGCGCGGGCATCGTCCGCCCTGCCGCGTTCGAGGTCGTAGAGCCGGGCGCGCAGCACCGCCATCGCGTTGGCGCGGTTCTGGTGCTGGGACTTTTCCGATGAGGTGACGACGATGCCGGTCGGAAGGTGGGTGATCCTGACCGCGGAATCGGTGGTGTTGACGTGCTGGCCGCCCGCGCCGGAGGAGCGCATCGTGTCGATGCGGATGTCGGAGGCCGGGATCTCGATATCGACCTCCTCGGCCTCGGGCAGGACCGCGACGGTCGCGGCCGAGGTATGGATGCGGCCGCCCGATTCCGTTTCCGGCACGCGCTGGACCCGGTGGACGCCGGATTCGTACTTGAGCCGGGCGAAGACCCCCTCGCCCTCGATCCGCGCCATCGCCTCCTTGACGCCGCCGAGCTCGGTCTCGCTGAGTTCGAGCAGTTCGAAGCGCCAGCCCTGTGCCTCGGCGTGTTTCTGATACATCCGGAGGAGATCGCCGGCGAAGAGAGCGGCCTCCTCGCCGCCCGTCCCGGGCCGGATCTCGAGGATCGCGGGGCGGGCATCGGCGGCATCCTTGGGCAGGAGCGCGATCCGGAGCCTTGCCTCCATCTCGGGGATCCGCGCCTTGAGGGCCGGGATCTCGTCCTCGGCGAGCGCGCGCATCTCGGGGTCGGCGAGCATCGCCTCGGCCTGGTCGAGATCGTCGAGCGCCTGGCGGTAGGCGGCGATCTCGGCCGCGACCGGCTTCAGCTCGGAATATTCGCGGCTGAGCTGGGCGATCTCGGCGGGCGCGGCGCCGGCCGAGAGCTTGGCCTCGAGGAACTCGAAGCGGCGGGTGATCTGGGCGAGCTTGTCCAAGGGTACCATCGGTGCGGTTTCGCTCTTGTCCGGGCGTCGGTCAAGGGGGGAGCGGCCGGGGGTTTCACACCCCCGGGCCCCCGTGGGGTACTTCGGCAATGAAGAAGGCAGGCGGAAGGTGCCGGTCCTGCCGTCGCTCCGCTGTGTGTACGCATGTCGCATGGGATGGGTACGCGGGGCCGACGGGGCGTCGGGTAATGGAATGCGGCGGACCGGAAGATCTGATCACGACCCTAAGGCGTCGTTAACGCGGCGGTCCAGTCCTGGAGCCGGGCGGCATTGACGCCGAAGTCGTCGCGGCCGAAGCGTTGACGGGCGTGCAGCGTGAGCTCGACTTCAGATCCGTTTTGAACCGCCTGCGCCGTTGTGTAGTCGGGGAAGCCAAAGGCGGCGGACCGGGTGAGCCAGGTGATGCGGCCCTCCTCCGGGCTGCCGGCAAGGCGTGTCGTGCGCCTCGTGGCGCGCGCGATGGCATCGAGCCGGGCGAGGACCTCGGCGGGGCTCCGGCCAGGCAAGGTCAGGGCGCCGCGCGCGCCGCCCGGCTCTCCGGTCAGGGTGTCGGCGCCGGGCACGGCAGGATCGACATGCCAGCGCGCCGGGTCGGAGGGGGCGAGGCGAATCCACGCCAGGCCCGCTCCGACGAGAAGCGCAAGGAGGAGGAGCGCCAGCCTCACCCTTTGCGCTTCTGCCAGCAGTAGAGGCAGATCAGCTCATGCGCGACATGGGCGCCGGCGATCGCGGTGGCGCCCGTGGTGTCGTAGGCCGGCGAGACCTCGACGACATCGCCGCCGACGAGATTGATGCCGGCAAGGTCGCGCAGGATCGCCGCGACCTGCCACGAGGCGAGCCCGCCCCAGACCGGGGTGCCGGTGCCGGGCGCGAAGGCGGGGTCGAGGCAATCGATGTCGAAGGTGAGGTAGGTTGGGCGGTCGCCGATCACCGCCTTGATTTTCCTTGCGACTTCAGCCGCACCGGTCTCGTGCACCTCACGCGCGTCGATCACGTTCACGCCCATGAAGTCGTCGTTATGGGTGCGGATGCCGACCTGCACGCTGGTTCTGGGGTCGACGATGCCGGACTTGATCGCCTTGTAGAACATCGTGCCGTGGTCGATCCGCTCGAAATCCTCGTCGACCCAGGTGTCGGAATGGGCGTCGAAATGGAGAAGCGAGATCGGCCCGTACTTCTCGGCATAGGCCTTCAGGATCGGGAAGGTGATGTAGTGGTCGCCGCCGAGCGTTACACTGCCCGCACCGGCCGCGAGGATGCCGCGGATGTGCTCGGTGAGCGTGTCGGGGAAGGCCGAGACCTTGGCATAATCGAAGGCGAGGTCGCCGTAATCGACGATGTCGAACTCGTCGAGCGGCGAGTAGCCCCAGCCATAGGGCGGATCGCAGGGCTGAAGCGCGGAGGCCTCGCGGACCGCGCGCGGCCCGAACCTAGTGCCGGTGCGGTTGGTCACCGCCTGATCGAACGGCACCCCGGTGATCGCGAGGTCGACGCCGGTCAGGTCCTTGCTGTAGCGCCGCCGAAGGAAGCTCGTCGCGCCGCCGAACACATTCTCATAGGCGAGCCCGCGCCGCGTCTCGCTGGTGAAGGCCAGATCAACCTGGGTCCTTGCATCTGCCAATGCCATGGAACCATCTCCGTGAAGTTTCGGACATCGTTCGGGGCCGGAGATGTCGCCGATCCGGGTGCCCCATTTCGCGCCGAGACCGGTCGATTCGTCAAGATAATTTGATCAAATCCCAGGAAAGCTGAAACCCGAAGGTGCGGCGCCGCTGTCTTGGTGTCAGGTATTTCATATAATTTTCATATCGTTACGGCGCGATATGAAAGCCGGAAGATCTACCCGAGCGGCTGGGCGCGCTCCACCAGCCGGGCGAAGAAGCTCGCGCCATAGGGGGCGGCTTCGTCGTTGAACTCGTAGGCCGGGTGGTGCAGCCCCGCCCCCTTGCCCTGGCCGAGGAAGAGGTAGCAGCCGGGGCGCTTTTCGAGGAGGTAGGAGAAATCCTCCGCCCCCATCTCGCGTCCGCCCTCGGCCTCGACCGCCGCGGCGCCCGACACGTCGCGGGCGGTCTCGACCGCGAAGGCGGTCTGGTCGGGGGCGTTCACGGTCGCGGGGTAGCCGAGTTCGTAGTCGATCTCGGCCTGCACGCCATAGGCGGCGGCATGGCCGGCGACGATCTCCTCGAACCGCGTCTGGATCCGGGCCCGCACCTCGGGGCGGAAGCTGCGGATCGTCGCGCCGAACCAGGCGGTCTCGGGGATGATGTTCGAGGCGGTGCCGGCGTGGATCTCGGTCACCGAGACCACGACCTCGTCCAGGGGATCGATGTTGCGGCTGGCGATCGTCTGCAGCGCGCCGACCATGCCGACCAGCGCCGGGATCGGGTCGACGCATTCGTGCGGATAGGCGCCGTGGCCGCCCCTTCCGGTCAGTGTCACGCGGGCGGTATCGACCGAGGCCATGATCGGGCCCGGCGTGGTCACGAAATGGCCGAGTGGAACGGTCGGCGAGTTGTGGAGCGCATAGACCTCGCCGATGCCGAAGCGTTCGAGGATGCCCTCCTTCACCATGACCTCGCCGCCGCCGCCATCCTCCTCGGCGGGCTGGAAGATCAGCGCGACGCGGCCGCGGAAGCGGCGGGTCTCGGCAAGGTACTTGGCCGCGCCGAGGAGCATCGCGGTATGGCCGTCATGGCCGCAGGCATGCATGACGCCGGGCACTTCCGAGGCGTGTTCGACGCCGGTCGCCTCGGTGATCGGCAGCGCGTCCATGTCGGCCCTGAGACCGATCACCGGCCCCTCGCCCTCGCCGTCGATCAGCGCGACGATCCCGGTCTCGGCGATCCCCTCGTGGATCTCGTCGACGCCGAACTCGCGCAGCTTCGCGGCGACGAAGGCCGCGGTCTTGTGGCAGGCGAAGCGCAGCTCCGGGTGGCGGTGCAGTTGGCGGCGCCATTCCGCCATCTCGGGGGCGTAGGCGGCGATGCGGTTGAGGACGGCCATGTGGACTCTCGGGCGCTATTGCGAATACTGCGCCCCAGATGACCGCAAAATCCCGGAGCACGCAATGACCCTCGACCGCCACGCCTCGGACCGCCTGATCCACGATCCCGAGGGCGGGCTGCCGCGGCTTCTGGAGATCATGGCGCGGCTCAGGGATCCCGCGACCGGCTGTCCCTGGGACATCGAGCAGGATTTTACGACCATCGCGCCCTACACGATCGAGGAGGCCTACGAGGTCGCCGACGCGATCGAGCGCGAGGCCTGGGGCGAGTTGCGAGGCGAGCTGGGCGACCTGCTGCTGCAGACGGTCTATCACGCGCAGATGGCCTCCGAGGCCGGGCATTTCGGGTTCGCCGAGGTAATCCGCGCGATCTCCGACAAGATGGTCGCGCGCCACCCCCATGTCTTCGGCGACGAAAGCCGCGACAAGAGTGCCGAGGACCAGACCCGCGACTGGGAGCGGATGAAGGCGGCCGAACGCGCGGGCGCGGCGGCGCGCGGCACGCTGGATGGTATCGCGATGGGGCTGCCGGCGCTGACGCGGGCGGTGAAGCTGCAGAACCGCGCCGCGCGCGTCGGCTTCGACTGGCCCTCGACCGCCGAGGTCGTCGACAAGATTACCGAGGAGGCGCGCGAGCTGCAGGAGGCCCGCGCCACGATGACGGAGACCGAGATATTCGAGGAGTTCGGCGATCTTCTCTTCGTGATCGCCAATCTCGCGCGGCATCTCAGGATCGACCCGGAGGCGGCGCTCCGGGCCGCCAACGCCAAGTTCACCCGGCGCTTCGCCTCGATCGAATCCGCGCTCGCCCACCGGGGCAAGCGCCCTGAAGAGTCCGACCTCGCCGAGATGGACGCGCTCTGGGACGAGGCGAAACGGCTGGAGAAGGCGGCGAAATAGCCGGCTGCCCGACGGCTCTCGGTCTCCGCACCCAGCCGGCCTCGGCAATCGCTTGCGGCACGCAGGGCTGAGCCGGTATCGTTGATCCCGGCACGGGGCGGTGCCGGCGTTTCCGGTCCCCGAGCCAGCGCTCGCTAAACGGGGATCGCACATGCCAACCGCCAAGACCACGATCTGCCTCTGGTACGACAGGGACGCGGAGGAAGCGGCTCGCTTCTATGCGGCGACGTTCCCCGAGAGTTCGGTCGGCGCGGTCTTCCGCGCGCCCTCCGACTATCCGTCGGGCAAGGCGGGCGACGTGCTGACGGTCGAATTCACGGTCCTCGGCCTCCCCTGCCTCGGCCTCAACGGCGGTCCGGCCTTCTGCCACTCCGAAGCCTTCTCGTTCCAGATCACCACCGACGACCAGGCGGAAACCGACCGCTATTGGAACGCGATCATCGGCAACGGCGGGCAGGAAAGCGCCTGCGGCTGGTGCAAGGACCGCTGGGGGATCTCGTGGCAGATCACGCCGCGCGTCCTGACCGGAGCGCTGGCGGCCGGCGGCGAGGCCGCGAAACGCGCCTTCGACGCGATGATGACGATGACCCGGATCGACGTCGCCGCGATCGAGGCCGCCGTTCGCGGCTGAAATTGCCGGGGATGACGCCTGCGGCCAAATAGGCGACCAGTTTAATCAGGTATTGACGCGCCCCTGCAGGTCGGGAATAAGGACGCCAGAATATCTGACCAAAGGAGTCGACTATGTCCCTGCGGACACCGCTTTTCGCCCTTTCGCTCGCCGCTCTCGCCGGACCTGCGCTCGCCGAAGAAGTCAACGTCTACTCGTCGCGCCAGCCGGAACTGGTGCAACCGCTCTTCGACGCCTTCACCGCCGAGACCGGCATCGCCGTCAATGTCGCCCATGTCGACAAGGGCCTGGTCGAGCGGCTATCGAGCGAGGGCGACCGCAGCCCGGCCGACCTCGTGATGACCGTCGACATCGCCAAGCTCTCGCAGGTGGTCGAGGCGGGCGTGACCCAGCCGGTCTCCTCCGAAGTGCTCGCCGCCAACATCCCGGCGGAGTTCCGCGACCCCGGCAACCAGTGGTTCGGGCTCACGACCCGCGCCCGCATCGTCTATGCCTCGAAGGAGCGCGTGGCCGATGGCGAGGTGACGACCTACGAGGATCTCGCGGACCCGAAATGGCAGGGCCGGATCTGCACCCGTCCGGGGACGCACGATTACAACCTCGGCCTGATGGCGGCGATGATCGAGCATCACGGCGCCGAATATGCCAAGAAATGGGCCACGGGCCTGCGCGCCAACCTCGCCCGCAAGCCCGAGGGCAACGATCGGGCGCAGGTGAAGTCGATCTGGGCCGGCGAATGCGACATCTCGCTTGGCAATACCTATTACATGGGCGCGATGCTGAGCGATCCCGAGCAGGTCGAATGGGCCAACTCGGTGCGCATCGTCTACCCGGTGTTCGAAGGCGACGGCACCCATATGAACGTCTCGGGCGTGGCGATGACCAAGTCGGCGCCGAACCATGACGCGGCGCTGAAACTGATGGAGTTCCTGTCGTCCGACGAGGCGCAGAAGATCTATGCCGGGCTCAACCACGAATTCCCGGTCAAGCCGGGCGTGGCGCGGTCGGAAGTGGTCGCAAGCTGGGGCGAGTTCACTCCGGACAGCCTCAACCTCATGGATGTCGCGAAGTCGCGGCCCGAGGCGCTGAAGCTGATGGAAGAAGTGAACTTCGACGGCTAATCCGCTGTTCAAGAAACGAAATGCGCCGGGCCCTTCCCGGCGCATTTTGCATTTTCGGCTGCCGTCAATCGAGCCGAACCGACGGCCCGCTCGTCACCTCGCGCGCGGAAAAGCCCGCGCGGTCGAGCGCAAAGTCAGCCAGGACCGCGATTGCGGCGGCCGACAGGAACGCGAGCAGCATTACCTTCATCGCCTCTCCTTCCCGCTCACTCGGCCGGGGCGCCCGGCGGGTGGTCCGGCGCGGCGCCGGTCACCTCCTCGTACCACAGCGAATGGTGCTCCTTGGCCCATTGCACGTCGACCTCGCCCGATCCGACCGCGTCGAAGGCGCCTTCCATGCCGATCGAGCCGAGGTAGATATGGGCGATGATGATGGCGATGAAGGCGAAGGCGACGATGCCGTGCCAGGCCTGCGCCAGTTGCATTTCCTGATGCGGCCCAAGCACCTCGGGCAATGGCCCGAGGCCGACAAGCTGCGGAAGGCCGGTCGCGTTCAGCACCTCGAAGGTCTTGGCGAACATCGGCAATTCGAACGGAAAAAGGAGCGAGAGCCCCGAGAGCGAGATCGACAGGCCGAGCACCACAACCGCCCAGAAGACGATCTTCTGACCCGCGTTGAACTTGCGCGCCGGCGGGTGCACACCCTTGCTGAAGAGGCCGCCCCCCTTGGCGAGCCACACCAGATCGTGCCGGTTCGGGAGGTTGTGGCCGATCCAGACCACGATGACCAGCGCGAGCCCGGCCATGAAGGCCCAGGAGAAGTTGTTGTGCGCCCATTTCCCGGCCGCGGCGAGGGGCGCATAGGCCTCCTTGCCCAGGAGCGGGATCAGCGCGATCCGGCCGAAGAGAATCATCAGCCCGGTCAGCGCCAGCACGATGAACGAACCCGCCATCAGCCAGTGGCCGAAGCGTTCGAGCGCGCCGAAGCGGCGCACGGTTTGCCCGGTGCGCCCGCCCTCGATGCGGATCCGGCCCCGGAGAAGGAAGAAGAGCAGGATCACCGCGATCATGGCGATGAGCCCGTAGCCGCCGTAGATCAGCAGCGGCCCCTCGCGGAACTTCAGCCAGCGCATGCCGCCGTCCTGGATCACCACGCCCGCCGCGGGCGCCGAGGTCGGGACCGTCACCGAAGCCTCGCCATAGCGTAAGGCGCGCCAAAGCTCGGGGTCGGAGACGCCGCCGAGCGTGCCAAGCTGCTCGGAGGGGTCGGCGGCCGACGCGGGATCACCGGTTTCCCCGCGCCGGAAGCTGTCGTCGATCTTTTCGCCCCGCTGCCGCGCCAGGATGTCCTCGAGCGTCTGCGCCCCACCGGTGGCAGCGCGCGGATCCTCCGCGCCGCCCTCCACGGTCTGGGCCAGCGGCGCGGTGGCCGCGAGGCCCAGCGCCAGGATCGCCGCCGAGAGGATGCGAATGCCGCGAACGCTCATGCTCTCCCCCGATCGCAGGTGCCGGTCAGTTGCCCGCCTTCTGTTCATAGGCCGTGCCCCAGCCCCAGGCGCCCGAGCCGAAGCCGCGCGCCACGACCCGCTCGCGGTAGATCGCCGAGACCACGTCGCCGTCGCCGGCGAGAAGCGCCTTGGTCGAGCACATCTCGGCGCAGATCGGCAGCTTGCCTTCCGCGATGCGGTTGCGGCCGTACTTGGCGAACTCGGCGGTGGAATTGTCCGCCTCCGGGCCGCCGGCACAGAAGGTGCATTTGTCCATCTTGCCGCGCGAACCGAAATTGCCGGCCTGCGGATACTGCGGCGCCCCGAAGGGGCAGGCGTAGAAGCAATAGCCGCAGCCGATGCAGAGGTCCTTGGAATGCAGGACGATGCCGTCCTCGGTCTGGTAGAAGCAGTCGACCGGGCAGACCGCCATGCAGGGCGCGTCCGAACAGTGCATGCAGGCGACCGAGATCGACCTTTCGCCGGGCTTGCCGTCGTTGATGGTCACGACCCGGCGGCGGTTGATGCCCCAAGGCACCTCATGTTCGTTCTTGCAGGCGGTGACGCAGGCGTTGCACTCGATGCAGCGTTCGGCGTCACAGAGGAATTTCACGCGTGCCATATCCGTTCCTCCCTATGCTGCGCTGATCTTGCAAAGCGTGCACTTGGTCTCCTGCATCAGGGTGACCGAGTCGTAGCCGTAGGTCTGCGCGGTGTTGGAACTTTCGCCGAGGACGTATGGGTCGGCGCCCGGTGGATACTTGTCGCGCAGGTCGTTGCCCTGGAAATGCCCGCCGAAATGGAAGGGCATGAAGGCGACGCCCTCACCCACCCTTTCGGTCACCATCGCCATGACCTTGACGGCCGATCCCTCGGCGCCCTCGACCCAGACCTGTTGCCGGTCGCGGATGCCGAGGTTGTTGGCGTCGCGCGGGTTGATCTCCACGAACATGTCCTGCTGAAGCTCCGCGAGCCACGGGTTAGACCGGCTCTCGTCGCCGCCGCCCTCGTATTCGACGAGCCGCCCGGAGGTCAGGATCATCGGATAGTCCGCCGTGAAGTCCTTCTCCTGGATCGAGGCATACATCGTCGGCAGTCGGTAGAGCTTGCGGTCGTCATAGGTCGGGTAATCGGCCACGAGGTCGCGCCGCGGCGTGTAGAGCGGTTCGCGGTGCAGTGGCACCGGGTCGGGGAAGGTCCAGACCACGGCGCGGGCCTTGGCATTGCCGAAGGGCGCGCATTCGTGCTTGATCGCGACCCGCTGGATACCGCCCGAAAGATCGAGCTTCCAGTTGGCCGTGGGCCCGCCCACCGCCTCGATCGCGGCACGCTCCTCGTCGGTGAGATCCCCGTCCCAGCCGAGGTCCATCAGCATCTGCATGGTGAACTCGGGGTAGCCGTCCTGGATCTCGGACCCCGCCGAATAGACGCCCTCGGCCAGAAGGTTCTCTCCGTCGCGCTCCACCCCGAAGCGGGCGCGGAAGGTGAGGCCGCCCTGGCTGACCGGCATCGACATGTCGTAGAGGTTCGCGGTGCCGGGGTGACCCATCTCTGGCGTGCCCCAGCAGGGCCAGGGAAGCCCGTAAAACTCGCCGTCCGCCGGTCCGCCCACTGCGCGCAGCGTCGTCTTGTCGAAGGTGTGCTGGTTGGCCATGTGCAGCTTCAGCCGCTCGGGGCTCTGGCCGGTGTAGCCGATGGTCCACATGCCGCGGTTGAACTCGCGGGTGATGTCCTCGATCACCGGCTCGCCGTCCTTGACCTCGATATTGCGGAAGAGCCGGTCTGAGAAGCCGAACTTGTCGGCGAACATGCGGATGATCGTGTGGTCCGGGAGCGATTCAAAGACCGGCTCCACCACCTTCTCGCGCCATTGCAACGAGCGGTTCGAGGCGGTCACCGAGCCCGATGTCTCGAACTGGGTCGAGGCCGGCAGGAGCCAGACGCCGTCGGTGCGGTCATGCAGCACCGCCGAGACGGTCGGATAGGGGTCGATCACGACGAGCATGTCGAGCTTTTCCATCGCCGTCTTCATCTCGGCGCCGCGGGTCTGCGAGTTCGGCGCATGCCCCCAGAGCACCATGGCCCGGACATTGTCGTTCTGGTCCATGTTGGCCTTGTCTTCCAGGACCCCGTCGATCCAGCGCGAGACCGGGATGCCGCTCGTGTTCATCAGGCTTATGTCGTTGCCGTCGCCGTCCTTGGCGACATTGCCGTCGGCATCCTTGAGCATGTCGAACCGGCCCTTGAGCCAGTCGAGATCCTCGCCCCAGACCCGGCTCCAGTGCGCCCAGGCGCCGCCCGAAAGGCCGTAATAGCCCGGCAGGTCGTGGGAAAGGACACCGAGGTCGGTGGCGCCTTGAACGTTGTCATGGCCGCGGAAGATGTTGGTGCCGCCGCCGGCAGTGCCCATGTTGCCGAGCGCGAGCTGCAGCACGCAGTAGGCGCGGGTGTTGTTGTTGCCGTTGGTGTGCTGGGTGCCGCCCATGCACCAGATCACGGTGCCGGGCCGGTTGTTGGCGAGCGTCATCGCCACCCGGCGAAGCTGCGAGCCCGGCACGCCGGTCACCCGCTCGGTCTCCTCGGGTGTCCACTTCTTCACCTCGTCGCGGATCTGGTCCATGCCCCAGACACGGGTGCGGATGAACTCCTTGTCCTCCCAGCCGTTCTCGAAGATGTGCCAGAGGAGGCCCCAGATCAGCCCAACGTCTGTGCCGGGCCGCAGCCGCACATATTCGTCGGCATGGGCAGCGGTGCGGGTGAAGCGCGGATCGCAGACGATCAGGGCCGCGTTGTTCTCCTCCTTGGCCTTCAGGAGATGCATGAGCGAGACAGGGTGCGCCTCGGCCGGGTTGCCGCCGATGAGGAAGATCGCCCTCGAGTTATGGATGTCGTTGTAGCTGTTGGTCATGGCGCCGTAGCCCCATGTGTTGGCCACTCCGGCGACCGTCGTCGAATGGCAGATCCGCGCCTGGTGGTCGACGTTGTTCGATCCCCAATAGGCCGCGAACTTGCGGAAGAGATAGGCGCCCTCGTTGGAATGCTTGGCCGAACCCAGCCAGTAGACGCTGTCAGGCCCGCTTTCCTCGCGGATCTTGAGCATGCCGTCGCCGATCTCGTTGATCGCGTCCTCCCAGCTCATCCGCTTCCACTCGCCGCCTTCCTTCTTCATCGGGTACTTGAGGCGGCGCTCGCCATGCGCATGCTCGCGGACGCTGGCGCCCTTGGCACAATGGGCGCCGAGGTTGAACGGGCTGTCCCAGCCGGGTTCCTGTCCGATCCAGACGCCGTTCTCGACCTCGGCGATGACGGTGCAGCCGACCGAGCAATGGGTGCAGACCGTCTTGACCGTCTTGACCGCCGTCGCGGCGGCCTCCTGTGCCTTTGCGCGGCGCACCGTGCCGCCAGTGGCGCCGATCGCGGCAAGCCCGCCGATGGCGAGCCCCGATCCGCGCAGGAAGGCACGCCGGTCGACCGTGGTTTCACCTGTAGCGGACAGGGCCGTCATTCGCTGCGTTCCGGTCGCAGCCCTGCTCGTCTTTTTCCTGAGCATCCTCATCTCCCTTGCTGGTCCGGCCGCGAAGGCCGGTGGCTGGGTCAGTCCCCTCGCGCCGGGGCCAATCTTCCGCCGGCCCGGGGGGGCGCGTCCCGGTCTCAGAACCGGGCGCTGGCGTAGTAGGCGCGGGTATGGGCGGTGTCCTGCAGCCCCTTGGTCTTCGGCTGCTCCTCGGCCGCCGCCTCGTCGGGGCCGAGTGCGGCCGCCGCCGCCGCCGCCGGCGCGGCGGTCGATGCCAGTTTCAGGAAATCGCGGCGAGTGGTCCGGTCCGCATCCCTGGTCTTGCCCATCGGTCAATCCTCCCTTGCAACCTTGCGGCGGGTCCTTCCCGCCTTCCTTGTTCACTCCCCCAGAAGGCGGAACGCCTCCTTCTCGATCACCATGAACTCGCGCCCGATCGTGCCGACCGGGGCATAGAGAACCGATCCTTTCGCGGTTTCGAGATCGGCAAAGAAATGCCCCGCCCAGGGCGCGACATGGCGGTTGAAGAACTCTTTCTGGCGGTCGAGCGGGCGGACCATGCCGAAACGGCCGTCGATCAGCCCCGCCATCATCTCCATCAGGCTCGCGATGTTGTCCTCGGGCTCGTAGACGCTCTCGGACCGCGCCAGCCCGAGCGTCGCCATGTCGCGGCGCAGGAGCATGAGCGGCTTTTCGTTGAGGAACCCGGTCAGGTAGTAGCTCGCATAGGGCAGCAATTCGCCCCGCCCGAGGCCGATGAAGAGCCGGGTGAACTCGCGCTTGACCGAGACCGGCGTCGCGGCGGCGGCGAGCTTTGCCAGCGCCGCGATCGCCCGGCCGAGCGGGCTCGCGTCGCCGGTCAGCGCCGCGGTCTTGTCCAGAAGCGCCCGGTCGGGCGGCGCGGCGAAGAGCGCCGAGAGGAAGCCGTAGAGATCGGCGCGGAGCCGGTCCTCCTCGGTGATCGCGGCGTGAGGCATGGCGGTGCCGGTCATGTCCGCAACTCCGTGCATGCGTCATCGAACGTGAAGCGCATGTGGCGGCGCGGCGGCGCCCTTTCTTCCTCCACTACCTGCGGCGCCGTCTCGATCGGATCGACCGAAGCGACCATGTCTTCCGGGGCAGGCTCCGGGATCTCGTCCGGCACGGCGGCCTCGACCACGGTCTGTTCCGGCGCCGCCAGCGCCGTCAGATGGCGCAGCATGCCGCGCCCGACCTGGTAGGCCGTGCGCAGGTCCGGCCTGACCGTGGCGGCGTCGGTATAATCCTCGCCGTGATCGACGAGCCCGTCGAGATTGGCGAGCACCGGATTGCTCCGCCACAGCCGCCTGAGCGCGCGGCGGCGCAGATGCTCCGGCACGGCCTCCTTCAGGAAGGCCGCGAAATCGTCGCCGCGCTCCAGCGTGTCGGGATCGGCAAGGCCCAGCGCGTCGAGGATTTCCGCGTCGCTCTTGCCCGCCAGTGCCGCCTCGCGCGCGGCGCGCTCCGCCGTGGCTTCTGCGGCGCGGGCGTCTTCGACCTCCGCCTCGGCTTCGGCGGCCACCGCGGCGCGGCGTCGGCTCCAGAAATCGCTGTCGGGGCGCGCGGGGCTCATCCCGTCCCCTCCCGCGTCGAAAGGCCCGGCGCCCGGTAGACGTCAGCCTCCTGCCGGATCCGCGGATCGCCCCGCCCCTCTTCGACCGTGTCGACCCGCGCGCGGTCGCGGCGGCGCTTCACGAAGGGCGTCTCGACGTGGTGGGCCGCGACGAAATCGCCGATCCAGGCGATCAGCCCTGCGGGCATCGGAACGCATTCGATGAGCCCGTCGCCGCTGTCCATGTAGTCCTGGCCCTCATAGGCCGAGGCGGTGACGAGGACCGGCGTCCAGGGCATCGGTGCGGCGGGATCCTCGGCGCTGCGCAGCACAACGACGAGGCCCGGCTCGCGCGCCGAGAGCGTCGCCCTGTAGCCTTCGGTATCGCTGGACCAGAGGTCCAGCGGCAGCGTCGCAGCGTGGTACTCGACCGTCTCGCCCTCGCGGCGGATCACGCGCCAGCGTGCAGGCCCCGCCCCCGGCAGAAGCGCCGTCACCTTCCACGCCCAGGCGGCCCAGCGGGTCACACCCGGCGATTTCCGGACGACGATGCCAACAGGCAAAGATGCACGCGCAAGCGCCATCGCGCTCTACGATCCTCCCCCCTTTTCTGCCCGCATTCTCACGGTCGGTGCTGAACCCAAGCCTGCATCACACCGCCCGCATCACAAAGAGGAATCACGCCGAATCGCGAAAACGTGCACAGTCAAGGGATTAAACCGGTGGTATTTTCGCACGACGCAACGGAATATTCGCACAGCCATCCCTGATTTTCGGGAATATCTTCCCAAAGTTTCGCAGAAACCGCGAACGAATCGATTTCGACTCGCGATCACGGCCTTTACGCGGCGGGCTCTTTCATGCTCGCATTCACGCCAGACGGTCGGCGCCGCCGCACACCGGGGAAACACATGCCCAAGCGCCTCTTGCTCTGCGATTGCCTCGGAAGCCAGAAGATCGACGCCAAGGCACTCGCCAATGCGACCGAACTTGACGCGTCACGCGTCCATTCGGCGCTCTGCACGCGCGAGATCGCCGTGGCCGCCAAGGCGATCGGCGAGGAGGAGGTGGTGATCGCCTGCGCCCAGGAGGCCGCGCGCTTTGCCGAGCTTGCCGCGGACCTCGACCGCCCTGCCCCCGCCTGCATCGACATCCGCGACCGCGCCGGCTGGTCGGACGGCAGCGACGCCACGCCTAAGATGGCCGCGCTCCTCGCCGAGGCGCTGGTGCCCGTGCCGCCGACGAAGACGATCGATGTCGTCTCGGAGGGGACGTGCCTCGTCATCGGCCGCGCCGAAGTCGCCCTGCCGGCGGCGGAGCGGCTGTCCGAGACGCTCGCGGTCACGGTCCTTCTCGATGCGGGCGGCGAACTGCCGGTGACGCGCGGCTTCGAGGTGGTCAGCGGCCGGATCGTGAGCGTCATGGGGACACTCGGCCGCTTCACGCTCCGGCTCGACGCGCTCCGGCAGCTGGAGCCCGGCGGGCGCGGCGCCTTCGCGCTGGGTCCGGCGCGGGACGGGGCCGAGACGCGCTGCGACGTAATCCTCGACCTTTCGGGCGGGGCGTCGCTCTTTCCCGCGCCAGAGAAGCGCGACGGCTACCTGCGCGCCGATCCCGGCGATGCGAACCGGGTGGCGGCGGCGGTGTTCGAGGCCGCCCAGCATGTCGGCACGTTCGAAAAGCCGCTCCATGTCGCGCTTGTCCCTGAGCTTTGCGCCCATTCGCGCGCCGGGCAGACCGGCTGCACCCGCTGTCTCGACGCCTGCCCGACCGGTGCCATCACGCCCGACGGCGACCATGTCACGGTCGATCCGATGGTCTGCGCAGGTTGTGGCGCCTGCTCTGCGCTCTGCCCCTCGGCCGCGATCGCCTATGACGCGCCACCGGTGGCGCATCTGCTCCGCCGCGTCGCGGTTCTGGCCGACACCTACCGCGCAGCCGGCGGCCGCGCGGCCCGGCTTCTGGTCCACGACGCCCCGCATGGTCGCGAGATGATCGCGCTCGCCGCCCGCTTCGGCCGCGGCCTGCCGGCCGAGGTGATCCCGCTCGAGGTCGCGGCGCTGGCGGGCTTCGGCCATGCCGAGATGCTGGCCGCACTCGCGGTCGGGTTCGATGGCGTCGACGTGCTGACGGCGCCGCGCACCGACCGCGACACGCTTGCACGCGAAGCGTCGCTCGCGGCGGCGATGGGCGCAGGCGGGCGGGTCCGGCTCCTCGATCTTGCCGACCCCGAGGCGCTGTCCGACGCGCTCTATGGCACGGCGCCGGAGCCTCTGGACATCGCGCCGGTCTTGCCGCTCGGCAGCCGCCGGCAGGTGGCGCGGCTGGCCGCAAAGGCGCTGGTGGGCGACACGCTTCCGCTGCCGCTGCCAGTGGGCGCGCCCTATGGCGCGGTCCGCGTCGATACGGATGCCTGCACGCTTTGCCTCTCCTGCGCCTCGCTTTGCCCCTCGGGAGCGCTTCTCGCCAATCCGGACAAGCCGCAGCTTCGCTTCCAAGAGGATGCCTGCCTGCAATGCGGGCTCTGCGCGACGGTCTGCCCCGAGGACGCGATCACGCTCGAACCGCGCTTCGATCCCACCGACGCGGCCCTTGGCCAGAGCGTCCTCAAGGAGGAGGAGCCCTTCGCCTGCATCGAATGCGGCAAGCCCTTCGGCGTGCGCTCCACGGTCGAGCGGATCGTTGAGAAGCTCGCCGGCAAGCACCCGATGTTCGCCGACAGCGCCGCCGGGCGGCTGATCCAGATGTGCGACGACTGCCGCATCCGCGCCCAGTATCACGGCGAGGCCAATCCGCTGGCCGCGGGCGAGCGCCCGGCGGTGCGGACGACCGACGACTACCTTTCCAAGCGGCGGGATCACTGAGGATGGCGTTAACGGCTCTGGATATCCGCCCCGAGATCGGCCGCCGGGATGCCGGCGACATAGGCGCGGAGTGCGGCGGCCTCGGCCGCGGTGATCTCGACCGGCACGATCGGCGGCGGGCGCGCGGGGTCGAAGGGCGGGCTGATGCCCTCGACCCGAAGGAAGGCGGGATGGGGGTTGAGCGCGTAGAAGGCCGCGAAGCGGTCGGCCCAGTCCGAGAGCGTCTTCAGGGCCGCGAAGGAGGGCGTCGAGCCGAGCGTCATCGCGGTCAGGCCCGGCGCCACGCGGTGGCAGCGGGCGCGTTGCTCATGGGCCACCTCGCGGCCGAGTGCCGCGTCGCCCTCGACGGGCGCGGGCGCCTCCTGCACCACCTCGGGCGGCGCGGAGAACGGCGACCCATCGGTCGGCACGAAGGAAGCGAGCGTGTTCCGTCCGACCTCAGAGCCGAGCCATGCGGCGAAGCGATGCGCCGCGTCGTTGTCTCCGGCAAGGTCGAGCGCGTAGAGCGCCTCTCCCCGCGCCATCACCGGCGCCGCGCCGGGTCCGGCCGGGCCGAGCTTCGCATCGGCCGCTCCGTTGACCAGCCGCGCGCGACGGCCGGTTTTCAACGCGAAGCGCGGCAGGATATAGTCGAGCAAACCGCTGGCCACGATCTTCGGCGGGGCCGAGAGCGTGAACTCGCGCGCCTCCTCCGTCCGCGCCGGCAGCGCGGTGAGGGCTAGGAACAGGATGGCAAGCCGGATCCGCATGGCGCGGCCCTCCCGGCACCAAGGCTAGGGGCGCGCCGGCGGCCCGGTCAACCGTTGCGGAAAGGACGAGACCATGGATGACGATTTCAACATGTCGATGCGCAAGTTCCTCAAGCAGGTCGGCGTGACCTCGCAGCAGGCGATCGAGAAGGCCGTGCGCGAGGCCGGGCCGGCCGCGGCGGGCAGGACCCTCTCGGCCAAGGTGGTGCTGACGATCGAGGGGCTCGACGTCGAGCATGTGGTGACCGGCAAGATCACCGGACCGTCTGCATGAGCATCACGCGGGACGCCGTTCTTGACGTCCTGAAGTCGGTTGCCGACCCGGTCGGCGGCAAAGACATCGTTTCGGCCGGCATCGTCCGGGCGCTGACGGTCGAGGGCGGCACGGTGCGCTTCGTCCTCGAGATCGACCCGGCGCGGGCGCAGCGGATGGAGCCCGCGCGTGCCGAAGCCGAGGCGCGGCTCCGCGCCCTGCCGGGCGTCGACACCGTCTCGGTGGTGATGACCGCGCACAGCGCCGCACCTCAGCCGCCCGACCTCAAGGGCGGCGCGCGGCCGAAGCCGCAGGGGCCGGAGAAGGTGCCGGGCGTCGAGCGCATCGTCGCCATCGCCTCCGGAAAGGGCGGTGTCGGCAAGTCGACCGTGGCCGCCAACCTCGCCGTGGCGCTGGCCGCCGAGGGGCGCCGGGTGGGCCTCCTCGATGCCGATGTCTACGGGCCGTCGCAGCCTCGGATGCTCGGCGTTTCCGGCCGTCCCGCATCGCCCGACGGCAAGACGATCCTGCCGCTGAGGAATCACGGCGTCACGCTGATGTCGCTCGGCCTGCTCACGCAGGAGGACGAAGCGGTGGTCTGGCGCGGGCCGATGCTGATGGGCGCGCTGCAGCAGATGCTCTTTCAGGTCCAGTGGGGCGCTCTCGACATCCTTGTCGTCGACCTGCCGCCCGGCACCGGCGACGTGCAGATGACGCTCGCGCAGAAGGCCGAGGTCACGGGCGCGATCATCGTCTCGACGCCGCAGGACATAGCCCTTCTCGACGCCCGCAAGGGCATCGACATGTTCCGCAAGATGGGCACACCGATCCTCGGCATGATCGAGAACATGGCGGTTCACATCTGTTCGAACTGCGGCCACGAGGAGCATATCTTCGGCCACGGCGGCGTGCGCGCCGAAGCCGCGCGGCTCGGCGTGCCGCTCCTGGCCGAGATCCCGCTCCATCTCGACATCCGCACCGCCTCGGACGGCGGCGCGCCGGTTGTGGCGTCGAAAGCAGCCTCGCCCCAGGCCCGCGCCTTCCGCGAGTTGGCGCGGCGGCTCGTCGCCGAGGGGCTGGCATGAGCGCGGCGCCGGTCTTCCCGCCCCTGATGACGGGGCGCGCGGCCGAAGCCGAGGATCCCTTCCTGCTGGCCTGCGAAGAGGCCGAGTCCGATGGCGATCCCGGCCTGCTCGTCTGGCGCGTCACCTCCGAAACCCTGAGCGCGGCGCTGGTGCTGGTCCCGGAATCCCTGCTCGAACCGGCGATGGCGGGCTTCATCGCCTGCGCCGTCGGATTGCAGAACGCGCTCGGCGCGCTGGCGCCGCCGGAAACGGCGGTGCATCTCGACTGGTCCGGCGGGATCATCCTCAACGGCGCGGAGGCGGGACGGCTGCGGGTCGCCGCACCAAGTCGCGATCCGGCGGAGGAGCCCGACTGGCTCGTCGTCGGCTTCGACCTCGCCCTGTCACTGCCGCCCGGCGCCGAACCTGGAGAGAGCCCCGGGCGCACCGCGCTCGATCAGGAGGGCTGCGGCGGGCTCGATCCGCTGCGGCTCCTCGAAGCCTGGTCGCGCCACACGCTCCTGTGGCTCAACGCGCTTGACGATGCCGAGGGGCGCGCAGACCTGCACCGCGAATGGCAGGGGCTCGCCTGGAAGCTCGGGGAAACCGTCGCGGTGACCGTGGCGGGCCTGCAGGAGGCGGGCCGCTTCCTCGGCGCCGACGAGAATTTCGGCATGCTGATCGAGACCGGCGGCACCACCCGGTTGATCCGGCTGTCGGCCCTGATCGAGGAGGTCTGACGTGCAGCTCGCCCGCGCGATCCATTTCGACGAAAGCGACATGAACGTCTTCGCCATCCCGGCGCGGACCGGGGAATGGGCAATCTCCGGCGGCTTCGAGTTTTCGAACTGGAGCGAGGCGGACCTCGTCGGCAAGCAGCGCCAGGCCTTCGCCAACGGCTGGCTCGGGATCGAGACCTTCGGCCGCGTGACCTTCGTCGCCGTGACCCGGATCGAGGCGGCCGAACTGGAGGTGCTTACCGAGCGGCTGGCGCGGCATTTCGTCGAGGTCTACGGCGCGCCCTCCCTCGAGGCGGCGCGCCCCGTGGCGGCGGAGGAGCTTGCGCAGATGGCCGATCTCTGCGCCGAGCATGCGCCGAACACGGTTCTGACCGTCTGGCGCGACCTGACCGATGCCGGTGTGCGCGAGCAGTACCGCTTCATCGAGGCGGCCGAGGCCGGGATCGACCAGTTCGCGATCCACGGGCAGCTCGAGGATTAGCGGCCGGCACGATTCCGACGCACGAACCGACATATTTCCGTTGCCCCGAATCGCTATTGCCGCCTTCGTCAGGGACAACTGCCAAGGGGGGCCGGAATGGCTGCGACCGACAACATCCTGTTCGTGGTGATCGACCAGCTCCGGGCCGACTGCCTGTCCGGCGCCCTGGCCGGGCATGTCCGCCTGCCGAACCTCCGCGCGCTGATGGCGGATGCCGCGAGCTTCACGCGGCACTTCTCGGTGGCCAATCCCTGCGGCCCGTCGCGCGCCTCGCTGCTCACCGGCCAGTACGCGATGAACCACCGCTCGGTCCGGAACGGCACGCCCCTGCCGCATGACACGCCAAACCTCGCCACCGAGATGCGCAAGGCCGGCTGGCTGCCGCTTCTCTTCGGCTATACCGACGCGACGCCGGATCCGCGCGTTCACACGCCGGGCGATCCCGTGCTCAAGAGCTACGAGCAGGTGTTGCCGGGGTTTCAGGAGGCGGTCGAGATGCGGCTGGAGGAAAGCCTGCCCTGGCGCGCCGACCTGATGGCGAAGGGCTATGACGTGCCGCCCTACCCCGAGATCTTCCGCCCGACCGGTCCCAACCCCGACGATCCCGCGCTCTACCGTGCCGAGGACAGCGACACCGCCTTTCTCACCGACGAGACAATCCGCGCGCTCCGGGCCCGCGCGCCCGGCTGGTTCGCGCATCTGACCTATATCCGCCCGCACAATCCGCTGGTCGCGCCCGAGCCCTACAACCGGATGTACGATCCCGCGACGATCCCGCTGCCCGAGCGGATCGGCACGATCGAGGAGGAACAGGCGGTCCACCCGTTCATCGCCCCCTGCCACGCGAAGAACCCGATCTCGGGCATGGTCGAGGGCTTCCCGGATATGGAGCCGAGCGACGCCAACATCCGCAAGCTCCGCGCGATCTACCTCGGGCTGGCGACCGAGGTCGATCACCATCTCGGACGCATCATCGACTTCCTGAAAGCGACCGGCCAGTACGACCGGACGCTGATCGTCGTCACCGCCGATCACGGCGAGATGCTGGGCGACCGCTACATCTGGGCGAAATCGACCTATCACGACGCGGCCTATCACACGCCGCTGATCATCCGCGACCCGGCCCTGCCCGGCTCGTTCGGCACGAGCCACGACCACCCGACGGAATCCGTCGACGTTGCGCCGACGATCCTCGACCGGTTCGGCCTCGACGTGCCGCAGACGATGAACGGCCGGAGCCTGATGCCGTTCCTGCGCGGCGAGGAACCGGCCGGCTGGCGGCGCTTCACCTGGTCGGAGCTTGATTTCGGCAACCCGGTCGAGCCGACGCCCGCGCAGACCACGCTCGGCCTAGACCCGGAGACGACGAACCTCGCCGTCTTGCGCGGCAAGGACCACACGCTGGTGCATTTCAACGGCGGCCTGCCGCCCCTGCTCTTCGATCACCGGGCGGACGGCGAGCGGCGCGACCTTGCTGGTGATCCGGCGATGCGCGAGACGCTCCTGAGCCTCTACCGGGAGATGACGGACCATCGGATGCGCCACGCGGCGAGCCGCTTCACGCGCACCATGATCACCGCCGACGGCGCAGTCACGGTGCCGCGTGAATGAAAGCCCTGAGATAGAATCGCCCGGCAGAAATGCAAACGGTGCAATTACTTGACGGCGTCTCGGTGGCGCGGACATACTCGTTCCGAGACGGAAGAACGACAGGATCGCGCACCCCGGGACCGTCCGCCGGTCACCGCGCGGTTTGAACATCAGAGGGAGGGAACTGGAGACACGCACCACTGCCGGCCGATCTCGGCATTCGGACTGAGGGCCGGATTCCAGGAAGAATAATAATTCATAAATAAGCCAAGCAACGGGAGAAATCATGAAACGACTACTTTTCGGCAGCGTCGCGCTGCTGGCATTTCCGATGGCCGCGGCGGCGAGCTGCCCCGGCATCACGGTCGCCGACATGGGCGGCATCGCCCCCGGCGCCTTCCCCCAGCAATACGACCTCGCGGACTTCCAGACGGCCGCCGGCTGCACGATGGAATTCACCGAGAACCCCGCGATCGCCGAGCTGAACGGCAAGATCCGCGGCAACCCCGAGATGCCGGCGCTCGCCGATCGCCTGCCCGAGGAACCGCTGGTCGTCGTGCCCTATGACGCGGTGGGCAAGTATGGCGGCACGCTCGATGCCCTGTCGAATGCCACCGAGGCCGGCACGTCGGACTTCCTCTCGGTTCGCCACGTCAACCTCGTGCGCTATTCCGACGACCTCGAGACCATTGTCCCGAACGTCGCCAAAAGCTGGGAATGGAACGAGGACTACACCCAGCTCACCTTCCATCTCCGCAAGGGCCACAAGTGGTCGGACGGCCAGCCCTTCACCTCGGCCGACGTGAAGTTCTGGTACGACAACCTCGCACTCGATCCGAATGTCAACGAGAAGCCGAAGGACTATGTCACCGTTGCGGGCGAACGGATGGAGGTCGAGACGCCCGACGACCTGACCGTCATCTTCAAGTTGCCGGCGCCGAAGCCGGGGCTTCTGGCCCATTTCGCCACGCATTTCGCGCAAGGGTTCCAGCCGAAACACTTCCTCGGTCAATTCCACCCCGACATCAACCCGGACGCCGACAAGCTGGCGCAGGAGATGGGCTTCGAGAACGGCTATGCCGTGATCATGGCCTATTTCGGCAATTCGGACTGGACCGACACGCCGACGCCGCAGCTGAACTCGCCCGACAAGATCGCGAAGATGCCGGCCGACACGATGCCCACGCTCGAAAGCCACATCGTCATCCGCGACACGACCGAGGGGCGGCACTTCGTGGCTAACCCCTATTTCTTCCAGGTCGACACGATGGGCCAGCAGCTGCCCTATATCAACGAACTGGACGAGGTCTATGCCAACGACCAGGAGGTCCGTCTGCTGAAACTCGTCAACGGCGAGGCCGACTACAAGACACAGTCGCTGCAACTCGCCGACGCGCCGATCCTCCTGGAAAACCAGGAGAAGGGCGGCTATTCGGTGCAGCTGAAGCCGAAGATCACCATACATGCGGTGTCCTTCAACGTCACATCGGCGGATGAAGAGAAGCGGAAGGTCTTCGGCGACCTGCGCTTCCGTCAGGCGATGTCGATCGCGATCAACCGCGAAGAGATCAACGAGACCGCCTATTTCGGCGAGGGCGTGATCCAGCAATATACCGGCTTCTCGCCGCTGCCGGATTACGTCGACCCGAAATGGAAGGCCTTCGCGACCGAGTATGACCCAGACGGCGCCAAGGCGCTTCTCGACGAGGTCGGCGTCGTCGACAAGGACGGCGACGGGTTCCGCGACCTGCCGAACGGCGCGCCGCTGGTCTTGAACCTGCAGTTCGCGACGCAAGGTATCGCCGGCCAGGTCGTCGAACTGATCGGCCAGCACTGGGCCAATGTCGGCATCAAGACCACGGTGAAGGAGATCACGCCGGACGAGTACCGCTCGGCCCAATCCTCCAACCAGCTTGACGTGGGGCTTTGGGAAAAGGGCCAGCCGGTGGGCATCGTCCTTGGCAACAACGAGCTCTGGGTGCCGCCCTTCAACAACTACTTCGACCACCGGACCGGCATGCTCTGGGCCGAATGGGTCGACACCAACGGCGCGAGCGGCGTCGAGCCGCCCGATTACGTCAAGCAGATGATGGACGACATCAACACGCTGCAATCGGCGCCGTCGGGCACCGACGAGTTCAAGGCGACCGCGAACCGGCTGGTGGAGAACATGGTCTCGAACCTCCTCTTCATCGGCACGGCGCTGACACCGGACCCCATCTACCACCGCAACGCGCTGAAGAACTTCCCGGAGTTCAAGACGGCGTCCTACGAATACTACCGGACGTATCCGTATCGGCCGAGCCAGTGGTACTTCGACGAGTGATGTCGGGACTACCTGAAACCCGGCCGGGGCGGACCTGACTGTCCGCCCCGGCCGCAGAGGCCCGCTCTCGGACTGACAGGACGCGCATCCACATGGCCCAATTCGCCCAATTCGCGCTGACCCGCGCCTTTCTGGCGCTGATCACGCTTCTGACCGTCTCGCTGATCGTCTTCACGCTGATGGAACTTGTACCCGGCACCTGCGCGGAGCGTTACCTCGCCTTCAAGAACACCCAAGGCTCGCAGATCACCATCGCCGACATCGAGGCGGAGGAGAAACGCCTCGGCCTCGACCGGCCGTTCCCGGAGCGCTGGGGGAAATGGGTCTACAACGTCTTCGTCCACGGCGAGTTCGGCGACAGCTGCATCCTCAGGCTCAACATCAACCAGCTTCTGGCGGACAAGTTCTGGATCTCGCTCGGCATCTGCATGGCGGCGCTGATCCTGTCCTATGCGATCGCGGTGCCCATCGGCATCATATCCGCAAGCTCGACGAATCCCGTCACCAACAACTCTTTGAGGTTCGTGAGCTATCTCGGCCTCGCGCTGCCGAACTTCCTTCTGGCGCTCATCATCATGCTGATCTCGACGGTCCTCTTCGGCGACAGCCTGACCGGGCTCTTCTCCAAGGCATACCGCGACGCGGCCTGGAGCTGGGCGAAGTTCGGCGACTTCCTCTCGCGCGCCTGGCTGCCGGTCTTCATCCTCGGCTGGTCGGCCACTGCTTTCGCGCTGCAGACCGTTCGGGCGCTGATGCTCGACGAGATCGGTAAGCTCTATGTTACCGCCGCCTCGGCGCGCGGCGTCTCGGGCGCGAAGCTCCTCTGGCGCTACCCGGCCAAGCATTCGCTCGGGCCGGTGATCAACTCGCTCGGTTTCGACCTCAACCGGATCTTCAACGAACTGCCGATCGTGGCGCTGATCCTGACGCTGACCGAATCCGGCGCCCTTCTCTTTGAAAGCCTCGCGCGCTCCAACGACCAACAGTTGGCCGGCGCGATCATCTTCCTTCTCACGGCGAGCATCGTGGCGCTGAACTTCGTCACCGACATCCTGCTCGCCCTGATCGACCCGCGCGTCCGCCGCGGCATGATGGGGTAAGCGCATGTTCGGACGCAGGAAAACCGCCGCCGGAATCGACCAGAAGGCCAAGGAGGCCTATTTCACCGCCTCGCAGGGGCAGCTCATCTGGGCGCGCCTCAGGGGCAACCGCACCGCGATGATCGCCGCCTGGGCGCTTGTGATCATGATCCTGATGGGGCTCTTCGCGCCGTTCCTCTCGCCCTACGACCCGACCATCGCGGGCCGGGACGAGAACTACGAGAACGGCGCACCGCAGTTCCCGAAATTCTGGGACGAGAACGGCTTTTCCGCCCGCCCCTTCGTCTACGCGACCGAGCGAGAACGCTCGATCAAGACGAACTTTCGCTGGGTGGTGACGGAAAACCGCGACCACCGGCTCTACATGCGGTTCTTCGTTCGCGGATGGGACTACAAGCTCCTCGGCGTCATCCCCTCGAACATCCATCTCTTCGGTCTCGACGAGGGCGGCAAGATCCACCTCTTCGGCACCGATGCGAGCGGCAAGGACATCTTCGGGCGAACCCTGCACGCGATCTGGACCTCGCTCGCGGTGGGGACCCTCGGCGTCCTCATCTCCTTCGTGCTCGCTCTGGTGATTGGAGGGGTGGCCGGCTATTTCGGCGGCTGGATCGACTCGGTCCTGCAGATGATCACCGACGCGATCCGGACGGTGCCGTCGATCCCCCTCTTCATGGCGCTCGCGGCCTTCATGCCTGACCACTGGTCATCCGAGACGCGGTTCTTCTTCATCTCAATCATCCTCGGCCTCATCGGATGGCCGACGCTGGCGCGACGGATACGAACGCATCTTTTGACCGAGCGGACGCAGGAATATGTGCTGGCGGCCGAACTGTGCGGCGCCCCGCCGGGCCATATCATCCGCCGCCACCTGCTGCCCTCGTTCACAAGCTACATCATCGTCGACCTGATGATCTCGTTTCCCTACATGGTCCGGTCCGAGACCGCGCTCTCGTTCATCGGGCTCGGGCTCAAGGACCCGGTGAACTCGCTCGGCGCGCTGATGCAGAACGTCTCCAAGGCCGACGTGCTCCTGAACTACCAGTGGTATTTCATCCCCGTCATCTTCTTCGTGGCGCTGGTTCTCGCCTTCGTCTTCGTCGGCGACGGGTTGCGCGACGCGGCTGACCCCTATTCGGATACCAAGAAATGACGGCACTGATCGAAGTCAAGAACCTGACCATCCAGTTCCGGACCGATGAGGGCCTGGTGACGGCGGTCGACGATGTGAGCTTTTCCATCGACAAGGGACAGGTGATGGGGCTCGTCGGCGAAAGCGGATCGGGCAAGTCGGTGACGGCCAAGGCGCTGATGAATCTGAACGCAAGGAACGCCGTTTACGGCCCCGAAAGCCGGATCACGCTGCACACCGAGGCCGGCCCGGTCGAGGTCCTGAAGCTGAAGACCGCGCGGGATCTGAAGATCGTGCGGGGCGGCGCGATCTCGAAGATCTTCCAGGAACCGATGGCGAGTTTCGCGCCCGCCATCACCATCGGCGACCAGATGGTCGAGCAGCTCCGGCTCCATGCGGACATGTCGAAGGCCAAGGCGAAGGAGATATCGGTCGAGATGCTCGACCGCGTCGGCATCTCCGACCCGTCCCGCCGCTTCGGGCAGTACGCGTTCGAACTGTCGGGCGGCATGCGCCAGCGGGCGATGATCGCGATGGCCTTGTCGACCAAGCCGAAGCTTCTGATCGCGGACGAGCCGACGACCGCCTTGGACGTGACGATCCAGGCGCAGGTGATCGACCTGATGAAAGACCTCGTGAACGAGTTCCACATGGGCATCATCTTCATCACCCACGACCTCGGCGTCATTGCCCAGACCGCCGACAAGGTCGCGGTCAAGTATCTCGGCCGGATCGTCGAGGAAGGCCCGGTGCGCGAGGTGATCCGCAACCCCAAGCACCCCTATACCCAAGGCCTGCTGGCCGCGTTGCCGAAGCTCGACGATCTCGACGCGCCGCTGACGCCGGTCGCGGGGGATATCCCCTCGCCGCTGGAGCGGCCGACGGGATGCGTCTTTCACACACGCTGCCCGAAGATCGTCGGCGATGTCTGCAAGACCGCCCTGCCCCATGACAGCCGCGTCGACGCCTCGCACCGGGTCGCCTGCCACATCCATGCGGAGGTCCCGGCATGAGCGAGACCCTGATCAAGGCCCGCGACTTCTCGGTCGGCTTCAAGATCGGATCGGGCTTCTTCGGCAAACAGGTCCTGAAGGCGGTGGACCATGTCGATCTCGACATCGAGAAGGGCTCGTTTTTCGGCCTCGTGGGCGAAAGTGGTTCGGGAAAGACGACGTTGGGCCGGGCGCTCCTGAAGGCGGTGCCGATCACCGGCGGGTCCGCGAGCTACGCCGACGGCGAGGTCGACTACGACCTCACGACACTCGCCGGGCCGGAGTTGAAGGATTACCGCAAGCGCGCGCAGCTGATCTTCCAGGACCCCTACGCCGCGCTCTCGCCACGCATGACGGTCCGAGACATCATCGCGGAACCGCTGGAGGTCATGGGGCTCACCAAGACCCGCGAGGAGACCGACGCGAGGGTACGCCAGATCGCGGCCAAGTGCCGGCTGAACCTCGAGCATCTCCGGCGCTTCCCGCATGCCTTCTCGGGTGGCCAGCGCCAGCGCATCTCAATCGCCCGGGCGCTCGTCTCGGGACCAAAATTCGTGGTTGCCGACGAAAGCGTCGCTGCCCTCGACGTGTCGATCCAAGCCGATGTTCTCAATCTTCTGAAAGAGTTGCAGCGCGATCTTAAGATTACGTTCCTGTTCATCAGCCACGATCTCTCGGTCGTCGCCCATACCTGTGACCATGTCGCGGTGATGTATCTCGGACGGCTCGTCGAATCCGCGCCGACCCGCGAGCTTTTCAAGGCGCCACGCCATCCTTACACGAAGGCGCTCTTCTCGGCGATCCCGTCGCTCGATCCCGACGACCGGGGCCGCGCCCAAAAGCTGATCGGCGAGATCCCCTCGCCCACCAACCAGCCCTCGGGCTGTAAGTTCCACACGCGCTGCCCCCATGCGGTAGACCGCTGCAAGAAGGACGAGCCGATGCTGGAGCATCCCGGCGACGGGCACGAGGTCGCCTGCCACCGCTGGCGCGAGCTTCTGGAGAGCGCGGCGGCCTAGCCGACGGCGATAAAGACCTCGCCGTTCTCGATCCGCACCGGATGGGTCGCGAGATCGGTGCAGACCGGGGCCGACAGGGCCTTGCCGGAGGGGATGTCGAAGCGTCCGCCATGCAGCGGGCATTCGATGACGCAGCCGATCACCAGCCCCTCATCGAGGCTCTGATGCTCGTGCGTGCAGATGCCGTCTGTGGCGAAGAAGCCCTTCTCGGTGTTATAGATCGCGTAGCTGTGGCCGCCGTGATCCCAGCGGATCAGGTCCTCTTCGTCGATCTCGTCCGCCGCGCAGGCGCGAATCCATTGGGTCATGACGCTCGCCTCACATCGTCCGCTGCGCGATCCGCTCGACGCGACCGCCCTCGGTGATCATGTGCGGCGCCTGCCGGATCGACGGCGCCCTGGTCGAGAGCCCCAGCGACCGCCGCAGCACGACCCCGAACACCTCGGCATTGGTGCGCCAGAAGCCCGGATCGGGTTCGGGCACCTGCGTCTCGATCGCCTTGGCGAGTGTCGGCAGCGCATGGAACGGCACTTGAGGATAAAGGTGGTGCTCCACATGGTTGTTCATGTTCATGTAGAGGAACCGGCCGAGCCAGGAGGTGCGGAACGACCGCGTGCTGTCGAGGATCGAGGGCGAGTTTTCCTGCAGCTCGACATGCTGGGTGAGCGTGAAGAGCAGCATCACCGGCGCGCCGAGCATGCGCGGCAGGACGAGGAACCACAGGGGCCAGAGCTGGCCCGCCGCGATCAGGACGGCGATGGCGGCGTAGATCAAGAGAAATATCCGCGCGTTCCGCGTCATCTTCGGGAACTCGCCCGCCGGCGTCACGTCGCGCATCACGTCGGAGTAGCGTCCGAAGGCGAGCCGCACCATCACCGCCATGTGGAACCGCAGGAGCCCGAACCCGGTCACCTCGGCCAGCCAGCCCGAAAACCCCATCGGCGTGTCGAAGGGCATCTGGCTGTCCATGCCGACATGCCACGTGAAGGTGTGGTGGTTGGTATGGGTGTAGCGGCGGTGGAGAGGCTCCTCCATGTAGATCAGCGAGGTGAGCCACAGCACCGCCTCGTTGAGCCAGCGGCTGCGGAAGGCGGTGCCATGCGCCGTCTCGTGGCTGAACGCATAGGCCGGCACGGTCAGGACCGTGCCGTAGGCGAACATCGCCGGCCAGAGCCATGAAGTGCCGAGCGTCACCCAGACCAGCGCGCCGGTGGCGATCAGCGCGGCCGCCCACCGGGCGAGGTAGACGAGCCCCGGCCGGTCGCTCCGCGCCGCGATCTGCTTCAATAGCTTCTTGTCGAGCGTCACGCCGGACGAGGCGGCGTTGGTCGGCACGTAATCCGGCATGGCGCGCTCCTCAGCTCGCGTAGTCGTCGCCTTCGGTATCGAGGATGCGCCGGAGCTCGGCGAGGTGCTGGGTCGCGTAGCCCGGATAATCGTCGAGCTGGGCCGCGGTCGTCGAGGCGATCTCGTGGCTCAGCACCCTAAGCGGCCGGCCGGTCTGCAGCGCGCGGATATAGGTCTCGGCCGCGCGTTCGAAATAGTAGAGCCGGTTGAAGGCCTCGGCCGGCGTGGCACCGATCACCAGGACGCCGTGGTTGCCCATGATCATCACGGTGGTCTTCGGATCCTTGAGCAGCCCGGCGCAGCGTTCACCCTCGTCCCCGAGCGCGAGGCCGCCGAAATCCCCGTCGATGACGTGGCGCTCGTAGAACATCGCGGTGTTCTGGTCGATCGGCGGCAGCGTGCTGTCGGCAAGGCAGGCGAGCACGGTCGCGTGGATCGAATGGACATGCATGACACAGCGCGCATGCGGGACCAGCCGGTGAATCCCGCCATGCAGCCCCCAGGCGGTCGGATCGGGCGCGTCGGGCCGGTCCAGCGTCTTCGGGTCGTTGGCATCCAGAAGCAAGAGATCCGAGGCGCGGATCCGGCTGAAATGCATCTGGTTCGGGTTCATCAGGAACTGCGTGCCGTCCTCGTTGACGGCGAGGCTGAAGTGGTTCGCCACCGCCTCGTGCAGGTTCATGCGATAGGTCCAGCGGAAGGCCGCCGCCATGTCGCAGCGTTCCTGCCAGTGCGCGATATTCGCCCGCGCGGTTCCCGTCATCTCGTTCATTCCGTCCTCCCACGGCTGATGTGCAAGTCCTAGGCCAATCGGATCCGTTTACCAGCGATGAATTCGAGGCTATGCCATTAGAAAAGTTAATGCACGGATTGCGCGCCCCCGATGTCCGGCCTGAACCTGCCCCCGTTGACCTGGCTGCGTGCCTTCGAGGCGGCCGCGCGGCACCTCTCGTTCACCCTCGCCGCGCAGGAACTGAACCTGACGCAATCGGCGATCAGCCAGCATGTCCGCAGCCTCGAATCCTGGCTCGGGCAGGATCTCTTCCACCGCCAGAGCCGGACACTTGCACTCACGGAGGCGGGGTCGAACTACCTGCCGATGGTGCGCGAGGCCTTCGCGACGCTCGCCCGCGGCACCCGCGCCTTCACCGGCGGCGAGCGCGGGCGGACGCTCCGGATCCTGTGCAACATGACCTTCGCCACCTGGTGGCTCGCGCCCCGGCTCGGCCAGCTTGCCGAGGCGCTGCCCTGGCTTACCCTGAACATCCAGACCGCCGTCTGGGGGGCCGAGAACGCGCCTGGAAACAGCGACATCGAGATCCGTTTCGGCCGGCGCGAGGACATGTCGGCAAGCGCCCGGCTGATCCTTGAGGAGACCATCACCCCGGTCTGCGCGCCCGGCTTCGCGGACGGCGCCCCGGACTGGCGGCGCGATCCCCTGTTCGACTGCGCCGGCGTCATGTCGAACTGGGAGACATGGCTGCAGGCCCAGGGTCACGACCTGCCGGCGGGGCGCAAGATCCACCTCGCCTCGACCTATGTCATCAGCCTTACCGCCGCGATCACCGGCCAGGGCCTCGCCCTTGCGCAGGGCTTCATGATCGACGGCATCCGCCGCACGACACCGCTCGCCGAGCCCTGGCCGCACCGACTGAAGCTCGTCGAGGCCTATTACCTGCTGCCGCCCGCTGGCCATGCCGAGACCCCGGCGACCCGTGCCTTCGCCGACTGGATCGAGGCGGAGATGCAGCGCGGCGTCTGACAGGGCGGCTCAGAGATCGAAGCCGTCGGCCTCGATCAGCTCGGGCCCGTCATCGGCGATACCGAAGGGCCGGACCCTGCGAGTCACGTAGCGCCCCGACCAGCCGGTCCCGAGCGTCGCCACCGCGTCTTCATCCGGTGTCGCGGCGTCGAGCCACGGCAGCAGTTCCTCCGAACTCAGGACCACCGGCATCCGCGGATGCAGGTGCCGGATCGACGGGTCGGCAGCGCGGGTGAGGATCGCGCAGGTCAGGCTGCCATCGGGACGCGCCGCCTTCAGGCCCGCGAAGAAAAAGACCGGCAGGTTCTGCTCGACCGTGATGAGCCAGGGCTGCTTGCGCCCCTTCTCGCCGGTCCACTCGTAATAGCCCGAGGCGGGCAGGATGCAGCGCCCCGCCGCCCAGGCGGCCCGGAACACCGGCTTTTCATGCGCGCTCTCGATCCGCGCGTTAAAGGTCGTGGCCTTCCACTCCTTCACCTCGCCCCTGTGCCAGTGCGGCACGAACCACCAGCGCGCCGCACCGGCCTCGAGCCCGCCCGCGCCGTTGAAGGCGAGGCTGACGGTCTCGGTCGGCTTGATGTTGTAGCTGACCCGGCCGGCCGCGCCGCGAATGACCGAGAGCGCGTCGTGATATTCGGCCCAGCTGCCGTCACCGAGGATGAATCGTCCGCACATGGCGACAGGGTAGCACCGGTGGCGGCCGGATCCATCCGTCGCAAGGGACGCCGCGCCGGATGGTGATAAGCACCTCTGCGCGCACGGTTCGGCCCGGTTTTCGCAAGAATACGCCGGCTTTCGCCTCCCCGGCGGTGGATTTCTCTTGCCTCACGCCGGAACGGTCCTACCTTCTTTTGCATGTCGCGCGTCAAGCTCTCGGGATTTCTGGTCTGCCGGTCTCTGGAAGAGGCCGACCGCATCTCAGGCCTCCTGGCTGATCACATCCGGCTCACTCGGGCCGAGCCCGGCTGCCTGCGCTTCGAGGTGCTGCGCTCCCACGCCGATCCCTGCCGCTTCGCGGTGGCCGAGACGTTCCGCGACCGGGCCGCGTTCGATGCTCACCAGAGCCGTGCCGCGGCGACGATCTGGGCGCGCGCGACGAAGGGGATCCCGCGCGACTACGTCATCGAGGAAGAGCCGGCCGCCACTGAGCGCCGCTGACGCCGGCCGCGGCACCGACGGGTCGGTTCAGATGCCGAGGATCGCCCGGACGTAACCCTTGGTCTCGGCATAGGGCGGCACGCCGCCATACTTGGCGACCGCCTCAGGCCCCGCATTGTAGGCCGCGAGCGCGAGTTTCCAGTTGCCGAAGCGGTCATACATCATGCGCAGGTAGCGCGCGCCGCCGTCGAGATTGTCGTGCGGATCGGTGGCGTTCACGCCAAGCCGCCGGGCCGTCGCCGGCATCAGCTGGGCAAGCCCCGTCGCCCCCTTGTTGGACACCGCCTTCGGGTTCCAGCCCGATTCCTGTTGCACGAGTCTCAGGAACAGGTCCTCCGGCACGCCATGCCTGCGCGCTGCCGTCTTGGCCGCGTCGAGGTAGAGCCCGCGATAGCGCCCGGAATAGGACGGGATTGACGTTGACGACACCGGGCTCTTGCCGTTCGGCGTCAAGCGCGTCGAGGCGGCGTACTGGGTCGACGCGCGGCTGTCGAGCACCGCGGTCTGCTTGTGAAACTGCGCCAGCCGCGATCCCGGCAGGCTGCCTGACCTTGACAAGACCAGACCTTCGGCCTGCGCCGCCCCAACCGACGACACCACGGTCGCGGCCACGAATGCTGCCCTGGAAATACGCATCGGTCCCTCGTCCGGCACTTTTACCGCGCCGGACTATACCGAAATTTTCGCCGCCGAACAGGACTTTGCGCGGATCGCCACCTCAGGTTGCTCGTTTGCCATCTTAACTCTCCCTTTGCGCGATCCGGCCGCCGAGCAGCTCCTCGATCAGCAGGTTGACGAGCTGGGCGCGGCCACGGAGCCCGGCCTTGCGGTAGATCGCGTTCAGGTGGGTCTTGACCGTCGCCTCGGCGGAGCCTCGCAACTCGGCGATCTCGGCGATCGAGCAGCCCTTGATGGTGAACTGCGCGACGTCCGCCTCGGCCGGGGTCAGCTGCCACTGTTCGAAATAGCTCTCCATCACGTCATGCAGCGCGCCCGAGGCGACCGAGAGCGCGCGCTCGACATGGGCCTGCCGCCGCAGGAGCCGCACGAGATAAGCGCCCTCGAAGGCGATCCCGGCGATCAGGCCGAGCGTGGCGACAAGCTCGAGCATCATGTGCGGCCCCTGAAACAGCGAGTCGGGGTTGGTAAGGAGATCGGTGGTGGCGTCGAAGAGAAAGAAGGCGGCGCAGAAGCCCTGCACTGCCATGAGCACAAGGATCGCCGCCTGCCTGTCTTTGCCTGGGGCCGTGCCGTCGGTCATTCCTGCGTCCCGGTTGCCGGTAGGGTCTTGTAACCGGTCACCATGGATTTCGGAAGGTTGATCCCGAGCCTGCGGCTCTCGAACACGACCGCCGCGACATGGGCGAGGACCGAAAGCTCCGCCCAACGCACGGCGATCTCGTGCACCTCCTCGACCCACCTGCTGCCGAAGAAGCTGTAGGTCGTCATCGCGTAGCCTGAAAAGCCGATCACTATAAGCACCGCGATCAGGTTGTAGATCATCAGCGCCCCGAGCGGAGAATGCCCGGCATGGATCCGGCGCCGCCCGGTCGCCATCTCGCCAAGCTGGCCGAGACCGGCGCCGATGGATGGCCGGAAGTCGGCGAAGCGCGCATGGTGCGATCCGACGAAGCCCCAGGCGATCCGCAGCGCGACTAGGGCGACGAGGGCGAGGCCGATTGCCTCGTGGGTCTTGCCTTCGGGATCGGTCAAGAGCGCGTTCGCCGTGAAGCCCGCGACGAGCGACCAGTGGAAGATCCGCACGACCGGATCCCAGACCTTGATTTTTCGCATGTTCTGCCTCCCGGCGTGGACGGGCGGCGGACGGGGCCCGCCGCCCCGAACCGGCTCAGCTGCCTTCCTTGCTGCGCACGATCTTCAGGTTGGCGTCGAGGTAGAGTTCGTAGGTCTTGCCGTCCTTCACGGCGTAGACCTCGATCATGCCGTCCTCGGAGTCGATCTTGCGGACCTCGTAGCCCTGGGCCTTGAGGTCGGCGGTGATCTTCGCCTGGGTCGCGGCATCGGGCATCGAACTCGCGGCGGCGGGGAAGGCACAAGCGAGCGCGAGGGCTGCGGCGAGGGGGATCTTGCGGATCATGTCGGTCTCCCTGGTTGCCGGGGCGGTATGTCCCGGCTTTGGTGGTACGGATCTGGAGCCAAAACCCGCACCACGCCATTGAACCGCAGGACCAGAGGTCAGATGAGCGGGCGTCTGCACCCAAAGTTGCAGACCCGCCGGAGGCGCGGGCGGGCCGGAATTAGGGAAATCGCAACCATGTTGGCCTTCCATCGGCAGCGGCCGGATGGTCTAACGGGGCGAATGGAATCGCGAGGAGGATGTCCGCATGGCGGGATCGGTAAACAAGGTCATTCTGATCGGCAATCTCGGGCGCGACCCCGAGGTGCGGTCGTTCCAGAACGGCGGCAAGGTCTGCAACCTGCGCATCGCCACCTCGGAAAACTGGCGCGACCGCAATACCGGCGAACGGCGCGAGCGGACCGAGTGGCACTCGGTCGCGATCTTCAACGAGAACCTCGTCAAGATCGCCGAGCAGTATCTGAAGAAGGGCTCCAAGGTCTATATCGAGGGCCAGCTCGAGACCCGGAAATGGCAGGATCAGTCCGGCCAGGACCGTTACACGACCGAAATCGTGCTGCGCCAGTTCCGGGGCGAGCTGACGCTCCTTGACGGCCGCGGCGAGGGCGGCGGCGCTGGCGGCGGCTACGAGGACGACCGCTCCGGCGGCTATGGCGGCGGTTCGGGCGGATACGGTGGCGGTTCGGGCGGCTACGGCGGCGGCAGCCAGGGCGGCGGCGGCGGTGGCGGCGGCCGCTCCGATCTCGACGACGAGATTCCGTTCTGATTGACTGCTGACGACCACGGCGCGTGGGGGCGCTGCCCCCACACCCCCGGGGTATTTCGGCAATGAAGATGAGGAGGCGTTCGCTCCGGGCGAGCGTCCTCAGCGGCGGGCGAGTGCTTCGCCCAGAACCTTGCGCACTGCCTCGCCCGGCACGTCGGAGGTCACGAAGGCCTCGCCGATGCCGCGGGCGAGGATGAAGCGCAGCCTGCCGTCGACGATCTTCTTGTCCTGCGCCATGAGCGCGAGGAGCGCCTCCGCATCGGGCAGGTCGCCGGGAATGTCGGCGAGATCGGTCTTCATCCCCATCGCCTTCAGATGCGCGCGGACCCGGCTCGGGGCTTCCTGCGAACAGAGACCGAGCCGCTGGCTGAGTTCGAAGGCGAGCGCGCAGCCGATCGCGACGCCCTCGCCGTGGAGGAGCCGGTCGGAATAGCCGGTTGCGGTCTCGAGCGCGTGGCAGAAGGTATGGCCGAGGTTGAGGAGCGCGCGATCGCCCTCCTCGGTCTCGTCGCGCTCGACGATGCGGGCCTTCATCTCGACCGAGCGGCGCACCGCGTATTGCCGCGCGGCCATGTCGCCGGCGGCGAGCGCGGGACCGTTCGCCTCGAGCCAGTCGAAGAAGGCCGCGTCGCCGAGAAGCCCGTATTTCACCACCTCGCCGTAACCCGAGAGGAAATCGCGCGCCGGCAGCGTGCCGAGCACGCCGATGTCGGCGAGCACCAGCGCGGGCTGATGGAAGGCGCCGATCAGGTTCTTGCCGTGGACCGAGTTGATCCCGGTCTTGCCGCCGACCGAACTGTCGACCTGCGCGAGAAGCGAGGTCGGGATCTGGACGAAGCGCACGCCGCGGCGCAGTACCGCGGCGGCGAAGCCCGCGAGGTCGCCGATCACGCCGCCGCCGAACGCGACCACGATGTCGCGCCGCTCGACCTTCTCGGCCAGGAGCCAGTCGACCGCGCGCGAGAATTGCGGCCATCCCTTGGTCGCCTCGCCTGCCGGCAGCGCCAGCGCGGTCATCGCGATATCGCCGAGGCCTTTACGCAAGGCGTCGAGATGGAGCTCTCCCACCGTCTCGTCGGTCAGCACCGCCACCCGGCGCCGCTTGAGGAACGGTGCGATCTCCGCCCCCGCGCGGGCGAGAAGCCCGGCGCCGATGCGCACGTCGTAGCTGCGGCTGCCAAGATCCACGTGGACGGTTTCGGTCGTGTCGGTCATGCGGTCTCCAGAATGTCGGGGCGTTCGGCCAGCGCGGCGATCACCTGACGGGCCATGTCCTCGATCGAGTATTCGGCCCGCGCGTCGACGATCACGCCTGCCTCGGTATAGAGCGGCGCGCGCTTGTCCAGAAGTGCCGCCAGCGTCCCCTTCGGGTCGGCGGTGCGCAGGAGCGGCCTTGTGTTCTTGTGGCGCACCCGCTGCCAGAGAAGCTCCAGATCCGCCCGGAGCCAAACCGAGACGCCCTTCGCAGCGATCAGCTTGCGGTTCTCGGCCGACAGGAAGGCGCCGCCGCCGGTCGACAGGATGCAGGGCGGTCCGGCGAGAAGGCGCGCCAGCACCTCCGATTCGCGGGCGCGGAAGAAGGGTTCGCCGTCGCGCTCGAAGATCTCGGCCACGGTCCGGTTCGCGGCGCGCACGATCTCCTCGTCGGAATCGAGAAACCCGACGCCGAGCAGCCGCGCAAGCGCCGTGCCGACCGCGGTCTTGCCCGCCCCCATCATGCCCACCAGCACGACCGTCTTTTTCAGCCTTTGCCGCACTCGGTGCCTCTCACCCCCGGCCCGGCAGCCGGTCCGCCGGCGCGGCGACCTCCTGCCCATGACGAAACTTTCTGCCGTGAATGGCGTGAATTCGCCGGAATTGCCATATATAATCGGTGCATTCGCGCCGTAACATCGCGGATCGGACCCTCGGGTCAAATACAGGCAACGGGCAAGACCCGACAAACGACAAGAAAACGGCAGGAAAGAATGCTGCGACTTCTCAAGGCGATTTTCATTCTCGCGCTTCTCGGCTTCATCGGGTTGGCGGGCTACGCCTATCTCGGCGACATGACGCCGAAGCGGACCGAGGTCAACGAACCGGTCGAACTGAATGTGGAAAACTAGGGGCGGCGTTCTCGCTGCCGCGATCCTGACGGCAACCCCGCTGCACGCGGAGTCGCATGGAGCGCCGCCGCTGTCGGCGATCGACTGGTTGTCGAAATCGGTGGCGGGTTCGTCGGCGCGACCGTTGCCGCCCGCGACGAGGATCGAACCGCCGGTGGCGGCAGGGGTTTCCCGCTCGCCGATCGCCATCTCGCCGATCGACGGGCCGACGCTCGACGGCCTCGGGCTTCTGCCCCAATCCAGGACCGGCTTGCCGCGCGGATTGTGGGGAACCACCGCTTCCGATGACCTCGCAAGGCTGATCCGGGCCGAGCGCGTCGATACGCTGCCCGCGATCCAGTCGTTTCTCTACACGCTGCTTCTGGCCGAACTCGCGCCGCCGGTCGATTCCGATGGCAGCGGCGCGCTGTTCCTCGCGCGGGTGGACAAGCTTCTCGATCTCGGCGCGCTCGATCCCGCGCTCTCGCTTCTGGAACTGGTCGAGGATCCGAAGGCCGAGGCGTTCCGCCGCTGGTTCGACGTCGCGCTTCTCATCGGCCAGGAGGACCGGGCCTGCGTGAAGATGCGCGAGACCCCGGAGATCGCGCCGACCTTCCCGGCGCGGGTCTTCTGCCTCGCGCGGGGCGGCGACTGGAACGCGGCGGCGCTGTCGCTCAGGACCGGCGAGACGCTCGGCTATGTCGATGCCGAGACCGCAGCACTCCTCGAGCGGTTCCTCGACCCCGAGCTTTTCGAGGGTGAGCCGCCCCTGCCGGTGCCGCAGCGCCCCTCGCCGCTCGTGCTTCGGCTGATGGAGGCGATCGGACAACCGCTGGCGACGACGACGCTGCCGGTGGCCTTCGCGCAGGCCGACCTGCGCTCCAACGCCGGCTGGAAGACGCGGCTGGAAGCCGGCGAGCGGCTGGCCCGGACTGGCGCGATCGAGCCGAACCGGCTCCTCGGGCTTTACACCGAACGCAAGGCCGCGGCGTCGGGCGGGGTCTGGGAGCGGGTCGACCTGATCCAGGCGCTCGATACCGCGATTTCGGCCCATGACGCGGCGCGGATCGCGAAGATCCTGCCCGAAGCCTGGGAACAGATGTCGGCGATCGAGCTCGAGGTCCCCTTCGCCGCGCTCTACGGCCGCGCGCTGTCCGGCGCGCGTCTCGAGGGCGAGGCGGGCATGCTCGCGTTCCGGGTCGGCCTTCTGTCCGAAGACTCCGAGCGCATCGCCGCGACGCGGGCTCCCACGGATGACACCGAGGCGTTCCTGATCGGTCTCGCGATCGGACGGACCGCCGATGCGCGCCCGCCCGACCAGATGGGCGCGGCGGTTCAGGCCGCCTTCGGGCCCGGCAAGGCGCCGGCTGCGAAATACGCGACGCTCCTCGACGAGAACCGGGCCGGCGAGGCTCTGCTCGCGGCGGTCGATGACATCACCGAGGGCGCGCGCGGGGAGTTGCGCGACGTGACAGAGGGGCTCGTCCTGCTGCGCCACCTCGGGCACGAGAGGGTCGCGCGGCGCGCGGCGCTCGAACTGATGCTGCTGGAGCGGCGGGGCTGAGAATGAAGGACGCGGACCGCTGGATCTCGGCCTTCCTCGATGCCCAGGCGGCGGAGCTCGGGGCGGCGCGCAACACGCTTCTCGCTTATGGGCGCGACCTGAAGGACTTCGCCGGCTGGCTCGCACACCGCGGGCTCGGCTTCGATCGCGCGGCGCGGACCGACGTGGAGGCCTATCTCGTCGGCTGCGAAGCCGAGGGTCTGTCGCGCGCCACCCGCGCGCGGCGGTTGTCGTCGATCCGCCAGATCTACCGTTTCGCCTATGAGGAAGGCTGGCGCGGCGACAACCCGGCGATCCAGATCACCGGGCCGGGCCGGGCCAAGCGCCTGCCGAAAGTGCTGAGCGTCGAGGAGGTGGAGACGCTGCTCGACGCCGCCCGCAAAAGCGGCCGCGGCGACTTCGACCGCCTGCGCAACATCTGCCTGATGGAGCTTCTTTACGCCACCGGCATGCGGGTCAGCGAGCTTGTCGGCCTGCCGGTCGCGGCGGCGCGCGGCGATCCGCGGATGCTGATGGTGCGCGGCAAGGGCGACAAGGAGCGGATGGTGCCGCTTTCGCCCCCGGCCCGCACGGCGCTCGCAGACTGGCTCGCGGCGCGAGACGCTGCCGAGGAGGCCGCGCGGCTCAAGGCGCAGATCCCGCCGGGACGCCACCTCTTTCCCGCCCGCGGGCAGGCTGGCCACATGACCCGCCAGGCGTTCCATGCGCTTCTCAAGGAGCTCGCCCTGGCCGCCGGGATCGCGCCGGCGAAGGTGACGCCGCATGTGCTGCGCCATGCCTTCGCCACGCACCTCCTCGCCGGTGGCGCCGATCTCCGGGCGATCCAGACGCTGCTCGGCCATGCCGATGTCTCGACCACCGAGAT
>NZ_JAPDOG010000001.1:0-37804 GCF_026013545.1 Defluviimonas salinarum | reverse complement strand
CTACACCCATGTGCTCGACGCGCGGCTCAGGGAACTGGTGCTGGAGCACCATCCCCTCGCCCGCGACACGGAGTGACCGCCGGCGGCGCTTGAAGGCGGGCCGGAGACTCCCCATAAACATCCGAGACTGAAAGGAAGGATCCGATGGAGACGAGCACGGTCTATGACACCGCCTTCTGGCTGACGGCCGCGGCGATCCTGGGGCTTTTGCTGCTCTCGGCCTTCTTCTCGGGCTCCGAGACGGCGCTGACGGCGTCCTCGCGCGGCAAGCTCCGGGCGCAGGCCGACAAGGGCAACCCCGGCGCGCAGGCGGCACTCCGGGTCACCGAAGACGGCGAGAAGCTGATCGGCGCGATCCTTCTGGGCAACAACGTCGCCAACATCCTGTCGGCCGCACTCGCAACCGCGCTCTTCTCGCGCCTCTTCGGCGCGAACGGCGTCGCGGTGGCAACGCTGGTGATGACGACGCTGGTGCTGATCTTCGCCGAGGTCCTGCCCAAGACCTATGCGATCACCGCGCCCGAAAGTGCCGCCTCGCGCGTGGCGCGGCCGATCCGGCTCCTGATCCTCGTGCTGTCGCCCATCGTGACATTGGTCCGGCTGATCGTTCGCGGCCTGCTGTTCCTCTTCGGCGTCCGTACCGACCCCGACAGCCACATTCTGTCGTTCCGCGACGAGATCGTCGGCGCGCTGGCGCTCGGCCATTCCGAGGGGGCGGTGCTGAAGGAGGACCGCGACCGTCTCCTCGGCGCGCTCGACCTCAACGAGCGCACGGTCGAGGAGATCATGCGCCACCGCAGCCAGATCGAGATGATCGACGCCGATGCCGGGCCGGACCGAATCCTCTCGACGGTGCTCGCCTCGCCGCACACCCGCCTGCCGATCTATCGCGGCGAGCGCGAGAACATCATCGGCGTGATCCATGCCAAGGACCTTTTGCGCGCGGTCGAGAAGGTCGTGCGCGGCGAGGACGGCAATCTCGCCTCGATCCGCGACCTCGACGTGATGAGCGTCGCGAAGGCGCCCTATTTCGTGCCCGAGACCACGCCGCTCGACGAGCAGATGCGCGAGTTCCTCAAGCGGCGCACCCATTTCGCGCTGGTGGTGGACGAATATGGCGACCTGCGCGGCCTTCTCACGCTTGAGGACATCATCGAGGAGATCGTCGGCGAGATCACCGACGAGTTCGACATCGACTCCGAGCATCCCCTGAAGCGCACCGAGGCGGGCGACTGCGTCGTCGACGGCGCGATGACGATCCGCGACCTCAACCGCGCGACCGACTGGTCGCTGCCCGACGACGAGGCCAACACCATCGCCGGCCTCGTCATCCATGAGGCGCAGATGATCCCGGCGGAGGGCCAGGTCTTCTCGTTCCACGGCTTCCGTTTCGAGGTCCTGAGCCGCAAGGAGAACCGCATCACCCGGTTGAAGATCCGGCCGCTCTGAGCGCCTCGCGCGGCCGGGTGGTCGCAGGTACGTGGTCTACGTCAGCGATAGAGACCGGGATTCTTCGACCGCTCCTTCTCCCTCTCCCTGACGAGGCGGCGAAGCGTGTGCTCCATATCCTCCGCCCATTCCGGCACCTTGGCGTCCGGCCGCTCTTTCTTCGTCTCCTTCGGCCCCCGATCTTCGTCCGATTTCGTCGGTTTTTTCATTCTTCTTAATCCTCCTGCGCATGCGTCGAATACGCGGAAATCGTGGGAATCGCGCGCCGTCGGCATTGATAATACTACAGGATCCGGCGAATCGTGCAGCCTGCCGAGCGCGACCGGCTGTCTAGCGCGACTTGAAGAGCGAGCCGAGGATGCCGCGCACGATCGCCTGGCCGGTCTTCGTACCAAGCTGCCGCGCGAGGCTCTTGCCGAAGGCCGTGGCGATGCTGTCCGAGCGCGACGAGCCGCGCCGGCTGCGTCCCTCGTAGCGGCGCGACTCCTTCCGGGCACGTTCGTCGGCGGCGAGCCTTTCCTCCGCGGCCTCGGCTTCCGCAGCGGCCTGCGCCGCGGCCTCGGCGCGGGCCTGGAGCCGCTCGAAGGCCGAGTCGCGGTCGATGGTCTGGTCGTACTTGTAACCGAGTCCCGTCGCCGCGATCACGGCGCGGCGCTCTTCGGGCGTGATCGGGCCAAGCTGGCTCGCCGGCGGTCGCACAAGCGTGCGTTCGACGATGCCGGGCACGCCCTTGTTTTGCAGAAACGAGGTAACCGCCTCGCCGGTCCCGACCTCCTTGATCGCGGTCTCGGTGTCGAAGGCGGGGTTCGGCCGGTAGTTCTGCGCCGCGCGGGCGAGGTCCTTCTGGTCCTTCGCGGTGAAGGCGCGGAGCGCGTGCTGCACCCGGTTGCCGAGCTGGCCGAGAATGTCGTCGGGCACGTCGGCGGGGTTCTGGGTGATGAAGAACACCCCCACCCCCTTCGAGCGGATCAGCCGCGCCACCTGCTCCACCTTGTCCACGAGCGCCTTCGGCGCGTCGTCGAAGAGCAGATGCGCCTCGTCGAAGAAGAAGACGAATTTCGGCTTGTCCGGGTCGCCGACCTCGGGCAGCTCCTCGAAAAGCTCCGACAGGAGCCAGAGGAGGAAGGTCGCGTAGAGCCGTGGCGAGGCCATCAGCTTGTCGGCGGCGAGGATGTTGACCTGGCCGCGGCCGTCCGGGGCCAGGCGCATCATGTCGGCAAGATCGAGCGCTGGCTCGCCGAAAAGCCGCGTGCCGCCCTGGTTCTCCAGCACCAGCAGCTGTCGCTGGATCGCGCCCACCGTCGCGCTGGCGACGTTGCCGTAGCGCAGGCCGATCTCGGCCGCGTTCTGGCCGATCCAGACCAGCATCGCCTGCAGGTCCTTGAGATCCAGAAGCGGCAGCCCCTCCTCGTCTGCGAGCCGGAAGGCGATGTTCAGGACCCCCTCCTGCGCCTCGCTGAGATCCATCAGCCGCGACAGGAGGAGCGGCCCCATCTCCGTCACCGTGGTGCGGATCGGGTGGCCCTGCTCGCCGAAGAGATCCCAGAACGCCACAGGGAAGGCCTGGTAGGTCAACTCGTAGCCGATCGTCGCGCAGCGCTTCATGAAGGCGTCGTGTAGCTTCGCCTCGGCGGAACCCGCGACGGCGAGCCCGGCAAGGTCACTCTTGACGTCGGCGAGGAAGACCGGGACGCCTGCGGCCGAAAACCCCTCAGCAAGGATCTGCAGCGTGACGGTCTTGCCGGTCCCTGTCGCGCCGGCGACGAGCCCGTGGCGGTTGCCGTATTTCAGGAGAAGCTCCTGCGGAGCCCCGTACCCTTCGCCGCCGCCACCAACGAATATCCCCGCTTCTGTCAGCACGTCGCCCCTCCGTCTCACCGGTCCCGCTTCCCTGAACAATACAGCCTTGCCCCCGCCATGCCAGAGTGATCGCGTCCGGGCACGCATCCTTGGCGCCCGTGTGTTCCCTCCTCCCGGTTGGACTGGCCGCGCCGCAGGGCGCGGCTCTTTTTTCCAACAAAATCAGATTTGTGGATCATGTGTATTTTCTTGTTGACGCAACGGGGCGAACTGAATAGCGTTCGGGCCAATGACTAAGTCGGCCTGTCCGACAGGGAGCGAAAGATTGAAAAAGGGCCCTTTCGGGGCCCTTTTTTGCTGCTGCTCTCAAATCCTGCCGCGACGCGCCGCAGCGACCGAAAATGCTTAAGCGAAAAGCCGCTATCACCGACGGCGCAGCTTTTCGCCGCTGACACAGAAGAGCGCGCATGCTAAACGCAGCGCAACCATTCCCCCCGATCAACGGAAGCACAAATGTCCTCAATCACCAAATACCTGACGCTGGCGCTTGCTCTCGCGGCCACGCCGCTCTGGGCGCAGGAAGCAGCGGCACCGGAGGCACCCGCCGACGAGGCTGCCCAGACCGAGGCCCCGGCGGCCGACGCGGCTCCGGCAGCTGCCGCCGAAGGCGCCGGCGAGCCCTATGTTGCCGAGAAATTCGATTCCTGGGAACTGCGCTGCCTGCATGCCAAGGAGGGCGCCGATCCCTGCCAGCTCTACCAGCTCCTGAAGGACAAGGGCACCGACAAGCCGATCGCCGAGATCAGCATGCTCGCCCTGCCCGAGGGCTCCGAGGCCGCGGCCGGCGCGACCGTGATCATGCCGCTCGAGACTCTCCTGACCCAGCAACTAAACATCTCGATCGATGGCGGCCAGGCCAAGCGCTATCCGTTCACCTTCTGCACCGAGGTCGGCTGCATCGCGCGGGTCGGCTTCACGAAGGAAGACCTTGACGCCTTCCGCAAGGGCAAGATTGCGGTGCTCTCGGTGGTTCCGGTGGCCGACCCGTCGCGCACCGTCGACATCGAGCTTTCGCTCAGCGGCTTCACCGCCGGCTTCGAGGCCGTCACGAAGGCCAACGCGCCGCAGTAACCGGACCAGCCCTCACCACTCTCACCGGACGTCGCCCCTCGGGGCGGCGTTTCGCTTTCCGATGCCGGAGAAGGTCGCTCAAGCGCGCTTGAGCGCGATCACCGCGTTCAGCCCGCCGAAGGCGAAGGCGTTCGACAGGACCGCTGTGACCTTCGCCTCGCGCGCGACATTCGGCACCACGTCGAGCGCGCATTCCGGATCGGGTTCCTGATAGCCGATCGTCGGCGCGATCACGCCCTCGCGCAGCGCCATGATGCAGGCCAGAAGCTCGACCGCGCCGGTGCCGCCGATCAGGTGGCCGTGCATCGACTTCGTCGACGAGATCATCAGCCGGTCGGCATGATGGCCGAAGGCATGGGCCACGGCGGCGCACTCGGTCTTGTCGTTGGCCGCGGTTCCGGTCCCGTGCGCGTTGACATAGCCGACATCGCTTGGCTGGAGCCTTGCGTCCCTGAGCGCCCCGGAGATCGCGCGTTCCGCGCCGGCCTGGCTCGGCATCACGATGTCGGCAGCATCCGACGTCATCGAGAATCCCGCGACCTCGGCGAGAATGTCGGCGCCGCGGGCGGCCGCGTGGTCCCAGTCCTCGAAGACGAAGATCCCGGCCCCCTCGCCCTGCACCATGCCGTTGCGGTTGGCGCTGAACGGCCGGCAGGCGTCCTTCGACATCACTCGGAGCCCCTCCCAGGCCTTGATGCCGCCGAAGCAGAGCATCGCCTCGGACCCGCCGGTGATCATCGCCCGCGCCACCCCCGAGCGCACCATCTGGAACGCGAGCCCCATCGCGTGGTTCGACGAGGCGCAGGCGGTCGCCACCGTGAACGACGGTCCGCGCAGGCTCCATTCCATGCTGACATGCGAGGCCGCGGCATTGTTCATCAGCTTCGGCACGACGAAGGGATGGACGCGGTTCTTGCCCTCCTCATAGACGGTCCGGTAGTTCTCGTCCCAGGTGTTGACCCCGCCCCCGGCGGTGCCGAGCACGACGCCGCAGTCGAGGCCCAGCTTGCCGCGAAAATCGAGGCCCGACTGCGTCACGGCCTGCCGCGCGGCGAGCATGGTGAACTGCGTGAAGCGATCGTAGAGCGCGATTTCCTGACGGTTGAACTGTGCCTCGGCCTCCCAGCCGCGGACCTGGCCGCCGATGCGGATCGACAGCCTTTCGACATCGCGGAAGTCGAGCGGCCCGATGCCGCAGCGCCCCTCGCGCATCGCCTCCCAGGTCGAGGCCACGTCGTGGCCGAGCGCGTTGATCGTGCCCGCGCCCGTGATCGCCACGCGCCTCATTTCGATCGCGCCACCAGGCCTTCGACGGCACCGATGATCGCGGCGACCGAGGAGATGTCGAACTCGTTCTTGTCGGGCTCGTTGGCGTTGAACGGCACCGAGATGTCGAACGCCTCCTCGATCGCGAAAATCGACTCGACCAGCCCGAGGCTGTCGATGCCAAGCTCCTCGAGGCTCATCTCGGGACGGACCTCGGAGATGTCGAGCACCGCCTGTTCGGCGATGATCGCGATCACCCGGACCCTAATCGTCAGTTCTGTTGTCAGCATCGGATCCCCCTTTTGCCGCTCCATCGCCGATCCGTGTAACAGCATCACGAAGCTCGGCGACCTGGGCGAAAAGACGCCCGAGCCGGCGAATGTTCTTCCACGCCTCGACATGGGTCTCCATCTTCAGCGCGGGCGCGCCGAGGAGCACGCGGCCGGCCGGTGCGTTGGTGTAGATCTTGGTGCCGCCGCCTGCGATCACGTCATCACCGATGAAGATGTTGTCGGAGACGCCGCATTGTCCACCGAGCACGACGCGGTCGCCGACCCGCGTCGACCCGGCGACACCGGTCTGCGAGGCGAAGAGGCAGTCGCGGCCGATTGTGACGTTGTGGGCGACCATACAGAGATTGTCGATCTTGGTGCCCGAACCGACCCGCGTCGGGCGGATCGTGCCGGCGTCGACGGTGACGTTGGCCCCGAACTCGACGTCATCGCCGATCACCACGCCGCCGAGCGAATGGATTCGGGTCCAGCGCTGCGCACGGATTGCCGCGCGTTCGCCGAGCGATTCCCGGATCTCCTCGACCCCGGATTTCTCGGGCGTCACGAAAGAAAAGCCGTCGGCCCCGATCACGGTGTTCGGCTGGCAGATGAAGCGATCGCCGATCGTCACCCCGGCGCCGATCCGGACCCCGGAATGGATCAGCGCATCTGCGCCGATGGCGGTCCGGGGGCCGATCGTGACATGATCTGCGATCCGTGCCCCGGCGCCGATCCGCACTCCGGCGCCGATCACCGCGAAGGCACCGACCGCCGCGCCCGCGCCGATCTCGGCCGTCGGGTCCACGACCGCCGTCGGGTGGATCCCCGGCGCGATCGCCGGTCCGGGGTCAAGGACGCGGGTCACGCCCGCCATCGCGAGCCGGGGCCGCGCCACGAAGATTGCCGCATCGAGGCCGAGCGCGGCGCGGTCGGCCCCCTCCCAGAGCATGGCCGCACGCGCCCTGCCCCCGGCGAGACCAGCGGCATATTTCGGATCCATCGCGAGCGCGAGATCCTCGGGGCCAGCCATGCCCGGCTCGGCGGCGCCAGTGATCCGCACCGTCACGTCACCTTCGGTCCGTGCCCCCAGGGCTTCGGCAATCTCGGCAATCGAAAAGGATCTTGGCATCTCGGAACTTCCCGTCTTCGGCGCCGATCCGGCCCCGTGGCAGGCTTATCCCCGAACCTCGCGCAAGACCAGCCCGGCCGCCTGCATCGCGTCGAAAACCCGCGCATCGCGGCCATAGACGTCGCGCCGGTACTCGATCTCGCCGCGCGCCGAGGGCCAGGCGGTGAAGTAGACAAGATGCACCGGCACCGGCTTCTGCAGGTGGATCGTCGTCTCGGAGCGGGTCTTCAGATGCCGCTCGAACAGGCCTACGGGATCGTCGGTCTGCCGCGCGAGCAGCGCATAGGCGAAGTCGAAGGGCTTGCCGAGCCGGATGCAGCCGTGGCTGAAGGCCCGCGCCTCCTTCTGGAACAGCGACTTCGAGGGCGTGTCATGCAGGTAGATGTTCCAGGGATTGGGGAACATGAACTTCACCAAGCCAAGCGCATTGTCGTCCGCCGGCGGCTGCGACATCCGGAACGGGAAGTTGCTCGCGGTGAACTGGCTGAAGTCGGTCGCGTCGCGGTTCACGACCCGTCCGTGCCGGTCGGTGATCCTGAGATGCCCCACCGAGCGTGGGTTCTTTTGCAGCATCGGCAGGTATTCCTTGACCGTGATCGAGCGCGGCACGTTCCACGTCGGGTTGACGACCATGAATTCCATCTGGTCGGAAAACTCCGGGCTGCGACGGCCATCCTCGTTCATGCCAACGACGGTCACGGATTCGAAGGTCACCTTGCCGTCATCGACGATCTTCGCGGTGAAATCCGGCAGGTTCACCCAGATGTGGCGCTTGCCGAGCTCGATGCCGTTCATCCAGCGCAGCCGCTCCATCGCGACGAGGACCGCGTGCAGCCGCGCCTCGGCGCCGACATTGACCTCGGCGAGCGTGCCGGGACCGGCGACGCCGTCCGGCGCGAGTCCATGTTCAAGCTGGAATCCCTGGACCGCCTTCTGGAGGGTGTCGTCGAACGTTTGCGTCGCCGTGCGCCCCAGATAGCCCATGCTGATCAGACGGTCGCGCAATGCGACGACCGATGGCCCGCTGTCGCCGGGTCGAAGAGTCTTATCGGACGCGACAGTCGCGCCCCAGCCACCGCGGCCGATCACCGCCTCGAGATCGAGGCGGGCGCGGCGCAGCTCGCCGTATTGCCGCATCTGCGGCGGCAATCCCTTGATGAAAGCGGCCGGATCGGCGGCCGCGAAGGATCGCAATGTCTGCAGCGGGTCGCGCCGCGGCACCTCGCGCACGATTCCCGCGTCGACGCTGACCGGATCGACGAAACCGGTCTGCACGTCGCGCGCGTAACGCAGGAATGCGGCGGACACCCTGACTTCGAGCCGTCCGCGCTGCCGTTCGGAGCGCAGCTCCGCAAATGCGGCGCGCAGCTCGTCGGATTCGTAGCGCCCGACCGGCAGACCGTGTTCCCCGGCCATGTCGAGCGCGCCGAAGAGTGCCGCCCTGCGTCCGGAATCGGCACCGGACGTCCAGAGCGGAAGATAGTCCCGCTCGCGGTAGAACTCGGCCAGCGCACGATCCGACGCGGCAGCCTCCGCCACGGCCTGGCGATAGGCGAGCGAATTCGCCATCGCCGGATCGGGTACGCCGAGGAGCAGCCCGAAAAGTGAAAGGAACAGGAAATGGACAAGACCGAAAATCCCCGGGCGAAAGGCCGTCGCCGTCATGTAAACCTCTGCGTCCTGTTCCATTGTCGTTCCCCGAATGTCCGGGATTTCGACCATCAAGTCCATTCACGTTGCGGACAGGACGCATGGCGTCCGTCGCGACCTGTCGCTTTTCGGCAACGTCGGGATGGCGATCTTCGCTTGGCGCCCGCTATCTCCTCGCTCAGCAAGTTTTCGCCGATCGGGGCCATTTCGCGGCTACGGTCGATTTGTCCGGTTGGCGCGGGAATCATCCTGTGCCATAAGATTGCAGCACTTGGGGATAACTTGAGACAACAAGCCGCTGAAAAAGCGGTGACACGTTACGGGACAGGCGATTGTCATGACAGATCACTCTGTATCGGGTTTCACTCGGCGTGGAATTCTTGCAGCCTTTGCGGCGACTGCCGTGGTGGCTGCTCCGACTTGCTCCAATGCTTTCGGTTTTCTCCGCGGGGCCGGCGATGTCCGCCGCATCCGCATGTATTCTGGTCGCACCGGCGAAAGCATCGACACGGTCTACTGGATCGAGGGCGAGTACATTCCCGAGGCGCTCAACGAGATCACCTATTTCATGCGTGACTGGCGCTCGAACGAGACCAAGGAGATCGATCCGCGCACCGTCGACATCGCTGCGGCCGCGCATGCGCTTCTCGACGTGAGCGAGCCCTACATGCTGCTGTCGGGCTACCGGACCGCGAAGACCAATGCGCTGTTGCGTTCGTCCTCGCGCGGGGTCGCCCGCAATTCCTTGCACATGAAGGCTCAGGCGGCGGACCTGCGGTTGCGGTCGCGCTCGGTGTCGCAGATGTACCGCGCCGCAGCGGCCTGCGAGGCGGGCGGCGTCGGCAGGTATTCGCGGTCCAATTTCGTGCACATGGACTGCGGGCCGATCCGCACCTGGGGCAGCTGAGACCGCGGCCACCCCGCTCGAAGGCTCTTGGGGCCCTCGATACCTCGCAACGGAATTGAGATAGTTTGGGTCTGCCGGCAGCGATGCCGGCATTTTCTGTATCGAAGCACCGGATACTGCCGGATTGCCCCCGACCCGTCGCTGGAGGGAGCCCGGTTCCGCTGCCATTCGCGGCGCGTGGAGCGTTCTTCATGCGAAACACCCTCCAGAATCGCCGAGCAAACAAGGCGCACGCGATGCCCAGATCAGGAGACGACGTCGGCACGGAAGCGGTCATTGGCCGACCAGAATCGCCGCGACGGCAGCCGTCGGAAACCGCAATGCGCTTTGCACAAACCGGGTGACGTAGCGTAAAAACACTACTCAACTCAGTGTTTCCCGAGGGGGAACGGTGAATTTTGTCAGAAATGTCACATTCTACACCTGTCTAAATAGACTAGTCCCCCATTTGCGCGAGTGAACAATCTCCGATGGAACCCGGCGCCGACCGAGGCGAACGAAACGTGCGGAGCGCGATTGTCGTGCCAGCGAAGACAACCCCGCCCCGAAGCCGGCACCCTCCACGGATCCACGCCCGGCCTTGCCCGTGTTTCCGGGACAATTGCGCCACAGACTGGCCCGATTCAGGGGGCTTTAACTGAGTTACGCCACGGCTTGGCATCACCTGGCGGCGTAACGAGTGAACCGAGTACCCTGTGACGAGTAGATCCGGCGAAAGCCGGGCCATGTAGGTTCGGTGCCGGCATGCCGGGGCGGGCGGCTTCGCCCCGGCATGTTCCGCCAACAGCGGCGGAGGAAGTGTGAGTAGGAACGGTCCGAGTGAACCATGGATAACGACGGAAAGACCAATAGCGCCTCCGGCAAGTCCGGCGCGGTCAGGCGGGGGGCGGGCCGACACGCCCCTCGCGAGCCGATTCTGTGGACGCTGCCGGGCTTTTGCCGCAACGCCCGCGTCGCTACGGACTTCGGCGACCTGCCAATCGAGGCCTTGCGGCGGCGCGATCCGTTGCGCACGGTCCAGGGATCGCTTGCGCATGTCGCGTGGGTCGACCGAATTCACCTCGACGAGGAGTTCCTGCGCGCCAATCCCGACGCGTTACCGGTATTGATACCTGCGGGCGCTCTCGGGCCGGGACGACCGCGGTCCGACCTGCGTGTCTCACCCCACCAGAAGATCAATGCCGGCACCGGCGAGTTCCGGCCGGACTTCCGGATGGCACGCGACCTGACAGACCGTCCGGGCATCATGCGCAGCCCCGAAACGCTGGTGACCTACCACGTCTTTCACTGCGGCGCGCCGGTGTCGGTCCTGATCGAGGGAATCGGCGTCAGCACGAGCCCCTGAGCCGCGCTCAATCGTCCTGATCGGACTCAGCCGGAAGGCCGCGATAACCGGTCGCGACGACGAACTTCTCGGAACTGTCCGCGCGGCTCGCCGGTGGCTTGACGTTCGCGACCTTGGCAAATGCCCGCTTCAAGAGCGCCTGCAGCTCATTCTCCGCGCCGCCGGCAAGCACCTTGGCAACGAAAGTGCCGCCCTCCTCCAGCACATCGAAGGCGAAATAGGCGGCCGCCTCGCACAGCGCCACGATGCGCAGGTGATCTGTCCCCTTGTGGCCCGAGGCCGCGGCCGCCATGTCCGACATCACGACGTCGGCGCGCCCGCCAAGCCATTCCTTGACCTTCGCGTCGGCCCCGTCGGACAGGAAGTCGAGTTGGTGGATCTCGGCCCCGGCGATCGGCTCGACCTCCTGCAGGTCGACGCCCAGCACCGTGCCCACCTTCTTGCCCGACTTCTGGCCGAGCGCGTTCACCCGCTCGACCGCGATCTGGCACCATCCGCCCGGTGCGCAGCCGAGATCGACGACCCGCGCGCCGGGCACGAGGAAGCGGAACCTGTCGTCAAGCTCGAGGATCTTGTAGGCCGCGCGGCCGCGATAGCCTTCCTTCTTGGCACGCTGGACGTAGGGATCATTGAGCTGCCGCTCGAGCCAGAGCGTCGACGACAGCTTCCGCCCTTTGGCGGTCTTCACCCGCACCCTGAGGTCGCGTTGCCCGCGCCCCGATGTCTTGCCCGAAGGTGTCTTCGCCATATCCGCCGCCCCCGAACGGGCCCTCTTCATCTGTTCCCGGCTCAAATACTCACGACGCGCCGCCAAGGCAATCGCGGGCGGCCCGATGGTTCAGAACGGCCCGTCCTCAAGGACACCGTCGGCCGACATCTGGGCATAAAGGAGCCCCTCGCGCAGCCCCCTATCGGCGACCGAGAGCCGGTCGGTCGGCCAGATCCGCATCAGCGCCTGAAGGATCGCCGCGCCTGACATGATCAGCGAATGCCGGTCGCGACCAATCCGCGGATCATTGCGACGGCCCTCCGGCCCAAGGTGCAGGTAGTCGCGGATCACCCGGTCGATCTGGTCCGAGGTCATCCGCAGCCCATCGACCTTGTTGCGGTCGTAGCGCTTCAGGCCGAGATGGCTCGCCGCCACCGTTGTCACCGTTCCCGAGGTGCCGATGATCTGGAACCGCTCGCGCGGCTGCGACGCGTTGTAGGGCGAGAAATCGGCGAGATTCTCCTCGAAGAACCAGCTCATCAGCGCGAAGCGCGCGGCGTCGTCCTCGACGTCGTGGAACTGATCCTTGAGCGTCGCGACCCCGAGCGGCACCGAGATCCAGTCGACGACCTTCGCCGCCGGGAACGGGCTTTCCGGCGGATGGAAACCGGCATGGAGCCGCATGATCGCCCGTGGCCGGTCGTGGCGCGGCACGGCGGACAGGTCGATCCAGACGAGCTCGGTCGAACCCCCGCCAATATCGACGACGAGAAGCTGCTCGGTCTTGGTCGAGACCAGGGGCGCGCAGGAGACCACGGCGAGCCGCGCTTCCTCCTCGGGCTGGATGATCTCCAGCGGCAGGCCGGTTTCGTGCTGTACCATGCGCAGGAACTCGGCCGCATTTTTCGCACGCCGGCAGGCTTCTGTCGCGACGAGCCGCATGCGCTTGACCTCGTGCTGCTCGATCTTGCGGCGGCAGATCTGCAAGGCCTGCACCGTGCGCGCCATCGACCCGCGCGACAAACGCCCGAAAGCTTCCAGCCCCTGTCCGAGCTGGACCGATTTCGAGAAACTGTCGACCACATGAAACTGACTGCCCTTCGGCTGGGCAATCAGCATGCGGCAGCTGTTGGTTCCCAGATCCAGCGCCGCATAGAGCTGCGCAGGGTCTGGCCTTGGGGTGCCGGGCGGCTCGACCGATTTCGGGAACGCGCCCGCACCACCGGGACGCCTGGGCGCCATGATCGCGCCCTCCGATATGCTGTTGGTTTCAATCTAGACGGCACCGCAGCGCAGCACAAGCGACGCCCCCGCCCGCCTGCGACATTTTGTTCCCTGACGCTCCCGCCCCGCCCGTCGACGCATCGGCCGCGCGCTGTCTGCATGCCGCTTTCGCAGTGACCGCCGCCCCGTGGCGACCTCGCGTTCCGGGCACAGGTCGCTCCGGCCCCGCACAATGTCGAAAAACGTCATCGGCCAGCGTCTGCCGAAGGGTATTGAGTGCGCGAACGAGAGGATTCGTCATGGCTGAAGTCACTATCGTCTACTGGCGCGACATCCCGGCCCAGGTCATCGTCGGCAAGGGCCGTCGCGGCGTGAAAAAGCCGCTGCCGGAACGCTTCGAACAGGCGATCGACCGCTGCGCGATGAAGATCGGCGCCGCCGGAACCGACGCCTATCTCGCTGAATGGCGCAAGGCCGATCCGGTCACGATCGAGGGCGAGGACGAGGCCGTTGCCGCCGCCGAAGCGGCGCGGATCGACGCCGAATACGACAAGGAGCGCATCAAGGCGCTCATCGAGAATAATGGCTGGGCATAACGCCCGTTTAACCGCCGGAGGGTAGCGATGGCACTTCTGAATTTCCGCCGCAAGGAAACCGCCGCGCCCTCGGGCGCCAATGCCGCCGTGGAGGCTTTCCTCGACGGCTACTCGATCGAGGTGATGCCGCGCACCGCCGAGAAGGTCGAGGATTTCCGTGACCTTCTGCCGAACGGCACGCGCGTCTACATCGCCCATATCGACGGCACGCCGATCGAGGAGATGGTCGCGACCGCCAAGCGCATCGCCGCCGAGGGCTTCCCGGTGATGCCGCACTTCCCGGCGCGGATCATCAAGGACAAGGCGACGCTCGCCGACTGGATCGCCCGCTACCAGGGCGAGGCCGACGTCAGGCAGGCGCTTCTCCTCGGCGGCGGCATCTCCAAGCCGCATGGCGACTTCCACTGCTCGATGCAGCTGATGGAAACCGGCCTCTTCGACGGCTTCGACCGCCTCCATGTCGCCGGCCACCCGGAAGGCAACAAGGACATCGACCCGGACGGGTCGGACAAGAACGTGATGGAGGCGCTGCGCTGGAAGCAGGCCTTCAAGGAGCGCACCGACGCCAAGCTGGCGATGGCCACCCAGTTCTGCTTCGAGGCGAAGCCGGTCATCAAATGGGTCAACCGCCTGCAGGCCGAAGGCATCGACATTCCGGTCCACATCGGCGTCGCGGGCCCCGCGAAGCTGCAGACCATGATCAAGTTCGCCATCGCCTGCGGCGTCGGCCCCTCGCTCAAGGTGCTGCAGAAGCGCGCGATGGACGTGACCAAGCTCCTGCTGCCCTACGAGCCGAACGAGTTCATCTCCGAGCTCGCCGCCCACAAGGCCGCGAACCCGGAGTTCGGAATCGAATCCGTGCACTTCTTCCCGCTGGGCGGTATCAAGACCAACGCCACCTGGGCCATCGAGAACGGCGGCAAATCCGCCGTCCCGGCTGCGCAGGCCTGAACGGATAACAAAGAGACAAGGTGAACCATGACCCGCACCGTCATTGAATCGAAAACGAAAACCGTCGTCATCGGCTTTGACGAGCCGTTCTGCGTGATCGGCGAGCGGATCAACCCCACCGGGCGCAAGAAGCTCGCGGCCGAGCTCGAGGCCGGCAACTTCTCGACCGTCGAGAAGGACGCGCTCGAGCAGGTCGCCTGCGGCGCGATGGTTCTCGATGTGAACGCGGGCGTGGTCTACAACTCGAACCCCAACCCGAACGAGACCGAACCGCCGCTGATGACGAAGATGATCGAGATCGTCCAGGGTCTCGTTGACGTGCCGCTCTGCATCGACTCGTCGGTTCCCGGCGCGCTCGAGGCCGGTCTGGCGGCGGCACAGGGCCGTCCGCTCCTGAACTCGGTGACGGGCGAAGAAGATCGACTGGAGCTCGTGCTGCCGCTCGTGAAGAAGTACAACGTGCCGGTCGTGGCGATCTCGAACGACGACACCGGCATCTCGGAGGACCCGAACGTCCGCTTCGAAGTGGCCAAGAAGATCGTACAGCGCGCCGCCGATTACGGCATCCCGGCGCATGACATCGTTGTCGACCCGCTGGTGATGCCCGTGGGCGCGATGGCGACCGCCGGCCGCCAGGTCTTCGCACTGGTCCAGCGCCTGCGCGACGAACTTGGCGTGAACACCACCTGCGGCGCCTCGAACATCTCGTTCGGCCTGCCCAACCGGCACGGCATCAACGCCGCCTTCCTGCCGATGGCGATCGGCGCCGGCATGACCTCGGCGATCATGAACCCGGTCCGCCAGGTCGAGATGGAGGCGATCCGCGCCGCTAACTTCCTGATGAACCACGACGCCAACGGCGGCGAGTGGATCCGCTTCTCGAAGGTTCTCGAGGCCGTCGAAGGCGGCATGAGCTTCGCCGAAGCCTCGGCGGCGCAGTCCTCGGCCGCGTCGGGCCGCCGTGGCGGCCGCCGCGCCCGCGGCTGAACCGGATCCGGCTTAATCAAATCTCAACCATGCCCCGGCATCGTCCGGGGCATGGACGTTGCACGAACCAGAGCTCCCGACGACTGAACGCCACGATCGTTGCCGCCCAGGCTGTAGCCAAGGGAGGCGTCGTCCGGCGCGATGTCCGCTGGATTGACCGGGAAGTCGGCCGGAGCCGGTTCGAAGCCGAGGTCCGCCGCCGCGGCTTTCCCCTCGTGGAATGTGGCGGTCAGCTCATCGTCATCTGCAATCAAGGCGGCATGCGCGTGATCTGCAGATTCAATTTTTTTGGCGAACAATCGTTACTCGGCATTCAGCCGGAGCGCGCGCACGCGAGCCGCAGGAACCCGCGCAACCTCGAGTCCGATGAAGACATGCAGTGTACCAAGATCGCGGTCGGCGACGGCGTGATCGCTTACCCGACCTCCCATCGCCAGATAGCTTCGGAGCAAGGGAGGCATCGACAGCAGCGCCCGCCGTGTGTCGGGTTCCGGCGTCGCTGCCTCCGGCGCGATCGAAATCACTTCTGCGGCCCTGGTTCCGGGACGCCAGCGTCGAGGCGCGAGATGCCGCGCACCTAGATAGGCCAAGGCGTCGAGATAAGCGTTGGCATCGGTTCCGGGAAAGGAGGCGCAACCGAACAGCATCGTGACTCCGTGCCGATCGACAAACGCTGTCATCGCTCCCCAGGCGATGCGCAAGATATCCGGATCGCGACGGTCCGGCGCGAGACAGAACCGCCCCATTTCGACCATAGGTCCCGCGAAGCGAGATAGCGGAGCAAGGTCGTAGAACTGGGCCGTGTAGCTCCGCTCGATCTGGCCACTGTCGGCGCACGGCAGCAGGCGCCAGGTCGCTACCGGCACGCCCGTGGCGGCCTCCTCGACAAGGACGTGCAGGCAAGTGAAGTCAAAACGGTCGCGATCGCGCCCACCCTCCTCGCTGCCCGCCTGCGCAGCGCGGAAGGCCCGCCAGCGCAGTTCCTGCGCCCGAGCGACGTCCTCCGGCGTCTCCGCGAGCCGCGCCCTGTAGCGGCCCCTGTGCAATGTCAGCATGCGCCCCGTCTCCGGCTTGGCGCGGCGGTCCGCGCGCCCTACATCTATCGCTACTGGTTTAGCCGAGAACCCCGAAGGAAAGATAACGGAAAGGGAGGCGCCGATGGTCGAAAAGATTCGCAAACCCGACGAGGAGTGGCGGACCGCTCTCTCGGATCTCGCCTATCGCGTGACCCGCAAGAAGGCAACCGAACGCGCTTTCACCCATGACGATTTCCCGAAGGGTTCCGCGCATTTTCACTGCGTCTGCTGCGACCGTCCGCTGTTCGACGCCGAGGCGAAGTTCGACTCGGGAACCGGCTGGCCCAGCTTCTACAAGCCGATCAGCGCCGACGCGGTGGGCGAGTCCGAGGACCGGAGCTGGTTCATGAGCCGGACCGAGGTCCATTGCGCGGCCTGCGAAGCCCATCTCGGTCATGTCTTTCCCGACGGCCCGGAACCGACCGGCCTGCGCTACTGCATCAACGGCGTCGCCCTGAGCCATCGGCCCAGATGAGGTCGCGGCGGCTCAGTTCTCGCCGAGAACCTGGCTCGCGTCGATATTGCCGACGTTGCCGAGCAGCTGGCGCAGGAAGCTCAGGCCCTTGACGTTGCTGTCCGTCACGCGGCGCGAAATCACCACGGCGCGGCCGTTCTCGAGCCCGAAACGCTCGACGTTCTCGACCAGCCCGGCCTCGTCGAAGCTGATGGCCACGACCTCGCGCTCGATCTCCTCGGGCGCACGGACGCCGTACTGGCGGAAGCGGCTGCCGACATAGTACCAGGCTGCACCGGTCAGAAGCCCGGTCGAGGTGGGTCGCCCCACGGTTTCGGCCACCGCCTCGCGCGTCGATTCGCCGACGACGACTTTCGCGAGCTCGTCTTCGCGCGGCACATAGCCGTGATTTTGGTAAATCGACGTACAGGCCGATAGCGTCACGACCGACAGCACGAACACGCCGCGTCGCATCCCGGAACCGAGCCAAGCCATACCGCCCTCTTGCCTTGTCGCCTCAAGCCTTCTATCCGCCTTACAACATGCCGGGGCGGTCCTACAAGGACCAAGCCGCCCCCATCGCGCACCCGGACCAGGCCGAGGACCCGCCCCATGAGTTCGCACCCGACCGTCGCTCCCCACCCACTCCGCGTCGCCGATCTCGCGGCCCGCAAACCGACACGGTTCGACCTGAAGCCGGAATCGGAGATGCTCGAGCGCATTGCCGCCGAAATCGGTGTCGTCGCGGTCGCCAAGCTCCGGTTTCGCGGCGAGCTTCTGCCGCAGGGACGGCGCGACTGGCTGCTCAGGGCAGAGCTTGGCGCGACGGTCACGCAAGCCTGCGTGGTCAGCCTCGCCCCCGTCGTGACGCGGATCGAGGAGACGGTCGAGCGGCGCTACCTCGCCGACATGCCCGAACCCGACGGCGAGGAAATCGAGATGCCCGAGGACGAGACCGCCGAACCGTTGCCCACGGTGATCGATGCGGGGGCCGTGATGGTCGAGGCGCTGACTCTCGCGCTGCCGCTCTACCCGCGCGCCGAGGGCGCCGAGGTCGGCACCACGAGCGTCACCCCGCCGGGCGCCGAACCGCTTGCCGACGAAGAGCGGCGCCCCTTCGCCGGACTTGCCGATCTGATGAAAAAAAACGGCGGCGGGGAATAAGCCGAAAACTGCCGCACCTGGCGCGGAAAACATGCCAGAAAACACTTGCGCCCGGACAGAATCCCAGTATGTTCCCGGCCTCGCTTGTACGTTGGGTTCGCACCCGGTAGCGCTAGGCAACCAGTGACGAAACCGCAGGAAAACCGGGGCCTTGCCCCACGAATAGCCCGAGGTTGAGACATGGCTGTCCCTCAGAACCGAGTTACGCGGTCCCGCCGCAACATGCGCCGCGCCCACGATGCCCTGGTCGCTGCGAATCCGAACGAGTGCCCGAACTGTGGCGAACTGAAGCGCCCGCACCACGTTTGCGGCGCTTGCGGTCACTATGACGATCGCGAAGTCATCGCCCAGGCCGCCGAGGTCGATCTGGACGACGACGCGGCCTGAGGCCGTGTCCCGGCAGCACGAGCGACATGCTGTCAGAGCGCGATCCGCAGCCTGAAAGCCCGCAGTCCGGTTCCACGGGGCGGATCGTCATTTCCGTCGACGCCATGGGCGGCGACAGGGGGCCGGCGGCCGTGGTCGCCGGCATGGCCGACTCTGCGTCGAAGAACCCGGCAATCGAGTTCATCGTCCACGGCCCCGAGCCCGAACTCGCACAACTCGTCGCCAAGCGGTCCGAACTCTCGGGCCGCTGCACTATTCGTCATGCCGAAGGCGTCGTCACGATGGACGACAAGCCCGGACAGGTCATGCGCAACGGCTCCGGCACCTCGATGTGGTCGGCAATCGAGAGCGTGCGCAATCACGAGGCCACCGTCGCGGTGAGTTGCGGCAATACCGGCGCGCTGATGGCGCTGTCGGTGATCCGGCTGAGGAAGCTGCCCGGCGTCAACCGCCCGGCGATCGCCTGTCTCTGGCCCTCGCGCAATCCCGGCGGCTTCAACCTGATGCTCGACGTCGGAGCCGACATCAAGGCGGATGCCCCTGATCTCCTTCAATACGCGCTGATGGGCGCATCCTATGCCCGCAACGGGCTCGGCATCGAGCGGCCACGGATCGGCCTACTCAATGTCGGCACCGAGGAGCACAAGGGCCGGGCCGAGCTCAAGGCGGCGCAGGACCTGATCGCGGCCGCGACCGAGACGGGCAATTTCGACTATGTCGGCTTCGTCGAGGGAAGCGATCTGCCATCGACGCGGGTCGACGTGATCGTCACCGACGGCTTCACCGGCAACATCGCGCTGAAGACCGGCGAGGGCACCGCGCGGCTTGTCGGCGAATTCCTGCGCGAGGAATTCAACGCAACGCTCCTGTCGCGCTTCGCGGCACTCCTCGCACTCGGTCCGCTGAAGCGGCTCAGGAAGCGCATCGACCCACGCCGCCAAAACGGCGGCGTTTTCCTCGGGTTGAACGGGACGATCGTGAAATCCCACGGCTCGGCAGATGCCACGGGTGTCTCGGCGGCGATCAAGCTCGCCTTCCGGCTGGCCGAATCCGGCTTCCAGGACCGGCTCGCGGCGCGGGTTGCCTCTGCCGCTCTGGCGGGGCAGGATGCCGCGCAACCGCTCGAACAGAACAGGGCTTCCGAATGACTCTCCGTGCCGTGGTCCGTGGTGTCGGGCATTATCTGCCTGCGCGCGTCGTTCCGAACTCCGAATTCGAAACCCGGATCGACACGTCGGACGAGTGGATCAAGACCCGAACTGGAATCGAACGACGCCATTTCGCCGCAGAGGGCGAAACCACGTCGGATCTCGGCGCCCATGCCGCCCGCGCGGCGCTGTCAGATGCCGGAATGACTGCCGACGACCTCGACGCGGTGATCCTCGCCACCTCGACCGCCGACCTCACCTTCCCCTCGGCCGCGACGATGATCCAGCAGAAGATCGGCATGAAGAAGGGCTTCGCCTTCGACGTGCAGGCGGTCTGCGCGGGCTTCGTCTTCGCGCTGGCCAATGCCAACGCGCTGATTCTGTCAGGTCAGGCCAGGCGGGTGCTCGTGGTCGGCGCCGAGACCTTCAGCCGGATCCTCGATTTCGAGGACCGCTCCACCTGCGTGCTCTTCGGCGACGGCGCCGGGGCGGTCGTGCTCGAAGCCGCGACCGGCACGGGCACCTCGGCGGATCGCGGCATCCTCGCGACCGACCTCAACAGCGACGGCACGCATCGCGAACTTCTCTACGTCGATGGCGGCGTCTCGACGACCGGCACCGCCGGGCATCTCAGGATGCAGGGCAACCAGGTCTTCCGCCACGCAGTCGAGAAGCTGGCGCAGACCGCGCATACCGCGCTCGACAAGGCAGGGCTCTCGTCGGCCGATGTCGACTGGATCGTGCCGCACCAGGCGAATCTCAGAATCATCTCGGCGACGGCAAGCCGGATGCAGGTGCCGATGGAGCGAGTCGTCGTGACCGTCCAGGACCACGGCAACACCTCGGCCGCGTCGATTCCGCTCGCGCTTTCGGTCGGCAAGGCACGCGGCCAGATCAAGGAGGGCGACCTTCTTGTCACCGAAGCGATCGGCGGCGGCCTTTCCTGGGGCTCGGTCGTCCTGCGCTGGTAGATTTCCGCTTGAATTGGCGCACCCAAGCCATTGATATTGACTTGGGTTTTCAAACCACTCATCCTCCTCCCCAAACAACCGGGGAACCGTCATGAGTGAAAAGACCCTGACTCGCATGGATCTGAGTGAAGCCGTCTTCCGCGAGGTCGGCCTGTCGCGCAACGAATCCGCCCAGCTTGTCGAAGGCGTGCTGCAGCACATGTCCGACGCGCTTGTCGCCGGCGAGACGGTGAAGATCTCGTCCTTCGGCACGTTCTCGGTCCGCGACAAGGCCGCCCGCGTCGGCCGCAACCCCAAAACCGGGGACGAGGTGCCGATCCATCCGCGCCGTGTTCTCACCTTCCGTCCCTCGCATCTGATGAAGGACCGCGTCGCGGCGGGCAACAAAGGCTGAGGCTGCGGGCATGGAGAAATCGGCCGAGGCCTTTCGCACGATCAGCGAAGTCTCCGAGATTCTGGACACGCCGGCCCATGTCCTGCGCTTCTGGGAAAGCCGCTTTTCCCAGGTGAAGCCGGTCAAGCGCGCCGGCGGGCGGCGCTATTACCGGCCGAACGACGTCGCGCTGCTCGGCGGGATCAAGAAACTCCTGCACGAGGACGGGCTGACGATTCGCGGCGTCCAGAAGATCCTCAGGGAATCGGGCATACGCCATGTCGCGGCGCTGTCACTCGGCGAGAGCGCGCCCGCTGAAGCCGAGGCGGAACCGGAGGCCGCGGCCCCGCCGCTCGAGCCCGCTCCGCCCCCTGCGACGCGCCCGGCTCCGGCGCCGCGCCGGTTGGACGTTGCCGCGCGTCACGACCCGGCGCAGGGCAACCTGTTTCCGCTTGCTCCGGACCCGGCAGGATTGGCATCCGAAGCGCCGATGCACGCGGATGTCCCGACCCTGCCCGTGGGATCACCGGGCAATGTCCTGGCTCTCGAACGCCAGTCCGCGTTACCCGCCGCGGCCACGCGTGAGAACGGCGGCGGGCGCCCGACTACAGCGGCGCTGCTGCGGACCGTCGACGACGCGCAAGCGCGCGCCATGCGCACCGAGCTGCGCTCGCTCTACCACCGTCTCCTGACATTGCACGACCGGCTGGCCGCGCTGGATCCGCAACAGCCGGGCTGAGCGGGCGGTGCGAACGATTTCGGCTCCGGTTCCGACATGCGTTTTGGCGCTTGCCCCCGCCCCCGCAATCGGCCTATACCCCGCTTCGTCGGGCCGTGGCGCAGCCTGGTTAGCGCGTCCGTCTGGGGGGCGGAAGGTCGCGAGTTCGAATCTCGCCGGCCCGACCATCACCGAAACGCCCACCCCTTCGCCGGGGTGGGCGTTCGCATATCGGGAGACGGCAGATGAGCGTTGAGACCCGCGGAACCGGCGTCCTGGCCGATGCGGCGCTGCGCGGGATGATCCGGGAAGGCCAGATCGCCGCAGATCCCGCCGTCGAGGAAATCCAGGTCCAGCCCGCGAGCCTCGATCTCCGCCTCGGCACCGTCGCCTACCGCGTCCGCGCCTCGTTCCTCGCCGGCAAGGGCCGCACCGTCGCCGAGCGCCTCGCCGAGTTCGAGATGCACCGCGTCGACCTGAGCCAGGGCGCGGTGCTGGAAAAGGGCTGCGTCTATGTCGTGCCTCTGGCCGAAAGCCTGGCGCTGCCCAGCGGTCTCACCGCGGTCGCCAATGCCAAGAGCTCGACCGGCCGGCTTGACCTCCTGACCCGCACGATCACCGATGGCGGCGAGGAATTCGACCGCATCCCCGAGGGCTATCACGGCCCGCTCTACGCCGAGATCTGCCCGCGCTCCTTTTCCGTGCTGGTCCGGCCCGGCATGCGGCTCAACCAGATCCGGTTCCGGCATGGCCAGGCGCTTTTGACCGACGTCGAACTGCGGGAGCTGCACGCCGCCGAGAGCCTCGTCTCTGGAACGGCAGTGATCTCCGAGGGGCTCGGGTTCTCGGTCGATCTCAAGCCCGCGGCAGGCGACCTCGTCGGCTATCGCGCGAAACCCCATACCGGGGTGATCGACCTCGACCTCATCGGTCACTACGCGCCCCTCGACTTCTGGGAGGAGGTCCGCACCACCGAGGGCCGGATCATCCTCGATCCCGGCGCGTTCTACATCCTCGTCAGCCGCGAGGCGGTGACGATCCCGCCCGACTACGCCGCCGAGATGGCGCCCTACCTTGCGATGGTGGGCGAGTTCCGGGTCCATTACGCGGGCTTCTTCGACCCCGGATTCGGTTGGGCCGAGGCCGGCGGCACGGGCTCGCGCGGGGTGCTGGAGGTGCGTTGCCACGAGGCCCCCTTCGTCCTCGAACACGGGCAGGTCGTGGGCCGGCTCGTCTACGAGCGCATGGCCGCGCGGCCGGCGCGGCTCTATGGCAGCGGCATCGCCTCGAATTATCAGGGCCAGGGGCTGAAACTCTCCAAGCATTTCCGCGCGGCGTGACCGCCAGGCACCGATTTTTCGGCGAAAAATCGAGGTCCGGCGGCCGGGCCGGGCTCAATCCTCGAAAAGCTCGCTTTGGCCGGCCTGGTCCTCGGCTTCCTCGTCGGAGAGGCTGACCGTGCCCGGCAGGGGCCGGCTGTCGAGAAGGCCGGCGGCGCGGAGTTCCTTCAGCCCCGGCAGGTCGCGCGCCGATTCCAGCCCGAAATGGTCGAGGAATTGTTGCGTGACCACATAGGTCACCGGCCGGCCCGGGGTCATCCGCCGGCGGCCGAAACGGACCCACTCCATCTCGAGAAGCTGGTCGACCGTGCCGCGGCTCACCGCGACGCCGCGGATCTCCTCGATCTCGGCGCGGGTGGCGGGCTGGTGATAGGCTATGATCGCCAGCGTCTCGATCGCCGCGCGCGAGAGCTTGCGGGTCTCGACCGTCTCCTTCTGCATCAGGAAGCCGAGATCGGGCGCGGTGCGCATCGCCCAGGCATCGCCGACCTTCACCACACGGACACCCCTGCCCTCGTAGCGCTTGCGCAGGTAGACGAGCGCCTCCGCCGGGTCCGATCCATGCGGCATCCGCGCGGCGAGATCGGCGACCGTCACCGGGTCCGTCGATGCGAAGAGGATCGCCTCCACCATCCGCTCCTGCTCGGCGATGGGTGGGGCCTCGAAGAGGCTCTTCTCGGGCGCGCTGGTCTCGGTCACGTCTCTTTCCGTCTGATGGCGATGGGCGCGAAGGTCTCGGCCTGTCTCAACTCGATCTGTCCCTGCTTGGCAAGCTCCAGCGAGGCCGCGAAGGTCGCCGCCGTGGCCGAGCGGCGGCGCGCGGGATCGGCGGTCCAGCCCTCGGGCAGGTAGACGGCGAGGTCGGTCCAGTCACCGGCGTAGCCGATCAGGCCGCGCATCCGGTCGAGCGCCTGTTCCATGGTGAAGACATGGTGGCGGTCCATCGCATAGGGGCGAAATTCATCGCGGGTGCGGATCCGGGCATATGCCTGCATCAGGTCGAGGAGCGTCGCGGTATAGGTGACCTTGCGCACCCGCATCACGTCCTCGGGCACGCCGCGCACGAAGAAGTCGCGTCCCTTCTGGTCGCGCGCCATGAGGCGGGCGGCGGATTCGCGCATCGCCTGCAGCCGTTCGAGCTGGAAGGCGAGATGGGCGGCCAGTTCCTCGCCCGAGGGACCCTCGTCCTCGGGATCGGGCGGCAGCAGCAGGCGCGATTTCAGGAAGGCGAGCCAGGCCGCCATCACAAGGTAATCGGCCGCGAGTTCAAGCCGGAGCACCTTGGCCTTGTCGACGAAGGAAAGGTACTGTTCGGCGAGCCGCAGCACCGAAATCTTGCGCAGGTCGACCTTCTGGGTGCGCGACAGCGTCAGGAGGAGGTCGAGCGGCCCCTCGAAGCCGTCGACATCAACGATCAGCGCCTCGGCGGCGAGGCGCTCGCTGACCGAGGTCCGGTCTTCCTCGAACGCTGTCGGTTCAGCCATGGACCCGCCCCATCAGAAGGGCCTCAAGTTCGGCTTCCAGAAGGGCCGTGTCAATGGCATCGGGGGGCCGGCGGCAGGCCAGCGCCTGCTCGGCCCGTGCCGCGGCTGCGCCGGAGAGGTGACCGGAGGCGACGACGACGGCCTCGGCCTCCGCGCGGATGCCCTTGCAGTAGAGCGCGATGTCGCAGCCCGCCGCGATCCCAGCCGCCGCGCGTTCGCCAAGCGTACCCGAAAGCGCCTCCATCGACAGATCGTCAGTCATCAGGAGCCCGCCGAAGCCGATCCTGTCGCGGATGAGTGCGATGGCCGCCGCCGAGGCGGTGGCCGGCCGCTCCGCGTCAACCGCGTCGAAGACGATATGGGCGGTCATCGCCATCGGCAGATCGGCGAGCGCCCGGAACGGGGCGAAGTCGGTGGCGTCGAGATCGCCCAACGCCGCGCCCACGCGCGGCAGCTGCAGGTGGCTGTCCACCACCGCGCGACCGTGGCCGGGGAGGTGCTTCATCACCGGCAGGACCCCGCCCTGAAGCAGGCCCTCGGCCGAGGCGCGTGCCGCCCGCGTCACAGTCGCGGCGTCGGCTCCGAAGCAGCGGTTCTTCAGGAACGGATGGGTGTCTTGCCCGGCGATGTCCGCCGTCGGCGCGCAGTTCGCGTCGATGCCGACCGCCCGCAGCTCCGCCGCGATCAGCCGGTAGCGGAGGTAGAGGCCGCGCTCCATCGCCTCCGGCGCCGTCCGGGCGACCTGATCGAGTGGCGGCAGCCATTCGCGCCAGTGCGGCGCGCCGAGCCGCTGGACCCGGCCGCCCTCCTGGTCGACGAGGATCGGCGCCTCGCGGCCGACCGCGGCACGCAGATCGCCTGTCAGGCGACGGAGCTGGTCCGGTGTCTCGACATTTCGGGCAAAGAGGATGAAGCCCAAGGGATCGGCCTCGCGGAAAAACGCAGCCTCGTCGGTGCCGAGCCGGCTGCCCTCGCAGCCGAGGATCGTCGCGGACTGGGTCATCAGCGCACCTCGGCGGGCACGCATTCGGCGTTCTCGGCCTTGAGCGCGGCACAGAAGCGCCGGGCGTCGTCGAGATCGGAGAAGCCTTCCACGCGCAGCCGGTAGAAGGTCTGGCCGCCGCTTTCCGCGGGCTCGATCACCCGGCGCTTGCCGTCCATGAGCGCGCCGAACCGCGCCGACGCCTTGTCCCATTCGAGCCGCGCCTCGGACTCTCCGGGGTAGGAGCCGATCTGCACGAGTTGCGTGCCCGTGGCCAGCGATCCGGGCGCCACATCGGCCGCGAGCTGCGGCGCGAGCGCCAGCGCCACAGCGGCGGCGGCAGCTTCGGCCATCGGGTCGATCGCCGCGTCGGAGCCCGGATCGGCAATTGCGGCGCTTCCGGGCCGTGCAGCGGGGCGGCGCGAGACCGCGACGCCGGGAATGTCGGAGGCGATCACGTCCGGGGCCACGAACGGTGCCCCGGCCGCCGCGAGTTCGGTCTCGAGCCCGACGACCGGCTCGACCGGCCCATCGGGCAGCGGCTCCAGCAGCGCCGGGGCTTCCTCGCCGGATAGAGCGGGATCGAGCGGCGCGGGTTCCACCGTGCCGGCATGGTCGCCGGGTGCAGTTTGGCCGCCGGCCTCGGCGATCGCGCCCATCGGCTGGTCCTCCTCGGCCAGCCCCTCGGGCCGTGGGGCGAGGGTCAGCGTCTCGGCTGGGTCGCCCGCAGCGCCGTCGGCGGCGATCTCGTTGACCGCCATGCCCTGGTGCAACGCAAGCTCGCCGCCGGGGTTTTCCGGGGCGATCCGCGCCGGCCCCTCCAGCGCGCGCACGACGGGGACGCCGTGCACGTCACGCACCGCGAGATTGTATCCCCAGATACCCACCCCGACGATCAGCGCGAGCGACGTGACCGCCCCGGCGCCGTTGATCCATTTCTGAACCGCCCCACCGCGCCGGGCGCGCGCCAACGCCGCCTCGGCGTAGCCGTCATAGGCGTCGTAGTCGTCATAATCCGCTTCCGCCATGCTCTGCCTCGCTCGCGCGCCGCGCCCGTATTCGGCGGCGCCGGGTCCGTCTTGCCTGCGTCGTCCCGGCTGGCGTCTTGTGTCAGCGCATCTCTTCGGCCGGGGTCACGCCAAGGATACCAAGACCCGCCGAAATGACAACGCCCGTGGCCCGCGCGAGCGCGATTTTGGCCTGGCTCGTGGCCGCGTCGCCCTCCTGCAGGAAGCGCAAGGAGGCATCGTCGTTGCCGCGGTTCCAGAGCGCGTGGAGATCGGAGGCAAGCTCGTAGAGGTAGAACGCGATCCGGTGCGGCTCCTGCCCGCGCGCGGCGATCTCGACGAGACGCGGCCATTCGGCGATCTTCTTCGCGAGTCCGATCTCGGCCTCGTGGCCGAGTTTCGCGAGGTCGGCCGCCGCGAGGGTGGCGTCATCCGCCGCGATCCCGGCCGCGGTCGCCTTGCGGATCACCGAAGAGACGCGGGCATGGGCGTACTGCACATACCAGACCGGGTTGTCCTTAGACTGTTCCAGCACCTTGTCGAAATCGAAGTCCAGGGCCGCGTCGTTCTTGCGGGTAAGCATCACGAAGCGGGTCACGTCCGCGCCGGCCTGCTCGACCACGTCGCGGAGCGTCACGAAGGTTCCCGCGCGCTTCGACATCTTGAAGGGCGCGCCGTTCTTCCAGAGCTTGACGAGCTGGATGAGCTTGACCTCCAGGGGCACCTTGCCGCCCGACAGCGCCGAGACCACCGCCTTCAGCCGCTTCACATAGCCGCCGTGATCGGCGCCGAGGATGTCGATCAGGAGATCGTAGCCTCGCGTCACCTTGTCGTAGTGGTAGGCGATGTCGGGCGCGAAATAGGTCCAGGATCCGTCCGACTTCTTCACCGGCCGGTCGACGTCGTCGCCATGCGCGGTGGAACGGAACAGCGTCTGCTCGCGCTCCTCCCAGTCCTCGGGCAGCTTGCCCTTCGGCGGCTCCAGCGTACCCTCGTAGATCAGCCCCATGCCGCGCAAAGTGTCGATCGCGCCCTCGATCTTGCCGGTGCCGTAGAGCGCCTTCTCCGATGAGTAGACATCCATCCTGACGCCGAGGAGCGCCAGATCCTCGCGGATCATCGCCATCATCTCGGCGGTGGCGAATTCGCGCACCTCGGCGAGCCAGTCGGCCTCGGGCCGGTCGAGCAGCGTGTCGCCGTACTTGGCCTTCAGCGCCTCGCCCACGGGAATGAGGTAATCGCCGGGATAGAGCCCCTCGGCGATCTCGGGATCGAGGCCGTTGGCCTCGCGGTAGCGCTCATAGGCCGAGCGGGCGAGCACGTCGACCTGCGCTCCGCCATCGTTGATGTAGTATTCGCGGGTGACGTCGAAGCCGGCAAAGTCGAGCAGCGCCGCCAGCGCGTCGCCGAAGACCGCGCCGCGGGTATGGCCGACATGCATCGGCCCGGTCGGGTTTGCGGAGACGAACTCGACGTTGACGCGGGTCCCCTGCCCCAGGGTTGAACGGCCGAAATCGCGGCCTTCGGTCAGCGCGGCGCCGACGACCCCCTGCCATACGGCGGGCGCGAGGCGGAGATTGAGGAAACCCGGACCCGCCACCTCGGCGGTGGTGATGCGCGGATCGGCCGCGAGGCGCGCGGCCAGCGTCTCCGCGATCACGCGCGGCGCGAGGCCGGCGGGCTTGGCGAGCACCATCGCGGCATTGGTCGCCATGTCGCCATGCGCGGCGTCACGCGGCGGTTCCACCGCGACATTGGCCATGTCGAGCCCCGCGGGCAGCTCACCCCTGGTGGCCATGTCGGCGAGGCTTTCGACGACGAGCGCCCGGATTTCGGCAAAGAGGTTCATCTGCATATCCTTCCGTCCCGGTTGCCATGCCAGAGGCGGTTTGCGGCGTCAATGCTCAGGCTGCGCGGGCAGGGTATCGGCTGGGTGTCGGCCGGCCCGGATGCCGGCCGACCGGGCGGGGGGCGCCGCCCCCGCACCCCCGGGATATTTCGGGCAAGATGAAGGGGTGGCTGCCGGTCTGCCTCACCACTCGCCGCGCAGCGCCTCGGCGATGAACTCCTCGGGATCGGCTGCGAAGCTGCGGTAGAGCCGGAAGTGCCGCGTGTTGCGGTAGTCGGTCTCCGCAATGCCGAGCCGGGTGATCTCCAGCAACCGGGCGCCGGGAAGCGCCATCAGGATCGGTGAATGGATCGCCATGATCACCTGCGCCCCGGCGCCGGTCTGGATCTCGTTCAGGAGCCGCAGGAGTTCGAGTTGGCGGCGCGGCGACAGCGCGCTTTCAGGTTCGTCGAGGAAGTAGATGCCCTGTCGCCGGCAGCGTTCGGCGAAGACGCGCAGGAAGCCTTCGCCATGCGACCAGGACAGGAAGTCGGGCGGCGCTTCTCCCGCGTCGAGCGCAGCCTCGTCGAGATGGCGGGCCACCGTATAGAAGCTCTCGGCACGGAAGAACCAGCCATCGGTGACCTTCGGCAGCCAACCGCCGCGAAATGTTCCGCCGAGCGCGGCGCCGCTTTTCTCGAGCGCCCGCGAGTGGTCCAACGGACGGTAACCCTTGCCACCCCCGGCCTCGTCATAACCGGCCATCGCGGCGAGCGCCTCGATCAGGGTCGACTTCCCGGTGCCGTTCTCGCCGACGAGCACGGTGACGGGCGTGGTGAAGTCGAGCGCGAAATCCGCGTCGAGCCAGGGCAGGTCGAAGGGATAGCCCTGCCCCGGATCGTACTTCTCGGCGATGACCGTCACCCGTTTCAGATAGGGCGCGGGGAGGCTGGTGGTGAATTTCCTCCGCGCCACCGCTCAGGCCGCCCCGGCCCGGCAGAGCCGCTCGTGCTCCTGGATCGCGAAGCGGTCGGTCATGCCCGCGACATAGTCGAGGACGACGCGGGCCAGTTCGGTCCGGTCCTGCGCCCGTGCGATGTCGGCGTGCCACTCGTCCGGCAGGAGCGACGACTCTTCGAGAAAGAGCGGAAAGAGATCCTTGACCATCGCCGTCACCCGCTGGCGCTCGCGCACGACCGAGGGCGCGCGGTACATGCGGGTGAAGAGGAACGACTTGATCGCCTTGAGGTTCTGGTAGAGCGGTTTCGAGAACCGGATAATCGGCCCTTCCATCTCGCGGATCTCCTGCGCCGACTGCGGCTGGCTCGCCTCCAGCCGGTTGCGGGCGACGGCGATGACATCCTCGACCATCACCCCGAAGACCCGGCGCAGGGCCTCGTGGCGGCGACGCGAGGGGTCGAGGCCGGGATAGAGCCGGTCGACCTCCTCGAAGGCGGGGCCGGTCACCGGCAACTCCATCAGGTCCGCCTCGGAGAAGAGCCCGGCGCGGAGCCCGTCGTGGAGGTCGTGGTGGTTGTAGGCGACGTCGTCGGCCACCGCCGCCACCTGCGCCTCGGCCGAGGCATGGGTGTGAAGCTCCAGATCATACTGAGCGTTCACCTCGGCCAGCGCATAGGGCATGTCGGCCGGGTCGGCCACGGAATGCGAGCCCTGCGCGTTCGGACCGATCACCGGACCGTTGTGCTTGGCGATGCCCTCGAGCGTCTCCCAGGTCAGGTTCAGCCCGTCGAAATCGGCATAGTGCCGTTCGAGCCGGGTGACGATGCGGATCGCCTGCGCGTTGTGATCGAAGCCGCCATAGGGCGCCATCAGTTCGTGAAGCGCGTCCTCGCCGGTATGGCCGAAGGGTGGATGACCGAGGTCATGGGCCAGCGCCACCGCCTCCGCCAGCTCCACATTGAGGCCGAGCGTCCCGGCGATGGTGCGCGCGACCTGTGCCACCTCGATCGTGTGGGTGAGCCGGGTGCGGTAATAATCGCCCTCGTGCTCGACGAACACCTGCGTCTTGTGCTTGAGGCGCCGGAAGGCGGAGGAATGGATGATCCGGTCGCGGTCGCGCTGGAAGGGCGAGCGGAAGGTGGACATGGTTTCCGGGAAGAGCCGGCCACGCGAGGTCTCCGGGTGGCAGGCATAGGGTGCAAGCGTCATGACGGCCTGTTCTTGTCGCGTCTTTCGCGCGATCATATATGGGCATTGCCCGCGAATTGACATGGGATTCCGTCATGGACCTGACATTGCCGCCGAAAGTCACGCCCCGCGCCTTCGCGCGCCTGGCCGAGATCAACGCGGCCAGCGGCGAGGCGAAGGCCTTGCGGGTGGCTGTCGAGGGCGGCGGCTGCTCGGGCTTCCAGTACGACATCCGGCTCGACGATCCCGCGCCGGACGACCTAGTGCTCGAGGGCGAGGGCCAGAAGGTTCTGGTGGACAGCGTGTCGCTGCCCTTCCTGCAGAACGCGGTGATCGACTATGCCGACGAGCTGATCGGCGCGCGGTTCGTGGTGGAGAACCCGAACGCCACGTCGAGCTGCGGCTGCGGCACAAGTTTCGCGATCTGACCCCAACCGGAAGGTGCCACGCCGGCTCGCGCCCGGACTAAAACCGGGCCGCAAGTAAACGCGCCAGAACCGGGCACCTCCCCTCCCCCTCGTGGGGAGGGGATGGAGGTGGGGGGGCCTTGAGCCTTCGGGATCTCCGGGCGTCCAGCCCCCTCCTTCCACCGCTACGGGCGTGGAAAGCACCCTACCTCGTCCGGACGCCCCGGATCGGGCTCCGCTCTAGCGCCCCGTCCAGACCGGATCGCGCTTCTCGGCGAAGGCGCGCTGGCCTTCGAGCACGTCCTCGGAGCCATAGAGCCGGTCCACGGTCGGCATCTGCCGCTTGGTGATCCGGTTCAGCGCGTCCTGGAAACGCATCGCCTCGGCCTCGCGCACGACCTCCTTGATCGCGGCATAAACGAGCGGCGGCCCGCTTTCGAGAAGTCGCGCAAGTTCCCAGGTCTTGGCGAGAAGCTCATCCGGCGACGTGATCTCCTTCACGAGCCCCCATCGCAATGCCTCCTCGGCGTCGAACCAGCGCCCGGTCAGCAACAGGTCCATCGCGACATGGTAGGGAATGCGCTTCGGCAGCTTGATCGAGGCGGCGTCGGCCACCGTACCGGAGCGGATCTCAGGGAGCGCGAAGGTGGCGTTGTCGGACGCGAGGATCAGGTCGGCCGACAAGGCCAGTTCCAGCCCGCCGCCGCAGCAGATGCCGTTCACCGCCGCGATCACCGGCTTGTTGAGATTGGGCAGTTCCTGAAGGCCGCCGAAGCCCCCCACGCCGTAATCGCCGTCAACCGCGTCGCCACCTGCAGCGGCCTTGAGATCCCAGCCGGGGCAGAAGAACTTGTCGCCCTCGGCGCGCAGGATCGCGACGCGCAAGGTCTCGTCGTCGCGGAAGTCGCGGAATACCAACCCCATGACCCGGCTCGTCGCGAGGTCGATCGCATTGGCCTTGGGCCGGTCGAGCGTCACCTCGAGAATGCCGCCCTCGCGCCTGGTCCGGACCGGCCCCTCGGTCCGCATCTGCATCTCCGCCATCACACAGCCTCCCGTATCAATGCGTCCACCGCGACCGCGCCCGATTGGCGGACGAGGATCGGGTTGATCTCGATTTCCACAAGTTCCGGCCGGTCGAGCATCGCCCGGCCGAGCCGGACCGCGATCGCCGCCACCGCCGCCATGTCGGCGCGCGACCGGCCGCGATAGCCGTCGAGCAGCGGCCAGAGCCGGAGCCGCTGCATGGCCGCAAGCACCTCGTCCTCGCCGACCGGCAGCACCAGTGTCACCGTGTCAGCCAGGAGCTCCGCCGCCACGCCGCCAAGGCCGAGCGTCAGCGTCATCCCGTAGACCGGATCGCGCCTGAGCCCGAGCAGGATCTCGGCCACCGCCCCGGTCACCATCTCCTCGACGAGATATCCGGTCGCGCCCTCGATCCCGACTTCGCCATCGAGCGAGGCGAGCCCGAGTCGTACCGCGCCCGCCTCGGTCTTGTGGGCGAAGCCCAGCCCCTTCAGCACGAGGGGCGCCGTGAGGCCCGCCGCCTTCTCCCGCGCCTCGGCCAAGGTCGCGCCAATCACGCCACGCGGGATCGCCACGCCCGCCTTATCGAGGAACCGTTTGCCCTCGGCCTCGTCGAGAAGCCGTGTCGCGCGGGGCTCGAGCGCCGGCGCGGGCCGCCAGCCGGGCTGCCCCGGTTGGGTCTGTGCCGCCTTCAGCGCCCCGAGCGCGGTTTCGAGCCCCATAAGGGGCGCGATGCCGCGCGCGACCAGCGCCTCGGCCCGCGTCTCGTCGAAGTTTTCCGGCAGCGAGGCGACCGGGAAGGCCGGCTTGCCGGTCACCCTTCCGGCAGCCTCGATCGCGTCGAGCGCGGGCTGGAACGAGGACGGATCGCAGCGGTCGGGGCGCGGCGGGTCGATGACGAAAAGGCCCGCGTCGTAACCCTCGAGCATCGTCGTGAAGACATCCGTGGTGCGCGGCCCGTCACCCCAGATGAACGTATGGTAGTCGAGCGGATTGGCGATCGCGACGATCGGCCCGAGAATCTCGCCGAGCCGCCGGCGCTGGCCGGGGCTCGGCGTCGGGAAGTCGAGCCCGAACGGCGCGGCGAGGTCCGACACCAGCCCCGCCTCACCGCCCGAGCAGGAGAGCGAGCAAAGCCTGGTGCCGATCTGCGGCCCATGAACGTGGAATATCTTCAGCGTCTCAATGAGTTCCGCGAGCGTGTTCACCTCCGCGACACCGGACTGTCGCAGGAAGGCGGAGGAGGCCGCACCGCCCCCGGCGAGGGCCGCTGTATGCGAGGCCGCCGCGCTCTGCGCCGCCTCGGTCTTGCCGGACTTCACGCAGACCACGCCCTTGCCGGCGGCCCGTGCCGCCTCGGCCAGCGCTACGAAGGCCGGGGCATCGTCGATCCCCTCGACATACATGCCGATCGCGCTGACCCGGTCGTCGGCCAGAAGAGCGCCGGCCAGCTCAGCAAGCCCGATCTGCGCGGCATTGCCGAGGCAGGCGACATAGGCGATCGGCAGACCGCGCGCCTGCATCGTGAGGTTGATGACGATGTTCGAGGACTGGGAGAGTAGCGCCACCCCCTTGTCCACCCGTTTCCCGCCGTGCTGGTCGGGCCAGAGAAGCGCGCCGTCGAGATAGTTGATCACACCGTAACAGTTCGGCCCGAGCACCGGCATCCCGCCCGCCGCCGCGACCAGACTATCCTGCAAGCCCTTCTCACCAGCCTCGGTCCAGCCGCTCGCGAAGCAAATCGCGCCGCCGGCTCCCGTTCGGGCGAGTTCGCCCACGACCTCGATCGTGGCATGGCGGTTGACACCGATGAAGCTCGCATCCGGCGCCTCAGGCAGCGCCGCAAGCGACGGAAAGGCCGGTAGCCCGCCTATCTCGACCTTGGTCGGGTGGACCGGCCAGATCGGTCCTGCAAAGCCCATCTTGCGGCACTGGGCAATGACGTTCTCGGCCCAGACCGACCCCATGACGGCGATCGAACGCGGGCGCAGCAGGCGGGACAGGTCACGTGTCATGCCTGACCTCCGCGCCCGTGGAGGGCGCCGGGGCGCTGCCCCGGACCCCGGGATATTTTTGGAAAGAAGAATGAAGAATCGCTCCGCCCCAGACGGGGCAGAGCGCCTTCTCCTTTTACGGTCATCGGCGTCCCCGCCTGTACCGTGACATCACTCTGTCTGCGGAGGGTTAACATTTCGTTGCTTCTTCTTTTCGGAAATATCCTCGGGGGGTCCGGGGGGCAGACAGCCCCCCGGCTTCGCGGGCTCAGGCGCCCAGGGGACGGAGAAGCTCGCGGCTGATGATGTGACGCTGGATCTCGCTCGTTCCTTCCCAGATCCGCTCGACGCGGGCGTCGCGCCAGATGCGTTCGAGGGGTAGTTCGTCCATCAGTCCCATGCCGCCGTGGATCTGGATCGCCTCGTCGGCGATGAAGGCCAGCGTCTCGGTCGCCTTCAGCTTGGCCATCGACATGTCGGTCTCGGTGACCGTGCCCTCATCGAACTTCCAGGCGGCCTCGCGGGTAAGCAGTTCCGCAGCTTTAAGTTCCGTCGCCATGTCTGCAAGTTTGAACGAGATTCCCTGGAACTTGCCGATCTTCTGGCCGAACTGCTCGCGCTCGGCTGCATAGGCGACCGCATGTCCGAGCGCGCGTTCGGCGCGGCCGAGGCAGGTCGCGGCGACCTGGAGCCGCGTGGCGCCGAGCCAGGTGTTTGCGACCTCGAAGCCCTTGTGGACCTCGCCGAGCACCGCCGATTTCGGCAGCCGGCAGTCGTCGAACTCGAGGACCGCGTTGGTATAGCCGCGGTGGCTGACATTGCGATAGCCCTCGCGCACGGTGAAGCCTTTGGTGCCCTTGTCGACGAAGAAGGCGGTGATCTTCTTCTTCACCCCGCGCGGGGTCTGTTCCTCGCCCGTGGCCATGAATGTGATGGCGAAATCGGCGATGTCGGCGTGGGAGATGAAGTGCTTGGTGCCGTTCAGGACGAAGTCGTCGCCATCCTCCCGCGCCGAGGCCTTCATGCCGCGCAGGTCCGACCCCGCTCCGGGCTCGGTCATCGCGAGACAGTCCCATTTCTCGCCGCGGATGCAGGGGAAGAGGTAGCGCTCCTTTTGTTCGTCGGTACCGGCGAGAAGGATGTTCGAGGGTCGCGCGACGCAGGTCCAGTGGAGCGCGTAGTTGGCCTTGCCGAGTTCCTTCTCGTAGAGGAGCCAGGTCTGGGTATCGAGACCGGCGCCACCCACCTCTTCGGGCATGTTGGCCGCATAAAGACCGGCCTCTATCGCCTTGGCCTGTATTTCTTTTATCAGCTCCATGCGCAGCTCGCCGGTGCGTTCGACCTCGGCCTCGTGCGGGTAGAGCTCATTTTCAACGAAGGCCCGCGTCGTGTCGACGATCATGCGCTGTTCTTCGGTCAGTCCGAAATCCATTTCTCACACCTTGGGGTCGGGGTTGATCGTGAAGCCGTCCACGGTCAGGACCTGGCCGGAGACCATGCGGGCGGCGTCGGAAGCGAGGAACACCGCCATGTTGGCGATGTCTTCGGGGTCGGAAAGCTTGCCAAGGGCGGTGCCCGCGGCATAGCCGTCGCGGACCGCTTCGTAGGTCATGCCCTTGGCGTCGGCCTCGGCATGGAATACCCGGTCGATGCGGGGGCCGGTGACCGAACCGGGCGCGATCGCGTTGGCGCGGATGCCGTGCGGACCGAGTTCCATCGCGACGGTCTTCATCAACCCGATCACCGCCCATTTCGCCGCCGCATAGGGCGCGCGGTAGGGAAAGCCGTAGAGCCCGGCGGTGGAGGATGTGAAGAGGATCACGCCCTTGCCCTGGGCCTTCATCAGAGGGCTTGCATGTTTCGCGGCCAGCATCGCGCCGTCGAGATTGACGGCGATGCAGTCGCGCCATTCTTCGAGCGGCATTTCCTCGACCGAGGCCGTCGGGCCCTTGATCCCGGCATTGGCGCAGAGGACATCAACGCCGCCCCATATCTCCTTCACTTCCTTGAAGAAAGCGGCCATCTCGACCTCGTCCGAGGCATTGACGCGGGAGGCGCGGATGCCGGCTGGCACCGTCTTGAGCACGGCCTCGTCGACATCGGTGACCCAGACCTCGGCTCCGGTCGCGGCGAAGGTCCGGGCCATGACGAGGCCGATGCCGGCGGCTCCAGCGGTGATGAGGACCCGCTGGTTCACTTGCGCTGCCCGACGAAACGGCCGGCCGCTGCGGGGCGCGGCAAGGAGCCGTGGGCCTCGGCGATGGGCAGGAGTTTTGCCAGCACCTCGGGCGCGGCCGGGCAGGTTCTGCCGGCCTTCATGTCGACATGGAGCAGCATCTGTTCGAGGCTCGCCACCACCTCGTCGCCGCGCAGGATGCGGATGAATACATGGAGTCGCTTTTCGTCGGCATGGAGAACCTGGAGCGTGCCGGTCAGGCGGTCGCCAAGCTTCGCCTCGCCGAGATGCATGATGTGGGTCTCGGCCGTGTAGTAGCTGTGGCCGTTCGCGACATAGTCCATGTCGGCGCCGATGAGCCTCAGGAACGCGTCCGAAGTCTCTGACGACGCGAACAAATACCGGCTTTCCGTCATGTGGCCGTTATAGTCGATCCAGCCCGGCAGGACCTGCATCTCAGCCATCACCAGCGGCGCGCCCTCGCCGGTCTTGCCGGTCTCGTGGAACGACGCGCGGCGGCGCTTGTCGTGGTCGAGGAGCACCTTGCCCGCGCCCCAGTTCCGGTCCTTCAGCGCGCGCAGGAAGCCGATGAGGTTCTGGTCGCGGATGCGTTCGAGCTCGCGGATCGTATATTTACCCGACTGTTCGTCGGACTGGCCGGCGATCAGGTCGACCAATTCCTCCGTGAATTCAGGCACATCGGTGAGCTTGGTCCAGGGCCACTGCAGGCAGGGGCCGAACTGGGCCATGAAGTGCTTCATGCCGGCCTCGCCGCCCGCCACGCGGTAGGTCTCGAAGAGGCCCATCTGGCCCCAGCGGAGGCCGAAGCCCATGCGGATCGCCTCGTCGATCTCCTCGGTCGTGGCGATGCCGTCCTTCACCAGCCAGAGCGCCTCGCGCCAGACCGCCTCGAGGAAACGGTCGGCGATATGGGCGTCGATCTCCTTGCGGACATGAAGCGGGAACATGCCGATCTCGCGAAGAATTTCCTTCGCATTTTCAATGATCTGCAGATCGGACTTCGGGCTCGGCACGATCTCGGACAGGGGCAGGAGATAGACCGGGTTGAACGGGTGCGAGACGAAGATCGTCGAGGGGTCCGCAGCGCCCTCCTGCAGTTCCGAGGGCTTGAAACCGCTGGTCGAGGACCCGATCGGGACGCCCTTGGCGACGGCCTGGATCTCGGCGAAGACGCGATGCTTGAGAGGAAGTCGCTCGGAGACGGATTCCTGAATGTAATCAGCGCCTTCCACCGACTCGGCGATGCTCGCAGCGAAGCTGAGGCGGCCCTCGGCCGGCATCGGCACGTCCGACAGAGCGGGCAGCGACCGCCGCGCGTTTGCGAGCACTTCGCCGATCTTGCGCTCGGCCTGCGGATCAGGATCGAACACCGAAACGTCCCAGCCGTTGAGCAGGAAGCGGGCGGCCCAGCCGCCGCCGATCACGCCCCCGCCGATGATGCTCGCCTTGCGTGCCATCAGATGCATTCCCTTCGAACTGGCCGGTCTGCCCGCGATCGGCAGAGCGTCGGCATAACGTATGGCAAGTGAAACCGCCGGGCCGTCCGCCCGTCAGCGCGCCTTCGGCGACCGCTTGGTCAGCCCGAGCTTGGCCCGCACCTCCTCGGGCCCGATCACCCGCGCGCCCATGTTCGTCACCACGGTCGCGGCGCGCTCGACGAGCTGGGCGTTGGTCGCCAGCACCC